>NZ_NESA01000009.1 GCF_002778315.1 Limnohabitans sp. JirII-31 | reverse complement strand
CGCCAAACTTGGTCGACAAAATGGTCGTGATCGCCGCCGTCAGCGTCGTCTTGCCGTGGTCCACGTGGCCAATCGTGCCCACGTTGACGTGCGGCTTGGTACGTTCAAATTTTCCTTTTGCCATTTCTCGACTCCGAAAAAAATAACTCAATCACAAAAATTCTGGTGCCCTTGGCGGGAATCGGACCCGCGACCTCTCCCTTACCAAGGGAGTGCTCTACCACTGAGCCACAAGGGCAATTTTTGACCGCCAAATCAATCCATTGAAACAAACAGGTGGAGCGGGAGACGGGAATCGAACCCGCGTCATTAGCTTGGAAGGCTAGGGTTCTACCATTGAACTACTCCCGCATCAGAATCAGAAAATCTGACCGTCACAGTTGCAGGCCTACCTGGGCAACACTTGTTGGTTTCGCTGGTGGAGGAGACTGGATTCGAACCAGTGTAGGCGTAAGCCAACAGATTTACAGTCTGCCCCCTTTAGCCACTCGGGCACCCCTCCGGCGAACCGCAAACTATAGCAGAGTTTTGGGCATTTAACGACCCAGCCCTATCAATTTACTCACAACGACCAGTCCAGCGCCTGCCCACGCGCCGCCAACCAGGTCTGTGCCTGCGAAAAATGCCCACACCCTATGAAGGGCTGAGGCGGGCGCAAGGCAGACAGTGGCGACGGGTGGTTGGCTTTGAGCACCAAGGCCTCACGCGACGGGGCGACAGCATCGCTCAGCCCCAAAAAACTCGGAGCAACCTGACGTGTTTGCTGCACCAACATATCGGCCTTGGCCTGCGCGTGAGCGCCCCACAACAAATACACACAAGCAGGCACTGTGCGCGCCACCTCTGCCAACAAGGCATCGGTCAACGCCTCCCAGCCACGTTTGGCATGACTGGCGGGCAATCCATCTTCTACCGTCAAGCTGGTGTTGAGCAGCAACACGCCTCGCCGCGCCCACGCCTCCAACGAGCCGCTGGCAGGCATGGGTTGATTCACATCACGCTGCAACTCTTTGAAGATGTTGCGCAATGACGGCGGTGGCTTGACGCCAGACGCGACCGAAAACGACAAACCTTGCGCCTGATAAGGCCCGTGATAAGGGTCTTGCCCCAAGATGACCACCCGCACCTGCGACAAAGGGGTGAGCAACAAAGCCCACAAAGGATGCGCGGGATAGACCACAGCGCCAGACGCAAGTCGCCCACGGACAAAGTCTGCCAAGCCCAAGCCCTCAGGGCTACGCCAAAAACTCTGCAACACCGGCTGCCAATCAGGATGAACCGTCCAATCCTGCGGCGCCCATGCGGTCAAACAAGGCGCGTCAGGCGGTGATGCGTCAGAGAACAAATCAGCCACAGCGTCAACCTAGATCAGGCCGCAAACAACTCGGCCAGGGCCTTTCCGGGATCGGCCGCGCGAATGAAGGCCTCGCCAACCAAAAATGCATTCACATGCGCCGCGCGCATGGTTTGCACATCGCTACGCTGCAAGATGCCGCTCTCGGTCACCAGCAAACGGTCCGCAGGCACATCCTTCATGAGCGACAAGGTGGTGTCGAGCGTGACCTCAAAGGTACGCAAATTACGGTTGTTGATGCCAATCAACGGCGTCTTGAGCTTCAAGGCGCGTTGCAGCTCTGGGGCATCATGCACCTCGACCAACACCGCCATGTCCAGGCTGCGGGCAATGGCTTCCAACTCGGCCATTTGCCCGTCGTCCAAACACGCAGCAATCAGCAAAATGCAGTCGGCCCCCATCACCCGTGCTTCGTACACCTGGTAGGAATCGATCATGAAATCTTTGCGCAACACCGGTAAATCACACGATGCACGGGCTTGCTTCAAATAATCCACACTACCCTGAAAAAACTGCTGGTCGGTCAACACCGACAAGCAGGCAGCGCCGTGCTCGGCATAACTTTGCGCGATGTCGGCGGCAATGAAATCTTCACGCAACACGCCTTTGGAAGGGCTGGCCTTTTTGATCTCGGCAATCACCGCAGGCAAACCTGCTGTGATCTTGGCACGTAAAGCACCCACAAAATCACGGGTGAGCACACGGCTTTCGGCATCGGCACGCATGGCCTCGAACGACTTGCGCTTCAAGCCCGCCGCAACTTCTTGGCGCTTGACCTCGACGATTTTGTTCAGAATGTCAGACATCTTTTTTCTTTCTTCAGGCCGCAGCCAATTGATGCACGGCTGTCACCAGCTGGTCGAGCTTGGCCTTGGCAGCGCCAGAATTCAACGCGTCGTTGGCGCGTGCAATACCAACTTCGATGCTGTCGACCACATTGGCCGCATACAAAGCCACGGCGCTGTTGAGCACCACAATGTCACGCGCAGGCCCAGCTTGGTTGTCCAGCACCGACAACAACAACGCACGCGATTGCTCAGGCGTGTCCACACGCAAGGCCCGGGTGCTGCTCATGGCAAAACCAAAGTCTTCCGGGTGAATTTCGTATTCATGGATGTGGCCGTTCTTGAGCTCGCCCACCAAAGTGGCAGCCCCCAAAGACACCTCATCCAAACCGTCGCGGCCATACACCACCAAGGCATGCTCGGCGCCCAAACGCTCCAACGCGCGCACTTGGATACCCACCAGATCGGGATGGAACACACCCATCAAGATATTGGGGGCGCCTGCCGGATTGGTCAGCGGCCCCAAGATGTTGAAGATCGTGCGCACGCCCAACTCTTTGCGCACGGGCGCCACGTTCTTCATCGCTGGATGGTGGTTCGGTGCAAACATGAAACCGATGCCCACTTGTGCCAAGCACTGTGCAATTTGCAACGGCTTGAGGTTGATGTTCACCCCCAAGCTCTCCAGCACATCGGCACTGCCGCTCTTGCTGCTCACACTGCGTCCGCCGTGCTTGCTGACCTTGGCACCGGCTGCGGCAGCCACGAACATAGAGCACGTCGAAATATTGAAGGTGTGCGAGCCATCGCCGCCGGTGCCCACAATGTCTACCAGGTGCTGCGTATCGGCCACCTCCACTTTGGTAGAGAACTCGCGCATCACCTGCGCCGCCGCCGTGATTTCGCCAATGGTTTCCTTCTTCACGCGCAGGGCGCTCACAAACGCGGCCATCATCACGGGTGACATCTCGCCACCCATGATGAGCCGCATGATGTGCAGCATCTCGTCGTGAAAAATTTCGCGGTGCTCGATCACGCGCTGCAACGCCTCTTGCGGCGTGATGGGATGAATAACGGTGGTCATCGCGACTCCTTACAGAAAGTTTTTCAACATGGCATGACCATGTTCGGTGAGGATGGACTCGGGGTGAAACTGCACCCCTTGGATGTCCAACTCGGTGTGGCGCACGCCCATGATTTCACCATCGTCGGTCCACGCCGTGACTTTCAAGCAAGGCGGGCACGAGGCGCGCTCAATGGCCAGCGAGTGGTAACGGTTGACCGTGAATTGCGCAGGCAAACCATCAAACACACCCTCTTGTGTGGTGGTGATGACACTGGTCTTGCCGTGCATCAAGGTCTGCGCGCGCACGATCTTGCCGCCAAAGGCCGCACCAATGCTTTGATGTCCCAAGCACACGCCCAAAATGGGCAGCTTGCCGGCAAAGTGTTGAATGGCCGCTACCGAAATTCCTGCCTCAGCGGGTGAGCATGGGCCCGGTGAAATCACCAAGCGATCAGGCTGGCGTGCCGCAATGCCTTCGAGTGTGATGTCGTCGTTGCGAAACACCTCCACGTCAGCACCCAACTCACCAAAATATTGAACGATGTTGAAGGTGAAGCTGTCGTAGTTGTCCACCATGAGAAGTTTGATTTTTTTCATGGTGATCACTCCAAGCCTTCTTCCACCAACTCACTGGCGCGCAACAAGGCGCGCGCTTTGTGTTCGGTCTCTCGCCACTCCAACTCGGGCACCGAATCGGCCACCACACCCGCAGCAGCTTGCACATACAAGGTGTCGTTTTTCACAATGCCCGTGCGAATGGCAATCGCCACATCCATGTCCCCGGCAAAGCTCAAGTAACCGCAAGCACCACCGTAGAGCCCGCGTTTGACAGGCTCCAACTGGTCGATCAACTCCATCGCATGCACTTTGGGCGCACCCGTCAACGTGCCTGCTGGGAAGGTCGCGCGCAACACGTCCATGCTGGTCAAGGGTTTGCCATCCGGCCCCTCACTCAACAAGCCCTCCACATTGCTCACGATGTGCATCACGTGGCTGTAGCGCTCCACCACAAAGGCTTCGGTCACCTTCACACTGCCCACCTTGGCAATACGGCCAATGTCATTGCGTGCGAGGTCGATCAACATCACGTGCTCGGCACGCTCTTTCGGGTCGTTGATCAACTCGACCTCAGCCGCCTTGTCGGCCTCAGGCGTGGCGCCACGAGGACGGGTGCCTGCCAAGGGGCGAATGGTGATTTTTTGCCCTTCGGGGGTGGACTCTTGGCGCACCAAAATCTCAGGCGACGCGCCCACCACATAGGCATCGCCCAGGTTGTAGTAATACATGTAGGGGCTAGGGTTGAGTGAACGCAAAGCACGGTACAGCGACAGCGGGCTGGCGGTGAACTGTTTGTGAATGCGCTGCCCCACCTGCACCTGCATGAAATCGCCCGCTGCAATCAGCTCTTTGGCGCGCACCACGGCAGCCAAGTAATCGTCTTTGGCAAAACTGCGCTGCGCCGGATGGCTGTCGCACGGAGCGATCGACGGTGCAACAGCAGGCGCTTTCAAGCGTTGCTTTAACTCAGCCAAGCGCGCTTGGGCCTGGGCATAGGCACCCGGCTGCGCCGGGTCGGCATACACAATCAGCGAGAGCTTGCCCGACAAGTTGTCGATGACCGCCAGCTCTTCGGTTTGCAGCAGCAAGATGTCGGGCATGCCCAAATCATCCGGCGGGCACGATTGGGCCAGCTTCTTTTCGATGTGGCGCACCGTGTCGTAGCCAAAGTAACCTGCCAAACCGCCGCAAAAGCGCGGCAAGCCCTCAAGCAAAGCCACCTTGAAACGCTGCTGGTAGGCCGACACAAAGTCGAGCGGGTTGCCGTGGTCGGTTTCCACCACCACGCCATCGGTGACCACCTCGGTCTTGGCCTCAGCGCCAAAGCCACTGGCACGCAACAAGGTACGTGCCGGCAAGCCAATGAAGCTAAAGCGCCCAAAGCGCTCGCCCCCCACCACTGACTCCAGCAAAAAGCTGCGCTCACCCTGCTGCTGCACATGGGCCAGCTTGAGGTACAGCGACAAAGGTGTTTCAAGATCCGCAAACGCTTGCGCCATCAGCGGAATACGGTTGTAGCCCTGCTGGGCCAATTGGTTGAATTCGTTTTCAGTGATCACAGCTTGAGCCTCCACAGCTCAGCCCCGCAGAGGTGGGGCCGTTCATTCAAAAAGTGCTTGCTGGCAAAACTGCCGAGAAGCGCGACGCACGGCGCAAGGCGTGCGAATTAGATGCGCGCAGAACTCGGCGTACGCCAGGGCCAGGCTCCCCGGTCGTGACAACCTGTGACAGTGCTGCGGTGAATGAACATGCGGCTCAGTTTAACAAAGGCCAAAGACGCCCACGGTGCGTCACACCGCTTGGGTGCGCGCCAGCCAATCGCCCACCTGGGCCATCTGGTCCAGGTAGCCATCTGCGTCTACCGTCTCCACCGGCTGGCCATGGTTGTAGCCATAGCGCACCAGCACCACCGGACACCCCGCCGCACGTGCAGCCTGGGCATCGTTGCTGGAGTCCCCCACCATCAAGGTGCGCTCAGGTGCGCTGCCCAATGCCTCACAGGTTTTGAGCAGGGGTAAGGGGTCGGGCTTCTTGGCAGCAAAGCTGTCGCCACCAAACACCTGCGTGAAAAACCCGTCCAAGCCTTTGACTGCCAACAGGTTTTGGGCAAATGCCAAGGGCTTGTTGGTCAAGCAGGCCAAGGCCCACCCTGCGTCTTGCATCTTCTGCAAACCTTGCACCACGCCTGGGTACACCTCGGCGTATTGACCATTGATGCGTTGGTAATGGTGCTGGTAACGCAGCCACGCAGGTTCGTACAACACGTCCACACTGCGTCCAGCGCACACATTGGAAAGCCCCGTGACCTCGGGCAAAGCGAGTTGGTGCGCCAGTACAGAACGAATCAAATGCTCCGACCCTTTGCCCACCGTGCGCTCGACCAGCGCACGCGTGACAGGCGGCAAATCGAGATCGGCCAAACAGCGGTTGAGCGCATGCTCAAAGTCGCCCAGGGTGTCGACCATCGTGCCGTCGAGGTCGACGATGGCGGCGTGCAAGCCCGGCGCAGACACGCGCATCACCCCAACGCCACACGCATGTCGTCTATCACCTGCTTGTAGTCAGGCTTGCCAAAAATCGCACTGCCCGCCACAAAGGTGTCGGCGCCCGCATCGGCCACGCGGCGGATGTTGTCGGCCTTGATGCCACCATCGACTTCTAGACGAATGTCACGGCCACTGGCATCGATCAGCTTGCGCGCTTGTTCGACCTTGCGCAAAGCCGAGTCGATGAAGCTCTGGCCACCAAAGCCCGGGTTGACGCTCATGATCAGAATCAAATCAATCTCATCGATCGTCCACTCCAGCACGTCCAGAGGTTCGGCAGGGTTGAACACCAAACCGGCCTTCACGCCACGGCTCTTGATGGCCTGCACACTGCGGTGCACGTGCGCGCTGGCATCGGGGTGAAAACTGATCAAATCGGCCCCTGCGTCAGCAAAGGACGCGGCCAGTGCATCGACCGGTGAAATCATCAGGTGCACATCGATCGGCACCGCCACACCGGCAGCGGTTTTGGCATGCGGCTTCAAGGCTTGGCAAATCATGGGCCCAAACGTCAGGTTGGGCACGTAGTGGTTGTCCATCACATCAAAGTGAATCCAGTCGGCTCCTGCGGCGATGACGTTCTTCACTTCTTCGCCCAGCCGCGCAAAGTCGGCCGACAAGATGGAGGGGGCAATGCGAAAAGTGGGGCGTGTGCTGTTCATGGGGGGATTATTTCATCCAAAATCACCGCCATGCCCAGCTACCAATTCAAAGTGGATGTCCATCCGCAATATCTGCCCGAACAGTCCGACCCCGAAGCCGGTGTGTTTGTGTTCGCTTACACCATCACGATCACCAACACAGGCAGCATGGCTGCGCAACTGATCTCGCGCACTTGGAACATCAACGACGCCAACGGCGTGCATGAAAAAGTGCGCGGCTTGGGCGTGGTGGGTCACCAGCCCCTGCTCAAACCCGGCGAGTCGTTTGAGTACACCAGTGGCAGCCACTTGCGCACGCCCACGGGCACCATGCACGGCAGCTACTTCTGCGTGGCCGAAGATGGCGAGAAGTTTGATGTGGACATTCCCATGTTCGTGCTCGACGCATTGAGCGACGACCCCAGCCAACGCCGCATGCACTGAGCCCATGGGTGAATTCGACCTGATTGAACGCTACTTCAAACGCCCGGCACACAAAGCCGTGTTGGGTGTGGGCGACGACTGCGCACTGCTGATGCCGTCACCTGGCATGCAACTCGCCGTGTCGAGCGACATGCTGGTCGAAGGTCGCCACTTTGTGTCCACGGTCGACCCTGCGCGTCTGGGTCACAAAGCACTGGCCGTCAACCTGAGCGATCTGGCCGCCTGCGGTGCCGAGCCCATGGCCTTCACCTTGGCTTTGTCGTTGCCGCGGGTAGACGAAACCTGGCTGGCGGGTTTCTCCAGCGGCTTGTTGCGTCTGGCTGACGCACACGGCTGTGAGCTGGTGGGGGGCGACACCACCCAGGGCCCCTTGAACATCTGCATCACCGTGATGGGCGAAGTGCCCCCCGGTGACGCCCTGCTGCGTCACAACGCCCAAGTGGGTGACGACATTTACATCAGTGGCACCGTGGGCGATGCGCGCTTGGCGCTTGAGGTGTTTCGCGGCACACAGTCGCTGGATGCAGCGGGTCTGGAGCAGGCACGATTGCGCATGGAGCAACCCACCCCACGCGTGGCCTTGGGGTTGGCCTTGCGCGCCGTGGCCAACGCCGCCATCGACATCAGCGATGGACTGCTGGGCGACCTGGGCCACATCCTCAAACGCTCAGGCGTGGGCGCACAGATCGACACCCACTGGCTGCAAACCGCGTCCAGCTTTGGCAACGGCCAAGCAGCGGGCATCACGCCCTTGCTGGCGGCCTTGCCCTGGAACAAGCGCCTGGAGTTTGCCTTGGCGGGCGGCGACGACTACGAGTTGTGCTTCACCGCCCCGGTGAACCAACGCGAGATGGTGCACGCCGCCGCATGGGAGAGCGACACACCTGTCACCCGCATTGGTCGCATCACCGAAGCCCACGGCTTGGTGCTGCTCGACCCCCAAGGCCAGCCCATCACGCGCCGCTTTGCGTCGTTCGACCACTTCGCTTAAAGCCCCACAGTGGCCACTCGGCGTTGCTGCTGCGTCAAGCCGCCATAGCCCCAGTCAGTTGCGGGTAGCTCTTGCACGCTGATGTAGCTGGTCGCGTGCATTGTTTGTCCTGCTGCCAAATGCTCGGGCAATAACGCAAACGCTTGGGTGATGAACGCCGCTTTTTCTGCCTCGGTGTTGGTCCCTTGCGTGATGCGGATGTCGAGTTGCACACGTATGTGCTCGTGCGTATCCCCGCCAACCCACCAATCGTTCGCAGCGATGCGCTCAAACACCACAGAGGTCACGTCCGCGCGTTTGTGCAGCACTTGGGCACTGAGTTGTGTCAGGGCGAGGCTCAAGGCCTGTGCATCTTTGAGCTGCGCATGGGCCGAGAGTTTCAAAGTCAATATGGGCATGTCAAATTTCTTTGGTGGGGTGAAGGGCTTGATGCGCTTGGGCGCGCAACTGGCTGTGCCGCGCCAAACGATGCAAGAAACGCGTCAAAGACCGCGCAGCCTGGAGGCGCCTGGCATCCAAACCGTCCCACAAAGCGGGTACCGCTTCGCGGCGCAAGGTGCGTGCGTGTTGCTTGGCTTGCTCTATCAACACGGCATTGGGTAGGGGCTCATAGCCTGCTGGTGGGTGACGCATCAGAGATCTCCAAAAGTTGTTGGGGTGTGATGACTTTATTTTTTAGCTGCCAAGCGCGAAACACCGCCGTGTGCAAATAGGTGTTGCAGCGGCTGCAACGGCACATCACGGGAGGCGTCTATTACCATGCAGCCATGGCCAATCTCAGCTTTGATGAACTACGACTTTTTGCACGCGTGGCGGCACTGGGGACGCTCTCGGCGGTGGCACGCGAGCGCAACGTGCCGGTGAGTCAAATTTCTCGCGGTTTGCAGCGCATCGAAGCCTCGTACAACGCACAACTGATCTTGCGCACCACGCATGGTTTGTCGCTCACGCCCGAGGGTGAAGTGTTGCAAACCTATGCGCAACGCATCTTGAACGAAGTGGATGCCTTGGATGCCGAGTTCGACCACACACGGGCGCGTGTCACAGGCTTGGTGCGGGTCAGCATGAGCACGGTGATTGCACAGCACTTGATGGTCGACAGCCTGCCAACACTCCATGCCACCTACCCAGAGCTGCGTTTTGACTTTCGGGTAGACGATGCACTGGTGGACATGGCACGCGAGGGCATTGACATCGCCATACGCACGGGAGAGCCACAAACCGACACCTTGGTGATGCGCCGACTGGGCGTATTGCACCGGCGTTTGTACGCCAGCCCGGCCTATTTGAAAAAAAACGGAACACCCCGCAGCGTGGAAGCTTTGCGCCACCACGACTTGATCACGCACAGCAAACACGACTACCTGAACGTGTGGCCCACACAAAGCGGCACACCCTTTCGAGCCAATGGTCCGTTCGGTTCAGACAATGCCGCAACGATGACTTCGATGGCGATTGCGGGATTGGGCATTGCACGCATGCCATCTTTGGTGGCAGACCCTTTGGTTGCGCAAGGCAAGCTGCAAAGCGTTTTGATCGACCAAATCAACGACACGCCCAGCACGGTCAGCGCCTTCATGCTCGCAGGCCGCCACCGACTGCCTAAACTTCGTGCCTGTATTGACCACTGGGCTCAGTGGTTACAAACGACATCCCCCACATGCTGAACCGCCGCTTTTTACTTGATCATCCCGCCCACCTGATTGCACTGGGCTTTGGCGCAGGCCTGAGCCGTTTGGCACCAGGTACCGTGGGCACCTTGTGGGCCTGGGCAGCCTTTTTGATCTTGCAAATTTGGTTGACGCCACTAGAAATGGGCTTGTTGATCGCGGTTTCTTTGCTGGTCGGTTGGTGGGCTTGCACGGTGTGCGCACGTCATATGGGCGTGGCCGATCCGGGCGCGATTGTGTGGGACGAGGTGGTGGCTTTCTGGCTGATTTTGTGGCTGGTCACCCCCACCACCTTTTGGGGTCAGTTCGGTGCTTTTGTGCTGTTTCGGTATTTCGATGCGGCCAAACCCGGCCCTGTAAAGTGGGCCGACAAACTGTTCAAAGGCTTTGGTTGGCGTGGTGGATGGGGCATCCTGTTTGACGACTTGGTGGCCGCGTTTTGCACGCTGTTGGTGATCGCTTTGTGGAGGTTTTGATGGCACACGACAACACATCACACCTGGTCGAACAACTCGCCGACGTGCTGCTGCAGCACGGCTGGATGTTGGCCACGGCCGAGAGCTGCACCGGCGGCATGATCGCCGCGCGCTGCACCGACTTATCGGGGTCTAGCCAATGGCTGGAGCGCGGCTTTGTGAGTTACTCCAACGAAGCCAAGTACGAGATGCTGGGGGTGGACCCCGCCTTGATTGCACAACACGGCGCGGTCAGCGCAGAGGTGGCGCAGGCCATGGCCTTGGGTGCACTGCGCCACTCGCAAGCGCAGGTGTCCCTCGCGGTCACGGGTGTGGCCGGGCCTACTGGCGGGTCCAAAGACAAGCCCGTGGGCACCGTGTGGTTTGCTTGGGCGCTGCCCAGCGACACCGGCCCCACGCTGGGTGCCGAGACCGCCTGGGTGAAAACCGAATGTCTGCATTTCAACGGCGACCGTGCCGCTGTGCGCGAGGCCACGTTGCAACACGCCCTGTCCAACTTGCTGCATTGGCTGCGTCAACACTGACCCACGCAAGCTTTACGGCAACAGCGCCGGAAAGCTGCGCGCCACCGCCACGCCCAAGCGGGCCATGCGGTTGCGCATGGTCAGCACTGCCTTGTCTTTGCTGATGAGTTGCGCGGTGTGCGCAGCGGCCAGGTCAATGAACTTTTGGTCGTCTGGGTCTTTGCAGACAAACTGCGCCTTGGCCGCAATCGGCATCAGCAGGGCATGCGCGTCGAAGCGGTTCAAGATGTGCTCAGCGGTGATGTCATTGGCGGTCATGCGCGCCACGATGTGGGTGTAGGCCAACACGCGCTCCAACTCATCGCGCATGACCTGCGTGGCCAGCCAACGCACCGTTTTGTCGCCAAGCGCCGCCTGCAACGCAGGCGTGGCCGGGTCTTGGTAGAGCCACAAGTCCAGCACGATGTTGGTGTCGAGCACCACACACACAGGCGTCGTGACGGGAGGCATCACGTGAGACAGCTGCGTACTCATGCCTGAGGCGGCTCGCTGCCCTCAACGGGCTTGGTACGCATGGAGCCGGCGCGCAAATCGAAGCGGAACATGCGGCACTCGATGGGGCCGTTCCACATGGGCACGCGGCGCGATTCTTTGAAGCGCATGCGCCCAGGCAATTTGAGGTCGGGGGTCAACATCCAGGCGGTCCAACCGGGGTAGTTCTTTTTCCAATGGCTGGCAAGCTGGCTGAAAAAATCGCCCCCGTCTTCGGTTTGTGTGATCTCACGCGCGCCAAAGCGGGGGGTGTCTAGGCGCGCACCGTCGGGCGCTTCGTCGTCCATCACACCTTCATAGGGCGACACGTACTCGGTGGGCGGCGCATAACGGGCACGACGTGCGGCACCCGCAATACCCGCCGCCTCAATGCGTTCGCCGTACGGTGGGTTGACCAACATCACGCCGGGCAGGTCAGAGGGCGGCATGCGTTGCAGCGCATCGCCACCGCGCAACTCCACCGCATGGGCCACACCGGCACGCTCGGCATTGCGCTGTGCAAAGTCAACCATGCGAAACGCCACGTCGCTGCCAAACACGGGCGCACGCGGTGCGCACTGCTGGCCTCGCGCGTTTTCCAACAGGCCTTGCCAGACGTGTGGCTGAAACGGTACCAGCTTTTCAAAACCAAAGCGACGCATCGAGCCCGGCGCAATGTTGCACGCAATTTGCGCCGCCTCGATGGCGATGGTGCCGCTGCCGCAGCACGGGTCATACAAAGGCACGCCCTGCGCGCACCAGCCGTCGGGGTTGGCGGGTGTGCCATCGCCCTGGCTCCAGCCACTGGCCGCCAACATGGCTGCGGCCAAGGTTTCTTTCAAAGGTGCGTCGCCTTTGTCGGCGCGCCAGCCGCGTTTGAACAAGGGCTCGCCCGAGGTGTCGATGTAGAGGGTGAGCTCGTCGGTGGTCAGGTGGGCGTAGATGCGTGAATCGGGCCAACGGGTGTCCACATCGGGGCGGACACCGCTTTTGTTGCGGAAGCGGTCGGCCACCGCGTCTTTGATTTTGAGCGCGGCAAAGTTCAGGCTCTTGAGGGGGCTGTGCTGCGCGGTGATTTCGATCTTGAAGCTCTGTTTGGGCGTGAACCACAGCTCCCACGCCACGCTGGAGGCCGCGTTGTACAAGTCTTGTTCCGAGCGGTATTGGGTGTACGACAGCTCCACCAACACCCGCTGGGCCAAACGGCTGTGCAGGTTGAGCAGCATGGCGTCACGCCACGAGCCGCGCACCATCACGCCGGCGCGAAAAGCACGCAAGTCGTCTGCCCCGATGCCGGTGATGCGTTGCACCTCGGTGGCCAGGTAAGTTTCAACGCCTGCGGCGCACGGTAAAAAGAGATGGAGTTGATTCATGGTGATCCGTTCAAAGCCAATCCGCCAGCACAAGCCTGACCGGTCAGCCGAGCTAGTGTTTACAGCGCTTTGCGCAACGTGGTCGGCGCAATCCGCAGCGCCTCGCGGTACTTGGCCACGGTGCGACGTGCGCACTCAATGCCTTGCTCTTTGAGCATCTCAGACAGCTGGTTGTCTGACAAGGGTTTTTTGGGGTTTTCGCTGGCGACAAATTGTTTGATCAGGGCACGCACTGCCGTGCTGGACGCGTTGTTGCCGCTGTCTGTTTCGAGTCCAGAGCCAAAAAAGTATTTCAGCTCAAAGGTGCCAAACGGTGTGCTCATGTACTTGTTGGTGGTAACGCGGCTGATGGTGGACTCGTGCAGCCCCAGCTCTTCGGCGATTTCGCGCAACACCATCGGGCGCATGGCGAGTTCGCCGTGGATGAAGAAGTTTTTCTGTCGCTCGGCAATGGCGTTGCTCACCCGCAAGATGGTGTCAAAGCGCTGCTGGATGTTTTTGATGAACCAGCGCGCCTCTTGCAGGCGTTGCTGCAAGCCCTGGTGCGCCTCGCCCTTGCCGCCCTTCAAGGCGTTGGCATAAATGTCGTGCACCCGCAGACGTGGCATCACATCGGGGTTGAGCATGACGCGAAACTTGGGCGTGACCGATTTGCCAATGCGCGTCACCAACACATCGGGCACCACCACATGGCGTTCCACGTCGGCAAAACGTCGGCCCGGTTTGGGTTCGAGCCGGGCAATCAGCGGAATGGCCGCTTTGATGTGCGCCTCGCTGTCACCCAAGGCCACCATCAAACGCTTGATGTCGCGCTTGGCGAGCAGCTCCAGCGGCTGCTGGCACATGCGCAGAGCAACATCGCACACGGTTTGCGCTTCTTCGCCCTGGGGCTTCAAGGCTCTGAGCTGCAAGCACAGGCACTCGGCCAAATCGCGCGCGCCCACGCCCACGGGCTCCAGGCTTTGCAGCAAGTGCAAGGCCACTTGAAAGCGATGTTCCAACTCTTCCAACTGCTCTTCGTCGTCTGCAGCCAAGCCCTCGGCCAGGCTGCGCAGCGAGTCTTCCAGGTAGCCATCGTCGTTGAGGTTTTCAATCAGGTAACGCAGGGCCGAGCGGTCGGTCTCGCTCAGGCGCAAGGACAAGGCCTGGCGATGCAAATGCGCGGTCAACGATTCTTGACTGCGGGCCAACTCGGTGGCATCTGCCGCATCGTCGCCGCCGGTGTTGTTGTGCGCGGGGGCGTCGCCGCCCCATTCGGAGTCATCGGCGGAGAACTCCACGCTGCCGTCCCCCTCCCAGCTCTCAGCCACGCCGTCCACGCTGGGTTCGGTGTCGCTGGCGGTGTTGTCGACCGAAATTTCAGACACGGTGTTGTCCATCGCGGCCATCTCGCGCGCTGGCTCTGCATCGTCCGCATGTGCGGGCGTGTCGGCCTGGGCCACGCCAAATTCTTCGCGTGGGGCTTCTTCAAATTCTTTGTCGAGAAACGGGTTCTCGTCGAGCATCTGCTCAATCTCTTGGCTCAGCTCCAGCGTGGACAGCTGCAACAGACGGATCGACTGCTGCAGCTGCGGCGTCAGGGCCAGATGCTGGGAGACGCGTAGGGAGAGGCCTTGCTTCATAGGGTAGGTGCGAGGGCCATGGCTACATGCGGAAGTGTTCGCCAAGATAGACGCGACGCACATCGGCGTTCTCGACAATCTCGGTGGGCGTGCCTTGGGCCAGCACACGGCCTTCGCTGATGATGCAGGCGTGGTCGCAAATGCCCAGCGTCTCGCGCACGTTGTGGTCGGTGATCAACACCCCCATGCCACGTGCTTTCAAAAAACCAATGATGCGTTGAATTTCAATCACGGCAATCGGATCGATGCCGGCAAATGGCTCATCGAGCAAGATAAAACGCGGCTGAGTGGCCAAGGCACGGGCAATTTCCACCCGACGGCGCTCGCCCCCCGACAAGGCCACGGAGGGCGACATGCGCAAATGCTCGACTCGCAACTCTTGCAGCAAGGCGGTCAGGCGACGGTCGATCTCACCCTCGGTCAGCGGGGCACCGTGGTCATCGCGTTGCAACTCCAGCACCGCGCGCACGTTGTCTTGCACATTGAGCTTGCGAAAAATCGAGGCCTCTTGCGGCAAATAGCTCAAGCCCAAACGCGAACGACTGTGAATCGGCAAATGGGTGATGGGCTGGCCGTCGATGGTGATGCTTCCCGCATCGGCCCGCACCAGGCCCACGATCATGTAAAACGAGGTCGTTTTGCCCGCGCCATTGGGGCCCAACAAGCCCACCACTTCGCCTTTTTTCACGGAGATGGACACATCGTGCACCACCTTGCGGCTGCCGTAGGCTTTTTGCAAATGCAAGGCCTCCAGGCAACTCACCGAGGTATCCGCAGAGGGCGTGGTGGAAAGTGTCTCGGTCACTTGTTGTCCGTCGTTGTGCTGCGCGGCGCCAAGGTGGCACGGACCCGACCTCCGGTGGACTTACCCGTCTCACCGGCCTTTTGGCCGTCGATGGTGAACACGTCCGTGAGGTTGTTGTAGACGATGCGCTTGCCCGTCATTTGGTCGGCCAGCACAGCGCCACGGTAGCGGCGCACTTCGGCTTGGTCGCTCATGATGACTTGGTCAGCACGCCCGTCGTAGTCAATGCGCAGGCCTTCGCCTTCCATGTACTCATCCAGGCCTTCACGCTTTTGACGGAAAAAAGCGCGCTTGTTGGGCTCGGGCAAGATCAGGCCAAATTGGTAACCATCCGCATCCTGACGAATCTCAATGCGCTCACCGCGCATGACCATGGTGCCCTTGGTCAAGACCGCACGGCCTTTGAAAACGCTGATTTGCTTGAGCTCGTCGTGCACCAGGCTGTCAGCCTCGATGTTGAGCGGTTTGTCTTTGTCGGCTTTTTCCGCGTGCGCTGCCGCCGGCAAGACGGCCAAGAGCAAAACCAACGAAAAAGAAGCGAATGAAGTCAAGGCACGAATATTGCTGTTATTTAACGTGGGATTCTAACCACCCACAACACCCGGCCTTGATGCCGTTCAGCGGCTGCGGCGTGCTTCAGCGATCAGGTACTCGGTGACCTGCAACGCACGCTCCATCGTGCCGGTCAAGGAGCCATCGGTGTAGAAGCGTCCCGCAATGCCCAAGGCTGGCACACCTTGTACTTTGAAGGCTTCTTGCAACTGCGTGGCACGGCGGGCTTTGGTGGCCACGCCAAAGCTGTTGAAGGTCTCGGTGAACTTGGCCGCAGGAATGCCGTTCTTGTCAGCCCAGGCCGACAGTGCCGCTGCGGTGGTGAGGTTTTGACGCTCGGTGTGGATGGCATGGAAGAGCTTGCCATGCATGGCATCGACCATGTTCAAGGCTTCAAACACATAGAAGGCCCGTTGCTGAGCTTCAAAGTCGTCGCGAAAGCGCACAGGCACGCGCTTGACCACCACGTCTTTAGGCACCGCTTTGAGCCACGATGCAAAGCGCGGTTCAAACGCGTTGCAGTGGGGGCAGCTGTACCAAAAGAACTCGATCACTTCGATCTTGCCTTCGCCTGCCTCGGTGGGCACGCGCTTGTCCAAGGTCAAGTACTCGATGCCCTCTTCAGGCTTTTTACCCTGGGCATGGGCCACAAACGGCAAGCCAGAAGAAGCCGCGGTCAACGCAGCCAAAGAAAAATCACGACGTTTCATACGTACCTCAGATCAAAAAATCAACGTTGTACCCGCACCATCGCGGAATCCAAATGTGCAGCTTCCAGCTTGTTGCGCACACGCTCGGCGTCGGCCTTGGTGTCCATCGGGCCCACGCGCACACGGTAGACGGTGCGCCCGCCCTGGTCGCGTTCGCTCACTTTGGCGTCGAGTCCCAGCAAGCCCAGCTTGGCACGCTGTGCGTCAGCTTCCTCGTTGGTGCGAAATGCGCCCGCTTGCACAAAGTAAATAAAGGGGTCCCCACCCACCACGGCGGGTTTGAATTCTGCGGTTTTTCTCTCGCCGGGCTTTGCTTCAACGGGCTTGGCATCTGCAGTCTTGGCCTTGGCCAAGTCACCCAGCGGGTCAGCACTCTTGGGGTCGACCTTGGTGGCAACATCGGGCTTGTTGGGGGCAGATGTCGGCGCAGGCACAGAAGCCTCGGGCTTGGCATCCACACCATCGCCTTTGTCGGCAGGCTTGGCCGGGTTCTTGCCATACAGCGGGGCGTTGGGGTCCCAGTCTTTGTTCTTCTTCTCTTCCGCAGCGTCTTGGTCGGCGCTGCGGTTTTGGCCTTTGTTCATGAACGGAATCGGCACCTTGGTGACGTACACCGCCACCCCCAGGGCCACGGCCAAGCCCACCACCAAACCGATGATGAAGCCCACCAGGGTTCCGCCGCGTTGCTGTTTCATGTTTGTCATCTCCGAACTCATGCAGCCGATTTACATGCTGCTGGGTGCAGACACACCCAACACCTTCAAGCCATTGTGCAGCACCTGCGCGGTGGCGGCGACCAGCGCCAAGCGTGCTTTTTTAACCGCCTCGTCGTCCACCAAAATGCGCTCGGCGTCGTAGTAGCTGTGGTAGCTGGCGGCCAGATCGCGCAGGTAGAAGGTCACATCATGCGGCGCAAAGTCGTGCGCAGCGGCGCTCAGCATGTCGGGGTACTTGGCCAGCAGCAACATCAGGGCTTGGGCTTGCGGGCTGTCCAATGCGGACAAGTCCACGTCTTTCAAATTGGCCACCTCGCCGCCATCTTTGTCGGCCCAGGTGCGCAGCACCGAGCAGATGCGCGCGTGGGCGTACTGCACGTAGTACACCGGGTTGTCGTTGTTTTTGGTCACGGCCAAGTCCACGTCAAAGGTGTACTCGGTGTCGGGCTTGCGCGAGAGCAAGAAGAACCGCACAGCGTCTTTGCTGGTCCACTCGATCAAGTCGCGCAGCGTCACATAGCTGCCAGCGCGCTTGGAAATTTTCACCTCTTCACCGCCACGCATCACGCGCACCATGGTGTGCAACACGTAGTCGGGGTAGCCCTCGGGAATGCCCAGGCCATCCACCGACGAAGCAGCTTGCAAGCCCGCACGCACGCGGGCAATGGTGCCGTGGTGGTCGGTGCCTTGGATGTTGACCACCTTGGTGAAACCGCGCTCCCACTTGGCCAAGTGGTAGGCCACATCGGGCACAAAGTAGGTGTAGCTGCCGTCGGTCTTGCGCATCACACGGTCTTTGTCGTCGCCGTAGTCGGTGCTCTTGAGCCACAGCGCGCCGTCTTGCTCGTAGGTTTTGCCAGCGGCTTGCAGTTTTTGCACCGCGTTGTCCACGCGGCCACTGGTGTAGAGGCTGCTTTCCAGGTAGTAGTTGTCGAACTTAACTTCAAAGGCCTTCAAGTCCAGGTCTTGCTCGTGGCGCAAATAGGCCACGGCAAATTGGCGCATGCCCTCGAGGTCGTTCACATCACCGCTGCCCGTGAATTCGCGGTCATCGGACTTGACCGTCTTCTTGGCCAAAAAGTCAGCCGCGATGTCGGCAATGTAGTCACCGTTGTAAGCAGGGGCGTTCTCGCCGCTGGGCCACTGCGCGTCCCCGGGCTTGAAGCCCTGCGCACGCAGCTGGGTGCTGGTGGCCAAGGTATTGATTTGCACACCTGCGTCGTTGTAATAGAACTCGCGGTACACCTTGAAGCCTTGGGTGGCGAACAAATTACAAATCGCGTCTCCCAAGGCCGCTTGTCGGCCATGGCCCACATGCAAGGGACCGGTGGGGTTGGCCGAAACGAATTCCACCAGCACGCGCTGGCCGTTGTCGGACTGAAAGCCAAAACAGTCTTGGGCCGCCAAGACCTCACGCACCACCTGCTGCTTGGCGGCGGGCTTGAGGCGGATGTTGATGAAGCCAGGGCCGGCAATCTCAATGTCTTGCACCCATTGCTGGTAAGCGGGCGCGGCCAACAAGGCCTCACGCAGTTGATCTCCCAACTGACGGGGGTTGAGCTTGAGCGGTTTGGCCAGTTGCATGGCCGCGGTGATGGCGAAGTCGCCATGGGCCGCCACTTTGGGCGATTCAAAAGCGGCCTTGTTGCCGGAGCCGGGCAACAAGGCGTCGAGGGCTTGGCTCAAAGCGGCCAGCAGTTCTTGTTTGACGAGGAGCATGCGGCGATTTTACGGGCCACCCCATTTATTTTTTTGGCATGATGTGTACCCATGCGCCAGCCCCAAGCCCCCCACCCCTCTGACCGTTTCCAGTACACCCCCACCCTCACATGCGTGATGCCGGCCTACAACGAAGGCCAAAACCTCGGCACCTTGGTGCCGCACGTGCTGTCGGCACTGCAAGCCCTGAGCTCGCAGGTAGAGATCGTGCTGATCAACGACGGCAGCCGTGACAACACCGCCCAGGTGATCGAGGCCTTGTGCGCCCAACACCACGAAGTGGTGGGCATCAACCTGTCGCGCAACTTCGGCAAAGAAGCCGCGCTCACTGCGGGCATTGACGCCGCGCGCGGTGAGGTGGTGGTGTTGATGGACTCCGACGGTCAGCACCCGGTGTCGCTGGTGGCCGACATGCTGCAACGCTGGCGCGAAGGCTCAGACGTGGTGTACGCCATTCGCCGCACGCGCGACGACCAGTCGGCCCTGCACGCCGGTCTGACGGGCATGTTTTACCAACTCATCAACATGGGCAATCGGGTGAAGATTCCGCCCCACGCTGGCGACTTTCGGTTGATGGACCGCCAGGTGGTGGACGCGCTCAAGGCCCTGCCCGAACGCAACCGGTTCATGAAGGGTTTGTATGCCTGGGTGGGCTTTGCCAGCACCGCCATCGACTACGAACCGCTGCCGCGCGCCGCAGGCGAAAGCAGCTTTGGTTTGAGGGGCTCGTTTGCGCTGGCCCTGACCGGTGTGCTGGCGTTTTCGATCGCGCCGCTGCGCGCCTTGACCATGCTGGGCTTGCTGCTCGCCACCATTGCGATGGGTTATGGCGCTTGGGTGGTGGCCGAGTATTTCTGGTGGGGCATCAACGTGCCCGGCTATGCCACCTTGGTGGTGGGGCTGATGTTCTTCAGCGGCATTCAGTTGCTGTCCATTGGCATCTTGGCAGAGTATGTGGGCCGCATCTACGAAGAGGTGAAGCAACGGCCCATGTACTTGGTGCAGCAGCGCTGGGGCGCAGGCCTGGCGCTGACCCCGGCCAAAGCGCCAGCAGCGCCTGACTTACCCGTCGACGAAGAAGTGGCGGTTTGAGCACGCCATGAGCAGCTTGCGCACGGGCTTTTGGTTTGTGGTGGTGGGTGCCGGTGCGGCCTTCACACACATGGCCGTGTTTGCACTGGTCGAGCCATCGTTGTGGCCCGAGGTGGCCAATGCCGTGGGGTTTGTGGTGGCGTTCGGCGTGAGCTTTGCCGGGCACCGCTGGCTGAGTTTTCAAGACGCGGGCACCTCGCTGTGGCAAAGCTTGCGCCGTTTTGCCATCACTGCACTGGCAGGGTTTGCTGCCAACGAAGTGATCTTTGTGGTGTTGCTGCGCGGCTTGGGGCTGCCGTCGTTCTTAGCGCTGTTCTTGGCGCTGGTGTTGGCATCGGCCCAAACCTTTGTGCTCAGTCGCCTGTGGGCGTTCCGACGCCGCAGCTGAAGCCCCCGCCGTGCTGCGGTACAGCGACCAGGCCTGCCCGCCCAGCACCAGCTCGAAGCCCTTGTGATGTTGCAGATTCAAACTGGCTGACCCATTGGGCGCCAGCACCCAGGCACCGGCTTGTTGTTGCAAGGTGTCCAAGCGGCTCAGTGGCTGCAAGGCGCGCGCGGCTTGGGCGTCAAAGTCGGCCCCTTCAAACAGCTCGCGACGCCAGTTGTCCCCGGCAGTGCGACGTTCGGTGTCCCAGTCTTGCAGCACTTCGATCGGCTGCTGGAGTTGGGCATAAAACGGCAAGTCGTACGGGTACTCGTCCAACACAGCCACCACATCGCCCGCCACGATCTCACAGCCCAGCACAGCGGCCACGTCGGCGCTGCTGTGGCGCAAGGTGTAGCGCCCCGCCACGATGTTGGCCGTCAAGGCCAGCACCAACGCCAACCCCACCAACCCGGCAAACAAGCGCCCGCCCCAGGCACGGGGTGCCAGGTGTTGCTGCCACCACACGGCTGCCAACACGGCGAGTGGCGGGATGACAGGCAAGGCATACCCAATGAGCTTGGAATTGGGGATTGAGAAGAAACCCAAAATGGCCAACACCCAAATCCAGCACAGCGTCACCCAGGGGCTTGGCACCGAAGCATCTGAAGCCGCAGGTGACGCAGCCATCGGCTGACTCGGCCAGCGCTGCTGCACAGCGGCACGCACACGTTGCCAGCCGTCCGCCAAGGCAAAGAACACCCAAGGAAACAGCAACACCACCACGGCCGCGCCATAGAACCACCAAGGGCGCGCGTTGTTGAACGTGGTGGCGGTGTAGCGGCCAAACTGGTGCTTGCCAAACATGTAGGCCAGCATGTCGGGATGCTCGCGCGCGGCCAACACAAACCAAGGCAGCGCCACGGCCACCAACAACAGCACGCCACTGACCCAAGGCAGCGCCCACACCTTGCGCCATTGCCAGGTCCACAGCACCCACAAGGTGAGCACAAACCCGGGCAACAGCAAACCGATCAGGCCCTTGCTCAACACCCCCAACGCACAGGCCACAAAACCTGCGCGCGCCCACTGGGCGTGCACGCCACGGGGGTGCAGCATGGCGCGCGCAAAGCACCAAATGGCCACGCTCATCCAGGTGGCCACCACCATGTCGTGGTTCACATACTGACCGCCCACCAAAAAGGCCAGGCTGCTGCCCAGCATCCATGCCGCGCGGCGTGCGGTGGCAGCACCGGCGAAGTGGCGCACACAGACACACATGACGCCCCACATCAAACAGGCATGCAAGGCCACCACCAGGCGTGCCGCCCACGGTGTGACGCCCAACAGTTGCATGGCCACCGCCTCCAACCAATACAGCAGCGGCGGTTTGTGAAAGAAGGGCACGCCGTCCAGGCGCGGGGTCAACCAGTCGCCGCTGGCGAGCATCCAACGGCCCACTTCGGCATAGCGGCCTTCGTCAGGCAACGCCAAGGGCCGCCACGCAGCCAGCACCAGCAAAAGCGCAGGCAGCAGCAACCAAGCCCAGCGGCGCATCCCCGTGTGTACGGGCACAGGCGCATCTGGGGGAACAGAAGAATCAACAGAGGTCATGAAATGTGGGTCGGTTGTCCGCTGCCACGCACCAAGCGCACACCTGCGTCACGCAGGTCTTGCACAAAGTCGTGGCTGGCCAGATACGCAAACTCGCGTGCACGCGCAGGGCCAATGTCGTCTTCGGCATGGGCGGAAGCCGCCGGATGGCACATGATCAGCGCAGGCTGGTCGCCCGCTGGGGCATCCAGCAACCAGCGCTGCATGTGCTGGCGGTAGTCGTTCAAGCTGCCATCAAAGCCATAAGCACCCAACAGCGGTGCCACGCAGGGCCAATTGTGTTGTTGCGCCCAAGCCTGCAACGCACGCGCGCCCATGGTGGAGATGACTTGCGCCTTCAAGCCCACTTGCGACACACGCGACACACGCAGCCAGGGGCGGGTGGGATGTGTGCCGTAGCGGCGCAGCAGCACCTCACACAAGGCCTCACGCAAACCAGCAAATTGCTGCACGTGTTGATGGCCATCCACATGGTCTGGGGGGGCTTGCCAGTGGGCTTCGAAGGCATCGAGCTGACGCTCAATTTCATCGCGCACCGCAAGGCCACGAAAACCGCCCCAGCAAGAGCGCCACATCACCGAGCGCAAGCTGCGGCCAAAGCCTGCTTGCTGCGCAAAGCTGCTGGTCCAGTCCAGGTGCAGGCCCACATCAAGCTGCGCGCGCATCTCGCGCAAAGCGGCGGCATCTTCGGGCCAGCGCGGCGCATGCACCATCACGCTGGTGGCGCTCAAACGCCCCAGCACACACAAGGCCACAATGCCCTGCGAAGTGGGCGCGTTGATCGCATAGTCGTCGGCGCACACAACCACGGATTTGATCAAGGTTGACTCACTCATACCGGACTCCCCCAGTAGTCTTGCTGGGCATAGCGGTCTTTGAGAAAGTCAATCCACAAACGCAGGCGCAGGGGCAAGTGTTTGCGCTGCGAGAACACGGCGTAAATGCCATTGGGCGCGGCCGCAAAGTCGTCCAACACCGACACCAGTTGCCCGCTCTTGATTTGCGTGGCCACCTCCCAGGTGCTGCGCCAAGCAATGCCATGCCCGCCCAAGCACCAGTCGTGCAAGACCTGCCCGTCCGAGCAGTCCATGCGCCCGGCGGGACGCAGGTGAATCACCTCATGCGCGCCTGTGGCGGTGGGCACACGAAAGGCCCAGCCTTTGGTTTGTGAGGCATCGCTGGAGAGTGTGAGGCAGCGCAGGCGCATGAGGTCGTTGGGGGTTTGGGGAGTGCCGTGGCGTTTTAAAAACTCAGGGGTGGCCACGCACAGGCGGCGGTTGTCGGCCATGCGCACGCTGACCAACGACGAGTCGGGCAAGTCGCCCACGCGCACCGCGCAGTCAAAGCCTTCGGCGGCCAAGTCAACCACCCGGTCGCTCAGGTTGAGCGATACCGTCACATCCGGGTGCGCCGCACAAAACTGCGGCACCAGCGGTGCCACATGGCGTCGGCCAAAGCCAGCCGGCGCGGTGATGCGCAAGTGCCCACTGGCTTTCAAGCCACCGGCGCTGACGCTGGCTTCGGCGTTGGCCACATCGGCCAACAAGCGCTGGCAGTCTTCCAAGAAGGCGCTGCCTTCGTGGGTCAGGCTGATGCGGCGGGTGGTGCGCACCAAGAGCTTGACGCCCAAATGCGACTCGAGCCCATCCAGCCGCCGTCCGATGATGGCAGGTGCAACGCCCTCGGCATTGGCTGCCGCAGTCAGGCTGCCCTTTTGCGCCACCGACACAAAGGACTCAAAGGCTTTGAGTTTGTCCATCGGGCAATTATCCACGGGGGGTGCGTCACCTAAACTCAGGCCATGCAACACACCTCCGTCCCCAGCGCCACCCCTTGGATGGCCCGCATCGGCGCTCCGCTTGAACATCTTTTCCCTGCATGGTTTGCCCTGGTGATGGGCTGGACAGGCTTGGCCCAGGCCTGGCTACGCGGCTCGGATTTGCTGGGCGACACAGCGCTGGGCCTGGCCTTGGTGGCAGGTGGTTTTGCCGCACTGATTTTTTGCCTGCTGTGTCTGGCCAGTGTGTGGCGACTCAAGCTGCACGCCCACGCGGTGCGCAAAGACTTGCAACACCCCATTCGTCATGCCTTCATGGCCACGTTTCCGGTGTCGGTGATTTTGTTGGCGGCCCTCGGGGCCGCTTTGTTTCAACACACCCACGCCATGCTCGATCTGGCCTTGGCTTGGTTTTGGTGTGCGGGCTCGGTGCTGGAGTTTGTGGCCACCGTGTGGGTGATCAGCCGTTGGCTGCGACCACCAGCCGAAGGTGGCTTGCAGTGGCCCACCTTGACGCCTGCGCTGTTCATTCCGGTGGTGGGCAATGTGTTGGCCCCTTTGGGTGGCGTGCCGCTAGGTTTTGAGTCTTGGGCTGCGGCTCAGTTTGGCATTGGCTTGTTGCTGTGGCCCATTTTGCAAACCCTGCTGTTTGTGCGTTGGGGCCAAGCCGGGCCCTTGCCAGCCAAGCTCAGCCCCACCTTGTTCATCAGCGTGGCCCCACCTTCTGCCGTGGGCTTGAGCTTGCTGCAAATGCAGGCACCGGCCTTGGCCGTGTGGGCAGTTTGGGGCATGGCTTTGTTCTTCCTGGTCTTGACCTTGACCCAGCTGGAAGCCATGCGCGCCCAGCCTTTTGGCATGTCGTTTTGGGGCATGAGCTTTCCATTGGCCGCCTTCAGTGCCTTGACCCTGCGCTTGGCCAGCACCCCTGAGGGGGCTTGGTTGCAACTGCCCGCACTGGGCATGCTGGCCCTGACGTCGCTGGTGATCTTGGGCCTGACCCTGGGCACTTGGCGCGGCTTGCGCAACGGCAGCTTGCTGCTGGCCGACGCGTGAAGACTGAGGTGTCTGATTAGCGGCGTATTTGTCAGGGCAACCCCACCCTTTGCGCGTGCAATTCGGCTGGCGCCATCCCCTAAGATTCGCACTGATATTTGCACCGATGTCTTTGATCCAAAATTTCCCCCCCTTTGATTCATCCAGAGAGAACGACCCATGAGCCAACACGCCACGCCCCGCACCCAAGTGCACAGTCTGCAAGTTGCCAGCAACCTGCACCAGTTCATCAACAGCCAAGTGCTGCCCGGCACTGGCGTGAGCGTCGAAGATTTTTGGCGCGGCTTTGATGCCATCGTGCAAGACCTGGCCCCCAAGAACATCGCCTTGCTGGCCGAACGTGACCGCCTGCAAACCGAGCTGGATGCCTGGCACAGCCAACACCCCGGCCCCATCAAAAACATGAAGGCCTACCGCGCCTTCCTGGAAAAAATTGGCTACCTGGTGCCCGTGCCCGCCAAAGTCAAAGCCACCACCAAAAACGTCGACGCCGAACTGGCCTTGCAAGCCGGCCCGCAGCTGGTGGTGCCGGTGCTCAATGCGCGCTACGCACTGAACGCGGCCAACGCGCGTTGGGGCTCGCTGTACGACGCCCTGTATGGCACTGATGCCATCTCTGAAGCCAACGGCGCTGAAAAAGGCAAAGGCTACAACCCCGTGCGCGGCGCCAAAGTGATTGAGTACGCACGCTATGTGCTGGACCGCACCGCCCCCTTGAAGAGCGGTTCACACATCGACTCCACTGGCTACGCCGTGGTGAATGGCGCCTTGGCGGTGACGCTGAAAAACGGCAAAACCACAGCGCTGGCCAAAGCCGCACAACTGATTGGCTACCAAGGTGATGCCGCCGCGCCGTCGTCGGTGCTGTTGCAACACAACGGCCTGCACTTGGACTTGCAAATCAACCGCAACACCGCCATTGGTGCCAGCGATGCCGCAGGCGTGAGCGACTTGGTGGTGGAAGCCGCTTTGTCCACCATCCTCGACCTGGAAGACTCCGTGGCCGTGGTGGACGCGGACGACAAAGTGCTGGCCTACGGCAACTGGTTGGGCATTGTCAAAGGCACGCTGACCGAGGCTGTGGAGAAAAACGGCAAAACCTTCACCCGTGGCCTGAACGCAGACCGCGTCTACACCGGCACCAAGGGCCAACCCGTCACGCTGCATGGCCGCTCGCTGCTGTTCTTGCGCAACGTGGGTCACCTCATGACCAACCCCGCCATCCTGTACACCGGCCAAGACGGCCAAGTGCACGAGATTCCTGAAGGCATCCTAGATGCCGTGGTCACCACCGCCATCGCACTGCACGACTTGCAAGGCCACGGCGCCAACGGCATTCGCAACTCGCGCACCGGCTCGGTCTACATCGTCAAACCCAAAATGCACGGCCCCGCAGAAGTGGGCTTTGCTGCCGAACTGTTTGGTCGCGTGGAAAAGGTCTTGGGCTTGGCCGACAGCACGGTCAAGCTGGGCATCATGGACGAAGAGCGTCGCACCAGCGTGAACCTGAAGGCGTGTATTGCCGCTGCGGCCAGCCGCGTGGCCTTCATCAACACTGGCTTTTTGGATCGCACGGGCGACGAAATGCACACCGCCATGTTGGCAGGCCCCATGCTGCGCAAAGGCGACATGAAGACCACCCCTTGGATTCAGGCCTACGAAAAGAACAACGTGCTGGTCGGCTTGTCATGCGGCTTGCGCGGCAAGGCGCAAATCGGCAAAGGCATGTGGGCCATGCCCGACCTGATGGCCGCCATGCTGCAACAAAAAATTGCCCACCCCAAAGCCGGTGCCAACACCGCCTGGGTGCCCAGCCCCACGGCGGCAGTGTTGCATGCCATGCACTACCACCAGGTCAAGGTCGTCGATGTGCAAAAAGACATGGAGAAGATCGACGCTGACGGTCAACGTGACGCCTTGCTCAACGACTTGCTGCAAGTGCCCGTGGTGGCCAAGCCAAAATGGAAAGACGCCGAGAAGCAAGAAGAGCTCGACAACAACGCCCAAGGCATCTTGGGCTATGTGGTGCGCTGGATTGACCAAGGCGTGGGTTGCTCCAAAGTGCCCGACATCCACAACGTGGGGTTGATGGAAGACCGCGCCACCCTGCGCATCTCCAGCCAACACATGGCCAACTGGCTGCACCACGGCGTGGTGACCAAGGCCCAGGTGAACGCCACCTTCAAGCGCATGGCCAAGGTGGTGGACAAGCAAAACAAGGGCGATCCGCTGTACAAAAACATGGCGGGCAACTTTGCCACCTCTGCGGCTTACCAAGCGGCTATCGACTTGGTGTTCAAAGGCAAAGAGCAACCCAGCGGCTACACCGAGCCCCTGCTGCATGCTTGGCGCTTGAAGGTGAAGGCGGGCACAGCCTAAAGGCAGGTCAACCGCAGCCCCTGACAAACGGCACCTGCGGGTGCCGTTTGTTTTGATCAAGTTACTATGATCAAGCTCTATCTCCTTTAGGAATACACATGTCCAACTCATACGCACAAACACTGGTGCGCTTCGCACTGCGCACCCTCATCGGTTTGGTGTTGACCGTGGTGCTGCTGGCTGGGCTGTACCTGCTATTTGCTTACCACTTCACCTACTCGCGTGGCGAGAGCGTGGGCTATGTGCAAAAGCTCTCCTACAAGGGTTGGGTCTGTAAAACATGGGAGGGCGAGCAAGTGCGGGCGTTGGCCACCATGCCCGCCATTCCCGAAAAGTTTGCCTTCACTGTGCGTGACAACGCGATAGCCGACCAGATCAACGCCCACATCGGTCAGAAGGTGGTGATGGAGTACGCGCAACACAAAGGCTTGCCCGAGTGCTTTGGCGAGACCCAGTACTTTGTGGTGGCGGTGCGCCCGGCACCTGGCGAGTGAAACGCAGCTGCGCGTCAGGCCCGTGGCGCGGTGGGGTAGACCAGCTGCTGCAAATGGCGCACCCCTTTGTTGACCTGCACCCACCATTTTGAAAATGAGTCACAAGGCTTGTCCAGGTCACGAAACAACCTCGGCGCTGCACGTTGCTGCCAAGGCACTGTCGGCATGTCTGGCAAACGCAGATGCGCCACGGTGTGCACGGTGTGGGCCTGGGCCAACACCGCCTCCATCTCGGGCACGCTGCTCCACCAGCGGTGCGGGGTGAGGGCTGCCATGCGATCGCCCACGAACTGCCAACGTCGCGTATCCCACGGGTGCGCGTGGGTGTGCTCAGACCACGAAGCGGCCACTACCACCACATCACTGGGTACATCGGCGGGGACATCCGCCAGCGCCCAGGGGTGCACCAGCCACACCTGACGGCCGGCCACACAGTCGGCACGTGCTGCCGTGAAACCCAGGTGTTCAGGGGGCGCGCTGTACACCTGGGGTTCATCCACGCCAGCATCGTTGCGGTCACCGGCTTGCGTCACGGTGGCGGGGTTGTGCGCCAAGATGTCCAGGGTTTCGTAGCTGGTGTCGAGCAAGGTGCCTCGGCTGTGCCAGGGCGCAGGGGCAAATTTCTCGACGTTGTCGGCGTTGAACAAATACGGTTTGTTGCTGCCCGTGCCTGCCACCCACTGCCAACTGAGGTAGTTGCTGGCCAAGTCGCCATCGAGCAAGTGGCCATACAGCCAGTCGGCGGCCACGCGCCAATGCACTTTGCGCAGATGCACCAAATAACTGGCCAACCACAAGCGCGCGTGGTTGTGCAAATAACCACTGGCGTAGAGCGTTGACACGGCTTGGTCAATCACGGGCACGCGGGTGCAAGCATGGCGCACGTCGTCGGGTAACTCTGTGTGATACGCCGACTCAGGCAAGACCCCTTCGTGCAGCGAAGCCGCAATGCCGGCTTCACCCCAATGCTGATGCAGGTGCTGGTAGTACTCGCGCCAGCCCAACTCCATCATGAGTTTATGTTGCAGCCCTAAGCGGTGGCGGTGGTACATGACAGTGGCTACATCGGGCACGCTTAAGAAACCATGCGTCAAATACGGCGATAAATAGCTGACTGCACCCGTCAAGTCGTTGCGCGAATAGGCGTAGTGCTTGGGGTCGACCAAGCTCAGGCGTTCATGCGCAGCTTGGAGCGTGGGAGGAAATTCGTACATCACAAGACATGCATTTTGCCTGCTCTGCCTCGCTACACTTTGGCCATGACAGCCTTGCACTCAGCCCCCGTTGACCCCCGCACCTGCCCTTTGTGCGGCGGCCCCAATCGGTGTGCGTTGGGAACTGCGTCGACCCCAGGGGCACCTCATGTCTGAACGCGGCTCACTGGCAGAACTGCAAAGCCGTTACGGCACGCGTCACCGTTGGCTGCTGTTGGCCACGGTGATGATTGGCTCGATGGCGGCCATCATTTCGTCGACCATCATGAACGTGGGCATTCCTGACATGAGCCGGCAATTTGCCATCGGCCAAGAGCAAGCCCAGTGGGTGAGCTCGGGCTTCATGGTGGCCATGACCGTGTCGATGCTGACCACCCCTTGGCTGCTGGTGCGCTTTGGCTACCGCCGCACCTACACCGGCTGCATGCTGCTGCTGGCCAGTGCGGGCATTGCGGGTGGCTTGTCCACCGACTACAACTTGGTGCTGGTGGCCCGTGTGGCCGAGGGCTTGGCCGCAGGGGTGGTGCAACCCATACCGGCCATCATCATCTTGCGCGCGTTCGACACCTCAGAACAAGGCCGTGCGAATAGCTGGTTTGGCATGGGCGTGGTGCTGGCACCCGCGATTGGCCCGAGTATTGGCGGCTTGCTGGTGGACATGTTTGGCTGGCGTTCGTTGTTTTTCATGGTGGTGCCGTTCTGTGCGGCATCGCTGTGGCTGTCGTACCGCTATGTCCCCACCACCGCACCGGGCGGCGTGAGCGCCAACCATGGCAAGCCCACTCTAGACATTGGCGGTTTGGCTCTGGCCACTGTGGGCACCTTGTGTCTGCTCAACGGTTTGGTGATGCTGCATCGTGGTCAGTACAGCCTGTCGATGGGCTTGCTGTTGGCCACCCTGGCCTGCTTGGCGGGCTTCATTGCTTGGCAGCGCTGGCAAATTGCACGCGACGGTCTGCCTTTGATGAACTTGGCGCTGTTCGCGCACCGCCCGTTCGCCATGGGCACGGTGGTGGCCTTCATTTACGGCATTGCGCTGTTTGGCTCGACCTATTTGATTCCGGTCTATCTGCAATTGGGCCTGGGCCTGTCTGCCAGCCACGTCGGCACCTTGCTGCTGCCTGCCGGCTTGGTGCTGGCGTTGACCATTGCCATCGTGGGTCGCTACTCCAGCACCCACCCCACGCACTTGTTGGTGAGTTTTGGTTTGGCGCTGCTCGCGCTGTCGTTTGCGTTGATGTTGATCGTCAACCTGCACACGGCACTTTGGATCTTGGTGGTGTTGGCTGTGCTGGGCCGCATTGGCTTGGGCTTTGTATTGCCATCACTCAACATTGGCGCCATGCGCAGCCTAAATACACAACTGATTCCTCAAGGTGCAAGCACCATCAACTTTTTGCGCATGCTCGGTGGTGCCGCAGGCGTGAGCTTGTGCGGCATCTTGCTGGAGTGGCGACTGGCCGCGCATGGCGACACGCTGACCAACACCACCACCTCGCTGGCACGTTTGGCGGCGTTTGACGAAGTGTTCTTGTTGTTGGCTGCCGTGTGTGCGCTGGCCATGCTGGCAGCCTGGAAAATTCGTGACGTCCGTCACCCCGCACTCGCTGAATCGAAATAAGCCACCATGTGTCAACTCCTCGGCCTGAACTGTAAAAACCCCACCGATGCGACCTTCAGCTTCACCGGGTTCGCACAACGCGCTGGCGTGACCGACCACCATGCCGATGGCTGGGGCATTGCGTTTTTTGAAGGCTCTGAACATGACCGGGGCCTGCGCCACTTCATCGACCATTTGCCTGCCAGCACCTCGCCCGTGGCCGAGCTGATTCGCCGCTACCCCATCAAAAGCCGCAACGTGATTTCGCATATCCGCAAGGCCACGCAAGGCAAGACAGCGCTAGAAAACTGCCACCCATTTGTGCGCGAGCTGTGGGGCCGCTACTGGGTGTTTGCACACAACGGCAATTTAGAAAACTATGCGCCCCGCTTGCACGGCAACTTCAAACCGGTGGGGCAAACCGACAGCGAACAAGCGTTTTGCTGGTTGATGCAAGAGCTGGCCAAGTCACATGCCAACGTGCCATCGGTGGCAGAGCTGACGCTGACACTGCGCGAGTTGGTGCCCCGCATTGCCAAGCATGGCACCTTCAACTTTTTACTCTCCAACGGGCAGGCGCTGTGGGCGCATGCATCCACCCGCCTGTGGTACATCGAGCGCCGGCATCCGTTTGCCACCGCCACCTTGAGCGACCAAGACATCAGCATCAACTTTGCAGAACATGCCTCACCCGATGACCGGGTGGCGGTGGTGGTGACCGAACCGCTGACCACCAACGAACTGTGGACACCGTTTGCGCCGGGTGAGTTGAAGGTGTTTGTGGATGGAGAGGTTGTTTCGGTGTGACGTTGTGTCTGTTTGCTATCACGGCAAACCCGCCATTGATCGTTGGCCCACATTTCAAAAAGCGCCTCATTGCATGAAAGTACGCCTTACTCAATAATGAAATAAGCATCACTTTGGTTTTTCTTACTTCACTGAAGGAGGGGTTATGCATCAACGATCCAACGCTCGCCAGGCGGCTCTCGTCGTCATGGCAATGTTCACGGCGGGATGGGTGCAGGCACAGACCGCGTCTTCATCCCAAACCCAGTACACCGCCGACAGCAAGCTGGCTGCCACGCGTTACAAGGAAGATCAGAGACTTTGCAACAGTGAACCGACAGCCGCCAGCCGCATGCAGTGCAAGCGCGATGCAAAGACCGAGTACGACAACGCCATGGCCAGCGCCAAAGCGCGCATGGGCGTTAATGCATCGAACGCCACGACAGTTGCCAATTGCCCAGATTGCGCACAGGTCGTTGCAGTCAGCCAGACCGAAAAGGCCAGCGAGGGCAGCGCCGTCGGCATGATCACCGGAGGCGTTGTGGGTGCGGTGCTAGGCCATCAATTGGGGGGCGGTTTTGGCAAGGACTTGGCCACGGCAGCCGGGGCTGCAGGTGGGGCGTATGCAGGCAAAGAAATCGAAAAACGCGTGAACACCCACAAGGTGTGGACTGTCACCGTCAAAATGCCCAACGGTCACACGTCAAACTTTGAATATGCCAGCCATCCCGGATACCGGGTGGGTGACATGGTCCGGGTGGAGAACAACCAACTTTCTCGACCTTGACCTGATCAGTGACGCACCGCTGCCTCCAGCGCGTCCACAAACAAAGCCGCCACGTTGCAGCCGGTTTGGTCAAAGATTTCTTGAAAGCACGTCGGGCTGGTGACGTTCACCTCGGTCAGGCAGTCACCAATGACGTCTAAGCCGACCAACAACAAACCCCGTGCCGCCAGCACCGGGCCCAGCGCCTCGGCAATTTCACGGTCACGCGGTGAAATGGCTTGTGCCACGCCTTTGCCGCCTGCGGCCAAGTTGCCACGCACTTCACCGCCCTGAGGAATGCGTGCCAAGCAATAAGGCACCACTTGGCCACCAATCACCAACACGCGTTTGTCGCCCTGCGCAATGGCCGGTAAAAACTTTTGCACCATCACGGTTTGGGCACCGTCGCGGTTGAGGGTTTCAATGATGGCACCCAGATTCAAACCATCGGCTTTGACACGAAAAATGCCCATGCCGCCCATGCCGTCGAGCGGCTTCAAGATGATGTCTTGGTGCTGCGCATGAAAGTCTTTGATGGCTTGCGCATCGCGTGTCACCAGCGTGGGACTGATGAATTGCGCAAACTCCAGAATGGCCAATTTCTCAGGATGGTCGCGCAACGCGGCGGGCTTGTTGAACACCCGGGCGCCTTCGCGCTCGGCTTGCTCCAACAAGTGGGTGGCGTAAAAGTATTCGCTGTCGAACGGCGGGTCTTTGCGCATGACCACCGCGTCCACGCTGTGCAAGGCCAGGTGCTCGTCGACACCTTGCACCTGAAACCATGCGTCGGTGTCCCCCGTGAGGCGAATGCGCTGGGCCCGCGTGGTGACCTTCTGCCCGCTTTGCCACACGATGTCGTGTGGCTCGCACGCCAACACCTGGTGGCCGCGCTGTTGTGCTTCGCGCATCATGGCGAAGGTGGTGTCTTTGTAAATTTTGAAAGACGCCAGAGGGTCAGCCACGAAGAGGATGTGCATGGTTTAAATCTCGATCTTGCTGCCCAACTCGACCACCGAGTTGCTGGGCAGATTCAAGAAGTCAGCGGCAGAGCTGGCGTTGAGGTGCATTTGTGCGAACAGTTTTTCACGCCACTGCGCCATGCCCGTGCCAATGGTGGGCACGATGCTGTCGCGCGACAAGAAATAGCTGGTGGTCATGGGGCTGACTTCGCAGCCCATGCCGCGCAACTGGGCCAAGGCACCTGGCACGTCGGGGTTGTCTTTAAAGCCGTAATGGATGACCACCTGCCAGCAGTCGTGACCCAGGGGGCTAACCACCAAACGCTCGGCATCGGAGACCCAAGGCACCTCGTGGTTTTGCACGTTCACAAACAGGTTTTGCGCGTGCAGCACCTTGTTGTGTTTGAGGTTGTGCAGCATGGCGTTGGGCACCGACCCTTTGCCTGAAGTTAAGAACACGGCCGTGCCATCCACACGGACAGGGGGCGACACAAACACGGCTTCCAAAAAGCTGGGCAAGTCGAGCGCTTCTTCTTGGCGCTTGTCGTTCAAGATGTCGCGGCCATCACGCCAAGTGAGCATGAGCATCAAAATGGCGGCGCCAATGAGCAGTGGGAACCAGCCGCCCTCGAACAGCTTGAGTAAGTTCGAGGCCCAGAAGGCGAAGTCCACCACAAAGAAAAAGCCGGTGGTCAGCAGACACAGCCACATGGGGTATTTCCAGCTGTAGCGAATCACAAAGAACGTCAACACGGTGGTGATGAGCATGTCGGTACACACCGCAATGCCGTATGCAGCGGCCAAGTTGCTGGATGACTTGAACATCATCACCGCCAACACGATGGTGGCAAACAGGCCCCAGTTGACAAACGGAATGTAGATTTGCCCGGTGTCTTTGACGCTAGTGTGCAGCACTTGCAGACGCGGCAAAAAGCCCAACTGCACCACTTGTTTGGTGACGCTGAAAGCGCCCGAGATCAAGGCCTGCGACGCGATCACCGTGGCTGCCGTGGCCAGGGCCACCAAGGGCACCAACAACCAGTCTGGGGCCATCAAGAAGAAGGGGTTAGACACCGCATCGGGGTTGCTCAACAACAAAGCGCCTTGGCCAAAGTAGTTGAGCGTCAACGCGGGCATGACCACCATGAACCAGGCCACACGGATGGGCTTTTTACCAAAGTGCCCCATGTCGGCGTACAGCGCCTCACCCCCGGTGACGCACAGCACCACGGCACCCAAAATCAGGAAGGTGATTTTGGGCTCGCTGAAGATAAAGTTCAGTGCGTAATACGGGCTGATGGCCCACAAAATTTCTGGATGCGAGGCGATGTGAAAAACACCCAACGCAGAAATGGCAATGAACCACACCACGGTGATGGGGCCAAAAAACTTGCCGATGCCGCCCGTGCCACGCTTTTGAACGGCAAACAAACCGAACAAGATGATGAGGGTGAGTGGGATCACATATTTCTTGAAAGCGGGCGACACCACTTCCAGACCTTCGACCGCCGACAGCACCGAAATGGCCGGTGTGATCACACCGTCGCCGTAAAACAAGCAGGTGCCAAAAATACCCACCAGCAACATCTTGCTGCGCAGCTTGGGTTTGTCTTTGACCGACATGGAGGCCAGGGCCAACATAGCCACCAAACCGCCTTCGCCGTTGTTGTCAGCCCGCAGCACCAAGGCCACGTATTTCACCGACACGATGGTGGTCAATGTCCAAAAGAAGATCGACAAAATGCCGTAGACATTGTCAGGCGTGAACTCCACATGGCCGGAGCCAAACACCTCTTTCATGGCGTACAGCACGCTGGTGCCGATGTCGCCATACACAACGCCAATGGCGCCCAGCGTTAAAGCTGCCAGGGAAGACTTGGCATGTTGTTCCATCAGAAATCTCAATCGTAGTTTTCAGCTTCCGGATCGGTCGCTTCGAGTTCATAACTTGCCGCCAGCATGGCCAAACGGCCAATCACACCGTACATGTAAAAACGGTTCGGGGTGCTGGCACCGGGTTTGACGCCGGGCTGCGGGGTGTGGGCACTTTGTTCAAAGGCCAACGGTATAAAACTGGCGCCGGGGGCGTTCAAGTTTTCGTCAATGCCGCGGTCGGCATGCACGCGATAGAAGCCGCCCACCACATAGCGGTCCATCATGTAGACCACGGGCTCGGCCACGGCGTCATTCAAACGCTCGTGGGTCAGCACACCTTCTTGGATGATGACCTGGTTGACCGCCTGACCGTCTTTGACGACGCTCATTTTGTTGCGTGTTCTGCGGTTCAAGGCATCAAGGTCTTTGACATCGCGCACCGTCATGATGCCCATGCCATAGGTGCCGTTGTCGGCTTTGACAATGACGAATGGTTTTTCTTGAATGCCGTACTCTTTGTATTTGCGCTTGATCTTGGTGAGCAAGGCATCCACGTTGGTTTGCAGGCACTCCATGCCCGTGCCCTCGGCGAAGTTGACTTCGCCACACTGGTTGAACATGGGGTTGATCAACCAAGGATCGATGCCCAGCAATTTGCCAAAGCGCTTGGCCACTTCTTCGTAACACTCGAAGTGTTTGCTCTTGCGACGCACGCTCCAGCCGGCATGCAGCGGTGGCAACAGGTACTGCTCGTGCAAGTCTTCCAAGATGCCAGGAATGCCCGCGCTCAGGTCGTTGTTGAGCAAGATGGTGCAGGGGTCAAAGTCTTTGAGCCCCAAGCGACGTTTGCTGCGAATGACGGGCTCTAGCGTGACGCTGTCCCCGTTGGGCAAGTCAATGGTGGTGGTTTCTTTGATCTCGGGATTGATCGAACCGATACGCACATTCAAACCCGCCATGTGGAAGATGCGCTGCAGCTGCGCCACGTTCGACAAATAAAACGTGTTGCGTGTGTGGTTCTCAGGAATCACCAGCAAGTTGCGTGCTTCGGGGCAGATCTTTTCAATCGCGGCCATCGCCGCTTGCACCGCCAAAGGCAGCATCTCGGGCGTCAGGTTGTTCCAGCCGCCGGGGTACAGGTTGGTGTCAACGGGCGCGAGCTTGAAGCCTGCGTTGCGAATGTCGACCGAGCTGTAAAACGGGGGCGTGTGCTCCATCCATTCCAAGCGAAACCAGCGCTCAATAGCGGGCATGGAATCGAGGATGCGTTGCTCAAGCTCGTTGATAGGGCCCGTCAAGGCCGTGATGAGGTGGGGAACCATGGTGTCCTTCTAATGGGAGGCAATTCTAGGTCTTCGAAGCATATGGATTGTTTGTACGCGAATACCAGACCCAACGAAGTACTCTTCAAATAATTGAATTATTTAGCATCCTAGGTTTTATACTAAGGTTTTAAATTAATCTGCGGCAATAGACATGAAAGCTTCAAATTTATTTTCTTGCTTCACAGCATTTCTTTGCGCTCTGTCACTGTTTTTAACTGGCTGCGCCACTGAAACATCTCAGACAGTAGCACCACAACAAGTCACTGCAGCCAAAACAAGCTACCAAGGCCTCAAAAGCACGGTCGCTGTCGGCAAGTTTGATAACCGTTCTAGCTTCATGCGCGGCCTGTTTTCGGACGGTGTGGACCGTTTAGGGGGGCAAGCCAAAACTATTTTGATCACTCACATGCAACAAGCCAATCGATTCAAAGTAGTAGATCGCGACAACATGGGTGAAATCAGTCAAGAAGCCCGATTCCAAGGCAAGACACAAAAAATCAGTGGGGCTGATTTTGTGATCACGGGTGACGTGACCGAATTCGGGCGCAAAGAAGTAGGAGACCAACAACTGTTTGGCATTTTGGGACGAGGTAAAACTCAAATTGCTTATTCAAAAGTCAGCCTCAACGTAGTTGATGCAGTGACATCTGAGGTCATTTTCTCTGTGCAAGGTGCTGGTGAATACGCACTGTCAAACCGCGAAGTGATTGGTTTCGGCGGCACGGCCAGCTATGACTCCACACTAAATGGCAAAGTTCTCGACTTGGCAATTCGTGAAGCGGTCAATCGCTTGGTCGAAGGCGTTGAGTCCGGTCAGTGGAAAGCAGCTCAGTAAACCCGAAGGGCATCTCTCATGCGTATTCAAAACACCCTATGTGCCCTGCTGCTGTTGACCCTCGTGGGCTGCGCGGCACCTAAGCAATCGCTCTACCAATGGGGCGACTATGAAAACCAAATTTACGCACGCTACAACGACCCAGGTAAATCTCCCATCGAAGCGCAGATTGAAAAGTTAGAAGCGGATTATCAAAAAGCACGCAGCACGAACAAAGCCGTGCCGCCGGGTTTTCATGCGCATTTGGGCTATCTGTATTTCGAAGCGGGAAAAGACGATCAAGCGGTGCAGTCTTTCCAAACTGAAAAAGCAATGTTTCCAGAGTCGGCGGTTTACATGGACCGAATCTTAGCCAAAGCAAAAAAATAAAGGATTGGCATGACACATCATTTAAAACTATGGGTCTTATTGGCTACCGTATTGGTATTCACAGGTTGCGCCACCAAGCAAGCGGATGTGGACTACTCAGCATTTCGTCAGCATCAACCAAGATCCATTTTGGTCTTGCCACCACTTAACAACACAGCTGACCTACGTGCCACATACAGCGTGATGTCTTCAACCACTCTGCCATTGGCCGAGGCGGGTTATTACGTTTTCCCTGTAGCCTTAGTCGATCAAACCTTCAAAGAAAACGGTTTGCAAAACCCGGGGGAAATGCACCAAGCATCACCCAAAAAGCTGAATGAAATTTTTGGTGCGGACTCTGCGCTTTACATCACCGTCACAAACTATGGGGCTACGAGTGCGTTGGCGGGAGGCAGTGTTGTTGTAACGGCTGAAGCTGTTTTAATCGATACGCGCACGAGCACTAAACTTTGGGAAGGCAAGGCTAGTGCGTCGGATGCAGAAGGCAAACAAAATCAGAATGGTTTGGTTGGCTTACTTATCCAAGGCATCGTCAATCAAGTAGCAAATTCTGTCAGCGATCCCGGATACCGGATTGGACGAATCACTAACCAGCGCTTGTTGAACACAGGCACACGTGGTTTGCTGCCAGGCCCGCGCGCTCTCAAATTTGAGCAAACGCAAGGCCAGTAAAACTAAAAAGCTTCGGGAATATTTCGAGGCTTGGTAATTTGCGGCAGCGCCAAGTTATTGGCGGATTTCGCCCTGCCCCAACACCACGTACTTGAGCGAGGTCAGGCCTTCAATGCCCACAGGACCACGGGCATGGAACTTGTCAGTGGAAATGCCTATCTCGGCACCCAAACCGTATTCAAAACCATCTGCAAATCGGGTGCTGGCATTGACCATGACGCTGGACGAATCCACTTCGCGCAAGAAGCGCTGGGCGTGCATGTGGTCACGCGTGAGGATGGCCTCGGTGTGGTGGCTGCCGTAATGGTTGATGTGTGCGATGGCCGCATCCAGCCCGTCCACCACCTTGATGCTGACGATGGGGCCGAGGTATTCCTCAAACCAATCTTGCTCGGTGGCGTCTTTGAGTTGCGCGCCTTGAACCCCCGCCAGCAAGGCACGGGCTTCTAGGCAGCAACGCATTTCCACGCCTTTGGCCGCAAAGATGGTGCCAATGCGGGGTAAGAAGGCGGCGGCCACACCACGCGCCACCAGCAAGCTTTCGCTGGCGTTGCAGGGGCTGTATTTTTGGGTTTTGGCGTTGTCCGCAACAGTCACGGCCATGTCGATATCACAGGGGTCATCGACATAGGTGTGGCAGTTGCCATCGAGGTGTTTGATGACGGGCACTTTGGCGTCGCGGCTGATGCGCTCGATCAAGCCTTTGCCGCCGCGCGGAATGATCACATCGACAAACTGTGGCATGGCAATCAAATGCCCCACGGCTTCGCGGTCGGTGGTGGGCACCAGTTGCACGGCTTCGGCGGGCAGGCCGGCGCTCACCAAGGCTTGTTGCACCAGCAAGGCCAGGGCTTTGTTGGATTCGATGGCTTCTGAACCGCCACGCAAGATGCAGGCATTGCCGCTCTTGATGGCCAAGGAGGCTGCTTCGATGGTGACGTTGGGACGGCTCTCAAAAATCATGCCGAACACGCCGATGGGCACACGCATTTGGCCCACGCGGATGCCGCTGGGTTGTTGCTTCATGCCGATGATTTCGCCAATCACATCGGGCATGGCGGCAAGTTGTTCGCAGCCCTGTGCGCAGGTCTCCAGCACCTTGGGGCTGAGCTTGAGGCGGTCCACCATGGGAGCGTCCAAGCCCGCCGCGGTGGCACGCGCAATGTCTTTGGCGTTGTCCACTTGCAAAGCGTCCATGTTGGCGCGCAGCAAAGCGGCCAAGTGGCGCAGGGCATGGTTTTTCAAAGCCGCCGAAGCTTTGGCCATGTGTGCCGAGGCCGTTTTGGCCTGAGCACCCAGCAATTGCATGTGCTCGGCAAGGGTGTGTGAAGTCATGGCCGTATTTTCCCTCAAGCAGGGCGTGCCATGCAGGCGCGGCACAAGCGCATGGCCAAGCGATGCAAAGCTTGCCAACTGTCGGTGGGCCACTCTGGCACTTTGAGGCCTTTGACAATGCCGTCCACCTGATGAGCCGACTGCAAGAGCTTGTCCAGCATGCCCACACTCAAGCGTGGCAACACGCGCTCGAACAAGCGCTCACGGGGGCCCCAAATGCGCTGTTCGCGCAGCACCATGGGCAGGGCCTTGCCTGCGGCCACGGCGTCTTTGACGCGCTTGAGGGCCCGGATTTCTTCAGCCAGGGTGTAATGCACCAGCACCTCGGCCTCGCCCTCGGCTTTCAAGCCATCGAGCATGCGTTGCACGCGCAAGGGCTGGCCACTGAGCACGGCCTCGGAGAGTTTGAAGACGTCGTAACGCGCCACATTGAGCACCGCACGTTCCACTTGTTCCAGGCTGAGTTCACCTTCAGGGTAGAGCAGCCCAAGTTTTTGAATTTCTTGGTGCGCCGCCAGCAGATTGCCCTCCACCCGATCAGCAAAAAACTGCAAGGTGTGTTGCCCCGCTTCACCCGAGGCCACGCGCTGTTGCTGAGCCCCCAGGCGTTGAGCAATCCACATGGGCAGGGCTTGGCGCTCGACTGGGTCGATCTGCACGCTGACGCCGTTGTTCTCCAACGCGGCAAACCAAGCGGTGCTCTTGGTCTGCTTGTCCAGGCGCGGCAACAACACCACGGTCAAGGTGGTGTCGTTGCCCTGTGCGGATTCGGCAATTTGCTGCAAGGCGACGCTACCCTCTTTACCCGGCTTGCCTGAGGGAACGCGGATTTCAATGATCTGTTTGTCGGCAAACAAACTCATCGAGCCGCCCGCCGCCAACACCTCACCCCAGTCGAAGTGGGCGCCTGCCACGGTGTAGACGCTGCGCTCGGTGTAGCCCTGGCTGCGTGCGATGGTGCGGATGCTGTCCATGGCCTCTTGCTGCAACAAGGGCTCATCACCATGCAAGGTGTAGAGGCTGCGCAGGCCTTTGCTGGCGTGTGCCTGCAAGTGCTGCGAAAGTTGGTTGGCCGCGACTTGCATGCGTCGCTCAGAGTTGACGCAGTGTGGCCAAGCGACGTTGGATTTGTTGCACCAAGTCGTTTTCCATGTCGCGGTAGAGCAAGCCTTCTTCAGACTCTTTGAACAAGGCACCGGTCTCGTTGAAGTTGATGTCGCGGTTGAGTTGAATTTCAGTGTCAGGAATCAACTCTTTGCCCTCTTGGGTGCGCAAGCGAAAGCGGTAGCGCAAGCGCAACTGGTATTCACGGATCGCGCCCGAGGAGGTGCGGCCCACCACCACTTTTTCGCGGACTTCGGCCAACTGATCGAAGATGACTTGCGCACGCTCAATCTGGCGAGGGTCGGTGATGACTTCCACTTGCCCCGATGACGCCAAGCTGCGGTGCAGTTTGACACCCAAAGGCGAGTTGACAGGCACGGTACTGAAGACCGTGCGAAAGGCGTAGTTGGGCGGCTGGCGCAACTCAAAGCCACAGCCAGTCAGCAGCACAGCAGCTCCAAGAGCCAGCAACAACGCAAAACGACGGGAGGTGGCTTTCATGTGCATTCCTTAGACCACCACGTTGACCAAACGGCCGGGCACCACGATGACCTTCTTGGGCGCAGCACCGTTGGCTTGCTTGATGAAGGCTTCGGTGGCCAAGGCGGCTTGCTCGATGTCTTCTTTGGAGGCGTTGGCGCTCACGCGCACCGCACCGCGCAACTTGCCGTTGATTTGCAGCATCAACTCGATCTCGTCGCGCAACAAGGCCGACTCGTCCACCTCGGGCCAGGCCGTGTCGAGCAAGTCACCCAAACGCGCGGCATAGCCCAGTTCAGCCCACAGGTTGGCACTGAGGTGGGGGCAGGCGGGATAGAGCAAGCGCAACAGCACAGACATGCCTTCGCACACCACGGCGGTGTCGCCCGCGATGCCATCGGGCTTGAAGTCTTCCAACGCGTTGAGCAACTTCATGCAACCCGAGACCACGGTGTTGTATTGCATGCGCTCGTAGTCATAGCTGACTTGTTTGAGCACCAGGTGCATGTCGCGACGCAGGTCTTTGGCTTCGGTGCGTAACGTGGCCGTGCTGGCGTCCCCGGCCACCGCGGCTTTGAGTGACGCTTCGTGCTTAAAGGCAAAGTTCCAGACACGGCGCAAGAAGCGGTAGCTGCCCTCCACCGCCGCGTCGTTCCACTCCAAGGTGGCCTCGGGTGGCGCGGTGAACATGGTGTACAGGCGCGCGGTGTCGGCACCGTATTTTTCAATCAGGTCTTGCGGGTCCACACCGTTGTTCTTGGACTTGGACATGGTGCCCACGCCCTCGTAGTCGATGGGGGTGCCCACGGGCAGCTTGCCATCGCTGCTATCAGCCTCGTTCTTGAGCTTGGCGCCCACCACTTTGCCTGCGTCATCGAGCACATGCTCCACATCATGCGGCCAGAAGTAGTCTTTGCCGCCTTTGGCGGTGCGGCGCGAGTAGATGTGGTTGAGCACCATGCCCTGCGTGAGCAGCTTGGTGAAGGGTTCGTCCACCGTGACGAGCCCCATGTCGCGCATGACCTTGGTCCAAAAGCGCGCATAGAGCAGGTGCAAGATGGCATGCTCTATGCCGCCGATGTACTGGTCCATGCCGCTGCCACCGGTGGCTTGGTGGGCATCGCGCATCCAGTATCGGGTGCCTTCGGCCACCATCTGCTCAGAATTGGTCGGGTCGCAATAGCGCATGAAGTACCAAGACGAGTCCACGAAGGTGTCCATGGTGTCGGTCTCGCGACGCGCAGGCTTGCCGCACACGGGGCAAGTCACCCCTGCGTGGAAGCCTTCGTGTGTGTGCAAGGGGTTGCCAGAACCGTCAGGAATGCAGTCTTGCGGCAACACCACCGGCAGGTCTTTTTCGGGCACCGGCACCGCACCGTGTTCGTCACAGTGGATGATGGGAATCGGGGTGCCCCAGTAGCGCTGGCGGCTCACGCCCCAGTCGCGCAAACGCCAGGTGGTTTTTTTCTCGCCCAGGCCAATGGCGGCCAACAACTCGGCGACTTTGGTCACCGCGTCTTTGAATCGCAGGCCGTCGAGTTCGCCAGAGTTCACGCACACACCGACTTTGGTGGCATACCACTCTTGCCAAGTTTTGGCATCGAACGCCAAGGAAGCGGCATTGGCGGATGCGGCCGCGTCAAGGCCAACCACCTGCCGAATGGGCAAGTCGTATTTCAAGGCAAATGCAAAGTCACGCTCGTCATGCGCGGGCACGCCCATCACGGCGCCATCGCCATAAGACATGAGCACATAGTTGCCCACCCACACTTCGACTTGCGCGCCGGTCAAGGGGTGCGTGACGAACAAGCCCGTGGCCATGCCCTTCTTTTCTTGGGTGGCCAGTTCAGCTTCGGTGGTGCCACCGGTTTTGCATTCTTCAAGGAATGCGGCCAAGGCAGGGTTAGATGCAGCCGCATGCAGCGCCAGCGGGTGCTCGGCAGCCACGGCACAAAACGTCACGCCCATGATGGTGTCGGCGCGGGTGGTGAACACGTACATGCGGCCATCGCCAATCAAGGCACCATCCGCACCTTGGATGCTGTGGGTGAATGCAAAGCGCACGCCTTCGGATTTGCCAATCCAGTTTTCCTGCATCAGGCGCACTTTGTCGGGCCAGCCGTTGAGGGTGGCTTTGTCGTTGCCAATTTGCACATGCGCCAGCAGCTCTGGGGCGTACTGGGTGATGTTGAGGTAGTAGCCCGGGATTTCGCGCTTTTCGACCACCGCACCGGTACGCCAGCCTTTGCCGTCAATGACCTGCTCGTTGGCCAGCACGGTTTGGTCTACCGGGTCCCAGTTGACCACTTGGGTCTTGCGGTAGGCGATGCCTTTTTCCAGCATCTTCAAAAACAGCCACTGGTTCCACTTGTAGTAGCTCGGGTCACAGGTGGCGACCTCGCGCGACCAATCGATGGCCAAGCCCATGGCCTGCATCTGCTGCTTCATGTAGGCGATGTTCTCGTAAGTCCACTTGGCCGGTGGCACGCCGTTTTTCAAAGCCGCGTTTTCAGCGGGCAAGCCAAACGCATCCCAGCCCATGGGCATCAAAACGTTCCAGCCCTTCATGCGCAGACTGCGCGTGAGCATGTCGTTGATGGTGTAGTTGCGCACATGGCCCATGTGCAGCTTGCCGCTGGGGTAGGGCAGCATGGAGCAAGCGTAGAACTTCTTTTTCAGCTGGCCTTGTGCGTCACGTGCGTTTTCGGTCACGCGGTAGGCATCACGTTGGGTCCAAGCGGTCTGAACGGCGCGTTCGACCTCGGTGTGGTTGTATTTGTCTTGCATGGAGTCGGTCTGAAAACCCCGCACGGGCACGGGGCGCATCGCCTGGGGAAAAGGCGGGAATGGGGAGATTTTAGGGCTTGGCTGCGGCGGGCTTGCGTGCGGTCACAAAGCCTATGCGGTTCATGCCCGCCAGCTGTGCCAGGTCCATCACCTCGACCACACGGCCATAAGGCACCTGGGCATCAGCCTGGAGTTGCACCTCGGGCAGTTGCGCTTGACCGGATGCGCTGGACTGCGATGCACGGGCCGTCAGGGCCTGGGCCAGCGCATCCAGCGTGATTGGCTGACCGTCAAGAAACACCTGCGCCTGTGCGTCAATGCTCAAACGCACCACCTGTGCCGGTGCGCCTGCCGATGCGCCAGCGGCTTGGGGCAAGTCGAGCTTGAGGGCGCGCCCCAACAGCGGCGCGGTGAGGATGAAGATCACCAAGAGCACCATCATCACATCGACCAGTGGGGTGACGTTGATCTCACTCATGGGCGTTTGCCCGGGCGTGCGTTCAAAGCGACCGAAGGCCATTCAAAGCGTCCGCAAGTCGTAGGCAAAGCCTTCCAGCTCTTGCTCCACGCGGTTGATCACGCGACCCATGACGTTGAACGCCAACACCGCAGGCAAGGCAACGGCCAAACCAGCGGCCGTCATGATGAGGGCTTCGCCCACGGGGCCCGCCACCCCTTCCATGGTGAGTTGTGCGGCAACCGCCATGCCAGCCAAGGCGTGGTAGATGCCCCAGACAGTCCCGAGCAAGCCCACAAAGGGTGCCGTCGCCCCCACACTGGCCAGCAACACTTGGCCGGTTTGCAGACGGTGCAGCACCTGATGCAATGCATCGCGCAGCACACGGGTGCGTTGTGCCGACACCTCGGCTTGTGCGCCCAAGGTACCCGGCATGCGCTGTTGCTGGGCTTGCGCCAGGGGCAGGAGCACGCGCTGGCGATCTAAGGCCGTGAGCGCCGCCAGAGCATGTGAAAAATCGGGGGCTTGCCAAAAGGCGGCTTTGGCAAGTGGCACATCAACGCTGACACAACGCAACAACCAGGCTTTGTAAACAATGACGCTCCAGCTCGCGACCGACATGGCCAGCAGCAGCAGCGTCAAGGTGACACTCAAGGCATCGCCGTCCAAGGGCAACGACATGCCGCTCACCGCAGGTTCAAGACGTCGAACATGTCAAAGAGGCCTTTGCTTTGGTTCGCCAAAAAGCGCGCGGCACGCAGGCTGCCTTGGGCGTAGGTGGCGCGGCTCGAAGACTTGTGTGTCACTTCGATGCGCTCGCCCGTACCGGCAAACAAGACGGTGTGGTCGCCCACGATGTCACCCCCGCGAATGGTGGCAAAGCCAATGGTGGACGGATCACGTTCACCGGTGTGGCCGTAACGCTCATAGACAGCACAGTCTTTCAGATCACGCCCCAAGGCCTCGGCAATGACTTCGCCCATCTTCAGGGCGGTGCCGGAAGGTGCATCGACTTTGTGGCGATGGTGCGCTTCGATGATCTCGATGTCATAGCCAGTGGGCATGGCCTGTGCGGCCATTTGCAACAGCTTCAAAGTCACGTTCACACCCACGCTCATGTTGGGGGCCATCACGATGGCAATGTCTTGTGCCGCGGCAGCGATTTCGGCTTTTTGTGCGTCGGTGAAGCCTGTGGTGCCGATGACCAACTTCACACCTAATTCTCGGCAAACGGCCAGGTGCGCCAAAGTGCCCTCTGGGCGTGTGAAGTCGATCAAGACCTGGCTGTGTTGCAAGCCTGCACGCACATCGGCTTGAATGGTCACGCCACTGGCCTGACCCAAAAAGCCCGTGGCATCGTTGCCAATGCCTGGGCTAGATGGCACATCCAAGGCGCCACTGAGCTGCAAGTCGTCGGCTTGACGCACGGCCTCGATCAACATGTGCCCCATGCGGCCACTGGCTCCAGCAATGGCAATGTTCAAGGATGGGTTGGAATGAGCCATGGTTTATTGACTTTCAAGCGGGGGATAGCTGCCGATTCCTTTGGCGGGTGTCACAGCATTGGCGGCCGCAGGGGCGGCCTTGGGTGGGAATTTCGCCAACGCTTCATCGCTGGCAATCAAAGCAGGCGTCCTGGGCGTCGGTCGGCGGGTGTCTACCTTGGCGGCAAACTCTGCTTCGGTAGGCAGAGGGTCGCCTTCAATGCGGTCGAGCACATCACCACGGAAGAACACACTGAGGCGGCGTTGTTGTGACTCGGCGCCTTGGCGTCGGATGGTGAAGGCGTAGTCCCACCGGTCGGCATGGAAGAGGCTGGAGACCAACGGCGTTCCCAAGATGTCGCGCACGGCTTGTCGTGGCATGCCCATACGCAGCGCTTGCACTTGTTCACGCGAGACAAAGTTGCCCTGCACCACTTCTGGACGGTATGGCGTGACCCAACTCGAACAGGCAGACAACCCGAAGCCGACGAGAACAACAACAACGGCCCATGTTGCACGGCAGTTGATGCGCTGGGAGAGGGCTTTTCGACAGGACTCAAACATGGTGTGAAAGGCCGAAATGGGCAGTAAGGATATGATCAGTTCATTGTAGCGGGCAGCTATTGAACACGACTTGGAAACCCATCATGGCACACGCTGACGACCTCAAAAGCATTGGCCTCAAGGCCACTCTACCGCGACTGAAAGTTCTGGAACTGTTTCAACGCGGCACACAACGCCACATGACCGCCGAAGATGTGTACCGCCACATGCTGGCGCAAAACATCGACATTGGTTTAGCCACCGTCTACCGGGTGTTGCAGCAGTTTGAACAAGCCGGCATCCTCAAGCGCAGCCATTTTGAGAGTGAGCGTGCGGTGTACGAGCTCAACGAAGGCGAGCACCATGACCATTTGGTGTGCCTCGACTGTGGGCGGGTGGAAGAGTTTCACGATCCCGAGATCGAGGCCTTGCAAGTCAAAGTGGCCAAGAAGCAAGGTTTTGAGATTGCCGATCACGCGTTAAGTTTGTACGCGCATTGCCGCAAAAAAGCCTGTCCACATCGCCCAGCTGACAAAAATTCGATCAAGGGCTGATCGCTCAAGACTCCATGGCACGACGGTGGCGGGCAATGAACTCCTGGTAAGTGTCCACGCCACGCAATTGCAAAATCGAATTGCGCACGGCTGCCTCGACCAACACCGCGATGTTGCGGCCAGCGACCACTTGAATCACCACTTTGCGCACAGGCACTCCGAGCACATCCTGCGTGAGGGGCTCGTGAGGTAAGCGCTCGTAGTCACGCTCCAAGGTTTCCTTGCGCACCAAGTGCACGATGAGCTTGAGGCGCATTTTGCGACGCACCGCCGTCTCACCAAAAATGGCACGGATGTCGAGCAAGCCAATGCCACGCACTTCCAACAAGTTTTGTAACAACTCGGGGCAACGACCTTCAATGGTGGCTTGGTTGATGCGAAACAAATCCACGGCGTCATCGGCCACCAGACCATTGCCGCGTGAAATCAGCTCTAAGCCGAGCTCGCTTTTGCCCAGGCCAGACTCTCCGGTGATCATCACGCCCAAGCCCAAGATGTCCATGAAGACGCCATGCATGGACGTGCGATCGGCGAAGTGCTTGGACAAATAGGCCCGTAGCACGTCAATCACAAAGGCCGCCGACTCCCCGGTAGAAAACATGGGGATTTGTGCCCGCTCGCACATGGCCACCAACTCATCGGGGGCGGCCTGACCATCGGCCAACACCAGAAAAGGCGGTTCGAGTGTGACGATGCGTGACACTCGGCGCACGCAATCAGCCGACAAGCCTTTGGTGATGTAGGCGATTTCACGCTCGCCCAGAATTTGCACGCGGTAGGGATGGATGTAGTTGAGATACCCCACCAGATCTGCGCCTGATCGGGCAGCACGCACCGCCACTTCATCGAACCGACGCTCGGAAGCACTCAGGCCAGCGACCCACTCCCAGCGCAACTTGCCGCGAAACTCTTCAAATAAAACGTCAGCACTGATGACGGTTGGTTTCAAAACGACACCGCGTTCCAGGTAGAGATGATGCGGTGCAATTCGACCGCGTCATTGCAGGATTTGATGGTTTCGCGCAAGGCTGTGTCACTCAGCAGCTCGGCGATCTCAGACAAAATTTCCAGGTGCTTTTGGGTAGACGCCTCGGGCACCAACAAAAAAATGAGCAAGCTCACGGGCTGCTCATCGGGGGCATCAAAACCGATGGGTTGAGCCAGCTGAAACACAGCCGCCATGGGAGATTTGAGGCCTTTGATACGGCCATGCGGAATGGCCACCCCGTGGCCCAATCCGGTCGACCCCAAACGCTCGCGGGCAAACAGACTGTCCGCCACCAACGCGCGGTTCAGGCCATGCAAACCCTCAAACAAAAGCCCGGCCTCTTCAAAAGCGCGCTTTTTGCTGGTGACCTCCATGTTCACAAGCACTTGTGCAGGAGGCAAGATGGTGGCGAGTCGATTCATGATTCAGCGGCAGATTATGCACCTGCTGAAAACCCTGGGTGGAAATGAAAAAACCGCCAATGAAGTGGCGGTTTTTAATGCTTTAAGCCTAAGAACGTTTACATCAAGCGCTTAGGACTCTCATGGTGGTGGCTCTGCAAGCGGTCTTTGTGGCGCACGACTTGCCGGTCTAGCTTGTCGACCAATTCGTCCACGGCCGCATAGAGGTCTTCGTGTGCGCTTTCGGCAAACATGTCGTTGCCTTTGACGTGGATATTGCATTCGGCTTTCTGGCGGCCTTCTTTCTCTTTCTGGTTCTCAATGCTCAACAGCACCTTCACATCGACGACTTGGTCGAAATGTCGCGTGATTCGATCGAGCTTGCCGGTCACGTAACTGCGCAAGGCAGGGGTGATTTCAAGGTGGTGACCGCTGATCGTCAAATTCATAAGAGCCTCCTTTGGTGAATTGGCAGTTTCACTATGCCCTTGCATCTACAAAAAGGCAATGGGGTTAGATCAAACCAAGCAAGAAAAGATGCCCCGTAAATACCCTAGGCATTGGTGAGCAATGCCATAATTGAAGCTCTTCAACAGCGGAGCAATCTCCTTGGAAACCTACCCTAGTTGGTAGCTTTCGAGTCTTTGAAGGCCTTTGGTGCCGCCCAGATTCGAAAGCTGCTGTATTTCACACCTTCGAACTCCGGTGCACACACACCACGCCTGCCATGCTCAATATTTTCACGCTGGCCAACGGCCGTCTCTTCCAGGAAGAGATCGAGTCGCTGGAAGAACTCTCTAAATTCCAACCGATCTGGGTGGACCTTGAAGCACCCACGCTGGAAGAAAAGCGCTGGATCAAGCAGTACTACGGTCTGTCCATTCCAGAAGACGCGATGGACGAGGACATTGAAGAGTCAGCCCGTTTTTACGAAGAAGACAACGGCGAGCTGCATATCCGCAGCGACTTTCTGATCGCCGACGAAGACGAGCCACGCACGGTGCGCGTGGCGTTCATCCTGAACCAAAACAACAACGCCTTGAAAAGCCGTGGCGTGCTGTTTTCCATTCACGACGAAGACGTTCCCGTGTTTCGCCTGCTGCGCATGCGCGCACGGCGCGCCCCCGGTTTGATCGAAGACGCCAAAGAGGTGTTGCTCAAATTGTTTGACGCCGATGCCGAGTACTCCGCCGATACGCTAGAGGGCATTTACGACCAGCTCGAAAAAGCAGGCAAGCTGGTGCTGGCAGAAGACGTGACCGACGTGTTGGCCGGCGAAGTGCTGGGAGCGATTGCGCGCCAGGAAGACTTGAATGGTCGTATCCGTCGCAACGTGATGGACACCCGCCGTGCGGTGAGCTTCATGATGCGTTCGCGCATGCTCAATGCCGAGCAATTTGAAGAGGCGCGGCAAATTTTGCGCGACATCGAGTCGCTGGACAACCACACCGCGTTCTTGTTCGACAAGATCAACTTCTTGATGGACGCCACGGTGGGTTTCATCAACATCAACCAGAACAAGATCATCAAGATCTTCTCGGTGGCCAGTGTGGCGCTGCTGCCGCCCACCTTGATTGCGAGCATTTACGGCATGAACTTCCAGTACATGCCCGAGCTCAACAAAACCTGGGGCTATCCGTTTGCCCTGGCCTTGATGGTGGCCAGCGCCTTGGTGCCCATGTGGTACTTCCGCAAGCGCGGTTGGCTCAAGTAACAGCCCGCACAGGCCAGCGGCGTAGCAAGCGGTCCAACACCGCCACGCTGTAACGGCTGGCGATGTTGCGAATGAAGTTGGGAAAGTCCACATGCGCAGCATCGTCGGCACGGTCTGAGATGGTGCGCACCGCCGCCATGGGCACGCCGTAGTCATGACACACCTGGGCCATGGCCGCACACTCCATCTCGACCGCCAGTGCCTCTGGCAAACGCTGCTGCAACTCCGCGCTCTCTGCACTGCGTGACACAAACCGATCGCCACTGACCACCAACCCCTGGTGGACACGCGCCTGCTCAAAGTCGAGATCGAGCCAATCAGCGCGCGGAAGGGTTTGCATCACATCCTGCAAAGCCAAAGGCGCCGCCATGCGCAAGGCATCACGCAAGTTTGGGTCAGCCGCAAAACGGGTCATGCCTGTCAATGGCACTTCATGACGGGGGAACAAAGGCGAGGCATCCATGTCGTGTTGAACAAAGCCATCAGCAACCACCACGTCCCCCACACGCACCTGAGGCGCCAAGCCGCCAGCAACCCCGGTAAAGACGATTTGCGTCACGCCAAAGCGCTCAATCAACACCGTCGTCGTGGTCGCTGCGGCCACCTTGCCAATGCGCGAGAGCACCGCCACCACGTCGTGGCCATGCCAGTGGCCAACCCAGAACTCGCGCCCAGCCACCACGATTTTTTGCTCGTCGGGCATGCGTGCCAGCACGCCCGCCAGCTCTTCGTGCATGGCGCTGACCAGAGCCACACGGCTCATGGGTGGTCGCGCAGCTCGCGGCGCAGCACTTTGCCCACGGGCGTTTTGGGCAGGTCGGAACGGAACTCGACCAAGCGAGGATGCTTGTAGTTGGTAAGGTTGTGTTTGCAGTGGTCACGCACCGCGGCCTCGGTCAAATCAGGATCGCTTCTGACCACCACCAACTTCACCGCCTCACCCGTGCGTTCATCGGGCACACCGATGACCGCACACTCCAACACGCCGGGCAAGCTGGCCACCACGTCTTCCACCTCATTGGGATAGACGTTGAAGCCACTGACCAGAATCATGTCCTTCTTGCGATCAACGATGCGGAAAAATCCTTGCTCGTCCATCACGCCGATATCGCCTGATTTGAAAAAACCATCAGGGGTCATGACCCGTGCAGTCTCATCCGGACGCTGCCAGTAACCGGCCATCACCTGTGGCCCACGAATGGCAATTTCACCCGGCTGGCCCAAGGGCACCTCGTGCCCATCGTCATCGATGATCTTCATCTCCGTATTGGGAATGGGCACCCCAATAGAGCCGGTGTAGGCCTGGCTGGTCACAGGGTTGCAACTGGCCGATGGGCTGGTCTCAGACAAGCCATAGCCTTCGCAAATCGGACATCCCGTTTTTTCAAGCCACAGCTTGGCCACCGCAGCTTGCACGGCCGTGCCACCGCCCAGCGACACCACCAAGTGCGACCAATCCACCTTGCCGAAATCGGCATGATGGGCCAGGGCATTGAACAAGGTGTTGACGGCCGGAAAAATGTGAAAGCGCTCTTTGGCCAACTCTTTGAGCACCGCCGGCAAATCGCGCGGGTTGGGAATCAAGATGGACCGCCCACCTATGCGCATGGTGAGCATCATGTTGAGGGTGAACGCAAAGATGTGATACAGCGGTAAAGCACACACAAACGTGGTTTGTTCGTGAGCAGGAATTCGCTTCAAAGCGGGGGAGTTCCAGGCCTCTGACTGCAACACGTTGGCAACCAAGTTGCGATGCAACAGCTCCGCCCCTTTAGACACACCGGTGGTACCACCGGTGTACTGCAAAACTGCCAAATCTTCGCTGTCGACCGACGGCAAAGTCAGGGTGCACGTCTCGCCCTTGCGCAAGGCGTCATTGAAACGCACCGCATGCGGCAAGTTGAAAGCAGGCACCATTTTCTTGACGCGACGCACCACATGGTTGACCACAAAACCTTTGAACCAACCCAGGCGGTCGCCCATGGCACACAGCACCACATGCTGGACCGGCGTTTTGGCCAACGCGCGCTCCAGTGTGGCTGCAAAGTTTTCCAAAATCACAATGACTTTGGCATCCGCATCTTTGAGCTGCGCTTCTAGTTCACGCGGCGTGTACAGGGGGTTGATGTTGACCACCACATAACCCGCACGCAACACAGCCGCCACCGCCAAGGGGTACTGCAACACATTGGGCAACATGATGGCCACACGATCGCCCGTCTGCAAACCCAAGCTTTGCAGATAGGCCGCAAACACTTGGCTGAGTCGATCCAACTCGGCGTATGTCAAATCACGGCCCATGAAGTTAAACGCAGTGCGGCCACCAAAACGCGCAAAACTGTCTTGCATCAACTCCACCAGCGTGCCGTAGGCGCTGGTGTCAACATCTGCGGGCACACCTTCTGGGTAGGCGTGCAACCATGGCCTTGAACGCATGCTCACTCGACCGCCTTGACCATGTCTTCGACGACCTTTTTGGCATCTCCAAACACCATCATGGTCTTGTCCATGTAGAACAACTCGTTGTCCAAACCTGCGTAACCCGATGCCATCGAACGCTTGTTCACGATCACCGTTTTGGCTTTGAACGCTTCCAAAATTGGCATGCCATAAATGGGGCTGCCCTTTTGCAGCGCAGCAGGGTTGACCACGTCGTTGGCACCCAACACGATGGCCACATCCACTTGGCCGAACTCACCGTTGATGTCTTCCATTTCAAACACTTGGTCGTAAGGCACCTCGGCCTCGGCCAACAGCACGTTCATGTGACCGGGCATGCGACCAGCCACCGGGTGGATCGCGTACTTCACGCTGATGCCTTTGTGCATCAGCTTCTCGGCCAACTCATTCACGGCATGCTGGGCACGTGCCACAGCCAAGCCATAGCCCGGCACGATCACCACCGTCTCGGCATTGGCCAAGATGTAGGCCGCGTCATCAGCGCTGCCGCTCTTGACAGGGCGCTGCTCTTGCGCACCCGCCACAGCGGTCGAGGCCTCAGCACCGAAACCGCCCAAGATCACGCTGAAGAACGAGCGGTTCATGGCCTTGCACATGATGTAGCTCAAGATGGCCCCTGAAGAGCCCACCAAAGAACCCGCAATGATCAACATGCTGTTGTTGAGCGAAAAACCAATCCCCGCCGCAGCCCAGCCCGAATAGCTGTTGAGCATGGACACCACCACCGGCATGTCCGCACCACCAATGGGGATGATGATGAGCACGCCCATCACAAACGACAGCGCCAGCATGGCAAAAAAAGCTGGCCAGCTCTCGGTGGCCACGAACAACAGTCCCAAACCCACGGTGGTCAAGCCCAACACCAAGTTCAGCAAATGTTGCCCTGAAAAGCTCACAGGTGCGCCCTGGAAGAGCCGGAACTTGTACTTGCCCGACAACTTGCCAAACGCGATCACCGATCCACTGAAGGTGATGGCACCAATGGCCGCCCCCAAGAACAGCTCCAAGCGGTTACCCGCTGGAATAGGAAAGCGTTGCACCATCTCTGTGATCACCAAACCAGCCGACGTTTGCGCACCCGTGACCAGCTCTTGCGGCGGTGGCGTGATGCCAAATGCCCAAGGCTCGGCCACAGCAGCCACGCCAATGAACACCGCCGCCAGACCGATCATGCTGTGCATGAAGGCCACCAGCTCAGGCATCTTGGTCATCTCGACGCGTTGTGCCATCACCGTGCCAGCACCGCCACCCATCACCAAACCCAACAACACCCAGGCCATGCCCAAACCTGAGCCCGACAGCTTGACGATCAATGCGGCGGTGGTCAGCACGGCAATCGTCATGCCGGTCATGCCAAACACGTTGCCACGGATCGAGGTGGTGGGATGGCTCAGACCTTTGAGTGCTTGGATGAAACACACACTGGCCACCAGATACATCAGGGTGACCAAATTCATGCTGACAAAACCCATGTTCAAAAGACCCTCGTTCATTTGGCGGCTCCTTCAGCGGCAGGCGCCTTTTTGTCTTTTTTCTTGAACATTTCCAACATGCGTCGCGTCACCATGAAGCCACCAAACACGTTGACAGCCGCCAGCGCCACCGCCAGCACGCCCATGGTTTTGCCCAGCGTGGTTTGGGTCATGGCGGCGGCCAACATGGCGCCCACGATGACGATGGCCGAGATGGCATTGGTCACCGCCATCAGCGGCGTGTGCAGCGCTGGGGTGACCGTCCACACCACGTGGTAGCCCACATAGATGGCCAACACAAAGATGATGAGGTTGATGAGGGTGGGGGAGACTGCGTCCATTTTTTATTTCCTCAAATTCATTTCTTCACCACCGCGCCATCGCGGGTCATCAAACAAGCGGCCACGATGTCATCTTCCAAATCGATGTGCAGCACACCTTCTTTGTTGATGATCAGCTTTAAAAAGTCCAGCACATTGCGGGCGTACAGCGCGCTTGAATCTGCCGCCACCAGAGCGGGCAAATTCGTTTCACCCACCAAAGTCACGCCGTGCTTGATCACGGTCTTGCCGGCCTCGGTCAACGGGCAATTGCCATCGGTGCCTTGGGCACCTTTGCCCGCTGCAATGTCGATGATCACCGAGCCTGGCTTCATGGCTTTCACCATGTCTTCAGTCACCAACACGGGCGCGGCGCGACCTGGGATCAACGCGGTGGTGATCACCACATCGGCTTGCGCCACGCGTTTGGCCACTTCCACTTTTTGGCGTTCCAGCCAGCTGGCAGGCATGGGGCGGGCATAGCCGCCCACACCTTCTGCGGCATCTTTTTCTTCCTGAGTTTCAAACGGCACGTCGATGAACTTGGCGCCGAGCGACTCCACCTGCTCTTTCACACTGGGACGCACATCGGTGGCTTCAATCACCGCGCCCAAACGTTTGGCCGTGGCAATGGCCTGCAAGCCCGCCACACCCACGCCCAAGATGACCACACGTGCCGCCTTCACCGTGCCTGCGGCGGTCATCAGCATGGGGAAAAAACGTTGGTACTTGTCGGCGGCCAGCATCACGGCCTTGTACCCGGCAATGTTGGCCTGAGACGACAACACATCCATGCTCTGTGCGCGGGTGGTGCGGGGCGCCGCTTCCAGGGCAAAGCCTGTGGCACCCGCAGAAGCCAAGCGTTGCAAGCCTTGGGCATTGAAGGGCTCCAACATGCCCACCACGGTGCTGCCAGCCTTGATGAGCGAGGTTTCCGCCTCTGACGGCCCTCGCACTTTGAGCACCAAGTCGCAGCCCCACGCTGTCGAGGCATCGACCAGCTCGGCCCCCACGGCCGCATAGGCCGCATCGGTCACGCTGGCCGCTACGCCGGCGCCCGATTGAATGCGCACCGTATGCCCCTGCGCCATGAGTTTTTTAGCCGTCTCGGGCGTAATCGCCACACGGGTTTCACCGGCCGTCGTTTCGACGGGCACGCCTATCAGCATGAGGAACTCCTAAAGCGCGTTGTGTTGTTGTCAGACTCTCGAAAGGTTACACCAGAAACACGGCCCCGCTGACGTGGGCTTACCCGAAAGATAATGTGCACATGACTATCCGTTGGAAACCCAGTGTCACCGTGGCCGCCATCATCGAACGCGATGGACGCTACCTATTGATCGAAGAACACACGCCCGAAGGCCTGCGTTTGAACAACCCCGCCGGCCACCTCGACCCCGGTGAAGCGCCCGAAGCGGGCTGCGCACGCGAAGCGTTTGAAGAAACCACGCATCGGTTCACCCCCACCGAATTGGTGGGCATCTACATGTCACGCTTCCAACGCCCTGCACGCCAAGAACATGCCGCCGAAGACATCACCTACCTGCGCTTTGCCTACTGCGGTCTGTTGGGCGAGGTGGTGCCCGGCGCACAGCTCGACACAGGCATCGAGCGCACCCTGTGGATGACCCCCGAAGAAATTCGCGCCAACACACACCGCCTGCGCAGCCCGCTGGTGCTGCGCTGCATCGAAGACCACGCGCAAGGACAGCGCTTTCCACTGGCCACGGTCTACACCGACCCCAGCGTGGGCACCCGCGCGAAAGCATGAGCGGCATGATGAAAAAACAGCGCGTGGTAGTGGGTTTGAGTGGCGGCGTGGACTCTGCGGTCAGCGCCTACCTGCTCAAGCAACAAGGCCACGAAGTGGTCGGCATCTTCATGAAGAACTGGGAAGACGACGATGACAGCGAGTACTGCTCATCCAACGTCGACTTCGTGGACGCCGCCGCCGTGGCCGATGTGTTGGGCATTGAGATCGAGCACGTCAACTTCGCAGCTGAATACAAAGACCGCGTCTTCGCCGAATTCTTGCGTGAGTACCAGGGCGGGCGCACGCCCAACCCCGACATCTTGTGCAATGCCGAGATCAAATTCAAAGCCTTTTTGGATCATGCGTTTTCGGTAGGCGCCGACAAAATTGCCACCGGCCACTATGCTCGCGTACGTGAACTCAGCCTTCCCACAGGCAGCGAATTTCAATTGCTCAAGGGGCTCGACGCCAGCAAAGACCAAAGCTACTTTTTGCACCGTCTCAACCAGGCGCAGCTCTCCAAAACCTGGTTTCCCGTGGGTGAACTCCACAAAACCGAAGTGCGCCGCATCGCCAGCGAGATTGGTTTACCAAACGCCAAGAAAAAAGATTCCACGGGCATTTGCTTCATTGGCGAGCGTCCCTTCAGAGAGTTCCTCAACCGCTACATTGCCAACGCACCCGGGCCCATCAAAGACGAACGGGGCCGCAAGCTCGGTACCCACGTGGGCTTGAGCTTTTACACCTTGGGTCAACGCCAGGGCTTAGGGATAGGCGGTATCAAAGACAAAGGTGCTCAACGCGGCAGCGGTGAACACGCGCCGTGGTTTGTGGCACGCAAAGACCTGGCCCACAACACCTTGTACGTGGTGCAAGGCCACGACCATCCGTGGTTGTTGTCAGGACAGCTCACTGCCGATGACTTGAGCTGGTGCGCGCCCACGGCGCCAGCCCCAGGACGCTACGCGGCCAAAACGCGCTACCGCCAAAGCGACGCGCCATGCACCTTGCACTACAACGACAAAGGCGAGCTTGCGCTCGCCTTTGATGAACCTCAGTGGGCCGTCACACCCGGTCAATCCGCAGTGTTGTATGACGGCGATGTGTGTTTGGGCGGCGGGGTCATCGCCAGCGCTGCAGCACTGGACAACGCCCACACCTGAAGTACCGCGGCTGACTGCTACTTACTTGGCAGCTTCAGCCTTTTTAGCGGCTTTCTTTTCTTTCGCCTCTACCTGCTTGGCTTCAGACTTGCCTTTGTGTTCGGCTTTGGCTGCAGAAGCAGGGGTGGCGGGTGTCGCGGGCATCACCGCTGGAGTAGCCGGTGTTGCAGGCATCGCAGGTGTTGGCGTGGCCGCAAAAGCAGCGGCAGAGAAAGCACCCACGATCAAAGAGGCAATCAGCTTGTTCATAAAGTTTCCTTCCGGTTGTTGAACATCTCCAGTGATCTGGAGTGCAACTACAACGAAAAGAAAGTGACGCCTGTTGACGCAAATATTTAATTATTTACGTCAACGCTTTGCAACACATCGCGTTGCGTCAGCCTCAATCCAGCTTGATGTTGGCATGCCGAATCGCTTGCCCCCACTTGGCAGAGTCCGACTTCAAAAACGCACTGAACTCAACAGGCGTCATCGACTTGAGCTCACCACCATACGAACGCCACTTGTCTGCCAGCACTTGGTTTTGCGTCGTCGCCTTTTGCATCGCTGCTGACAGCTTGTCCACGATTGCTGCGGGTGTGCCTGCCGGTGCAAACAAACCAATCCAAGCTGTCGGGGTGTAGTCGGGCAAACCGGCTTCTGCAAAGGTAGGCACATCTGGGAAATTGGGGTGGCGTGTTTTACCAGTCAACGCCAACACCTTGAGCTTGCCTGCACGCACATTGCCCAAGGCCACCGGCAAGGCATCAAACATCAGTTGCACCTGTCCGCCCACCAAATCGGTGTAAGGACTGCTGGTGTTGTAAGGCACGAACTTGATCTTGGTATTCGAGCCAGCACCAAACCACTCACCCGCCAAGTGCGAATAACTGCCAATGCCAGAGGTGGCCGCCGTCATGCTCTCAGGCTGAGCTTTCAACTGAGCCATCAATTCGCGCGCCGAGTTTTGTGTCACGCTGGGGTTGGCGATCAAGGCTGTATTGAGCAAACCCGCCAGACTGATGGGCACAAAGTCACGCTCTGCGTTGTAGGGCACCTTGCTGTAGAGGTGCGGCACCACCGACATCGACGAGGTCAAGCCCATCACCAAGGTGTAGCCATCGGGAGCTGCTTTGGCCGCCGCTTCCATGCCAATCATGCTTGAGGCACCCGGGCGGTTTTCCACCACCACGGCCTGGCCCAAGACCTTGCTCAACTCCAACGCGATCTCGCGCGTGTTGGCGTCCGGGCCTGTGCCGATGGGCACGGGCGCAATGATGCGTATCGGCTTGCTGGGGTAGTCCTGCGCCTGCACAGCCGTCATCCCTAAAAGGGCACAGCAGACAGCAACAAGGCGGGTATGACGGCTGATGAATGTCATGTGTAATTTCTCCAATATTCGCGTTGAAAGGCTTGATTTTTACAAAACACATCATAAAATGCATTCACTTTGTCAGATTATGATAATTTGATGTGTTTTTTAGGTGTTTACCCGAGGATTCCATGACCCACAACCCGCTTCTCCAAGATCAAGGCGCTTTGGTCTTCAGCCACATGGGCTTTTATGTCGAAGACCTCGCGCGCATGACCCAGTTCTACACACAGGTCATGGGGTTCACCCAAACCGACCACGGCGACTTAGGCCCCGTGCAATTGGTATTCCTGAGCCGCGACCCGACCGAACACCACCAAGTCGTGCTGGCCACAGGACGGCCCGACAACCTCAACTTCAACCTCATCAACCAACTGTCCTTTCGGGTCCGTGACGTCGCCACCCTGCGCTCCGTGCGTGACCACGCGCTGCAAACCGAAGGCGTGCACGACATGCAATGCGCCACCCACGGCAATGCCGTCTCCATTTATTTCCGCGACCCAGAAGGCAACCGCATCGAGGTGTTCTTAGACACCCCCTGGTACTGCGAACAGCCGCTGCGCGAAGTCATTGATTTGGACCAACCCGATGAAGCCATCATGGCGCGTGCCGAAGCCATTGCCAAAAGCCGTCCCAAGTTTCAAAGCCGTGCCACATGGCAAGCCGAGATGGCCCGCCGCATGGGCTATGTGAAGGATTGAGCCATGGTGTTTGACGTCGCAATCATGGGCTATGGCCCAGCAGGCGCAACCCTGGCCAACTTGCTGGGTCAGGCAGGCCTGTCAGTGGTGGTGTTTGAAAAAGACGCCGAGATTTACCCCTTGCCGCGTGCCATTCACTTCGACGGTGAAGTCATGCGCGTGTTTCAAGCCATCGGTTTGCGTGCCGAGATGGAAGCCATCTCGCGCCCCGGCATGAAGGGCATGCACTTTGTCAACGCCGCCAACGACACCTTGCTCATCCGTGGCGGCACAGCGGCACTGGGGCCGCATGGCTGTGCCAACAACCACTACTTTCACCAACCCGAGTTGGAGCATGTGCTGCGCGATGGCGTGACACGCTTTGCATCTGTGTCGGTGCGTTTGCAACACCTCGTCACCGAGCTGCACGAGCAGGCCGACCACATCGACCTGCACGTCACCGACCTGCGCAACCAACAGCCGCACATCGTGCAAGCCCGCTACGTGGTGGGTTGCGACGGGGCCCGTTCACTCGCGCGCAAACTGCTCAACTGCACCACCCGCGATTTAGGACTGCACCAACCTTGGCTGGTGTTCGACGTGCTTCTCAAACCTGGCGCCCCCGAGTTGCCCGACCACACCGTGCAACTGTGTGACCCACAGCGGCCCATGACCTACTGCAACGTCACCGGCAACCGACGTCGCTGGGAGATCATGCTCATGCCCGGAGACGACACCGCCGAGCTGGTCAAACCAGAAAATCTCTGGCCCTTGGTGAGCCGTTGGGTTCAACCGGAGCACGCCAACATCGAGCGTGCCGTGATCTACACCTTCCACTCCATCATCGCCCAAGGCTGGCGCCAAGGTCGCCTCATGATCGCGGGCGACGCCGCACACCAAACACCGCCCTTCTTGGGTCAAGGCATGTGTGCAGCCATCCGCGATGTGTCCAACCTGGCCTGGAAACTCCAAGCTGTGGTGCACGGCACCGCCAGCGATACCTTGCTCGACAGCTACGAGTCTGAGCGCGCGCCCCATGTGGCCGAGTTCATCGAACTGGCGGTGCGCTTGGGCGACATCATCCAAACCACCGACCCCGAACAAGCGCGCCTGCGTGATGCCAAATTCCGCAACGGAGGTGAGCCAGAAATATTCCAGTTTCCGGCCCCACGTTTGGGTGCCGGCATCTTGAGCAATGGCCCGGCCCCAGTCGGTCAACCCTTCCCGCAACCGCAACTGGCCAATGGCTACTGGCTCGACGAGCTTGTGGGCAACCACTTCGCCGTCATCGCAGATGCCGAGGTGCTGGCCGAGGTCTCCGAGGCCACCCGCCAAGCCTGGAGCACTTGGCAAGCCAGCGTGCTGGACGCCAGCGACCCCACACTGGCCATCTGGCTTAGCGCCCATCAGGCCGCAGCCGTGGTGGTGCGCCCAGACCGCTATGTGTTGGGCCTGGCCCACACCAGCGCCGCGCTAGACGCCCTGACACGCGACTGGCTGCCCACACAGGCCGTGGCAGAAAGCGCCACGTGACCGACAAAGCCTTCTCTAGCCTGGCGCGCATGCTGGGCGTGCTCGACTTGTTCACCGAAAAACACCCCGTGTGGTCAGCAGAGGCTGTGGCCGAAGCATTGGAAGTGTCCATCCCCACGGCCTACCGCTACGTCAAGCTCTTGGTGGCGTCCGGCTTGCTGCAACGCTCGGCCGAATCGCAGTACAGCCTGGGGCCGCGCATCATCGTGCTCGACCACTTCATCCGCGCCGGAGACCCGGTGCTGCAACACGCCATCCCTTTCATGCAAGAGTTGGTCGAGACCACCGGCTTTGATTGCGTCCTCTCCGGTCTGTACGGCCAGCAAGTGCTCGACACCCACCGCGAATACGGCAAAACACCAGCCGACTTAGGCTACGGACGGGGTCGTCCGCGCCCGTTGTTTTTAGGCGGCGCGCCCAAAGTCATCTTGTCGTGTTTCACACCCACCGCCTTGCACAAAGTGTTTGACCAGCGGCGCGATGAAATTGCCCAAGCTGGCTTGCCCACCGAGTGGCCCGCCTTTCGCAAGTACTACAGCAACATCCGCAAGACCGGCCATTACCTGTCGCTGGGCGAGCTCGAGCCCAACCTGGCCGCACTCGCAGCCCCTTTGCAAAAAGCCGACGGCACCGTGCTGGGTGCCATCTCGCTGGTCACCACCGTGCAACGCATGGCGGTGATCGATGCGCCCAAGCTGGCGGCACTGGTCATGCGTTGCGCAGGCGACATCGCAATCCGTGTACCCTAGCCCCAAAATTTTTTGACCCGAAAGGACCCTTCCCGTGAAATTGATCAGCTTTTTGCTCCACAACACCCCGAGCTACGGCATCGTCCAAGGCGATGACGTGCTCAACCTCACGCCCATCTTGGGCGCACAAGCCCCTGACCTGAAAAGCCTGATCGCCAACAACATGTTGGACCAAGCCGCCAAGGCCCTGGCCAACCACAAGCCTGACTTGAAATTTGCTGACCTGCACCTGCTGCCTGTCATCACCAACCCCAACAAAATTGTGTGCGTCGGCCTGAACTACGCCGACCACGTGCGCGAAACCGGCCGTGAACTGACCGAAAGCCCTGCGCTGTTCTTGCGCGTGAGCGAGTCACAAGTGGGCCACGGCCAAAACATCGTGCGTCCTCCTGAATCGCACCGCCTCGACTACGAAGGTGAAATTGCCGTGGTCATCGGCAAAGGCGGTCGCCGCATCAGCGAAGCAGACTCTTGGAGCCACATCGCTGGCTACTCTTGCTACAACGACGGCTCCATCCGTGACTGGCAAGTCAGCACCACCCAATGGACCGCAGGCAAAAACTTCTGGCGCACCGGTGGCTTTGGCCCCTGGATGGTCACGGCTGACGAAATCAAGCCTGACCAAAAGATGACCCTCATCACGCGCTTGAACGGCCAAGAGCTGCAACGCGCCACCACCGACATGATGATCCACAGCATCCCACGTCAAATCGCCTACATCTCCACTTTCATCCCGCTTGAGGCAGGCGACGTGATCGTCACCGGCACTCCTGGCGGCGTGGGCAACAAGCGTTCACCCCAGGTCTTCATGAAGCCCGGTGACGTGGTGGAAATCGAAGTCGACGCCGTGGGCATCTTGCGCAACGGCATCGTGGACGACGTGGCGGCCTAAACCTCCAGCGCCCAAGAAAAAAGCCCAGCAGGATGCTGGGCTTGGACCGCCAAATCCACGCCTGCGGGCGTGGATTTTTTCATGGGGACATCAAAACGGAATGTCGTCGTCCATGTCGTCAAAGCCACCCTTGGCAGGTGCCGCTTGGCGCTGTGGCGCAGCAGCGGGTGCCGCCTGACGGGGTGCGGCTGCGGGGCGGCTGTAGCCACCATCTTCGCCACCACCACCACCGGGGTTGCCCATGCCTTCACGGCCACCCAAGAGTTGCAGCTCGGTGGCAATGATGTCCACGGTGTTCTTCTCCACGCCGGTGGTCTTGTCGGTGTACACACCGTACTTCAGGCGACCTTCCACGTAAATGGGGCGGCCTTTTTTCACGTACTCGCCAGCGATTTCAGCCAAGCGGTCGTAAAACGTGACGCGGTGCCACTGGGTGTCTTCGATCATCTCACCCGAGTTTTTGTCTTTGCGACGGCTGGATGTGGCGACGCTCACATTGGCCACGGCTTGGCCGCTGGGCAAATAACGCACTTCGGGGTCGCGGCCGCAGTTGCCGACGAGAATGACTTTGTTGACGGATGCCATGGGTAAATTCCTCCAGAGATAGACAGATTATGGGGCCTGGCTCAACCCGCTTGACGACCAGGGGCCACCATCGACCACGCTACGGCCAACCACAACAGCATCAACGCAGCGCAAGTCAAAAACAAACCTTGTGTGCCATGGCTTTTGACCAACTGCCCCCCCATCCAACCGCCCGCAAAAAAGCCCAGCGATTGCAAGGTGTTGTACACCCCCATGGCCGCGCCACGCGAGGGCGCGGGTGCTAAGCGCGAGGCCAAGCTCGGTTGTGTGGCCTCCAGCACATTGAAGCCACAAAAGAAAGCAAACAACAGCCACGCCAGCACTGTGAGCGTGGGTGCGCCCGAAGCAACCCACAAAAACACAACTTGAACCACCGCAATCACACCAATCGCCGTCAAAAACGCGGCCCGCAAATACCCTCGACGCTCGGCCGCAAACACGCCGCCCATCACCACAAACGAGGCCAGCACAGCCGGCAAATACACCTGCCAGTGGTGGTCTTTGTCCAAGCCGGCTTGCACCAACAAGGCGGGCACCGCCACCCACATGGCCAGTTGTACCGCGTGCAGCACAAACACCCCCACATTCAAGCGCAGCAGCGCAGGCATGGCCAGCACTTGGCGCAAGCCGCCACGTGCGGCGTCTTTGTGCAACACAGGTTCAGGCGGCACCGACCAAATCACCACCGCAGCACCCAGCACCGCCAACAGCGCCGTCAAAGCAAACAAGCCGGACAAACCGATCCACCCCGCCAGCAGCGGCGACAGCACCAGCGACAAAGCAAACATCAACCCAATGCTGGCCCCCACCAAGGCCATGGCCTTGGTGCGCACGTTGTCACGCGTCAAGTCAGCCAGCAAGGCCGTCACCGCTGCCGATACCGCGCCTGCACCTTGCAGCGCACGCCCCGCCAGCAAGCCATACAGCGTGTCTGCCGAAGCCGCCCACAGGCTGCCCAAAGCGAACACCAACAAACCCAGCACGATCACACGCTTGCGCCCAAAGCGGTCTGAGGCCACGCCAAACGGAATTTGCAGCAGCCCTTGCGTCAGGCCATACATGCCCATGGCCAAACCAATCAGCGCCGGGTCGTCACCCCCGGGGTATTTGCGCGCTTCCAGGGCAAACACCGGCAACACCAAAAACAAGCCCAGCATGCGCAAGGCAAAAATCGACGCCAAAGTGCCGCTGGCGCGGCGCTCGGTGGGCGTCATGGAGGGGCTGAGGTCGGGAAGGGAAGCGGGGGTTATGTCGGTTGTCACAGCAGGAATTGTCCTGCATTCCTAAATGTCGTCAGGGGCAAGACGAGCGCTTGGTTTTTCTTGATCAGACCGCTTGCGGCCAATTGATTGGTGGCTTGCGGTAATTGGCTTTTTGAGCTTGGATGCGTAAGGATTTTTGCGTGCTTTCAGTTTGACGAGGTTGTATTCAGGTTTCATATCAGCCCCCTTGATAAAACGCGCTGCGTTTTGGTTCTCGCGATAGCCAGATCAATCGCATGTACCTGGCCCGCCTTCATTTCTTTGACCGATTTCAACAACTCGCTCGCGAGGTCACGTCTTGCTTCATAGGCTTGAAGGGCGACAGCTTTTAAAGGTTTTTTATTCCTCAAGGGCATGACGAATTCCCCTTCGGGGTTTTCACTTGAATGTCCCTCAGGTCTTTTGTCAATCATTGGCATCTTTTACTACTTGCGCCAAATAGAGGCAGTCGCCTTGCGGTTGGAAATCACAGTTTTCAAAAGATAACTGTTAACTCAAAGCCTTTCGGTGTCTGCAAAGAAACCGTGCTGCACCCGCTGTGCATAAGCCACCAAATTTGTGTGCGACTTGGCCCTTGCCAACAGCGGTGTATCAAAGTGCTCGCACAGACATGCCAGCACAAACGCGCCCGCACTTGCGTCTGCCGCGCAAGGTGTTGACCCACCCAACCAATCGGCGTCACCCAATACCTGCGCCAGCGCATCAATATCGCGACAGGCCAGTTGCGTAATTTCTGCCTCGGTGTGTCGCCCTAGCCCTTGAGCGTGCAGCATGTTGCGTGACTTGTTTCGCGTGGCGGCACGAATGAACGGACGAATCAACACGGGGACTTTGTTGAAAAAAGTGGCCGGGCCTTTGTTGAAGTTTTCATCCACCATCCAACGGAAATACACCACCGCGAAATACAGATGCTCTTCGCACATTTTTTCCACCGCCCACGTCACACCCTTTTGCTGCGGGGTGAGATGCGCGTCGAAATCAAGGCCATACTTTTGCTCAAGGTGAAAACGAATCAAAGTGGAATCGGCCACAGTAACGCCATCGTCCACCAGGTAAGGGCGCTTGCCTTTGGGGCCGTGCTTGGGGCCACCCACATACACACTGGCGGTGAAAGGTTGGTCCGACAACTTCAACAGCATCATCGCCTTCGCCACGAAAGGGCTGGAGTCTGGTTGGCCAAAGGCAGGGCCGAATGTGTGGAGGGTGATCATGGGGTGCTAGTTTTTTTGGGGTATGTTGATTATTTCTCTGGAGTTGACAGATTAGGTCTCGCTGAACGTGAGCTTGATCTTGGGCCATGCATTCTTGAATTCCTCAACCTCGTAAGCTCCAGGCTCAATCCAGTAGGATGCTTTGCCGTCTTTCTCCGCCTTGTGTGTTCGGTCAAGTACTTCTGTTTGGCTCAGTACGTACGCGACCGGAGTTGTAGCGATTCGGGTAACGACGATCCAGTAGTCACCCATGACCTTACTGAGTGATGTACCGACAGGCACCGCACTTCGCTTACTGAGACTCTTGACTTGGATTCCCAGATACGCACTCGCGTCTCCGTTATAGGCGACAACATCAATTCCTCTGGCGTTGCGAGCGGTTGGCATCACGTTCCAGCCAAGCAGAGAGAGCTGGAAGCATACATAGTACAACCCAACGTTACCAACGATCTGAGGCTTGAGTGACAGCTTTGAAGGCGGGGGATTTTGCATTGTTGGACCTAAGTTTGATGTAACCAACAAATCAGCAAAATGATCAACGCCCTTCAATCCATACAAAAAGTCTCGCATCAAGCCGCCCATCCATAGCCAGCCAAGCCCAAACACCCGCCACCCACTATCATGGCGGGTTGCCCTTTGATTGACTCACCTGTGAACGCACCCACCGACGGCACCTACTTGGGCCAGGCCATGAACAGCCCCTCCGCCATGCGAAACATCAGCATTCGCGGCGCGCGCACGCACAACCTCAAAAACATCGACCTCGACATTCCGCGCAACCAACTGGTGGTGATCACCGGTTTGTCGGGTTCGGGCAAATCGAGTTTGGCGTTTGACACCTTGTACGCCGAGGGCCAGCGCCGCTACGTGGAAAGCCTCTCGGCCTACGCCCGTCAGTTCTTGGGCCGCTTGGACAAACCCGATGTCGACCTGATTGAAGGCCTGTCACCCGCCATCAGCATTGAGCAAAAAGCTACCAGCCACAACCCACGTTCCACCGTGGGCACGGTGACCGAAATTCACGACTACCTGCGCCTGCTGTTTGCCCGTGCTGGCACCCCGTACTGCCCCGACCACAACCTGGCGCTGCAAGCGCAAAGCGTGTCGCAAATGGTGGATGCGGTGATGGCCCTGCCCGAAGACACCAAGCTCATGCTGTTGGCCCCACTGGCGCGTGACCGCAAAGGCGAATACACCGACGTGTTTGCCAATCTGCAAGCGCAGGGCTATGTGCGCTTTCGTGTGGGTGGCCAAGTGTTTGAGTACGACGACCTGCCGCAGCTCAAGAAAACCGAGAAGCACGACATCGACGTGGTGATTGACCGCATCAAGGTGCGCCACGAAGCCCCGGCCACCCCGCAAGTCGCCACCGCACCCAGCATCGGCGCCGTGGCGGTGACCGCCCCACCACCCGGTTTGCGTCAACGCCTGGCCGAGAGCTTTGAAGCCGCGCTGCGCCTGGCCGAAGGCCGCGCCATTGCGCTGGAGATGGACACCGGGGTGGAGCACAGCTTCAACGCCAAGTTCGCTTGCCCGCAGTGCAGCTACTCCATCAGCGAGTTGGAGCCTCGCCTCTTCTCGTTCAACTCACCGGTGGGCGCGTGCCCGGCGTGCGACGGCTTGGGCCACCAAGACTTCTTCGACCCCGCCCGTGTGGTGGCCTTCCCCTCGCTCAGCTTGGGCAGTGGTGCCATCAAAGGTTGGGACCGCCGCAACGCACACTACTTCACGCTGCTCGAGAGCTTGGCCAAGCACTACAAGTTTGACCTCGATGCCGCGTTTGAAAACCTCAGCCCCGAAGTGCAACAGGTGTTGCTGTACGGCTCGGGCGACGAAGAAATCAAGTTCAACTACAGCTTGGACAACGGCAGCGGCAAAAAGCTCAGCAAGAAACACCCGTTCGAGGGCATCTTGGTCAACATGGAGCGCCGCTACCGCGAGACCGACTCGGTGGTGGTGCGCGAAGACCTGGCGCGCTACCGTGGCAGCCGCGCCTGCACCAGCTGCGGTGGCACGCGCTTGCGGCGCGAAGCACGCAACGTGCGCATTGGCGAAGGCGCGCAAATGCGCGGCATCTTCGACATCAGCCACAGCACCTTGGGCGAATGCTTTGGCTACTTCAACACCCTCAAACTCCAAGGTGCCAAGGCTGAAATTGCCGACAAGGTGGTGCGCGAAATCGCCTCACGCCTGAAGTTCTTGAACGATGTGGGCCTGACCTACTTGAGCTTAGACCGCAGCGCCGACACGCTGTCTGGCGGCGAGGCGCAACGCATTCGCCTGGCCTCGCAAATTGGCTCGGGCCTGACGGGTGTGATGTACGTGCTCGACGAGCCCAGCATTGGCTTGCACCAGCGCGACAACGACCGCCTGATCGACACCCTCAAACACCTGCGCGACATTGGCAACAGCGTGTTGGTGGTGGAGCACGACGAAGACATGATCCGTGCCGCCGACTACTGTGTGGACATGGGCCCCGGCGCTGGCGTGCATGGCGGCGCGGTGATGGCGCAAGGCACACCCGCCGAGATAGAGGCCAACCCTGCCTCTCTCACCGGGCGCTACCTGGCACAAGCCCTGCGCATCGAGGTGCCCACCCAGCGTCACGCCTTTTTGCCTGTGCCCGCTGATCAACTGGCCGCACAACGCCTGCTCGACAAGCAAGCCTGCAAAGACCAAGTCATTCGCATCACCGGCGCGCGCGGCAACAACCTCAAACATGTCAACGTGGATGTGCCGGTGGGCTTGCTCACCTGCGTCACGGGCGTGTCGGGCTCGGGCAAATCCACGCTGGTCAACGACACGCTGTACACCGCAGCCGCGCACACCATCCACCGCGCGCACGAAGAGCCCGCTGCCCACGACGAGATCACCGGGCTCGACTACTTCGACAAAGTCATCAACGTCGACCAATCCCCCATTGGCCGCACCCCGCGCAGCAACCCCGCCACCTACACCGGCTTGTTCACCCCCATTCGCGAGCTGATGGCCGAAGTACCTTCGGCACGCGAGCGTGGCTATGGCCCGGGACGCTTCAGCTTCAACGTGGCCGCTGGCTCAGGCGGCGGGCGCTGCGAAGCCTGCCAGGGCGACGGCATGGTCAAGGTGGAGATGCACTTTTTGCCCGATGTATACGTGCCTTGTGACGTGTGCCACGGCCTGCGCTACAACCGAGAAACGCTGGAGGTCATGTACAAGGGCAAAAACATTGCGCAAATCTTGGACCTCACGGTTGAGGCCGCACTGAGCTTCTTCAACGCCGTGCCCAACATCGCCCGCAAGCTGCAAACCCTGATGGATGTGGGCCTGTCCTACCTGCAACTCGGCCAAGCCGCCACCACCCTCTCGGGTGGTGAAGCACAGCGCGTGAAACTTGCCCTGGAGTTGAGCAAGCGCGACACCGGGCGCACGCTCTACATCCTGGACGAGCCCACCACCGGCCTGCACTTTGCCGACATTGACTTGCTGTTGAAAGTGCTGCAACACCTGCGCGATGCGGGCAACACCATCGTCATCATCGAGCACAACCTGGACGTCATCAAAACCGCCGACTGGCTCATCGACATGGGGCCTGAAGGCGGCAGTGGCGGTGGCCAAGTGGTGGGCGTGGGCACGCCCGAGCAATTGGCCGACAACCCGGCCAGTTTTACCGGGCGTTACCTGAAGCGTTTGCTGGGCTGACCGCCGCCATGGCAGCACTCAAAGAAGAAGCCACGCCCTGCACCCACCTGCTAGCATGACTTTTTAACCACCCAAGGGGATGTGCCATGAAAACAGTTTTCGTTTTTGCGACCGCTTTCACACTGGCGGCTTGCGCCATGTTGGAAGCTCAAACGTCTGCAACCGCCGTGCTCGCGCCCACCCAAGGCAACAGCGTGACAGGTCGGGTGACGTTCACGCAGCAGCACAACAAGGTGTTGGTTGTGGTCGACGCGCAAGGCTTTGCGCCCAACTCGGAGCATGGTTTTCACGTTCATGAAAAAGGCGACTGCTCCAGTGGTGACGGCATGAGCACCGGCGGTCATTTCAACCCCGACGGCAAACCCCACGGAGCCCATGAGCACGCCCAACACCATGTGGGCGATTTGCCCAGCTTGAAAGCCGATGCCTATGGCAAGGTTCAGCTGCGCTTTGAGAGCACGTCAATCTCCATGCAGGACGGCGCGTCCAGCATCGTGGGGCGAGGCTTGATTGTTCATCGCGATCCGGACGACTTCAAAACACAGCCCACAGGCAACTCGGGACCACGTGTGTCGTGCGGCGTGATTGTTAAAAATTAACGGCTCACCACCACCAACAGGTTGTCCACCTCGTGCACGCCTTTGACCGCTTGTGCGAGTTGTTTGGCCAAATCGGCCTGCGCCTGTGAGGCGACAGAGCCGGTCAGCGTCACCAAGCCACGGCGTGTTTTGACGCTGATGGTGACCGACTTCATGCCTTCGCGCTGCATCAAAGCGGTTTTCACCTTGGCCGTGATTTCTGTGTCTTCCATGGCCGTGCTGGCCTTCTCTTTTTGACGCTCTGCTGCATCGTCTGCGTCATCCACGCTTTTCTTCACCGCTTCGGTGGCTTTCTCTGCGGCTTCGTCCAATTTGCGCCCGGCCTCTTGCGCAGGCCCGGGTTTGTCGCAAGCCGACAAGCCCAGCAGCAGCAAAGCAGCCAAGAGGTATGGCGTGGTGTGGTGTGTGATCTTCATCGTGTGTTCCTTGTGTGTGTGGCGCGTCAAGCGCGACCCGTCAATATCAAAAACAACAACACCAGCACGATCAGTCCAAGACCGCTGCTGGGGTAATAGCCCCAGGTTCTGCTGTGTGGCCAAGTGGGTATGGCACCGAGCAGCATCAAAAACAGAATCACCAACAAAACGTTCATCAACATATCGACCTTCTTCCCACAACACCCTTCGGCGAGGCTGTTGAATCTAGGCCCGATACAACTTGCGGTCTGTTCGTCTGCGCACATGCACAGCACGCCGCTAAACTTGGACGGCACCGATTTGAAAGCCTTATGACCCACGCACACCAGCTCACCCGCAAACAGTGGGTCACCCTTGTCATCCTCACCTTGGTCTGGGGCATCAACTGGCCGATTCTGAAAATCGGCGTCACCGGCTACCCGGCCATCACCTTTCGCAGCATCTCGATGTGGATTGGGTGGCCCCTGCTGGGCTTGGTGTTGCTCAAGATGAAGGTGCCGTTCAAGGTGCCACGCAGCGAATGGAAAGAACTCATGGTGCTGGCCAGCAGCAATATGTTTGTCTGGCATGTGCTGATCATTTTGGCGGTGCAAGATTTGTCGAGCGGGCGCGCCGCCATTCTTGGCTACACCATGCCGATTTTTTCAGCCGTCATTGGCATGTTGTTTTTCAAATCACCACTGCGTGCCCGCGCTTGGTTGGGCGTGGCCTTGGCCGCCTTGGGTGCCATGCTGTTGTTGTGGCACGAGTTGGTGAATTTGTCTGGAAAGCCCTTGGGCGTTGTGATGGCCTTGGCTGCGGCCGCCTCTTGGGCTTTGGGCACACAACAAATTCGCCACACCAAGATGCGCGTGCCCACACTCACGATTGTGTTTTGGATGACCGGCATGACCGCCGTGGTGATGAGCGTGGTGGCGGTGCTGTTTGAAGCGGACCGCTGGGCCATGCCGTCGCTGACCACCTGGGGCTCCATCGTCTACAACGCCATCGGTGTGTTTGTGTTTGCCCAAGCCGCTTGGCTGGGGTTGGCGCGCAGCTTGCCGCCTTTGGCATCGAGCTTGAGCGTGATGTTCATTCCGGTGTTGGGCGTGTTCAGCGGCGCATGGTGGCTGGGCGAAGTGCTGCACTGGCAAGACTGGCTGGCGGTGCTGCTGGTGGTGGCCGCCATCGCATCGGTGCTGTGGCCCACGCGCGCTTCCAGCGCCGCGTCCTGAACCGCTCAGGCCGGGCGGAGCTGGCGCAAGGCGCGCCACAAACTGTCCATTGATATGGCTTGCGGCAAGTCGACACAGGCTTGGATGAGTGCCGTCACAGACTGCTGCGCATGACCTGCGGCCTGCATCACGCGTTGCGCTTTGGCCAGCACCGCTGCGTGTGACATGGGGTTTTCCGGGTCACCCGGGGCGTCGACCACCTGGGCCTCCAAGCGACGACCATCGCGCAGCCACACCTGCACCTGCGCGCCGTAATGCGCTGGGTAGGCACGGCTCCAGCGTGAGTTTGCGCGAACCTGGGTGCAGCCACGCAAGCGCGTCAGCACCGGATGCGTCAACGACTCGGCTTGGGTGTCACCCAACCAAAAATCGCCACGCAACAGCGCCACCGCCACCCCATGCTGCAAGCTAAAGCGCGCTTGCTGGCGGGTGTGGGGTTGCGCTTGATCGGCAAAGTCCAGCGCGGTTTGGTAGCTGCTCACCTCGATGCGAACAATCTCTTCCACATCGGCCACTCGCGCGTGCAGTTGCATGGCGCACGCGATGGCCGGGTGCACATGGCGACAGGCAGGCCAGGGCTTGAAGCTGACTGCATGGATCAACCAAGGTGCATCAGGTGCAGGCGCCAGCACTGCCCGGGCGCGCGTGGCATCGGGCAAGCTGCCCGTGGCAGCCAAGCACCCATGCTGGCCTTCCAAGATGTGGCGCGGCCCCACCATGCCAGCCGCCGCCAAGTCGGCGGCCAACACGCCTGACTGCGCGCTGCGCCCTGTGGCCAGCTGTTTAGAGAACCCAGGTTCCACGCGGCATTGCCACACGCCACTGGCTTGCATGCCCGCCTGCGCCAAGGCATGCATGGCCTGCGTGGCATCGAGTTGCAACAAGCTCGCAGCCGCGGTAGCAGCACCAAACACGCCACAGGTGGCTGTGCTGTACCAGTGCTGGTAATGCGCGGTGCCGGCCAGCAAGCCCACCCGAATGGCCACCTCGTAGCCACGCACCACGGCGTCCAGCAGTGCGTGCGGTATGACCTGCTCGCGCTGCGCCAGCGCCAGCGCAGCGGCCATGAGGGTGTCTGCGGGGTGCACCACCGCTTCGCGGTGTAAGTCATCGAGCTCGTCGATGTTGCCCAAGCCACCATTGACCAAGGCGGCATCCTCGCTGCGCAAGTACAAGCCGCCCACCGTCCAACATGGCCCAGGTGCTGCTTGCGCCGCCCAACGGCTCAAAGCCTCACCCGCAGGCGAGGTGTGGCCCAACAGCACACAACCAAACCAATCGATCAGGTGCAGGGCTGCGCGGTGGCGGTCAGCGTCGGTGATGGGGCGGCCTTGCAAGGCCAGCAATTGCTCGGTCCAGGAGGGCGTGTTGGCAGAACTCACCCGAACCTTTGCACGGCTCAGCGGCCTTTGAACACCGCAGGGCGCTTCTCGTTGAAAGCAGCCACGCCTTCGCGCCGGTCGTCGGTGTCGACCAAACGGTTGTAGGCCTCCACCTCAAAACGGTAGGCGGTGCGCAACTCCATCTGGCCGCCGTAGCGGATCGACTTTTTGATTTGTCGCACCGACAAAGGCGCATTGGCCGCGATGCGCTGCGCCGTCTCCAGGGCCAAAGCCAGCAACTCTTCGGGCGCGGCCACTTGGTTGACCAAGCCCCACTCATGCGCTTGGGCCGCACTGAAAGGGCGCCCTGTGAGTGCCAATTCTTTGGCGCGCCGCTCGCCCAAAGCGCGCGGTAAGTTTTGTGTGCCGCCCATGCCCGGCATGATGCCCAGCGTGACCTCTGGCAGTGCAAAGCGCGCCTCTTGGCTGGCATACAAAAAGTCGCAGCACAGCGCCATCTCCAAGCCTCCACCATACGCGTGTCCGTTGATGGCACCGACCACCGGCAAAGGCAAATCAATCAAGGCCCAGTACAAGCGCTCAAAAATTTCATGCTGGTGCTGCCACGCTTGCGGCGTCATGCCGTTGCGCTCTTTGAGGTCGCCGCCTCCACAAAAAATCTTGCTGCCCGAACCCGTGAACACCACGCAACGCACCTCGCCCGGCACATCGGTCAAGCGTGTCCACAGGTCGAGCAACTCCACCCCCATTTGCGTGTTCAGCGCATTGCCCACCTCGGGGCGGTTCAAACACACCTGCAACACGTGGTCAGAGACGTGGGTGCACGCGAGGGTGGTGTAGACGGGGAAAGCAGGGGATGTCATGGTGTGCGCTCAGTAGGACTTGGGCATGCCCAACACATGCTCGCCCACGTAGGACAAGATCAAGTTGGTGGAGATCGGTGCCACTTGGTACAAGCGTGTCTCGCGGAACTTGCGCTCAATGTCGTACTCGGCGGCAAAGCCAAACCCGCCATGGGTTTGCAGACACACATTGGCCGCCTCCCAAGACGCATCTGCCGCCAGCAACTTCGACATATTGGCTTGTGCGCCGCAGGGCAAACCGGCGTCGAACAAACGCGCCGCTTCGTAGCGCATCAAGCTGGCCGCTTCCACGTTGATGTGGGCCTTGGCAATGGGGAATTGAATGCCTTGGTTGTGCGCGATGGCGCGACCAAACACCACGCGCTCTTTGGCGTACTGGGTGGCGCGGTCAACAAACCAATAGCCGTCACCGATGCACTCAGCGGCAATCAAAATGCGCTCGGCGTTCAAGCCATCCATGATGTACTTGAGCCCCTTGCCTTCTTCACCAATGCGGTTTTCTACGGGAATGCGCAGGTTGTCGATGAAGATTTCATTGGTCTCGTGGTTGACCATGTTGCGAATGGGTTTGACGGTGATGGTCTTGCCCACCTCTTCGCGCAAGTCCACCAAAAACACCGACAAGCCTTCGGACTTCTTTTTCACCTCGGCCAGTGGCGTGGTGCGTGCCAACAGCAACATGAAGTCGGAGTGCTGCAAGCGCGAGGTCCACACCTTTTGCCCATTCACCACGTAATGGTCACCTTGGCGCACGGCCACGGTCTTGAGTTGGGTGGTGTCTGAGCCGGTGGTGGGCTCGGTCACGGCCATCGACTGCATGCGCAATTCGCCCGAGGCAATCTTGGGCAACAAGGCTTCTTTCTGCTCCTTCGTGCCGTGACGCACCACACAACCCATGACATACATCTGACCGTGGCAGGCGCCCGAGTTGCCGCCCGCGCGGTTGATCTCTTCCATGATCACACTGGCTTCGGTCAGGCTCAGGTTGGAGCCGCCGTATTCCTCAGGAATCAAGGCCGACAACCAACCGGCTTCGGTCAAGGCGGTGACAAATTTTTCAGGGAAGGCACGCGCCTCGTCCACCTCTTGCCAATAACGGGAGTCAAAGGCAGACACCACTTGGCGCACGCCTTCGCGCAGTTCAGGAAAATCTTGTCGGCTCATGGTTTATTTGCTCGGTGTGGTGAACATCTGGCCACCGTCCACGTTGATGATGCTGCCGCTCAGATACCCACACAAGGGCGAAGCACAGAACACCGTGAGTTTGGCCATCTCGTCGGGTTCGGCCAAACGGCCAAAGGGCAGACCCAAGGTCAGCTCTTGCCAACGCGAAGCGTCCCCCAGTTTGGTGGTGGCTTGTTGCTGCAACATGCCTTGCATGCGGTCGCTGCGAGTGGGCGACGGGTTGATGCCAAACACACGCACGCCTTGACGCACGGTGCCGCCGCCCAGGCCTTGGGTGAACGCCATCAAGGCCGCATTGGCTGCCGAGCCGCAAATGTATTCGTAGCGTGGTGCTGCACCGGCCATGCCGATGATGTTGGCAATCACGCCCTTGCCGCGCTTTTCCATGCTGGGCAAATACGCGCGGGTCAGGTTGATGTAGCTGTAGAGCTTGAGCTCCCAGGCCTGGCGCCAGCGCTCTTCGGTGATGTCGTGGATGCTGCCACCAGGAATGGCGCCTGCGTTGTTCACCAACACGTCAATCTCGCCCACCTGTTGGCACAGCTTGTCGGCCGAACCGGGCAGGCCCAAATCGGCCTCAAAGACTTCGGGGGTGATGTGGTGGGCGGCCTCAATGGCTTGCACCGCATGGGCCAAGTTGGCCCGGTCACGTGACACCAGCACGGGCTTGGCGCCTTCGGCGGCGAACGCTTGTGCAATGGCCAAGCCAATGCCTTTGGAGCCACCGGTGATGAGGACACGCTGTCCTGTCAGTTCTAAGTTCATAAAGACTCTCTGTGAAGTTGCAATCAGTTGGAGGGGGCGGGCACTTGGGCGGCGTACCACTGGGCCATTTTTTCGCCCGTGACAAAGCACACCTCGGGGGTGGCCATCAACAGGTCGAGCATTTTCTCGAAGCTCTCAAAGCGGTGCGGCACGCCAATCAAGTGCGGGTGCAAACCCAGCGACAAAACACGTGGCTGCTTGGCGCATTCGCGTTTGAACAAACTCAAGGTGTTGGAGAGGCGCTGGAACATTTCATTCGACGCGTGTTTTTCCACCGCGTAAATGATGGAGTCGTTGACTTCCAGGTTGTAGGGCAAGGCCATGAGCGGGCCATTCTTGGTGCGCATCCAATGCGGCACATCGTCCACCACCCAGTCAAACACGTACTCAATGCCTTGCTTTTTCAAGATCTCGGGCGTGTCGTGCGACTCGCGCAAGCCCGGGCTCAACCAGCCCTTGGGGCGCTTGCCGGTGAACGATTCGATCATGTCCAGGCTGGTGGCAATCAAAGCCTCTTCGCCTTCGGCATGGTTGAGCGCTTTTTGATGCACGCCATGGCCAATGAACTCCCAACCCACTTCGTGCATGGCTTCGGCCGCACGCGGGTAGGCCTGAATCACACCAGCGTTGAAGCTGGTGGACGCGGGTAGCCCACGGCTGTGGATGGCATTGATGATGCGCGGCAAACCGGCACGCATGCCGTAATCGGCCCAGCTGAAGTTGGGCACATCGGGCACGGTTTCTTTGCCATGCGGCGGCGTGATGATGGTGCGTGGCATGCTGGCATCAAACTGCCAGTGCTCCACATTGACCACCAGGTGGACCAAGATGGCGCCTTCTTTGGGCGCCACCAACTGCGGACCTTCGTCAGAAAAACGGTAAGGGATGCGGGGATTAGCCATGGGTGTGTCGGATGAGGTTGAGGATGTCGAGCTTCATGGCGCTGAAGGCCTCGCTCGCTGTGTCAGCCACGGTGCGTGGACGCGCCAAGGGCACGTTGATTTTGGATTGGATGCGGCCTGGTCGGGCCGACATGACGTAGATGGTGTTGGCCAAAAAGATGGCTTCGTCGATGTCGTGCGTGACAAAGATGATGGTCGGTTTGAGCTTTTGCCACACCGACAGCAACAGCTCTTGCATGGTGAGTCGGGTCTGTGCGTCAAGTGCACCAAAGGGCTCGTCCATCAGCAACACGCGTGACCCCAAAGTCAAGATGCGGGCAATGCCCACGCGCTGACGCATGCCACCCGAGAGTTGCACCGGCAAATGGTTTTTGAAATCATGCAAGCCCACGATGCTGAGCATCTCGTTGGCACGCTCTTCGTACTCGGCCTTGGGCAGGCCTTGCATTTGCGGGCCAAAGATCACGTTCTCCCACACCGTCAGCCACGGAAACAGCGCCGCCTCTTGGAACACCACGCCACGGTCAGGCCCTGGGGCATGCACCGCTTGTTGGTTGACCTGCAAGACACCCGAGCTGGGTGACTCGAAGCCCGCAATCAGGTTGAGCAAGGTGGACTTGCCGCAACCCGAGGGGCCGAGCAAGGCCACGAAGTCACCCGGGGGCACATCGAGATCGATGTGGTCGAGGGCTTTGACCGGTGGTTGACCGGGATAAATTTTGCAAAGATCTTGAACAGAGATGTTGGACATAAGAATTTCAGTGACTTTGCAAAATACGCCAAACCAGAACCTTGCGTTCAATGAACACAATGATGCGGTCGCTGATGTAACCCATGGCGCCGATCGACACCATGTCGGCCAACACAATGTCCATGCGGCCCACGTAGTAGGCATCCCACAGCACATAGCCCAGGCCTGACTTGACGGCCACCATCTCAGAGACGATCACCGCCGTCCAAGAAATGCCCAGCCCAATGCGCAATCCCGTGAAGATGGAGGGCATCGCAGCTGGCAGCACCACGCGGCGCAACAACTGGGTGCGGTTGGCGCCCATCATCAAGGCGGCACGCACCAAGTTGCGGTCCACATCGCGTGCACCTTGCGTGGCGTTGACCACGATGGCATAAAAGCCACCCAGAAAAATCAGAAAGATCGAACCCACATCGCGGATGCCAAACACCGCAATCGAGAACGGCAACCACGCCGTGATCGGGATCGGGCGCAGGCTTTGAATCAGCGGGTCCAGCATCTGCGAAATGAACTTGCTCCAGCCAATCAACAGCCCCAACGGCACCCCGATCAGCGCGGCCAGCACAAAGCCTTGCACCACGCGCATCGAGGAATATTCGACGTTGGACAGCCAAGTGCCCAGGTAGGGGTTGAGCCCCAAGCCGGCTTGGCCGAAGATCCAACCGTGCCAGCCCTCAACCACCTTCAAAGGCGTGGGCAAGATGCCGGCCATGCCTGGCAAGTTGCCCATCACCTGCCACAGCACGACAACGGCAGTGGGCACCACCAGTCCGAGCAGCAGTTGCTTGAAATGTGCCGTTGTCTTCATGGTGTGTCCTTGCACTTACTTCTTGATTTCTTTGGCCATGCTGTCGTCATACAGCTCAGCCGCTTCTTTGGTCACGTCTTTTTGCACGATGCCTTGCTTGAACGCAGCCTCGGCCAAACGACCCACCTGTTCTTTGTTGAGCACGCCGCCGAGCTTGATGATCTTGGCGGACTCTTTGGTCACATTCAAAGGCAAGCCGGTGTACTTGGCATAGGCATCGGCAAACTGGTCATTGTTTTTGGCCAATTGCTCTTCGACTTTGAGGTAAGCCCACAAGAAGCGACGCACCAGTTCTTTCTTGGTGCTCATGGCTTCGCCAGAGGCGGCCAACATGCCCAGCTCTGCGCCGACCGAACGGGACTGGCTGTAGTCGAGTTTGTTGGCAAAGTAAGCATCGCCTTCGGCCACGGCTTGTGACTCGAAGGGCTCCCACAGCACCATGGCATCGATGTCACCCCGCTTCATGGCTTGCACAAACGCCGTGCCACCGCCTTGCACGTTCACGGGCGAGAACGAGGTGTAGGGGATGTTCTTTTCAATCAAGGTCATGGCCCACTGGAACCACACGGCAGAACCCGGTGCAATGGCAATCTTCTTGCCGCTGATGTCACCCCAGTCGTCAATCTTCACGCCTTTGCGCACCACCAAGAATTTGGACGAGCTGCCCACGCCAGTCAAGCCAATCAAGTTCTTGCTGCCTTGCGCGGCCACGATGGCCAAGTCGCCTGGGCCCACCGCCGACACGTCGACCGAACCCGACAGCAACGCGGTGCGTGCATCGGCGTAGCGAACAAACTCAGCGCGCTTGACTTCGATGTTGAGCTTCTTGAGCTCTTCTTCCAGCATCAGCATGGGTGCGAGGTGGCCCACTTTGACAAAGCCCACGCTGAGGACTTCTTTTTGTTTCATCGGCGCTGGGGCGGGCCCCACAGCCAGGGCCGCGGTGGCTGCCAGCGACAGCGCAATCGTGAGCAGGGTTCTTAAAGATTTCATCTTCTTCTCCATGGGTGGGTTGATATTCAATGGCCGGTGAACTGAGGGAGCCTCTTCTGTGCAAAGGCCAGTCGGCCCTCGGCATAGTCGCTGCTCTTGAAACACGCATCGACGGCCTGGTCGATGCGCGCAATTTGGGAGGTGTCGCCATCGGCAATGCACAGCATGGCTTGCTTGGCGGCTTGCACCGTGAGGGGGGCGTTTTGCGAAATTTGCAGAGCCACCTCAGCGCAATGCGCAAACACATCGTCGTGCACGGCGTTGACGATGCCAATGTGTGCCGCCTCGCTGGCCACATACACCTTGGCGGTGTAGAAGGCTTCTGCAGCCGCTGTGGGCCCGAGGTTTTGCAAGATGCTTTTCATGCCGCGGTAGCCATAACCCAGGCCCAAACGCGCGGCGGGCATGCGGAACTTGGAGGCCGGGCTGGCATAGCGCAAATCGCAACTCAAAGCCAAACCCAAACCACCGCCATAGCAAATGCCACTGATGGCAGCAATCACCGGCACACGGCAACGGGTGATGGCGTCTTGGGCTTGCGCCACGCTCTGGTTGTAGTGGGCCACCGACGCTTCGGAGTTACGCTGGGTTTCAAACTCGCTGATGTTGGCGCCTGAGACAAAGGCTTTTTCACCGGCACCGCGCAAAATCACGGCACGCACCTGGGCGTTGTGTTCGATGTCGTCAAACGCTTGTTTGAGCGCAATCCACATCGACAAGCTCATGGCGTTGTAGCGCTCGGCATCGTCGATCGTGACCACGGCCACATGCTGGTCGTGCGTGACATGAATAGCACCCATGGTTAAACCACCTCTTGTGTGTGAAATTGTTGAATCTCTTCGTCCGAATATCCGGCTTCGCGCAAGACTTCGTCGGTATGTTCGCCCCATCCAGGTGCGGGCGCCACAACTTGGGACGGTGTGCGCTCTAAAACCACCGGTTGTGTGATGTACGCAATTTCTTTGCCAAAGTTGGTCATCAAGGTCTCGGTGACCTTCAAATGTTTCACCTGCTCATCTTCAAACACTTGCGGCACGGTGTAGACCGGCCCGGCGGGCACGCCCACTTGGTTGAGCAAATCGACCCAGTGCTTGACTGTGTTCTTTTTGAACTCGACCGCAATTTGTGCATTCAGACGTTCGCGGTGTTGCACACGCAAGGGCTCGGTCTGAAATTCTGGGTCGGCATACCAATCGGGTTTGTCGAGTGCGTCGCAAAAGCGCTTCCAATTGCCCTCGCCCGACGCGCCGAGGTTGAAGCAGCCATCGTTGGCGTCGAACAAGCCCATGGGTGAGCTGGTGGGGTGGTTGTTGCCCACTTGCACGGGCACATCGTTGTCGTTGAGGTAACGCGCCATTTGGAAATCCATCATGGCGATTTGCGAATGCAACAAGGAGCTGTGCACCCACTGCCCTTTGCCCGAAACTTCACGCTCCAGCAAGGCCACCAAGATGCCCAGTGCGCAGTACAGACCCGCACTCAAATCGGCCACCGCCAAACCCGCGCGAACAGGCCCATGCTCGGCCTCACCGGTCACACTCATCAAGCCACCCATGCCTTGGATGATTTGGTCAAACCCAGGACGCCAGGCATACGGCCCGTCTTGCCCAAAGCCAGAGATGCTGGCCAAGATGATGCGTGGGTTCACTTTGGCGAGCGACTCGTAGTCGAGGCCGAGTTTGTTTTTGACGTCGGGACGCCAGTTCTCCACCACCACATCGGCCTCGGCCACCAAGCGCATCAGCACCTCCATGGCTCCTGGCTTTTTGAGGTTGAGCGTCATCGAGCGCTTGTTGCGGTTGATGTTTTGAAAGTCGCCGCCCTTGCGGTTGGCCGCGAACATGGCTTCGTTGGGGTCGACACCCGGCGGGGGTTCGACACGAATCACATCGGCACCAAAGTCAGTCAGGATGCGCACGCAGTTGGGACCCGCGCGCACACGCGAGAGGTCGATCACTTTGAAACGGGCCAGTGCGCTGGAGGCTTGAATTTTCGGCATGTTCAGTGGGTCCAAAAAATAGGAGGCACCTGCTCGGCAAAGTCGAGCAAGCGGTGTTCGGCAAAAGGTCTGGCCAAGACTTGCACACACACAGCACGACCGCGCGTGTCACGCGCGATGGGCAAGTTGAGTGCGGGCAAGCCGAGGTAATTCACAAAGCCCATGTAGCGGTGCATGGCAAACAGTGACGCGCGATCAAACGCGACGTGGCCTACTTCCACCGTTTGCCAATCAGGCACAGGGTCTGCCAAAGAGGGCAGGATTAAAAATTCGGCATCGTGAAAATAGCGCGTCACAAAGTCTTGCAACAGGCCCGCGCGCGATTGCATGGACGCTTGGTACCACGCCAGTGGCAGCCCCAAGCCCATCAGGCCAATGGCTTGCACGCCAGACTCTGCGCTGCCATCGCACAAACTCGCATGGTGTGTGCGTGCCGTCTCGTGCAACAACACACGCTGTGCATGGCGGTTGAGTGAGTCAAAGGTGTCGGCCATGTCCAACGGCGTGACTTGTGCATCGAGTTGCGCGGCCCACGTGCGAATGGCTTGGGCCACGTCAGGCGCCACGCCGTCTTCGGGCAACCACAGGTGGCAACGCGGTGTGCGCGTTGCCGCAACACGCGGCAGTTGCGGGCACAAAGCCGCCCAGATTTCACGCGCATCTGGTGCATAGCGGCTCAAGATGCCCACGCTGTCGAGCGAGGGCGCGAGTGGCGCACAGCCTCGGGTGCTGACCGCCCCATGGGTGGTTTTGAGTCCGATCAAGCCACAGGTCGCTGCCGGTATGCGCACCGAACCTGCGGTGTCGGTGCCCAAAGCGGCATAGCTCATGCCAGCCGCCACGGCCACGGCCGAGCCACTGGATGAGCCACCCACCGCAGCCTCCGAATCGAGTGGGTTGACGCAGCGTGCAAAGTGCATGTTTTGCGAGGTGGCACCACAGGCATGGGGCGCCATCACCAAGGTGGCCCACTGGCTGGCACCGGCTTGTTGCAATGCGGCAATGGCAGCCGCAGCGTGCACGCTGGCTTGCGCATGCCCGTGGCCCACGCCACAGCCGGGCAGGCGGTCATCGAGCTGAAAGATGTCTTTGTGCGCCAAGGCAATGCCCGCCAAAGGCCCGTCACCCAAGGCTGCGATGGGCAACTGGTCGACCACGCAAGGAAACGGTGTGCTCAAGGCTTGTCCGCGCTGCACTTGCGCAGACACGGCGTCTTGAGGCGTCAGCTGACCGCAGCGAATGAGCGCTTGGAGTTGCGTCAAGCGCGCAGGCAGTTCAAGCACCGGCGCAGCTCCTGAGCATGTCGTCGAAGCTGACATCAACATCGACCCGTACCGCCACTGGCGACGGATCGGCCAAACGCACCAAGCCTTTGGCGGTGGCTTTGAGCAGCGCGGTCGACGGCACGTACCCGTTGTCGGCAAACGCATGTTGTGCCAATTCGGTGAAGTCCTGCTGGTGCTGAGTCGCGTCGCGCATGGGCAATGGGTGGATGAGGTGGTGATTCGTTGTGTATATTTATAACCGAGTTTATGTATTTTTAGCAAGGATTTAAAATATCGCTTTCACCTACGGGACGCTATGAAAGTCAGTGACCAAATCCGACTGCGCATTGAATCTGCCATTGCATCGGGCGAGTTGCTGCCCGGTGACGCCATCGACGACGTGGCCCTGGCGGCCCAGTACAAGGTGTCACGCACGCCCGTGCGCGAAGCCCTGCTGCAACTGCAAGCACAAGGCATTTTGAGCAGCACCCCACGAGGCGGCTCCATCGTGTCGAAGATGAATTTGCAACAGCTGTTGTCGTTGTGGGAGCTGTTGGCAGAGCTGGAAGGCATTGCCGTGCGTTTGGCCTGCGAGCGCATGAGCCACGACGAAGTCAAAGCCCTGGTGAAGGTTCACCGCAGCAGCAAAAAACTGGCCGACAAAGAAGACATGGATGGCTGGCAAGAAGCCAACCTGAAGTTTCATGAGCTGATTTACGAGGGCGCGCGCAACACGTTTTTGCGCCAAGAGGTGCTGCGCATTCGCTCACGCACCGGGGTCTACCGTCGCCATGCATTTGGCGCGTTGGGACGCATCAAGTCGTCTTATGACCAGCATGAAAAAATTGTCAGTGCGCTGGAAAAACGCGACACCGAATCGGCGTCGGCGTACATGGCTGACCACATGCGACCGGGGCGTGACTCGAAGACGCTCAACGACTTCATCATGAGCTTGCCACGCGATTTGTTGGCGGGCTGACACGCACAGCCCGCACCACGGCAAGCGTTGCGAAGACCTCAGTGTTTTTCGGCCAGCACGCCAAAGCCTGGCAACGGGTCTTGAATGCCCAGGCGACGCAAGGCCAACCAATACGTGGCCACGTTCACCCCGATCAAGGGCTTGCCAAACTCGGCTTCGATCTGCGGCGTGAGGGCACTCACGGGCAGGTTGGTACCCACATGCACAAAGGCTTCGACGCCTGGCGCGTTCAAGGTCTTGAAGCCTTCGATGATTTGCTCAGGCGTGAACTGCGCCACCGAAATCGGGCCCTTGGCTTTGAGGCCGTGGTTGGCCACCACGTCGTAACCGCACGACACAAAAAACTCTTGAATCAAGGCATCCGCTGGCGGCCAGTAGGGCGTGAGCACCGCAATGCGTTTCGGGTCGCCAATGGCTTTGAGGCCTTCCAACACGGCCATCGAGGGCGTGATGAACGGAATACCTGCCAGCGCTTCGAGACGGTTTTGTTCGGCCAGTGCGCGCGCGCGGTCTCCACGGAATGAGTGGATGGAGTGCCCATGGGCCACGGCATGCGGCTCGCACGGCAAGACCAAGCTCAAGGCCTCTTCCAGGTTGCCCTTCTCGGTCTCAAGCGCTTGGCGGTAGGCCTGCATGTCGTCATAGGGGCGCACGGGCAGCAACATGCGGCTCACATGGTTGGTCACGCCAGACGGTCGCATGGCCTCCATTTCGGGTTGCACGATGGTGTTGGTGGCGGGCACGATGACGGCAATCTTGGCGCGTGTGGCCAGGGCGTCGAGGCTGGTGTTTTGGCTCATGAGGGCTTACTCCATTTTCAAATTGGCGGCTTTAGCGGCTTCAGACCAAATGGCGATGTCGGCACGCAAGGTGTCGGCGAATTCTTTGGGGGTGCTGCCAATGGCATCGACCCCCATTTGCTGAAACTTGGTGTGGGTGCCCTCTGAGGCCAAGGCTTCTTTGACGGCGTCGGCCAAGCGTGCCACCACGGCGGCGGGTGTGCCCGCTGGGGCCATCAAGCCATTCCAGGTGACGGTCTTGAAACCCGGAAAGCCCGATTCGGCAATGGTGGCCACCTGAGGCAACTGAGCGGCGCGCTTGTCGCTGGAGACACCGATGATGCGGATGTTGCCGCCACTCACGTGCGGGTAGAGCTCGGAGAAGTTGCCAAAGTACATCTGCACATTGCCACCCAACAAGTCGGTCACCGCGGGTGCGCCACCTTTGTAGCTGATGTGGGTCATGTTCAACTCGGCGCGCTTGACAAACAAGGCCGCCGACAAATGCGACACGCTGCCCGAGCCACCCGAGGCGTAGTTGTACTTGCCAGGGTTCTTGCGCATGAAGGCGACAAACTCAGACACGGTGTTGGCCGGCACCGATTTGTGCACGCCCATCACAAAGGGGTTGCTGCCCACGTTGCTGATGGGCACAAAGTCTTTCAAGGGGTCGAAGTTGGTTTTGCTGATGACAGGCAACACCGCCATCACCGGCATGGCGGCCATCATCAAGGTGTAGCCGTCAGCAGGCGCCTTGGCCACAAACTCGGCCGCAATGGCGCCACCGGCACCCACTTTGTTGTCCACCACCACAGGCTGGCCCAGGCTCTGGGTGAAGCGCTCGGCGATGACGCGGGCGATCGAGTCGGTGTTGCCCCCCGGCGCAAACGGCACCACGATGCGAATCGGTTTTTGGGGCCAAGCAGGTTGTGCCTGCACACCCGCGCCCATCGCGTACAGCGTGAAGGCCAAAACTGTCGTGAAGAATTCGAAGCGTCGCATCTGTCGTCCTTGCGTCAGAGGTTAAAGAATGGCGTTGGCGCGGGCGATGCTGTTGACCATGGATGAGTTCAACAAAAACGCACGGGCCTTGACCGGATCGGCACAGGTCTCCTCCAACTCGCGGATGCGCAGCGCCCGTTGCTCAGGGTCTTTTTCTTCCAGGTTCTTTTTGTTTTTCACCGACAGTTGTTGCACATACTCCATGTTCACGGTGTGGCGTTGGCGGTGGTAGCGGTCGAGCAGGCTGTCATCGGCCTCGCCTTGCACCACCTGAGCCAACATGCCCCCCAAGCTCATGGCGTCGTGGATGCCGCTGTTCAAGCCAAAGCCCCCCAAGGGGTTGTTGACGTGGGCTGCGTCCCCAGCCAGCAGCACGCGGTGCTTGCGCAAACTCACCGCCACGCGCTGGTGCACGCTGTAGATGCTTTGGTGGACCAAGGGATACATCACCTCAGGGCCTGCCCCGGTGAGCCGCCGGATGGCATGCTGCGCGTAGGGGCCAGCCATGGCCACGTCATCGGGCACGTCTTGGGCCACGGGCAAGGTCATGCGCCACAAACCGGGCGGGCCCACATCGGGCATCTTGAACACGGCCACCCATTGCTCGGGGTCGCTGATGTAGGCGTTCTCGGTGTAACCCAAGGTGCCAAAGTCAAAGGTGGTGCTGATCACGCTGTAGCGCTCGGGCCAGGTGTAGCCGGCAAACTCAATCTCTGCCGATTTGCGCACTTGGCTGCGACCGCCATCGGCAGCCACCAACCATGGGGTGCGCCACGTGGCCAAACCGTCGGGGGTGGCCACGCGCACCGTCACGTCATCGGCGTTTTGCGTGAGGGATTCGAAGCGGTGGTTGAACAGCACCTGCACATGCGCAAAAGCTTTGAGCTTGTCCATCAAGATGGGGGTCAAGCGGTGCTGCTCTAAGTGCAAGCGAAAGGGGTAGGGGGTGTCGTTCTTGAGCAGGCCCAAGTCCCACTCGGCCACTAAGCCATGGGCCAGGTCACACGACTGCCAACGCGGCACCTGAATGCCCAGTGCCAACATGTCGTCGGCCACACCGGCTTGGTGGAGCATCTCCAGCGTGGGTGGATGGAAGGTGCCCGCGCGCAGGTCTTTGGTCAGGCCGGGTTCGGCCTCCAACACCACGCACGAGACACCCCGTTGCGCCAGCACCAAGGCTGTCAGCAAACCCACAGGGCCCGCTCCCGCAATCATCACTTGCGCATTTGGCTGTTCCAGCATGCCTACCCTTTTCAAAAAATCATCAGGTCAACGCGGCGCATGCTAAAAGAAAAGCCGCCTGGTGGTAAGGCGGCTCAGTCCCCCAGGTGATTGAGGGCGTGGCCGTCAACGCGGCCAAAGATGGTGGTCAGCTCAAGGCTGCGGCTTGCAGCACATCGCGCGTTTGCAGGGCCACACGGCGTGCAGCCTGGGCAAAGTCAGCCCCCGACGAGGCATACAAAATGGCACGCGACGAGTTGACGATGGTGGTGCCCGCCACATGGCCTTGTGCGCCCGACATACCGGCTTTGACCGTCGCCGCAGCATCACCGCCTTGCGCGCCCACACCGGGGATGAGCAAGGGCAGGGTTGGTGCCAAAGCTCGCACACGTTCAATTTCTTTCGGGTAGGTCGCGCCCACCACCAAACCCAGTTGACCGTTCAGGTTCCAAGGGCCTTGGGCCAAACGGGCCACGTGTTCGTACAAAAGGGGTTGGCCTTCGATCGAAGCCAAACGCTGACCTTGCAAATCGTCGCCACCTGGGTTGGAGGTACGGCACAGCAAGAAGGCACCCTTTTCGTGGTGTTTCAAATACGGTTGCACCGAGTCAAAGCCCATGAAGGGCGACAAGGTGACCGCGTCGGCACCATAGCGCTCAAAGGCTTCGATGGCGTATTGCTCGGCGGTGGAGCCAATGTCACCACGCTTGGCGTCCAAGATGATGGGCACTTGAGGTGCGACACGGCGCATGTGTTCCATCAAACGCTCCAACTGCCCTTCTGCACGGTGCGCCGCGAAGTAGGCAATTTGCGGTTTGAAGGCGATGGCCAAGTCGGCCGTAGCGTCCACGATGGCGGCGCAAAAATCGTAAATTTTGTTGGAGTCGCCCTTGATGCTGTCTGGGAATTTGGTGGGCTCTGGGTCCAGGCCCACACACAGCATGGAGGCGTTTTGGCGCTCGGCTGCGCTCAGCATGTCAAGAAATTTCATGGGCTGATTTTAGGAGGACTGCCAAGTGCACTGCGCGGCAGTCGATGCGTCATTGCGAACGCCCGCGCAGCTGCGCCATGGCCAAGCACAGATCTGCCCAAACCTTGGCTTTCTCCGGCAGGTTGCGCAACAAATACGCGGGGTGGTAGGTCACCACCACCGGCACGCCTTGGTAGCTGTGCACTTGGCCGCGCAACTTGCCCAAGGGCGTGTTGTCAACCCCAGGCACGCTGTGCTGCAACAGCGACTGCACCGCAAAGCGGCCCATGGCCACAATGATTTTGGGTTTCAACAAGGCCACCTGGCGCTGCAAGTAGGGCTCGCACTGCGCCACTTCTTCAGGCTTGGGGTTGCGGTTACCAGGCGGGCGACACTTGAGCACGTTGGTGATGTAAATGCCGCCGCCCTCAGGGCCAGCCTGCGCCGTGCGCGACAAACCACAGGCACGCAACATGTTGTCAAGCAACTGACCCGCTTGCCCAACGAAAGGCTGGCCTTGCAGGTCTTCGTTTTCACCCGGGGCTTCGCCCACGATCAGCCAATCGACCTGCGGCACCTGGCCTTCTGGCGCGGGAGCACCCACACCAAACACGGTGTGGTGGCGGGTGCTGCACAAGGTGCAGGCTTGGCAACTGGACACCGTGCTGTGCAAGGTGGCCCAGTCCATGTGATCCAGGCCTTCGGGGCGTTGACCCATGCGCGGCGTCGAAACAGGCGCAGCGGCCAACGCAGCCGCATGGGCCGTGACAGCCGCAGGGACGGGTGCACGCGCAGCGGCTACAGACACGGGCGCTGGGGAGCTGACCACTGGTGCGTCATGGGTCAGCACGGCCGCATCCGCCACCTCAACTGCGGATGAGGTCGCTGCTGGCTCGGGTGCGGTCAAAGGCGACCACACACGCACATGCATCTCGGCCAGCATGGCGCGTTGACGGGTGTCGAGGTTCAGGGCCATGCGTGCCAGGCTCACAACTTCAACGACATGACCACCGCGTCTTCGCGGCGGCCCTGGTCAGCGGGGTAATAGTTTTTGCGCTCACCCACACGGCGGTAGCCGTAGGCCTCGTACACGTGCATGGCGCGGGCATTGCTGGCACGCACTTCGAGCCACAGCCAATGTGCGCCTCGCCCACGCGACCACAACGACAGGGCGTCGAGCATCACACGCGCCCACCCTTGGCCTTGAAACTCGGGGGCCACCGTGATGTTGAGCAAATGCACTTCATCCACGCCTTCCATGGCCACAAAGTAGCCGAGCAAGGTGTCGTCGCCCATGAGGGCTTGCAGTTGGTAGCCCGCACGGATCGAGTCCACAAAATTGCCGTGGGTCCAAGGGTGGCTATACGCACGTTGCTCCACACGCAACACGGCGTCGAGCATCGCTTCGGTCAGCGGCTCCAGACGGGCTTGGGGTTGCAGCACAGCACTCATGGTCAATCAATGTTTGGTGAGAGATGCATTGTCGATCAAGCCACAGGCCTGCCAGGCACATCGGTGGCCAGCGCCTGCTGCTTGGCCTGCAAACGCTCTTGGGTGGTTTGCGCCACTTTGTCTCGGATATACAGCGGCAAGGCCTGTTCAGCAGGCACGGCCAAGCCTTGCGCCCAGGCAAGAGGTGCCAAGCGCAACAAGGCAGACGCTGTGGGCAAGGCCTGCACCTGCGCCGCCGTGAACGCGGCGGGCCAACGACCGGCATAGATGCCCCAGGCGTTGCCCGCAGCAATAAAGGGTTCGCCCGCGTGCCAGTGAGTCGGCCAGCTCAGCGTTTCGGGGTTTTGCACGGCGGCTTCTTGCACGCAGTGCCACACCCCTTGGGTGTGTTCGTAAGCCGCCACATACACCTGGTCCATGCGCGCATCGAGCACAGCCAACACACGGGTCGGGGTGGGGGTTGACACGGCATCGGCGGTACACAGCTCAAGTGCCGCATGAAGCGCAATGTGCCTTGCCTCTTCTGCCACGGCCAACAAGGTGTCCACGGGCAGCACCGGCACATCGGCCCCAAAGGCCAAGCCCTGCGCCACCGAGCACGCCGTGCGCAGCCCGGTGAAGGCCCCAGGCCCCCGGCCAAACACCACCGCATCCAGCTCTGCATAGCGCAAGCCTGCGTGTGCCATCAGGATTTGAATTTGCGGCAAGGTCTGGGCCGAGGCTTGGGCACCCCCAGCACTGGTGTGCACCCATGCCTGGTCGCCACGCATGACCGCCAGAGACAGCGTGTCGGTGCTGGTCTCCAAAGCAAGCCAGTGGTGTGTGCGAGTGTGGGTACGGGACATGGCGTGATTATCCTGGCAGACATAATTTGCCCATGACCCGCCCACTTCGCCCCTTGTTTGTGATGCTGTTGACGGCCTGCCTGAGCAGCGTCTGGAGCGCCGCCTGGGCACAAGCCCACGCCACGCAAAAAACGCACAAAACCCGTCACACGCCATCCCCCACTGCCAACGCCAGTGGTGACGTGGGCCAACTACCGCCAGAGGTAGAGGCGGCCTTGCAACGCGCCAAGGTGCCACGGGAGGCCTTGCATGTGGTGGTGCTGGACACCGCGCTGAACGGGCCAGCACGTTTGAGTGTGTCGGCGCAAACACCCGTCAACCCCGCGTCGCTGATGAAGTTGGTCACCACCACCGCCGCGCTGGACCTGTTGGGCCCCGCGTTTGTCTGGCGCACGCCGGTGTATGTGGAGGGCGTGGTGCGCGACGGCACGCTGCAAGGCAATGTGTACCTGCGCGGCAGCGGCGACCCCCGTTTGGTGGTGGAACGCTTATGGCTGCTGTTGCGCCGCGTGCAGGGCTTGGGGATTCAAAAAATTCAGGGCGACATCGTGCTCGACCACAGCGCGTTTGACATGGCACCGCGCGACGCTGGCGGTTTTGATGGCGAGCCGCTGCGACCCTACAACGCCGCACCCGATGCGCTGCTGCTCAACTTCAAATCCTTGTTGATTCAGTTCGTGCCCGACCGCAGCGCCAACGTGGCACGCATTCAGGTGGAGCCGCCCTTGGCGGGGGTTCAGATGCCCACCAGCGTGCCACTGTCCACCGAGGCCTGCAACGACTACCGCACGGGCTTGCGCGCCGATTGGACAGACCCTGCGCGGGTCAAGTTTGCGGGCAGCTATCCGGCGAGCTGCGGCGAAAAAATGTGGCCTGTGGCCTACAGCGCGCCCACGCAATTTGCCGCACGTGCGGTGCTGGGCATGTGGCAACAGCTCGGCGGACAACTGGTGGGGCAAGTGCGTGATGGCACGGTGCCCACCAACTTGCAGCCCGCGTTCAGTGCGGAGTCGGCGGCCTTGTCAGAGACCATCCGCGACATCAACAAGTACAGCAACAACGTGATGGCTCAGCAGGTGTTTCTCACCTTGAGCCAGCAGCAACGCGGCGTGGGCAGCTTGGAGGCGTCGCGCGAGGTGGTGCAACGCTGGTGGCGGGATCGCGTGGGCGGTGAGGCCCCGGTGCTCGACAACGGCTCGGGCCTGAGCCGAGACGAGCGCACCAGCGCGCAGAGCTTGGGACATTTGTTGCAAGTGGCGTGGAACTCACCCAGCATGTCTGAGTTGATGAGCTCCTTGCCCATCACGGGCTTGGATGGCACCTTGAAGCGCAGCAAGTCACAGGCGGTGGCCCATTTGAAAACCGGCAGCTTACGTGATGTGGCGGGCGTGGCAGGTTATGTGGACACCGCCAGCGGCAAACGCTGGGTGCTGGTAGCCATCCTCAACCACCCCAATGCCAATGCTGCGCGCCCCGCTTTGGATGCCTTGATAGATTGGGCGGCGCAGCAGCCGTGAAGGCTTAACGCCAGGCAGCGCGGTACATGCTGCTGCTGTAGATGTAGTTGGCGAGCAGCGCGTTGCCTTGCGGGGTGAGGTTCAAATTGTCGGCAAACATGAAGCCCGTGAACGGGTAAGAGGAAATGGCGGTCCACACTGTCGTATCAGCATCACACCCGGCGGTCCAGGCGGCGTCGATGCTGGACGCAACGTAGCTGCTACTCAGGGTGCTTGTGCTTGTACTTGAGATGGCGCTCACCGCACAAGCCGGACTCGTAGGAGGCTGGGTGAAATACGAGGTGTACGTGTTGGCACTGCCCGTCGAAGTGGTGCCAGACAACAGGTTGAAGTATTGCGCGATATCCACCGCCAGCAATTTCTGGCCATACACCGTGGGCGGGTATTTGCTGCTCAATGCAATGGTCAGCTTGCAATGCAAGGAGTTTTGGTTATTGCCGCTGGTGCAGCTGGTGTCGGTGTCATAGCTCAATGAACGCAGAAACGTCACCGAAGTCGCATCCAAAGACAAGCCCCAGGGTGTACGCGACAAGTTCATGGGTTCCAACACCACCACATGCTTGGCACCTGCGTCAATGAGTTTGGCAATTTGGGTCACCAGCTCTGTGGTGGTGCTGTCCAAGCGGTTATAGACGTCCGTCTTTGCCAAATCGCCACCCAGGTTGGCAACAAGGCCTGAGGGAGGCGTCCATGCAGTTCCATCTGACGCCTTGGTGGTGGTGTTGCCACTACGGCCCAAATAGCGCACTGCCAGAGACAGCAAATCGCGCGTGCCCGCTGTGATGACGATGAGGTCGTTTTCTTGCGGGCCACCATCGGCCAAGAACTGCGTGATTTGTGTGCCCAAGGTGGCATCGGAGCCCCCCAAGCCGTCGTAAGCCGTGGCAGGATTGATCATCGAATTGCCCACCGCGTAACTCACCACACCCGTGGTTGGCATGGTGATCGCAGGATAAGCGCCGCTCACCATTTTTCTTGCGACGGGCGTCGTGCTCCAAAGACCGTAGATGTTGGCCAAGGTCTCGGCCACCGTCGTCGGGGTGGTGATGGTGGCAATGCCCCCTGACGTCGCGCCGTTGATGGTGTAGCGCCCGTTGCGGGTCGTGTACGGAGAGGAGCCATCTCCGACATCACTGAACGCATCACCGAACGCAATCACACGCTTTGCCACCAAGGGGTTGACGGTGCTGCTGGAGCCACCACAGCCCGCCAGCAAGCTGGCTAGCGCCAAGGCGCACAGGCCGATCAAACGTTGGACAGAAAAGTGAATCATCAAAGGCTCTCGTTGATTAGCAGATTAGTTTAACGAACCGGCGTGGCAGCTCGGGTCAGGCGGTCAAGCACGCCGTCCCACAGCGGATCGGCAGGCGGGGTTTGAACCCAAATGTCTGACACGCCCAGGTCGTCGAACGCACGCAGTTGCGCAAACAAGGCATGGGCACAGGTGGCGGCATCTTGCGGCATGGGCTGCCGATGCACGCGAGACGCGAAGGCGGCACTCAACGTGACAGGCTCGACCGTCCACAGCGCCAAGGTGTCAGTGGCGGGGCTGTGTTGTTGCCATGCTAGGAGTTCAGCGGACACGTTGTGGGCGTCAACAAGGCGCACCCGCGCACGCGGTGCGTAATGCGAGGCCAAGGTGCCCGAAGCGCGTGGGGCTTGCGGGTCTGCTTGGCCATTCAGCGCTGCAGACACATGCACCGTCTCGCCACAAGCCAAGCTGAGTTGCTCGGGCGTCAAAAGGCCCGGGCGCAACAGCACAGGTGCGCCACGGGTGCAGTCGACGATGGTGGACTCAATGCCCACCTCACACGCGCCGCCATCCAGAACCAACAAATCAGCACCGAATTCACTGGCCACGTGCGCCGCCGTGGTGGGGCTGACGCGACCAAACACATTGGCACTGGGTGCCGCGACGCCGTACACGCCCAAGCGTTCGGCTTGGCGCAGCACAGCTTGGGCCACGGGGTGCGAGGGGCAGCGCAGGCCCACCGAGTCTTGACCACCGGCAGCCACCGCAGCCACATCGGGTCTGCGCGGCAAGATCAAGGTCAAGGGGCCGGGCCAAAAGGCGTCGATCAACCGGGTCGCAAAGCCGGGCACATGGCTGGCAAAACGTGCCACGCCATCGGCGCTGGCGACGTGCACGATCAAGGGATGCTCGCTGGGCCGCCCCTTGGCCGCGAAGATTTTGGCCACCGCCGCATCGTTGCCGGCATCGGCGGCCAAGCCGTAGACAGTTTCTGTCGGCAAGCCCAGCAAATCGCCGCGCTGCAAGGCTTGGGCTGCGGCAACGATGGCTTGGGGAGACTGACCGTCAAGAATCATGGAAAGAAAGGCCAGGTGATGGCTGTCAAAAGGGCGCGATGCCAACAATAGCAGCCGCTTGTAAAGCCACCGCACGCGCAGCCTGTGGCGTGGCAGCCGTGATGTTGAGGTGGCCCATCTTGCGGCCCACGCGGGCCTCGTGCTTGCCATACAAATGCAAGTGCGTGCCTGGCAAGGCCAGCACCTGGGCCCAAGGCGGCTCGGTCGGATCAGAACAATGGGGGTCAGAACCCAATTGTTGAGGGAACCACAGATCCCCCAACAAATTGAGCATGATGGCCGGGCTGTGTTGGCGCGGCTGGGTCAGCGGCAAGTCGGCCATACAACGCACTTGCAATTCGAACTGCGACACATCGCACGCGTCTTGGCTGTAGTGCCCGCTGTTGTGGGGGCGCGGCGCGATTTCGTTGACCACCAACGCGCCATCGGCGAGCACAAAGAACTCAACGCACAACACGCCCACATAGTTCAAGCCTTGGGCCACGGCTTGGGCGGCGGCCACCGCTTGTTGCGCCAGCTCGGCAGAGACGTTACCGGCCCACACCTCGGTGACGGCCAAAATGCCCTCGCGGTGCAGGTTGCGCTGCACGGGCAAGTGCACGCACGTGCCGTCACGGCCCCGCGCCACGATGACCGAGCACTCGGCAGCGAGCGGCAACATTTTTTCCAGCACACAGGGCACACGTCCTAAGCTGGCCCAGCCAGCATTCAATTCGTCACGTGTGCGCACGCGCAGTTGGCCTTTGCCGTCGTAGCCCATGCGAGAGGTTTTCAAAATGCCGGGCAACAAACTGTCTGGCACCGCCGCCAGTTGTTCGGGCGTGTCGATCACAGCATGCGGGGCCACCGGCACGCCGCATTGCACAAAGTGGGCTTTCTCACGCGCACGGTCTTGCGCAATGGCCACAGCAGATGCGGCAGGCGACACAGGCAGCGTTTGGGCCAATTGCGCCAAGGTATCGGCAGGAACGTTTTCAAATTCTGTGGTGACGGCCTGACACAGGCTCGCCAGTTGCGCCATACCTTGGGGGTCGAGGTAATCGGCACGGATGTGGTGGTGGCTCACCAAACCCGCTGGGCTTTGGGCATCGGGGTCGAGCACGGCGGTGTTGTAGCCCATGCGCTGCGCCACATGGGCCCACATGCGCCCGAGCTGACCGCCCCCCAGCACCCCCAGCGTGGCACCGGGCAACAAAGGCTTGAGAGGCACGCTCATACGTGCGAGGGCAAGGTCATGTGGCGGGCGACTTCGGTTTGCGCGACACGAAACGCCTGCAACTTGGCTGTCAATGCCGCATCGCCTGACGCCAGCAAGGCCACGGCGAACAAGGCCGCGTTGGCAGCCCCTGCGTTGCCAATAGCAAAGGTGGCCACCGGAATGCCCTTGGGCATTTGCACGATGCTGTGCAACGAATCGACGCCTTGCAAATGCTTGCTCGCCACCGGCACACCTAGCACAGGCACGATGGTTTTGGCCGCCAGCATGCCGGGCAAATGAGCGGCACCGCCGGCACCCGCGATGATGGCGCGCAGGCCTCGACCTTGGGCACTTTCAGCATATGCAAACATGTCGTCTGGCATGCGATGCGCAGAAACCACGCGGGTTTCAAAGGAGATACCAAATTCTTGGAGAATCTGGGCTGCGTGTTGCATGGTGTCCCAATCGGAATTGGATCCCATGACGACGCCAACTTGGCACTGGGTCATGATGTGGCTTGGTGTGAGCGAAAGTCGAATTTTAAGACGGGACCCCCATGATCGATGTGACGATTGAGAATTTCGAAGCCGAAGTCATTGCAGCTTCGCAAACCACCCCTGTGCTGGTGGATTTTTGGGCCGACTGGTGCGGCCCCTGCAAGTCCCTCGGCCCGGTGCTGGAAAAGCTGGAAACCGCTTATGCCGGGCGTTTCAAGCTGGTGAAGATCAATGCCGACAACGAGCAGCAACTGGCCGGCGCGTTTGGCGTGAAGAGTTTGCCAACCTGTATTTTGTTGATGGGAGGCCGCCCTGTGGACGGCTTCATGGGCGCGTTGCCCGAAGGCAAAGTGCGCGAGTTTTTGGACAAGCACCTGCCCTCCGAGGGTGAATTGGCGGCAGAAGCCGACACACAAGCCGCCGAAGAACTGATGCAGGCTGGTGACCCCGACGCCGCGTTGGCCAAACTGCAAGAAGCCTTGACGCTCAACCCCGCCGACGACGAAGCGCGCTACAACTTTGTCAAGCTGCTGATCGCCGTGGGCGACCTGGAAGAGGCGCAAGCTGCGCTGGCACCCATGCTGGTGCAGATCCCGCTGCAACTGCGCTTTGACGCCTTGAACTACTGGTTGAAAGCTTTGCAGTTTGTCAGCACGGATGCGCGTGGTGGCTGGACCTTAGAACAGTTCGATGCCCAGATTGCGCTCAACAAACGCGACTTCGACACCCGTTTGGCCAAAGCCCGCGTGCTGGTGGCTGCGGGTCAGATGGAAGCGGCGATGGAAGAGTTGCTCGACATCATCATGCGCGACAAAACCTGGAACGAGGATGTGGCGCGCAAAACCTATGTGGCCATCTTGGAGCTGATGACGCCGCCCAAACCCAAAACAGACGATGCGTCTTTTGGCAAAACCGCAGGCGGCATTGAACTCACAGGCAAAGGCGCGGTGCAAGAAGATCCCCAGGCCGAGCTGGTGTCGCGCTACCGCCGCAAGCTCAGCATGGCGCTCAACTGATGACGCTGCCCCACAAGGGGCAACGTCACGTGTCAGTCTTTGAGGCGCTCCCACGCCTCTTGGTATTTGGCTGCGGTTTGGGCAATCACCTCTTGCGGCAAGTGCGGTGCCGGGGGTGACTTGCTCCAGGGCTTGCCCTGGACTTGGGCGGTCTCCAGCCAGTCGCGCAAAAACTGCTTGTCGTAGCTGGGCGGGTTGACGCCTTCTTGGTAGCTGTCCGCCGGCCAGTAGCGTGACGAGTCGGGCGTGAGCACCTCGTCCATCAGCACCAGATTGCCATGGGAGTCCAAGCCAAATTCAAACTTGGTGTCGGCAATGATGATGCCTTTGGCGGCAGCCACATCACGCGCGGTCTCGTACAAGGCAATGCTGATGGTGCGAATTTTTTCGGCCAAGGTGCTGCCAATGATGTCGACCACTTGTTCGTACGTGATGTTTTCATCGTGGTCGCCCACCGCCGCTTTGGCAGCAGGGGTGAAGATGGGCTCGGGCAGCTTGCTGGCGTTCTTCAAGCCCTTGGGCAAGGGCACGCCGCACACGGACTGGCTCTGTTGGTACTCTTGCCAGCCACTGCCTGCCAAGTAGCCCCGCACCACGGCTTCCACGGGAATAGGCTTCAAACGCTTGACCAACATGGAGCGGCCTTGCACCTGTGCCACCTCATCAGGACTGACGACGCTTTCAGGGGCTTCGCCCGTCAAGTGGTTGGGACAAATGTGACCGAGCTTGCCAAACCAGAACAACGCCATCTTGGTGAGCAACTCGCCCTTGCCGGGAATGGCCTCGCCCATGATCACGTCAAACGCGCTGATGCGATCTGACGCCACCATCAAGATGCGGTCGTCGCCCACCGCGTAGTTGTCGCGTACCTTGCCGCGCGCCAGCAAGGGCAGTGAAGTCAAGGCTGAAGTGTGGAGCGCGATACTCATTTGACCAATTGCGCCAGCTCGCCTTTGGCGTACTTGGCCGCCATGATGGCCAGCGTGGCACCTTTGATTTTGCTGCCCTGACCTTCGCAACCGAACTCGATGTAGCGCTGCTTGCAAATGGCTTTGGCAGCTTCGCGGGCGGGCTTCATCCATTCGCGCATGTCGAACTTGTCGGGGTTTTCGGCTTGGAATTTGCGCACCGCGCCAGTCATGGCCAAACGGATGTCGGTGTCGATGTTGATTTTGCGCACGCCGTGCTTGATGGCTTCTTGAATTTCTGCCACGGGCACGCCATAGGTTTCTTTCATCTTGCCGCCGTACTGGTTGATCAACGCCAGCAGGTCTTGTGGCACGCTGGACGAGCCATGCATCACCAGGTGGGTGTTGGGAATGCGCGCGTGAATGGCTTTGACGCGGCTGATGGCCAACACATCACCCGTGGGCGGGCGGCTGAATTTGTAAGCGCCGTGGCTGGTGCCAATGGCAATGGCCAAGGCGTCGAGCTGCGTGGCTTGGACGAATTGCGCGGCCTCTTCAGGGTCGGTCAGCATTTGGCTGTGGTCGAGTTTGCCCACCGCGCCCACGCCGTCTTCTTCACCGGCTTCGCCGGTTTCGAGCGAGCCCAAGCAGCCGAGTTCGCCTTCCACAGTGGCGCCAATTTTGTGGGCCATGGCCACCACTTGCTGGGTGACCGAGACGTTGTAATCAAAGTCAGCCGGGGTTTTGCCATCTTCCCGCAAAGAGCCGTCCATCATGACCGAGCCAAAGCCAAGATCCAGCGCGCCTTGGCAAATCTTGGGCGAGGTGCCGTGGTCTTGGTGCATGACCAAGGGAATGTGGGGGTAGGCTTCGGTGGCCGCTTGGATCAAATGCTTGATGAACGACTCACCCGCGTATTTGCGTGCGCCAGCGCTGGCTTGCAAAATCACTGGCGAGCCTGTTTCGTGAGCGGCTTCCATCACAGCTTGGACTTGTTCCAAGTTGTTGACGTTGAAAGCTGGAATGCCGTAACCCTGCTCAGCAGCGTGGTCCAAAAGTTCGCGCATCGAAACGAGTGCCATGTGGGAAAGTCCTTAAAGTTAAATCTGTATCAGTTCGCTCAATTTTAATGGCCGCAACTGGGTGCGTGCCTGACAGCGGGTTCAGCTGACTTTACAAATTTTGAGCATGTTGGTGCCGCCGGGTGTGCCCATGGGTTCGCCACAGGTGATGGCGTACACATCCCCAGTGGCCACATCGCCACGCGATTTGAGGTGGGCCTCGGCTTGCAACAACGCGGTGTCACGGTCGGCGCTGGTGTCGAGCAAGAGTGCGCGCACATTGCGAAACAACGCCATCTTGCGCTGCGCTGCCACCTTGGTGGTGAGGGCATAGATAGGGATGTGGATGCGGTGACGGCTCATCCACAGCGCGGTCGACCCCGACTCGGTCAAGGCCACGATGGCCTTGGCGCCCAGGTGATGGGCGGTGAATAAGGCCCCCATGGCAATGCTGTAGTCAATGCGGCTGAAGGTTTGGTCGGTGAAGTCTGCATCCAGCTCCACCTGCTCAGCACCTTCGGCGGCGCTGCAAATTTTGGCCATTTCTTGCACGGTTTCGAGCGGGAACTTGCCAGCAGCGGTCTCGGCGCTGAGCATCACAGCATCGGTGCCATCGAGCACGGCGTTGGCCACATCGCTCACCTCGGCGCGCGTGGGCACGGGGTTGGTGATCATGCTCTCCATCATTTGGGTGGCGGTGATCACGACTTTGTCATGCTGGCGCGCCAGCTTGATCATGCGTTTTTGCAGAGCGGGGACGATGGCATTGCCCACCTCCACCGCCAAGTCACCACGCGCCACCATGATGCCGTCGCTGGCACGCAAAATTTCTTCCAAATGCGGAATGGCTTCGGCACGCTCGATCTTCGCAATCAAGCCAGGCTTGTGTTTGTATTCAGCGCCCGCCACATTGGCCAATTGGCGTGCCATTTCCATGTCGGTGGCATTTTTGGGGAAACTCACCGCGATGTAGTCGGCCTGAAAGCTCATGGCGGTCTTGATGTCGTCCATGTCCTTGGCGGTCAAAGCAGGCGCAGTCAAGCCACCGCCTTGTTTGTTGATGCCTTTGTTGTTGGACAACTCACCGCCCAACTTGACGGTTGTGAGTACTTGCTCACCCTTGACGGCATCAACAGTCAGCACGATCAAACCGTCATTGAGTAACAACAGATCGCCGGGTTTGACATCGCGCGGCAATTCTTTGTAGTCCAAGCCCACGCCTTGCAGATCACCGGGTTCGGTGCGCGAGGCGTCGAGCACAAACTTGGCACCGTTTTCCAGCATGACTTTGCCTTCGGCAAATTTGCCCACCCGGATTTTGGGGCCCTGCAAGTCCGCCATGATGGCGACTTCACGGCCAGCACGCACCGCAGCTTCACGGACCAAGCGCGCACGGTCAATGTGGTCTTGGGCTTTGCCATGGCTGAAGTTCAGACGCACGACGTTCACGCCAGCGCGAATCATTTGCTCCAACAACGCTGGATCGCTGGAAGCGGGACCTAAGGTGGCAACAATTTTGGTGGCGCGACGCAGCATACAAAGACTCCTCTGGAATTGTTTTGTTCATTCTCACATGTTTGAATGCGCTCACTTTGTGGCTTGTGGGCCAATGGCGACGGTTCAAAGTCCGCGAAAGTATTCAAACCAGGGCCCAGTGTGGGCTTTTTGACCCCCCTGCCTACTAAGGGTTATCGGGGAAAAGCCCGGCAGGCGTCGTAAACAGAGATAATTGGCAACCGTTTGATACAAATCAGTGCGCGTTAGCACTGCCGCCCTAAGATCTCGCATGGGCCACCCACTGTGGGCTGACCTATTTGACTGTTGACTATGAACCTGACTCAAAAACCGATTCTTCCTCACGAGCCGATGCCGCACCGCAAAGTCATGCGCGAGTGGCTGGTGCCGCTGGCCGAACGCACCACGGTGCTGGCCTTTGTGCTGCTGTTTGTTGACTACGTGCTGTGGGCCGCTTTGCTCACAGGTACTGTGATGTTTGAAGCTTGGTGGGCCAAGCTGTTGTGCGGTTTGGCCGCTGGCTTTGTGATTGGCCGCTTGTTCATCTTGGGCCACGATGCTTGTCACCAAAGCCTGACCCCACACCGCAACCTCAACAAATGGTTGGGGCGCATTGCCTTTTTGCCGTCTCTGACCGCTTACAGCTTGTGGGACATCGGGCACAACGTGGTGCACCATGGCTACACCAACCTCAAAGGTTTTGACTTTGTGTGGGCGCCCTACACACCCGAAGAATTTGCCGCACTCAGCCCCTTTGAAAAGCTGCGTGACCGCGTCTACCGCAGCGGCTGGGCGCCTGGCCTGTATTACATGATCGAGATTTGGTGGAACAAGATGGTGTTCCCCAACGAAAAGAACATGCCCACACGTCGCCCCATCTTCATCAAAGACTGCCTGCTGATCACCGGCTTTGGTGTGGCATGGGTGGCAGCGATGACCTGGGCGGCCATCGCCACCGAGCAATCGGTCGCCTTGATGCTGCTGGTGGGCGTGGTGGTGCCGTTCTTCTTCTGGGTGTCGATGATTGGCTTTGTGGTGTACGTGCACCACACCCACGTCAAAGTGTCTTGGCACGATGAACGTGGCGCCTGGTCCAAAGCACAGCCCTTTGTGTCAACTACCGTGCACCTGACCTTCCCGTTGCAAATTGGCGCTTTGATGCACCACATCATGGAGCACACCGCTCACCACCTGGATATGAGCATCCCGCTCTACAAGCTCAAGCAGGCGCAGAGCAAGCTCGAAGAACTGCTGCCAGAGCGCATTGTGATTCAGCCGTTCTCGTGGGGCTGGTACTTCCAAACCGCCCGCGACTGCAAGCTGTATGACTTCAAGATCGACAGCTGGACCGACTATGAAGGTCGACCCACCAGCGTGAAATCCACGCCAGTTGCGGCCTAAACCGCCACCTGTTCAAAGCCCCGCTGGTCGGGGCTTTTTCTTGGAAGCTCCACCATGAAAACTTGGTTGTTCATGCTGTTAAGTCTGTTCATGCACACCGCCCAGGCCATGTGGGTCACCGTCACGCACAACGAAGTGGCCACGGTGTATGTGGACTCCTCGTCCATCGCCCGCATCAACCAAAACCGCCGCATCTGGGTGGTCTACGACTTGAAAAGCCCAGACACGACTGGGCAGCAATCGGTCAAGTCATACATCGACTACGACTGCGCCGAAGCCAAATACAAAACCTTGAGCGCCACCAGCCATCCCAACAAAATGGGCAATGGCCCAGCCCTTAAATCATTGCCCGCAAGCGGCGACTGGAAACCCGTCAGTCAAGACCGGATGAGTCGCCAGCTGTTTGGATTTGCTTGCGCTTGGTAAGCGTCGCTCAAGCCGCCGCGCGCCGGGTCAAAATTTCAAACGCAGGCAAGGTCTTGCCTTCGAGCACTTCCAAGAACGCGCCGCCCCCGGTGGAGATGTAGCCCACTTGTTTTTCAATGCCGTATTTGGCAATGGCGGCCAGGGTATCGCCACCGCCGGCAATGCTGAAGGCGCTGGACTCGGCAATGGCGTGGGCAATCACCTTGGTGCCGTTCTCAAACGCAGCAAACTCAAACACGCCCACCGGGCCGTTCCACACGATGGTGCCAGCAGCTTTGAGTTGCGCGGCCAACTTGGCAGCGGTCTCGGGGCCAATGTCCAAAATCAAATCGTCATCGGCCACCTCGGTGGCTTTCTTCACCGTGGCCACCGCATCGGCAGCGAAGGTTTTGGCGCACACCACATCGGTGGGGATCGGCACTTCGGCACCACGGGCTTTCATGATCTCGATCACGGCTTTGGCCTCGGCCAACAAATCGGGCTCGGCCAAGCTTTTGCCGATCTTCAAACCCGCTGCCAACATGAAGGTGTTGGCGATGCCGCCGCCCACGATGAGTTGGTCCACGTTACTGGCCAAGCTCTTCAAAATGGTGAGCTTGGTGGAGACCTTGCTGCCCGCCACGATGGCGGCCAAAGGACGCTTGGGGTTGGCCAAGGCTTGGCTGATGGCGTCAATCTCTGCCGCCAACAAGGGGCCCGCACACGCGATGGGGGCGAACTGGGCAATGCCATAGGTGGTGCCTTCGGCGCGGTGGGCCGTGCCAAACGCGTCGTGTACAAAGATGTCGCACAAGGCGGCGAGTTTGTGGGCCAGCTCAGGCGCGTTCTTTTTCTCGCCTTTGTTGACGCGGCAGTTCTCCAGCATCACCAATTGACCCGGTGCCACTTGCACACCATCGACCCAGTTGGACACCAGGGGCACTTCGCGCCCCAACAACTCGCCCAAACGCTTGGCCACGGGGCTCAACGAGTCGGCAGGTTTGAACTCGCCCTCGGTGGGGCGGCCCAAATGGCTGGTCACCATCACGGCAGCGCCAGCGTCCAAGGCCATCTGAATGCAGGGCACCGACGCGCGGATGCGGGTGTCTTCGGTGATGGCACCGTGGTCGTCTTGCGGCACGTTCAGGTCGGCGCGGATGAAGACACGTTGGCCACGGGCTTTGCCGCTGGCGCACAAATCAGAGAAGCGAAGGACGTTCATGAAGATGCAAAAGATTGGAAATAAAGACGAATTTTAAAAGTGCAGGCTTGCAGCCAGGTTTCAACCGCGGCCCACAAACGGCATCTTGGTGGCCATCACTGTCATGAACAACACATTGGCGGTGAGTGGCAAACGCGCCATGGCCATGAAGGTGTCGACCACGGCCGAGATGTCCATGCGCGCTTCGGGACGCACACTGCCATCCGCCTGCAACACGCCACTGGCCATGCGCTCGGTCATGTCGGTGGCCACGTTGCCAATGTCAATTTGGCCCACGGCAATGTCAAAGGCACGGCCATCCAGTGCAGCTGCTTTGGTCAAGCCGGTGATGGCGTGCTTGGTGGCGGTGTAGGGGATAGAGCCCGGACGCGGCGCATGGGACGAAATCGAACCGTTGTTGATGATGCGACCGCCTTGGGGCGTTTGGGTTTGCATGAGCTTGAACGCATGTGACAAACAAAAGAACGCGCCGTTGAAGTTGATGTCCACCGCACGGCGCCAATCCGCCGCCGAAATGTCCCCCGGCAACGCGCTGGGCAAAAAGATGCCCGCGTTGTTGAACAGCAAATCAATGCGGCCAAAGCGCTCGCGCACCGTGTCAAACAATGCGGCCACTGAATCTTCTTGGCCCACATCGGCCGGCACGGCGTGCGCGCGCTCGGCATTGGCACCCGCTTCTTGAACAGTGGCTTGCAGCGCGTCAATACGCCGACCCACCAGCACCACATCCCATCCTTCGCTCAGCAGGGCCAAGGCGCATGCCTTTCCAATGCCTGAACTCGCTCCTGTGACAACGGCAACTTTGCGCATGGTGTGTTCTTCCTTGTGTGAAAAACGCCATTGTCTCGCGAGCGCACAGGCGCGGCTGTCACTCACGCTAAAGTGGCGGCATGAGCACTTTTGAAAAAACCATTCTCTTTACCGACAGCGATGGCCGCGCCCGCTTTCGCACCGAAACATTAAGCCTGAGCGAAGGCAAGCCGCAAGCCCGTTTGTCGCCCCTGATGGCCAGCAGCGGCTTTCAGCTGCGTCGCAGCCCGGTGGGCTTTCGTAGCGAATTCCACTGCACCGAAAACCCGCAGTGGTTGTTTGTGCTGGAGGGCCAGATGGAGATTGGCTTGCAAGACGGCAGCTCGCGCATCTTTGGCCCCGGCCAACACTTTTATTCAGCCGACGTACTGCCCGCAGGCGCCACCTTTGACCCCACCGTCCACGGCCACTGGAGCCGCCAGGTAGGACCCGATGAACTGGTCACGCTGTTTGTACGCGGCTGATCATCGTCCCTCACATTTGCAGGAGATACCCCATGCGTTTACTCATCACCGGCGGTGCCGGCTTCTTGGGCGCCCGACTCGCCCGTACGTTACTGGCTCGCGGTCAACTGGCCAATCAGCCCATCACTGAACTGGTGTTGGCCGACCAAGTCGCCCCCCCGGCCGACTTGGTGGCCGACCCTCGCGTACACGTCAAAACTGGCCCCTTGTTGGACCACTGCCAAGCCTTGCAGCACGAAGCGATGGATGGGGTGTTTCATCTCGCCTCCGCGGTGTCGGGCGAATGCGAAACTGACTTTGACCTGGGCCTGCGCTCCAACCTCGACAGCACGCGCGCCTTGCTCGACGCCTTGCGCGCGCGTGTGCAACAAGCCGGGGCAGCGCCCACGCGGCTGGTGTTCTCCAGCTCCATCGCGGTGTTTGGTCCGGACGACGCCGTGCCCTTGCCCGATGTGGTGCACGACGACACCTTGTGCACGCCACAAACCTCGTACGGCATCCACAAACACATCTGCGAACACTTGGTGGCCGACTACACCCGCAAAGGCTTCATCGATGGCCGCAGCGCACGCTTGATGACCGTCACCACACGCCCGGGCAAACCCAACGGCGCAGCCTCGTCATTTTTCAGCGGCATCATCCGCGAACCGCTGGCAGGCATGGAGGCGATTTGCCCGGTGCCCCCCACGTTGACGCATTCGGTGTCGTCGCCCCGTGCCACCGTCGAAGGTTTGATTGCCGTGTTTGAATGCAGCCGTGAGGCCTATGGCGGTCGCACGGCCATGAACCTGCCGGGGTTGAATGTGAGCGTGCAACAAATGCTCGACGCCCTCGAAGCCGTGGCTGGACCCGAAGTGCGCGCACGGGTGCGCTTTCAACCGGACGAGGCCATCATCGGCATCGTCTCGCGCTGGGCCAAGGCCACCACGGCCAAACGCGCCAACGCGCTGGGGCTGGTGGCCGAGAAAAACTTTGAAGACATCATTCGGCAATACATTGCCGATGCACAAGCCGGCCCCAACGCCGCAGAGGCGCTCAGAGGTTTGACAGCCCGCTGAGCCAGCGCAGCACTGCGCGGTGTGGCGCGGTGCGTCTTGGAGGTCTTACCAGCCCAAGCCCAAATGCAAGGGCAGGTAGACCGCCATGCCCAACACGATGGTCAGCAACACATCGCGTTTGGCAAAGTACACCGCCACGCCCGCCGCTGCGGCAAACAAGCGGGCGTCTTGCCAAGTGGCAATCAGCGCACCTTGGCTCATCACCACCTCCGGCACGACCACGGCAGACAACGCCGCAATCGGTGCGTATTGCAACCCGCGCTGCGCCCAGTGGGGCAAGTGCCAGGCTTTGTCGGAAATAAAGAAGAAACTGCGCGCCACCACGGTGACCACGGCCAAGCCCGCAATCACGGCCAAAGTCCAAATCTCTGTGGCGCTCATGCGTGGCCTCCAGGCGTTGGCATTGGTTTGAAGCGTTCGGCAGTCATGCACACCAACACGGCCACGGCAATGGCCGTCACGATGTTCAAACGCAAGGGCAGGTGATAGACCAACACCGCGGTGACCCCAGCCACCAGCGAGGCCACGATGCGCAGGCGTGAACTGGCCAGCGAGCATTGCATGCCCAGCAAGCACAAGATGCCCGCGAACCCAAGCCCCCAGGCAGGAGGAATGCTGTGCGCCAAAGCAATGCCCGCCAAACTCGCCAGCATCCAACTGGCCCAGTTCAAGGAATTGGCGCCCGCCAAGTAGGCCACTTGCGCCAAGCGCTCGTCCTCAGTGCGTCCAGGTACATGGAAACGCTTGGTGAACAGCACATAACCGTTGTCGGTGATGAAGTAGCCCGCGGCCAGACGCGTCCAACGTGGCAGATGAATCAGAAAAGGGCGCATGTGCAAACTGAACACCACAAAGCGCAGGTTGACGCAAAACGCGGTAGCCAAAATCACCCAAGCCGGCGCGCCTGCCACGATGAGCGGGATGGCCGCCAATTGCGAACTGCCGGCAAACACCAACAAGGCCATCGCCACGGCAGCCAAGGTGCCCATGCCCGAGTTGACCATGGCCACGCCAATCATCAAGCCCCAGGCCACGATACCCAAAGCCTGTGGCCCGAAGTCACGCATGCCCACGTTGAACTCGGGGTGCCTGCGTACACGACTTTGCCAAAACATCAGCCCACTCCTACGTCAAAGCACTGACCAGGCGTCAGAGCGAAGCCACGCAAAAAATCACCGGCGTTCAAGCGCTTGGCACCCGCGCGTTGCAACTGGGTGACGCACAACACATCTTGGCCACAGGCCACGCACACCCCTTGGTCATCGGCGCTCAGCACGGTGCCGGGTTTGACGTCGTGTACACGCGTGTGCACATGGGCTTGCCACAGCTTGATGGCTTCACCCGCCACATGGCCGGTGGCCCCCGGAAAAGGGTTGAAGGCACGCACGCGCCGCGCCAGCACCTCGGCGGCCTGCGTCCAATCCACCGCAGCTTCGGCCTTGTCGATCTTGTGTGCGTAGGTCACGCCGACCTCGGGTTGCGCTACAGGCTGGAGTTGCCCAGCTTGGGCTTGCACCAAGGCCTGCACAATCAAATCGCCCCCCAACTCGGCCAAACGGTCGTGCAAGCTGGCGGTGGTGTCGTCCGGTGCTATCGGCAGGGTATGCGTCAGCAACATCGCGCCCGTGTCCAAACCCGCGTCCATTTGCATGATGGTCACCCCCGTCTGCGCGTCACCCGCTTCGATGGCGCGGTGAATGGGCGCTGCGCCGCGCCAACGCGGCAGCAGTGAGGCATGGATGTTGAGGCAGCCCAGGCGTGGCGCATCCAACACCCACTGCGGCAAGATCAAGCCATACGCAGCGACCACCATCACATCGGCCTGGGCAGCGTGTATCGCCTCTTGGGCGGCTGCAGCGTCTTCGGGGTATTTGCCATCCAAACGCAAACTGCGCGGCTGCGCCACAGGCATGCAGTGTTGCAAGGCCAGTTGCTTGACCGCCGAGGCTTGCAACTTCATGCCACGTCCCGCGGGCCGGTCGGGTTGGGTCAGCACCAAGGGCACGATATGTCCCGCCGCATGGATGCGGGCCAAAGCCACTGCCGCAAATTCGGGCGTGCCCGCAAAAATAACGCGCATCGACAAGCCTTTATTCGTCGTCACGCAGGGCTTTGAGCAACTTGGTTTTGATGCGGTTGCGCTTCAAAGGCGAGAGGTATTCGACAAACACCTTGCCCATCAGGTGGTCCATCTCGTGCTGAATGCACACTGCCAACAAGCCTTCAGCGGCAATCTCACGCTCTTGGCCTTCACCGTCTTGGGCCACCACCTTCACCGCGGTGGCGCGCTCCACGCCGTCGTAAATACCAGGCACCGACAAGCAGCCCTCTTCACCTTTGACGCGTTCGTCGCTGGCCCAGGTGATGCGTGGGTTGATCAGCACCATGGGCTGGTTGCGGTCTTCAGACACATCCATCACCACCAAGCGCTCATGCACATTGACTTGGGTAGCGGCCAGGCCAATGCCATTGGCGTCGTACATGGTTTCCAACATGTCGGCAATCAGCGTGCGGATGCGTGCGTCCACAGCCTGCACCGGCTTGGCCACGGTGTGGAGTTTGGGGTCGGGGAATCGAAGAATGTCGAGTTTTGCCATGTCGTTATTGTCCCCGGTTTTGAAATTTTTTACCCGCACGCATGCACCCGCACATCAGGCCTTCTCAGAATGCTTTTCAGCAACACAGGAGAGTGCCACATGAACCACGACGAACTGCGCGCTTGGCTGCGCTTGAGCTTGACCGATGGCGTCGGCAACGACGCGGCACGGCGCTTGCTGGCCTGCTTTGGCAGTCCACAAGCCATCTTCACCCAAACCGAGACTGCGTTGCGCCAAGTGGTCAGCGCCAAACAAACACAGGCCTTGTTGCAAGAGCCCCACGAAGTGGCGCTTCAATGCGTGCGCACACAGCAGTGGCTCGCCCACGCCACGCCACACACAGGGCATGCCCTGTGGACCTTGGGCGACGCGCATTACCCACCAGCCTTGCTTGACCTGGCTGACCCACCCCTGATGCTGTATGCGCAAGGCCAAATCGAAGGCACCCTGAGCAGCGCCATCGCCGTGGTGGGCAGTCGCAACCCTACCCCACAAGGTGCACAGACCGCCGAACAATTTGGCCAGGCCTTGTGTGCGGCAGGTCTCACGGTGGTCTCGGGCTTGGCGCTAGGCGTGGATGGTGCGGCGCACCGAGGGGCCTTGCATGAGGCGCTCCACACGCCGCCTCACAGAGCCAAGGCAGCGCCTTGGCGCACCGTGGCAGTCGTGGGTACGGGCCTGGACCGCGTGTACCCGCGCCAGCACCACGCCTTAGCCGCAGACATTGCCCAACACGGCGTCTTGATCAGCGAGTACCCGCTGGGCACTCCGCCCTTGGCCGCCAACTTTCCAAAACGCAACCGCCTCATTGCAGCCCTCGGCTTGGGCACTTTGGTGGTGGAGGCAGCTTTGCAATCGGGCTCGCTCATCACCGCACGTTTGGCGCTCGATGTGGGACGTGAGGTGCTGGCCATTCCGGGCTCCATCCACTCCCCTCAATCGCACGGCTGCCATGCATTGATTCGCCAAGGCGCCAAGTTGGTCGAGACAGCGCAAGACGTGCTGGAAGAGCTGCAATGGCAACCCGCGCAAGCCCTGTGGGAAACACAAACCGTCAGCGCAACCCATGACAAAAGCAGCACAGCCACGCACGACGCTGCTAGCGCACTGCTACACGAACTGGGTTATTCCCCTGTGAGCCTGGATGCTTTGCAAGCGCGCTGCGGCTTGGACACCGCCACTCTGCAAGCACAGTTGCTCAACCTCGAACTAGAAGGCCTGCTGGCACGCTTGCCGGGTGGTTTGTTTCAGCGTTTGGGCGGCGCGTGAACACATGCAACAACACGCACATATTTGCGCAAGTCACGCCATAAAAGCAGGTATATTGAAGCCATGTTTGAAGTGCTCGTATTCGTCTATGAAAACTACTGGCGAGGCGATGCGTGTCCTGAGTTGCAACAACTGGGCCGCAAACTGAGCGCCGTTGGGTTTGAGTCAGACGACATCCAACAAGCCCTGCATTGGCTGGCCGGGTTGAACCTCGCATCGCACAACACCGAGCTGATCGACATCAGCCAAAGCGCACCCGAAACACACCCTGAATCTGCACACAGCCTGCGCATTTATTCTGTGGCCGAGCAAGACCACTTGGGCGCCGAGTCGTTAGGGTTCGTCAATTTTTTAGAATCTGCTGGCGTGCTCTCGGCCCACATGCGTGAGATCGTGATTGACCGCGCCATGGCGGTGCCCGGACAACCCGTGTCTTTGGATGACCTCAAGATCATCGTGCTGATGGTGTATTGGAGCGTCGGGCTAGAGCCCGATGCCTTGGTGCTCGATGAGCTGTGCGACGACCACCACCGCGTGGCGCACTGAGGGCTGCCGTTAAACCACCGCCCCTGCGTTTTCGTCGTCCGGGTCACCCGGTGTTTTGGGCCCGGTGTGCTTGATCAAGTCTTCGCGACGAATGCCCAGCCACATGGCAATCGCAGCCGCCACAAACACCGACGAGTAAATGCCAAACAAAATGCCGATGGTGAGCGCCAGCGCAAAGTAATGCAGGGTGGCGCCACCAAACAGCAACATCGACAACACCATGAGCTGGGTACAACCATGGGTGATGATGGTGCGGCTGATGGTGGAGGTGATGGCGTTGTCGATGATCTCGACCGTGTTCATCTTGCGGTAGCGGCGGAAGTTCTCGCGAATCCGGTCAAAAATCACCACCGACTCGTTGACCGAGTACCCCAGCACCGCCAACACCGCCGCCAGCACGGGTAGCGAAAACTCCCACTGGAAGAACGCGAAGAAGCCCAGGATGATGACCACGTCGTGCAAGTTGGCAATGATGGCAGCGACTGCAAACTTCCACTCGAAGCGCATGGCCAAATAAATCATGATGCCCACCACCACAAAGGCCAAGGCCTTCAAGCCATCGATGGCCAACTCGTCGCCCACTTGAGGGCCCACAAATTCGGTGCGGCGCAGCTGAATGTTGGTGTCGGTGGCTTTCAAAGCGGTCAACACCTGCTCGCTTTGTTGGGCTGAACTTTGGCCCTTCACGGCGGGCATGCGAATCATCACATCGCGTGCGGTGCCAAAGTTTTGCACTTGCACATCGTTCAAGCCGAGCTTGGCAATTTGGTCGCGCACCACATTCAGGTCTGCTGCTTGGCTGTAGCTGACTTCCATCAGCGTGCCGCCCGTGAACTCGACCGACAGGTGCAAGCCACGGCTGAACAAAAAGAACACCGCCGCGAGGAAGGTGATGAACGAGATCGCGTTGAACGCAATCGCGTTCTTCATGAACGGGATGTCTTTGCGAATCTTAAAAAATTCCACGTGAGTTCCTTTTTTAAGCGCGCCACACCGTGCCAATGGACACGGTTTGCAATTTCTTTTGGCGGCCATACCAAACGTTGACCAAGCCACGCGAGAAGAACACGGCCGAGAACATGCTGGTCAAAATGCCCAAGCAATGCACCACCGCAAATCCACGCACGGGGCCGGAACCAAAAGCCAGCAGCGCCAAACCAGCGATCAAGGTGGTGACGTTGGAGTCCAAAATGGTCGCCCAGGCGCGGTCGTACCCGGCGTGAATGGCCGACTGCGGGGATGCGCCATTGCGCAACTCTTCACGCACGCGTTCGTTGATCAGCACGTTGGCGTCAATCGCCATGCCCAGCACCAAGGCCATGGCAGCCATGCCCGGCAGGGTCAGGGTGGCTTGCAGCATGGACAGCACAGCCACCAACAACAACAGGTTCACTGCCAAGGCCACGCTGGAGAACACGCCAAACAGCATGTAGTACGCGCACATGAAGGCCGTCACAGCCACAAATCCCCAAGTGACCGAATCGAAACCTTTGGCGATGTTCTCAGCACCTAGGCTTGGGCCAATGGTGCGTTCTTCGATGATCTCCATCGGTGCAGCCAACGAGCCCGCGCGCAACAGCAACGCTGTGTCATTGGCTTCTACCGTGCTCATGCGGCCCGAAATCTGCACCCGGCCACCGCCAATTTCACTGCGAATCACGGGGGCCGTCACCACCTCGCCCTTGCCTTTTTCAAACAGCAAGATAGCCATGCGCTTGCCCACGCTCTCGCGGGTCACGTCTTTGAAAATGCGCGCGCCCTTGGCGTCGAGCGTCAGGTGCACCGCCGCTTCTTGGCTCTGGCTGTCAAAGCCGGGCTGGGCGTCGGTCAAGTTCTCGCCGGTCAAGATAACTTGCTTCTTCACGATCACCGCTTGGCCGTTGCGCTCCAAGAAACGCTCGGTGCCAAAGGGCACAGGGGCGTTGCTTAGCTCGGCGGCACGGGCTTCGGCGCTTTCATCAACCATGCGGATTTCCAGCGTGGCGGTACGGCCCAAAATATCTTTGGCCTTGGCCGTGTCTTGCACGCCAGGCAGTTGCACCACGATGCGGTCGGTGCCTTGCTGCTGAATCACCGGTTCGGCCACGCCGAGTTCGTTGATGCGGTTGTGCAAGGTGGTGATGTTTTGTTTGATCGCCTGCTCTTGCACGCGGCGTGCTGCCACCGGGTTGATGGTGGCGCTGAGTTTGAAGTCGGCACCGTCTGGGGCGCTGGTGGTTTGCAAATCGGCAAACTGGTCTTGGATCACGCGCTGGGCGGACTCCAAGGTCGCCATCTCACGAAAGCGCACCTCAATGGTCTGACCGTTGCGGCTGATGCCGCTGTGGCGCACATTCTTTTCACGCAAGGTGGTGCGGATGTCGCCCGCCAGCGATTCGGTTTTCTTGGTCAACGCGGCGGGCATGTCGACTTGCAGCATGAAGTGCACGCCACCACGCAAATCCAGCCCCAGGTACATGGGCGCAGCGTTCAACGACGACAACCAGGCCGGTGAACGCGACAACAGGTTGAGCGCCACCACGTAGGTGGGGTCATTGGCGTCGGGCACCAACGCATGCTGAATGGCGTCTTTGGCTTTGAGTTGGGTGTCGGTGTTGTCAAAGCGTACTTTGAGCGAACCGCTCTCCAGCGTCAACACATCGGGGGTGATGCCTGCGGCCTTGAGCGCCTCTTGCACGCGCTCTTGCACCGCCTGATCGACCTTGACACTGGCCTTGCCCGACGAGACTTGCACCGCCGGAGCTTCACCAAAAAAGTTGGGCAGTGTGTAGACACAGCCCACCAACAAAGCGATGCAAATGATCGCGTATTTCCAGAACGGGTAACGGTTCATGATCGCTTTGAAGTGAAGTTACTTGACCGTGCCTTTGGGCAACACTTGCACCACAGCGCTGCGCTGCAGCTGCACTTCGACGCCGGTGGCAATCTCCACGCTCAAGGTGGTGTCACCCAGCTTGGTGACTTTGCCCAACAGACCGCCAGCGGTCGCCACTTCATCGCCTTTGGCGAGCGCGTCGATCATGGACTTGTGTTCTTTTTGACGCTTCATTTGGGGACGAATCATCACGAAGTACAAGACCACGAACATCAACACCAAAGGCAACATGCCGGTGAGCGAAGACATGATGTCGCCACCAGCAGAGGCAGCAGGTGCGGTTTGGGCAAAAGCAGAAGAAATGAACACGGTGGAACTCCAAATAGAAGGGCTCCCACCAAGGCGCAAAACGCACCCCAGCAGGCCAGCCGGGGATTGTATGCGGCGGGCGCTCAGCCCTCTGGCGACCCTGATTACACCAGGGCCTGTGCATGCCACTGCGTCAGCAACCCGTCCCACTTGCTGCGCGCCGCCGCCAAGTTGCGCGCCTTCACATGGCCAAAGCCCTTGATCTGCTCGGGCACCCGCGCCAGCTCAAGCGCCAGTGCGTGGTTGTCTGGCGTGAGCTTGGCCAGCACCGTGTCCAGCGTGGCGCGGTACTCGTCGATCAAGACACGTTCGGTGCGGCGCTCCTCGCTGTAACCAAAGATATCCAAGGGCGTACCGCGCAAGACCTTGAAGTGCTGGAGCAGCTTGAAACCCGTCAACATGGCCGGGCCAAACTTTTGCTTTTGCAACTCGCCTTTGGCATTGGTCTTGGCGATCAAGGGCGGGGCCAAGTGGTAGTTGAGGGTGTAGTCGCCTTCAAACATGCCCTTGATTTTTTGTAAGAACGCCGCATCGGTGTGCAAGCGCGCCACCTCGTACTCGTCCTTGTAGGCCATCAGCTTGAAGAGGTTACGTGACACCGCCTCGGTGAGCGAAGTTTTGTGCAGCGCGGCCTCGGCCGCACGCACACGCTCTACCGCGCCGAGGTAGCTCGCGGCATAGGCGGCGTTTTGGTAGTCGGTCAGAAATGCTACACGCCTCGCAATCACGTCATCCACACCCGCGGGCTTGTGAAATTGCACGGTTTGAGAAGGTGCCAACGCGGTTTGCACCGCCGCCCAGTCGTGTGCACATTGACGGCCCCACTCAAACGCCGTTTGGTTCTGAGCCACCGCCACATCGTTGAGTTCCATGGCACGCATCAAAGCCTCATGCCCCAGAGGCACCCAGCCCTTTTGCCACGCGTAGCCCAAGATCATGGGGTTGACAAAGATGCTGTCGCCCAAGGTCTGTAGGGCCACGCGGTTGGCGTCGAACACGCTCAAGCCCTCTGCGCCCACGGTGTGTGCAATCTCAGCCACGCATTGCTCGGCAGGGTTTTGCCAGTCGGTGTTTTTGACGAACGCCGCCGTGGGCGTGCTGTAGGCATTCAGAGCCACATGGGTGCGGCCTGCGCGCATGCGTTGCAAGGTTTCTTTGCCCGCTGTGACGATGGGGTCACAGCCAAGGATCAAGTCGGCAGACGCCAAGCTCACACGGGTGGTGCGGATCGCGTCTTGGTCGTTGGCAATCAGCACATGGCTCCAAGTGGCGCCGCCTTTTTGCGCTAAGCCCGCGGCATCTTGGGTGACGATGCCCTTACCCTCGATGTGCGCCGCCATGCCCAGCAACTGGCCGATGGTGATCACGCCTGTGCCGCCCACACCTGCCACCACCATGCCCCAGGCATGGTCGAGTGGCGGCAGGTTGGGCTCTGGTAATTCGGGGTTGGGGTAGGCCAAGGCCGTCACGCCTTTGGCCTTCTTTTTCAACTGGCCGCCTTCCACCGTGACAAAGCTGGGGCAAAAGCCTTTCAAGCAACTGGTGTCTTTGTTGCAGGTGCTTTGGTTGATGGTGCGTTTGCGGCCCCACTCGGTCTCGAGCGGCTCCACGCTCAGGCAGTTGCTTTGCACGCCGCAGTCGCCGCAGCCTTCACACACCAAGTCGTTGATCACCACGCGCACCGCGGGGTCCACCATCGTGCCGCGTTTGCGACGGCGGCGTTTTTCGGTGGCGCAGGTTTGGTCGTAGATGATGATGGTGCAACCTTTGATCTCGCGCATCTCACGCTGGACGCGGTCGAGTTCGTCGCGGTGAAACACCGCCACACCAGCCCCCAAATCCGCGCCATCGTATTTATCGGGTTCATCCGTTACCACCACGATGCGCTGCGCGCCTTCGGCCTTCATGCTGTGCGCAATTTGCAGCACGCTGTGGCCCTCGGGGCGTTCACCCACCGGCTGGCCGCCGGTCATGGCCACGGCATCGTTGTACAAAATTTTGTAGGTGATGTTCACACCCGCGGCAATGCTTTGGCGAATCGCCAAGATGCCGCTGTGAAAGTAGGTGCCGTCCCCCATGTTGGCAAACATGTGGGTGTCGTTCACAAAAGGCTGCTGCCCCACCCAGGGCGTGCCTTCGCCGCCCATTTGGGTGAAGCCGCTGGTGCTGCGGTCCATCCACAACACCATGAAGTGGCAACCAATACCCGCCATGGCGCGCGAGCCTTCGGGCACACGCGTGGAGGTGTTGTGCGGGCAGCCCGAGCAAAACCAAGGTTGTCGGTCGGCCTTGACCTCGACCACCTGCATGGCGCGCTCTTTGGCGCTGAGGATGGCCAGTTGCGCATCCACGCGGGCTTGGGTGTCGGCATCGAGCCCGAGTTTTTTCAAGCGCTGCGCAATGGCCTTGGCAATCAACGCCGGATTCAAGTCGGCGTTGGCTCTCAGCAAAGTGTTGGCGCTGGGGTTGGGTTGCGACCATTCGCCGCCCGAGAAGTCCCCTTCCACCTCGTTGAACTTGCCCAGCACATGGGGGCGCACATCGGCACGCCAGTTGTAGAGCTCTTCTTTGAGCTGGTATTCGATGACCTGGCGTTTTTCTTCCACCACCAATATTTCTTGCAAGCCAGTGGCGAACTCGCGCGTGAGCTGTGCGTCCAGCGGCCACACCACGCTGACCTTGTGCAAGCGAATGCCCACCCGTTGGCAGGTGGCGTCGTCCAGCCCCAAATCGAGCAAGGCCTGACGGGTGTCGTTGTAGGCCTTGCCACTGGCGATCAAGCCGAAGCGGTCGTTCGGGCCTTCGATCGCGTTGTAGTTCAGGCGGTTGGCGCGCACATAGGCCAGCGCGGCGTACCACTTGTAGTCAAACAAACGCGCCTCTTGGCTCAGCGCGTCGTCGGGCCAGCGGATGTGCAGGCCGCCGGGCGGCATCTCGAACTCGGGCAGCACGATGTTCACGCGCGCGGGGTCGATCACGGCGGTGGCACTGGACTCCACAATTTCTTGAATCGTCTTCATGCCCGACCACAGACCCGAGAAGCGGCTCATGGCAATGGCATGCAAGCCCAAATCCAAAATGTCTTGCACGCTGGAGGGAAAGAACACCGGGGTGCCACAGGCTTTGAAAATATGGTCGCTCTGGTGCGCCGCCGTGGAGCTTTTGGCCACATGGTCGTCGCCCGCCACGGCCAGCACGCCGCCCCAGGCCGTGGTGCCCGCCATGTTGGCGTGCTTGAACACATCGGCGCAACGGTCCACACCGGGGCCTTTGCCATACCAAATGCCAAACACACCGTCGAACTTGTTGCTGCCTGGTGGGGCAAAGCCCAACTGTTGGGTGCCCCACAAAGCCGTGGCGGCCAACTCTTCGTTCACACCCGGCTGAAACACGATGTGCTGCGCCTGCAAATACGACTTGGCCTTCCACAAAGCCTGGTCATAGCCACCCAAAGGCGAACCACGGTAACCACTGATGAAACCGGCGGTGTTTTTGCCTTGCAGGGCATCGCGCTGGCGTTGCAGCATGGGCAGCTTGACCAAGGCTTGCACACCACTCATGAACGCACGGCCTACGTCGAGGCTGTACTTGTCGTCTAAGGTGACGCTGTCGAGTGCGCGGCGAATGTGCTCGGGCAGAGGTGCGTTCATCGCAATGCTCCTGAAGTTCTGGTCATGTGCGCAAAGTGTAGGCCTGCACGCGCACCTGCGTTGGAGCCGCCTATGTGGCGCACCAGAGGTCGACCGCTTGGCGTGTCATGTGTCAGTGAACGTGGTGCGAAGGTGGCGTCGCCACGGGCTCTGCACTTGGCTCTAAGGCGTCCAAACCAACGCCCCAGCCTGCGGTCTGTTGCAGCTTGTTGAGCAAGGTCACCATCACTTGCAACACATGGGGTACCAAAGACAGATTCACGCTTTGGCCGTTGACCAACTGAAACTCGATTTGGGTTTGGTCTTCCACCAGGTTCATCACCAAGCCCTTGACCAGCAGCGGCTGCTCCCCCAGTGGTTTTTGCGTCGCTGGCTCGTAACTTTGACTGAACTTCACCTGCTGGGCCACCGACTGTTGCTGAAACGCTTGCACCACCTGGGCCACTTCTGGGCTGTGGGTTTTTTCCAAACTCTTGAGCGTCAACTGCTGCGCGCCCTGCAACACACCTTGCACCATGCGACGCGTGAGCCACACGCAGAACTCTTCGTTCTCGTGGGTGTTGAAGCGAAACAGCACCCGGTCTTCCTGTGACACCCACTCGCCATTGAATTGCTTGATGCCCATGTCTACCTCGGCCACAGCACCCACAGGCGCAAATTTTGTTTCACACGACCGGCCAGCTCACCGGCTTCAGCACCCGTGCCCGCAAAGTAGTCAGCGCGCACAGCACCCACGATGGCGCTGCCCGTGTCTTGGGCGAACACCATGCGTTGCAAATTGGCGCTGGCGCCACGAGAGCTCAGCCACAGCGGCGTGGCATAGGGCACCGAGTCTTTGTCCACCGCGATGGAGCGGCCCGGCGTCAAGGGCACACCCTGCGCGCCACGTGGCCCCAGGTCGGCATCGGCCGCGCTGCGCTGCTCTGGCTGGAAAAACACATAGCGCGGATTGCTCCACAACATCTCCTGCACCAAGCGCGGGTTGCTACTTTGGGTGCTGCTGATCCAGGCTTTGATCCCCGGCCAAGAGGCATCACGAATCAAGCCCCGGTCCAGCAACCAGCGGCCCACGCTTTGGTAGGGTTGTTCGTTCGAGCCCGCAAACGCCAAGCGCACCACGCGCACCTGTCCGTTGGCGTCGGTGATGCGCACGCGGCCCGAGCCCTGAATGTGCAACACCAAGGCATCTATCGGGTCGGCCAACCAAGCGACTTCGCGTCCCCGCAAAGCTTCTTGGGCTTGGGGCAGGGTGTCAATCTCTTGGCGCGTGAACCACATGCGCCCGGCACGACGCAACTCGGCCAAGCCCTCCGGTGGCGCATACAGCGGCACCTCAAAGCCTGGGCGACGCTGCGCCGACGCGTCGAACAGGGGTTCGTAATAACTGGTGAGCAAGCCGTCTGGCGCCCCATCCAGCGACTCGACGCGGTAGGGCTGCAAGTGCGCCATCATCCACAAGCGACGGTCGTCGTCACTGGCCAGCAGCAATTGCCGCACGTCAGGACACAACGGGCCAAACAAGGGGCCGGGACGTTCGCAGTTTTGCAGCCACGCATTCCAAGCTTCATGCAGTGGGTCGTCGGGCCAACCTGGCAAATCGTTCCACGAGGCCAACACCCAGCGACTGCGGTAGGCCTGTTGCGGGCTGGGTGTGCCGGGCAAGCCCGCCAGCGCACCGCTGGCGCGAGGCGTGTCAGCGCGTGGGGAGGCAACGGCTGGCGCACTGGGCGTTGGGCGCGCATAGTCGTCCACCACCGCCTGCTGCCGCGGCGCAGAACCACAGGCCACCAGGCTTCCTACAATCAGCGCCGATGCCACACGCCACAGGAGTTGTTTCATGCTGTTGATTTTGCTCGAAGCCCTGGGCGCGGGTTGCATTTTGGTGTTGATCGTGTGGTGGACCATGTTTTCAGGGCGCAGCGAAGCCGAGCACGAAGAGGCCAGCGAGCAAGCACCGCATCTCACGCCCCCAGACGACACCCACACGCGTTGAGCCCCTCACTCGCCACGCAACAAATTGGCCAGCTCCACCGCTGACTTGACGGCCATCTTGTCAAACACGCGGGCGCGGTGAACTTCGACCGTGCGCACACTGATGTCGAGCTGATCGGCAATCAGTTTGTTGGGCAAGCCCTCGACCACCAAACGCATCACATCACGTTCACGGTCCGTCAAATCAGCCAAGCTCTGTTGCAAGGTCTGTTTGGCGCGCTGGATTTGCAAGGTGCTGGCCGAGCGTTGCAAGGCTTGCTCGATGCGGTCGACCAGGGCGTTGTCTGAAAACGGTTTTTCACAAAAATCAAACGCGCCGCGCTTGACCGCATCCACGGCGGTCGGCACATCGGCGTGACCGGTCAAAAAAATCACCGGCAACACATCCAGCAATTTGCGTTCGATCAAGTGCTCGAACAAGGCCAGCCCACTCATGCCAGGCATGCGCACATCCAGCAGCAAACAACCTGGCTGGCTGGGCAACCACGCCGTGTGGGGCGGGGTGTTGAGGAACTCAAAAAAGGCATCGGCGCTGTCAAACGACTCGCTGGGTAAACGTCGCGAACGCAGTAGCCAAGCCAAAGCTTCACGCACACCGGCATCGTCATCCACGATGAATACCAGAGCGTCTTCGGAAGGTTGCATGGTGAGGTCCTTGGAAATCAGGCTTGAGGCAAGGTGAAGCTGAACACCGTGCCACGGGGCGTGTGGTCGCAGTGGCTGAGCAAACCACCGTGTTGTTCCACCACGGTGCGGCACAGGCTCAGGCCCAAGCCCATGCCCTCCGCTTTGGTGGTGAAGAATGGGGTGAAGAGTTTTTCAGCCACCGCAGGCGCGATGCCGGGCCCCACATCGGTGACCAAGAACTCCATCCAACGGCTCACTGCGTTGGATGCGGCAGGGCGCACAGTCAGGGTGAGCACTTTGTCTGAGGTGTCTTCGGCCATGGCTTGCATGGCATTACGCGCCAAATTCAGCAGCACCTGCTCGACCATGGTGCGGTCGCACAGCACGGCAGGCAGGGTCTGCGGGCAACGCACCACCACACGGACCCCCAACTTGCGCGCTTGCAAAATGATCAAGGGCATCACGTTGTCGAGCAAGGTGAGCGGCAACACCGCTTCACGGGCTTGGTCACGGCGGCGCACGAAGTCATGCACACTCTTGATGACCCGACCCGCACGTTCGGCCTGCTGGCCAATGCGCTGAATCGCGCTGCCCAGCATGTCGGCCAAGGTAGGGTCTTGCAGCGCCACGTCTTGCAGCAAGTTCATGCTGCCCGTGGCATAGCTGGAAATAGCCGCCAGCGGTTGATTGAGTTCGTGGCTCAACAACGACGCCATCTCACCCACCGTGGCCAATCGGGCGGTGGCTTGCAAGCGCTCTTGGCTGGCACGCGAGAGCTCTTCCACACGGCGCTGTTCGCTGATGTCGAGCACGGCACTCATCCAGCCTGTTTGCTGGCCTTGGGCGTTGATCAACGGGGCCTCAAAAATCAACACCGCAATGCGTTGACCGTTTTTGTGCATGAAGACCGACTCCACGCCTTCTCGCGGCGGCGCATTGCCCGCCAAGCGCAAGGCTTGGCGCTGGCCGTACTCATCAATCATCTCGGGCGGCCAGTACGGGGCCGGTATGCCATGACCCAACAGCTCTTTGGCGCTGAAGCCCACCATCTCGCAAAACGCCGGGTTCACATAGGTGATGCGCCCCTGGTTGTCACGCGCGCGCAAGCCCGTGACCAACGAGTCTTCCATGGCTTTGCGAAAGGCCAGGGCGTCGGCGAGGTCAGACTCCACGCGTTGGCGACGCCGCATGTCGCGCGCCAGCATGATCAACACGGTGACCAGCGCAATCGCCATGGCGGTCACCAAGGCGGTGAGCACGTTGGGAAACAAATCGGGTGCCGCACGCCAGCTGTCCAAACGCAACACCATGGCGTGTCCCGGCAAGTCGAGCAGTTGCTGCGCAGTGAAGACGCGGCTACCACGCCGTGGCGTGCCAAACTTGGCCAGTCGCGTGCCATCGGACTCGGTGAACGACACCTCTTGGCTGCGGGTGAGTTGTGGCCCGACCATGCCAGCGAGTATTTCGTTCAGGGCATAACTGGCCACGGTGTAGCCAGTGAGTTGGCCGTCGGAGAGCACGGGCAGACACAGGTCCATGATCTCCAGCCCCAAGCCATCGTTTTGTGGCACATAGTTGCTCACGCCATAGCCGGGTCCACTTTGACGGCGCGCCACAGCGCAGGCCTGCACCACCTCGGGTTGACGCGAGGAGCGCCCAAACTTGGCAAACACAGGGGCCCGAAAAGGGGTGTCTGCTGCTGCGATCACGCGCAAATCTGGGTCACGCCACTCCAGCCGCAGCCACTCGCGGTGTTCACGCAACAAGTTCGCCGCTTCTTGTGGCCAAGGCCGCTGCGTGTGGTCGACAAATTGCAAAGTCTGCAAGGTCTGCACATTGCGCGTCAAAGCGGCGCGAATGTCGCTCACTGCGTCTGACGCATCACGCTCGATGCGACTTTGCACCTGGCTCACCTCGTAGCGCCCGGCCAGCCACACCAGGGTGCTGAGCATTGACAGCACCAGCAACACCAGCAGCAGCCACAGGGCCCAACGACGCAACAACGTACCCGCAGGAAACGGCATCACTCGACCTGTGTCACACGGGGGTTGACCCAGGTGCCATCAATGTGGAACTCACGCGTGTTGGCGCGCACCAGCGGTTTGGCCAAAATCAATTGGGCCAGGTACGAGGTCAGGCCCACCAAGGGATTGATGGTGGCCATGTAGAGCGAGTAGGTGCCTGCATTGATCTCGGGCACCACCACCACCTTGAGGTCTTGGGTCTCGCGCGCCAAGTCAGCCCGTCCTTCAATCAAAGCGCCTGCCACCACACCCTTCATTTGCAAGTTGTTGGTGAAGGCCACGCCTTGGTCAATGCGCACATCACCGCGCACAAAGTCAAACGCAAAACCGTCGCTGAAGATGTCGCTGAAGTCCAGGCTCAGGCGACGCGGCAAGGCCTGCAAGTTCAACACGCCCAGCAGCCGGGCTGCACCGGGTTCGGTTTTGAGGAACTGCCCTTTTTCAATCGCCATGTTGAGCTTGCCCGACATGCTGGCGTAGTCCAGCGTGATGGGGGAGCCACGCCAAGACACCTGCCCCTCCAGGCGGCCCTTGCCACCGCGAATCGCGTCGGGTGTTCCCAAGCGCGCCAGCAGTTGACCACTGTCGTTCACATCCATCACAAAGCTCAGCTGGGTGCGCCGCACGCTGGGGCCGTCTGCGGCCCAGTTGCCACTGGCGGTGAAGCTGGCCTCGGGCATGGTGAGGTTGAGTTTGTTCAAGCGCCATTCACGTGATGCATTGCTGCCCGTGCGGTTGACGGCTTGAATTTCCAGGCGCCCCAGCTTTTTGTTGCGCACGGTCAGGTCGTCCACCACGATGTCCAAGGCCGGAATGCTGCTGGGTTGTTCGCTGAGCATGCGCTCCACGTCAGGCACCAGGCTGGGCGGGATGTTGAGGTAACTCAAACGTGCCAACAATTGGGCCGGGGTGTTGCCACTGGCCAAACGCACTTCGGCCGAACCATTGAGCTCATCGGCATGCATGTTCAAACGCCACACCTCGCCTTGGTGGGTGCCCCCCACCACCACGTTGTGCAGCACCCGCTCGCTGACCGTGAGCAGGTCTGCGCGCAAAGCCAAGAAGGTGGGCACATAGTCTTGGGCATTGCCCGCCTCGGCGGCGCTGCCCAGCGGCTTGATGGCCGAAGGGGCACGCAAGGCATCGCGCGCGGGCACACCGGTGAGCTGCCCCACCGCGTCACCCCAAGCGTCCACATCGAAGGCGGGCAACTGCAAGTTCAGGCTCACGCCTTTGTCGCGCAAGGGCACGTTGTCGCTCACCGCTTGGCCCACGGCAATGCCGCCTCGCAGGACCTGGGGCTGGTCGCCACTGAGGTCACGCACATAACTCAAGGCCACCACACGGCCCAGGCTGACATTGATTTGGTCTTGCAGCAATTTGGCCTTGGGCAGCAAGGACTCGCGGGTGAGCTGCATGGACACACGCAACGGCAAAGCCGTGGCTGCTGCCTTGTTCAACGGTGCGGGCAGCGCCAAGGCCAGGCCACGCAAATCGCTGTTGATCAACAACTCAGGCTGGCCGCGACGCAGGCCCAGGGTCAAGTCATAGGCCGCACTGCCGCTGCTGTGTTGCGCCATGCGTGTGACCCAACCCAGCTCGCGGGCTTGACGCAAGCCTTCGGCGCTGACACGGCCTTTGATCTTGAGCTGCAAGGGCGAGTCGCCCGAGGGTGTGCCCACTGCCAACCCCCCCTCGATTTGTGCATCGCCCCCCAGGGCCCGTGCCTTGAGGTCTTTGAGCTTGAAGCCTTGCTCGCTGAACTGCAAGGCGCCCTTGACAGCGCTCAACACGGGCGTGCCCGCCATGACTTGCAGCTCGTTGCCCTCGAACGTCACGCTGCCCTGCACCTTGGATTTACGCAGCGCATCCAGTGGCAACTTCAAACTGAGCTTGTAGCTGGCAAGGCCAGACCCTTGGCTGCCAGTCAGCACGTCGCCCGTCAAGTCGTTGAAAGCGGTGCGGGAGATCAGCCCCAACACATCGCTCAACGGCCCACGCGCCTCGCCTGTGACGTTGAGCTCGGGTCGGGCCAAGTTGGCAATGTGAGCCTCCACCTTTTGCCATGGCACTTTGTCAGCGCCTTCCAACTGGCTGCTGCCTTTGAAGTGCAAGGCGCTGCGGTCAAACACCAACTCGCCACTGAGCTCCGTGAGTGCTGGCCAGTTGCTGGCGGCGGGTGCGCGGGTGCCTTTGGGCACGGGCACGTAGGCATAACGACCCTGGTCAATTTGGGTGGAGATGCGCAACTCGCCCAGCTTGGGGTTGTCAAAGGGCAAGTCTTTCAAGTCACCACGGATGCGCAACTTAGTTTTGCTGGCCACCCCTTGTTGCACCGCGTCGCGCACGTAGCTGCGCACCTCCAAGGGCAAGCTGTTGGGCAAGTAGCGGTGCACTTGGGCCGCCTGGGCACGGCTGATGTTGGCCGTCAGATCCAACACACCCGGCAAGCGCTGACTGCCTTCACCTGTTTTCCAACTGCCACTGAAGTCACCTGCCACATCGGCATTGGCCAATTGGGCCTGGGTGACTTGCACCGAGAGCTGCTCCCCGCGCTGCTGCCAAGCAAACTGTGCCGAGGCGTCATCGAACACCAAGTGGGGATCGTCCAAACCAAGTGGCAGGGTGACGCTGCCTTGCTGAATTTTGAGCTGCGCTTTGCCGCCTTGCTGGTTCAGGTCAATGTCTACCTGCGCGCCATGCATGCCGGGCATGTCCGCCAGCGGGCTGCCCGCCATGGTGTCACGCAACAGATGCAAGTCGCGCACGCCAGCGCGCAGCGTGTAGGTCAGCGCTGGGGGGGTCGTGGCGCTGCCACGGGTGTTCCAACTGGCTTGTAATTTGTCGACGTGGCCTTTGGGCTGAACGCGCGCCAACACAGCGCGCCAGGTCTCGGGCAGGGGCAAACGTTGGCCGATTTGGGCCAGCGCCTCCAGGTCCAGTTGATCGGCGCTCAAGGCCCCCGCATGCAAGTCGTCGCCTTGCCAGCTGACGCGCACCACGCCACCGGGCCAGCGTTCGCCCTCTTCGGTGTCAAACACCAGGTCCTGGCTGTTGACTTCCACCTCCTGGTTCGGACCTGTGTTTTGCCACTTGGCCCCCAGTCGGCCATGCACATGGCGCAGACGCAACGCTTTGAGTTCAGCCCCCAGATGCACATCCACCGCCTCCAGCGCCACATCGGCAGCCACACCGGCCGGCTGGCCATGGGTCACATCGACCCACACACGCACCGCGCCACGACCTTCTTGCACCGACACCCCCTGCGCCATGGGCAACCACTGACGCAAGGTGGACACATCGACATACGGCATGTCAGCAAACACCTCGCCCGTCCATGACGCCACATCGCCAGGACGCCCCCAAGGGGCCTGGTGAAACTTGCCGCGTACCGAGACACGCTGACCCAGCGCCTCGGGCGGTGTGGCGTCGATGCGCAAGTCGTGGCCGTTCCATTGGTTCTTCACCACCAGATCAACATGGCTCAGGGTCAACACCGGCGCGTCTTCACCCAAACGGCTTTGGTCACGCCAACGCACCAGACCTTGCGTGACCACAAACTCATGCTGCGAAAAAAACCAATCAGCACCACTGCCGTCACCCGACGCTTGTGTGCTCAAACCAGCGACCCAGAGCTGTCCGTTGACATCGCGGCGAATGTCGAGTTCGGGTTGGTCAATCGCCAACTGCTCAAACCCGCCTTGCAACACGGAGCGCAATGACAAGGCAGCCAACACGCGCGGCAAGCGCAAGGCCTCTTGGCCTTGGGCGTCAAACAGCAAGATGTCGCTCACTTCAAAGCTGGGCACCAGCCAACCACCCTGCGCACGGATGTGGCCAATCTCGACGCGCGTGCCGATGGCGCGCGTGGCCTGCTGCTGCAACAACTCACGGTAATCGTTGATTCGCGGCACAATCAAAGCGTGCAGAGCAGCCCAGGCAACCACGACGGTGACACACACCACGCCGACACACCATGCGACAACCGTGAGCAAGCGCGACCACGCTGACCGCGGGGTACTTATGTGAGGGGTGGACTCTGACAAATTGGACAACTGTTTCATGGTGAAAGCGACGTGACCGGAATTATCCCCCCCTCGATGAACGACCTGAGCGCTTACTCCCGCTTTGTTCAACGTATTCGCCGCCGCTACCAGGCCGACATGGGATGGTTGCCCCCAGGTGAGCCGGTGATGGCCAGCATGCAAACGTGCCTGGCTGCCTTGCGCCAACAGCACGGTTGCGGTGAGGCGCTACGCATCTTGCGTCAACTGGTGATGGAGCGCCTGGTGGTGCTTGACTGCGCCCAACATGCCGAGTTGTCGGTGGTCACGCGCGCCATGACCGAGCTGGCCGAGCTGGCCCTGGACGTGGCCTACCAAGAAGCCTGCACGCAACTGGATGCGCAATACGGCGCCCCTATGACACCCAACAGCCAACGTGCCGTGCTGTGGGTGATCGGCATGGGCAAGCTGGGGGCGCGCGAGCTCAATGTGTCCAGCGACATTGACTTGATTTATGTGTACGACGAGGACGGCGACACCACGGGCTTGCCCGACGGACGCGGGCGCATCAGCAACCACGACTACTTTGCCAAAGCGGTGAAGGTGATTTACAGCCTGATTGGCGACACCACCGAGCATGGCTTTGTGTTCCGGATGGATTTGGCCTTGCGCCCCAACGGCAATTCGGGCCCGAGTGTGGTCTCACGCAGTGCGTTGGAGGAATATTTTTTGGTGCAGGGCCGCGAGTGGGAACGCTTTGCCTGGCTCAAAAGCCGCGTGGTGGCACCGGCCAATGCGCAAGCTTCGGCACAAGATTTGCGCGACACCGTGTTGCCCTTTGTTTTTCGCCGTTACCTGGACTACAGCGTGTTCGAAGCCTTGCGCGGGCTGCATCAACAAATTCGCAACCACTCCGCCAAACGCAGCGCAGGACGTCCCGAGCGCGCCAACGACGTCAAGCTGTCGCGTGGTGGCATTCGCGAAATTGAATTCACCGTGCAACTGCTGCAAGTGGTGCGTGGTGGCCAATTCCCCGAACTGCGCACACGCCCCACCCTGCAAGCCTTGCAACGCTTGGTACAAGCCAAGCTCATGCCGACCCAGACCGCCGAAGCACTGGCCAAGGCTTATGTGTTTTTACGCCAAGTCGAGCACCGCATTCAGTACTTAGACGACCAGCAAACCCACCTGCTGCCGACCCAAGATGCCGACCTGAACTGGATTTCGCTGACCTTGGGCTTTGGCGATGTGTGTGACTTTTTGATCCAGCTCGACGGCCACCGCGAATTGGTTGCGCAAGAGTTTGACCGTTTGCTGGGTCAAGACAGCGCCCCGAAAAACAAGCACGGCAAAGACTGCAAAGGATGCAACCAGAGCAACGGGCTCGACTGCCCTGACCTGGAGAGTCTGCTGCCGCACCTCAGCGAACGTTTGCGCGCACGCGTGGCTGACTGGCCCGACCACCCACGCATACGCGCTTTGCGCGAAGACGGTCGCCAGCGCTTGCTCAAGTTGCTGCAACGCACCCAGAAATGGGTGCTGGAAGGACACGCCAGCGAAGATGCCGCCGTGCGCTGGTGCGACTGGATGGAGCCGTTGCTGCGCCGCGAAAGTTACCTGGCCTTGCTGATGGAGCGGCCACGTGTGCACGAACAATTGCTGCGCTTGTTGGGCGCCGCACGTTGGCCTGCGCGCTATTTGCTGCAACACCCCGGTGTGATCGATGAGCTGGCCAGCGAGGCTTTGTTGCACGAGCGCTTTGACCCCGTGGGCTTTGAAGACGAGCTCGAACAACGCCGCGCCGCCTTGCACAACGTGGAGCAAGACGACGACGAATCGTTGTTGAACCTGCTTCGTCGCGCACACCATGGCGAGATTTTTCGCACCTTGGCACGTGACGTGGAAGGCAGCCTGACGGTCGAGCAAGTGGCCGATGACCTGAGCGCGTTGGCCGACACCATGCTCAAAGTCACCAGCCGCTGGGTTTGGCAACGCTTGAAGCAGCGCCACCGCGACGAACCCTTGTTTGCCATCGTCGGTTACGGCAAATTGGGCGGCAAAGAACTGGGCTATGGCAGCGACCTTGACATCGTGTTTGTCTACGAAGACCCGCACGAACAAGCGGGCGAAATTTATGCCGCCTTTGTGCGCAAACTGATCAACTGGTTGACGGTGAAAACAGGCGAAGGCGACTTGTACGAGATTGACACCGCCTTGCGTCCCAACGGCAATTCCGGTTTGCTGGTCACCACCTTTGAGGCCTATGCCAGCTACCAAGCTCAGCGTGGCAGCAACACGGCCTGGACTTGGGAGCACCAAGCCATGACACGGGCACGCTGCTGCTTGGGGTCGCCTGAGTTGCGCACGCGCTTTGAAGCCGTGCGCTGTAGCGTCATCCATGCGCCGCGTGATCACGCGGCGCTGGCACAAGAGATTCAAGCCATGCGCGACAAGCTGCGTGCGGCGCGGCCTGTCAAGGCAGGGTTGTTTGATGTCAAGCACAGCACCGGGGGCATGGTCGATGTGGAGTTTGCGGTGCAGTACCTGGTGCTGGCTTATTCCCATACCCATCCCAGCTTGAGCGCCAACCTGGGCAATATTGCGCTGCTGCACAACGCCGAAGCAGCCGGTTTGCTGCCGCCCGGTGTGGGTGTGGCAGCCGCCGATGCCTACCGTGAGTTGCGCAAAGTGCAGCACACCGCACGGCTGGATGAGCAACCCACACAAGTGGACGCGCACACCCTAGAAAACGAACGCTCGGCTATTGTTCGCTTGTGGGCAACGGTGTTTGGCACTTAGACAAACGGGCCATTTGTCGGTCGTGCAGCCCCGAGAACACCAGCAGTGACGTACTGGCCCCGATCAGGGCAAACAGCATGTCGGACTGTGTGTCCCACGGGTCGCCTTGGGTGGCCAAGAATTCATCCGCGCCTTGCCCCAGTGCCATGGCGGCGGCCCACTCCAGTAGCTCATAACTGGCACTGACCGCCAACACCACGCAGACCACCAAGAAAGCCAGCATCTTGCGCCCCTGCACGTAGGCGCCACGCTGCAAGATTTCGCGCGCCACCAGCGCGGGCACACACCCCTGGAAAAAGTGGCCCACCTTGTCGTAGGGGTTGCGGTGCAAGCCCAGCCATTCGGCCATCTCAAAACCCAATGGCACGCGGGCATAGGTGTACATGCCACCCACCATCAACACCCAGGCGTGCACAAAGATGCCGACGTACACCAGCGTGGTGAGAGGAAGATTTTTGTAGGTGGCGCACAGCAATGGCAGCGCCATGAAAACCGGCAACACTTCCAGCCACCATGTGGGCACGTCATACGCGTTGACGCCTGACCAGAGCAGGCCGCAAGACAACACTGCCACAGCAACAAGCAACGATGGGGTGCGGGAGGTGGGCATGGTGGGAGCAGCCTCGGGGGTCACTGCGCACGTATTTTGTTGACCAACGCCGTGGTGGAGTAGCCATCGACAAAAGGAATCGCCAGTGCACGCCCGCCATAGGCTTGCACCACGCGGGTCTCGGCCAGCTTGGCCATGTCGTAGTCGCCACCTTTGACCAAGATGTCGGGGCGCAACTCGGTGATGAGTTCCAGCGGCGTGTCTTCGTCAAACCACGTCACCAGGCTCACCGATTCGAGCGCCGCCATCAACACCGCACGATCGGCCTCGGCATTGAGCGGCCGATCCGGGCCTTTGCCCAAGCGTCGTGCAGACGCATCGCTGTTGAGCGCCACCACCAAGCTCGTGCCCAAAGAGCGGGCTTGCGCCAAGTAGGTGGCATGCCCTCGGTGCAGCACGTCAAACACGCCGTTGGTGAAGACCACCGGACCCACGGCTTTCAAAGCGGCCACCCGCTGCACGGCCTCGGCACGTGAGGTGAGTTTGGATAAAAAAGCGGGGGGGGGAAGAGGGGTGGCGGTCATGGCCGCAATTTTAGGCGGCGTGCTCAGCACGCCAGCGCTGCACCTCAGCGGCAATGTGGGCCAAGCCTTGCAAACACACCACCCCCGTGTGCTGACGCCGTTGCAACACCGGGTTTTGCCCGCCCGCCCAGACTTCAGTGGTGGGGGGCAAGAGCAGGCAGAGTTCTTTCAAACCATCCACCACATGCTTGGGGTTCATGCTGGCGCTAAAGCTCAAGGCCACCACATGCACCGCATGGGCTTGTGCGGCTTTGGCAATGTCGTGCAGCGGCGTTTGCGTGCCCAACGAGACGCAGCTCGCCCCTTGCAAAGCCAGCATGCTCTGCGCCATCAACAACCCCAAGCCATGTGGCTCTTGCGGAAAAGTGGTCAACAAGACACGTGGGATAGCCTCGGTTTTGCTGTCCACCAAGGTATCCATGGCCTGACGCAGCAAGGCCGACACGCACTCGGTGTAGACATGCTCTTCAAACACCTCGATCTCGCCGCGCATCCACGCGTCGCCCACAGCGGTGGTGACGGGTGCCACCACATCGATGACAAATTGCTTGAGCCCCAGGTGCGCCAAGGCTTGTTTGAGGTGGGTACGCAAGCTCTCGGCGTCGTGGCTGCGAATCAACCCCATGTAATGCGACGCATCGAGATGGCTATCCACCGGTATGACAACCCATGACTGCGGCGCGGCATAAAGGCTCTGACTCAAACGCTGCAAGTCTTCGGTGGGCAAGGGCACAATGCGGCCTGGACGCTGACCTTGGTCCATCAAGCGCTTGATGAGGCGCAGCCTTTCGACCTGCTCCAGCGGGTAAGTGCGTTCGCCATAGGCATCGCGACCGGGGGTCGGGAAGCCATAGCGACGCTCCCAGACACGCAAGGTGTCTTTGCCAAGGCCCGTGTCACGCTCGACCGCAGCGATCGACAGCAGCACAGGCGCAGAGTCAGCACGAAAGTTCATGAGGGGGTCGCGTAAAAATTGCCGAGGGGAAGGTGAGGGCTCTGGCTTTGTCATGGACAAAACCACCTATTTACGCCATCATCATTCAATAGCCATCACAAATCAAGCGGGTCTCATGTCATTTTTCTCAGGTTTCATTCGTTGTTTAGGCCTTGCGCTCTGGGTTGGGTGGGTGTCACTGTCGCCCATCACGGCCCACGCGGCTGAGAACACACCCAGCGCTTCGGGCACCGCCTGCCCACGCGTGCTGCAACACACCGTGCTGCGCTTGCAAGACGAAAAGCCCCAAGCCTTGTGCCAATACGCGGGGCAAGTGGTGGTGGTGGTCAACACCGCCAGCTACTGCGGGTTCACCTCGCAGTACAAAGGCCTGGAGGCGCTGTATGCCAAGTACAAAGACCGTGGCTTGGTGTTGTTGGGTTTTCCCTCCAACGACTTTTCCCAAGAGCCAGACAGCAACGCCAAGATTGCCGACTTCTGCGAGAACACCTACGGCGTGAAATTCCCGATGTTTGCCAAGTCGTCGGTGCGTGGGCCTGAGGCCCTGCCCTTGTTCAAACAACTGGCGGAACAGACGGGCACCGCGCCGCGCTGGAACTTTTACAAGTACATCATCAGCCGTGACGGCCAACACATCAAAAGCTTCAACGCCATGACCGGACCACAGGACAAAAGCTTTGTGGCCGAAGTAGAAAAGCAATTGGCCGCGAAAGCCAACGGGTCATGAGCCGACGCGTCGCCATCATCGGCTCGGGCATTTCGGGCCTGTCTGCCGCGCACCACCTGTCGGGTCGTGCAGACATCACGCTGTTTGAAGCAGCCGATTATTTTGGCGGTCACACCCACACCGTGGACGTGACCTTGCCCACACCCCAAGGTGTGCAAACGCATGGCGTGGACACCGGCTTTTTGGTGTTCAACGAACGCACCTACCCAGGTTTGATTGCGTTGTTCGACGAATTACAAGTCGAGACGGCGAAGTCCGACATGTCGTTCTCGGTGCAAGCACCGCAGGCCCCCGGCCAACGACCACTCGAGTGGAACGGCGCCTCGCTGAACACCGTGTTTGCGCAACGGCGCAATGTATTCAACCCGCGCTTCATTGGCATGCTGCGCGAGGTGCTGCGTTTCAACACGCTGGTCACCGAATTGGCCGAGCGCAACCACGACGAAGAGTTGGCACAACCGTTGTGTGAATTTTTGCTGGCCAACCGTTTTGGGGAGGCGTTTTGCGATGACTATTTGCTGCCCATGTTGGGCTGCATCTGGAGTTGCCCCACCGATCAAATGCTGATGTTTCCTGTGGCCACCATGGTGCGGTTTTGCCACAACCATGGGCTGGTGCAGGTCAACAACCGCCCGCAATGGCACACCGTGCGTGGAGGGGCGCGCCACTACGTCGAAAAAATCATCGCGCGCATTCAGGACAAACGCCTCAACACCCCGGTACGACGGATTGAACGCGAGGCACAGGGTGTCAGCGTCCACACCGCATCAGGCAGTGAACGCTTTGACGCCGTGGTGCTGGCCACACACGCAGACCAATCGTTGGCCATGCTGGCCGCGCCCAGTGTGGATGAAGAACGTATTTTGGGTGCCGTGCGCTACCACCCCAACTTGGCGGTGTTGCACACCGACGCCTCGGTGATGCCGAAAAAGAAACTGGCCTGGGCGGCGTGGAACTACCAACGCGCGGCGCAAGCCAACACGGAACGCGCCCAAGTCTGTCTGCACTACTGGCTCAACCAGTTGCAGCCCTTGCCATTCACACACAACGTGTTTGTGTCACTCAATCCGATCGAAGAGATTGACCCCACCCAAGTGATGGGCCGCTTCGAGTACGCCCACCCTGTGTTTGACTTGGCCGCCATCCGGGCACAAGCCCAAGTGAGCGCACTGCAAGGCCAACAACACACCTGGTACGCCGGTGCTTGGATGGGCTATGGGTTTCACGAAGACGGCTTCAAGGCCGGCCGCGATGCCGCTTTGGGTGTGCTGGCCCAATGAACACAAACGCACGCGCGCACACCGCCGGGCCCTTGTTGGGCTTGGGACGCGTACGCCACACGCGCCTGCGCCCCAGCCACCATGCGTTTGACTACGCCACGTATTTTTTGCTGCTGCCCATGCGCAGCCTGGCAGCAGGTGCGCCCACTGAACTGGCCATCAACCGGGCCGGGCTGATGAGTTTTCACGACGTGGACCACGGCGACGGACGCAGCGCCGCACAAGGCGGTGCACTGGCATGGCTGGATGAGCTGCTGCTGCAAGAGGGCATCACCGACGCCACAGGTGAGGTGTGGCTGCATTGCTACCCACGGGTGCTGGGCTATACCTTCAAACCCGTGAGTTTTTGGTATTGCCACACCGCAGATGGCGGCTTGCGCGCCATCGTGGTTGAAGTCAACAACACCTTTGGCGAGCGGCATTGCTACCTTCTGGATCAACCACGCTGGGGCCAAGAACTGGTGGCCAGCAAGGTGTTTCATGTGTCGCCGTTTTGCGCCATCGAAGGCATTTACCGTTTTCGCTTCATGCGCACCACTGACCGCACCGTGGCACGTGTCGACCACGACGACGCGCTGGGCCCGTTGATTCAAACCAGCGTCAGCGGCACACTCATGCCCGCCACGCGCACAGCGCAACAGCGTGCTTTATGGCGCTTTCCCTTGATGACGCTGATGGTGATGGCACGCATCCACTGGCAAGCGCTGCAACTGTGGCGCAAGCGTGTGCGTTTTTTCACCAAGCCCACCCCCCCTCAAGATTTTGTGACCCGTTGACGTTGAACCTGACTCGCCATGAACACCACCACCTCTTCCACCACATCTGCCTCCGTCTTGCCCCTGTCGAGCGACATGCCCGCCAGCGCACGCCGCGTGGTGGCCTTGTTGCACAAATTGCGCCACGGCAGCTTGAGCGTGATGTGGCCTGACGGCAGCACCACGCAGTTTGGCCAACACGACAACGCGCATCCCGGCTTGCATGCGCACTTGCATTTGCACAACTGGAAGCCTTTGCGTGAGGCCACCAAATCCGGCGACATCGGCTTTGCCGAGGGCTACATCGCGGGCGACTGGAGCACACCGCATTTGCCGGAGTTGCTGCAACTGCTGGTGGCCAACCGCCGCGAGATGGACGACCTGATCTACGGCCACTGGCTGGGCCGCTTGGTGTACCGCGTGCGGCATTTGCTCCACCGCAACACACGGCGCAACAGCGCCAAAAACATCCACGCCCATTACGATTTGGGCAACGCGTTCTACCAGCTGTGGCTAGACCCCACCATGAACTACTCGTCGGCTTGGTTTGGCGATGACCGCAGCCAAGACTTGTCACTCGCGCAAAACGCCAAAGTGCACCGCGCCTTGTGCATGGCGGGTGTCAAGCCTGGCGACCGGGTGATGGAGATTGGTTGCGGCTGGGGCGCACTGGCCGAGATGGGTGGCTTGGAGTTTGGTGCCCGCATGCACGGCGTGACCCTGAGCCATGAGCAATTGGCCTACGCCCAAGAGCGCATGCAGCGCGTGGGGTTGGCAGCCAGCAGCGACTTGCGCTTGCAAGACTACCGCGACATCAACGACGGGCCCTACGACGCGATTTGCTCGATCGAAATGCTCGAAGCCGTGGGCCAGGAATATTGGCCGACCTACTTTGAGACGGTGCAGCGCTTGCTAAAAGCCGGCGGCAAAGCGTGCATTCAAACCATCGTGATCGACGACGCGTTGTTTGAACGCTATGTCAAAAGCACCGACTTCATTCAGCAATACATCTTCCCGGGTGGCTGCTTGCCGTGTCCGCGCGAGTTTCGTGCGCAGGCGGCCACAGCGGGCTTGCGCATCGTGGACGAGATGGCCTTTGGCCTGGATTACGCCGAGACCCTGCGTCGCTGGCGTCACGACTTTTTGGCCGACAAGCCGCGCGTGCTGGCCTTGGGTTTTGACGAGCGCTTTGTACGCATTTGGGATTTCTACCTGGCCTATTGCGAAGCGGCGTTTGAACAAGCCAACATCGACGTGGTGCAGTACACGCTGGAGAAGGTGTGATGCAGCGCAGGTCTTGGCTCCTCGGCGCGCTGCCCTTGGTGTGCGCCTGGCCTGCGCTTGCGCAAGACAACACCGCCAGCAAAGAACTGGCCGCACAGGCCTTTCAACGCCTGCGCCCCCTGCTGGGCAACCCACGGCTGGTGGGTGAGCATCGCTTCACCTACTGGGGCTTTGACGTGTACCACGCCAGCCTGTGGGCCAGCAACGCCACATTTGCCCCCAACGACTGGGCCTCGCAGCGCTTGGTGTTGGAGCTGCGCTATTTGCGCGACTTTCAGGGCCGCGACATTGCGCAGCGCTCCATCGCCGAGATGCAAGGCCAGCGCGCCCTGAGTGCCGAACAGTCCGCCACTTGGCTGCAAAGCTTGCAATCTCTGCTGCCCAATGTGCGCAGCGGCGAGGTGATCACCGGGGTGTACTTGCCCGAGTCGGGCGCGCAGTTTTTGCACCAAGGCAAAGCCGTGGGCGAGATACGCGAGCTGGAGTTTGCACGCCGCTTCTTTGGCATTTGGCTCTCGCCGCAAACCTCGCAACCGCTGTTGCGCCAACAGTTGCTGGCAGGCGCTTCGCCGTGACGAACACCCACCACGCACCGTGGCCCATCACGCAGTGGCTGCGCTTGAGTGGAATGGCTTTGCCGCTGGCCTTTGTGAGCTTGCCTTTGTATGTGCTGCTGCCACACCGTTACGCCACCGAGTGGGGCGTGTCACTGGCCAGCCTAGGCGCCTTGCTGTTGGCCGTGCGCGCCCTGGATGCCTTGCTCGACCCCTGGCTGGGCGCGCGCTGTGACAGCTGGTTTGCCCAGGGCATGGCACGCGTGCGCCAACGCACCGGCGCGTTGAGCGTTCTGTTGGCCTTGGGCTTTGCTGGCTTGTGGCTGCCCGATGTGTGGTTGCGCCTGCTGGGTGTGCAGGTCACGCCCGACAACGTTCTGCCCTTCGCCGCCGTGTGCTTGGTGCTGGCCTATGTGGGGGCCACCTGCTTGAACCTGAGCTTGCAGTCTTGGGGCACCCGCTTGGGTGGCCAAGCCACACAGCAAAGCCGCATCGTGGCGTGGCGCGAAGGCTTAGGGCTGGTGGGGGTGGTGCTGGCCTCGGTCTTGCCCACCTTGCTGCATGCCCACCTGCTGGTGAGTGGATTTGCGTTGGCACTGGGCCTGTGCTGGTGGCTGTGGCGCAGCGCACCGTTTCCGTCGCAGCCAAGACACGACACACACAGTGTCCCGGTCAGCGATGCATCGCCGCTGCAACGCCCAGCGTTTCGCGCCCTGCTGCAAGTGTTTGTGCTCAACGGCATTGCCAGCGCCGTGCCGGCCACCTTGGTGATGTTTTTCATCCAAGACCAACTGCAAGCGCCCAGCGGCTTTGAGGCGCGCTACCTAGGCCTCTACTTTGTGGCCGCCGCGGCGTCGCTGCCGCTGTGGCTGCGTGTGGTGCGCCGCGTGGGACTGTTGCAGGCCTGGGGCCTCGGGATGGCGCTGGCCATGGGCGTGTTCATGTGGACGGTCAGCTTGGCTGCCGGCGACTTGATCGGCTTTGGCGTGATCTGCGCCTTGTCGGGTTTGGCGCTGGGTGCCGACCTGGTGGTGCCTGGTGCCTTGCTGACAGGCGTGATTCAACGGGCGGGTGACGACGGCGCGCATGAGGGCCGCTACCTGGGGTGGTGGCAAGTGGCGACCAAACTCAACCTCGCCTTGGCTGCGGGCGTGAGCTTGCCGGCCTTGCAAGCCCTGGGCTACACACCAGGAGCGCACAATGCCTCAGGACTGTGGGCGCTGACCTTGGCCTATGGTGTGCTGCCTTGCGGTCTGAAATTTTTAGCCGCGTGGCGTTTGTGGACGCTGCGCCATGTGTTGCAGGAGAACTGACATGATGAACCGACGAAAACTGTTGCTGGGTAGCGTGGGCACGGTGGTGGGCGCCGCAGCCCTGAGTGGCTGCGCCAGCCCCAGCGTGGACGACTATGCCAACGAGCGCCCGCTGCTGGACCTGCGCCAGTACTTCAACGGCACCGTGGATGCATGGGGCGTGTTCACCGACCGCAACGGCAAGGTGGTCAAACGCTTCACCGTGGTGATGAACTGCCAATGGCAAGGCGACAGCGGCGTGCTGGACGAAGACTTTGTGTATGCCGACGGCACCCGCGACAAACGCATTTGGCGTTTGCAGCACTTGGGCAACGGGGCCTACAGCGGCACGGCGGGCGACGTGGTGGGCACGGCCCAAGGCCAAACCCGTGGCAACAGCTTTCGGTGGGGCTACACCCTGGCGCTGCCGGTCGATGGCCAAGTCTGGAACGTGCAGATGGACGACTGGATGTACCTGATGACGCCACAGGTCATGCTCAACAAAGCACGCATGACCAAGTGGGGCATCCACCTGGGCGATGTGACCCTGTCGTTCCAACGGCGAGCCTGACATGCGGCCCATGAACCCACCCATCACCCAATGGGCAGGCCGCAGTGTGTGGCTGATTGGCGCGTCCAGCGGCATTGGCCTGGCCACTGCACACGCGCTGCATGCCGCTGGGGCGCGCGTGGTGGTGTCGGCACGCCAAGGCGAGTTGTTGGCAGCGTTTGTTCAAGCGCACGCGGGCGCCCATGCCTTTGCCTTAGATGTGACAGATGCCCACGCCATGCGACACGTGGCCGAGCAAGTGCAAGCACTGCAAGGGCTGGATGTGGTGGTGTACTGCGCGGGCTATTACAAGTCGGTGCGGGCCACAGCGTATTCGCTGCCCGAGATGCTGCAACACCAGGCGGTCAACTACACCGGTGCCTTGCACATGCTGGACGCCGTGTTGCCAAGCCTGCTGCAACAAGGCCAGGGTCACCTGAGTTTGATATCCAGCGTGGCAGGCTACAGGGGCTTGCCGCAAAGCCTGGCCTATGGCCCCACCAAAGCGGCGTTGATTCACTTGGCCGAAGCCTTGTACATGGACCTCGCATCGCAAGGCATCGGCGTGAGCGTGGTCAACCCGGGCTTTGTCGCCACGCCTCTGACTGCACAAAACAGCTTCGAGATGCCGGCCTTGATCAGCCCGGCGCAAGCCGCCGACGCCATGTTGCAGGGCTGGGCCCGTGGGCTGTTTGAAATTCATTTCCCCAAGCGCTTCACGCGCTGGCTCAAGCTGTTGCGCGTGTTGCCCTACCGGTGGTACTTTGCCATCGTGCACCGCGCCACCGGCCTGTGAGGCCCTCATGCACACCCGCGAACACACCCCTCTTGGCACCGACACCCCGCAAGCCGCAGTGGCACGCTTGGTGGCTTTTTTTGAACACCTGCAACCCAGCGACTTGGCGCAACTGGGCGACATTTACAGCCACGATGCACAGTTCAAAGACCCGTTCAACGAGGTGACAGGCTTGGCCGCCATCCGCGCGATTTTTGAGCACATGTTTTGCGAATTAGAGGCCCCTCGCTTTGTCATCACCCAATGCGTGCAACAAGGCGCACAGTGTTGTGTGACCTGGGATTTTTTGTTTGCGTTTCGCAACTTCAAGCGCGGCACGACGCAGACCGTCCGAGGGGCCAGCCACTTGGTGCTGCGCCAAGACCAAGGCGTTTGGCGCGTGGCCGTACACCGCGACTACTGGGATGCCGCCGAAGAGCTGTACGAAAAGTTACCGCTGGTGGGCGCTTTGATGCGCTGGCTCAAACGCCGCGCCAACCGCTGAAAGAAAAGGCCCGCTGCAGCGGGCGTTGGCCGTTCACGCTGGCTGGGTGTCTTGAAAACTAGGGCGTTGCGCCAAGCGCTCGTACAAAGCGCCGAGGTTGGGGTGCTCGCTGCGCCAATCGATGTAGGCAAAGCGGAAATCCAAATAGCCCAGGGCACAGCCCACGGCAATGTCGGCCAGGCTCAAGTGAATGCCCATGCAGTAGTTGCGTTCGGCCAAAGCGCGGTCCATGGCAGCCAGGCTGTCGTCGATTTTTTTCATCTGACGCTCAATCCAGGCTTGGCTGCGTTCGGCATCGGCGCGACCCGGCCAGTGCGCTTCCAAGCGGGCCAAGATCGCAGCGTCTAACAGCCCATCGGCCAAGGCCTCCCAGGTTTTGACTTCGGCGCGGTCACGTCCGCCTACAGGAATGAGCTTGCCCACCGGCGACAAGGTGTCGACGTATTCCACGATGACGCGCGAATCAAACAGCGCCTCGCCACCTTCCATGATGAGGCACGGCACCTTGCCCAAGGGGTTGGATTGGGCGATGTGGGTGTCGGCAGACCAAACGTCTTCAAGCAAGAACTGGTAGTCCAGTTTTTTCTCAGCCATGACGATGCGTACTTTGCGCACGTAGGGACTGCTGATGGCACCAATGAGTTTCATAAATCGTGTGTGGTTTGAATTGGCGTGCATTTTATCGGGCTCCATGCAGCGTCAGGTGTGCGCGGCACCACCTAAAATCTGAGGATGAGCATTACCCAAGTCACGGCCTTATCGCCGCTGGACGGCCGATACGCCGCCAAACTCTCCGCCCTTCGTCCTTTGATGAGCGAGCAAGGCTATATGCACCGCCGTGTGCAAGTCGAAATCGCCTGGTTCATCGCCTTGAGTGACGCGGGCTTTGACGAGTTCAAGCCTTTGAGCGCCGCAGCCCGCAGCCACTTGCTGGGCTTGGTGAGCCAGTTTTCCACCGAGGACGCGCTCGCCATCAAAGAGATTGAGAAGACCACCAACCACGATGTGAAGGCGGTGGAGTACTGGATCAAGAACCAATTCAAGGGGCACGCCGAGCTTGAAGCAGCCGCCGAGTTTGTTCACTTTGCCTGCACCAGCGAAGACATCAACAACACCAGCCACGCCTTGCAGCTCAAAGCCGGTCGCGACCACGTGGTGTTGCCCGGGCTCGACGGCTTGATTGCCAAGTTGCGCGAGATGGCGCACACCTACGCCGATGTGCCCATGCTCAGTCGCACCCACGGCCAGACCGCCAGCCCCACCACGGTGGGCAAAGAGGTGGCCAACGTGGTGATGCGTTTGCAAACCGTGCGTGCGCGCATTGCCGCCGTACCGATGATGGCGAAGATGAACGGTGCGGTGGGCAACTACAACGCCCACCTGAGCGCCTGGCCCGACATGGACTGGGAAGCCTTCAGCCGCCGCGTGGTGGAAACACCTGAGCCTGTGGGCCTGGGGCTGACGTTCCAGCCCTACAGCATTCAGATCGAGCCTCACGACTACATGGCCGAGTTGTTCGATGCGGTGGCACGTGCCAACACCATCCTGATCGACTGGTCACGCGATGTGTGGGGCTATGTGTCGTTGGGCTATTTCAAGCAGCGCTTGAAGGCGGGCGAGATTGGCTCGTCCACCATGCCGCACAAAGTCAACCCGATTGATTTTGAAAACGCCGAAGGCAACTTAGGTCTGGCCAATGCCTTGCTCAAACACCTGAGCGAGAAGTTGCCCATCAGCCGCTGGCAGCGCGATTTGACCGACTCGACGGTGTTGCGCAACATGGGCGTGGCGCTGGGCTACGCCGCACTGGCGTACCAGTCGCTGCATGTGGGTTTGAACAAGCTCGAACTCAACCGCGAAGCGCTGGACGCTGACCTGGACGCCGCCTGGGAAGTGCTGGCAGAGCCGATTCAAACCGTGATGCGCCGCTATGGCGTGCAGGGTGCGTATGAAAAACTCAAAGAGGTGACCCGCGGCAAGACGGTGACCCCCGAAGCCTTGCATGGTTTGATTCGTTCGCTGGAGATTCCTCAGCCTGAGATTGACCGCCTGTTGACCATGACCCCCGGCAGCTACGTGGGCAAGGCGGCAGAGCTGGCCCGCCGCGTCTGAGCGACGCACACCCCATGGCCATCAAATCCACCATCTTCAAGGCGAACGTTCAGATCGCCGACATTGACCACGGCTACTACGCCGACCACGCGCTCACCTTGGCGCGCCACCCGAGCGAGACCGACGAACGCATGATGGTTCGTCTGGTGGCCCTGTCGCTGCAAGCGCACCAGTTGCAAGACGTGTGCAACGGTGACGGCGTGCTGGGCTTTGGTGCCGGTTTGTCAGACCCCAACGAACCCGACGTGATGCTGCGCGACTTCACCGGCCGCACGCGGCTGTGGATTGAGGTCGGCCAGCCCGAAGAAAAGCCCCTGCTCAAAGCCTGTAGCAAAGCCGATCAGGTGATGCTGTATGTGTTCTCCAGCTCGGGTGAGGTGTGGTGGCGCACCATGCAAAACAAACTCATCAAACCCAGCACCTTGCAGGTGTGGCGCATTCCCAGCGCGGCCTCGCAAGAGTTGGCCAAGCTGGCCGAGCGCAGCATGCAGTTGCAAGCCACGGTGCAAGAAGGCGTGGTGATGATGAGCAATGGCAAGACCACGGTTGACATCGAGTGCGAGCGCTGGAAGTAGGCCCGAGCGCATCCCATTTTTAAGAGGCTGCGCTTTCTCTCAAACTTTAGGCGGCGCGCTCAGCGTATTTGTTGAAGCGCCACGAAGTCCCGATGATGCTGATGCGCCGCCAGGTGCTGCGCTTGTCTGCGGGTGACATTTCGGTCCAGTACTGCACCTCGTCAAACGTGCGGCCACAGCCTTTGCATTCGGGGTCACCCTGGCTGGTGGAGCAGATGGCGATGCAGGGCGTGTCTGGCGTGCTCTGGTACCAAGTGAGCCACGCGTCATAGGCTTTGGGTGGGAAACCTTTTTCAGCGGCTTCGTCTTCTCGGTAATAAACCATCAAGGCATAGACCTCTGCCAAGGCACGAATTTCAGGCGCGAGTGTGACGCCATCAGGAGAGGGCTTTTTGTCGCGCCAAAAATTGATGGCGGCTTCGATGTCGGTGATGTGGATACCTGACATGGCGCTAGAGGGGGCTACCTAATAAACCGGGGCGTTGGGGGGTGTGGATGATAGCCGGGATGCTATGCTGGCCTGACATGAAACTTATTTTCTCTTGGTTACTCCATGCCGTGGCCCTCTTGGCCCTGGCACATCTCTACAGCGGCGTTGAAGTCACGGGCTTTGGCGCGGCCATGGTGGCCGCCTTTGTGATCGGTTTGTTCAACTTGGTGGTGCGCCCTGCGCTGGTGGTGCTGACGCTGCCTGTGACCGTGGTCACGCTGGGGTTGTTTTTGTTTGTCATCAATGCCTTGATGTTTTGGGCCGTGGCCGGCATCTTGGACGGCTTCCAGGTGCAAGGCTTTGGCGCGGCCTTGCTGGGCTCGCTGGTCTACTCAGCGTTTGGCGTGGTGATTGACTCAGCGCTCCAGCGCTTGTTCCCGCCGCAAATTCTCTAACTGGCGCAGGCGGGCATCGATGATGGATGCCTCGATGTGCCCGGCGCGGTCTAAGCGACCTTCACGCGCCAAACCCCTAGACAACTCTTGCGCCGCTTTGAAGCGGTCCACAGCCGCCGGGTAATCCAACTCCATGGCACGTGCCTCGGCCTGTGCGCGGATGGCGCGCAAGCTGTCGCCTTGCAGCTCATAGGCCGACGCGAGCAGTTGCCAGGCCAAGGCATCGCGCGGACGTTGGTTGAGCCACAGCATCAATTCTTGGCTGGCCAGTTTGGCTTGCGCCACTTGCTTGGAAGCCAAACGACTTTGCGCCAACAGCAGGTGGCCGGAACGGTCGTCTGCGGCAAGCACGCGGACTTTGGGTTCGATCACACCAAGGGCTTGCGTGGCGTCGCCCATGGCCAAGGCCAGTTCAGTGCTGAGCAAGCGCACGGCGTATGCGGCGGGGGCATCTGAATTGGGCAAGGCCTGCAAACGTGCCATATGCTGTCGGGCAGAAGCCCATTCACGCAGAGCCATGTCAGCCATGGTGGCGCCATATAACGCCCCAGCCTGCTTGGCCACGGGAGCCGACGCCAAGTTGCTGGCCGAGCCTTGTGCGCTGATGGCACGCAAGGCATCGACACCGGGGCCGGTCAACACTTGGGCGCGTGCGGCCATCATGGCGTGTACCGCACGCAAGGCCAACGCAGGGCGTGGAGGCAGCAACTGCTGACGCACTTGGGCGTCGGCAATGCGCTCGTTGGTCATGGGGTGGCTGCGCAGGTAGGGGAAGGAACCGTTGTCGTTCAAACGCGCCGCTTGTTGCAGCTTTTCAAACATGGTGACAAAGCCTTGCGGCTCGAAGCCAGCGCCGGTCATCACGCCATAGCCAATGCGGTCGGCCTCGCGCTCCATGTCACGCGAAAAATTCAACTGGCTTTGCATGGCGGCGGCTGAACCGCCCACCATGACGGCGTTGGCAGCACTCATGCCACTGGCGCTGGGTGTTCGGCTGGCCGCCAGCATGCCCAAGATCATGGCCGCCACCACCATCGGGCCTTGACGCCCTTGCTGCGCCATCATGCGGGCAATGTGGCGCTGGGTCACGTGGGTGAGTTCGTGCGCGAGCACCGAGGCCAACTCATCGGGGCTGGCCACGGCAGAGATCAGGCCCAAGTGCACGCCCAAATACCCGCCAGGCAGCGCAAAGGCGTTGATGCTGCGGTCGCGAATCAAGGCCACTTGCCAAGCAAACTGTTGCTCCAACTCCGGGGTGAGTTCACCGCGCTGTCTGGCTGAGTCCAACAGCACTTGCCAAATGGATTGCAGGTAGTCGCCCAGCACTGGGTCGTCGATGTAGTCGGGGTCGCGGTAGATTTCGCGTGCAATGCTCTCGCCCAGGCGACGCTCTGCACCCAGGGGCAATTCAGCGCCGTCGCCCAAGTTGGGCAAACGGGTGGTAGCAGGCTGGGCGTGCAGGGGGTTGAGCGGCAACCCCAAGCTCACGCACAGCCCCAGCAAACCCAGACGTTGCCAGCCAGCGCGGTGCACAGAAGCAAAAATTGAAGCGTATGAAAGCATGGTGACAGAGACAGAGGGGCCGGGCCGTATGATGCGCCTGTCATGTTAACCCCCGGTGAATTTGCCCATGTCCACACTCACTCACTTTGATGCCCAAGGCCAAGCCCACATGGTCGATGTGGCCGACAAAGCCCACACGCGTCGGGTTGGTGTCGCCAGTGGCAGCATTCACATGCTGCCTGCCACGTTTGAACTGGTGCAAAGCGGCACCGCGAAAAAAGGCGACGTGCTGGGCATTGCGCGCATCGCAGGGATTCAAGCCGCCAAAAAGACCAGTGACTTGATTCCTCTGTGCCACCCCTTGGCGCTCACACGTGTTGCCGTGGCGTTTGCAATGAACGCCGACAACCACAGCATTGCGTGCACTGCGACGGTAGAAACCGTGGGACAGACTGGCGTTGAGATGGAGGCACTGACCGCCGTGCAAATTGCATTGCTCACGATTTATGACATGTGCAAAGCGGTCGACCGAGGCATGACCATCACCGATGTGCGCTTGCTAGAGAAGCATGGGGGGAAGTCGGGGAGTTATGTGGGTCGGTGAGTCGGTCGTTCACATCACGCGGCTTGCAGCGTTTGGTGCGAAGCTTCAGAGGCGGTTGCCAGTAAGTCTTGCACCGTCACATCCGTCTCAATAGGAACAAACGCCAACGCCGCAGCATCTGAAACCGGGGCTGTGTTGCACATCTGGTTAAACAACAAAGCTTGGCGGACAACTTCTGCCACTTGTGCATCGGCTTCTGCTGCGGCAACACGTCCTGGTTCATAAGCCAACATCGCATCCGCCACCAGGCCTGTGCTGCCGTCTGTGCGCGTGAAGGCTGCATTGCCCATCACCACCGCATCGCTTTCGCCACTGCCACTGCTGGCCAACAACGTCCCTGCATCACGCATTTGGCCATCCGACTTCAGGTTGATGCTGGCAATATTTAGCTCGCTCAGTGTTTTGAATTCGTTCGCATCCGTCTTGCCATTGCCATTGGCGTCTTGCCAAACAGCAAACTCCGCAAACTTGTCATCACCCGCATCAAGTAGGCCATTGCCGTTGGTGTCTAGCGCTTGCAAACCTTCCAAGTCCGTTTGGGCATCGACCTTGAGGGTTTGAAAACCGAACTCTGAAGCATCTGTGATTTGATGGTTGTGGTCTTTGTCCCACACCAACACGCCATCGTCGTTGCCTGCCCAGGCCATCTTGTCTTGAATGCCGTCAAAGTTAACATCCATCGTGACGTTGGAGCTTTGGAGTGAGGTGAAATGAACGCCGTCACCGTTGAGGTCTAGGATGACGGGGGGGGAGTAGTAGCCTGTATGTTCATTGTCTACACGTGCATATTTGTCGACGCCGTAAACGTAAGGATTTCTATATGTTGCGAAATTTGAATAATCTTGACTTATTGCAATGTATGAGGCGATGCTCTCGTTATCTGGTATCGGTCCGGTACCATTATCAGAGTTCAATGTATAAGTACAAATATTCTTCAACCCTTGAGAGTCCGTCAACTCCCATTTAATACTCAAGTAACTTAGCGCTCCGTACCATAGCGGAATTGGATCTCCATTCACGGCCCAAGTAATTCCAGAAGCATCCCAACTAAAAACTCCATTCACAGAGTCCCAATCAATTGCTAATCTTGAGGAGTCCGTAGTAGTGTCCAGAATTGGATACGGGTGAGTTAGCCCCCTGAAAAACAGTCCCGTTGGTATTCCTTAAACTAACAACTAGGAATACGACTATGGATATGACTATGTCTTCAGCAAGGCCCAATCGGGTTGAGGTGGTCACAAGCGTTCAACGG
>NZ_NESA01000008.1 GCF_002778315.1 Limnohabitans sp. JirII-31 | reverse complement strand
AAGAGATGGTGATGCCAGGTGACAACGTGTCGATCACGGTGAAGTTGATCCACCCGATTGCGATGGAAGAGGGCTTGCGCTTTGCTATCCGTGAAGGTGGCAAGACGGTTGGTGCCGGTGTGGTTGCCAAGATCATTGCTTAATTCGTCAATATAGGGGCGTAGCTTAGTGGTAAAGTAGCGGTTTCCAAAACCGTCGATGGGGGTTCGATTCCCTCCGCCCCTGCCACGCAGCGTTGAAAAGCAGGTGGCTGCCAAGCCCGCCACTCCGGCGGGCTTCTCTGTCTTCTGAGTAATGCGTGTCAATCGCTAAGAAATCCTTGATCCATGTCTGCTGCAAATATTGAAACTGTATCGACCACTGCTGACAAGGCCAAATTGGCCTTGGTGGCGGTGTTGGTCGTGGCTGCGGTTGCTGGGTTTTATGCCTTGGCACCTCAGGGTGTGATCATTCAGTGGTTGGCGTTGCTGGCTGGTTTGATTGCGGCTGTGGTGATGTTTGTGTTGTCTTTGCCTGGGCGCCAGTTGGTGGCTTTTGGCGGAGATGCTTGGCGTGAAGTCAAGAAGGTGGTGTGGCCGACGCGCAAAGAGTCGACGCAGATGACTTTGTATGTGTTTGCCTTCGTGGTGATCATGGCTTTGTTTCTGTGGCTCACCGACAAGACCCTCGAATGGGTGTTTTACGACCTGATTCTGGGCTGGAAAAAATAATGACCGACCTTATCGATACCTCAGCAGTGCCAGCGCCTGCTGCACCTGCCAATCCTGATTTGCGTTGGTATGTGGTGCATGCCTATTCGGGCATGGAAAAGGCTGTGGAACGCAACATCCGCGAAAGCATTGCGCGTGCGGGCATGGACAACAAGTTTGGCCGCATCTTGGTCCCCACGGAAGAGGTGGTGGAGATGAAGAACGGTCAGCGTCGTACCGCTGAGCGTAAATTCTTCCCTGGCTATGTGTTCGTTGAGATGGTGATGGATGACGAGTCGTGGCATTTGGTCAAGCACACCAACAAGGTGACGGGTTTTGTGGGTGGTGCAAAAAACCGCCCTGCACCTATTTCTGAGGCGGAAGTCCAGAAAATCGTGAGCCAAATGCAAGATGGTGTGGACAAGCCGCGTCACAAAGTTGAATTCATGGTGGGTGAGTTGGTGCGCGTCAAGGACGGCCCTTTCACCGACTTCAATGGCTCGGTTGAAGAAGTCAATTACGAGAAAAACAAAGTGCGTGTGTCGGTGACCATTTTTGGTCGCGCCACACCTGTGGAATTGGAATTCGGCCAGGTTGAGAAAACCTGATTGGATTTTTGAGGTTTGGCTTGGTGCTTCCCGACTCGGCGCCAAGTTTTTGAAGTGAGTCGTTAACCCCCGGGGAGCTGAGCGTCCGTAAGGCCTCAAGCGCATGTACCCGCAAGGAGAAAAGCATGGCGAAAAAAATCGTCGGCTTCATCAAGCTGCAAGTGCCAGCTGGTAAAGCCAATCCATCGCCGCCTATTGGTCCCGCATTGGGCCAACGCGGTTTGAACATCATGGAATTCTGCAAGGCGTTCAACGCCCAGACCCAGGGCGTTGAGCCAGGCCTGCCATTGCCAGTGGTGATCACTGCGTTTGCAGACAAGTCCTTCACCTTCATCATCAAGACGCCTCCAGCGACCACCTTGATCAAGAAGGCCATCAAGCTCGACAAGGGTTCTGCGAAGCCACACGTCGACAAAGTGGGCAAGATCACCCGTGCACAGCTTGAAGAAATTGCCAAAGCCAAGATGAGCGACTTGACCGCCGCCGACTTGGACGCCGCCGTGCGCATCATCGCCGGTTCTGCCCGCTCGATGGGCGTGACTGTGGAGGGCGTGTAAATGTCTAAATTGACCAAAAAACAAAAAGCCTTCGAAGGCAAGGTTGACAGCAACAAGCTGTACCCCCTGAGCGCAGCTATTGGCATCGTCAAAGAGTGCGCAACTGCAAAGTTCGATGAATCCATTGACGTGGCCGTCCAGCTTGGCATTGATGCCAAGAAGTCTGACCAGGTGGTGCGTGGCGCTGTCGTGTTGCCCAATGGCACTGGCAAAACTGCTCGCGTCGCTGTGTTTGCACAAGGTGCCAAGGCTGAAGAAGCCAAAGCTGCTGGTGCTGACATTGTGGGTATGGATGACTTGGCTGCCATGGTCAAGGCTGGCGATATGCCGTTTGACGTGGTGATCGCTGCGCCTGACGCCATGCGCGTGGTGGGTACCTTGGGTCAAATTCTGGGCCCACGTGGCTTGATGCCTAACCCCAAGGTCGGCACCGTGACGCCTGACGTTGCAACGGCTGTGAAAAACGCCAAAGCAGGTCAAGTGCAGTTCCGCGTGGACAAGGCCGGTATCGTGCATGCCACCATCGGTCGTCGTTCATTCGACACCGACAAGCTCCAAGGCAACTTGACTGCTTTGGTGGAGGCCTTGAACAAGTCCAAGCCCGCTTCGAGCAAGGGTATTTATCTGCGCAAGCTCGCTGTGTCGTCCACCATGGGCGTTGGTGTTCGCGTAGATACGCAATCTTTGAACGCCTAAGCAGCGTTCAAAAATCTGAGCCATGTGCAAGCAGGGCTCAGGGTGGTGGGCTGATGCGGTACTTCGGTGTTGCGTCAGGTCATCCAAGACCGTTGGTGTGCAACGTGATTGCACTTAATTGAACCGCCAACGCAGATGGCGATCCCGCTGAAATGGATTTTTCCTGACAGTTAGGTCGCTGCAAAAGTGGCGTGTCAAAGAGCAAAAGCTCAATGACACATTTAAAGGAGTAGACCTTGAGTCTGAATCGCAGTGAGAAAGAAGCGGTCGTTTCTGAAGTGACCACGCTCGCCGCTCAAGCTCAAACGCTGGTGATGGCGGAATACCGCGGCATCTCGGTGGCAGACATGACCCAACTGCGCAGCAAAGCGCGCAGCACAGGTGTGACCTTGAGCGTGTTGAAAAACACGCTGGCACGCCGTGCTGTGGCTGGTAGCCAGTTTGAAATTGTCGCCGACCAGATGACCGGTCCGCTGATCTATGGCTTCTCTGTGGATGCTGTGGCTGCCGCTAAGGTGGTGGCTGACTTCGCGAAGACCAACGACAAGTTGGTGATTCGCGCTGGTGCATTTGCAGGTAAGGCCCTGGACGTCGATGGCGTGAAGCAACTCGCAAGCATTCCTTCGAAAGAAGTGTTGCTGGCCCAGTTGTGTGGCTTGTTGATGTCGCCTATGTCTCGCACCGCAGTGGTGTTGGGCGCTTTGGCGGCCAAAAAAGGCGAAGGCGAAGCTGTTGCCGCATAAGGCCAGCTTTTCTGTATTAACCAATTGTTAGGAATTAAAAATGGCATTCGATAAAGACGCATTTTTGACCGCGCTCGACAGCATGACGGTCATGGAACTCAACGACTTGGTGAAAGCCATCGAAGAGAAATTTGGTGTGAGCGCTGCCGCTATGGCCGCTCCTGCTGCTGCTGGCGGTGGCGGTGCTGCTGCGGCTGAAGAGAAGACTGACTTCAACGTCATCTTGCTCGAAGCCGGCGCGAACAAAGTGTCCGTGATTAAAGCGGTGCGTGAACTGACCGGTCTGGGCTTGAAAGAAGCCAAAGACCTGGTTGACGGCGCTCCCAAGGCGGTGAAAGAAGGCGCGCCTAAGGCTGACGCTGAAGCTGCTAAGAAGAAGCTGGAAGAAGCCGGCGCTAAGGTTGAACTGAAGTAATTCGGTTCCCTTTCAAGGCTGGAGTGCTCCGCAAGGGCCTCCAGCCTTTGGTGCTTACAGAGCACACCCAAAAGTCAGTGGAAATTACCCGCAAACTTTTGAGTGTCTTCTGACCCCAACTGCAGAAGATGCCTTGGTTCGGGTTGCGTGCAATGCGCAACCGTCCGCCAACGCTGGTAGAGGCCAGCCGCCAAGCCTGTTGCACGAAGCCCTGATGTGTTTCGTGCAGCAAACAGTTCTGAAAGATCAAGCCCGGAGATCTCATGGCCTACTCATACACCGAACGCAAGCGCATCCGCAAGAGTTTCGGCAGCCGCGACAGCGTGCTGGAAGTTCCTTATTTGTTGCAAATGCAAAAAGACGCGTACACCGCGTTTTTGCAAGCCGACGTTGCGCCTAAGAAGCGCACCCAAGAGGGTTTGCAAGCTGCTTTTGAAGCGGCTTTCCCCATCGTCTCGCACAACGGTTTTGTCGAGATGAAGTACCTCGAGTACAACTTGGCCAAGCCCGCATTTGATGTGCGCGAATGCCAGACGCGTGGTCTGACGTTTTCGTCGGCCGTGCGCGCTCGCGTGCAACTGATCATTTACGACCGTGAGTCGTCGACCCCTCAATCCAAAGTGGTCAAAGAAGTCAAAGAGCAAGAGGTCTACATGGGCGAAGTGCCTTTGATGACCGACAAAGGCTCCTTCATCATCAACGGCACCGAGCGCGTGATCGTGTCTCAGTTGCACCGTTCGCCTGGCGTATTCTTTGAACACGACAAGGGCAAGACCCACAGCTCGGGCAAGCTCTTGTTCAGCGCGCGGATCATCCCTTACCGCGGTTCGTGGCTCGACTTCGAATTCGATCCCAAAGACTTGCTGTACTTCCGTGTCGACCGTCGCCGCAAGATGCCGGTCACGATTTTGTTGAAGGCCATTGGCCTGACGCCTGAAACCATTCTGGCCAACTTCTTCGTGAACGATAACTTCCGCCTGATGGATACCGGCGCACAAATGGAATTTGTGGCCGAGCGTCTGCGCGGCGAAGTGGCGCGCTTTGACATCACCGACAAATCGGGCCAAGTGATTGTGGCCAAAGACAAGCGCGTGACGGCACGTCACACCCGCGAGTTGGAGCAAAGCAACACCACGCACATCAGCGTGCCAGAAGACTTCTTGATTGGCCGTGTGGTGGCCAAGAACATCATCGACAGTGACACGGGTGAATTGATTGCCCGCGCCAATGACGAATTGACCGAAGCGTTGCTCAAAAAATTGCGTGAAGCTGGCGTGCAAGATTTGCAGTGCATCTACACCAACGAATTAGACCAAGGCACGTACATGTCGCAGACGCTGCGCATTGACGAGACCGTGGACGAGTTCGCTGCACGTGTGGCCATCTACCGCATGATGCGCCCTGGCGAGCCACCGACCGAAGATGCCGTGCAAGCCCTGTTCCAGCGCTTGTTCTACAACCCCGACACCTACGATTTGTCGCGCGTCGGTCGCATGAAGTTCAACGCCAAAGTGGGCACTCCCGAATCGACGGGTCCGATGGTCTTGACCAACGACGACATCTTGTCGGTGGTGAAGATTCTGGTGGACTTGCGCAACGGCCGCGGTGAAGTCGATGACATCGACCACTTGGGCAACCGCCGCGTGCGTTGCGTGGGCGAATTGGCTGAAAACCAATACCGCACAGGTTTGGCACGTATCGAAAAAGCCGTGAAAGAGCGTTTGGGCCAAGCTGAGCAAGAGCCGCTCATGCCCCACGACTTGATCAACTCCAAGCCCATCTCTGCCGCACTCAAAGAATTCTTTGGCGCATCGCAGTTGTCACAGTTCATGGACCAGACCAACCCGCTGGCCGAGATCACCCACAAGCGCCGCGTGTCGGCCTTGGGCCCAGGTGGTTTGACCCGCGAACGTGCAGGCTTTGAAGTGCGTGACGTGCACGTGACCCACTATGGTCGCGTGTGCCCGATTGAAACGCCTGAAGGTCCAAACATTGGTTTGATCAACTCACTGGCGCTATACGCTCGCTTGAACGAGTACGGTTTCATTGAAACCCCCTACCGTCGCGTGGTCGACGGCAAGGTGACGATGGACATCGACTACTTGTCGGCCATCGAAGAAGGTAAATACGTCATCGCCCAGGCCAACGCTACGCTGGACAAAGACGGTCAACTCATCGGTGAACTGGTGTCTGCCCGTGCCAACGGTGAATCTATTTTGTGCGGCGCAGAGCGTATCCAGTACATGGACGTGTCGCCAGCGCAGATCGTGTCTGTGGCGGCTTCTTTGGTGCCGTTCCTGGAGCACGATGACGCCAACCGTGCGTTGATGGGTGCCAACATGTCACGTCAAGCCGTGCCTGTGTTGCGTCCTGAAAAACCCATGGTCGGTACCGGTATCGAGCGCGTCGCCGCCATCGACTCTGGCACCGTGGTCACAGCAAGCCGTGGCGGTGTCGTCGACTACGTCGATGCCACCCGTGTGGTGGTGCGTGTGAACGACGCCGAAGCCTTGGCAGGTGAAGTGGGTGTGGACATCTACAACCTCATCAAGTACCAGCGTTCGAACCAAAACACCAACATCCATCAGCGTCCCATCGTCAAACGCGGCGACAAGATTGCCAAGGGTGACGTGATTGCTGACGGCGCATCGACAGACCTGGGCGAGATCGCCATCGGTCAAAACATGTTGATCGCCTTCATGCCTTGGAACGGTTACAACTTCGAAGACTCGATTTTGATCAGCGAGCGCGTGGTGGCTGAAGACCGCTACACCTCGATCCACATCGAAGAACTCGTGGTGATGGCTCGTGACACCAAGCTGGGTGCCGAAGAAATCACGCGTGACATTCCCAACCTGGCAGAGCAACAACTCAACCGTTTGGACGACTCCGGCATCATTTACGTGGGTGCAGAAGTGCAACCTGGCGATACGCTGGTGGGCAAGGTCACGCCAAAAGGCGAAACCACTTTGACGCCAGAAGAGAAACTGTTGCGCGCTATCTTCGGTGAAAAAGCCAGCGACGTGAAAGACACGTCCCTGCGCGTGAGCCAAGGCTCGCAAGGTACTGTGATCGACGTGCAGGTCTTCACCCGTGAAGGCATCGTGCGTGACAAGCGCGCTCAGCAGATCATTGATGACGAACTCAAGCGTTTCCGCTTGGACTTGAACGACCAGCTGCGCATTGTGGAAGCTGATGCGTTTGACCGTATCGAGAAATTGTTGAACGGTAAAACCGCCAACGGGGGCCCGAACAAACTGGCCAAAGGCAGCAAGATCGACAAAGCCTACATGTCTTCTGTTGAGAAGTTCCACTGGTTTGATATCCGTCCTGCGGACGACGAAGTGGCGAGCCAGCTCGAGAGCATCAAAAATGCGATGGAACAAACCCGTCACAGCTTTGACTTGGCCTTTGAAGAAAAGCGCAAAAAGCTCACGCAAGGCGATGAGTTGCCCGCAGGCGTGCTCAAAATGGTCAAGGTGTACTTGGCGGTCAAGCGTCGCTTGCAGCCAGGTGACAAGATGGCCGGTCGCCACGGTAACAAAGGTGTGGTCTCCAAGATCGTGCCGGTCGAAGACATGCCGTTCATGGCCGATGGCACCCCGTGCGACATCGTGCTCAACCCGCTGGGCGTGCCTTCGCGCATGAACGTGGGTCAGGTGCTGGAAGTGCACTTGGGCTGGGCCGGTAAAGGCATTGGTCAGCGCATTGGCAACATGTTGCAAGCAGAAGCCAAAGCCGCAGAACTGCGCACTTTCTTGGAAGAGCTCTACAACGGCACGGGTCGCAAAGAAGACCTGAGCAAGTTGTCGGACGAACAAGTGGTCGAGATGGCAGGCAATCTGACCAACGGTGTGCCTTTCGCTACTCCCGTGTTTGACGGCGCAGGTGAAGAAGAGATTCGCACCATGTTGAAGTTGGCCTACCCAGACGACATCGCCAAAGTCAAAGGACTGACCGCGACGCGTACCCAAGCCAACTTGTTTGATGGCCGTACTGGCGACGCCTTTGAGCGTCCGACCACCATCGGTTACATGCACTTCTTGAAGTTGCACCACTTGGTGGACGACAAGATGCACGCCCGTTCGACCGGTCCTTACAGCTTGGTCACCCAGCAACCGCTGGGCGGCAAGGCACAGTTTGGTGGTCAGCGTTTCGGCGAGATGGAGGTGTGGGCTTTGGAAGCTTACGGCGCCTCTTACACGCTGCAAGAAATGCTCACGGTCAAGTCCGACGACGTGCAAGGCCGTACCAAGGTGTACGAGAGCATCGTCAAAGGCGAACACGCCATCGAAGCGGGCATGCCCGAGTCGTTCAACGTGTTGGTCAAGGAAATTCGTTCGCTCGGTATCGACATCGAACTCGAACGTTCTTAATTCAAGGCTCGAAAGGATTTATAAATCATGAAATCATTACTCGACCTGTTCAAACAGTTCACGCCCGACGAGCATTTCGATGCCATCAAAATCGGCATGGCTTCGCCCGAGAAGATCCGTTCGTGGTCTTTCGGTGAAGTCAAGAAGCCTGAGACCATCAACTACCGCACTTTCAAGCCTGAACGTGACGGTTTGTTCTGCGCCAAGATTTTTGGCCCCATCAAAGACTACGAGTGTTTGTGCGGCAAGTACAAACGCCTCAAGCACCGTGGTGTGATCTGCGAGAAGTGCGGCGTTGAAGTCACACAGACCAAAGTGCGTCGCGAGCGCATGGGCCACATCGATTTGGCTGCACCTTGCGCCCACATCTGGTTCTTGAAGTCGCTGCCTTCCCGTTTGGGCTTGGTGCTCGACATGACACTGCGTGACATCGAACGCGTGCTGTACTTTGAAGCATATGTGGTGACCGATCCCGGCATGACCCCGTTGAAGAAATTCGCGATCATGACCGAAGACGACTACGACGCCAAAGTTGCTGAATACGGCGATGAATTCACTGCCAAGATGGGCGCTGAAGGCATCAAAGACTTGCTCGAAGTGTTGGATCTCGACGTTGAAATCGAGAAGCTGCGCAACGACCTGACGGGTTCTGAACTGAAGATCAAGAAAAACGCCAAGCGTTTGAAACTGATGGAAGCGTTCAAGAAGTCGGGCATCAAGCCTGAGTGGATGGTCCTGACCGTGCTGCCTGTGTTGCCACCTGACCTGCGTCCGTTGGTGCCACTGGACGGTGGCCGTTTCGCCACCTCAGACTTGAACGACTTGTACCGTCGCGTCATCAACCGCAACAGCCGTCTGCGTCGTTTGCTCGAACTCAAAGCGCCTGAAATCATCGCGCGCAATGAGAAGCGCATGCTGCAAGAAGCGGTGGATTCACTGCTGGACAACGGCCGTCGCGGCAAGGCCATGACAGGCGCCAACAAGCGCGCTTTGAAGTCACTGGCAGACATGATCAAAGGCAAGAGCGGTCGTTTCCGCCAAAACTTGCTGGGCAAGCGCGTCGACTACTCGGGTCGTTCGGTGATCACCGTAGGCCCAACCCTCAAGCTGCACCAGTGCGGTTTGCCCAAGTTGATGGCGCTCGAACTGTTCAAGCCTTTCATCTTCTCGCGTCTCGAAGCCATGGGCATTGCGACCACCATCAAGGCTGCCAAGAAAGAAGTTGAATCCGGCTCCGCCGTGGTGTGGGACATCTTGGAAGAGGTGATCAAAGAGCACCCCGTGATGTTGAACCGTGCGCCAACTTTGCACCGTTTGGGCATTCAAGCGTTCGAGCCGATCTTGATCGAAGGCAAAGCCATTCAGTTGCACCCCCTCGTTTGCTCGGCCTTCAACGCCGACTTCGATGGTGACCAAATGGCCGTTCACGTGCCTTTGTCTGTGGAAGCGCAGATGGAAGCCCGTACCTTGATGCTGGCTTCTAACAACATCTTGTTCCCTGCCAACGGCGAACCCTCCATCGTGCCGTCGCAAGACGTGGTGTTGGGCTTGTACTACGCCACCCGCGATCGCATCAACGGCAAAGGTGAAGGCTTGATCTTCTCCAACGTCGGCGAAGTGCAGCGCGCTTTGGATGCTGGTGCTGTCGAGTTGACCGCCAAGGTCAGCGTGCGCATGACCGAGTGGACCAAAGACAAAGAGTCGGGTGAATTCATTCCCTCAACCAGCTTGGTCGACACCACCGTCGGTCGTGCCCTGTTGTCGGAAATCCTGCCCAAAGGCTTGCCTTTCTCCAACCTCAACAAAGCGTTGAAGAAGAAAGAAATTTCCAAGCTCATCAACACGGCATTCCGCAAGTGCGGTTTGAAAGAGACCGTGGTGTTTGCCGACAAGCTGTTGCAAAACGGTTTCCGTCTGGCCACCCGCGCGGGTATTTCGATTGCCATTGACGACATGTTGGTGCCGACTGAAAAGCACGCCATCATTGCCGCGTCGGAAAAAGAAGTCAAAGACATCGAACAGCAATATGTGTCGGGTCTGGTGACGTCTGGCGAGCGCTACAACAAAGTGGTGGACATCTGGGGCAAGGCGGGTGACGCTGTGTCCAAGGTGATGATGGACCAACTCCGCAAAGAGAAGACCATTGACCGCCATGGCAACGAAGTCGAGCAAGAGTCGTTCAACTCCATCTACATGATGGCTGACTCAGGTGCGCGCGGTTCTGCCGCTCAGATTCGCCAGTTGGCGGGTATGCGTGGTTTGATGGCCAAGCCTGACGGCTCGATCATCGAGACCCCCATCACGGCGAACTTCCGTGAAGGTCTGAACGTGTTGCAGTACTTCATCTCGACACACGGTGCACGTAAAGGCTTGGCCGATACGGCGTTGAAGACCGCCAACTCGGGTTATCTGACCCGTCGTTTGGTTGACGTGACGCAAGACTTGGTCGTGACCGAGTTGGATTGCGGCACCTCCAACGGTCAGTTGATGCGCGCCATCGTCGAAGGCGGTGAGGTCATCGAATCACTGCGTGACCGTATCTTGGGTCGCACCGCGGCTGAAGACGTGGTACATCCCGAAACCCGTGCGGTGCTGGCCAAGGCTGGTGAGATGTTGGACGAAGACTTGATCGACGTCTTCGAAGCCGAAGGTGTGGACGAAGTGAAAGTGCGCACCGCACTCAACTGCGAAACCCGCTTTGGTTTGTGCGCCAAGTGCTATGGCCGTGACCTGGGTCGCGGTGGTTTGGTCAACAACGGTGAAGCGGTGGGCGTGATTGCTGCGCAGTCCATCGGTGAACCAGGTACCCAGCTGACCATGCGTACCTTCCACATCGGTGGTGCCGCATCGCGTGCAGCCATCGCTTCGAGCGTGGAAGCCAAGTCCAATGGCGTGATCGGCTTCAATGCCACGATGCGCTATGTGACCAACAGCAAAGGTGAGTTGGTGGTGATTTCTCGCTCAGGCGAAATCATCATCAGCGACGAACATGGCCGTGAGCGTGAGCGTCACAAAGTGCCCTACGGTGCGATCTTGTCGGTCAAGGCCGACCAGTCGCTCAAGGCGGGTGTGATCTTGGCCAACTGGGACCCATTGACCCGACCCATCATCACCGAATTCGCCGGCAAGGTGTTGTTCGAGAACGTGGAAGAAGGTCTGACGGTTGCCAAGCAATTGGATGAAGTGACGGGTCTGTCCACCTTGGTGGTGATCGATCCCAAGCGTCGCGGTTCGACCAAGGTGGTGCGTCCACAGGTCAAGCTGATCGATGCCGCTGGCAAAGAAGTCAAGATTCCTGGCACCGACCACGCCGTGACGATTGGCTTCCAAATTGGCGCGCTGATTCAGGTGCGTGATGGTCAAGATGTGGGCCCAGGCGAAGTGCTGGCCCGTATCCCTGTCGAGGGTCAAAAGACCCGCGACATCACCGGTGGTTTGCCGCGTGTGGCCGAGTTGTTCGAAGCCCGCAGCCCGAAAGACAAGGGCATGTTGGCCGAGATGACCGGTACCGTGTCGTTCGGTAAAGAGACCAAAGGCAAGGTTCGTTTGCAGATCACTGACCCAGAAGGCAAAGTGTGGGACGAGCTCATTCCGAAAGAGAAGAACATCTTGGTCCACGAAGGCCAAGTGGTCAACAAGGGCGAGAGCGTGGTGGACGGCCCAGCCGATCCACAAGACATCTTGCGTTTGCTCGGTATGGAAGAGCTGGCTCGTTACATCGTCGACGAAGTGCAAGACGTGTACCGCTTGCAGGGCGTGAAGATCAACGACAAGCACATTGAAGTGATCGTGCGTCAGATGCTGCGTCGTGTGGTCGTTGAAAACGTGGGCGACTCCAACTACATCGCCGGTGAGCAAGTGGAGCGTTCCGAAATTCTCAACACGAACGAAGCACTGCAAAAAGACGGCAAGATCCCAGCGACATTCAGCAACTTGTTGCTGGGTATCACCAAGGCATCGTTGTCGACCGATTCGTTCATCTCGGCTGCTTCCTTCCAGGAAACCACCCGCGTGTTGACCGAAGCGGCCATCATGGGCAAGCGCGACGAGTTGCGTGGCTTGAAGGAAAACGTCATTGTGGGTCGCCTGATTCCAGCAGGTACCGGCATGGCGTATCACAAAGCCCGCAAGGTCAAAGACGCCATGGACGACGCCGAGCGCCGTGCCATTGCCGAAGCCGAAGCTGCTGAGTTGGCGGAGGCCTCGGGAGAGGCCCACGCCGACGAAGGCGCTGGCGAGGAAGCGTAAAGTGACCCCACAACAAAGGCCCGCAAGGGCCTTTGTTGTTGATGGGGTGCGCGTGGCAATGCAAGACGAAAGGGAGCGGCATGTTGGATGCTTGGTGGTTTTGGATCTTGGTCGCGGTGTGCGTGTTTTGGGCCGTCGGTGCCTACCAGCGCCTGGTCAAGCTGCGTACGTTGGTGAACAAACAGTTTGCGGTGCTTGAAGAGCTGATGCTGCGCTACCAGGGGCTGGTGCAAGACGCCACCACCGCAGCGGTGACCTCGCCTTCTGGGTGGCACACAGCCGTGGCGCCTGAGTTGGGCGCGAGTCATTGGACACGCTTACAAGTGGCCGCCAATTTGTCCGCCATGGCATTGGCGCGCATGCAAGAGCATCCGCTGGAGCCTTCGTCTGCCATTGCGTTGGTGGCTACCAGCCGTGATTTACAAGATGCCTGGGGGGCGTTAACGCATCCAGACGTGTATTACGTCAGCGTGCCTGATGAATTGACACAGCGTTGGGCGGAGTTGAGCATTTCCATTCAGCCCGATGTGCAGCGCTTCAACCAGGCGGTACAGAACTACAACGAGGCCATTGCCATGTTCCCTGCCAACCTATTGGCGCGAGTTTTCAAATACAAACCAGGACGCCGACTCGAATGAATGCAAGCTCTGGTGCGCCTGTGGCGCTTTGGCAGCAGTTGCAAGCCGTGGCGCAAGCATTGGCCCAAGTGCGACGTGGAGTTTCTGGCACAGCCGCTTTAGACGCTGTGCCGTCAGCGCTGCGGCCGGGCGTACAGGCTTTGCTGTTTCAAGTGTTGCGGCAGCTTGGGCGTGCTCAGGCTTTGCGTGCGCAGCTGGCACCCCGTGCCCCAGCCCTGTTGCCAGATGCTTTGTTGTGTAGCGCGTTGGCGTTGGCCTGGGACGCTGACCATGCGCCCTATGAACCACATACTTTGGTCAATCAAGCCGTTGAGGCTGCGAAGAAGACCCGGGCTTTGCAAGGGCAAGCCAACTTCCTCAATGCGTGTCTGCGACGCTTTTTGCGTGAGCGTGATGCCTTGGTGCAGGCGACAGATCAAGACACCCAAGCCCAATGGAATCACCCGGCCTGGTGGATTCAGCGCTTGCAAAAAGACCATCCCTTGCATTGGCAAAGCATTTTGCAAGCCAACAACCAAGCGGCACCGATGACGTGGCGTGTGAACACCCAGCGCATCTCACGAGAGGCGCTGCAGCTGCGCTGGCATGAGGCAGGTATTGCTTCGGATCCGGTGGGCGAACAAGGCTTGGTACTGGGGCAAGCCCGTGCCGTGCGAGAGACTCCTGGCTTTGATGAAGGACTCTGCTCGGTGCAAGATTCTGCGGCGCAGTGCGCGGCACCGTTATTGCTGTCCGGACTCAGCCGCCCTCAGGGTAAAAACTTGCGCGTGTTGGATGCTTGTGCCGCGCCAGGAGGCAAGACGGCACATCTGCTGGAGCTGCTGGACCCAGAAGACCACGTCATTGCGTTAGACATTGACCCATTGCGTTGCGAGCGCATCGGTCAAAACCTACAGCGCATGGGCCTGAATGCGCAGGTGTTGGCTGCGGATGCCGCCCGTCCCCAGACATGGTGGGACGGTCAGTTATTTGATGCCGTGTTGTTGGACGCGCCTTGTACAGCTTCGGGCATCGTGCGTCGGCATCCGGACGTTCGCTGGTTGCGGCGCGAAACAGACGTGGCTCAACTGGCCGCGATCCAAAAAAACCTGCTCAACACCCTGTGGCCCTTGGTGCGCCCAGGTGGTCGTTTGTTGTACTGCACCTGCTCGGTTTTCAAGGCCGAGGGGGATGAGCAGGTCAAAACGTTTGTTGGACACAACACTGATGCCCAATTGCTGCCTTCTCTGGGGCATTTAAGACCCCAAACCATCGCGATGAGCACAGCCCTCGCCGACAATCTATTCGGTGACCACGATGGCTTTTATTACGCACTGTTGGAAAAAAAATTGGCGCCTTGAGTCGTTTTGGCGTCACTGCGTCTTCGCCATGCGTCGTCTGGGTGTGTCGATGCTGTGTCTTTGGGGCATGACTGCGGCATGGGCCATCACGCCAGTCGATTTACAAGGTTTGAAGATTCAGCGCCTAGAGCAAGGCGTGTATGTTTCGGCCAACTTGCAGTTTGATATGCCAGCCGTGTTGGAAGAGGCCATGTACAAGGGCGTGTCCTTGTACTTCGTCACGGAAATCGATATTTCGCGCGAGCGTTGGTATTTTTATGAACAACGTGTGGCCCATGCGGAGCGGCATGTGCGCTTGAGTTACATGCCATTGACGCGACGCTGGCGTGTCAGCGTTTCACCCCAGCCCTTCGGTGTCAGTGGATTGGGGGTAAGCCTAGGGCAAAGTTACGACACGCTGGATGAGGCGTTGGTGTCTGTGCGACGCATTGTCCAGTGGCGCATTGCCAATGCGGGTGATGTGGAGACGGATGTGCGCCAGAGCATTGAATTCAGTTTCCGACTCGACTTGAACCAACTGCCTCGTCCTTTGCAAATGGGGGCTGCAGGTCAGAGTGACTGGAACATCCGGTTGAGTAAATCCCAGCGACTTGTTTTGGAGCCGGGCCCATGAAAATCCACGCGCCAGAAAGCGTGAAGTTGACTGGTTTTCAGATGCGTTGGTTGATGGTGGTCAGCGCTGCCGTGGTGCTGGGGCTGGGGCTCGTGCTGTTGTTTCTATTGACGCAAGCCACTGACAACCGCGAGCTCTACGAGCGCAACTACCGACAACTGTTTGCTTTGAATGTGGTGGTGGCCACGCTGTTGATGCTGGTCATTGTGTGGCTTTCGCTGCGTTTGATGCTGCGTTTGAAACAAGGCAAATTTGGCAGCCGTTTGTTGCTCAAGATTGCAGCCACTTTCGCGTTGGTGGGGCTGTTGCCAGGCTTGTTGATTTACAGCGTGTCGTACCAGTTTGTGTCGCGTTCGATCGAGAGTTGGTTTGATGTCAAAGTCGAGGGCGCCTTGGATGCTGGCCTGAGTCTGGGACGTGCCACATTAGATAGCTTGGCCAGTGACTTGGGGCAGAAAACACGCTCAGCGACCAGCCAAATTGTGGATTTGCCGGACGCTTCTGTCGGACTGACCTTGGAGCGCTTGCGCGATCAATTAGCGGCGGACGATGTGATTTTGTGGAACACCAGTGGGCAGGCCGTCGCCAGTGCGGGGACCTCACGTTTCAAAATCAATCCAGACCGACCTTCTGTCGCCGAGCTGCGGCAAACCAAAACACAGGGCTGGGTCACCTCGATTGATGGTTTGGACGATGCCCAGCTCAAAGGTAATGCACAAGCCAAGATACGGGCCTTGGTCCTGGTGCCCGCGTCTGGTTTGGGCTTGTTGGCCGAGCCGCGTGTGTTGCAAGTCACCAAGAGCATTGCGCCTACCTTGGTCAGCAACGCACTGGCTGTTGAAGAAGCCTACCGGGAATACCAAGAGCGCGCCTTAGGTCGTGATGGGCTGCGCAGCATGTACATCGGAACCTTGACCCTGAGTTTGTTTTTGGCCGTGTTTGGTGCGGTTTTATTGGCGGTTTTACTTGGCAATCAACTGGCGCGCCCGCTCTTGATGTTGGCGCAGGGTGTGCGTGATGTGGCTGCCGGTGACTTGAGCCCCAAGCCTGCGTTGCAAGGGCGCGATGAATTGGGCGGCTTGACGCGTTCGTTTGCGCAGATGACCCAGCAATTGTCTGAAGCACGTGCTGCGGTGGACCGCAGCATGGGGCAGGTCAGCCATGCGCGCGCCAATTTGCAAACCATTTTGGATAACCTGACGGCGGGTGTGATCGTGCTGGATGAGCGGGGGGTGATTCAGTCATCGAATCCCGGTGCCACGCGCATTTTGCGTGTCCCCCTAGCGGCCTGGGAAGGGCGAGTGCTGGGAGATATTGAAGGCATGTCCGAGTTTGCACGACACGTGCAGCAAGAGTTTGAGGGCTTTCTCGGGGAACGCAGCCAGCACGGTCTTGATCATTGGCAACAGTCGTTCGAGTTGCATGCGACCTTGATGAGTCCTGCGGTTGAAATGGTGGACGACACCCGACAGCACATCACCTTGCTTGCACGTGGCGCGGTGCTGCCCAACAATGCACGTTTATTGGTGTTTGACGATATCTCTGAAATTGTGTCGGCCCAGCGTGCTCAAGCTTGGGGTGAGGTCGCGCGTCGGTTGGCGCATGAGATCAAAAACCCACTCACCCCCATCCAACTCTCGGCTGAGCGATTGGCCATGAAATTAGATGGCAAGCTGGCAGATCCAGAAAGACTGGTGCTGAACAAGTCAGTTAAAACCATCGTTGACCAAGTGGATGCGATGAAACGACTGGTCAATGAGTTTCGTGATTACGCCCGTTTACCCTTGGCGGAATTACATTCGTTGGATCTCAATGCGTTGGTTCAAGATGTGTTGCAGCTGTACGGCAACGAGAACGCGTTGGTTCCAGTTCGCGTGGAGTTGGATGTGGCGTGTCCAGCAATTCAAGGGGATGCACAGCAGTTGCGTCAAGTGGTGCACAACCTGTTACAAAACGCACAGGATGCCACCGAGGGTTCTTCTCAGCCAGAAGTCTCTATTGCCACCCAGTGGGTGTCCTCATCTGGGCGTGTCCGCCTTGTCGTGCGTGACAACGGCCCTGGATTTCCCGCGAAAATCCTCAAACGCGCCTTTGAGCCTTATGTGTCAACGAAAGCCCGTGGCACTGGATTGGGCTTGGCCGTTGTGAAGAAAATTGCTGATGAGCATGGGGCCCGTATTGACTTGAAAAATCGCGAACTATCTGGTGTCGTGGTGGGGGCTCAAGTGTCGTTATCATTCCCAGTTGTCGAGCAGCAACACTCCTTGCTCTAATTCAGCGAAACACGTTCATTCATGGCAAATATTTTGGTGGTTGATGACGAGTTGGGCATTCGTGACCTCTTGTCTGAAATTCTCAACGACGAAGGGCATGTTGTTGAGGTGGCCGAAAACGCGGCTGCAGCGCGAGCCGCCCGTCAGGCCGCACGGCCTGACTTGGTGCTGCTTGATATTTGGATGCCCGATATGGATGGCGTCACATTACTCAAAGAGTGGGCCAGTGCAGGTTTGTTGAACATGCCCGTGATCATGATGAGTGGTCATGCCACCATCGACACCGCGGTCGAAGCCACGCGTATTGGGGCTCAGGCATTTTTAGAGAAACCCATCACCCTGCAAAAGTTGCTCAAAGCGGTTGAGCATGGCTTGGCACGCAAGCCTGTCGCTGGCGTGGCATCTAAACAGAGCGCGATCACTGTGGGGCATGATGCTGCGGCAGTTTCGGTAGCGGTGACGCAAGCCGTCGTGCTGCCACCCACCCACCAGAGTTTTGAGTTGGATCTGCCACTGCGCGATGCGCGTGATGCATTTGAGCGTGCTTACTTTGAATTCCATCTGGGCCAAGAAAACGGCTCTATGACGCGTGTGGCTGAAAAAACAGGCCTTGAGCGCACTCACTTGTATCGCAAGCTCAAGCAGTTGGGCGTTGACCTGTCCAAGGCCAAGCGTCTCGCTTGAAAGGTCGTTATGCAGCGCTTAGTTTGCGCTGTCGATGAGCTCGTCATCCGTCATCGCTTTGCGTCGTGCGAAATTTATCAACGGCGTGTGTTGCGCCATCCAGCGCAATGCCAAGGCACCTAACACGGCCCCATTGATATCGCCAATCACCATGTAGAGCACTTGGTTTGGATCTACCAACTTTGACGGGTCAAGAAAGCTCCACACCAAATGGTGAGCCAAGGCATTCAACAAAGCGTAAAACAAGGCAAGTTTGAGTAAGTCAGACAGTTTGCTGATGGACAAACGGCGTTGCAACAAAATTTGCATCGCAAAAATCGACAAGCCAGCAACGCCAGCTGAGATGACGGTGTGGCACAAATCCAGCAGCCAGCTGTCCGTTGACCACCACATGAGCATCACCCCACCTATGGCAGTTGCTGCGGTTCCCCAAAACATGCCCAAGACCAGCACATTTGCCAAACGCAAAAAACTAGGCATGTAGATGAAACTGATATGGCTCGTCACCTCAAAATTTGACAGTAACCATCCGTTGAGCAAGTGGACACCGCAAAAAACAGCGCCGCCCAAAATAGCCAAGACAAACAGCGTGTAGGGGAATTCTGTCGATGTGTTGTGACTCATGTCGTCGTTAGTTGAAACCAAAAAATTACGGGCCCTTTGCGGCGCTTCAGGCCCCTCCAACGTCCAATGTACGAGATTTATACTGGCCGAATGAACGAGATCGTACAAAAGCGCCCAAAGCCTACACGCACGAATGACCCAGCCAGAACCATGGCTGAAATTTTAGAAGTCGCAACCTCAGAGTTTGCTGACAAAGGCTTGAGTGGGGCGCGTATTGATGAGATTGCTGCGGCCACACGCACCAGCAAGCGCATGATTTATTACTACTTCGGAAGCAAAGAAGGTCTGTACGTGGCGGTCTTGGAAGAGGCATACCGTCGTATGCGCCAGATCGAGAGCTCTTTGCATCTGGATGACTTGTCTCCACAAGAGGCGCTGGAGCGATTGGTTGGATTCACGTTTGATCATCATTCCAGCAACGAGTATTACGTGCGCTTGGTGATGAATGAGAATATCCAGCGCGGCCAATATCTGGGGCAAAGCAAAATCATCCAGCAACTGAATGTGCCCGCCATTGAGGCTATCCGGCGTCTGTATGACCGTGGTGTGGCGGCAGGGGTCTTTCGGCCCGGTCTAGATCCGGTGGATATCCATGCATCCATTTCGGCGTTGACCTTTTTCAATGTCTCTAATAAGCATACTTTTGGGTTGATCTTCAAGCGCGGGAAAGCTTCTGCTGCCGCCATTGCCCTGAGGCGAAAAAACATCGTCGATATGGTTTCGCGCTTTGTGCGCCAGTAACTCCCTGGGTTTAAGGGTTTTCACCAATAACCATAAAACTATCCAGTTCGTACATTACTGGATCGCTTTTTTTCGGAGGCATGTCACATGCTGACAAAATTTATTTCTATTTATTGCCGACTGCTTGAAGTCGTGATTGCGATTGCTTTGGCCGTGATGGTTGTTCTGGTGTTTGGCAACGTGATCTTGCGTTACGCCTTCAACTCAGGTCTCACGTTGTCGGAAGAGTTGTCGCGGTGGTTATTTGTATGGATGACGTTCTTGGGTGCCATCGTCGCCATGAAGGACGGTGCACATTTAGGTTCAGACACCTTGGTTTCAAAGTTGTCGGTGACAGGACAAAAAGTCTTCTTGGTGATTGGCCATGTCTTGATGCTGTTCATCTGCTGGCTGCTATTTGTCGGATCATTAAACCAAGCCATCATCAACTGGGACTCGACCAGTCCAGTGATGGAAGTCTCGATGGGGTACTTCTATGCCTGTGGCATGGTGCTCGCCGTGTCCGGCGCTTTGATCTTGGTAGACCGACTGTTGCGCTTGATGCTGGGCAAGTTGGAAAACAGCGAATTGATTGGTGTGCGGGAATCTGAAGAAGAGCCTGTCGACGCACCAGCACCTTTGAAATAAACAGCAAGGAAATCATCATGACGATTGCCGTATTTTTGGGCTCCTTGTTGGCTGCGATGGCTTTGGGTGTGCCAATTGCTTTTTCGTTGCTCTTGTGTGGTGCTGCACTCATGTTTCACATGGACATGTTTGACGCACAAATATTGGCGCAAAACGTGATCGAGGGCTCCAACAGCTTTCCTTTGCTGGCGGTGCCATTTTTCATGCTGGCTGGTGAGGTGATGAATACAGGGGGCTTGTCACGACGCATCGTTGACTTTGCGATGGCCTTAGTGGGGCACATCCGTGGCGGCTTGGGCTATGTGACGATTGTTGCTGCCTGTTTGCTGTCTGCACTGTCAGGCTCTGCGGTGGCTGATGCTGCGGCACTCACGGCCTTGTTGTTGCCCATGATGGTCAAGGCGGGCCACGACAAAGCCCGCAGCGGCGGTTTGATCGCTGCTTGTGGCGTGATCGGTCCGATCATTCCGCCTTCCATTGGTTTTGTGATTTTTGGCGTTGCTGCCAACGTGTCCATCAGCAAATTGTTTTTGGCAGGGATTTTCCCCGGCATCGTGTTGGCTGCAGGCTTGTGGGCGACTTGGTGGTGGTTGACCCGTCGCGAAGTATTGACACCTCCACCGCGCAAATCAGCCGCCGAAATCTTTGCTGCAATGCGCAGTGCAGGCTGGGCGTTGATGTTGCCGCTGATCATTTTGGTGGGCTTGCGCATGGGGGTATTCACGCCCACAGAAGCTGCGGTGGTGGCTGCTGTGTACGCGTTGTTTGTGGCGGGTGTGATTTACCGAGAGTTGACCTGGGGTCAGTTATTCCACGTGTTTCAAACAGCGGCTAAAACAACCGCAGTGATCATGTTCTTGGTGGCTGCTGCCATGGTGTCGGCGTGGTTGATCACAGTGGCCAACTTGCCATCACAAGTGGTGTCGTTGCTGGAGCCATTGCTGAGTAGCCCGACCCTGTTGATGGCCGCCATCATGGTTCTGTGCATGGTGGTGGGAACGGCCATGGACATGACGCCCACCATCTTGATCTTGACCCCTGTGTTGATGCCGATTGTCAAAGCCGCCGGCATTGACCCGGTTTACTTTGGTGTTTTGTTCATCATCAACAACTCCATTGGCTTGGTCACACCACCTGTTGGCACGGTCTTGAACGTCGTAGCTGGGGTAGGCCGCATGCGCATGGACGAGGTGACGCGTGGTGTGTTGCCTTTCATGGCGGTTCAGTTCATCGTTATGTTCTTGATGGTGTTGTTCCCTTCCATCGTGATGGTGCCGGCTCGCTGGTTCTATTGAAACTCTTGAATACCGCCTGCACGGGTACGCCAGGCGGCGTCAGAAATTTTTGATGCGTACGACCTCAACTTAATTTTGGAGACTTTGTCATGAAACGCTTTTTCATCAAATCTGTGCTGGCTACTGTGGCCATGGCTGCTGTTGGCTTCGCAAGCGCGCAAGACATCAAAGAGCGCACCCTCAAGTTTGGTTTGAATGGCCCAGAGGGACACCCTGCCGTGGCCGGTATGAAGGCATTTGCTGAATCGGTGGCTGCTAAGTCTGGCGGCAAGATCAAGGTGCAGCTGTTTTTGAACGGTGCACTCGGTAGCGACCAAGCGGTCGTCTCCTCTCTCAAAGGCGGCACCATTGAGATGGCGGTCATGAACTCAGGCATCTTGGCCAGCGAAGTCAAGGCCTTGGAGATCTTTGACTTCCCCTTCTTGTTCGCCAACGAGAAAGAAGCTGACGCTATTGCTGACGGACCGATTGGCCAAAAGATGCATGCGCAGCTGCAAGACAAGGGTATTGTCGGCTTGTCTTATTGGGAACTGGGTTTTCGCAGCATCACCAACAGCAAACGTGCGTTGAACAAAGTTGAAGACATCGAAGGCCTGAAGCTGCGCGTGATTCCTAACGCCATCAACGTGGACTGGGTCAAAGCCCTGGGCGCCAACCCCACCCCGCTGCCTTTCCCTGAGGTGTATGCGGCCATGGAGCAAAAAGCCATTGACGGTCAAGAAAACCCCGTCTCCGTGATTGCCGCCAACAAGTTTTGGGAAGTGCAAAAGTATGTGACATTGACCAATCACCAGTACAACCCGCAATCGGTGATTTTTAGCAAAAAAGTGTGGGACTCTTTGAGCCTTACAGAGAAAAAAATCATCGACGACTCAGCCGATGCTGCTGCGAAAAACCAACGTACGCAGTCGCGCGCTGCTTTGGCTGCCAACTTAGAGTTGCTCAAGAAAAACGGCATGATGGTTTCGCAATTCACGCCTGCTGAAGTGGCCAAGCTGCGTGAAAAAATGAAACCTGTCATCGACAAACACAGTGCTGCTGTGGGCCCGATCGTTGCGGAAGTTCAGGCCGAATTGGCCAAGATGCGCAAGTAATCTGTCGCTTGATATTGCAGCGGGGCAGCCATTGCCCGCTGCCTTTTTTAATCTGAAAAAAAGATAGCCATGAAAATTTTGATGCTCAATGGGATCAACCTCAATATGTTCGGTAAACGTGACCCAGCCCAATACGGCACCATCACGTTGGATGAGATCAACGCCAGCATGAAAAAGCTTGCTGCTGAGTTGGGCGTTGAGGTTGAGTGCTTTCAGACGAACAACGAAGGTGAGATGTGTGAGCGCATTCATCAAGGCTTTGTCGACAACGTCGATGCGGTGTTGATCAATGCAGGTGCCTGGACGCACTACAGCTATGGCATACGTGACGCGCTGGCCATTCTGACTTGTCCTATTGTTGAGCTGCACATGTCTAACATCCATGCGCGCGAAGAGTTTCGTCATCACTCGGTGTTTGGTGCAATCGTCAAAGGCCAAATCTGCGGGTTTGGTGAAGACAGTTATTTGTTGGCTTTGCGCGCAGGCGTGACGGCTGCGAAAAACGCAAAGAAAAAATAAGCACCATGATCAACGGCAACACTGAAATCATTGCCCACATCGGTTATCCGACGCATAGCTTCAAGTCCCCGATGATTTACAACCCGTACTTCGAACAGGCCGGGATCAATGCTGTGGTTGTCCCCATGGGATGTCAGACGCCGGACTACCCCGCGTTTTTGAAATCTGTTTTTGCATTGACCAACATCCGTGGTGCCTTGATCACGATGCCGCACAAGGTGACCACTGTGGGTTTGTTGGATGAAGTCACCGCCACTGTCAAAGTGGCGGGCGCATGCAATGCCGTCAAGCGCACTCCGGATGGCCGTCTAGTGGGTGATATGTTCGACGGCGCGGGTTTTGTCCGTGGGGTGCAACGCAAGGGCTTGAACTTACAGGGCGCGCGCGTGTTGGTGGTGGGCAGTGGGGGCGTGGGTTGTGCAATAGCGGCATCCTTGGCCGGTGCTGGTATTGCTGCCATCAGCTTGTTTGATGTGAACACGACCTCTGCTGAGGCATTAGGGCAGCGTTTGAAGAAAAACTATCCTGGCATCGATGTCAGCACAGGGTCAAACGATCCAGCAGGTTTTGATTTGGTGGTCAATGCCACGCCGATGGGGATGAGCGAAGGCGACCCCCTGCCCATGGATGTTTCGCGTTTGTCGCCAGATACTTTTGTGGGTGAGGTGGTGATGCGGTCAGAAATCACCGCATTTCTAGCGGCTGCTCAAGCACGTGGTTGTCGTGTTCAAGTAGGGGCGGACATGCTGTTTGAACAAATTCCTGCCTATCTGGAATATTTTGGTTTTCCAACCACCACGGCTGAAAACTTGCGTTCAGTGGCTCAACTTTGAGCTTGCAAAATTGGCCATTTGACAGTGCTACAATTGCCGTCTTGGCCCGGTAGCTCAGTTGGTAGAGCAGCGGATTGAAAATCCGCGTGTCGGCAGTTCGATTCTGCCCCAGGCCACCAGATTCACCCCGTAGTAACGCAAGTTGCTACGGGGTTTTTCTTTGTCCCGTCACTTGTACTTGCGTGCGATGTTGGCGTATGTCTCAAAAACCCCCTTCGCAGCTGTGTTTTTGTTGATGATCTCGGTGGCTGTTTGGTTGACCACCTTGGAGAACGTGGCCGCTTCATCTGTGGACAAGCTGACCAATTGGCCACCGTTTTGTGTCCAGACATCACGTGCACGTGTGATGTCTTGCACGCCAAATTCATTGGCTGCAGCTTCGGATTTTGCTGCTTCTTCCTGCACGATAGCGCGCAGATCGGCTGGGAGCTTGGTCAACCAGGCTTTGTTGCAAGCAATAACCACAATGAGTGGCCACTGGGGCAACTGGGTTTGGTACTTGGCCGCGTCGTAGAACTTGAGTGCGGAGAACACGGTACTGGCCGCGATGAACCCGTCAATGGCGCCGTTTTGCAATGCGGGCATGACTTCAGACAGTGGCATGGGCACAGGTGCACCACCGAGTTTTTTGATGGGCTCCATCTGCAAGGGCGTACTCAGCACCCGAATTTTTTGACCATTCAAATCAGCCAATGTTCGGATGGGTTTGCGCGACACCAAGTTCTGCGGGCTGTGCATGAAAACAGAAATGCTTTCCAAACCGCGGTTGCCACCAAAGCTAAAAATCAGCTTGCGCATTTCAGGGTCTTGGAAGGCCTTGACCGCGTGTGGGGTGTCATGGATGACGCCTGGCACATCAAATACCTCGAAGCGAGGGTCTAAGCTGGTGAGAAAACTGGATGCCGTAGCAAAGCACTCGATGGTGCCCATGGCTGTGCCCTCGACCATGCGTGGAATGGCGCCCAACTGGCTGGCAGGATAAAGCTCAACCTTGATACGCCCCCCTGTTCGGTTTTCGATCGCGGCCTGAAAAGATTTCATCCAGAAATGCTGCACATCGTTGATGGTGGCTGCAGCGATTTTCATCACGATTTGGTTTTGCGCATTGACTTGCAGCAACGGGCCTGCGGCGACCGTGCTCGCTGCCAGTGACATCAAATTGCGGCGTGAGATGTATGTGTTCATGGTTGTCTCCTGTTGTGATGAGGGAAAGTGGGTCAATAAATCCAACGCACCATGGCCAGTGACAGCCATGGGATGTAAGTGATCAGCGCCAATGCGATCAGATAGAGGTAGATGAACGGCACGATGCCCCGGTAAATCACGGGAAGCGGAAAGCGGAATAACGATTGGGTCACAAAGATGTTCAACCCAAAGGGCGGATGAAACATGCCAATGGCCAAGTTGGTGGTGATGACGATGCCGAAATGCACCGGGTCGATGCCTGCTGCTTTGACCAAAGGCATCAATAAGGGGGTAAGCACGAGGATGGCAGACAAAGGATCAATGAAACAGCCCACGATGAGAAACAGCACATTGAGCGCCAACAAAATCATCCAGGGTGTGAGCTGCCAACCGCTCACCACTTCCACCAATGTGGCGGGTATTTGGTTGACGGTGAGCAACCAGCCAAACACATTCGCGCAAGCCACGATCACCAAAATTTGTGCGGTCAGTGTGACCGTGCGTGAGGCACAGCCCACGATTTGTGACCAACTCATATCTTGGTAGATGTAGCGTGCGACGAACGCTGCATACACGCAAGCCAACGCGGCAGACTCCGTGGGCGAGACAAACCCGCCGTAGATTCCCCCCAAGATGATGAACGGGGCCCCCAGCGCCCACGTACCGCTGGCCAGTGCATGCAAGAACACTGGCATGGAGAAGGGTTGACCGTCAGAGATGTTGAGCTTGCGCGCAATCCAGACGACGTACACCGCCAAGATGGCAGCAATCACCAAGCCAGGAATCACGCCAGCGGCATACAACTTAGGGACAGATTCTGAAGCTGCAGCCGCATATATGATCAGTGGGACTGAGGGTGGAATGATGATGTCGATGGCGCCCACAGCCGTGATCAGGCCCGCGCGGAATGTATCGGGATAACCGCGTTCTTTCAGCGGTGGCAACATGAGCTGGCCAACGGTGGCGACCGTGGCTGCACTGGCGCCTGACATCGCTCCAAAGATCGCGGAGGTTCCCACCGTGGTCAACGGCAGACTGCCACGCATTGAGCCGATGCCAGACTGAAGAATATCCACAATCCGTTTGGCTACGCTGCCATGCCCCATCAACTCACCCGCGAAAATGAAGAAGGGCACCGACAGCAGTGCAAAGCTGTCGACCGCACCAAAGAGGGTTTGGTGCAAGGCGGCAGGGGGAACGCTCATCACAAATAAGACGGTGACGGCCGAAGCGCTCAACAAAACCAAAAAAATCGGCATGCCCATGAGCAGCAAGACCACAGGAAGCAACGCTAAAGAGTAAGTCATGACGTGAAGTGATTACGCACACGCTGTTGCAGCAGTGCTTTGAGTTCGATAAGACTGCACAGCAACATACCGGTGAAGCCGACCACGACGCTGATGTGCGGTATCCACATCGGAATTTCTGCAGCATCGCTTTTTTGCTCCATACCGTAGATTTGGTAAGTGAAGTCGGATGACACCCACACCATCACTGCGCATACGCTCATCGTGAGCAGTGCTTCTGCGAGATGACGCCACCAAGCCCAGCGTGGGCTCAGGTTCATGGTGAGCACATCCATACGCAGGTGCATACGCCGCAAAGCCGCCATGGCTGCGCCCAGAAAGATCAGCCAGATCATGGTGAAGACTTGAACTTCGTCCGCACCCGTGATGGGGGTGCCCGCCACATAGCGCCCTGTCGCACTGGCAAAGTTCAGTAATACAACCAGAATAAAAATAACCCCCGAGAAGCGCTCAAGGCGGTCAAGCAGCCGATGAAATTCAGGCGAAGGATGGTGGTGTTCTGATGCGTGTGCATCATCTTCTGTCGAACTTTTGAGGGCGTGATCAGTCATGTCTCATTCTAGGAATTGGGTATGTCGGTGGGTGATTTGGATCATCGATAGCGTGTATTTGCGGGATGAATTTGCATGCGGGAATACACCTAATCAGTTGGTATCTGAAGGCAACTCCGCATGGGCAGAGGACAGGCCCGTGACAGTGGAGAAGTCATTGAAGAGTGCAAAAGCCAACTCACGCAACCAGCGGTGTCCCGGGTCTTGATGCACACGCTCATGCCACTGCTGACGTATCTGAAACGGTTGCACCGGAAACGGCACGTCAACTACGGTCAGTGCCGAGTGATGACTTGCAATTGCCTGAGCCAGACGGCTTGGCAGTGTGACCAACAAGTTGGAGTCTTTGATAATTTCCACAAACCCTTGCGCGTGTGCCGCGGCATAAACGATGTTGCGTTGGTCGGGTACGCCTGCGCGTTGCAGCATGGATTCAAGCTCTAGGTCGGTCGAGCCGTGTGGTCTGAAGGAGAGGTGTTCGGCCTGAAGGTAGTCGCTCAGGGTGAGCCCTGTTTGCGCCAGTGGATTGTTGTGGCTCATGACCACGACGAAGGATTCATAGAACAAACGTTGCTGGTAGAACGCTGGCCCCATGCCACTCCAACTGCCAATCGCCAGTTCAATGTGCCCATTGAGTAAGCCGTTGCGGGTTTCGGCAGGCGACAACGCCACAGTTTCAATTTTGATGTGGGGTGCCAACTCACGCATGCTGTTGAACAAGCGCGGCATCATCACCAAATGCCCGACCTCGTTGATGGCAATGCGAAACAGTCGCTTAGATTTCTCGACGTCAAAGTGACGCCCCATGTCGATGGCTTGGTTCAACTGACCTAGGCCCGCGCTAGCGGGGCCGATCAAACGTTCTGCCAAAGGTGTGGGCACCATGCCTTCCATGGTGCGCACAAACAGCGCATCGTTGAATCGTTCGCGCAAGCGTTTGAGCGAATTGCTCACAGCCGATTGAGTGATATTGAGTTGCTCGCCTGCGAGCGTCACGCTGCGTGTGGCGTAAATGGCATGGAATACCAAAAATAAATTCAGGTCGATGGCGTGCAAATTCATGGCAGCCATTCGGAGTTTGGAGAATGCATCAGGCGATCACGGCGGTGAGTTGCGATGCCAGATCCTCCATCGACCCCATGCGGCCGTTGTGGAACATCAGCGGTGGCTTTTCCTCATGGCTGAAGTGCTCAACCCGGCCCACCAAGATGGTGTGGTCACCTTCTTGATGCGTCGAGTAAAGGCGACATTCGTAGGTAGCGACGCTGCGCTTGAGTCGTGGGCAGTCCCCTAAACCCGTGTCGAAGGCGTCATGCCACTGCTCAAACTTGTCGGCAGACGGGCGCGCAAAGTGTGCGGCCAAATCGTGTTGATCCTCTGCCAAAACGCTCAGAACAAAGTGTGGCGCGCAAAGAAACACTTCCGCGCTGCGTGCCGCCTCACGCACGCTCCACAAGATCAGGGGTGGTGATAAAGAGACCGAAGAAAACGAGTTGATCGTCATCCCTTCAGGCTTGCCATCGCCGCTGATGGTGGTGACCAAGCACACACCGGTTGGAAAGGCGCCCAGCGATTGTCTGAACAATCGCTCATTGATGGGCGTGTGGGCGGACGTTGGGGTGTTGGGCCAGGAAAACATGGTGTGCGCTCCTGAAGGCGTCAGTACTGACCTTTGGGTTCGAGACCCAGGTGGTATTGACCCACCATGGACGACACCGCATCCCAGTTCAGGCTGATGTGGCGCGCCATCATGTTGGCATCCCGCCACATGCGTTGCAGCGGTTGGTCCAGTGACAGGCCGGCCCCGCCTACGCTGGAGAACAGACCTTCGACCGCTTGATGACACAGCCTCGTTGAAAACGCATGGTCACGCCGGTTACGGATGCGTGTTGGCACATCAATGATGGTGTGGGCTGCCGCCATTTGTTCGACCTCTGTGGTGTCGCGGTACAGCAAAAGCCGCGCTGCATCAACGGATGCATAGGCTGCGGCTAGATGCGACTGAACCGGAAAAAATTGGCTCAGTCGGCTACCGCCCCCTGCCACTGCACCGCGTGTGACGCGGCTGCCGCAGAGCTCCTCAAACACTTCAATCGCCCCTTGCGCATTGCCCAACATAGGCGAAGCCAAACACACGGGGACGGCTGACAAAAAGGGGATGCGGTAGATGGGGTTGCTGTTGACGCTGGCTCCGGGTGGGTTGTTCGACGAGGCTTCAGCAAACGTCAGGCGACGGTGTGCAGGCACAAAGACAGGTTCGTCAATGGCCACCGTTTTGGAGCCTGTGCCCGCTTGGCCCACCACATGCCAGTTGTCCTCAATGCGCCAGTCCTTGCGTGGTACCAATAAGAATCCTGCACCGGGTGAGGTACCTCCTTTTTCGTCGGGCGGAAACACCACGCCCAACAGCGCCCACTCTGAGTTGTCGACGTTAGAGGCCCAGTGCCATTCGCCTTGGATGGTGTAGCCACCGTCTACTTTTTCAGCTTTTCCTGCAGGGGCATACGACCCACACATGATGGCGTAGGGGTTCTCTCCCCATACATCTTGCTGGGCTTGTTCAGGGAATGTGCTCAGTGCCCACTGATGGATAGCCCCCAACGAACAGCCCCAAGCAGAGGATGCACAACCTCGTGCCAGCTCGCTGATGATTTCAATGAAGGCGGTGAAACCGTATTCGTACCCGCCAAACCTAGCGGGTTGCATCAACTTGAAAAAGCCGGCCTCACGGAACATGTCGGTGGTCTGAGCGGACACACGGCGTGCCAACTCGGTGTTGCGTGCTTGCTCGCGCAAGTGAGGCACCATGGCGCGTGCTGCATCGCCCAGCTCGGTGATGGAGGGGGCACCTGCCACAGGAGATGTCCGACCTGGCGCATCAAACGGAACGGGTGGAAAGGTGGCAACTTGTGGCAATGGATCTCGGTTCATGAGAGGGCTCCTGGGATGACTTGGAGAGGGTGTGCTCACACCCTGCATGAACGAATTAAATATGCAAATGCATATAAATTAATCGGGGACTTACCCTTAAGGATGATTCGCTAGACTAGCGATGTGATGCGCTAATTTATGTATTTAATACAATCAAAACCATGAGTCATGACCTGCAGGAATCCATCCCTTATTTACTTGCAAGAGCAGGTATTAGAACGGGACAGGCGTTCACGGTTGAGTTGAAACCCTTTGACATGTCGCTCAACGAATGGCGGGTGTGTGCGACCTTGCGGCATCAACCGTCTCAGCGCATTGGTGAGGTGGCGCAGCACACATCAATCGACGCGTCCACCCTGTCGCGTTTGATCGATGCCATGATCAAGCGCAGGCTGGTGGTGCGTGAGCGCGACAGCGTTGATGCACGCGCTCGGTCGCTGCACCTCACCCCCAAGGGCGAAGAGCTGGTGGATCGGGTGATTCCGCTGGCGCAGATGTATGAACGGGTGGCATTGGCCGGACTCAGCGCCGAAGAGGCCAATACCTTGCGTGGATTTTTGGCGCGTATTTACGACAACATGGACATGCTCAACCATCGCGCGTGAGGGCTGGCGCTTGGCGAAAAAATGCCCGCCAAAGTCACCTGGACTTCAAGCGGGCATGGCGTTGTTGAAGACGGGTTAGATCTTCAACTTGAACAGGTCGACAGCGTTGGTGCGACCAATTTTGAGGCGGTCTGCTTCGCTGATGCTGGTGGCGTCAAACCATGTGCAGGCATGGTCCACATTTTCAAATGGCCAGTCGGTGGAGAACAGGATACGGTCCGCACCAATTTCCATCATGGCATCAATCAAGGTCTGTGTGCGGAAGTTGCCAGAGGTGGTGAGCCAGAAGTTTTGCTGGAAGTAGTCGGTCAGTGGCTTTTTAGCCGGGTAGCTCTTGGGGGCCTTGACCCAGCCATTTCGGTTGTCCACACGCCACATGTTGAACGGCAGGCCTTCGCCAAGGTGACCGAGAACAATCTTCAAGCCTGGATGACGGTCAAACAAACCACTGGCCATCAAACGCAAGGCGTGGACCGCAGTTTCTTGCGCAAAGGCCCAGGTGGGGCCCATGAGCCAGGGGTGCCCGTTGTAGATCTGAGCCCAGGACTGAATGGGGTTGCGTGGGTGCAGATAGAACGGGGCGTCGAGTTGTTCAGCCTTGGCCCAGAAGTCTTCGTACTGGGGTGCGTCGTAATAGACCACGTTCTCAGGTGTGTCGATTTGTGAAAAACCATTCACCAATGCACCACGAAAGCCATAGTCTTTCATGCAACGCTCAAGCTCTTGGGTGGCTGCGTCTGGGTCTTGCATCGGTAAAGCGGCAAAGCCTTGGAAGCGGTTGGGACGCAAGGCCACTTGTTCCGCCAAAAAGTCGTTGGCTCGCTTGGCCATCTCGATGGCTTTGGCACGGTTGGGGATGGCCTGAATGGCGGGCGCGTTGAGCGACAGGATCATCATCTCCATGCCGTTGTCATCCATTTCACGCAGTCTGCGTTCTTGTATGTCGATCAGTCGGGCGCTGAGTTCGGTCCAGCTTTCATCGGCGAGAAAGCCCGCCGAGTCTTGCAGGGTTTCAGGAATCGCAAAGTGTTCTTCTAGGCCAATTTTTCCTTGCACGTGATGTCTCCTAATGTGATTGAGTGATGCCTGAATTTATAGAGCCCCCTTAGGCGTGGCAAACAAATTTCAGTGATAACCCACATCATTTTGGCGCATGGGCTTGGCGCCAAGTTTCAACTGCGTGTGTTGGCAGCAGCAGTTTCTGCGGAGGCATCGGAGGCACGTTTGGCAAACTCGGCGCGCAAGGCTTTGAGCTTTTCGCGTGGGTCTTCTTTGACGGTGGTTTTATCCAGTCCCATTTCTGCGATGAAGCGGCTGGGTTGTGCCGCAATCATGTCGCGGCCTTTTTTGCGGCGTCGCGTCCAGCTCACTGCCAGGGTGCGCTGGGCCCGTGTGATGCCCACATACATGAGGCGGCGCTCTTCTTGTAGGCGCAGCGCGATGTTTTCGTTGGTGTGTTCGGTGCCTGGCTCGTCGTCCAGCCGAAACGGCAACATCCCCTCTGTCACGCCCACCAGCATCACGTGTGGCCACTCCAAGCCTTTGGCTGCATGCAGGGTAGAAAGGGTGACAACGTTTTGGTCTTTTTCCCGTTCGGTCAGTGTGGACAACAGGGCAATGGTTTGGGCCACTTCCAACAGGTTTTTGGTTTCACCGCTGGTGGTGACGCCCGCGGTGTCGTCGATCTCGCCGCCACAGCGTTGCGCCATCCAGTCACAAAACTCCATCACGTTGGTCCAACGTGATGCGGCAACTTGCTCGCTGTCTTCGGCATCGTAGAGGTGTTTTTCGTAGTCGATGTCTTTGAGCCAGTCGGTCAAAAAAGTGCGTGCGGCTTCTGCGCCGTTGGTGTGGCGCGCACGAAATTCGAGGTCGTTCACATAGCGGCCAAACTCGTGCAGGCTGCCCAATGCACGTGCATTGAGCACCGACGACAAGCTGCTGCTGAACAAGGCTTCAAACAAGCTGAGCTTGTATTGGCTTGCGAACACGCCCAGGCTTTGCAGGGTTTGGTGGCCAATGCCACGTTTGGGGGTGGTGACCGAGCGCAAGAACGCCGGGTCGTCATCGTTGTTGACCCACAGACGCAACCAAGAGCACAGGTCTCGAATTTCAGCACGGTCAAAAAAACTTTGTCCGCCTGACACCTTGTACGGAATTTGCGCTTTGCGCAGGGCTTTTTCAAAAATGCGCGCTTGGTGGTTGGCACGGTAGAGCACGGCGAAGTCTTTGAGTTCTCGGTGCTGCGCGCCCTCGCCTGCCACTTCATGGCCAGCGCGCAGCGACTGGATGCGCGCCACCACGCGCTCGGCTTCGTGCTCTTCGTTGTCGGCATCGACCACACGCACGGGCTCGCCCTCGCCAAGTTCAGAGAACAAGGTTTTGGGAAAGAGCTTTGGGTTGGGTTCGATGACGTTGTTGGCAGCACGCAAGATGGCGCTGGTGGATCGGTAGTTTTGCTCCAGCTTGATGACTTTGAGTGCGGGGAAGTCTTGTGGCAAGCGCTTGAGGTTGTCGAGCGTGGCACCGCGCCAGCCGTAAATGGACTGGTCATCATCACCCACCGCCGTGAAGCGTGCGTTGTTGCCCACCAGGCACTTGAGTACTTCGTATTGGGTGGCGTTGGTGTCTTGGTATTCGTCCACCAGCACATGGCCGAGTTGGGCTTGCCATTTGAGGCGAACTTCTTCGTGGTCTTGCAGCAGTTTCAGGGGCAAGCCAATCAGATCGTCAAAGTCGACGCTTTGGTAAGCAGTGAGGCGCTCTTCATAACGCGCCATGATTTTGGCGATGGTGCGTTCGTTGTCATCTTTGGCGATCGCCTCGGCTTGGGTGGCATTGAGCCCCATGTTTTTCCACAGGCTGATGGTCCATTGCCATTGGCGTGCGGTAGCCGCATCGGTGGTTCCTCCGGCGTCTTTCAAGATACCAGTGACGTCGGCGCTGTCCATGATGCTGAACTGTGGTTTGAGCCCCATGACGCCACCGTCTTGGCGCAGCATGCGCACGCCCAGCGCATGGAATGTGCAGATCACCACATCTTTGGCCGCTTTGCCAATCAAGCCCTTGGCGCGTTCACGCATTTCGGTGGCGGCTTTGTTGGTGAAGGTGATGGCGGCGATGCGCTGTGGTTCAAGTCCGGCTTGAATGAGGCGGCCGATTTTGTGGGTGATCACACGCGTTTTGCCTGAACCTGCGCCTGCCAGCACCAGACAAGGACCGTGCAAGAAATTCACGGCTTCTTGTTGCGCGAGATTGAGACCAGCAGACATGCGTGTGTGTGAGAAGGCAAAGCGGGCAATGATACCGGGGCACTTCGCAGGCAAAATACCTGGGTGCTGAACATTCTTTTTGTGACCTTCCCTTTCTTTGCATTGGTTCTGGCTGGTTTTGTTGCCATCCAGCGTGGCCTGTTGCCCCGCGACGCCATCGGCGGACTGAACGGCTTTGTGTTGTATTTCGCATTGCCTTGCATGCTCTACCGTTTTGGGGCTGGCTCCCCGATTTCACAACTGTTGGACCCCACCTTGTTTTTGGCTTACCTCTTGTGTGCCTTGTTGATGGTGGGTTTCTCTGTGGCAATGAGCTTGAATGCCCGGATTCGTTGGAATGATGCGGCTTTTGGTGCCTTGGTGGCCGCATTTCCAAACACGGGCTTTATGGGTGTCCCTTTGCTGGTGGCCCTCTTGGGTGAGGGCGCTGCTGGTCCTGCCATTGTGACCATCGTGGCGGACTTGGTGATCACCACCTCGTTGTGTGTGGCCCTGTCGCGTCTGGATGGCGCCGATGAGCATGGCGCTGCACGCGCTGCAAAGAATGCGTTGAAGGCCGTGTTGGCCAACCCCATGCCGTGGGCGATCATTCTTGGTGTGCTGTCTTCTGCCATGTCGTATGAGTTGGTGGGGCCTCTTGCTAAGACGGTGGGGTTGCTGGCCGACTCGGCTTCTCCGGTCGCACTATTCACCATTGGGGCTGTGCTGGCGCGTTCTCAGCAACTCACGCAAGAAAGTGGCCACGCCCCCATCATGCTGCGTGACTATTTGCCAATTGCCTGCTTCAAGCTCTTTTTGCACCCTGTGCTGGTGCTTTTGGTGTTGTCGACCGTCATTCAGATGGGTTTTGCGATGGACCGCTTCACCATGGTGGTGGTGGTCTTGGTGGCAGCGTTGCCCAGTGCCAGCAACGTGGCGTTGTTGACGGAGCGATTTGATGCAGACACGGGACGCGTGGCTCGAATTATTTTGGTGACCACGGCGGCGGCATTTTTCACCTTCTCTGGTGCGGTGGCCTTGCTCCACGCATGAGCGCGCACCGTCGATCCGTGAGTCGTGACGTCAGGCGGGCGATCTAGATCGCCAGTGGGTCGACGTCAATGGCCCAACGAATCACTTGTTTGTGATGGCCGCGCAATGTGTGCAACTGCGCTTGCCAATGGCTCAAAAATCCTTGTAGCGCTTTGCGTGAGGTGCATTCAAGCAACATTTGCGCACGCTCGATATTGGCCACCCGCTGAATTGACATGGGGACTGCAGGATAGATGTCTACCAGGGCGTCGTCTGCCCACGCAGTGCCAGCATCGCGCGCTGCGGACAAAAAGTCTTGTGCCGCTTGCTGGCTGCGAGCTTCAGCGCGCACCAGAGCCTGAAAGCTGAAGGGGGGCAAATTGGCTTCTAGTCGTTCTTTGAGTTGTTGGTCCGCAAAGGCCGGGTAGTCGTGTTGTTTGAGGGCTTCAAAAAGTGGGTGCTGTGGGTGAAATGACTGCACCCACATCTCGCAAGCGTGGGCCAAGCTCATGCTGGCGTCACGTCCGGCCCGTCCGGCGGCTTGCATCAGCAAACTGAATAAGCGTTCCGGTGCACGAAAGTCGCTGGAGAACAAGGCACCATCCGGGTTGAGTGCAGCGACCAGGGTGACGCGCCGGAAATCATGACCTTTGGCAATCATCTGTGTACCCACCAGAATGTCGATGGCCCCCGAATGCACCTCTGCGAGTTGACGCTCAAGCTCGCCTTTGAGGCGCGTACTGTCGGCGTCAATACGGGCAATGCGCAGCGCAGTGCCATCGGGGCGACGCACATCGGCCAGCAATTCACCCAGGTGTTCTTCCAGTTGCTCGGTGCCACGACCCAACGGACTGATGTCTTGATTGCCACAGCTAGGGCAGGCACGTGGCACAGCCTGGGTGTAACCGCAGTGGTGACACCGCAAGGTGCGGTCGAGTTTGTGAAATACGCGATAAGCGCTGCAATGTGGGCATTCGCTTTTCCAGCTGCAATCGGTGCAGTGCAGCACAGGCGCATAGCCTCTGCGATTGAGCAGAACCAGGATTTGCTCGTTACGTGCGATGCGCTCACGCATGGCGTCGAGCAGGTGGCTGGAAAACACAGTTTTGTAAGGCTGGCGATTCATGTCCACCCTGCGCACCAGCGGCAGCGCACCCTGCCCCACCCGTGATGGCATGTGCAACCGCAAGTAACGTCCTGCGGGATCTGTGTCAGTCGCAGGGCGGCTGTGGTGCCAGCTTTCCAGCGAGGGTGTGGCCGAGCCCAAAATTACTTTGGCGTGCTCCAGCTGCCCTCGGTAAACCGCCAAGTCACGTGCTGAATAGCGCGCGCCCTCTTGTTGTTTGTAGCTAGGGTCGTGTTCTTCGTCTACCACGATCAATTGCAATTGAGGCATGGACGCAAAAACAGCCATGCGCGTGCCCAACACGATACGTGCTTGGCCGTTGTGTGCGGCCAGCCAGTGGTTCAAGCGTTGCGCTGGGGTAAGGCCACTGTGCATGGTGACCAGGCATTGCTCTCCCCATTGCGGCGCAAAGCGCTCGCGAAAGCGTGCTTCGAGCTGGGGTGTCAGGTTGATCTCGGGCACCATGACCAAAATTTGCGCGCGTGGATCGCCTGTCAACACATCTTGCGCTGCCCGTAAATAGACCTCGGTTTTGCCGCTGCCGGTGTTGCCAAACAGCAGGAATGGGCCTTTGTGTGCTGCGATCTGGCCCAAAACCTGAGCTTGTTCTTGCGTAGCCACTGGAATGTCGGGCGTATGACGTTCGCTAGGGGAGGGCACCTTCGCTTTTCGCTTGAGACGTCTGTTCCATTGCTCAGCGCTGAGTTCGCGCAGCTGGTTCGGCAAGGCGGCTAGCGCCACTTCACCGATGCTGCGTTGGTAGTAGTGGGCTGCAAACTGCACCAGCTGGCGCCAGTGAGGGCTCAATGGCGCAAGACCTTCCAGCACACAGGCGATAGGACGCAGCACGATGCCTGGTACGTGCTCTTCCTGCGTGGTGTCATCCCACACCACCCCCAACAATTCACGTGAGCCCAGTGGGACGCGCACCAAGGCGCCGGGATCCACTGGGATGTCGCTGCTGTAAGTCAGCGCACCACCCAAACCGCTGTGTGCAGGTGTGTGAACCATGACGGAGATTGGATGCGACATGTCAAGCGCTCAGTTGGGAGGTTTTATTCAGGTGATTTTTGAAAAAGGCGCTTAAGTTGTTGATTTAAATGGTTTTCATGGTTAACTCAACTTTTGTGTGGATAACTTTGTTGATATCTCTGCTTGAGTCTTGCCAAAGGCCCGAAAAACAAGGCTTTGATCAAACTGCACGAAAAAAAAGCAGTCTGTTAAGCCTATACAAATCAATAACTTACAGAAAATGCAGAACTTTTGATCGACCATATAAGAAAACCTCTTCTTGGTGCAGTGCATTCACTTTTTTGTGCATAAGTCGCAGGCCGAAGGTGGTTTTTTTGCATTTGTTGACATGAATCGCTCGCTTTTTGGGTTATGAGTTTCTGAGTTTGCGCGAGTGTTGATGTACAGCATCCACTAAGACGGCGACGCTTTCTGGGGGGGTGTATTGGCTGATGCCATGGCCCAAATTAAAGATGTGGGTTGGACCGTTGGTGCTGGTGTCGGTGTGCGGTTGGCCAAACGCATCTAACACCCGACGCGCTTCGGCTGCCAGTTGTTCGGCGGGTGCAAACAGGGCATTGGGGTCCATGTTGCCTTGCAGCGCTTTGCCTGGACCGCCCACGCTACCACCCACTTGTGCGCGGGCATGGCCCAAATTGACAGTCCAGTCCACACCAAGAACTTCGCAGTCGAGTTCTGCCATCTCGGGCAACCACAAGCCGCCGCCTTTGGTGAACACCAAGCGGGGAATGATGGCGCCGTCGTGTGAACGTTTGAGTTGCGAGAGCACGCGTTTGGTATAGGCCAGGCTGAACTGTTGGAACATGCCATCGGCCAGTACACCGCCCCAGCTGTCGAAAATCATCACGGCTTGGGCGCCGGCTTCGATTTGGGTGTTGAGGTACAAGGCCACGGCGTCGGCGTTGACCGCCAAGATGCGGTGCATCAAGTCAGGACGGCTGTACATCAGGCTTTTGACTTGGCGGTAGTCGTCTGAGCCACCGCCTTCGACCATGTAGCAGGCCAAGGTCCAAGGACTGCCTGAAAAACCAATCAGGGGCACACGCCCATTCAATGCTTTGCGGATGGAGGTGACGGCGTCAAACACATAGCGCAGCTTGTTCATGTCTGGAATCGCCAGCTGAGACACCGCGGCTTCGTCACGGACGTTTTTGGCGAACTTGGGGCCTTCGCCCTGGGCAAAGCTCAAGCCTAAGCCCATGGCGTCTGGCACGGTCAAGATGTCACTGAACAAAATGGCGGCGTCCAGTGGGTAGCGCTCCAGCGGCTGTAAGGTGACTTCGGTGGCGAAGTTGGTGTTGGTGGCCAAGCCCATGAAGCTGCCCGCTTTGGCACGGGTGGCGCAGTACTCAGGTAAGTAACGACCGGCTTGGCGCATCAGCCAGATGGGCGTGTGGTCGGTGGCTTGGCGCAGGCAAGCGCGTAAAAAGGAGTCGTTTTGGAGTGGTGCAAACATGCCCGCATTGTCGCCGAGCCAGTGGAGTCAGCGTCGTGTGCACCGGGCGCTTGCCTGCGGTAGGCGGCTTGACGTTCAGCGGTGTTGCCGTGCCCAGCGTGCGTGCTCCACCATGAGGCAGCGGTCTTGTACCACCCACAGACCTGCCTGCGTTGCCAATGCTGCGGCACCGTCATGGGCAATGCCAATTTGCAGCCACAGGGCTTTGGCGCCCAGGGCGATGGCCTCGTCGGCGATGGGGGGTATGTCTTGTGCGTTGCGAAAGCAGTTCACCATGTCAATGGCGACATGTTGTGCGGCTTCGCTCAAGGAGGCGTAAGCGCGTTCACCCAGCACTTCTTTGGCCAATGGATTGACTGGAATGATGCGGTAGCCCTGCGCTTGCATGTACTGTGATACACGGTAGCTGTCGCGGTGTGGTTTGGGCGAGAGGCCCACTACGGCAATGGTATGGCACTGGGAGAGGCTGCGCTCGATGGCGGTATCTTCGGATGTCATCGGTTGGGCAAGGGTTTAGCTGTGATGGGTGTTTCCTGGGTTGATTGCAGTGCTGCCAGTGCCTCATGAATTTGGCTGGTGCTGAGCAACTCAGACAGTACCAAAGGTGCTCGACCTGGGGCATAGAGCACATAGACGGGTACACCGCTTCGACCCAAGGCGTTGAGTGCTGCGGTGATGGCTGGGTCGCGTCGCGTCCAGTCGGCGCGCAATAGACGGACTTGGTGCGCTTGAAAGTCGCTCAAGACAGCGGGGTTGCCCAGTGTGGTTTTCTTGTTGATTTGGCAAGTCACACACCAGGCGGCGGTGAAGTCCACAAACACCGGTTGGTTCCGTGCCAAAGATTGCGCCACCTCAGCCTCTGACCAGTCTTGCCAAGTGCTGCTGGCGGATGTTGAGCTGTCTGCAAGGGTGTTGGGTGCGGAGTCGGGCGCATCGTTGAGCCACGGCAGCCAAGATGCCCCGGCTAAACCCAAGGCCAAGACAAAGATGAGTTGCAATAAGCGGCCACTGTGGGTGCGAAAGCGCGTGCTCCACACCAGCGCGGACAAACCCAGTAGCCAAGCCAGCAGCAAGGTGGAGGCATCGAGGCTGGTTTGTTGCCCAAGTACCCACAGCAGCCACACCACGGTGGCGAGCATGGGGAAAGCCAACAGTTGGCGCAGCATCACCATCCACGGCCCGGGATGAGGCAAGCGGCGTGCCACAGCAGGCCACCAGCTGGCGGCCAAATAGGGCAAGGCCAAGCCCAAGCCCATGCTGGCGAAGATGGCCAGAGCCTGGGGTATGGGCAGGGTCATGGCCAGACCCAAGGATGCGCCCATGAAGGGCGCCGTGCAGGGGGAGGCGACGGCGACGGCAAGTACGCCTGAGAGCAAGGCGTCGCTCACTGGGTGACGCGCTTGAAAGGAAAGCCAGGCGGAGGGCAGCACGTGTCCCAACTCAAACAGCCCCCACAGGTTGAGTGCAATCAGAGTGAACAACACAGCCAAGGCGCTGACCACCATTGGGGACTGCAACTGAAAGCCCCAACCAAGTTGTTCCCCAGCCGCGCGCAGCGCCAGCACGCCTGCACCGAGCAGCAAGAAGCTCAGCACCACACCGGCTGTGTAGGCCAATCCGGCGATACGGTGGGCGCGGTGCTGGCGGCTGTGCTGGGCAAAGCTCAGTACTTTGATGGCCAAAATCGGTAGTACACAGGGCATGAGGTTGAGGATCAGGCCACCGATGAAGGCGCCCGCCAACGCCAACGCAAAACCCCAGAGGCCAACCTCGACGGTCTGGGGGGGCCGGGGTGTATTCGTGGGGGGCGCGATAGGCCCGTCGGGCAGGGCGGGCCAAGCGTGTGTGAGAGGCAGGTCAATGGAGAAGCCTTGCCGTTGCGCGCCTTGACCGTCTACCAGCAACAAGGGAAGTGTGGACGGGCTGGTTTGTCGCAGGCTGCTCAAGGGCAGTTTGGCTGTCCACACAGCGCCTTGCCATGACTGGTTGGCCATGGGGTGTTGTTCTGTGGCGGACTCCAAAATTTCGGGTGTTTCAGGAAATACCGCCAAGCGATGGCCTTGCAGTGCGGCAGGCAAGCTGCTGATGCGTAGTGTGATGAACTGCGTTTGGTCTTTAACGTCAAACTGCGTTTCCGTCTGGGTTGGCGTGACCGTGCGGGGTTGTTGGGCTATGACGGCTTCAAACGTAGGGGTCAGTGGCGCATGGCTGCTGTGGGTGGGAATGCGCAGCTGGAAGTCACCCTCTTGCGGAATGCATTCGAGCCGACAAACCAGCCAGTTGGCGTGTAACCGAATGTCTAAGGTGGGGCTGGCTTTGAACTCACGTGACAGTGTCAAAGGCACCACGAGCAAAACCTGTTGGTCGTAGCCGTAGTTGGTCAGACTGCCCGCGCGTAACTTACTTGGCAGCGGCCACGCGATGGGGCCGGCCTGAACGCCTGCGGGGAGGTTCCATTCCAGTTGTGTGGGCAGGCCCGAGTCGCCGGGGTTGCGCCAGTAGGTGTGCCACTCGGGTTGGTGTTGCAGTTGCAAGCCGACCCAGAGGGCTTGGCCCGCTTGCACGCCGTTGGGCGCGTGTGCCACCAATTCGGCGCGCACTTGCGCTGTGGTGACCACCGCGCTTTGTGACCAGGCTATTGCGCTGGCGCCCAGCCCGCACAGCAGAAGGAGGGTGAGGCGTATCAAACGCCAGACTTGGCCGAGGGTGCAGAGGTAAAGACCGCGAGAGATGTCGAGCATCTGGGAATGGTAACGAGGCAGCCGATAAGATGCGGGCATGGACGCTACTTTCCCTACTTTTGACTCTGCCGCGATGGCCTCGCACCGCTGGGCTGATCTGACCTCCTCGACATTTGCCAGATTCGATCCTGCGCGTGCGGTGGCGGTGCTCCCGCTGGGTGCGACCGAGCAACATGGTCCTCATTTGCCGTTGTCGGTAGATACGGTGCTGGTGAACGGCGTGGTCAATGCTGCTTTGACCCATTTGTCCGAACAAGATCCGGTCTGGGTGTTGCCCACACAAAGCCTGGGCCTGAGCACCGAACACACGGCTTTTGCGGGCACATTGACCTTGTCACCTCAGACGGTGATTCAGTTGTGGTGTGACATCGGCGCGTCGGTGGCCCGCGCAGGCGTGAAGAAATTGTTGTTGTTCAACGCGCATGGTGGCAATGTGGGGTTGATGGATGTGGTGGCGCGCGAGTTGCGTGGCCAGCATGGTTTGCTGGTGTACAGCAGCAGTTGGTACAACTTGCCTTTGGATGCGGTGGCAATGCAGTCGTTTTCAGCCGATGAGCAGCGTTTTGGGGTGCATGCGGGCGATATGGAGACGTCGATGATGTTGGCGCTGGCACCCGAAACCGTGAACATGGCCTTGGCACAAAACTTTGACTCCACATCTCGTACACGCGCTGCGCAGTGCCCTGTTTTGGGCAATGGCAAAAGTGCCAAGCTGGGTTGGCACATGCAAGACTACAACCCGCAGGGGGCGGCGGGGAACGCGGCGGCCGCGACAGCGGCCAAAGGACAGGCCTTGGTTACGAGCGCCGGTGAGCAACTGGCGCAGTTGCTGCAAGAGTTCATGGCCTTGCCTTTGTCAACTGTGGATGCCTAGCTTCAGGCGTAGGTGATCCAATCTTTGTGGCTGGGTGTTTCCAAATGCGGGATGGTGTTGAATGACACCAGACTGTGGCGCTTGGGGTTGAAGCTGAATTCGCACACCGCGCTGTTACGCAGGCGCAAATTGAGCTCAATGACGCCGTCTACTTCCAGATTCAACACATGACCCACAGCCATGGAGATGGGCCCTCCGCTGGAGACCAGGAGCACGTTGCCATCATGCTGTTGACGGATGTGGTCTAGGGCACTTGTGATGCCTTGTAAAAACTCAGCATGGTCTGGCATGCCTTCGGGACGTGCCTGCCCCGTCATCCACGCTTTCAAGCCTCGGCGCAGCAGGCGAAAGTGCTCGCGATAGCCTTCGGGGCTGCTAGGCTTGTTCAACGGCCCGGCATGCACGCCGCGAATGACGGCTTCACTGTCGTATTCGTTCAAGCCAGGCCACAGGGTCGTGTCCTGTGACAAACCCAGGCCAAGTTGTATGCCTTCCAAGGTTTGTCTGTGGCGTTTGAGGGTGCCAGTGAAGACGGCATCGAATTTCAATCCTTGGGTCTGCCAATGTTCGCCTAAGCGCTGGGCTTGGCGCGCCCCCAATGGACTGAGTTGGTCATAGTCGTCGGCGCCCAAAGAGGCTTGGCCGTGTCGCACGAGGTAGAGCTGTCCCATGGGGGTGTTGAATCAAGTGGGTGAGGAGAGCACTTCCCAGCGTTCCAACGCGTGCATGAGTGCGGTTTCGATTTCTGTATCCCGGGCATGTAACTTGGCCACGTGAGCCGGGTCGTCGGCATACACCTTGGGGTCTGCCAGGGCTGCCCGTGTTTCTTTTTGCTCGGTTTCGAGGGAACTGATCAAATCTGGCAACGCGTCGAGTTCACGTTGTTCTTTGTAACTGAGTTTGCGCGGCTTTGTCGTGGGCGTGGCAGCTGTTTTGGATGCAGTTGCGGTTTGTGCACTTGCGGCTTGCTTCGTTCCGTTGGTGTTGGTTATGTTCAAGCTGCGTGTGCGGGCCGATTGAATCAACCAGTCTTGCACGCTGCCTTCGTATTCGCGCCAAAAGCCGGGATTCTCTGGCGTGCCTTCAAACACTAGTGTGCTGGTGGCGACGTTGTCGAGGAACGAGCGATCGTGGCTGACGATGAACACAGTGCCTTTGTAGGTTTGCAGCAGTTCTTCAAGTAACTCCAGCGTGTCGATGTCCAAGTCGTTGGTGGGTTCGTCCAAGACGAGCACGTTGGCGGGCCTGGCAAAAAGACGTGCCAACAGCAGCCGGTTGCGCTCACCTCCTGACAAGGAGCGCACAGGCGAGGTGGCGCGTGCCGGTGAGAACAAAAAGTCGTCGAGGTAGCTTTTGACGTGTTTTCTCTGGTCTCCGATTTCGATCCATTCGCTACCAGGGCTGATGAAGTCCTCCAGCGTTGCATTCATGTCGAGTGCGTTACGCATTTGGTCGAAATAGGCCACTTGTAAGTTGGCTCCTTGGCGAACTTTCCCGCTGTCCGGTTGGAGTTCGCCCAAGATCATTTTCAGCAACGTGCTTTTGCCAACACCATTGGGTCCAATCAAGCCAATTTTGTCTCCACGCAAGAAGGTGGCAGAAAAGTTCTTGGCAATCACTTTGTCGCCGAACGCTTTGTTGACCTCGGTCAGCTCTGCAACGATCTTGCCGCTTTGTGCGCCACTGGCTAGGTCAAGCTTGACTCTACCTACGGCGTCACGCCTGGCTTCTCGGCTTGCGCGCAATGCCTCTAGACGAGCAATGCGACTTTGGCTGCGGGTGCGGCGTGCCTCCACGCCTTTGCGAATCCAAACCTCTTCGCCTGCCAAGAGCTTGTCTGCCTTGGCGTTGATAACAGCCTCTTGGTTGAGCTGTTCTTCTTTTTGAACTTGGTATTGGGCGAAGTTGCCTGGATAAGACAGCAAGTGGCCACGGTCTAACTCAACAATGCGTGTTGCCACACGATCTAGGAAAGTTCGATCGTGCGTGATGGTGATCACGCTGCCTTTGAAGTCGATCAGCATACCTTCTAGCCACTCAATGCTATCGAGGTCTAGGTGGTTCGTCGGCTCGTCTAGTAGCAATACATCGGGTGCTGTCACGAGTGCCTGAGCCAGTGCCACGCGTTTCGCTGTCCCGCCAGAGAGTGCGCTGATTCGTGCGTGAGGGTCTAGGTGCAAGCGATGTAGGGTCTCATACACACGTTGCTCCCAATTCCAGCCGTCGAAGACTTCAATTTCGTTTTGTATCGCGTTCAGGTCCCCCTCGCCAATGGAGTACTGCTCAATGAGTGCAATCACACGAGCAAGGCCAGAGCTGACGGCGTCAAAGACAGAGTGTTCACCGTCAAGTAACGGCTCTTGGGCCACATAAGTGACGCGTAGCCCTTGCTGAACACGCATGTCGCCATCATCAGGCTTCTCCATGCCTGCGAGTATGCGCAGCAGCGATGACTTTCCTGCGCCGTTACGGCCAATGAGACCAACGCGTTCTAGCGGCTCCAGTGAAAACTCTGCGTGATCAAGCAGTGCGACGTGCCCAAAGGATAGTTGGGCTTGTTGTAAAGTAATTAGAGACATGATTGATTATCGGTGTCGCTTCAAGTGTGGTTTCATTCCCTAGAGTAAGTAACGCGTCCTCAAAATTACTTGGGTGTTCTACGCAAGTTAGAAAATAAATGGATTCCCTTGTGTTGTTTGTAAAAGTGGTGCTATACTGACGGGCTCCGCTGATAACAATGGCAAAGGGTTAACCCGGTAGCCAAGAGTCAGATGGATGTAAAAATTTTCAAAAATTTTTACGCAACGACAAAAAATCGTTGTATACTGCAAGGCTTCGCTGATCGCAGCTAAGTTACTCAAGAAGTTGAGTTAGATCCTTAAAAAAATACAGCCGATAAGCGTGGGCGTTTGATGGCGATTGCCAAGTTCTTCGGAACTAAGTCTTAATTGGCTTACAAACGCTCATGAGAATAGAAGTGAAGTTCACTTCAATTCCGTTTTTATGAGTTGCTCGAAAGAGCGAAAAAAATCAAGATCGAACTATAGAGTTTGATCCTGGCTCAGATTGAACGCTGGCGGAATGCTTTACACATGCAAGTCGAACGGCAGCACGAGGGCAACCTTGGTGGCGAGTGGCGAACGGGTGAGTAATATATCGGAACGTGCCCAGTCGTGGGGGATAACGTAGTGAAAATTACGCTAATACCGCATACGATCTATGGATGAAAGCGGGGGATCGCAAGACCTCGCGCGATTGGAGCGGCCGATATCAGATTAGGTAGTTGGTGGGGTAAAGGCTCACCAAGCCAACGATCTGTAGCTGGTCTGAGAGGACGACCAGCCACACTGGAACTGAGACACGGTCCAGACTCCTACGGGAGGCAGCAGTGGGGAATTTTGGACAATGGACGCAAGTCTGATCCAGCCATTCCGCGTGCAGGACGAAGGCCTTCGGGTTGTAAACTGCTTTTGTACGGAACGAAAAGGTTTCTCTTAATACGAGGGGCTCATGACGGTACCGTAAGAATAAGCACCGGCTAACTACGTGCCAGCAGCCGCGGTAATACGTAGGGTGCAAGCGTTAATCGGAATTACTGGGCGTAAAGCGTGCGCAGGCGGTTATATAAGACAGATGTGAAATCCCCGGGCTCAACCTGGGAACTGCATTTGTGACTGTATAGCTGGAGTACGGCAGAGGGGGATGGAATTCCGCGTGTAGCAGTGAAATGCGTAGATATGCGGAGGAACACCGATGGCGAAGGCAATCCCCTGGGCCTGTACTGACGCTCATGCACGAAAGCGTGGGGAGCAAACAGGATTAGATACCCTGGTAGTCCACGCCCTAAACGATGTCAACTGGTTGTTGGGTCTTCACTGACTCAGTAACGAAGCTAACGCGTGAAGTTGACCGCCTGGGGAGTACGGCCGCAAGGTTGAAACTCAAAGGAATTGACGGGGACCCGCACAAGCGGTGGATGATGTGGTTTAATTCGATGCAACGCGAAAAACCTTACCCACCTTTGACATGTACGGAATCCTTTAGAGATAGAGGAGTGCTCGAAAGAGAGCCGTAACACAGGTGCTGCATGGCTGTCGTCAGCTCGTGTCGTGAGATGTTGGGTTAAGTCCCGCAACGAGCGCAACCCTTGTCATTAGTTGCTACATTTAGTTGGGCACTCTAATGAGACTGCCGGTGACAAACCGGAGGAAGGTGGGGATGACGTCAAGTCCTCATGGCCCTTATAGGTGGGGCTACACACGTCATACAATGGCTGGTACAAAGGGTTGCCAACCCGCGAGGGGGAGCTAATCCCGTAAAACCAGTCGTAGTCCGGATCGCAGTCTGCAACTCGACTGCGTGAAGTCGGAATCGCTAGTAATCGTGGATCAGAATGTCACGGTGAATACGTTCCCGGGTCTTGTACACACCGCCCGTCACACCATGGGAGCGGGTTCTGCCAGAAGTAGTTAGCCTAACCGTAAGGAGGGCGATTACCACGGCAGGGTTCGTGACTGGGGTGAAGTCGTAACAAGGTAGCCGTATCGGAAGGTGCGGCTGGATCACCTCCTTTCTGGAAACTGCAATCTAAATTGAACGTCCACACTTATCGGTTGTTAGAGGGTTGTCGTCGATTGATCTCGGAAATTGCCGGGTAAATCGCGACCGGCTTGGGTCTGTAGCTCAGTTGGTTAGAGCACCGTCTTGATAAGGCGGGGGTCGTTGGTTCGATTCCAACCAGACCCACCATCACTTCTTAGTGAATCAATGGGGGATTAGCTCAGCTGGGAGAGCACCTGCTTTGCAAGCAGGGGGTCGTCGGTTCGATCCCGTCATCCTCCACCATTACATTCAACAACAAAGTGGCTTCGTTGAGGCTATTTTGTTGTTGATCGGTATTGATCGATTAACTAGGCTGTTCTTTAAAAATTCATAGAGTCGAATTAGCGTTGCTGGCGGAAACTGTACATTCGTAAAGGTTTAGTACAGACCGTGCCGCCAGCGACATTTTTTGATTGCGTCAAAACGAATATTCAATTGTGTTGAAAAACATTTTGAAATTCAGTAATGACGAATTGTTCTATCGATAGAAATATCGAAGGATTATTCACATTACGGCATAACGCGACAGGTGAGAGACCTGTCAAATCAGTCCTTGAAACAATTTTGATCTCGAAAGAGATGTCAAAGTTATAGGGTCAAGTGACTAAGAGCATATGGTGGATGCCTTGGCGATGATAGGCGACGAAAGACGTGATAGCCTGCGATAAGCTTCGGGGAGCTGGCAAATTAGCTTTGATCCGGAGATTTCTGAATGGGGAAACCTACCCTGCAGAGGGTATCGCATAGTGAATACATAGCTGTGCGAGGCGAACCGGGTGAACTGAAACATCTCAGTAGCTCGAGGAAAAGACATCAACCGAGATTCCGAAAGTAGTGGCGAGCGAAATCGGAGAAGCCTGTTAGTGATAGCACAAGACTTAACGGAATGACCTGGAAAGGTCAGCTATAGAGGGTGATAGCCCCGTACGTGAAAAGACCTGTGTGGTACTAAGCTAACGACAAGTAGGGCGGGACACGTGTAATCCTGTCTGAATATGGGGGGACCATCCTCCAAGGCTAAATACTCATCATCGACCGATAGTGAACTAGTACCGTGAGGGAAAGGCGAAAAGAACCCCGGGAGGGGAGTGAAATAGATCCTGAAACCGTATGCTTACAAAAAGTAGGAGCCCGCAAGGGTGACTGCGTACCTTTTGTATAATGGGTCAGCGACTTACATTCAGTGGCAAGGTTAACCGAATAGGGAAGCCGTAGAGAAATCGAGTCCGAATAGGGCGAATTAGTCGCTGGGTGTAGACCCGAAACCAAGTGATCTATCCATGGGCAGGATGAAGGTGCCGTAACAGGTACTGGAGGTCCGAACCGACTAATGTTGCAAAATTAGCGGATGACCTGTGGATAGGGGTGAAAGGCTAAACAAACTTGGAAATAGCTGGTTCTCTCCGAAAACTATTTAGGTAGTGCCTCAAGTATTACCTGCGGGGGTAGAGCACTGTTTTGGCTAGGGGGTCATGGCGACTTACCAAACCAAGGCAAACTCCGAATACCGCAGAGTACAGCTTGGGAGACAGAGCACCGGGTGCTAACGTCCGGACTCAAGAGGGAAACAACCCAGACCGCCAGCTAAGGTCCCTAAAATTGGCTAAGTGGGAAACGAAGTGGGAAGGCTAAAACAGTCAGGATGTTGGCTTAGAAGCAGCCATCATTTAAAGAAAGCGTAATAGCTCACTGATCGAGTCGTCCTGCGCGGAAGATGTAACGGGGCTAAGCCAGTTACCGAAGCTGCGGATTTGCAATTTATTGCAAGTGGTAGGAGAGCGTTCTGTAAGCCTGTGAAGGTGCGTTGTAAAGCGTGCTGGAGGTATCAGAAGTGCGAATGCTGACATGAGTAGCGTTAAAGGGGGTGAAAAGCCCCCTCGCCGTAAGCGCAAGGTTTTCTACGCAACGTTCATCGGCGTAGAGTGAGTCGGCCCCTAAGGCGAGGCAGAGATGCGTAGTTGATGGGAAACAGGTCAATATTCCTGTACCGATGTGTAGTGCGATGTGGGGACGGAGAAGGTTAGCTCGGCAGACTGTTGGATATGTCTGTTCAAGCCTGTAGTCGTGCCTGGTAGGTAAATCCGCCGGGCTTAGATGAGGGGTGATAACGAGGAAGCTTGCTTCCGAAGTGAGTGATACCCTGCTTCCAGGAAAAGCCACTAAGCTTCAGCTACACACGACCGTACCGCAAACCGACACTGGTGCGCGAGATGAGTATTCTAAGGCGCTTGAGAGAACTCAGGAGAAGGAACTCGGCAAATTGACACCGTAACTTCGGAAGAAGGTGTGCCTTTAGTATGTGAACCTGTACAAGGGGAGCAGAATGAGGCCTCAGAGAATCGGTGGCTGCGACTGTTTAATAAAAACACAGCACTCTGCAAACACGAAAGTGGACGTATAGGGTGTGACGCCTGCCCGGTGCTGGAAGATTAAATGATGGGGTGCAAGCTCTTGATTGAAGTCCCAGTAAACGGCGGCCGTAACTATAACGGTCCTAAGGTAGCGAAATTCCTTGTCGGGTAAGTTCCGACCTGCACGAATGGCGTAACGATGGCCACACTGTCTCCTCCTGAGACTCAGCGAAGTTGAAATGTTTGTGATGATGCAATCTCCCCGCGGAAAGACGGAAAGACCCCATGAACCTTTACTGTAGCTTTGTATTGGACTTTGAACAGATCTGTGTAGGATAGGTGGGAGGCTTTGAAGCGTGGTCGCTAGACTGCGTGGAGCCAACGTTGAAATACCACCCTGGTGTGTTTGAGGTTCTAACCTAGGTCCCTTATCGGGATCGGGGACAGTGCATGGTAGGCAGTTTGACTGGGGCGGTCTCCTCCCAAAGCGTAACGGAGGAGTTCGAAGGTACGCTAGGTACGGTCGGACATCGTGCTAATAGTGCAATGGCATAAGCGTGCTTAACTGCGAGACTGACAAGTCGAGCAGATACGAAAGTAGGACATAGTGATCCGGTGGTTCTGTATGGAAGGGCCATCGCTCAACGGATAAAAGGTACTCTGGGGATAACAGGCTGATACCGCCCAAGAGTTCATATCGACGGCGGTGTTTGGCACCTCGATGTCGGCTCATCTCATCCTGGGGCTGTAGCCGGTCCCAAGGGTATGGCTGTTCGCCATTTAAAGAGGTACGTGAGCTGGGTTTAAAACGTCGTGAGACAGTTTGGTCCCTATCTTCCGTGGGCGCTGCAGATTTGAGGAAGCCTGCTCCTAGTACGAGAGGACCGGAGTGGACACACCTCTGGTGTATCGGTTGTCACGCCAGTGGCATTGCCGAGTAGCTATGTGTGGAAGAGATAACCGCTGAAAGCATCTAAGCGGGAAACTCGTTTCAAGATGAGATCTGCCGGGGCCTTGAGCCCCCTAAAGAGTCGTTCAAGACCAGGACGTTGATAGGTCAGGTGTGGAAGCGCAGTAATGCGTTAAGCTAACTGATACTAATTGCTCGTGCGACTTGACCCTATAACTTTGATTCAGAAATGATCAAGGAAGTTATGCCAAGTGACGCATTCAAAAATGGTCGAAAGACCACAAGCTAATTCCAAACTCTATGAATTCGTTGCCTTGACCTAGTCAAGGTGACAACAAGTTATGCCTGATGACCATAGCAAGTTGGTACCACTCCTTCCCATCCCGAACAGGACAGTGAAACGACTTAGCGCCGATGATAGTGCGGGTTCCCGTGTGAAAGTAGGACATCGTCAGGCTATTACAGCCCTCAGAACCCCCCACTCAGTGAGTGGGGGGTTTTGTCACCAGTACCCACAATTTGATTGCGGGCGTGTTTGGAAAGTAATTTTTATTTAAGTTAATTTCCCAAACAGTTGTGCAACGACAAAAAATCGTTGTATACTGCAAGGCTTCGCTGATCGCAGCTAAGTTACTCAAGAAGTTGAGTTAGATCCTTAAAAAAATACAGCCGATAAGCGTGGGCGTTTGATGGCGATTGCCAAGTTCTTCGGAACTAAGTCTTAATTGGCTTACAAACGCTCATGAGAATAGAAGTGAAGTTCACTTCAATTCCGTTTTTATGAGTTGCTCGAAAGAGCGAAAAAAATCAAGATCGAACTATAGAGTTTGATCCTGGCTCAGATTGAACGCTGGCGGAATGCTTTACACATGCAAGTCGAACGGCAGCACGAGGGCAACCTTGGTGGCGAGTGGCGAACGGGTGAGTAATATATCGGAACGTGCCCAGTCGTGGGGGATAACGTAGTGAAAATTACGCTAATACCGCATACGATCTATGGATGAAAGCGGGGGATCGCAAGACCTCGCGCGATTGGAGCGGCCGATATCAGATTAGGTAGTTGGTGGGGTAAAGGCTCACCAAGCCAACGATCTGTAGCTGGTCTGAGAGGACGACCAGCCACACTGGAACTGAGACACGGTCCAGACTCCTACGGGAGGCAGCAGTGGGGAATTTTGGACAATGGACGCAAGTCTGATCCAGCCATTCCGCGTGCAGGACGAAGGCCTTCGGGTTGTAAACTGCTTTTGTACGGAACGAAAAGGTTTCTCTTAATACGAGGGGCTCATGACGGTACCGTAAGAATAAGCACCGGCTAACTACGTGCCAGCAGCCGCGGTAATACGTAGGGTGCAAGCGTTAATCGGAATTACTGGGCGTAAAGCGTGCGCAGGCGGTTATATAAGACAGATGTGAAATCCCCGGGCTCAACCTGGGAACTGCATTTGTGACTGTATAGCTGGAGTACGGCAGAGGGGGATGGAATTCCGCGTGTAGCAGTGAAATGCGTAGATATGCGGAGGAACACCGATGGCGAAGGCAATCCCCTGGGCCTGTACTGACGCTCATGCACGAAAGCGTGGGGAGCAAACAGGATTAGATACCCTGGTAGTCCACGCCCTAAACGATGTCAACTGGTTGTTGGGTCTTCACTGACTCAGTAACGAAGCTAACGCGTGAAGTTGACCGCCTGGGGAGTACGGCCGCAAGGTTGAAACTCAAAGGAATTGACGGGGACCCGCACAAGCGGTGGATGATGTGGTTTAATTCGATGCAACGCGAAAAACCTTACCCACCTTTGACATGTACGGAATCCTTTAGAGATAGAGGAGTGCTCGAAAGAGAGCCGTAACACAGGTGCTGCATGGCTGTCGTCAGCTCGTGTCGTGAGATGTTGGGTTAAGTCCCGCAACGAGCGCAACCCTTGTCATTAGTTGCTACATTTAGTTGGGCACTCTAATGAGACTGCCGGTGACAAACCGGAGGAAGGTGGGGATGACGTCAAGTCCTCATGGCCCTTATAGGTGGGGCTACACACGTCATACAATGGCTGGTACAAAGGGTTGCCAACCCGCGAGGGGGAGCTAATCCCGTAAAACCAGTCGTAGTCCGGATCGCAGTCTGCAACTCGACTGCGTGAAGTCGGAATCGCTAGTAATCGTGGATCAGAATGTCACGGTGAATACGTTCCCGGGTCTTGTACACACCGCCCGTCACACCATGGGAGCGGGTTCTGCCAGAAGTAGTTAGCCTAACCGTAAGGAGGGCGATTACCACGGCAGGGTTCGTGACTGGGGTGAAGTCGTAACAAGGTAGCCGTATCGGAAGGTGCGGCTGGATCACCTCCTTTCTGGAAACTGCAATCTAAATTGAACGTCCACACTTATCGGTTGTTAGAGGGTTGTCGTCGATTGATCTCGGAAATTGCCGGGTAAATCGCGACCGGCTTGGGTCTGTAGCTCAGTTGGTTAGAGCACCGTCTTGATAAGGCGGGGGTCGTTGGTTCGATTCCAACCAGACCCACCATCACTTCTTAGTGAATCAATGGGGGATTAGCTCAGCTGGGAGAGCACCTGCTTTGCAAGCAGGGGGTCGTCGGTTCGATCCCGTCATCCTCCACCATTACATTCAACAACAAAGTGGCTTCGTTGAGGCTATTTTGTTGTTGATCGGTATTGATCGATTAACTAGGCTGTTCTTTAAAAATTCATAGAGTCGAATTAGCGTTGCTGGCGGAAACTGTACATTCGTAAAGGTTTAGTACAGACCGTGCCGCCAGCGACATTTTTTGATTGCGTCAAAACGAATATTCAATTGTGTTGAAAAACATTTTGAAATTCAGTAATGACGAATTGTTCTATCGATAGAAATATCGAAGGATTATTCACATTACGGCATAACGCGACAGGTGAGAGACCTGTCAAATCAGTCCTTGAAACAATTTTGATCTCGAAAGAGATGTCAAAGTTATAGGGTCAAGTGACTAAGAGCATATGGTGGATGCCTTGGCGATGATAGGCGACGAAAGACGTGATAGCCTGCGATAAGCTTCGGGGAGCTGGCAAATTAGCTTTGATCCGGAGATTTCTGAATGGGGAAACCTACCCTGCAGAGGGTATCGCATAGTGAATACATAGCTGTGCGAGGCGAACCGGGTGAACTGAAACATCTCAGTAGCTCGAGGAAAAGACATCAACCGAGATTCCGAAAGTAGTGGCGAGCGAAATCGGAGAAGCCTGTTAGTGATAGCACAAGACTTAACGGAATGACCTGGAAAGGTCAGCTATAGAGGGTGATAGCCCCGTACGTGAAAAGACCTGTGTGGTACTAAGCTAACGACAAGTAGGGCGGGACACGTGTAATCCTGTCTGAATATGGGGGGACCATCCTCCAAGGCTAAATACTCATCATCGACCGATAGTGAACTAGTACCGTGAGGGAAAGGCGAAAAGAACCCCGGGAGGGGAGTGAAATAGATCCTGAAACCGTATGCTTACAAAAAGTAGGAGCCCGCAAGGGTGACTGCGTACCTTTTGTATAATGGGTCAGCGACTTACATTCAGTGGCAAGGTTAACCGAATAGGGAAGCCGTAGAGAAATCGAGTCCGAATAGGGCGAATTAGTCGCTGGGTGTAGACCCGAAACCAAGTGATCTATCCATGGGCAGGATGAAGGTGCCGTAACAGGTACTGGAGGTCCGAACCGACTAATGTTGCAAAATTAGCGGATGACCTGTGGATAGGGGTGAAAGGCTAAACAAACTTGGAAATAGCTGGTTCTCTCCGAAAACTATTTAGGTAGTGCCTCAAGTATTACCTGCGGGGGTAGAGCACTGTTTTGGCTAGGGGGTCATGGCGACTTACCAAACCAAGGCAAACTCCGAATACCGCAGAGTACAGCTTGGGAGACAGAGCACCGGGTGCTAACGTCCGGACTCAAGAGGGAAACAACCCAGACCGCCAGCTAAGGTCCCTAAAATTGGCTAAGTGGGAAACGAAGTGGGAAGGCTAAAACAGTCAGGATGTTGGCTTAGAAGCAGCCATCATTTAAAGAAAGCGTAATAGCTCACTGATCGAGTCGTCCTGCGCGGAAGATGTAACGGGGCTAAGCCAGTTACCGAAGCTGCGGATTTGCAATTTATTGCAAGTGGTAGGAGAGCGTTCTGTAAGCCTGTGAAGGTGCGTTGTAAAGCGTGCTGGAGGTATCAGAAGTGCGAATGCTGACATGAGTAGCGTTAAAGGGGGTGAAAAGCCCCCTCGCCGTAAGCGCAAGGTTTTCTACGCAACGTTCATCGGCGTAGAGTGAGTCGGCCCCTAAGGCGAGGCAGAGATGCGTAGTTGATGGGAAACAGGTCAATATTCCTGTACCGATGTGTAGTGCGATGTGGGGACGGAGAAGGTTAGCTCGGCAGACTGTTGGATATGTCTGTTCAAGCCTGTAGTCGTGCCTGGTAGGTAAATCCGCCGGGCTTAGATGAGGGGTGATAACGAGGAAGCTTGCTTCCGAAGTGAGTGATACCCTGCTTCCAGGAAAAGCCACTAAGCTTCAGCTACACACGACCGTACCGCAAACCGACACTGGTGCGCGAGATGAGTATTCTAAGGCGCTTGAGAGAACTCAGGAGAAGGAACTCGGCAAATTGACACCGTAACTTCGGAAGAAGGTGTGCCTTTAGTATGTGAACCTGTACAAGGGGAGCAGAATGAGGCCTCAGAGAATCGGTGGCTGCGACTGTTTAATAAAAACACAGCACTCTGCAAACACGAAAGTGGACGTATAGGGTGTGACGCCTGCCCGGTGCTGGAAGATTAAATGATGGGGTGCAAGCTCTTGATTGAAGTCCCAGTAAACGGCGGCCGTAACTATAACGGTCCTAAGGTAGCGAAATTCCTTGTCGGGTAAGTTCCGACCTGCACGAATGGCGTAACGATGGCCACACTGTCTCCTCCTGAGACTCAGCGAAGTTGAAATGTTTGTGATGATGCAATCTCCCCGCGGAAAGACGGAAAGACCCCATGAACCTTTACTGTAGCTTTGTATTGGACTTTGAACAGATCTGTGTAGGATAGGTGGGAGGCTTTGAAGCGTGGTCGCTAGACTGCGTGGAGCCAACGTTGAAATACCACCCTGGTGTGTTTGAGGTTCTAACCTAGGTCCCTTATCGGGATCGGGGACAGTGCATGGTAGGCAGTTTGACTGGGGCGGTCTCCTCCCAAAGCGTAACGGAGGAGTTCGAAGGTACGCTAGGTACGGTCGGACATCGTGCTAATAGTGCAATGGCATAAGCGTGCTTAACTGCGAGACTGACAAGTCGAGCAGATACGAAAGTAGGACATAGTGATCCGGTGGTTCTGTATGGAAGGGCCATCGCTCAACGGATAAAAGGTACTCTGGGGATAACAGGCTGATACCGCCCAAGAGTTCATATCGACGGCGGTGTTTGGCACCTCGATGTCGGCTCATCTCATCCTGGGGCTGTAGCCGGTCCCAAGGGTATGGCTGTTCGCCATTTAAAGAGGTACGTGAGCTGGGTTTAAAACGTCGTGAGACAGTTTGGTCCCTATCTTCCGTGGGCGCTGCAGATTTGAGGAAGCCTGCTCCTAGTACGAGAGGACCGGAGTGGACACACCTCTGGTGTATCGGTTGTCACGCCAGTGGCATTGCCGAGTAGCTATGTGTGGAAGAGATAACCGCTGAAAGCATCTAAGCGGGAAACTCGTTTCAAGATGAGATCTGCCGGGGCCTTGAGCCCCCTAAAGAGTCGTTCAAGACCAGGACGTTGATAGGTCAGGTGTGGAAGCGCAGTAATGCGTTAAGCTAACTGATACTAATTGCTCGTGCGACTTGACCCTATAACTTTGATTCAGAAATGATCAAGGAAGTTATGCCAAGTGACGCATTCAAAAATGGTCGAAAGACCACAAGCTAATTCCAAACTCTATGAATTCGTTGCCTTGACCTAGTCAAGGTGACAACAAGTTATGCCTGATGACCATAGCAAGTTGGTACCACTCCTTCCCATCCCGAACAGGACAGTGAAACGACTTAGCGCCGATGATAGTGCGGGTTCCCGTGTGAAAGTAGGACATCGTCAGGCTATTACAGCCCTCAGAACCCCCCACTCAGTGAGTGGGGGGTTTTGTTTTTTAGCGGTTAATAAGCTTACCGCTTGCGCAAATCAAAGCGCCGTTTTTTTCGAGACTCAGCAGTAGGCCTCGAAACCAGTTACCAAACGAAAGATTATTTGCATAGCGTTGCTGTAACAGCTTCAAATAATCGCAGTCCATTGCCCACTGCTCAAAATTCGCTTGCTCAACGGTCTGAAGTTCAAGTAGTTTGAATTTAAGCAGTACCTTGGCTGCGTAGTTGGCATGTTTTTCTGGGTCATCGCGAAAGCTGGCCAATCGTTTTCTTGCATTGACCAATGCCAATTGCACGTTTGTAAATGGCTCACCGTGACCGGGCAGCACAACCGTCACTTGAAGTGACGCAATCAAATCCAAAGTCTTCGCGACATCTTCAAAAGCTTCGATGCCTTCTATTTCTGGAAATACCACTCCAAAACCATTTTCCCAGAGCGCGTCAGCCGAGATCAAAACACCAGTTTCTTCGCAAAAAAGAACAATGGAATGCGGATCATGGCCTGGCGCAGCCAATGCCAACCACTCTTGATCCGATACGCTGAAACGCTCACCAGGGCGAATCACGTCTCGGGCTAAAAATTTTGGGCAATGCTGACCAGTGGGCGTATAGGTCAGCGCCGCGGGATCCCAATCAAATACAAAATTGGCGTGACCTGGAGGCACGAATGTTTCTGCCGCAGGATAGGCCTCTTGCAGCGCTGCGTTCCCGCCGCAGTGGTCACTGTGTAAATGTGTGTTGATGATGCGAGTCAGAGGTTGTGTTGCCAGACAACGCTGAACCAAGTCCAGCGTCTGTGCGCTGTGTGTCCAATAGCCTGTGTCGACTAAGACAGCTTGTTCGCTGTCCCTAAGCAGCACATTGTTGGATGACAGCCAGCCTCGTTGAAAAAAATTCAGTCCTGGCGGTAAGGTGAGATTTGATTTATTTATTTGTTCTGAGTTCACGACGCAGTACTTTTCCGACATTTGATTTGGGCAACTCATCGCGAAATTCGATGTGTTTTGGAATTTTGTATCCGGTGAAATTTTGACGGCAAAAATTGGCCACGTCCTCTTCGGTCAACGTGACATCGCTGCGAACAACGAACACCTTGATGGCTTCACCTTGTTTCTCATCCGGAACGCCAATTGCCGCACACTCCACCACGCCTGGACACAGAGAAATCACGTTCTCTAATTCATTGGGAAACACATTGAAACCGCTGACCAAAATCATGTCCTTTTTGCGATCAACAATGCGTGTGAAGCCTTTCTCATCCATCACGCCGATATCACCGGTTCGCATGAAACCATCCGAGGTAAACGCTCTCGCCGTTTCTTCCTCCTGTCGGTAGTAGCCGGTCATCACATTAGGCCCCTTGATGCAAATCTCTCCCGTTGACCCAATGGGCAAACTGATGCCTTCATCACCTTTGATCGCAATCTCAATACTTGGCAAAGGCAATCCGATTGAACCGCTGAATTGCGTTGCCGTGACCGGATTGTTGGTGCCAATCGCGCAGGTTTCGCTCATGCCCCAGCCCTCCACCATGGCGCAGCCCGTCACCTCTTGCCAACGTTTTGCCGTACCTTCTGACGCTGCCATCCCTCCTGCCTGAGACACGCATAAACTGGAAAAATCAAGTGACTGGAAATGCGGATGCGATAGCAGGGCATTGAACAAGGTGTTCACTGCAGGCAGCAAGTGAAATGGGCGCTTTTTAAGCACATCCACGAACTTGTCAATGTCGCGCGGATTTGGAATCAATGTGATCTGCGCCCCCCAACGGATCGATAGCAAACACAGTGTGAGCGCGAAGATGTGATACAGCGGCAAGGCCGCAATGCAGTTGATGTTTCGCACATCGCCCACGCGTGCTGTGGCCGGTGAGAACCAAACATCCGCTTGCAAAATAGCAGCCATGATGTTGCGATCGGTCAGCACCGCGCCTTTAGACAAGCCCGTGGTACCGCCGGTGTATTGAAGAAAAGCGGTCGAATCCAAATTGCGTGTGTTCGCTTGCAGCGTGCGTTGCGTGCCCTCACTCAGCGCTTGCTTGAACGACACGATATGGCGCGGGAGTCCTTGCTTGTCTAGACGCGGCAGTTTGAAGGCGGGCACCATTCGAGCCAGGTGACGCACTGCAAACGTGATCCAGCGACCGAACCAGAAACCCAGCATGTCCCCCATTGAGGCAACCACCACGTTTTGAATGGGCGTGTCATCAATCACCTCTTCCAGCGTTCGGGCAAAGTTCTCCAAAATCACAATCGTGGTCGCACCCGAATCGTTCAGCTGATGTGCGAGCTCACGCGCTGTGTATAGCGGATTCACATTCACACACGTATATCCCGCACGCAGCACAGCCGCCATGACCACTGCGAATTGGGGAATATTGGGCAGCATGATGGCCACCCGTGCGCCGGGTTCGAGTGCAAGTCCTTGAAGCCATGCACCAAAGGCTGCTGACGCATGGTTGAGCTCTGCGTACGTCATCCACCGGTCCATGCAAACAGAAAAACGCGATGAGGCATTCTTTTGGAAAGACTCTTCCAACAAATGCGACACCGAGCGATACTCTTCGGGCCGTACCGTATGGGGAACCCCCGGTGGGTAGGCCTTGAACCACGGTTTATCCATTGCGCTCTCCTTGATGAAGTATTGTGTAGGTCGAAACACCCACGTCTCATCGGGAGTGACCCCACAGCGATTACCGTGTCAGATCCATGCAAAGATTAGGGAAAACCCGTACAATTCAGGCATGACTCTTGTACACACATTGGCCCGCACGACCGTAGAAGCGGGTCGCCAACTGATGCGCATAACGGGTGTCCCACAAGGACTCAAGTCGGATACGGAGGGTGTGTTGATACCAATTTGTCCTTTGAACCCAGAGCACTTGCCCAAAATCAAGGCCCATTTATTGGCCTTGTCCGCGCATGATCGTTATTTGCGTTTTGGCTATGCGGCCAACGACGAACACATCACGCGTTACATCGAGGGGCTGAACTTTGACCGAGACGAAATCTACGGCATCTTCAACCGCAACCTCGACATTGTGGCGATGGCTCACTTGGCCCTGATGCAAACGCCTGGTCGTCCCTCCAGTGCCGAATTTGGTGTTTCCGTTCTGGCCTATGCGCGTGGCAGAGGTTATGGTGCGCGTCTCTTTGAGCGTGCCGTCATGCACGCACGCAACGAGAAAGTGTCGCAAATCTACATCCATGCCTTGAGCGAAAACGCGCCCATGATTCGGATCGCGCGCAAAAGCGGGGCTACCCTTGAGCGAGACGGGTCTGAGACCGAAGCCTACCTGCGCTTGCCCAAACGCGATCTGGACAGCCGTGTCACCGAACTCGTGGTCGACCAATACGCCAAAGCCAACTACAGCATCAAAGAAGATGCCAAAAGGTTTTGGGACTTCTTGTCCAAAGTGCAAGAAATTCGCCAAGGCGTACGGGCTGGCCGTCACCAGTCGGCGGAATAACGCCACCCCTCCTTGGGCTATGCTTGAGCCCTACCGACTCTCGCGGCTGTCAGCCGCACCACAGTGACCGATCCGCATTACCGAGACAGTGAGCCAGCCGACAAACGCAGTTACTGGCAGCGACTGATTGAATTCATCCATCCAGGTCCCGATTCGCGCGAAGAGCTGCTCGACGCCCTGTCCGATGCCGAAGACAACCGCGTGATTGGCGCTGAAAGCCGCGCCATGCTCGAAGGCGTGTTGCGCATGGCCGACTTGACCGCTGGCGATGTCATGGTCGCAGCCCCACGCATGGACCTGATCGACATCGAGGCCTCGCTCGATGACACCTTGCACCAAGTCATCGATACCGGGCACTCTCGTTTTCCTGTGTTCGAAAACGAACGCGACAACATGGTGGGCATCTTGCTGGCCAAAGACCTGCTCAAACTCCAGCGCTCCCCGACCTTGAATCTGCGCACCCTGTTGCGCCCCCCCGTCTTTGTGCCAGAGAGCAAAGGCCTCAACGACCTGTTGCGCGAATTCCGCAACACCCGTAACCACATGGCCTTGGTGGTCGATGAATTTGGACGTATCGCAGGCCTCATCACCATCGAAGACGTGTTGGAGCAAATCGTGGGTGACATCGAAGACGAGTTCGACCAGGCCGAAGATGCTGGCGACATCTTTGCCTTGGCAGACCGCACCTACCGCGTCAGTGGCGACACCTCGATCGAACGCGTCACCGAAGCCTTTGATTTGGTCCCCACGCGTCAAGACGAAGACGCTGCCGAGGACAACAAGTTCGACACCATCGGCGGCTTCATCGCCCATGCCATGGGCCACGTGCCCCGCCGCGGCGAACACTTTGACTGGATGCAACTGCGTTTTGAGGTCTTGCACACCAAAGCCGGCGCCGTGAAGTGGTTCAAGGTCTACCCCGTCGCTCTCAAAGAATCCAAGCCCTGAACCGCATGCACGCCAGCTCGCGCCACACCCCGCAGCGGCTTGGTCGCGTTGTGTTCTTGCTTGTTTTGGGTGTTGCCCAAGCTTTCGCCATGGCCTGGCCATTTGCCGGCGCTTGGCAAGGGCACTCCTCAGGCTTGTTGCAACTCCTCAGCCTGAGTGGTTTTGCCATGCTGCTGCAACGTAGCCGCACCGCCAAGCAAGCGTTTGTGTGCGGTTGGTGGTTTGCCTGTGCTTGGCTGGGTGGCAGCATTTGGTGGCTTTACATCTCCATGCACGTGTACGGCGGCATGCCTGGCGGCCTGGCGGCGCTGGCCGTTTTCTTGTTGGCGGCTGGCTTGGCGCTCTTTTACGCCGCCGCCAGTTGGGCATACCACCGCCTGTGCGCCGCAGAGGCCGGCGTTATGTCGCGCGCGTTGACATTCTCTGCCTTATGGCTATTGGCCGAACTCACGCGCGGCACCTTGTGGACTGGTTTCCCCTGGGCTGCAGCGGGCTATGCCCACGTGGACAGCGTCTTGCGCGAATGGGCCCCCTGGGTGGGTGTGTATGGCTTGAGTGCCATCAGCGCTTGGTTGGCCATGCTGCTGGCCGCTTCATGGCATGGCCCCCGTGGGGCCCGTCCAACAGGGCGCAGCGTCATCTTGTGGCTGACGATGGGAGGGGCGATGGTGGGGACCTGGGTGGCCTCGCCCTTGCGACATTCCGGCATTGAATCAAACCAACGCAAACCGGCACTCACCATCACCTTGTTGCAGGGCAATGTGCCGCAAGACCTCAAGTTTGGCGAAGGCGTAGGGCTAGCCTTGCACGACTACCGCGAAGCCTTGCTGCACAACACGTCAGACCTCATCGTCACGCCCGAAACAGCCGTGCCCTTGTTGCGCGACTACTTGCCCGATGGGTACTGGCCACTCTTGCAACAGCGCTACGCCCAGGGCCAGCAAGCGGCCTTGATCGGCCTGCCGCTCAGTGCGCCAGACGACACAGGCGTGCACCGCTACACCAACTCAGCGCTGGCCTTGTTACCCGGCGCCGCGGCAGACGCCTACCGCTACGACAAACACCACCTCGTCCCCTTTGGTGAATTCGTACCTCCCATGTTCCGTTGGTTCGTCCAACTCATGCACATTCCGCTGGGCGACTTCTCCCGTGGCCAAGTGGTGCAACTGCCTTTGCTGTGGCATGGCGAGCGCATCGCACCCAACATTTGCTTTGAAGACTTGTTTGGCGAAGAACTGGCACAAAGCTTTGCCAACCCCACCACTGCGCCCACCCTCCTGCTCAACCTCAGCAACATCGCCTGGTTTGGCGACACCGTGGCCATCGACCAGCATTTGCACATCTCGCGCATGCGCACCCTCGAACTCGGCCGTCCCATGCTGCGTGCCACCAACACCGGAGCCACGGCCATCATCAACGCTCAGGGCGTGGTCACGCACCGATTGCCCAGCGGCGTCAAAGGTGCGCTCACGGCCGAGGTGCACGGTGTCGATGGTCCCCCCACCCCCTATGCCCGTTGGGTGTCTGCCTGGGGTCTGTGGCCCTTGGTTGTGTGGGCCGCGCTGGTCTTGGGCGGCGTGGCTTGGCGAGCGCACCGCAAGTCACCACGCAAGTAGCAAGCAATAGCCACTGACACAGCCGCAAAAAGCGCCGCTTCGCCCCGTAAAATCAAGGGTTGGCAGGCGTTTTGACCTGCACCCCTAACTTGCTGACCCACGGTCGGCTTTTGTTGCATGCTGACTTTTCAACAGATCATCCTCAAGCTCCAGGCCTACTGGGCCGACCAAGGCTGCGCCTTGCTGCAACCCTACGACATGGAAGTCGGTGCCGGCACCTCGCACACCGCCACCTTCTTGCGCGCCCTCGGCCCAGAGCCTTGGAAAGCGGCTTATGTGCAGCCCAGCCGCCGCCCCAAAGATGGTCGCTATGGTGAGAACCCCAACCGCTTGCAGCACTACTACCAATACCAGGTGGTCTTAAAGCCTGCGCCCAGCAACATCTTGGAGCTGTACCTGGGGTCACTCGAAGCCCTCGGCTTTGACTTGAAGAAAAACGACATCCGCTTCGTTGAAGACGATTGGGAAAACCCAACCCTTGGGGCTTGGGGCTTGGGCTGGGAGGTCTGGCTCAATGGCATGGAAGTCACCCAGTTCACCTACTTCCAGCAAGTCGGTGGCATTGACTGCCAACCCATCACCGGCGAAATCACCTACGGCCTGGAACGCCTGGCCATGTACCTGCAAGGCGTAGACAACGTCTATAACCTCACCTGGACCGATGGCTTGAGCTATGGCGACGTTTACAAACAAAACGAAGTTGAGCAGTCCACCTACAACTTCGAACACAGCGACGCCGAGTTCTTGTTCACCGCCTTCGGTGCCCACGAAAAGCAAGCCCAACACCTGATGACTGAACAACTCGCCTTGCCTGCTTACGAGCAAGTCCTCAAAGCCGCCCACACCTTCAACCTGCTTGATGCCCGGGGCGCCATCAGCGTCACCGAGCGTGCGGCCTACATCGGTCGCATCCGCAACCTGGCCCGCGCCGTGGCGCAAAGCTATTACGACAGCCGCGAGCGCCTTGGCTTTCCCATGGCCCCGCGCGAATGGGTGGCCCACATGCCTAAGAAAGCCGCCTGACCATGAGCACCCACAACCTCCTGATCGAACTCTTCGTCGAAGAGCTGCCGCCCAAAGCCTTGCAAAAACTTGGCGATGCGTTTTCAACCGTCTTGCTGGAGCAGCTCAAAGCACAAGGCCTAGCCTCGGCCGAGTCCATCGTTACCCCCTTTGCCTCGCCGCGTCGCTTGGCCGCGCACATCACCCACGTGGTGGCGCAAGCCGCAGACCGTGCCGTGCAACAAAAGCTCATGCCCGTCAGTGTGGGCTCGGACGCGAATGGCAACCCCACCCCCGCTTTGCTTAAAAAATTGCAGGCCATCGGTGCAGGCCCCGAAGCTGTGGCGCAACTCAAGCGTGCGCCTGACGGCAAAGCCGAGGCGCTGTTCTACGACAGCGTGGCCCACGGTGCCAGCCTGGCCCAAGGCTTGCAGAAAGCCCTGGACGAAGCCATCGCCAAACTGCCCATCCCCAAAGTCATGAGCTACCAACTGGAGTCTGACTGTGAACTGCCGGGCTGGAGCAGCGTCAAATTTGTGCGCCCTGCCCACAGCCTGGTGGCCTTGCATGGCAGCACCGTGGTTCCTGTCAAAGCCTTGGGCTTGACGGCTGGCAACACCACCCAGGGTCACCGCTTTGAAGCCCGGGTGTCTCCCGTGGTGTTCCAAGATGCCGACCATTACGCAGCCACCTTGGCGCAAGATGGGGCCGTCATCGCCAGCTTTGTCGAGCGTCGTGCCGACATTGCACGCCAACTCCAAGCCGCAGCGGCCCAAGTGGGCGGTGGCGTGCACGCCATTGAAGACGCAGCCTTGCTGGACGAAGTCACGGCCTTGGTCGAGCGCCCCAACGTGCTCATCTGCGAATTCGAGAAGCAGTTCCTCGACGTGCCGCAAGAGTGCCTCATCTTGACCATGAAGGCCAACCAAAAATACTTTCCGCTGCTCGACGCTTCGGGCAAGTTGACCCATCAGTTTTTGGTGGTCAGCAACATCAGTCCAGATGACGCCAGCGCGGTGATCGGTGGCAACGAACGCGTGGTGCGTCCCCGCTTGGCCGATGCCAAATTCTTCTTTGACCAAGACCGCAAAAAAACACTGGTCTCCCGCGTCGAAGGTTTGGGCAAAGTGGTCTATCACAACAAACTCGGCACGCAAGGCGAGCGCACCGAGCGCGTGCGCGCCATTGCGCGCCGCATTGCCGAATTGTTCACCCAAACCAACGCAGCCTTGGGCGGCGCGGCCTTCATCCAGGCTGTCGACACCGCTGCCTTGTTGGCCAAGACCGACTTGCTGACCGACATGGTGGGCGAGTTCCCCGAGCTGCAAGGCATCATGGGCGGCTACTACGCCCGCCACGATGGCTTGGGCGACGACGTGGCACAAGCCATTGAAGACCACTACAAGCCCCGCTTTGCGGGTGACGAGTTGCCACGCAACCGCGTCGGCCTGGTGGTGGCCTTGGCCGACAAACTCGAAACCCTGGTGGGCATGTTTGGCATTGGCAACTTGCCCACGGGCGACAAAGACCCGTTTGCGCTGCGTCGCCATGCCTTAGGGCTGGTGCGCATGCTCAGCGAGGCCGATGTGGCGCTGGGTCTGCACGATGTCATCGCTCAGGCTGTACCGGCCTTTGGCGCGCACATCACCGATCCCACCGTGGCCTTGACCGCCTTCATTTACGACCGCCTCTCTGGCAGCCTGCGCGAGCAAGGCTACAGCGCGCAAGAAGTCGAAGCCGTGTTGGCCCTGCACCCCCAGCGCTTGAGTGACGTCAGCCACCGCCTCACCGCCGTGCGCGCTTTCGCCGCCTTGCCCGAGAGCCAGGCCCTGGCGGCCGCCAACAAACGCATTGGCAACATCTTGAAAAAAGCGCAAGAAGTCGACGGTCATGTCAGCGAAATTTTGTTGCAAGAGCCCGCCGAGAAAGCCCTCTACGCAGTGATGCAACGCATCGCGCCGCTGGCGCAGACCCAGTTCGAAGCCGGGGACTACACCGCCTCGCTCAAAACTCTGGCCGCCTTGCGCGAGCCCGTAGACGCCTTCTTCGATGGCGTCATGGTCAACGCCGAGCAAATGGACTTGCGCCTCAACCGCCAAGGCTTGCTCAAGAGCTTGCACCTGGCCATGAACCGCGTGGCCGATTTGTCGTGCTTGGCCAGCTAACGCACGCAACGTTCCCGCAACCATCGAGCCACCATGCAGACCAAACTCGTCATCTTCGACCGCGACGGCACCATCAACCAAGACCGTGACGACTACGTCAAATCGGCCGACGAGTGGATCCCCATGCCCGGCGTGCTCGACGCCATTGCCCGCCTCAACCACGCCGGCTGGCATGTGGTGGTGGCCACCAACCAATCAGGGTTGGGGCGTGGTCTGTACGACATGGCTGCCCTCAATGCCATGCACGCCAAGATGCACAAGTTGCTGGCGGCTGCCGGTGGCCGCATCGACGCGGTGTTTTACTGCCCGCACAGCCCTGACGACCATTGCAACTGCCGCAAGCCTGCGCCGGGTTTGTTTGAACAAATTGCCGAACGCTATGGCATGGAACTCACCCGCGTGCCCTGCGTGGGCGACACCTTGCGTGACTTGCAAGCCGGTGCTGCGGTGGGCTGCACGCCGCATCTGGTGCTCACGGGCAAAGGCGAAAAGCTCCGCGGCAAACCACTGCCCGACGACTACCCCGCAGGCACGCTGGTACACAACGATGTGTCCGCTTTTGCCGACTGGTTGTTGCAACAACCCGAGCCCGCCAGCAAAACCGTGGGCAAAGCAGCGTCAAAGTCGGGGAGCCGCGCATGATGGCCTTCCTGCGCTCGGTCTTGCACATGGCCTTCATGTTTTGCACGGTCATCCCTTACGCCTTGCTCATCGTGGTCGCGTCGGCATGTGGCACACGCGGTGACACCTTGTATGTCTGGGCCGCGCGTTGGTTGCGCCTGAGCATTGAGGCCGCCCGCGTCATCATGGGCATTCGCTACCAAATTCAAGGCCAAGAGAACTTGCCTGACGGCGAGACCAGCCCGGCCATCTTGCTGGTCAAACACCAGTCCACCTACGAGACCTTTTTGATGCCGGCCATCATGCCGCATCCCTTGGCCTATGTGTTCAAAAAAGAGCTGCTCTACGTGCCGTTCTTTGGCTGGGCCATTGGCAAGCTCGACATGATTCACATCGACCGCAGCCAGCGCGCCAAAGCCTTCGCCAAAGTGGTGGAGCAGGGCCAAGCCTTGCTGGCCAAAGGCGTGTGGGTCATCATGTTTCCCGAGGGCACGCGCATCCCGCGTGGCCAACGCGGCCAATACAAAAGCGGTGGCACACGCTTGGCCGTGGCCACCGGAGCGCCCGTCATTCCCATTGCCATCACCTCGGCCAAATGCTGGCCGCGTCGCGCCTTCATCAAGCACCCAGGGGTGGTCGATGTCTCGATTGGCAAGCCCATCCCGAGTGTGGGCCGCGAAGCCGATGAGCTGATGCGTGAAGTCGAGCAGTGGATCGAGGCTGAAATGCACCGCCTCGACCCCGAGGCCTACGCCACCAAGCCTTGAGCGCCCACGCATGAGCCGCTTCTTGCAACTCGTGCTCGACTTGTTTGACAGCGCGCCACCTGCCCCCAAGTTACCAACGAACCCGCCGCACGGTCCCGCCCAAGGCAAAGACGCGTCGTCTGACACCACGTTCCAACAGATCACTGTCCTGGGCGAACCTTTGGCGCAAGTTCTGCCACATGCGCAATTCACCCATCCGCGTGCCACACGGCGCATCCAACTGGGGCATACCGATGTGGCTTATGCGTTTCGCCGCAGCAAGCGCCGCACCATTGGCATGGCGGTGGGACCCGATGGCCTCGAAGTCAGTGCCCCACGCTGGGTCACCTTGGGTGAGGTCGAATCGGCGCTGCGTGAAAAAGCCGACTGGATTGGCCGCAAGCTGGTCGAGATGGGCGAGCGGCAACAACAGCTCGGTGCGGCACGCATCGACTGGCGTGACGGCGTGGTGTTGCCCTACCTAGGCGATCAACTCCAGGTATTGCTCGACTCCAGCGCCACCCTGAAAAAAAACAGCGCCCAGTTTGAAGAGGGCCCTCCCTTGCACACCCTGCGTCTGGGATTGCCACACCATGCCACGCCAGAACAAATTCGCGACGCGGTGCAGGCCTGGCTCATGCGCCAGGCCAAGGCGCTGTTCACCGAGCGGCTCAACCACTTTGCGCCGCAGCTGGGGGTTCAGTGGCAGCGCTTGTCGCTCAGCAGCGCGGCCACCCGCTGGGGCAGTGCCAGTGCCAACGGGGCCATTCGGCTCAACTGGCGCTTGGTGCACCACAAGCTGGCGGTGATCGACTACGTGGTGGCCCACGAGCTCAGCCACCTGCGCGTGATGGACCACAGCCCGCGCTTTTGGGACACCGTGCACAGCGTCATGCCCGACTACGCGCAACGTCGGCGTGTGCTCAAGGACGAATTGCTGCCCCCCTGGCAATGAATTTTTAGGCCACTGAATTTCCCGTCATAATTGACGTTTACGTAAACGTCAACGGAGCAGTCCAGCCATGGCCACCACCTATTCCATCAGCGACTTGGCGCGTGAGTTCGACCTCACCACGCGCGCCATCCGCTTTTACGAAGACATGGGCCTGCTCCAGCCCGAACGCTCGGGCCCCGGCGGGCGCAACCGCGTGTACAGCCACCGTGACCGCACGCGCTTGAAGCTCACCTTGCGTGCCAAGCGTTTGGGCCTGTCGTTGACGGAAGCCAAAGACCTGATCGACATGTACGACAGCCCGCGCGACACCGGGCCCCAGTTGCAAAAGTTTTTGGTCGTGCTCGCAGAGCATCGGCAACAACTCGAAGCGCAGATGGCTGAGCTGGAGGCCAATCTTGACGAAGTCAAGGTGCATGAAAAAGAAGCTCGTAACCTGTTGGCCAAGCAGGCCGTGGCCCATGTCGCCAAGCCAGTCAAAGCCATCAAGACGCCCAAAGTGAGCAAGGCACGATCATGACGCAACCTCACCCCAGCACCCAGGCCGCGTTGCACCACCGCATCGAGTCAAGCTTTGTGCGCCAGGGCCTGATGCAGCACTTGGGCGCACGCATTGTGTCGGTGGCTCCCGGCGAAGTGGAAGTCGCCTTGCCTTACTCCGAGCGCGTGACCCAGCAACAAGGCGGCTACCACGGGGGCGCCATGGGCGCTTTGGCCGATATTGCGGCAGGCTATGCCGGGCTTACCTGCGCGTCCGAGGGCATGGAAGTCGCCACGGTGGAGTACAAAATCAATTTCTTGGCCGCCTTCAAAGACGGTGAATTGCGCGCCCGTGGCCATGTGGTGCGTGCGGGCAAGCGGCTCATCATCACCACCGCCGAAGTGGTGCACCTCGATGCCGATGGCTCCGAGTCGCCTTGCGCCTTGATGCAACAAACCCTCGCGGTCGTTAAGCAGACCTATTGATTTCATTGCAGGAGACACCCCATGCACAACTTACCCGGCCTGAACTTTCAACTCGGTGACGACATCGACGCTCTGCGCGATGCCGTGCGCGACTTTGCCCAAGCCGAGATCGCGCCACGCGCCGCCGAGATTGACCGCAACGACCAATTCCCCATGGACCTGTGGCGCAAGATGGGTGACTTGGGGGTGTTGGGCATCACCGTGGGCGAGGAATATGGCGGGGCCAACATGGGCTACCTGGCACACATGATTGCGATGGAAGAAATCTCGCGTGCTTCCGCCAGCGTGGGCCTGAGCTACGGCGCGCACAGCAACTTGTGTGTCAACCAGATCAAGCGCAACGGCACCGAAGCGCAGCGCCAAAAGTACTTGCCCCAACTCATCAGCGGTGAGCACGTGGGCGCACTGGCCATGTCCGAGCCGGGCGCGGGCAGTGATGTGATCAGCATGAAGCTCAAAGCAGAGGACAAAGGCGGCTACTACCTGTTGAACGGCAACAAGATGTGGATCACCAACGGTCCCGACGCCGACACCCTGGTGGTCTACGCCAAGAGTGAACCCGAGTTGGGCGCGCGTGGCGTCACCGCCTTTTTGATCGAGAAAGGCATGAAAGGTTTTTCCATCGCGCAAAAGCTCGACAAACTGGGCATGCGCGGCAGCCACACCGGTGAGCTGGTGTTTCACAACGTTGAAGTGCCTGCCGAGAACATTCTGGGTGGCTTGAACAACGGCGCCAAGGTGTTGATGAGCGGACTCGACTACGAGCGCGCTGTGCTCACAGGCGGACCCTTGGGCATCATGCAATCGGTGATGGACAACGTGATCCCCTACATCCACGACCGCAAGCAGTTTGGCCAAAGCATTGGCGAGTTCCAGCTCATCCAAGGCAAAGTGGCCGACATGTACACCGTGCTGCAAGCGGGGCGCTCGTTTGCCTACACGGTCGCCAAAAACCTCGACCTGCTGGGCACGGACCACGTGCGCCAAGTGCGCAAAGACTGCGCCTCGGTCATTTTGTGGTGCGCCGAAAAAGCCACCTGGATGGCCGGTGAGGGCGTGCAGATTTTTGGCGGCAACGGCTACATCAACGACTACCCTTTGGGTCGCTTGTGGCGCGATGCCAAGCTGTACGAAATTGGCGCAGGCACCAGCGAAATTCGTCGCATGCTGATTGGCCGCGAATTGTTTGCCGAGACCTGCTGAGCCTGCTTTCGGGGGGCAAAACAAGACAAGTTAGGCATTTTTATGATCATCAAGTGATGCTAATATGAATGCCTTGAGTTTGAATGCTTGAAGACAGAAAGGACGCAGATGCGCACAACCCTTGCCTTGGACGATGAGCTGCTACAACAAGCGCAAAGCTATCTGTCTGAACTCGACAGAACCGCCTTGTTGAAAGAGGCCTTGCGCGCCCTGGTCGCGCGTGAAAGTGCCAAGCGCTTGGCGCTGCTGGGCGGCAGCGAGCCGAATCTGGATGCGGCACCCAGGCGCAGAGAAAAGACCGCATGATGTGGTTGGTGGACACCTCGGTCTGGATCGATCATTTGCGCGATGACGACGCTTTGCTGCGACAAGCTTTGCAGGCCACCCAAGTGTTGGCCCACCCTTGGGTCGTTGGCGAAATTGCTTTGGGCAGTTTGAAGAATAGAGCGCAAGTTTTGCAGGCCTTGCAAGGTTTGCCGCAGGCTGTGGTGGCGTCGCCGCATGAGGTGATGACCTTGGTAGAGGCTGAAAAATTGTTTGCCAAAGGCTTGGGTTATGTCGATGTGGCCTTGCTGGCCTCCACCCGCTTGACGCCGCATGCACGGCTTTGGACGCGAGACAAGCGTTTGCACCATGTGGCGCAGACCATGGGCTTGACCGCCAACAAGGCGCATTGAGTCGCTTTTAAATAGACCAACTCTCCAAGATGACATCCTCACTCCAACACCTTTTTGACAACAACCGCGCCTGGGCGCACAGCATGGTCCAGCAGGACCCGGCGTATTTCAGTCGCCTGGCCAACCAGCAAAACCCCAAGTACCTGTGGATTGGCTGCTCCGACAGCCGTGTGCCCGCCAACCAGATCACGGGCTTAGATCCTGGTGAGGTGTTTGTCCACCGCAACGTGGCCAATGTGGTGGTGCACTCCGACTTGAATGCCTTGTCGGTGATTCAGTACGCGGTGGACGCGCTCAAGGTCGAGCACATCATGGTGGTGGGCCACTACGGCTGCGGCGGCGTGTTGGCTGCAACCCGAGGCACCCGTGTGGGCTTGGCCGACAACTGGTTGCGCCATGTGCAAGACGTGCGCTTGCGCCATCGCCAGCGCCTCAACCACTTGCCGCAAGACGAGCTAGAGCGCGTCATGTGCGAGATGAATGTGATCGAACAAGTGGGCAATGTGGCGCTCTCCAACGTCATGCAAGACGCCTGGAGCCGTGGCCAACACATCACCGTGCACGGCTGGATTTACGGTTTGGACAACGGCTTGGTCAAAGACCTGGGAGTCAGCATGACCGGCGCGCACGAAGTGGTGAACGTGTTTCGCAACGCCTTCAAACGCTACCCACGGGGCGGTGTGGTGGGCTGACCCAGGCGTTGGCATCCAACTTTTTTGAACTTTGAACTTTGAACTTTGAACTTCTAGGAGATTTTTGTATGTCAGACCCCATCGTCATCGTCGGTGCAGCGCGCACCCCCATGGGCAGTTTTCAAAGCGACTTCGCGTCGCTGGCCGCACACGACTTGGGCGGTGTCGCCATTGCCGCTGCCGTCGCCCGTGCAGGCATCTCTCCCGAGTTGGTGACCGAGGTGTTGTTTGGCAACTGCTTGATGGCCGGTCAAGGCCAGGCCCCGGCACGTCAAGCGGCATTCAAAGGTGGCTTGCCCAAAAGTGCAGGTGCGGTCACGCTGTCCAAGATGTGCGGCTCTGGCATGCGCGCGGCCATGTTTGCGCACGACATGCTGGTGGCAGGTTCGCACGACGTGCTGGTGGCCGGGGGCATGGAGAGCATGACCAATGCGCCTTACCTGCTACCCAAGGCGCGCGGTGGTTATCGCATTGGCCACGACCGTATCTTTGACCACATGATGCTCGACGGCTTGGAAGACGCGTATGAGCCTGGCCGCAGCATGGGCACCTTTGGCGAAGACTGCGCCGCCAAATACAGCTTCACCCGCGCCCAGCAAGACGCCTTTGCCACCGCCAGCGTGGAGCGTGCCAAAGCCGCCACCGCCTCGGGCGCGTTTGCTGCCGAAATTGCACCCGTCACCGTCAAGGGCCGCACGGGCGAAACCGTCATCTCAATCGACGAAGGCCCCGGCAAAGTCAAGCTCGACAAAATTGCCAGCCTCAAACCCGCTTTCAAAAAAGACGGCACCATCACGGCCGCTTCGAGCTCATCCATCAACGACGGCGCGGCTGCGCTGGTGATGATGCGCGAGAGCACCGCGAAGAAATTGCGCTGCACGCCATTGGCACGCATTGTCAGCCATGCCACCCACGCGCAAGAGCCCGAGTGGTTTGCCACAGCACCCGTGGGCGCCACCCAAAAGGCCTTGGCCAAAGCCGGTTGGTCGGTGGGCGATGTGGACCTGTGGGAAGTCAACGAGGCCTTTGCCGTGGTGCCCATGGCCTTGATGGCGGATCTGCACGTGCCGCACGACAAGGTCAACGTCAACGGCGGCGCCTGTGCCTTGGGGCACCCCATTGGCGCGTCGGGCGCGCGCATCATGGTCACGCTGATTCACGCGCTCAAAGCGCGTGGCTTGCGCAAAGGCTTGGCCACCTTGTGCATCGGGGGTGGCGAAGCCACCGCCGTGGCGCTGGAAGTGCTGTAAGCGCTGCCACCTATGCAAAAAACAGCTTTGATTCTTGGCGCGTCACGCGGCATTGGCCTCACGTTGGCCCAGCAGTATGTGGCTGACGGCTGGCGTGTCATTGGCACCGCGCGTGACGACGCGGGGCGCGACCGCCTGTTGGCTGCCGGGGCCACCTGCTGGCGCGTCGACGTGGCCAACCCGGCCAGTGTGTCGTCCTTGGCTTGGCAGCTCGATGGCGAGTCCATCGATGTGGCCCTCTATGTGGCCGGCGTGATGGACCGCACCCGTGCCAGCACCCCGCCCACCCAAGACGCGTTTGACCGCGTGATGCACGCCAACGTCATGGGCGCCATGATGAGCGTGCCGCAAGTCGCCCCTGCGGTAGAAGCCGCGGGAGGCGTGCTGGCTTTCATCAGCAGCCAAATGGGCAGCTTGCAAAACACCCAATCGGGGGATGCGGCGCTCTACCGCATCAGCAAGGCGGCGCTCAACATGGTCATGCGCACCGCCCAGCCCGAGTACCCGCGCGCCCACATGGTGGCGCTGCATCCGGGTTGGGTGCAAACCGAAATGGGCGGCAGCCAAGCCCCTCTGAGCGCGAGCGACAGCGCACGCCACCTGCGCCACACCCTGGCGCACCTCAGCCCCGCACAACGCGGGCAATTTTTGTCTTACGACGGTCACCTGCTTCCCTGGTGAGTGCGAAGGTTGGACAATTAATTTAATTTTTAATTAAATATTATAATATTTATGTTTAGCATCATTCGCCGTAACAGATAAATTTTCATAAGTAATTGCTATATGTTCACCCCTAAACCGATCGCGTTTGTATTGGCGGCCACCCACTATGGAAGCATGATTGTGAATCGACATGACTATCGAATAGTCGATGAAAACCAAGCTTATGGCGTTGGGCATCAATTGCTCAACACATCCCAGTTCGATTCACAAGAAATTGCTTTTTCATCGAATCTATTGACCCTGTGTCGACGTTACGGCGGCGATGGTGTTGTTGTTCTAGATGGCGGCGCTAACATCGGCGCGCATACCTTGGCTTGGGCGCGCCACATGCAAGGTTGGGGTTGTGTGAGGGCCTATGAAGCCCAAGAGCGTGTTTATTACGCTTTGGCGGGCAATATTGCATTGAATAACTGTATGAATGCGCGAGTTCATTTGGCTGCCTTGGGCCGTCAAGTTGGGACACTAGAAATACCCCAGCCAGATTATCACCAGCCGGCAAGCTTTGGCAGTTTAGAGTTGCGACAAGCGTCAAGCAATGAATATGTTGGGCAGGCTATCTCTTACAAAAAAGAAGATATGGTTGAAGTGCCTATGACCACGGTGGATGCGCTCTCACTGACTCGCCTGGATTTTTTCAAGCTTGACATTGAAGGCATGGAGATTGAGGCTCTGGAGGGGGCTCGTCAAACAATTGAACGATGCCTCCCAATCTTGCACATCGAGCAAATTAAGTGCGACCAAGTTGCATTGCTGGCTTTGCTAAGCGACTTGGGGTACCAAACTTTTAATTTGGGCATGAATATGTTGGCGGTGCATAAAACCTCTCCGCTCTTGGCCCATTTCACGCAAACAGATACGAGGCTTGAGTTCCGCCTTTAATGGTTTCATTTTTATTTTTGTATCCATCATGATCCTCAACTCCGATCAACTCATGATCCGTGACGCTGTGCGTGACTTTGCCCAACAAGAGCTGTGGCCCAACGCTGCGCGCTGGGACAAAGAGCACCACTTTCCCGTGGGTGTGCACCAGGGCTTGGCGGCGCTTGGCGCCTATGGCATTTGCGTGCCCGAAGACTTGGGTGGTGCGGGACTGGACTACTTGAGTCTGGCCGTGGTGCTGGAAGAAATTGCAGCCGGTGACGGCGGCACCAGCACCGCCATCAGCGTCACCAACTGCCCGGTCAATGCCATCCTCATGCGCTATGGCAACGCTGCGCAAAAGAAACAATGGCTGACGCCGCTGGCACAAGGCCAAATGCTGGGTGCGTTTTGTTTGACCGAGCCGCATGTGGGCTCGGATGCCTCGGCTCTGCGAACCACCGCGACCAAACAGGGCGATGCGTATGTGATCAACGGCGTCAAGCAGTTCATCACCAGCGGCAAAAACGGCCATGTGGCCATCGTCATTGCCGTCACCGACAAGGGTGCGGGCAAAAAAGGCATGAGCGCGTTCATCGTGCCCACCCACACGTCGGGCTACCACGTGGCGCGCTTGGAAGACAAACTGGGCCAGCACAGCAGCGACACCGCGCAGATCAACTTTGACAACTGCCGGATTCCGGCCGAGAACTTGATTGGTGCCGAAGGCGAGGGCTACAAGATTGCCCTCTCGGCCCTGGAGGGCGGTCGTATTGGCATTGCGGCGCAAAGCATTGGCATGGCGCGCAGCGCCTTCGAGGTGGCCTTGCAGTACAGCAAAGACCGCGAGAGTTTTGGCACCGCCATCTTCAACCACCAAGCGGTGGGTTTTCGCCTGGCCGATTGCGCCACGCAACTCGAAGCGGCGCGTCAACTCATGTACCACGCTGCCAGTTTGCGCGACGCGGGCTTGCCGTGTTTGAAAGAGGCCGCCATGGCCAAGTTGTTTGCCAGCGAAACCGCCGAACGCGTGTGCAGTGCCGCCATTCAAACCTTGGGTGGCTATGGCGTGGTGGGCGACTTCCCCGTCGAGCGCATTTACCGCGACGTGCGCGTGTGCCAAATCTACGAAGGCACCAGCGACGTGCAAAAAATCATCATCCAACGCGCACTCGCGTGATGCGGACACACGCTTTGCCCACCGGCGCAGCCTGCCCGTGTGGCCAGCGCGACGCCAAGCAACGCGTGCTGGGCTATCCCCTGTGTTGCGGGCGTTTCATCACCGCTTTTGACACCACGCCCGCGCCCACCGCCGAGGCCTTGATGCGCTCGCGCTACAGCGCGTTTGTGTTGCAAGACGCGGCCTACTTGCTCGCCACCTGGCACGCCAGCACGCGTCCTGCGTCACTCGACTTTGAACCGTCTGCCAAATGGTTGGGCCTCGACGTGCGCGCGCACCAAGCCAAGGGTGCCGACACGGCAGAGGTCGAGTTTGTGGCGCGTTACCGCGTGGAGGGCCGCGCGGTGCGTTTGCACGAGCGCAGCCGCTTTGTGCGCGAAGACGGGCGCTGGTATTACGTGGACGGTGATCAGCGTTAGCGACCGACGGGCATCGATAATCGCACCATGAAATTCGATGCTGTGTTGTTTGATTGCGATGGCGTGCTGGTAGACAGCGAAGCCATCACCTGCGGTGTGTTGCGCGATATGTTTGAAGAGTTGGGCTGGCAGCTCACGCTGCAAGAGTGCATGGCCCACTTTGTGGGGCACACCGTGCGCACCCGCAAAGACCTGATCGAGGCCCACACCGGCCAGCCCTTCACCGAAGACTGGTTGCAAACCTTTTACCAGCGCCGCAATGTGCGGCTGGAAAACGAAATCACCGCCATCCCCCATGTGCACCAAGCGGTGCAGCACCTGCATGCCGTGCACCACGGGCAGATTGCCTGTGCCTCGGGCGCAGACCGCTTCAAGATCAACCTCATGCTGGCGCAAGTGGGCTTGTTCGATTTTTTTGACGGGCGCATTTTCAGCGGTCATGAAGTGCCACGCAGCAAGCCTTTCCCCGATGTGTACTTGGCTGCGGCTGCGCACTTGGGCCAAGACCCCGCGCGTTGCCTGGCGATCGAAGACACGCCTATTGGCGTAGCAGCAGGCGTTGCCGCCGGTGCCACCGTGTGGGGCTATGCCGTGCATGGACAAGCGGACGCATTGCGTCAAGCGGGCGCGGCGCATGTGTTTGACGACATGCGTGAGCTGCTGCTCACGGCGTAATATTCGCGTATGCGTATCACCTCACAACAAATCTCAGCCATTCGTGCGAGCGCATCTCTGCTGGCGGGTGACGCTGCGCGTGTCTGGCTTTTCGGCTCACGCCTGCGTGACGATGCGCGAGGTGGGGATGTGGACTTGCTACTGGAGTTGGATGACGCTGTGGCTGAACCCGCGCAGCTATCAGCGCGACTCGCGGCACAAGTGTCACGTGTCATGGATGGCCGAAAGGTCGATGTGTTGATCAAAGCGCCCAATTTGAAACTTTTACCGATTCACACCATCGCCCTGTCAGAAGGAGTTCGCTTATGAAAACTCCTTCGTCGCAAGCCGTACGTCTCGAATTTCTGGTGCGCGTCACCGAAAAAGAGTGTCGGCATTTGTTGGAGACAGATGGTCGTTTGTTTGGCAATTTGTTCACCATTGAAGATGCACAACGAATCGAAGCTGACCCGGTTTTGGCCGAGCGCTTAGACGCGTTTGTGTCGCGCTTTGCAAGGCTCCAAGACACGGTAGGCGATAAGTTGCTGCCAGCGTTGCTGACTTTGTTGGCAGAAAAGACGGGGGCTGCTATTGACAACTTAGACAAGGCCGAGAAATTAGGCCTGATTGTGTCTGCCGATGTTTGGGTGGAAATGCGCCAACTGAGAAATCAGATGGTGCATGAATACATTGAGGACTTGGCTGTGCTGACAAGCGCCTTGCGAGCCGGGCATGCGTTTGTGCCAGTGCTCGTTGCTGCCGCGAGGCGGTGTGTGGCAGAAACTCAGCAGCGCCTGAACGCATCCGGTGTCTGACCCGTCCAGCCCTTGAAGGCTCGGATGAAACTCTTTTCGTTCTGAAACCCCGCTGCTTGGGCAATTTGCTTGAGCGGACGTTGGCTGCGGTGGAGCAGGTCGATGGCCAAGTCGCGCCGCACCGCGTCTTTGAGCTGTTGCAAGGACGCACCTTCTTCTTTGAGCTGGCGGTGCAGCGTGCGGGTGGAAAGGTTGAGCCAGGTGGCCAAGTCGTCGGCGTTGCGGCTGTGTTCGGGGTGTTGGGCCAAGGTGTGGCGCACCTTTTCAACCAGCAAACGGTCGCGCCGGTAGGGCCGCACGGTGAGCAACAAAGCGCGTTGCAGCATGCGCTGCAAGGCCGCTTCGTCGCGGCGCACAGGCAGGCTCAAATACCCGGCGTCAAACTGCAAGCTATGGATGGGCGCGTCAAACGCGGTGGGACCGTCAAACAGCACGCGGTAGCTGGCACGGTGCGCAGGCGCTGCAAATTGCAAGGTGGTGCACAACAGCGGAATGCGTGAGTCGGTCAACCAGCACGCCACCCCCAGGGCATTGCGCAGCACCGACACCACGCAAAACTCGCGGTAGATGCCCAGGTCGTGCGCTTCATGCAATTGCAGCTGCGCCACGCCGTCTTGCACGTGCACCTGCACGTCAATGTCTTGCGTCAACAAGCCGTGGTGGCGGCACCAGCGTTTCAGTGCCACCCCCAGGTTGGGCGCGGTGAGCGAGGCCCGCACCAGCATGCCGTAGCTGCCCCAAGGCAGGCGTCGGCCAAACCAGCCCAGGCCCTCGTCATCAAGTTCTTGCATGGACGCGCCGGACACCACCTCCATTTGTGTGGCTGTGATGCGGGCGTTGGGTTTGCGTAAAAGTTTTGGCTCGATTTGTGCAGACCGCAGGGCCGTTGTGGGGTCCATGCCGCGCGCCGCGTAAGCCGCTGCAATCGCTTGCACAAAAGCAATAGGCGTCTCGGCACGGCCCAGTGCGGGGGTCTGGGCGGCCGTGGTTTTAGCGGGCGATCGAGTGGGCATGGTCTGCATTTATTGTGGCAGGATTTGCAACCATCCTGGCGCATCTCGCCCAAGCCTTGCGCCTACCCTGTGGGCTGATTTGAAGGAAGGTCCTCGCCCATGTCGCAGTTACACACCCAACTCAACCCGCGCTCTGCGGACTTTGCAGCCAACGCGCTGGCCATGCGTACCTTGGTGGATGACCTGAACCTTCAGGTGCAGCAGGCGCAGCAAGGGGGCGGTGAGGCGGCGCGCGCCAAACACGTGGCGCGGGGCAAGCTGTTGCCGCGGGACCGGGTGCAGATGCTGCTCGACCCTGGCACGCCGTTTTTAGAGCTGGCACCGCTGGCCGCACTCCACATGTACAACAACGATGCCCCGAGCGCTGGTTTGATTGCGGGCATTGGCCGCGTCAGCGGGGTCGACTGCATGATCGTGTGCAACGACGCCACCGTCAAAGGCGGCACCTATTACCCGCTCACCGTGAAAAAACATTTGCGGGCCCAAGAGGTGGCGCAGCAAAACCGCTTGCCCTGCATTTACTTGGTCGATTCAGGCGGTGCCAACTTGCCCAACCAGGACGAGGTGTTCCCGGACCGTGACCACTTTGGCCGCATCTTCTTCAACCAAGCCAATATGAGCGCGCAAGGCATCGCGCAAATCGCGGTGGTCATGGGCAGCTGCACCGCAGGCGGCGCCTATGTGCCTGCCATGAGTGACGAGACCATCATCGTCAACAACCAGGGCACCATCTTCTTGGGCGGCCCGCCTTTGGTCAAAGCCGCCACGGGTGAAGTGGTCAGCGCCGAAGACTTAGGGGGGGGCGATGTGCACACCCGGCTCTCGGGCGTGGCGGACCACTTGGCACACAACGATGTGCATGCACTGGCGCTGGCACGCCAAGCCGTGAAAAACCTCAACGCGCGCAAACAATCCAACATTGCCACCCACACGTCGGTGGCACCCAAGTACGACGCGCAAGAGCTGTACGGCGTCATTCCCACCGACACCCGCAAGCCCTTTGATGTGCGCGAGATCATTGCCCGCATCGTCGATGCCTCAGAGTTCGACGAGTTCAAGGCCCGCTTTGGCACCACCTTGGTCTGCGGCTTTGCGCGCATCGAAGGCATGCCGGTCGGCGTCATCGCCAACAACGGCATTTTGTTTTCCGAGTCCGCTCTCAAAGGGGCGCACTTCATCGAGCTGTGTTGCCAGCGCAAAACCCCCTTGGTGTTTTTGCAGAACATCACCGGCTTCATGGTGGGCCGCAAGTACGAGAACGAAGGCATTGCCCGCAACGGCGCCAAGATGGTCACAGCGGTGGCCACTGCCGCGGTTCCGAAGTTCACCATCATCATTGGCGGCAGTTTTGGCGCGGGCAACTACGGCATGTGTGGCCGTGCTTTTGCGCCACGGTTTTTGTGGATGTGGCCCAATGCGCGCATCTCGGTGATGGGCGGTGAACAAGCGGCCAGCGTGCTGGCCACGGTCAAGCGCGATGGCATCGAGGGCAAAGGCGGGCAGTGGAGCATGGAGGAAGAAGAAGCTTTCAAAGCCCCCATCAAAAGCCAATACGAAACCCAAGGCCACCCCTACTTTGCCACCGCGCGTTTGTGGGACGACGGCGTGATCGACCCGGCCGATACGCGGCGCGTGTTGGCGCTGGGTTTGAGCGCTTCGCTCAATGCGCCGATTGCCGACACCACCTTTGGCCTGTTTCGCATGTGATGCACGAAAGAACGACATGACTGCTTTGACTGTGACCACCCATGCTGCGGTACGCACCATCACCCTGTCGCGCCCTGAGGTACGCAACGCTTTCAACGACGAGGTGATTGCCGAACTCAAAGCCGCCTTTGAAGCCGCAGGCCAAGCGCCCGACGTGCGCTGTGTGGTGTTGGCGGCAGAAGGCCCGGCGTTTTGCGCAGGTGCTGACCTGAATTGGATGCGCCGCATGGCCGACTACACCCGCGACCAAAACCTGGCTGATGCGGCGCAGTTGGCCGCCATGCTGCGCGCCGTCTACACCTGTGCCAAGCCTACGCTGGCGCGGGTGCAGGGCGATGTGTACGCCGGTGGCTTGGGGCTGGTGGCCGCGTGCGACATGGCGGTCAGCGTGGACACCGCGCATTACTGTTTGAGCGAAGTCAAGATCGGCCTCATCCCGGCCACCATCAGCCCGTATGTCATCCGTGCCATGGGTGCACGGGCAGCGCACCGTTACTTTTTGACGGCCGAGCGTTTCAGCGCCACCGAGGCGCACCGCTTGGGGCTGGTGCACGAGGTGGTCAGCGCCGACGCCTTGGATGCGCAGGTGGACGCGCTCACCCAAGCCTTGGTCGCGGCCAGCCCCGATGCCCTCACCGCGTGCAAGCAGCTGTTGCACGAGGTGGCGGGGCGCGACATCGACCACGCCTTGGTGGACCGCACCGTGCAAGGCATTGCCGACATCCGCGCCAGTGCCCAAGGCAAAGAAGGCGTGCAGTCGTTCTTGCAAAAACGCAAACCCAATTGGCTGGTGTGAACACGGCATCGCTTGAACTGAAAGATCCTCATGTTTCAAAAAATTCTCATTGCCAACCGTGGCGAAATTGCCTGCCGCGTGGCGGCCACTGCACGTCGTCTGGGCGTCAAAACCGTGGCGGTGTATTCCGACGCCGATGTCACCGCCAAGCATGTGCTGGCCTGTGACGAGGCGGTGCACATCGGTGGCAGCGCACCCCAAGACAGCTACCTGCGCTGGGAGCGCATCTTGCAAGCCGCGCAAGACACGGGCGCACAAGCGGTGCACCCGGGCTATGGTTTTTTGAGTGAGAACGAAGACTTTGCCAAAGCCTGTGCCGCGGCGGGGCTGGTCTTCATTGGGCCATCGCCTTCGGCGATCCAAGCCATGGGCTTGAAGGCCGAATCGAAGCAGCTGATGGAAAAAGCTGGCGTGCCCTTGGTGCCTGGCTACCACGGGGCCGACCAAGACCCGGCCTTGCTGCAACGCGAGGCCGATCGCATTGGCTACCCCGTGTTGATCAAGGCCAGCGCGGGCGGCGGCGGCAAGGGCATGCGTGCGGTGGAGAAGGCGGCAGATTTCGCCGAGGCCTTGGCCAGTTGCAAGCGTGAAGCCACGCACAGCTTTGGCAGCGACGCGGTACTGATTGAAAAATACGTGCAGCGCCCGCGCCACATTGAGATCCAGGTGTTTGGCGACACACACGGCCACTGCGTGTATTTGTTCGAGCGCGATTGCTCGGTGCAGCGGCGTCACCAAAAAGTACTGGAAGAAGCGCCGGCCCCCGGCATGACCGAGGCCTTGCGCGCGCAAATGGGCGCAGCGGCAGTGGCGGCGGCCCAGGCGGTGAACTACGTGGGCGCGGGCACGGTGGAGTTCATCGTCGAGCAAGCAAGCTACGACCAGCCCGAGGCCATGAAGTTTTTTTTCATGGAGATGAACACCCGCTTGCAGGTAGAGCACCCGGTGACCGAAGCCATCACCGGGCTCGACTTGGTGGAGTGGCAGCTGCGTGTGGCCAGTGGCGAGCCTTTGCCTCTGCGTCAAGACCAGTTGCGCATTCAGGGGCATGCCATTGAAGCGCGCATTTGTGCCGAGAACCCCGACAACAACTTTCTGCCCGCCACCGGCACCTTGCAGGTGTACCGCAAGCCCGTGTGCACCAGCTTTGCGGTGGCTGCCGGTGCGGTGCGCGTGGACGACGGCGTGCGCGAGGGCGACACCATCAGCCCGTATTACGACTCCATGGTGGCCAAGCTCATCGTGCACGGCGACACCCGCGCTCAAGCCTTGGCGCGTTTGGATGCCGCTTTGGCACAGACCCACATCGTGGGGCTGGCCACCAACGTGCAGTTCTTGCGCCAGGTGGTGCGCAGCCCATCGTTTGCCAAGGCGCAACTCGACACGGCCCTCATCCCGCGTGAAGCGGCGGTGTTGTTCCACCAAGAGCCAGTGGGTGCGGTGCGCGCCGTGGCGGCGGTGGTGGCGCACACCTTGCATGCCGAGCGTCGCTTGGCAGGCACAGACCCGTTCAGCCAGCGTGATGGGTGGCAGGCCTATGGCGTGCGCACCCGTGCGTTCACCTGTGTGTTGGGGGACGACACGCTGCATGCGCAGCTGAGTTACTTACACGATGGCGGATTGCATTTGCGTGTGTCCGCCGCGAGTGCGTTGCCAACGACGCAGGCACCCAGCGACGGCGATGCGTCTGGCTTGCTGCAGTTCAGTGCGGCGGGCGTAGCGGGTGAAGTGGGCGAGGTGGCTCAGTCGGGCCTGTGGGTCAGCTTTGACGGCCAGCGCACCCACAGCACGCTGCATTGGCAAGGCGACGTGGCCCATGTGTTCACGCCCGACGGCGCCACCCGCATCACCTGGAACGACCCGCTGGCCCATGCGGGCGAGGTGGAAATGAAAGGCGGCCGCTTGACCGCACCTATGCCTGGCAAGGTGGTGTCGTTTGCCGTCCAGGTGGGTGACGTGGTGACGGCGGGCCAAACTCTGGCCGTGATGGAGGCCATGAAGATGGAGCACACCATTGCCGCGCCCAAAGACGGCACCGTCCAAGAGCTGCTCTATGCCGCTGGTGACCAGGTGGCCGAAGGGGCAGAATTGCTCAAACTCGACTGAACACCGCGCACACAGAAAGCCGCAGATGAACCTTCCCTCACGTGTCCACCTCATCGACGTGGGCCCCCGCGATGGCCTGCAAAACGAAAAGCAACCGGTGCCTGCTGCCATCAAGATTGAACTGGTGCAGCGCCTGCAAGCGGCTGGCTTGACGGAGATTGAAGTCACCAGTTTTGTCTCGCCCAAGTGGGTGCCGCAAATGGCTGACAACGCCGAGGTGATGGCCGGCATCACCCGTTTGCCCGGCGTGCGCTACTCGGTGCTCACACCCAATCTGCAAGGTTTTGAAGCGGCGCTGAACAGCCGACCTGACGAGATCGTGGTGTTTGGCGCGGCCAGCGAGGCCTTCAGCCAAAAGAACATCAACTGTTCCATCGCCCAGAGCATCGATCGCTTTGCGCCTGTGGTGCAAGCCGCACGCGACGCGGGCGTGGCCGTGCGGGGTGCCATGAGCTGCACCGTGGGCTGCCCGTACGAGGGCGACATTGCACCTGAGCGCGTGGCTTACTTGGCCGGGTTGATGAAAGGCATTGGCGTGCAACGCGTGGACGTGGCCGACACCATTGGCGTGGGCACGCCGCGCAAGGTGCAAGCGGCCTTAGAGGCCACGCTCCAACATTTCGCGCTGAGCGAGGTGTCGGGCCATTTCCACGACACCTACGGCCAAGCCTTGGCCAACACCTTGGCCGCTTTGCAGATGGGGGTGTGGAACTTCCAGTCGTCGGTGGCGGGTTTGGGCGGCTGCCCGTATGCCAAAGGGGCCACGGGCAATGTGGCCACCGAAGACGTGGTGTACATGCTGCACGGTCTGGGCATCGAGACCGGCATTGACTTGGATCGGCTGGTGGATGCGGGGGCGTTCATCAGCCAAGCCTTGGGCCGTCCACCCAATTCACGTGTCGCCACGGCGGTTTTGAACAAACGCACTGCCTGAAGACGCGCTCTAGCCGACAATGCCAGCCATGTGTGGAAGCGAACTCAAACCCAAACCAACCGGCCTGTCTGCGTCGGCCTTGTTGCTGCTCAAGCAGGCGCAGCGCGTGGCCTTGGGTGCGCAGCAAGCGTCGCCCAGTGCCACGGTGCCATCGCCTTGTATCTCTGTGTGCCACATGTCCACTGACACGGGTTGGTGCGAAGGCTGCTGGCGCAGCCTGGACGAGATTGGCGGCTGGGGCCAAACCAGCAATGAGAGCAAGCGCTTGGTGTGGTCGCGCATTGCACAACGCATCACCGCCCACACCAGCTGAGGACGTGCCTGATGAAAACCATCACCTGTTACCTGGACTTCATTTCGCCTTACGCGTATTTGGCCTTTGAGGCCTTGCCGCAAGCGCTGATGGGCACCAGTTACCAGGTGGTGTACCGGCCCATTTTGTTTGCCGCCTTGCTCAAGCACCACGGTCAGTTGGGCCCGGCAGAAATTGCGGGCAAGCGCGAGTGGACGTATCGCCAGGTGTTGTGGCAAGCGCGTCAACTGGGCGTGCCCTTGCAGATGCCCGCCAGCCACCCATTCAACCCCTTGCCTTTGTTGCGTTTGGCTGTGGCGTGTGACCGCCACGGTGAGCCCAATCGTTATGTGTGTGACACCGTGTTTCGCCATGTCTGGTGCTGCGATGGCGCTGCCGCTGACGATGCGGCGCGTTTGAGCGCGCTCACCACCCAGTTGTCACCAGCCCGCGCGCCCGATGCCGCCGAGGTGAAGGACCAACTCAAAGCCCACACCGAAGCGGCTATTCGACATGGCGTGTTTGGCGTGCCGACCTTTGAGGTGGATGGCTATGTGTTTTGGGGGCTCGATGCCTTGCCCATGCTGCGCGCTTACCTCGATGGCGACGCTTGGTTTGAGGGGCCGTGGGTCAGCGCCGCAAGCGTGGCGCAAGGCGTGAAGCGTTGAATCAGGGTCCACACTTGGCCCTGACCCATGCCCAACGCATTTAATTTTTCAGCCTCTCCCTTTGACTGCCTGACGCTCCAAGAGCAACGCCTGGTGCGCGACAGCGTGGACGTGGCGTATTACCCCGAAGGCCAGACCATTCTGGAGGTGGGCGCGGCGCCCACCCACTTGTTTGTCATCATCAAGGGCTATGTCACCCAGTACGAGGGTGACGAAGTCATCACCACTTACGGCCCTGATGACACCTTCGATGGCCGAGGCTTGGTGGCGGGCAAAACCAGCAGCCGTTTTGTGGCGGTGGAAGAGGTGGTGGCTTACCAGCTGGCGCGCCAGACCGTGACCGACTTGATTGCCGACAACGCCACTTTTGGGGCCTTGCTGTTCTCTGACCTGAGCAACAAACTCAGCGCGTTGTCACAGCGTCAAAGCCAGAACGAGTTGCAGTCGCTCACCTTGTCTCGGGTGGACGAGGCTTTTGTGCGACCTGCCCACACGGTAGATGCCGACACCGACTTGCTGACCGTGGTGCGCATGTTTCAAGAACACCGTACCTCCAATGTGTTGGTGCGCGACACGCACAGCGTGCCGCCGCGCTTGGGCATCTTCACGGCCACGGGTTTACAGCGAGCCATCTTGTCGGGTACACCTTTGACGCAACAAGCCGTGGGCACCTTGGCCCGCTATTCACTCATCACGGTGCGCCCCTCCGACCAGGTGGGCGATGCCTTAGCCATGATGCTCAAACACCGGGTGCACCGTGTCGTGGTGGCCGAAGGTGACCACATCATTGGCGTGCTCGAAGCGCTGGACGTGTTCAGCTTTTTGTCCAACCACTCACACCTGATCACGGTGCAGGTGGAGGCCGCGACCGACATCGAGTCGCTGGCGCAGGCTGCCGCACAAATCACCCGCATGGTCACCACGCTGTACCGCAGCGGCACGCGCGTGAGTTTGATTGCACGCTTGGTGCAAGACCTCAATGCGCGTTTGTTTGAGCGCGCTTGGCAACTCATTGCGCCCCCCGACTTGTGGGCCAACAGTTGTCTGTTTGTGATGGGCAGTGAAGGCCGTGGCGAGCAACTGCTCAAGACCGACCAGGACAACGGCTTGATCTTGCGCGATGGCTACACCCCGCCTGACGACCTGGATGCCATTTGTCACACCTTCTCGCAAGCGTTGGGGACATTTGGTTACCCCGAGTGTCCCGGGCACATCATGGTGAGCAACCCGATGTGGCGCAAAAGCGCAACCGAGTTTGCGCAGATGGTGCAGCAGTGGCTGCTGATGCCAGACCCCGACAGCTTGATGAACCTGGCCATCTTTTTAGACGCCCATGCGGTGTGCGGCGATGTGGGGCTGCTCGACCACGCCCGCCAAGCCCTGATGCGTTTGGCCACCGACAACGACGCCATGCTGGCGCGCTTTGCGGCTGCCATCGATGCGTTTGGCAACAGCCAGGGTTGGTGGAACCGTTTGTTGGGCTTGGAAGAAAACACGGGCTTGCATGTCAAAAAAGAAGGCTTGTTCCCCTTGGTGCATGGCGTGCGCAGCTTGGCTTTGGCCGAGCACCTGAGCGAAACCAGCACGGTGGCACGTGTGGAGGCCTTGGTGGTGCGTGGCGTGTTGTCGCCTGCCTTGGCTGCCGACCTCACGCAGAGCTTGCAGTTTTTGATGGGCCTCAAATTGAAAGCCGGCTTGATGGACCTTGAAACGCAACGCCCCGTCTCTGGGGTGGTGGACGTGGCCAAGCTCTCTAGCCTTGAGCGTGATTTGCTGAAAGACGCACTCGGTGCGGTCAAGCAATTCAAGGCCTTGATGCGTTACCGCTTCAAACTCGACACCTTGTGATGACCTCTGTCTTCAATCCCCGCCGTTGGTGGCAAGCGCTCAAGCGCGAATGGTTGATTTACCACTTGGGGCTGCCCGAGTTTCGCTTCATGTTTGAGTCGCCGCCGCCCCACGAATGGGTGGCGCTCGATTGCGAGACCACCGGCTTGAACGTGGGCAGCGACGAAATCATCTCCATCGGTGCGGTGCGCATTGTGGGCAACCGCATCATGACCAGCGAGCGGTTGGAGCTGCTGGTACGTCCTGAGCGAGGGGTGTCGCCTGAGAGTGTGCGCATCCACCGTTTGCGAGAGCAGGATGTGGCGCAGGGGCTACCCATTGACGAGGCCATGAAGCAATTGATGCGTTTCATCGGTGCGCGTCCGCTGGTGGGCTATTACCTGGAGTTCGATGTGGCCATGCTCAACCGTGCCATCTGGCCGCTGCTGGGCCAGGGCTTGCCGCAAGAAAAAATCGAAGTGTCGGCCCTGTACTACGAGCATAAGTTTCGACACATGTTGCCTTACGAGCAGCAGACCAACCCGAACATTGATTTGCGTTTTGTCACCTTGATGGCCGATTTGGATTTGCCGGTGCGTGAGGCACACGACGCGCTCAATGACGCCGTGATGGCCGCGTTGGCGTTCATCAAGCTGCGGCAATTGCGAGGCGACGCGCCATAAAAAAACCGGACAAGCCGTGAAGCTTGCCCGGTGTGTGCAGAGCGCGCGAAGCGCTCTGGCAAGAGGTCGATCAGTGACCCGAAGCGCCCGAGGCACCGAAGCCAGTTTCTGAGCGCACTTGCTGCGCAGCAAACGCAGCGCGTTCGTTCTTCGCATCGTCGCTGTTGTCCAGGATAGAGAACAACCAGATGCCCACGAAGCCAATGGTCATCGAGAACAAGGCAGGGGAGGCATAGGGGAACAAGGCCGAACCTTTGGCATTGCCCAGCGTGGCTTCCCACACCGAGGGCGACACCACGGTCAAGGCGACCGACGAGACCAAACCCAAGAAGCCACCAATCACAGCGCCCTTGGTGGTGCAGTCTTTCCACAACACCGACATGAACAGCACGGGGAAGTTGGCCGATGCAGCAATCGCAAAGGCCAGTGCCACCATGAAGGCGATGTTTTGCTTTTCAAACGCGATGCCCAAGACCACGGCAATCACGCCCAGTGCCACCGTGGTGATGCGTGACACGCGCAACTCAGCGGCGCTGTCGGCATTGCCTTTCTTGAACACCGTGGCGTACAAGTCGTGCGACACCGCAGAGGCACCAGACAGCGTCAAGCCAGCCACCACCGCCAAGATGGTGGCGAAGGCCACGGCAGAGATGAAGCCGTAAAACACGTCGCCACCCACCGTTTTAGCCACCAGCACAGCGGCCATGTTGGCCGTGCCTGCACCGCCTTTGATGATGCCTTTGGCAACGTCTGACATCTCAGGGTTGGTGAGCACTAAAGTGATGGCGCCGAAACCGATGATGAAAATCAGCACATAGAAGTAGCCAATCCAGGTGGTGGCCCACAGCACCGATTTGCGGGCTTCTTTGGCGTCAGGCACGGTGAAGAAGCGCATCAGGATGTGTGGCAAACCAGCGGTTCCGAACATCAAGGCTATGCCGAAGCTGATGGCAGAAATGGGGTCTTTGATGAAGCCGCCTGGGCCCATGATGGACAAGCCAGCTTTGTCTGGGTCAAGCGCGGTGGCTGTTGCCAACGCTGCGGAAGCTGCGGCTTGGGCTTCAGGCGTGGTCGCCATGGCAGCCGACGCCGTGGCCGCGGCCATGGCTGCTTCCTTGGCGTTGGCGGCGATCATGGATTTCACCAGCACACCTTTGGCAAACAAGGCCTCAGGGCTGAAGCCAAACTGTGCCAGCACCATCACGGCCATGAAGGTCACGCCAGCGAGCAGCATGCACGCCTTGATGATTTGCACCCAGGTGGTGGCGGTCATGCCGCCGAACAACACATAGACCATCATCAGCGCGCCGACGATGACCACGGCCATCCAGTACTCCAAGCCAAACAGCAGCTTGATCAGTTGACCCGCGCCCACCATCTGCGCAATCAGATAGAACGCCACCACCACCAAAGTGCCCGAAGCTGCAAAAGCGCGAATCGGTGTCTGCTTGAAGCGGTAGCCTGCCACGTCGGCAAAGGTGAACTTGCCCAGGTTGCGCAGACGCTCAGCCATCAAGAATGTGATGACGGGCCAGCCGACCAGAAAGCCGATGGAGTAAATCAGGCCGTCATAGCCACTGGCCATCACCGCAGCAGAAATGCCGAGGAACGATGCGGCAGACATGTAGTCGCCCGCAATCGCCAAGCCGTTTTGAAAGCCCGTGATGCCGCCACCGGCGGTGTAGAAGTCAGCCGCTGAGCGCGTTTTAGAGGCGGCCCATTTGGTGATCCACAAAGTACCAGCCACGAAGGCGGCGAACATGCCAATGGCGGTCCAGTTGGTGCTTTGTTTGGCGGTTTCGCCCACATCGCCACCGGCGGCTATGGCAGCACCGCAGGCCAGCAGGCCCAGCAGCGCGGTTAGAAGAGTCGAAAACTTTTTCATTTGGTGGCGTCCTTCAAGATTTCTTTGGTCAGCGTGTCGTACTCGCTGTTGGCGCGACGCACATAAATGCCCGTGATCACGATGGTGAACACGATCACACCCATGCCAATGGGAATGCCCAAGGTCGTGACGCCTGCACCAATGGGCTGGGCCAAGAAGGGCTTGTTGAATGCAATCAAGGCGATGTAGCCGTAGTACACGACCAACATCAGCAGGGTTAGAAACCAGCCGAACCCATTGCGCTTGGCGCGCAACTCTTGGTATTTCGGGTGGCTCTGGATCTTGTCGACCACTGGATCACTCATTTGAATTTCCTTTTTAGAGAGGTGAGCAGACAGGCCGACGACGTGGCCTTTCTCTGGCTGCGCGATTCTCAAGAGAGGGACTGACCAAGTCCTTACGCTTTTTGGGGTCTCTGTAGAGCGAGGGCGTGGCACACATATAGATGCATCTTTTTTACCCTAGTGAAAACCCTGGTGCTATTCCTTGCTCACTTTTTATTTTGATGGGCTAATGGGTTGAATATTTCGTATGTAAAAAAATACACGCAGGGTTAGTACGCGGTTTGTTGTTTGAAGGGGTTATGCCCCGAATGAGGCGAGTGAGCGGCGTCAGAATCCGGTCAGTGAAGGCTCAGATAGTTGCGCGGCACAGCGCCCGGATCGGGGGCTGGACCTATAAGTCTGAGGAGACACAACACATGGCAACACTAGACGTCGATCGTCCCATGACAGCCGAAGAGAAGAAGGTGATCTTCGCCTCTTCGTTGGGCACTGTTTTCGAGTGGTACGACTTTTATCTGTACGGTTCGTTGGCGGCCATCATCGCCAAACAATTCTTCAGCGGCCTAGACGCTGGTTCTGCATTCATCTTTGCGCTGCTGGCGTTTGCTGCTGGCTTCATCGTGCGTCCGTTTGGTGCCATCTTCTTTGGCCGCTTGGGCGACATGATCGGTCGCAAGTACACCTTCTTGGTGACCATTCTGATCATGGGCTTGTCCACCTTCATCGTGGGCATCTTGCCGAACTACGCCAGCATTGGTGTGGCGGCTCCCGTCATCCTGATTTGCTTGCGTTTGCTGCAAGGCTTGGCCTTGGGCGGCGAGTACGGTGGCGCGGCCACGTATGTGGCTGAGCATGCACCACACGACAAGCGTGGCGCCTACACCTCATGGATCCAAACCACCGCCACCTTGGGCTTGTTCTTGTCCCTGATGGTGATTTTGGGCACCCGCACGATTGTGGGTGAGGCTGCGTTTGCCGAATGGGGTTGGCGTGTGCCGTTCATCGTGTCAATCGCTTTGTTGGCCGTGTCGGTCTACATCCGTTTGTCGATGAACGAATCGCCTGCATTCCAAAAAATGAAGGCAGAAGGCAAGACCTCCAAGGCACCGTTGACCGAGTCGTTTGGGCAATGGAAAAACCTCAAGATCGTGATTCTGGCCTTGATCGGTTTGACTGCAGGTCAAGCCGTGGTTTGGTATTCGGGTCAGTTCTACGCCTTGTTCTTCTTGACCCAGGCGCTCAAGGTGGACGGTGCAACGGCCAACATCTTTGTGGCTGTGTCGCTGTTGATCGGTACCCCGTTCTTCATCATCTTCGGCTCTTTGTCGGACAAGATCGGTCGCAAGCCCATCATCATGTTGGGTTGCTTGTTGGCCGTGTTGACTTACTTCCCCGTGTTTGAAGCCCTCACCAAGGCTGCCAACCCAGCGTTGTACGAGGCCCAGCAGAAGAACCGCGTGTTGGTCACGGCAGACCCTGCCGAGTGCTCGTTCCAGTTCAACCCCACAGGCACGGTGAAGTTCACCAGCTCGTGCGACATCGCCAAACAAGTGTTGGCCGCTGCTTCGGTGAGCTATGAAAACGCCGTGGGTGCACCAGGCTCTGTGGCCTCCATCAAAATTGGTGAAACCGAGATCCCGAGCTACAGCTCCAAGGGCTTGCCTGCGGATGAAGCCAAGGCCAAAGATGCTGAGTTCAAGAAGGCAGTGGCCGATGACCTCAAAGCCGCTGGCTACCCCACCAAGGCAGACCCCGCTCGCGTGGACAGCGTGAAAGTGACCATCATCCTCACCTACTTGGTGATCTTGGTGACCATGGTGTACGGTCCGATTGCCGCCATGTTGGTCGAGATGTTCCCCACCCGCATTCGCTACACCTCGATGTCTTTGCCCTACCACATCGGCAACGGTTGGTTTGGCGGCTTGTTGCCCACCACGGCGTTTGCCATCGTGGCGCAGACCGGCAACATGTACAACGGCCTGTGGTATCCGATCATCGTGGCCGGTATGACCTTTGTCATCGGCATGCTGTTTGTGAAAGAAACCAAAGACGTGGACATTTACGAGCACGATTGATCGGACTTTTGTCAGCACACCGGGGTGACCCGGCTGCTACATTCGAGCCCTCCCTGGTGGAGGGCTTTTTACTGATTTCGGAGATTGACTATGTTGAAAATTCTCATTGGCTTCATCATCTTTGCGGCGCTGGCCATTTTTGTCATCATGAAAGGTGGCAACAGTTTGGACATGGGCGGCGAAAAGCATGGTGAAGATGCTGTGCATGCGCCTGCTGAGGCCGCGTCTGGTGCGGCGTCTGCCCCGGTGGCCGAGGCCTCTGCTGCCAAGTAACGCAGGGCCTGATGCTTTGTGCAAACGCCGTAGCTTTGCTGCGGCGTTTTTTATGGGGCAAAGCAATGCCCTGGGTGCGCGCTGGGTGAGGTGGGGCTACCTAGAATGCTTGGGCACATTAGAAAGACCCCGCCCCATGTCAGGCTCCATTCGCATCCGTGGCGCACGCCAGCACAACCTTAAAAATCTTGACCTCGATATCCGCACCGGCGAGCTGACGGTGGTTACCGGCCCCAGCGGGTCGGGCAAATCGAGTCTGGTCTTTGACACCCTGTATGCCGAAGGCCAGCGCCGCTATGTGGAGACGTTCAGCGCCTACGCACGACAGTTTTTAGACCGCATGGACCGCCCAGCTGTCGACAAGGTCGACGGTGTGCCGCCCGCGATCGCGATTGACCAAACCAACCCCGTGCGCAGCTCTCGCTCTACGGTGGGCACCATGACCGAGCTGAACGACCACCTGAAGTTGTTCATCGCCCGCGCCGGTCAGTTGTTTGACCGCCAAACCGCGCAGCCCGTTCAGCACGACACGCCACAAACCATTTACGCCGAACTGCAACGGCGCTGCGCGGCGCTCCCGCAAGACCCGCGCTTGATCTTGACCTTTCCGGTCGAGTTGCCGGCCAACACCACCGCCGACGAGGTGACGCAGTGGCTCAGCGCCAGTGGCTTCACGCGCGTGCATGCCGAGCGCGAAGTGGCCACGCCCACCGGCCCACGCAAGCTGCTGGATGTGGTGGCTGACCGCTTCCGGCTCGGCAACACCGAGCAGGCCCGGGTGGTGGAGGCCATTGAGCTGGCCATCAAACGCGGCAGTGGGCGACTGAATGTGTATTGGGGGGAGGGCACCGATGTGTCTTTGTGGCGCTTCTCCACCGGCTTGCATTGCCCAGACAGCGATGTGCGGTACAGCGATCCGATCCCGTCGATGTTTTCGTTCAACTCGGCGGTCGGTGCCTGTGAAACCTGCCGTGGCTTTGGTCGTGTGATTGGGGTCGACTACGGCTTGGTCATTCCCAACGACAAGCTCACCTTGCGCTCTGGTGCCATCAAAACCATTCAGACGCCCGCCTGGAAAGAATGCCAGGACGACCTGATGCGTCACGCCGAGGCCGAAGGCATTCCGCGTGACACGCCCTGGTCCAAGCTGAGTGAGGCCCAAAAGAACTGGGTGATTCAAGGCTCGCCCTTGTGGAAGGGCAAGTGGAACCACCAGTGGTACGGCATCAAGCGCTTCTTTGAATACCTGGAGAGCAAGTCGTACAAGATGCACATCCGTGTGTTGCTCTCCAAATACCGCAGCTACACCCCATGCGGCGTGTGCGGTGGCGCGCGCCTGAAAACCGACAGCCTGTTGTGGCGCATTGGCAGCAAAGACAACGCCGATGCGGTGATGAAACCCGACAAACGCTTCATGCCCCAGGGCGTGACCTGGACGCGCGAGCAACTCGAAGCCATGCCGGGACTGTGTTTGCACGACCTGATGTTGATGCCCATCGACAAACTGCACCAGTTCTTCCATGCCGTGCAGGTGGATGCCGCAGGCACCGATGCGCAAGCCCTGCATTTGCTGGTGGAAGAAATTCGCACCCGCTTGAAGTACCTCAGCGAGGTAGGCATTGGCTACCTCACGCTGGACCGACAAAGCCGCACCCTGAGTGGCGGTGAGGTACAGCGCATCAACCTGACCACGGCCTTGGGCACCTCCTTGGTCAACACCTTGTTTGTGCTTGATGAGCCCAGCATTGGCTTGCACCCGCGCGACATGCACCGCATCAACCTGGCCATGTTGCGCTTGCGCGATGCAGGCAACACCTTGGTGGTGGTGGAGCACGACCCGGCGGTGATGCTGTGCGCCGACCGCATCTTGGACATGGGCCCCGGCCCCGGTGTGCGCGGCGGCAGCATTGTGTTCGATGGCACGCCCGAAGCTTTGAAGTCGGCCGACACCTTGACTGGCGCCTACCTGGGTGCGCGCAAAACCATTGGCCTAGGGCTCAAGCGCTTGGTCACCGACAGCACCCCGCGTTTGATTTTGGAGGGCGCGCGCGAGCACAACCTGCAAAACCTGTTCATTGAGTTCCCGCTGCAACGCCTGGTCTGTGTGACGGGCGTTAGCGGCTCGGGCAAATCGACCCTGATTCAAGACGTGCTGACGCCGGCCTTGATGCGCCACTTTGGCCGCGCCACCGAAACCCCAGGCGCACACGACCGCTTGCTGGGCGCTGACCACCTCAGCGATGTGGTGTTTGTGGACCAGTCGCCCATTGGCAAAACCGCACGCTCCAACCCGGCGAGTTACGTCGGTGCGTGGGACGCCGTGCGTGAGTTGTTTGCGGTGTTGCCCATGTCCAAACAGCGCGGCTACACCGCGTCGAAGTTCAGTTTCAACAGCGGCGACGGCCGTTGCCCCACCTGCGGTGGCTCGGGCTTTGAGCATGTGGAAATGCAGTTCTTGAGCGACGTGTATTTGCGCTGCCAAGATTGCAACGGCAAACGCTACCGACCCGAAATTTTAGAAATTACCCTCGAGCGCGAACTTCGTGGCGGGGCTGTGGGCGTGCCGACGCAGCGACATTCTGAGCGAAGCGAAGAGGAGCAAGACGGTGCGCCCGCAGTCACGACGCGAAGATCACTGAACGTGGCCGATGTGTTGGACCTCACCGTTGGCGAAGCCCTAGAGCTGTTTGCCAACGACCGCGACGTCGTGCGTGCCCTGCAACCCATCGTCGACGTGGGCTTGGACTACGTCAAACTGGGCCAACCCGTGCCCACCCTCAGCGGCGGCGAAGCCCAGCGACTGAAGCTGGCGGGCTTCTTGGCCGAAGCCGCCAAAAGCAAAACAGCAAGTCGCCAAGCCACCGCCAAAAAAGGCGTGCTGTTCTTGTTTGACGAACCCACCACCGGCCTGCACTTTGACGACATTGCCAAACTGATGCGCGCCATGCGCCGCCTGTTGGAAGACGGCAACTCGTTGATCGTGATTGAGCACAACCTCGACGTGATTCGCGCCAGTGACTGGCTGATTGACCTGGGGCCTGAAGGTGGCGAGGCCGGTGGCTTGTTGGTAGCCGAGGGCACGCCAGAGGAAGTGCGTTTGCACCCCACCTCACACACCGGCAAGGCCTTGCGTGACTATGCCGAATCGATGGGCGTGGTGTACGAGGTGGCCAAGCCTTCGGTCGGGTTGAAGGCCGCAGAAGGCGCGCTTCGGTTCGCTGCTGCCGCAGCAGCCGGTATGCCGGGCGCCTCCTACGCACGCGCAAGATCGTTGGCCGGCACACCGACGACTTCGGCAGCGGGTGTGGGCGGATCCTCTTCTGATGAGGGCAGCATTCAAATCATCAACGCCAAAGAACACAACCTCAAGAGCTTGAGCGTCAACATCCCGCGCGGCAAGTTCAACGTCATCACGGGTGTGTCGGGTTCGGGCAAGTCCACGCTGGCGTTTGACATCTTGTTCAACGAAGGCCAGCGGCGTTATCTGGAAAGCCTCAACGCCTATGCGCGCAGCATTGTGCAGCCCGCAGGGCGCCCCGAGGTGGACGCGGTGTATGGCATTCCGCCCACGGTGGCGATTGAGCAGCGGCTGTCTCGCGGCGGGCGCAAATCCACCGTGGGCACCACCACCGAGGTGTGGCACTTTTTGCGTTTGCTGTTTGTCAAACTCGGCACCCAGCATTGCACGCATGATGGCGCGGCGGTGCAGCCGCAAACGCCTGACCGCATTGCGGCGCAGCTGATGCGTGAGTTCAAAGGCCAGCACATCGGCTTGCTCAGTCCCTTGGTGATGAACCGCAAAGGCGTCTACACCGAACTGGCCGACTGGGCCCGCCCGCGTGGCTACACCCACCTGCGGGTGGACGGGCACTTTTTGCCGACCACGGGCTTTCCGCGCATTGACCGCTTCAAAGAGCACACCATTGAACTGCCCGTGGCAAGCCTGGTGGTGTCGGCCCAAAACGAAGCGCAGTTACGCCAGGCCTTGGCCACTGCCTTGGAGCACGGCAAAGGCGTGGTGCACGTGCTGAGCCAGTTGGACGGTTTGCGCGAAGCCATGCTGGCGGGTGCCGAGACCAACAGCATTGGCCGCTTGGATGCGTACTCCACCAAACGCGCTTGCCCGGTGTGTGACACCTCGTATGCCGAGTTGGATCCGCGCTTGTTCTCTTACAACAGCAAGCACGGCTGGTGTACCGACTGCGTGGGCACGGGGGTCAAGCTCAACAAAGACCAGCGCAAGGTGCTGGACGACTCGGTGCGCGACGACAAAGACAAAGGCCGTGAGCAAACCTTTGCCGAGCCCGATGTGGACGACTTGGTCGACACCGCCTGCCCCACCTGTGAAGGCACGCGCCTGAACGCCACCGCACGTGCGGTGAAGTTTGCAGGGGTGGGCATCACCGAGATCGCCCGCTTGAGCGTGACCGACGTGCGCCGCTGGGCCGAGACGGTGGGCTTGCACGGACGCGACGCTGACATTGCGCGCGACCTGTTGCCCGAGATCAAAAGCCGCCTGGAGTTCTTGGAGCAAGTGGGCTTGGGCTACCTCACGCTGGACCGTGGTGCACCCACACTCAGCGGTGGCGAAGCGCAGCGCATTCGCTTGGCGGCGCAGCTGGGCAGCAACTTGCAAGGTGTGTGCTATGTGCTGGACGAACCCACCATTGGCCTGCATGCCCGAGACAACCAGATTTTGTTGAACGCGCTGCATGTGCTCAGCGACAAGGGCAACACCTTGGTGGTGGTGGAGCACGACGAAGACACGATTCGCCGCGCCGACCACATCATCGACATTGGCCCAAGCGCCGGCAAACGTGGCGGGCGTTTGATGGCCGAAGGCTCGGTGAAGAACATCACCGACCAAGCCGATTCACAAACTGGGCGCTACTTGCTGCACGCCATGCGCCACCCCCTGCAAGCACGACGCGCCATGGATGCCGAGGCATTGACATTTTTGAGCCTGGAAGGCGCATCTCTGCACAACCTGAGCGAGGTGAGTGTGGACATTCCCCTCAAACGCTTGGTGGCCGTCACAGGCGTGTCGGGCTCGGGCAAGTCCACCTTGGCCCGCGATGTGTTGTTGCACAACGTGGCCGCTGCGGTGGCGCAGCGCACCACCCAAGCGGGTCGCAAAGCCGACGACGAGGGCAAGCACCCCACCTGGGTGGGCTGCACCGACGTGTCGGGCTACGCGGGCATTGACCGCGTGCTGGAAGTTGATCAAACGCCGATTGGCAAAACACCACGCAGCTGCCCCGCCACCTACATTGGGTTTTGGGACACCATCCGCAAGTTGTTTGCCGAAACGCTGGAAGCCAAAGCCCGTGGCTATGGCCCCGGGCGCTTCAGCTTCAACACGGGCGAGGGGCGTTGCCACACCTGTGAGGGACAAGGCTTGCGCACTATTGAGATGAGCTTTTTGCCCGACGTGAAAGTGCCGTGTGAGACCTGCCACGGCGCACGCTTCAACCCCGAGACCTTGGCGGTGAGCTGGCGCGGCAAAAGCATTGGCGAGGTGCTGCAAATGGAGGTGGACGAGGCGGTGGACTTCTTTGCCACCATGCCCAACATCAGCCACCCGCTGCAACTGCTCAAAGACGTGGGCCTGGGCTACCTGACCTTGGGCCAGCCCTCACCCACCTTGAGTGGCGGCGAGGCGCAACGCATCAAGCTGGTGACCGAGTTGAGCAAGGTGCGTGACGACGTGACCCGACGTGGCAACAAGGCCCCGCACACGCTGTACGTGTTGGACGAGCCCACCGTGGGCCTGCACATGGCCGATGTGGACAAGCTGATTCGCGTGTTGCACCGTTTGGTGGATGGCGGTCACAGCGTGGTGGTGATTGAGCACGACCTGGATGTGATTGCCGAGGCCGACTGGATCATCGACTTGGGCCCCGAGGGGGGCGACGGCGGTGGCTTGATCGTGGCAGCTGACACACCGGAAGCGGTGGTGAAGCTGGGCACGCACACGGGCGTGGCGTTGAAGCCGGTGTTGGCGCGCTAGGCCTTACAGCGAATCGTGGCTCTGGCTCTCTGCTTCCGGCCACAGTTTGGGAAAGTAAAACCGCAGTGCATGCTGCGGCACGCCAAAACGGACTTTGCCGTAGGGTGTGTCGCTTTGTAACAAGCCTCGTTTGATCAGCGCTGAAATTTGTGCGGTGGCCAAACGTTCGCCTAAACCCAGCATGGCTTTGAAGTCGACGCGATCCAGTTCGGCCTGCGTGGCAAACAAGTAATGCAAAGCGCGCAAGGCTTCAGTGCGCACGCCTTGGCGCACCACGTGTTCTTCGTACGTCAAGCAGGCAGTGATGCGGTTTTTCATGTCGTGTAGCGACAGCAGACGGCTCATGAAGTCCACCTGATCGATACAAATGTCGATGACGTAGTCGATCCAACTGAGCAATGCGTTTTCGCTCAGGCTGCCGCGCCCGTCGAGATCGCCTGCGCGGGGCTCATCGGCAGCAGCCAGGTGGGCGTAATAGGCGTCTTGTGTGCGAGCAAAACCACGCAACGGCGACCACAGGCCATTGGTCAAGCCCATGTGACCCAGCACCAGATGGCTGTGTAGCCGAGCCACACGTCCGTTGCCGTCTAGAAAGGGGTGAATCCAGGCCAGACGGTGATGGGCAGCAGCCATGGCCATCAACTGCATTTCGCCACGGCGGGTGTGGCTGTACACCTGAGACCAACGCGCCAAGAATGCAGGCAGTTGGGTTGCGTCGGGTGCAGCATGTTTGCCGACACTGACCTGTTGTGTGCGCAGCCCACCAGGAACAAGCACCTGCCCTTGCGCGTTTTGCTTGCGGTCGTCATCTGGCAAGCGTGCAAAAAAATCTTGGTGAATGTCTTGCACGGTTTGTGGGGACCATACCTTCGCGCCTGACCACTGCGGCCACAGAGTTTCGAGTTGGGCTTCGGTGGCCATATGTGCCAAGGCCAAGCGCTGGCGGCGTGCCTTGTCGAGGTCTTGCGCGTAATCGTTGCGCAGTGCCTGTTCGATCTCCATCGGTAGCGTGTGCTGACCTTCGATGCGGTTGGAGTAATACGAGTTCATCGACCTCAGTAGCTGGCGCAAGCCTGGCAAGGCACCCGATGGGCACCAACCTGCCAGACGTTCAGATTTTCGAATCAGGTCATGCGCACGCTCTAGTAACGGGCCAAGGCGGTGCTCGCCGGGCAGCATAGGCTCCATCTGCGATAGATCGTCATAGAGCTGAAATGTTTGCGACTTTTTCATTTCCTTTAAGTATATGTATTTAAAGGAAAAATTTAAATTTATGCAGATATTTTTGCGACTTTTATTGCTGCTTGTATACGTGAGGTATTAACCAATCAAAGAAGCAAAAATCAACCCGCCGAAGACAACGCCAACCCCGCATGCTCACGTAGCGGGTGGAAGTGAATCTTTGGAAAACGTTCTTGTGCCAAGCGCACGTCGTACGGGGACGTGCACAAATAGGCCAAGGTGTTGGCTGCGTCCAAGGCCATGCGCTGTGGGTAAGCGTGGGTGAATTCGCGCAACTCGGCGGGGGTGTCGGCGGTGATCCACCGAGCACCGGTGTAGCTGCTGTTTTCTAAGCGCACATCGCAGTCGTACTCGGCCTTGAGTCGGTGTTGTACCACTTCGAATTGCAGTTGACCAATGGCTCCCAGCAGCATGGCCCCCCCCACTTCGGGCTTGAACACCTGAATGGCACCTTCTTCGCCCAACTGTTCCAAGCCGGTTTGCAGTTGTTTGGTGCGCAGCGGGTTTTTCAGAATCACAGTCATGAACAACTCGGGCGCAAAGAAGGGCAGGCCGGTGAACTGCAAGGCTGCGCCATCGGTGATGGTGTCGCCCAACTGCACGCCGCCGTGGGTGGTGAAGCCGATGATGTCGCCCGCAAAGGCTTCGTCCACCGCTTCGCGGCGTTGGCTCAGAAAGGTCACCACCGAAGTGGGGCGCAGTTCTTTGGCGGTGCGTTGCACCTTGAGTTTCATGCCTGGCTTGTAATGGCCCGAGGCCACGCGAACAAAGGCAATGCGGTCGCGGTGGTTGGCATCCATGTTGGCTTGCACTTTGAACACCACGCCAGAAAAACCTGCGTCTTCAGGCTGGATGGTTTTGTCCACCGTTTGTTTGTTGACCACCAGGTGGCTCATGCGGGGGCGCGGCGAGGGGGCCAGGTCGACCAAGGCGTCGAGCACTTCCATCACACCAAAGTTGTTCACGCCGGAGCCAAAGAAGACCGGGGTTTGTTTGCCGGCCAAGAAAGCTTCTTTGTCAAAACTCGGTGAAGCCCCTGTGGCCAGTTCCATGCTTTCCATGGCCGCAGCCCAGTCGCTGCCAAAGCGTTGGGCCAGTTGGTCTTGTTGCGACAGCGGGTGTGTTTCAAAGTCTTGCGGCAAGCGTTCGCTGCCGGAGTCAAACACGGTCATGGCTTGCGTGCGCAAGTTGATGATGCCGCCAAATGATTTGCCTTGGCCGACGGGCCAGGTCATGGGTACGCAGGGCATGCCGAGTTCGCGTTCCACTTCGTCCAGGATGTCGAGCGGGTCGCGCACCTCACGGTCCATCTTGTTGACGAAGGTGATGATGGGGGTATCGCGTTGACGGCACACCTCGATCAAACGACGGGTTTGGGCTTCCACACCGTTGGCCGCGTCGATGACCATCAACGCCGAGTCCACGGCGGTGAGCACGCGGTAGGTGTCTTCGCTGAAGTCTTTGTGGCCGGGGGTGTCGAGCAGGTTGATGACGTGGTCACGGTAGAGCATTTGCATGACCGATGACGCCACCGAGATGCCGCGTTGCTTTTCAATTTCCATCCAGTCGCTGGTGGCGTGGCGGCTGGCTTTGCGGGCCTTGACCGAGCCTGCGATTTGAATCGCGCCCGAGAACAGCAACAGTTTCTCTGTCAGCGTGGTTTTGCCCGCGTCGGGGTGGGAAATGATGGCAAAGGTGCGCCGGCGGCGCACTTCATTCAAGTAAGTGGTCATGGGGTGGGAGCAGCAATCAACCCAGGATCATAGACGCCCGAGTTGTTGTGTGCCTCTGCTCAGAGGCGCGACACGCTCATGCCGTGACCTCTGAGCCGCTTGGCGTGCAGTAGTGCAATACGCGGTTGACCAAGGTGTGTCGGTCAAAGGGTTTGGGCATGACTTCGTCCATACCCACGTCTTTGCAGGCCTTGAGCGCGTCGTCTGCCACGTTGGCCGTCAACGCAATGACGTGCACATCTTTGAAGGGCGATGGGAGGGTGTTGCGCACACGGCGCATGACCTCGATGCCGTCCAAATCTGGCATCACCAAGTCCAGTAGCACCAAGTCATACCGATTGGCGCTCATCATGGACAGACCGATGGTGCCGTTTTCAGCCTCTTCGATTTGTGCGTTGGGCAAGGCGCGTTGTATGGTGGCTTTGGCGACCAAGCGGTTGACCGCGTGGTCGTCCACGATCAATAGCTTGAGGGGCGTGGTGTCGATGCGCTCTAAGACAGGGGCTGCTTTTTGAGGCGCGGGCGCCAAGAGCACGGGAATGTGAAAAGCAAATGTCGATCCTTGGCCCACCTCACTGCGCAGTGTGAGTTCGCCACCGTGACTTTTGATCAGGGTATCGCTGATGCTCAAACCTAGTCCGTTGCCGCGCAGTGCGTCGCGCCGAGACGCAGAAATATGTGTTCGTGTCAGTTGAACAAATGGTTCGAAGATGCGTGCTTGTGCTTCGGGCGCGATGCCGGGCCCCGTGTCTTCCACCTCGACCGACAGTTCGCCGCTTTGCGATGTGCTGTTTGACGGTGTGAATGACACTCGCATATGGACATGGCCGGTGTCGGTAAATTTCAGCGCATTGCCGAGCAGGTTGATCAGCACTTGGGTCAGACGGTGTTGGTCTGCACTGATCCACTCAGGGACGTTCGGCGCGATGTGTAAGCGGTAGTCCAGCCCAAGATCAATGGCCCTTGGGCTCAGTGTGCTGTGGGTGGTGCGCAACATGGTGTGCAGGTTGAACACCTGCGGGTTCATGGTGATCTTGCCGTTTTGAATTTGAGAGTAATCGAGCAAGTCGTTGATCACAGTCAGCAGGTGTGCCGCAGAGTTTTGAGCGCCGGTGACGAACTCTTTGGATTCGCGGTTCATGCGTTCGTCGGTACTCATCAAGCTCAAGTAGCCCATCACAGCGTTCAAGGGCGTGCGCATTTCGTGGCTGACGATGGCCAGAAACTGGTCTTTGTGCGCGTTGGCTTGTCGCAAATCTTGCGACAGCCGTTTCAGGCTTTCGTTGGCGCGTGTGGTGTGTCGCAAGGAGGTGGCATTCATGGAGTCGACCGCATCAATCAAGCTCCACTGCGCGTAAAGCAAAAGGGAGTACATCAAGGCATCTTTGATCATCAGCCCCCAGCTCTGTGGACCGATTAATTGGATCGTGCCTGTGAGTTGCAAAACCAAAATGGTGACCACGCAGCCGAAAGATACAGACAACCAAAAGCTCACCACTTTGCGTGAGTTGGATGAAAACAAGGGCAAGATGGGCACGATCACCAGCCACACCATGGCAGCAGAGCGCATACCGCCGTCTGTGCAAGCAACGTAAAAAATCATCCCCATCATGGTGGCTTGATCGATCGATTGCGCCCAAAAGCGGGGCAATCCTTTGAGCCACAAAGCAAAGCTCGCGGCGATACAACCCAACCCAATCATGCTGACGATGGCGATGCCGGTCTCGCCGAGGCTGTAAAACAAGGGACCAAATATCAGCAACGCAATTTGTGCGGACAGAGAGAAGAAAACGTAATAAATGTCTAGCGTGCTGCGTCGTTTATGAGGCAGCACGCGCTTGATGGCGACGAGTAGAGGGCGTGTGATCATTGGTTTTTGAGGCAGTAGTGCAAGACACGATTGACCAATGTGTGTCGGTCAAATGGTTTTGACATGACTTCATCCATTCCGACTTCTTTGCAGGCAATGAGCGCTTCGTTGGCCACGTTGGCTGTGAGTGCAATCACATGGACTGTGTTGAGTGGCGATGGCAAAGTGTTGTGCACACGACGCATCACTTCAATGCCGTCGATGTCTGGCATGACTAGGTCGAGCAGCACAACGTCGTAAAGGGTCTCGGACATCTTGGCAAAACCTGTGAGGCCGTTTTCGGCTTCTTCAATGTGTGCGTTTGGCATGGCGCGTTGCAGTGTGGCTTTGGCGACCAAGCGATTGACGGCATGGTCATCCACGATGAGCAGTTTGAAGGCGCTGGTGTCCACACGGTCAAGGGTTGGCAATGGCTTGTGCGGGGCAGGCGCGATGTGAACGGGGATACGAAATGAGAACGTCGAGCCCTGGCCGACGGCGCTGCGCACAGTGAGTTGTCCGCCGTGGCTTTTGACCAGCGTGTCGGTGATGCTCAAACCCAACCCGTTGCCGCGCAGGGCGTCTCGTGCGTTGGCGCGTGTGTCGATGCGTGTGAGTTGAACGAAGGGTTCGAAGATGCGGGCTTGTTCCGTCAGTGCAATGCCAGGCCCGCTATCTGTGACATCAACGCACAGGGTCCCGCTTTGCGGTGTTTTTGCGGAAGGCTCGAAATAAACTTGGGTGTTGACATGGCCCTTGTCGGTGAACTTCAGGGCATTGCCAAGAAGATTGATCAGGACTTGCGTCAAGCGATGCTGGTCTGCTTTGATCCACTCAGGGACCTGAGGATCAATGTAGAGCCCGTAGGAAAGCCCGAAGTCAATTGCCCGTGGCATCAACGACCCATGCGTGTTGTGCAGCATGGTGTGCAGGTTGAAGGTCTGTGGGTTGAGTGTGATTTTGCCGTTTTGAATTTGCGAGTAATCCAACAAGTCATTGATCACCGTGAGTAGGTGTGCCGCAGCGTTTTGTGCGCCTATGACGAATTCTTTGGCTTGATGGTTGATGCGTTCGTCGGTGTCCATGAGGTTCAAAAAGCCCATGACGGCGTTCAAAGGTGTGCGCATTTCGTGGCTCACAATGGCTAAGAACTGGTCTTTGTGTGAGTTGGCGCGCTGCAAGTCGTGTGACAAGCGCTGTAGGCGTTGGTTTGATCGATTGATTTTTCGCAGTGTGAAGGTGTTGGTGGACTCCACGGCATCTATCAAACTCCATTGCGTATAGGCCAAAAAGGCATACATCGTGGCGCTGAACACCAGGTCTTGCCAAGTTTGATCCGCGCGCATGGGGATGAGGTGGTTGAGTTGTAGGGTGAGAGTCAGCAGCATGCCCACGAGCGACACGAACAGCCAAAAGAAGACAAAACGGCGCGAGCTAGAGAAAAACAAGGGAAGAACGGGGACTGTGCCTAAAAAAATCATGCTCGGCGATGTGACGCCGCCCGTGTGCCATGAGTTGTAAATCACCAACCACATGAGCGTGCTCTCAAAAATGGTCTGAGCCCAAAAATCGGACAGGCCCTGGGTCCACCAAACCAGGGTTCCAATCAGCACCAGTGTTCCGATCCAGGCCGAAGTGGCAATACGCGATTGTTCAAGCCAGAGCATCACGAGCGCCATCAACGTGGTCCCCACGGCGGCGGTGAACGAAAAAAACACGTAATAGACGTCAAAGCTGTTGCGCCGTTCACGAGGGAGTTGACGTTTTATAAACAAAAGTAACGGCCGATTGATCATTTGATAATTTTAATATTACTTTTGAATTTTTTGTTAAAACAAAAATGCAACCAGTATTTACGGTTTTGGTGTTGTCAGACTGCACTAAAATCTCTTCACCGAGGAGCGCTGCAGCTGAGTCGATTTAGATTCAGTGAGGCTCGGACCCTAATTCCCAACCGCGCTCACCCACTGACAACGTGAGGTGAGCACCTCGGATACGTCCCCCGTGCTTGGCTTGTACGCGTCAGTGGCCCTGAACCTTTTGGAGCCTGACCATGAACGCTGTTCTCAAACCCACCCAAGCCACCGACTTCGTCGTGGCCGATATGTCCCTGGCCGCCTGGGGCCGCAAAGAAATCAAGATTGCCGAAACCGAAATGCCCGGTTTGATGGCCATTCGTCAAGAGTTCGCCAAAGCGCAACCGCTCAAGGGCGCGCGCATCACGGGCAGCTTGCACATGACCATTCAAACGGCCGTGTTGGTGGAAACCTTGCAAGCCTTGGGTGCCCAAGTGCGCTGGGCTTCGTGCAATATTTTTTCGACCCAAGACCATGCGGCTGCCGCTTTGGTGGCCGAAGGCACCCCTGTGTTTGCCACCAAGGGCGAGACATTGACCGAGTACTGGGACTACACCCACCGTATCTTTGACTTTGGCGCCGCCAACACGGCTGGCGAAGGCCCCAACATGATCTTGGACGACGGTGGCGATGCCACCTTGCTCATGCACCTGGGCAAGCGCGCTGAACGTGACGCCTCGTTGTTGAACAACCCCGGTAGCGAGGAAGAAACCTGTTTGTTTGCCGCGATCAAGGCTAAGTTGGCCCAAGACCCCACTTGGTACAGCCGCAAGAGCGCCGAGATTCTGGGTGTGACGGAAGAGACCACCACAGGCGTGCACCGTCTGAAAGAAATGTCGGCCAAGGGCACGCTGATGTTCCGCGCCATCAACGTCAACGACTCGGTGACCAAGAGCAAGTTCGACAACCTCTATGGCTGCCGCGAATCCTTGGTGGACTCCATCAAGCGCGCAACCGATGTGATGATTGCGGGCAAAGTGGCCGTGGTCGCTGGTTATGGCGACGTTGGCAAGGGCAGTGCTCAGGCTTTGCGTGCTTTGAGCGCCCAAGTGTGGGTGACAGAGATTGACCCGATCAACGCATTGCAAGCCGCGATGGAAGGCTACAAAGTGGTCACCATGGAATACGCGGCAGACAAGGCCGACATTTTTGTGTCGGCCACCGGCAATAAAAACGTGATCCGTTACGAGCACATGGCCGCCATGAAAGACGAAGCCATCGTCTGCAACATCGGTCACTTTGACAACGAGATCGATGTGGCGTCTCTGGAGAAGTTGACCTGGGACGAGATCAAGCCCCAAGTCGATCACGTGGTGTTCCCCGACGGCAAAAAGATCATCTTGCTGGCCAAAGGCCGCTTGGTGAACCTGGGTTGTGCCACCGGCCACCCCAGCTTTGTGATGAGCAGCTCGTTTGCCAACCAAACCATTGCGCAGATTGAGCTGTTCTGCCATCCCGAAGGTTACGACGTGGGCAAGGTCTATGTGTTGCCCAAGCACTTGGACGAGAAGGTCGCTCGCTTGCACCTGAAGAAAGTCGGCGCCATGCTGACCGAACTCAGCGATGAGCAGGCCGAATACATCGGCGTGCCCAAGCAAGGCCCTTACAAGCCTGACGCCTACCGCTATTGATCTGCGGTGCGCGCTGACCAGTTATTGGTAGACCGGGGCTTGGCCGCGTCGCGCTCTCAGGCGCAGCGGTTGATTACCTCGGGCGTTCAATGGCGCGTGGGCGCGACAGCCTGGCAACGCGTGGCCAAAAATGGCGATGTGTTGCCGCCAGGGTGCGAGGTGCAGTTGCTGGATAACGCGGAGTCGCGTTATGTCTCGCGCGGTGGCTTGAAGCTCGAAGGCGCTTTGCGTGACAGCGGCTTGTCTGTCAGCGGCATGCGTTGCCTGGATGTGGGACAAAGCACCGGAGGTTTCACGGATTGCTTGCTGCAACATGAAGCGGCGCAAGTTGTCGGGCTAGACGTTGGTCACGGCCAATTGCACCCGAGTTTGCGCAGCGACCCCCGTGTGGTGTGTGTTGAGCGCATCAATGCGCGCGAGTTAGCGTTTCCTGACGAGCGAATCCCCGAGGCAGTGCAAGGCTTTGATCTGATTGTGGGCGACTTGTCGTTCATCTCGCTGACCTTGGTGCTGCCAGCCCTGTTGCCTATGCTCCAGCCTGCGGGGTATGTGCTGATGTTGGTCAAGCCGCAGTTTGAATTGCAGCCTGGTGATATCGGCAAAGGCGGTTTGGTCAAAGACCCTGCCAGTTACCCCAAGGTGGAAGCGCGCTTGCGCAAGGCGTGCGCAGACCTTGGATTGAACGTGTTGGGCTACTGGCCCAGCGCCATTGCCGGAGGCGATGGCAACAAAGAATTTTGGATAGGAGCGCGTCGTGACGAACAACAGTCTGAGCATTGAGTTTTTTCCACCCAAGACGGCTGAGGGTGCCGAGAAGTTGCGTGCTGTGCGCCAAGCCTTGTATGTCTTGAAGCCCCAGTTTTGCTCGGTCACCTATGGCGCCGGTGGTTCGACCCAGGCGGGTACGTTGTCGACCTTGAATGAAATCTTGGCTGAGGGCGTGCCTGCTGCGTCGCACTTTTCATGCATCGGCGCCACGCGTGACAGCGTGCGTCAACAACTGGCCGATTTCAAGGCCATGGGCATTCGCCGCTTGGTGGCCTTGCGTGGTGATTTACCCAGTGGCTATGGCGGCAGCGGCGAGTTTCAGTACGCCAGCGATTTGGTGGCATTCATTCGTGCGGAAACCGGGCAGGACTTTGCCATTGAAGTGGCGGCGTACCCTGAGATTCACCCGCAAGCTAAGTCGGCTGAGGCCGACTTGCAAGCTTTTGCCACCAAGGTCAAAGCAGGCGCGGACTCGGCCATCACCCAATATTTTTACAACAGTGATGCGTATTTCCGTTTTGTCGAAGACGTGCAAAAACTCGGCGTGGATGTGCCCATCGTGCCCGGCATCATGCCCATCACCAGTTCTTCGCAATTGCTGCGTTTCTCGGATGCCTGTGGGGCCGAAATTCCGCGCTGGATTCGTTTGCGCTTGCAGGGCTTTGGGGATGATTTGGCCTCGATCAAGGCATTTGGCTTGGATGTTGTGACTGATTTGTGCGATCAATTACGCAGCGCGGGGGCGCCTGGACTGCACTTTTACAGCATGAACCAGAGCGCTGCGACCTTGGCCATTTGTCGCAATTTAGGTCTGGTAGTTTGAGCGCATATCCGATGTTCATAAGACGCCATTAATCAACAAATAATGATAAAAATACAACTAAAGAAATATTAATATAGAATTTAACAATTCTTTCAATTAATATAACTGGAGTTATATGCTTAAAGTTTTTGTTGCTTTAGTGATCTTTTCGGCATCTTTTGTTACCGCTTGGGCCCAAAACAGCCCTTGGGTGCTGCGTGTGCGCGCAGTGCAACCTAAGTTGAGCTATGTGCCCAATGACATCCAAATGTCGGTGGATCAAAAAGCTATGCCTGAGGTGGATGTCAGCTATTTCTTTACGCCGCGCGTGGCGCTGGAGGTTGGCTACACGGCGCTGAAAAATCAGTCGGTGTATGCGAATGGGACATCTGTTGGAACCTTTCAAAAGTTACCTCCGACATTGATGCTCCAGTACCACGCTGACAGTTGGTCGATTTTCAAGCCCTATGTCGGCGCAGGGATCACCTACACCAAGAGCTCCACCTTGACGTTCACGGCACCGGGCTATCAAGATATTTTGATGAACAACCACACTTGGGGACCTGCTGTGCAAGTTGGGTTGGATGTGCCGCTCGATGACCGCTTTTCTTTGAACTTGGATGTGAAGCGTTCCAACTTTCGGTCCGATATTTCTGCGTTTGGGCAAACGGTGGACACCAAAATCAATTCACGTGTTGTGAGTCTGGGTTTGGGCTATCGCTTCTGACGCGCTTGAGCGATTTCCGTGTGGGCTTGCAGTACGTCCCGCTTTGATTCGCAAAACTTGTTTTCTTGATCTAAGTCATCTTTTCGCCGCGTCGGGTTTGATGCGCATCAAGTTGCGCACACAACCATTGCGGTGCAATAGACACCACGGGAATAGCCCCGAGTAGAGCTCAAGGAAACATCATGAAAAAAATTCTCATCGCAGCAGCAGTTGGTATGTTGGTTGTCGGTCATGTGGCCGCGCAAGAAAGCCCTTGGTTGGTTCGTGCCCGTGCGGTCAATCTTCAGATGGCCAATGACAATTCCGCAAGTCTGACCAATGCTGGTTTCGGTTTGGCTGTTGACAACAAAACAATTCCAGAAGTGGACATTTCTTATTTCTTCAACAAGAACGTTGCTGCTGAATTGATTTTGACTGTTCCCCAGTCACAGACCGTCACAAACAATGGCGCTTATTTGGGGACGTTTAAGCATCTACCCCCCACATTGACACTGCAATACCACTTCACTGATTTGGGCGGATACAAGCCTTATATCGGTGCCGGTATCAACTACACCAAAATTTCAAGCGTTAGCTTGCAGGGTTATCAACTGGACAACCACAGCTTCGGCACTGCTTTTCAGGTGGGTGTGGATGTGCCACTCGACAAAAAATGGTCTGTGAACTTGGATGTCAAGAAGGTGAACTTAAAGACGGATGTTTACAGTTCTGCCGGTGCAAACGCAGGCACTTTGAAGCTTGATCCTTTATTGGTTGGCGTTGGCGTCGGCTACCGCTTCTGATCGCCTCGTGCACCATGAAAAAGCCGCGCCAAGTGCGCGGCTTTTTTGTATTTGACTCGGTGAGTTTTAACGCTCGTCAAAACTCACCACCAACGTGTCACTGGTCGGGCAGGCCTGGCAACTGAGGACAAAGCCTTGTTGCATTTCCCACGGTTCCAGGGTGAAGTTTTTGCTCATGGCCACACTGCCTTCCATCACTTTGGCGCGGCAGGTGCAGCACACGCCACCTTTGCAGGAGTAGGGCAGGTCGAGCCCCGCATTCAAGGCCACATCCAGCACATGCTCATGAGGCTGCATGGCCAGGTCGTGGGTTTTGCCGTCGAGCACGATACGCAGTTCAATGGCGTGCTTGGGTGTGGCGTCGGTTGGTGTGGTGCTGGCACGCGGGGCTGCGGGTGTGCTGGATGTGAATCGTTCGGTGTGCACGTGTTTGGCGGGTACGCCCGCTTGTAGTAACGCAGCTTCGGTGGCGTCAATCATGGCCTCGGGGCCGCACACAAACACCTCGTCCATGCTTTTGACGGGCAAGAAGGCTTGGATGATGGCATGCACTTTGTCACCATCGATACGACCTTCTAGCAGCGGTACTTCTTGCGCCTGACGTGACAGGATGTGGATCAAGGTCAGTCGGCTAGGGTAGCGGTCTTTGAGGTCTTGCAGCGCTTCGTTGAACATGACACTGTCCATGCGTCGGTTACCGTAGACCAAGGTGAACTTGGTTTCGGGCTGGGCTTGCATGCTGCTGGCCATGATCGACAAAATGGGTGTGATGCCAGAGCCCGCTGCAAAGCCCACGCGGTGCAAGGCCCGTGGACGGTGAATGGTGAAGCGTCCTTCGGGCGGCATGACGCTCAGGGTTGTACCCACACCGAGTTGTGTGGTGGCCCACGTGGAGAACACGCCGCCATCCACAGCGCGAATACCCACCTGCAATTGCCCGTGTTGTGCCAACACGCTCGGCGTGGAGCAAATGGAGTAGCTGCGCCGTACATCTGTGCCGTTGATCGTGGCACGCAAGGTCAGGAACTGACCGGGTTGGAAGGCAAAGCGCTCGCGCAATGCCGGGGGGACGTCGAGCGTGATGGCCACCGCTCGGGCTGCTTCGGGGTCGATGCGTGACACCGTGAGTTCATGAAAGCGAGAGGTTGCCGACATGGTGTGTTGCCTGTGAATCAATAGGGTTTGAAATAGTCAAACGGTTCCATGCAGTGCAGGCATTTGTAGAGTGCTTTGCAGGCGGTGGAGCCAAAGTGTGAGGTTTCGGTGGTGTCGTGCGAACCGCAACGTGGGCAGGGCACCACATCAGGTGGAGCGCGATGGCTGGCGAACTGAATCACTTGCGTGGTGCCCCCACAGGCGGCCGGTGGTGCGATGCCGTAGTCGTGCAGTTTTTGACGCGCCACGTCGCTCATCCAATCGGTGGTCCATGCAGGGGCCAGTTGTGTGATGACGCGTGCTGGAATACCCAGTGCCGTGACGCTGGCGCGCACATCATCTTCAATTTGTTCCATCGCCGGGCAGCCGCTGTAGGTGGGGGTGATCACCACCTCTACCGTGTGTCCATCTGCCGCGTGGCGCACGTCCCGCAAGATGCCCATCTCGCGCAAGGTCACCACTGGAATTTCCGGGTCGGTGAGGGCGTCAAGTGCCGCCCACACCTGGTCCAGCGTGGGGGCTGTCGTCGCTGTGTTCACCAGACGCCCTGTGGGTGCGCGCGTGCCAAGCTTTGCATCTCGGCCAGCAAGAAGCTCAGATGTTCAGAGTGCACGCCTTGTTTCCCGGTGGTCACAAAGCCTGCGTCACTGGGTAGATCGAGGCAGGCCTCTGTGGTGGCCTCTTGAAGCAAGGTCATCCAGTTTTGTTGCAGGGCTGTCATGTCGACGCCGCAGCTGTTTTGGACGGCTTGTGTTTCAAAGTCAGAGGCCCGCCAAAACTCCTGGGTGTAAGGCATCAAGTGGTCTAGGGCGTCTTGAGCTTTGTGGTGTGACACCTCTGTGCCGTCGCCCATGCGGATCAGCCAATCGCGCGAATGCCTCAGGTGGTAGCGCACTTCTTTGAGTGACTTGCTGGCAATAGCCGCCAATTGCGTATCGTGGGCGTGTTGCAACTGCTCCCACACCAAAGCCATCAAGGCGCTGTACAAAAAGTTACGCACGATGGTGGTGGCGTAGTCTCGGTTGTCTACCGCGTAGCCCACCAATGGGCCATGGTGCGGTAACTCCAGCAGGGTGTAGTTGCGAAATTCAGCCGCATCGCGGAAGTAAGCCAAACGGTCTTCGGTGCTGCCATCGTTTTTGAGCGTCGCCACGTGCTGGTAAAGCAGTCGCGCCTGACCAATCAGGTCCAGGCTGATGTTGGACATGGCAATGTCTTCTTCAAGGATGGGGCCATGCCCACACCATTCGGCATTGCGCTGGCCCAGCACCAAGGCGTTGTCTGCCAAATGCAAGAGGTAGTCGGTGGGGGCCGTAACCTGCATCACATGTGCCCCACTTCGTCTGGAATTTCATAGAAGGTGGGATGACGGTAAATCTTGTCACCGGCGGGGTCGAACAGTTCTGCCTTGTCGTCAGGCGCGCTGGCGGTGATGGTGTTGGAGGGCACCACCCAAATGCTCACCCCTTCTTGACGGCGGGTGTACACGTCGCGTGCCATTTGCAGGGCGTGCTCTGCATCACTGGCATGCAGGCTGCCGCAGTGTTTGTGCTCCAGGCCTTGTTTGCTGCGAATGAAAACTTCCCACAGCGGCCACTCGCTCAGGGCCTTGGTGTTTGGGGTGGTGGTCATGCCGCCTCCTTCATCTGTTTGGCTTGTTGTTTGCGTGCGTGAGCCAGGGCTGTATCGCGTACCCATTGGCCTTCGTGCCATGCTTTCACGCGGGTGCCCAAGCGTTCTTTGTTGCAAGGACCGTCGCCGTTGACGGTGGCCCAAAACTCGTCCCAATCGATGGCACCGTAGTCGTGGTGCTGGCGTTCTTCGTTCCACTTCAAATCAGGGTCAGGCAATGTGACGCCCAAGACCTTGGCCTGGGGCACGGTGGCGTCGACGAACTTTTGACGCAAGTCGTCGTTGCTGATGCGCTTGATGCCCCAGCGCATGCCTTGTGCGCTGTTGGGGCTGTCGGCATCGGGCGGGCCAAACATGGCCAAGCATTTCCACCACCAGCGGTTCACCGCGTCTTGCACCATGGCCTTTTGTTCGGGTGTGCCCGTCATCATCACCAGCAAAGCCTCGTAGCCTTGACGCTGGTGGAACGACTCCTCTTTGCACACGCGCACCATGGCACGGGCATAAGGCCCGTAGGAGCAACGGCAGAGTGGGATTTGGTTCATGATCGCCGCACCGTCAACCAGCCAACCGATCACGCCCACATCGGCCCAAGTGAGCGTGGGGTAGTTGAAGATGGAGCTGTACTTGGCGCGTCCACTGTGCAGGGCATCGAGCATTTGGTCGCGGCTGGTGCCCAAGGTTTCGGCTGCGCTGTAGAGATAGAGGCCATGTCCGCCCTCGTCTTGCACCTTGGCAATCAGAATTGCTTTGCGCTTCAAGCTGGGCGCGCGGCTGATCCAATTGCCCTCGGGCAGCATGCCCACAATTTCGCTGTGCGCGTGCTGGCTGATTTGCCGCACCAAGGTTTTGCGATAGGCCTCGGGCATCCAGTCTTGTGGCTCGATGCGACCATCAGCATCTATGCGTGCATCGAATGCCGCTTGCAATGCGGCGTCGTTGGTGTGCAAAGGTGTGGCCACCGCTTTGAGTGCGGCGCCAGGGGTTTCGTCCGTCTTGTCCGGAACGTTGAATGATTGGGTGTACATGAACCACTCCTGCGCCGGTCAAATGGGGCGCCGGAGGGCAGTATAAGAAATTAACCGACCGATTGGTCGGTTAATTGGGCGCAATGCCTAGTGGTTTTCCTGAGGGGGTTAACCGCCGGACTCCACGCTCCAGCCCTGTCCCGGGCCGCGACCTAGGGCTTTCTCCACAACGGGCAAGGCCTCGTTGAGCTGGGGTTTGAGGGTGTAGGGCGGGTTGATCAAAAACATACCGCTGGCGCTCAAGCCTGTGTCGTCTCCGCCGGTGGCGCGTCCAATGGCCAGGGTGGCATGCAGCCAGGGCTTTTTCAATTGGCTGCACATGGTTTTGAGTTTGCGCGGTAAATCGTGCGCTTCAGGGCGAGGAATGATGGGATACCACACCAAATACGTGCCGGTGGCAAAGCGCTTCAGGCAATCTTGGATGCATTCCAGCACGCGGTAGTAGTCGGTTTTGAGTTCGTAGCTGGGGTCGATCAGCACCATGGAGCGGCGTGAACCGCTGGATGACACTGGGGGTGGTAGCAAGGCTTTCAGGGCCTCAAACCCATCTTGTCGGGCCACGCTGATGGTGCGGCCAGCTTCAAGTTGCTGGATATTGCCCGTGAGCGATTTGTGGTCGGTGGGGTGGAGTTCAAACAGCTTGAGCCGATCGCGTGCTTCATGGCGCATCAAGCGCTGGATGATGAAGGGCGATCCAGGGTAGACCCGCGAGCTGCCCTTGTCGTTGAAACTGGCCACGATGCTGAGGTAGTCTTTCAAGGCCTCGACCTGTTCATCTGCGGGCAAGCCCTTGAGCTTGAGTACCCCATCGGCGGCCTCGCCACTTTTTTCCGCGTAGTCGCCATCCAGGCGATACAGACCTGCGCCCGCGTGGGTGTCGACCAATTGAATGCCTGCGTCCTTGTGCATCAAGTGGCGCAAGGTGGCAATCAGGGTCAGGTGTTTGAGAACGTCGGCGTGGTTTCCGGCGTGAAAAGCGTGGCGGTAACTGAACATAGGCAGGGATGGTAACCCGCCGTTTCTGCTCTTGGAGTGATTGACTTGCGCCAAGTCCTTGATTTTGCGTATAATTTCTGGCTCTGCAGCGAACGAGTGGTCCCGCGGCAGAGGCTTTGAAAAAAGCACATCCCACCTAAGAGGTTCTCATCAGAAGAACGCCGACCGTGGAAAAGGGCCCTGCAAACCAACTCTCCTTTTAGGATTTAACTATGTCTACATTCAGCGCAAAACCCGCTGACGTGGTGCATGAGTGGTTTGTGATTGACGCCACCGATAAGGTGCTCGGACGGGTAGCCAGCGAAGTTGCCCTCCGTTTGCGCGGCAAACACAAAGCCATTTATACGCCTCACGTCGATACCGGTGACTTCATCGTCATCATCAACGCATCCAAGATCAAGGTCACGGGCACCAAATCTTTGGACAAGGTGTACTACCGTCACTCCGGTTACCCCGGTGGTATCACAGCCACCAACTTCCGCGACATGCAAGCCAAGCACCCTGGCCGCGCCATCGAGAAGGCCGTCAAGGGCATGTTGCCTAAAGGCCCACTCGGTTACGCCATGATCAAAAAGCTCAAGGTGTACGGCGGTGCTGAGCATCCCCACACCGCGCAACAGCCTAAAGTGCTGGACATCTAAGGAGCTGACATGATTGGTGAATGGAACAACGGCACTGGCCGTCGCAAATCGAGCGTCGCTCGTGTGTTTCTGAAAAAAGGCTCTGGCAAGATCACGATCAATGGCAAAGACATCGCCGCATATTTCGGCCGTCAAACCTCGATCATGATTTCCAAGCAACCCCTGATGTTGACCAACAACGGCGAAGCATTTGACATTCAAGTCAACGTGCACGGCGGTGGTGAGTCGGGTCAAGCAGGTGCAGTGCGTCACGGTATCACCCGCGCCCTGATCGACTATGACGCAGCCTTGAAGCCTGTGTTGTCAGCCGCAGGCTATGTGACCCGCGATGCCCGCGAAGTGGAACGTAAAAAGGTCGGCTTGCACTCTGCTCGTCGTCGCAAGCAGTTCAGCAAGCGTTAATCCGCTTTCTGTTGTGCCCAAAAGCCGCACCGGTTCGCCGCTGCGGCTTTTTTGTTGGCAACGCATGACGCACCGAAAGCCCCCATCAAGTACCGAGTTACTTCAGAATGTGATCGGTATTCCCGACTAAAGCGCTATACTTTAAACCTTGAATTTGGAGAGTCCCCATGAGCGCAGTTGCTGAAAACATTCAAACCGAAATGCCCACACCCATCGTCTTCACGGACAGCGCTGCTGCCAAAGTGGCAGATTTGATTGCGGAAGAGGGCAATCCAGACCTGAAGCTGCGCGTATTTGTGCAGGGTGGTGGATGCTCAGGTTTTCAGTACGGTTTCACCTTCGATGAAGTGGTCAACGAAGACGACACCACCATGACCAAAAACAATGTGTCTTTGTTGATCGATGCCATGAGTTACCAGTACCTGTTGGGTGCTGAGATTGACTACAAAGAAGACTTGCAGGGCGCTCAGTTCGTCATCAAGAACCCCAACGCCACAACCACCTGTGGTTGCGGTTCTTCGTTCTCGGTTTAACACGCCGTCCCTCACGGACGAATCGTTTCCAGACCTCTAGGCCGGAAACACACCACCCAAGATACGGGCGCCTTGTGCGCCCGTTACTTTTGGGGAGTTGCCCGGCAGGCGCAACATGGTTTGGCGGGCGAGCCATGCAAAGGCCGTGGCTTCAACTTGCAAAGGCGGCAACCCGCGCTCAGCGGTGGACACGACTTTGAGTTGCGGCAACCCGCTTTGCAAACGTGTCATCAGCCAACCATTTAAAGCACCGCCACCGCACACCATCAACTCGGTGGCTTGGGGTGCATAACGCAGGACATCGTTCACACAGGCCCGTGCAGTGAATTCTGTCAGCGTGGCTTGCACATCGGCGGGCGTTGCCAACGCCAAGCCTTCAAGCTGTTGCGCTAGCCAGATTGGGTTGAACAAGTCACGGCCCGTGCTCTTGGGCGGTGCTTGATGCAAAAACGGTTCATTCAACAAAGCTTGCAACAAGGGCGCAATCACCTGACCTGTGCGCGCCCAAGCACCGTCGTCGTCAAAGGGCTGACCGGTGTGTTGTTGGCACCAATGATCGAGCAAGGCGTTGCCAGGGCCGCAATCAAAGCCTTGCACATCACCTGAGGGGGACAGCACGCTGAGGTTGGCAATCCCGCCTAAGTTGAGGACGCCCACGGTGTGCCTATCGTGCGCAAACATGTGGTGGTGAAACAGTGGCACCAAGGGGGCACCTTGCCCTCCCGCAGCAACATCCCGGCTGCGAAAGTCTGCCACGACATCTATCCCGGTGAGTTCTGCCAGCAGAGATGGGTTGTTGAGTTGCAGGGTGTAGCCCGTGCCATCAAATGCACCCGGCTGGTGGCGTACGGTTTGACCGTGGGCGCCAATGGCTTGTATGTCATGGGCCGAGTGTCCGCTGGCTTGCAGCAAGGCGTGTACGGTTTGGGCATACACGCGTACCAACTGATTGGCGGCCAACGCCGCGTGGTGCAGTTCGTTGTCGGCGGGTGTGTTGAGGGCCAACAAGCTGTGTTTGAGCGACGCATCAAATGGCAGGGTTTGGTGACTCAGAACCTCGGGGCGCTGCGTCTCAAAGTTCACCAGAACGCCGTCGACGCCATCTAGCGAAGTGCCCGACATCAAGCCGATGTAGAGCGATGGCATTTATTCAGCGCGGCTTTGTTGCACGCTGGCGGCGGCGGTCAATTCGAGCTTGGCGTTGGTCACTTGGCGTTTGAAGGCGTCACGTGCAGCGGCAGAAATTTCTGTGGCCACACTTTGGCGTGCCATCGTGATGGGGTCTTGGTGCTGACCGTTGACGCGAAATTCAAAGTGCAAGTGAGGACCTGTGGCCCATCCGGTGGCACCCACTTCGCCCAGTGTTTGCCCTTGGGCGACGCTTTGGCCGCGTTTGACCATGATGCGGCTCAAGTGGGCATACACCGTGGTGTGGCCATTGGCATGTTTGACAAACACCACGTTACCAAAGCCGCCTTGTGTGCCTGCAAAGTCAACAATGCCCTGGCCGACGCTGTGTACGTCGGTTCCGGTGGCTGCTGCATAGTCCACGCCCAAATGGGCGCGCCAGGTTTGCAAGATGGGGTGAAAGCGCATCTTGAAGCCACTGGTCACGCGTGAAAACGTCAACGGCGAAGCCAAGTAGGCGCGGCGCAGGCTCACACCTTCGGGGGAGAAGTAGCCGCCCTCCGCAGTCTGGGGTTCTTTGAACCAAATGGCTTGGTGTGTTTTGCCATTGTTGACAAACTCGGCTGACAACACACGGCCTGCGCGCATGGTTTCACCATCGGCTTCGAGCGACTCATAGACGACCGAAAAGCGATCTCCTTTGCGCAGTGAGCGATGAAAGTCGATGTCACCCGAGAAAATATTGGCCAATTGGTTGGCCACGCTGTCGGGAATATTGGCGTCGTCGGTGGCGGCAAACAGCGAGCTTTGGATCACGCCACTGGCCATGCGCGTGCTCACGCTCAAGGGGGCATTTTCCAGCCGCTGCGTCAGGCCGTCGGCCTTGCGCTCCACCACCCAACGGGTGAATTGGTCTGATTTGTCCGTGCTCCAGCGCGCGGTCAAGCGTGTTAAGCGGCGTGCTTCATCGCCTTCGACACTGACCCAGCGCCCGGCACGTCCCAGCAGTTGCTGGCGCGCCAATGGGGCGTTGCGTAAAAAGCTGGCGGCTTCTTCGTCGCTCACACCCAAACGACTCAGCAGGCTGTCGGCGGTGTCGTTGGAGCGGGTGACATCGGAGCGAAACAACACCATGGGGGCGCTGTTGGTGCTGGAGATGGGAAGGGCTGCGCTCACGTTCTCCACCACTTCACGCAATGGCAATTGGCTGGCGTCTGGGCCCAAATTGGCCACGGCGAACGCGCCGCCACCCATCACCGACAAGCCCACGGCTACGCCAGCCATGATGCGGCGGGGGTGGGTGGTCCACAGGGTTTGTAGGCGCAAGGCCAACGCGTCGAGGTGTTGCTGCAAGGGGGCTCTCCGGCAGAAGGTGTGGGCAGGGCTTGGCTCCCTCACATCCCAGCGTGCTGGGGCCAACTAAAATTGGCCCATCACACAAAAGGTGGAGTATAGCCGAGCCACCGAAAAATCCTTATGAATCAAGCATCTTTACCTATTCACCCCATCACCGATCGCGTGCGCGAAGCGTTGGCTGTTTCTAAGCGCGGCTGCGAAGAGCTGATTCCAGAGGATGAGTGGGTCAAAAAACTGGCCCGATCTGAGGCGACGGGGCAACCTTTGCGCATCAAGCTGGGCCTGGATCCGACCGCACCAGACATCCACATTGGGCACACCGTGGTGCTCAACAAAATGCGTCAGTTGCAAAACCTGGGGCACCAAGTCATCTTTCTGATTGGTGACTTCACCAGCCTGATCGGTGACCCATCCGGGCGCAACAACACCCGCCCCCCTTTGACGCCAGAACAAATCAAGTCCAACGCCGAGACCTATTACAAGCAAGCTTCCTTGGTGCTCGATCCCGAAAAAACCGAGATCCGCTACAACAGCGAGTGGTGTCTGCCGCTGGGCTCGATGGGCATGATTCAACTGGCCGCCAAGTACACCGTGGCGCGCATGATGGAGCGTAACGATTTTCACGACCGGTTCAAGGCCGGCACGCCCATCAGCGTGCACGAGTTCTTGTACCCACTCATGCAGGGCTACGACTCGGTGGCCTTGAAGTCGGACTTGGAGTTGGGGGGTACCGACCAAAAATTCAACTTGCTCATGGGGCGTCATCTCCAAGTCGAATACGGTCAAGAAGCGCAGTGCATCTTGACCATGCCATTGCTCGAAGGTTTGGACGGTGTGGAAAAGATGTCCAAGTCCAAGAACAACTACATCGGCATCAGTGAAGAACCCAACACCATGTTTGCCAAGGTACTGTCGATCTCAGACACCTTGATGTGGCGTTGGTACACCTTGCTGTCTTTCCAGTCAGAAGCTCAGATTGAGTTGCTCAAGCAAGAAGTTGCCAACGGTCGTAACCCGAAAGACGCCAAAGTCGCCTTGGCCAAAGAAATCACGGCTCGTTTTCACGGTGCGCCGGCTGCAGATGCTGCTGAGCAAGACTTCATCAACCGCAGCAAAGGTGGCGTGCCGGATGACATTCCGGATGTTGCGCTGCTCGGTGCGCCTATGGGCATCGGGGCGTTGCTCAAATCGGCGGGCTTGGCACCCTCCTCCAGTGAGGCCAACCGTTTGATTGATGGTGGTGGCGTGCGCGTGGATTCGGTGGTAATTAGTGACAAAGGCCTCAAGCTGGATGCTGGCAGCTACGTGGTGCAAGTGGGCAAGCGCAAGTTCGCGCGCGTCACCTTGGCTTGATGTTGAAAGAAACGACGTCGCGCATGAACAAAGCCACCGTGGCCAAATGGCTCTCTCCCCAAGGCTTGCTGTTGACTTCTGTGGCCGTGGCCGTGGTCACCATCGCCTTGAAAACCCTCGCTTGGTGGCTCACCGATTCGGTGGGCTTGCTGTCTGACGCCATGGAGTCGCTGGTCAACTTGGCCAGCGCCATCTTCGGGCTCATGATGGTCACCATCGCTGCTCGCCCGGCTGATGAAGACCATCCGTATGGTCACCACAAGGCCGAGTATTTCTCAAGCGGCTTCGAGGGCATCTTGATCGTGGTGGCGGCTTTGGGCATTGTGTGGGCGGCCAGCCATCGCATTTTCGATCCGCAACCGATTGAGCAAGTTGGCATTGGCCTGGCTTTGTCCGTGGTCAGTTCTGCACTCAATGGCTTGTTGGCCTGGGTGATGTTTCGTGCCGCCAAAACACACCGATCCATTGCCCTGGAGGCCGATGCCCGTCACTTGGTGACCGATGTCTGGACGTCGGTGGGCGTGGTCTTTGGCATTGGCTTGGTCGGTGTCACAGGCTGGTTGTGGCTGGATGCTGTGGTGGCGATTGGCGTGGCCCTGAACATTTTGAAAGAAGGCTTTCATTTGGTGTGGCGCGCTTCGCAAGGCTTGATGGACGAAGCCGTCGAGCCCGAGGTGATGGCCCAAATTCAAGCCACCCTGGCAGGTTTCGAGCATCAACGTGGCGAGCACCACATCATTCGGTTTGACCATGTCACCAGCCGCAAGGCGGGTCAGCGGCGCTTTGTCGATTTGCACATGCACATGCCGGCTGAATGGTCGCTCGGGCGTGCAGCAGCCCTGCGTACCACGGTGGAGCAAGCCCTGATGAGTGATGTGCCCGGCTTGCGCGCCACCATCCAACTCCTGCCCAGCGATGTGGAAGCGCACATCGACGACGGTCGAGACATCTTGTGAAAGCCGTTTTGCAGCGGGTCAGTGAAGCCCGTGTGATGGTCGACGGTGAGACCGTGGGTGAAATTGCCCAAGGCTTGTTGGTGCTCTTGTGCGCCGAGCGTGGCGACACCGAGGCCGTGGGGCAAAAAATGCTCGACAAAATTTTGAAGCTGCGCGTGTTCTACGACGAAGTCGGCAAGATGAACCACAGCGTGCAAGACGTGGCGGGTGGGCTGTTGGTGGTGAGCCAATTCACACTGGCAGCGGATACCCGCAGTGGCACCCGACCCAGCTTTACCAGCGCGGCCCCTGCCGATGAAGGGCGCCGCTTGTACGAGCACTTTGTGGTGCAAGCACGCGAGCGCCATGCGCTGGTGCAAACGGGTGTGTTTGGTGCGGACATGAAAGTTCATTTGGTCAACGACGGCCCCGTCACCATCCCGCTCACGATAATCGGTGCATGACTGCACCTACCTCCACTTTTGACACCCTGCCTTTGTCGGCAGCCACGCTGAGCAACTTGACCCAGTTGGGTTACACGGCCATGACGCCGATTCAGGCGGCCAGCCTGCCGCTCACCCTGGCGGGACGCGACCTGCTGGCGCAGGCCAGCACGGGCAGCGGCAAGACCGCAGCCTTTGGCCTGCCCTTGGTGGAGAAACTCGATCCCGCGCAATTCGACGCCCAAGCCTTGGTGCTGTGCCCTACGCGTGAATTGGCTGACCAAGTGACGCAAGAAATTCGTCGCCTCGCGCGTGCGGTGGGCAACATCAAAGTCGTCACCCTGTGCGGTGGCGTGGCGCTGCGTGGTCAGACGGTGAGCCTGGAGCATGGCGCCCACGTGGTGGTCGGAACCCCCGGCCGCATCTTGGATCATCTGGAGCGTGGTTCCTTGCGTTTGCAAGGCGTGCGCATGCTGGTGTTGGACGAAGCCGACCGCATGCTCGACATGGGCTTTTTTGATGACATTGCCAAGGTGGCGCGTCAGTGCCCGGCGCAGCGCCAAACCCTGCTGTTCTCGGCCACCTATCCCGAGGGCATCGACAAACTGGCCGCTCAGTTCATGCGCGAGCCGCAAAGCGTCAAAGTGCAAGCCCAGCATGACGCGCAAAAAATCAAGCAAATTTGCTACGAAGTGAATGATCATGAGCGCTTGCACGCCGTGTCTTTGCTGCTCAACCACTTCCGCCCCGAGTCCAGCTTGGCGTTTTGCAACACCAAGCAGCAATGCCGCGACTTGGTAGCCGTTTTACAGGCTCAGGGGTTCAGTGCACTGGCGCTGTATGGCGAGCTGGAACAACGCGAGCGTGACCAAGTGCTGGTGCAGTTTGCCAACCGCAGCTGCTCGGTGTTGGTGGCCACCGATGTGGCGGCACGTGGTTTGGATGTGGCCCAGTTGGAAGCCGTCATCAATGTGGATGTCACGCCTGACCCGGAAGTGCACATCCACCGCATTGGACGCACGGGGCGAGGCGATGCCGAAGGCCTGGCCCTCACTTTGGCGAGCATGGACGAGATGGGTTCTGTGGGCAAGATCGAACAACTGCAAGGCCGTGAATCGGTGTGGCAGCCCTTGAGCAGCTTGACCCCCGCCGCAGGCGGCCTATTGCAACCCCCCATGGCCACCTTGCAAATTGTGGGCGGGCGCAAAGAAAAAATCCGCGCTGGTGACGTGTTGGGCGCGCTCACCGGTGACGCAGGTTTCACCAAAGAGCAGGTGGGCAAGATCAACGTCAACGAGTTCTCCACCTATGTGGCGGTCTCACGTGACATCGCGCGTGAGGCGGTCCAACGCTTGAGCGCAGGGCGCGTCAAAGGCAAAACCGTGAAAGTGCGTTTGCTCGAAGACACCGCAGGTCGTTGATGGGCTGCACCTGCCAGGCCCGGCAGGTGAGTGGTTTTCAGTAAGGGTTGGGCAGTCCCAGCTCCGCCAAGATGTCGATCTCGTAGGCCTCCATCTCTTGGGCATCTTGGGTGCTGGTTTCATGGTCCCAGCCTTGGGCATGCAAGGTGCCATGTACCAGCAAGTGGGCATAGTGCGCTTGCAAAGTTTTGCCTTGTTCTTTGGCTTCACGTGCCACCACCGGCGCGCACAGCACCAAGTCGGCCACCACCACGGGCTCTTGTGTGTACTCAAAGGTCAGCACGTTGGTGGCGTAGTCTTTTTTGCGGTAGCTCAGGTTGAGCGCGCGTCCTTCGTCTTCACCCACGATGCGCACGGTGATTTCGGCATCCAGTGCCAGCGCATGGCGAATCCAGCGGGCCACTTTGTGGCGCGGCAGCGCAGCGCGGTGACGCGCGGCGTGCGGCACGTCACCAAATTGCAAAGAGAGTTGGAGCTTTTGAAGGGGCATGGCGTGACAGGGTTCGGTTTACGTGCGTTTGCGTGACACGGCCGGTGTGTCGCTGCTGCGCTTGGCGTCGTACGCATCCACGATGCGCGCCACCAAGGGATGGCGCACCACATCGGCGCTGGTGAAATGGCAAATCGCAATCCCCTTGACACGGCGCAGTACACGTTCGGCATCGATCAAGCCGCTCAACTGGCCTTTGGGCAAATCGATTTGGCTCACGTCGCCTGTGACCACCGCTTTGGCGCCAAAGCCAATGCGGGTCAAAAACATTTTCATTTGCTCGGGCGTGGTGTTTTGTGCTTCATCCAAGATGACGAAGGCGTTGTTCAAGGTACGCCCGCGCATGAACGCCAGTGGTGCAATTTCAATCGCATTGCGCTCAAACGCTTTTTGCACCCGGTCAAAGCCCATCAGGTCATACAGCGCGTCGTACAGCGGGCGCAAATACGGGTCGACCTTTTGGCCCAAATCGCCGGGCAAGAAGCCTAGTTTTTCGCCCGCTTTTACTGCTGGGCGGGTCAACACAATGCGTTGTACCGCGCTGCGCTCGAGCGCGTCCACGGCACAGGCCACGGCCAAATAGGTTTTGCCCGTGCCTGCTGGGCCAATGCCAAACGTGATGTCGTGGTTGGCAATGTTCTCTAGGTACACACTTTGGTTGGGCGTGCGCGCGCGCAGGTCGGTGCGGCGCGTGTGCAAGCTCATGCTGCCGTCTTCGGCTTCGCTCACGCCTGTATCGCCGGCCAACATCAGTTGCACCTGTTCGGCAGGAATCGTGCGTGCGGCGCGTTCGTACAGCGCTTGCAGAACCTCCAGTGCACGCGTGGCTTTGGCTTTGTGGCCGTCGACCTTGAACTGTTCATGGCGGTGCGCGATCTTGACGTTCAGCGCCATCTCAATGGTGCGCAAATGCTCGTCGAGTGGCCCACACAGATGTGACAGGCGCGTGTTGTTCAGTGGGGAGAAGGTGTGTCGCAGAATCAAGTCGATAATCTCGCAAAAGGTTACCCAATGATAGGCAAGATGTGATTGGCAGATTAAGCGGCATCCTCAGCGAGAAAAATCCTCCCCAAGTGTTGGTGGACTGCAATGGCGTGGGCTATGAAGTGGACGTGCCCATGAGCACCTTCTACAACCTGCCCGCCACGGGTGAGCGCGTGACCTTGCTGACACATTTTGTAGTGCGTGAAGACGCACAAATCTTGTATGGCTTTGGTACCGCCAGCGAGCGCGCCACCTTTCGCTTGCTGATCAAAATTTCTGGCGTGGGCCCGCGCACCGCACTGGGCGTGCTCAGTGGCATGAGTGCTGATGAATTGGCCCGTGCCGTGGCTGAGCAAGAAGCGGGTCGTCTGACCAAGGTGCCTGGCATTGGCAAGAAAACCGCAGAACGTTTGTTGCTTGAACTCAAAGGCAAACTCGGCGCCGATCTCGGCCCCAGCACTGCCGGTCACGCCGACCACCACAGCGACATCTTGCAGGCCTTGCTGGCCCTGGGGTACAGCGACAAAGAAGCAGCCCTGTCACTCAAGGCCCTGCCTGCGGATGTGGGTGTGAGCGAGGGCATCAAGCTGGCCTTGAAGGCTTTGGCCAAGTAAGGCAGCGCATCCATGAGCATTCAAACGGACAGTTTTGGCGAGGGCTTTGTGCCCACCCCACGCGTGGTGTCTGCTGCCCCCGTGTCGCCTCACGAAGAAGCCATTGAACGTGCGTTGCGCCCCAAGCTCTTGCAAGAGTACGTGGGCCAGGTCAAGGTACGTGAGCAACTTGAAATCTTCATCGGTGCGGCCAAAAAGCGCGGCGAGGCACTTGACCACGTGCTGCTGTTTGGGCCGCCGGGCCTGGGCAAAACCACCCTGAGCCACATCATTGCCCAAGAGCTGGGCGTGAACCTGCGTCAAACCAGTGGCCCGGTGCTGGAAAAGCCCAAAGACCTGGCCGCATTGCTGACGGGTTTGGAAAAAAACGATGTGCTCTTCATCGACGAAATCCATCGCCTCTCGCCGGTGGTTGAAGAAATTTTGTACCCCGCGCTGGAGGACTACCAAATCGACATCATGATTGGCGAAGGCCCTGCTGCGCGCAGCATCAAGCTCGACTTGCAGCCTTTCACCCTGGTGGGCGCCACCACCCGCGCGGGCATGTTGACCAACCCGCTGCGCGATCGCTTTGGCATTGTGTCGCGCCTAGAGTTCTACACCGCCGATGAGTTGCAACGCATCGTCATGCGCAGTGCCGGCTTGCTCAACACGCCCACCGATGTGGAAGGTGGCTTTGAAATTGCGCGTCGTTCACGCGGCACACCACGCATTGCCAACCGCTTGTTACGCCGGGTGCGTGACTACGCTGAAGTCAAAGGCTCGGGGCGCATCACACAAGAGATGGCGCACAAGGCCTTGGCCATGCTGGACGTGGACCCGCAAGGCTTTGACTTGATGGACCGCAAACTGCTAGAGGCGGTGATCCACCGCTTTGATGGCGGCCCTGTGGGCTTGGACAACATCGCCGCCAGCATTGGCGAAGAGCGCGACACCATCGAAGACGTGATCGAGCCCTATCTGATCCAGCAAGGCTATTTGCAGCGCACGCCCCGTGGGCGCATTGCCACCTTGGCGGCCTACCGCCACTTGGGGGTGACGCCACCCAGCGCCAACGGCGACTTGTTGTCAGACGCTTGATTCGTCGCGTGATGTGCGCTCGAAGTGCGACACATCACCCCAGCCCACCAAACTCAAGCCTTGAGGCGTCCACAACAAGCGGTTGATGGCGGCGTTGCCCAGATGCCAAGTGCGCGGGGCCTGGATGTCTTGCTGCGTGGCTAGGCGATACAGCACATCCATCACCCCCCCGTGGGCCACCAACACAATGTGTTCGCCCAGGTGTTGGCTGGCCAACGCGTCCACGCAGCGTGCAATGCGTTCGCGCAACACCAGCAACGACTCACCCCCCAGCGGGGACCAATGTGGGTCGCGTGTGCGCCACAGTTTGGCGTCGGCAGGCCAGTCGGCTTCAATCGCGGCCCAGGTCTGGCCTTGCAAATGGCCAAAGTGGCGTTCGCGTAACGCAGGGGTCGGTATCAGGGGCACAGGCTGCGTGCGTGTGGCGGCTTGCGCAATGGCATGCGCGGTTTGAAAGGCACGCCCCAAGTCGCTGCTGTAAATGGCGTGAATGTCTTCGTCACGTAAGGCCTGACCTAGGCGTTGAGCTTGCCACAAGCCCGTGTCATTGAGCCCGATGTCGAGTTGTCCTTGGATGCGGGTGTCCACATTCCATGCGGTTTCGCCATGACGGATGGCCAAAATTCGTGTTGCTTGCATGGGGACTGAGTTTAGAAGTGGAATGCGCCCACAGCGTTTTCATGCAAAATAGCACGATCGTTCTTTTTAGGTGGTTCATGACCGATTTTCAAAAATCGCCCGCATCCGAAAGCCGTGCCATCCACAAAGGTCAGCAAACCAAAGCGGCCATCGTGGATGCTGCCCTGGGCTTGGCCACGCAAATTGGCTTGGAGGGTTTGAGTATTGGCGCATTGGCCGAGGTGGCGCGCATGAGCAAGTCGGGCGTGTTTGCCCACTTTGGCTCGCGCGAGGAGTTGCAGCTGTCGGTGGTGCGTGAGTACCACGAGCGCTTTGAGGCTGAGGTGTTCTACCCCGCCTTGCAGGCCGAGCGAGGCTTGCCCAGATTACGTCAGCTGTTTGCCAACTGGACCAAACGCACCTCGGCAGAAATTGACTCAGGTTGTCTGTACATCAGCGGTGCGGCTGAGTTCGATGACCGCCCCGGCCCCGTGCGTGACGCCTTGGCCAGCTCGGTCAAAACCTGGTTGGCTGCCGTTCATCGCTCGGTGGTGCAGGCCCGCGATGAAGGGCATTTGTCTGCCGACATGGATGCTGAACAAATGGTGTTCGAGATTCACGGTCTGATCTTGGCGCTGCAATACGAAGCCCGTTTTCTGCGCTCGGCCAAATCGTTGCAGCACACTGCTGTGGGGTTTGAAAACATTCTGGCGCGCTATGGCGCGGCCGTGCCGTCGGTGCCAACCCCGCGTTCGACGATAAAAAAATCTGTCAAAAAGTAAGGAGCTTCTGATGCCCAGCTATACCCCCCCGTTGCGCGACATGCAGTTTTTATTGCATGAAGTTTTGCATGTCACCGAGGCATTGCACGCCATGCCGCCCCATGCAGAGATGGATGCAGACACCTTGACCGCTGTGCTGGAGGAGGGGGGCAAATTTGCCTCTGAGGTGATCTTTCCCCTCAACCAAGTCGGCGATGAACAAGGTTGCCAGCTGGATACACGCACGCACGAAGTCAAAACCCCCGATGGTTTCAAAGCCGCCTATGCGCAGTACGTGCAAGGGGGGTGGCCATCGCTGAGTTGTGACCCAGCCTATGGCGGACAAGGCTTGCCCATTGTGGTGAATCAGTGCTTGTACGAAATGCTCAACAGCGCCAACCAGGCGTGGACCATGTACCCCGGTCTCACGCACGGCGCTTACGAAGCGTTACATGCCCATGGCACCGAAGCACAAAAGCAGTGCTATCTGCCCAAACTCACCAGCGGTGAATGGACCGGCACCATGTGTCTGACCGAGCCCCATTGCGGCACCGACCTTGGGTTGCTGCGCACCAAGGCCGAGCCGCAAGCGGACGGGACTTACCGCATCACAGGCAACAAAATTTTCATCAGTGCGGGTGAGCACGACATGGTCAGCAACATCGTGCATTTGGTGTTGGCCCGTTTGCCCGACGCGCCTGCGGGCAGCAAAGGCATCAGCCTGTTTGCCGTGCCGAAGTTTTTGGTGCTTGATGATGGCAGCTTGGGCGAACGTAACGGGATCTACTGTGGTGGCCTGGAACACAAGATGGGCATCCACGGCAACGCCACCTGCCAGATGGTGCTCGATGGTGCCTTGGGTACCTTGGTCGGTCAGCCCCACAAAGGCTTGGCGGCCATGTTTGTCATGATGAACGTGGCGCGCATCGGTGTGGGCATGCAATCTTTGGGTTTGACCGAAGTGGCCTACCAAAATGCATTGGCTTACGCCAAAGAGCGCATCCAGTCGCGCAGTTTGACCGGTGTGAAGTCACCCAATCAGCCCGCCGACAGCATCTTGGTGCATCCCGATGTGCGCAAGATGCTGCTCACCGCCAAAGCCTATGCCGAGGGTGGTCGCGCCCTGAGCTTGCACTGCGCCTTGTTGGTGGACCAAGAATTGAGCCATCCTGACCCTGCCGTGCGTGCCGAGGCCGCCGAACAAGTGGCCTTGCTCACCCCCATCGTCAAAGCCTTCATCACAGACAACGCTTGGATCGCCACTTCGGCCTGTATGCAGGTGCTGGGCGGACACGGCTTCATCCGTGAATGGGGCATGGAGCAGTACGTACGCGATGCCCGCATCAACATGATTTATGAAGGTACCAACACCATCCAAAGCTTGGACTTGCTGGGGCGCAAGGTCTTGGGCAATCAAGGTGCTTCGCTCAAAAAGTTTGGCGCACAGATTACCGCCTTGGTGATGGCTGAGCAGGGTAACGAGGACATGGCCGAGTTCATCCAACCTTTGGCCAAGTTGGGCCAGCAAATGACCCAGTTCACGGGAGAGATTGGCTACAAAGCTTTGCAAAACGCCGACGAGGTGGGCGCCGCGGCGGTGGACTATCTGCGCGTGGCCGGGCACTTGGTATTCGGCTATTTTTGGGCTCGTATGGCGCAAGTCGCCTTGCAACGCATCGCTGCGGGTGACCGTGATCCGTTCTACCAAGCCAAGCTACAAACCGCCCGCTTTTACTTTGCCAAGTTGTTCCCTGAAACGGCTTCTCTGATGCAAACCGCACGTGCGGGATCAGCCGTGTTGATGGACACCGAGGCGGTGTTTGCCTGAGTTCAAGGCGGCGACAATGCGAAGCAATTTCAAGGAGTGGCTATGTTGAGTTGGCGTGCTTTCTTTGTGGCAAGCGTGATGTCTGGCGCAGTGCTCGCCGCACACGCGCAGATGACGCCTGTGGGCCTGTGGCGCACCATCGATGACGACACCGGCGAGGCCCGTGCCGAGATTGACATCGTTGAGCGCCAAGGGGTGTTGTTTGGCCGTGTGGCCAAGTCGCTGGACCCAGACCCCAAGGCCGTCAAAACCTGTGATGACTGCAAAGACGACCGCAAGGGCCAAGCCATTGTGGGCATGGAGATCATCCGTGGCGTGCGCTACGAGCCCGATGACAAACGCTGGGGCGGTGGCGGCAAAATCCTCGACCCGGAAAACGGCAAGGAATACACCGTGCGCATGGTGCCGCTCGACGGCGGCAAACGCTTGCAACTGCGTGGCTACATCGGCCCTTTTTACCGCACCCAAATTTGGCAGCGTATTCAATAAACCCAACCGAGATTTGTCATGACCGACATCCTGCAACACATCGACCAAGGCGTGATGACGCTGACCTTCAACCGCTTGGACAAAAAGAACTCCATCACGGCGGCCATGTACGCCAGCTTGGCCGATGCTGTGGAGCACGCCCAAACCAACGCCGAGGTGCGCGTGGTGCTCATTCAAGGGCATGAAACCATCTTCAGCGCCGGCAACGACATTGCCGACTTTTTGAACCACCCACCGTCAGGTCACGACGCCCCGGTGTTTCGCTTTTTACGGGCCATTGCCGGGTTCAGCAAACCTTTGCTGGCCGCTGTGGCTGGGCCTGCGGTGGGCATTGGCACCACGCTCTTGTTCCACTGCGACTTGGTGTACGCCGGTGACAACGCCGCCTTCTCGATGCCTTTTGTCAATTTGGGTCTGTGTCCAGAAGCAGGCTCAAGCATCTTGGTGCCGCAGATGATGGGCCACCACCGTGCCGCAGAGGCCTTGCTCATGGGCGAGCCTTTCATGGCAGAGGCAGCGCAAGAGGTGGGCTTGATCAACCGTGTGGTGCCCCCCACCGAGGTCAACAGTTATGCCCAGGCGCAAGCGCGCAAACTGGCGGCCAAACCCCTGAGTTCTTTGGTGGAGACCAAGCGGCTCATGAAGAGCGGCCAGTCTGCACAGATCATGGCGCAGATAGAGGCCGAGGCCGCCAGCTTTGGTCGCATGCTGCAAGAGCCTGCTGCGCGAGAAGCGTTTGGTGCCTTCATGGAAAAGCGTCGCCCTGATTTTTCCAAACTCTGAAAGCCTTGTTTTGATGAAGCGCCTGTCACCCGATGGTCACTTTGAGCCCGAGTTCGTCGAAGGCGTGCGTGCCATCTTTGAAGAAAAAATTGTCTTCAACCAAGTCTTGGGTCTCAAGCTGAGCGAGATCACACCCACGGTCGTCAAAGCGCGTTTGGAGATGAAGCCCGAGCTGGTCGGGCACTTTGCCTACAACCGTGTGCATGGCGGCGTCATCAGTGCGTCATTGGATGCTTTGGGCGGACTGGCTTGTCTGGTGGCCAAAGCAGCGCGTCACATGGATCAGACGCCGACACAACGCTTGGACTTTTTCCTCAAAATTGGCACCATCGATTTACGCATTGACTACCTGCGCCAAGGCATTGGCACGCACTTTGACATGCGTGCCGAGGTGTTGCGTTTGGGCTCTCGGGTGGGGTCAACGCGGATGGAGTTTTTCGGTCCCGATGGCCAATTGATGGCCACCGGCAGCGGGGCCTACATCGTCTCTTGAGTTCAGTCTTTGGGAATGGGGCGTGGCTTGCCTTGGTCATCAATCGCCACATAGGTCAAGGTGGCATGCGTGACCTTGATGTATTCACCCTGACGGCTGAAACGCTCGGCGTACACCTCTACCGCCACACTGATGGAGGTGTGGCCGATGCGTTGCACCTTGGCAAAAAAGCTCAAGATGTCGCCCACTTTCACTGCTTGTTTGAAGATGAACTCGTTCACCGCCACGGTGGCCATGCGGCCACGCACATAGCGCGCAGGTAGCACGGCACCCGCCAAGTCGACCTGAGCCATGACCCAGCCGCCAAAAATATCGCCGTTGGCGTTGCAGTCCGCGGGCATGGGGATGACCTTGAGCACCAGCTCTTGGTCGGTTGGGAGTGTCACCACAGAGGCGGAGGAATTGGAAGTCATAGGCACAATCAACGGTTAACTATTTGGCATTGTGCAATATGCGTCATCACGCACCTTCAACTCCACCATCCCCTGCCAACACCGGCACCCCGCGCTCCGACAGCGCCACGCTCAAGCGCCTTTTCCCATACCTGTGGCAATACAAGTGGCGCGTCATGGCAGCTTTGCTGTTCATGGTGGGGGCCAAGTTGGCCAACGTCGGTGTGCCCTTGTTGCTCAAAGAGTTGATCGACACCATGTCCTTCAAGCCGAACGACCCCACGGCGGTGCTGGTGGTGCCGGTGTCCTTGTTGCTGGTCTATGGCGTGTTGCGTTTGTCAGCGTCGGCCTTCACCGAATTGCGTGAGTTAGTGTTTGCCAAAGCCACCCAAGGCGCGGCACGGCAAATTGCGCTGGAAACTTTTCAGCATCTGCACGGTTTGAGTTTGCGCTTTCATCTGGAGCGTCAAACCGGTGGCATGACGCGCGACATTGAGCGCGGCGTGCGTGGCATCGAGTCCTTGATTTCGTATTCGCTCTACAGCATCGTGCCTACCTTGATTGAGGTGGCTTTGGTGCTGTCGATCTTGGCGGTGAAGTTCGATGTGTGGTTTGCGGGCATCACTTTGTTGGCCTTGGCCATTTACATCGTGTTCACGGTCAGCGTCACCGAGTGGCGCACCCATTTTCGCCGTCAGGCCAACGAGTTTGACTCAGCCGCCCACACCAAGGCGGTGGATTCGTTGTTGAACTACGAAACCGTCAAATACTTCAGCAACGAAGGCTTTGAAGCCCAGCGCTACGACACCAGTCTGGACCAGCTGCGTCGTGCACGGCTGAAATCACAAACCTCGTTGTCGCTGCTCAACACCGGTCAGCAACTCATCATCGCCATCGCCTTGGTCACCATGCTGTGGCGCGCCACCGTGGGCGTGGTCGAGGGGCGCATGACCTTGGGCGACTTGGTGATGATCAACGCCTTCATGATTCAGCTCTACATCCCGCTCAATTTCTTGGGTGTGCTGTACCGCGAAATCAAACAAAGCCTGACCGACTTGGACCGCATGTTCAGCTTGCTGGAGAAAGAGCGCGAAGTGGCCGACGATCCGGGCGCACCCGATTTGCAAGTGAGCGGTCCACCCACGGTGCGCTTTGAGTCGGTGGTGTTTGCCTATGAGCCTGCGCGTGAAATTTTGCATGGCATCAGCTTTGAAATTCCTGCTGGCAAAACCGTGGCCGTGGTGGGGCCTTCGGGCTCGGGTAAGTCAACCCTGGCGCGTTTGTTGTTCAGGTTTTATGACGTGGGCAGTGGCCACATCACCATCGACGGGCAAGACATTCGCCGCGTCACGCAGCACAGCGTGCGCCGTGCCCTAGGCATCGTGCCGCAAGACACGGTGTTGTTCAACGACACCGTGCGCTACAACATCGCCTATGGCCGCACCGATGCCACCGCGCAAGAGGTGGAGCAAGCAGCACGCGCCGCACACATCCACGACTTCATCGCCGCCACGCCCAAGGGTTACGACACCATGGTGGGTGAGCGCGGTCTGAAGTTGTCGGGTGGCGAGAAGCAGCGCGTGGCGATTGCGCGCACCTTGCTCAAAAACCCGCCGATTGTGATTTTTGACGAAGCCACCTCGGCCTTGGACAGCGCCAACGAGCGCGCCATTCAAGGGGAATTGCAAAGCGCCGCCCACAACAAAACCACCTTGGTGATTGCCCACCGTTTGTCCACGGTGGTCGATGCCCACGAGATTTTGGTGCTGGATGCCGGGCACATTGTGGAGCGCGGATCGCACGCGGCTTTGTTGGCGCTCAATGGGCGGTATGCGCAGATGTGGGCGTTACAGCAGTCGTCTGAAGCCTGATATCGTTTTGTTGACGTTGCGCGAAGCACGGGTGGTGCACCCCAAACGGCTTACATCGCTGCGCGATGAATGGCGCCTTATTGGGGTACACCACCCATGCTTCTTGGGGCGAGCGGACAACTTCAAGGCCTCGATGGTGGTGAAGGCTACCGAGACCTCTGCTACCTGAAACTTTGCGCCTTGGCGCTATGGCCTAAGCCTGCCGCTTTTCGCTTTTAGCTTTCCGCCTTTCGTCTTTCGTCTTTCGTCTTTCGTCTTTCGTCTTTCGTCTTTCGCTTCTCGCCTGAAATTCTTCGCACAACAACATGCGGGTTGGGGGAGGCCGATGCGGCGCCATTCGTCGCGCAGCGATGTAAGCCGCAGCGGCCTCCTCCAATCCGCATCCCCGAGGGCGAGGAAGACGAAGCGCAAGAGGATCGACGGCGTAAGGATGCGGATCAACGACACCAACAAAAAAGGCCCCTCGTCAGCAACGAGAGGCCTTCAAAGCAAACCCAAAAAGCGATTACTTCAAACCAGCCGCTGCCTTCAGTGCCGCCGCTTTGTCGGTGCGCTCCCACGTGAACTCGGGCTCTTCGCGACCGAAGTGGCCATAGGCCGCGGTCTTGCTGTAAATCGGACGCAGCAAGTCGAGCATTTGAATGATGCCCTTGGGGCGCAGGTCAAAGTGCTCGGCCACCAAGGCGGCGATTTTCTCGTCGCTGATCACGCCGGTGCCTTCGGTGTTGACCGTGATGTTCATTGGACGGGCCACGCCAATCGCGTACGCCACTTGAATTTGGCACTTGCTGGCCAAACCGGCGGCCACGATGTTCTTGGCTACATAGCGTGCAGCGTAGGCGGCAGAGCGGTCGACCTTGGACGGGTCTTTGCCCGAGAAAGCGCCACCACCGTGGGGGCAAGCGCCGCCGTAGGTGTCCACAATGATCTTGCGGCCAGTCAAGCCGCAGTCGCCTTGTGGGCCGCCGATGACGAAACGACCGGTGGGGTTGATCAGGTACTTGGTGTCTTTGAGCCACTCTTTGGGCAGCACGGGCTTGATGATTTCTTCGATGATGGCTTCGGTGAAGCTGGCCTTCATCTTGGTGGCCGATTCGCTTTGGTCCGGGCTGTGTTGGGTCGACAGCACCACGGTGTCAATGCTGTGGGGCTTGCCATCGACATAACGCATGGTCACTTGGCTCTTGGCGTCAGGGCGCAGGAAAGGCAGGCGACCGTCTTTGCGCAACTGGGCTTGGCGCTCCACCAAGCGGTGGGCGTAGTGGATGGGGGCTGGCATCAGCTCAGGGGTTTCGCTGCAGGCATAGCCAAACATCAAGCCTTGGTCGCCAGCGCCGATGTTGAGGTGGTCGTCCGACGCATGGTCCACGCCCTGGGCGATGTCGTTGGATTGCTTGTCGTACGCGACCAACACGGCGCAGCCTTTGTAGTCAATGCCGTACTCGGTGTTGTCGTAGCCGATGCGTTTGATGGTGTCGCGCGCCACTTGGATGTAGTCCACGTTGGCTTGGGTGGTGATCTCACCGGCCAACACCACCAGACCGGTGTTGGTCAGGGTCTCAGCGGCCACGCGCGAACGCGGGTCTTGGGTGAAGATGGCATCCAGAATCGCGTCCGAGATTTGGTCTGCCACTTTGTCGGGGTGGCCTTCCGAAACGGATTCGGAGGTGAAGAGATAGTCGAGAGACATGAAAAAAGCTCCATTCGGTTGATAAGTTGGCGTTGCCAACCCCGAAGGAGCCCGGCGAACGCTTTAGCAGATGGTTCGGTGTTGACCAAACCGGGACCCACCAAGGTGGGGTTGTCGCTCTGCAAGTTGCTCTGTTAACTCAGCGACAATCGATATTCTATTTCAACTTTTATCGTTTCAATCAGCCTCATGGCCCCTGTCACCCGTCTGTTCCTTTGGTTATCGCGTGTCCCGCTGTCATGGATGCAGCGTGTGGGTGCGTTGCTGGGTTGGGTGGTGTGGTGGTCTTCACCGAGTTACCGCCGGCATTTCAAAGCCAACGTGCAAGCGGCGGGTGTGCCGTGGAGCGCAGCACGCCCCGCCATTGCCGCCATCGGCACCATGTTGGCCGAATTGCCGTGGGTGTGGATGCGTTCGACCTCACAGCCCTTGGGCAATGTGGTGCGTTGGGACGGTGCCGAACACTTTGAAGCGGCCTTGCAAGCAGGCAAGGGTGCCATTGTGATGTCGCCTCACCTAGGGTGTTGGGAAATCGGTGCGCAAGCCATTGCTGAGAGGTTTGGCCCTCGCTTTGGACCTTTGGTCGCGTTGTATCGGCCAGCGCGCAAGGCGTGGCTGGAGCCTTTGGTGGCACAAGCGCGCACACGCCCCTATCTGGCGTCTGCGCCCACATCGTTGGCCGGTGTGCGCACCTTGATTCGCACCTTGCGTGCCGGGGGCTACACCGCCATCTTGCCCGACCAAGTGCCTCCCTCAGGGCAAGGTGTGTGGGCACCGTTTTTTGGCCGTGAGGTGTACACCATGACTTTGTTGTCCAAGTTGGCTCAACAAACCGGTGCGACGGTGGTCTTGACTTGGTGCGAGCGTTTGGCACCGGGACAGGGCTTTTGCATGCACATGCGGCCTTTGAATGCGCCCGAATTGAAAGACCCCACCTGCCCTCCTGAGCTGGCTGCCGCTGCGGTGAACCGAGGTGTGGAGATGTTGGTACGTGCGGCCCCTGGTCAGTACTTGTGGGGCTATGCCCGTGACAAGCAACCGCGGGCGGAGGGCTAAGTCGTGTTCTCTGCACTGGGACTCTGGCTGCTGCGTGGTGTGGGCTATTTGCCTTTGCCCGTCCTTCGCGCTTTGGGGGCTGCTTTGGGCTTGTTGCTGTATGCCGTGGTGGCTGATCGACGGCATGTGGTGCTCACCAACTTGCGCATTTGCTTTCCTGCGCTGAGTCTGCAGGCGCGTGCGGCTTTGGCGCGGCAGAGCTTTGTGCACTTTGCGCAGGCTTGGTTGGACCGCAGTTGGTTGTGGCATCGCTCGCCAGCTTGCATTCAGTCGCGTGTGCAGCTCATGGGCGATGTGGCCAGTTTGTCGCAGGCACAACCCACCGTGTTGTTCGCACCGCACTTTGTGGGGCTGGATGTGGGGTGGACCGCGTTGACCTTGAGTTTGCCCCTGCACTTCACCACCATCTTCACGCCGCAGTCCAACGCCACGGTGGACGCCTGGGTGGCGCAAGGGCGTCAGCGCTTTGGTCATGTGCGCTTGTTCCGTCGCGAAGACGGCGTCAAGCCCATCGTCAGCGCGCTGCGGCAACACCAATTGCTTTACCTGTTGCCCGACATGAACTTTGGCCCGAGCGAGTCCATCTTTGTGCCGTTCTATGGTGAGCCGGCGGCCACGGTGCCCTCGTTGTCACGTTTTGCCAAACTGGGTCGTGCCCGTGTGGTGCCGGTGACCACGCGCATGACCCCGATGGGGTATGAGGTGACGGTACACCCGGCATGGCCTGACTTTCCCACCGACGATGTGTCTGTTGACACCGCCACCATGAACCTGCGTTTGCAAGGCTTCATCGACACCATGCCCGCCCAATACTTCTGGGTGCACAAACGTTTCAAAACACGCCCGCCCGGCGCGCCTGAGCGCTATTGATGCTTGTCGTGCGTGCGCGCGCTGATGCGCTGCGTGCGTTCACCCACGGTGCGACCGGCTTTGTCTTCAGCCAAAAAGTCAGCCACCAGTTGCGTCACCCGTTCGGGTTGTTCGTGCAGCAGCCAATGCGTGGCGTTTTTGATGCGGTGCAAGGTCAGCTTGGGCACGTAGTCGCCTAAACCGTCGATCAAGCCGGGCAGCAAGGCACTGTCTTGCATGCCCCAGATCACGCAAGTGGGCACCTTCACCATCAGCATATCGTGTGGCAGGTGCAAGGCCGATACCGCCGGGTCGCCCAAGCGTGGTGGCCGCATGGGCGATGCGCGGTAGTAGTTCAGCGCACCGTTCAAACCCCGGTCCCAAATGGCGCGGTATTGGGCTTTCATCGCCTCGGTCAACCACGCGTGCTTGCCATCAGCTGCGCCCATGCTGGTGAAAAACTCCCACAGGCGACGGTAGTCGTCTTCGGCCAGCAGTGCCTGGGCGTCGGGGCGAATCAAAAAATTCATGTACGCACTGGCGGCTTGTTGGGCCGGGTTGTTTTGCAACTCGCGCAACAAGGTGCCGGGGTGTGGTGCGTTGAGGATGACCAAACGCCGCAGCTGGGTTGGATGCTGGTTGGCGAAGTTCCATGCGATTGCACCGCCCCAGTCATGCGCCACCAAGCCGGCCAAAGGTGCTTCGGGGCTTTCGATGGCGGCCAAGGCCTGCACGTCTTGCACCAAGTGTTTGGCGCGGTAGTCGCTCACTTCAGCCGGGGCGCTGGAGTGTTCGTAGCCGCGCAGGTTGGGCGCCACACAACGGTAGCCACCGTGCTCGGGTTGCGCAAAGTGGGTCAACAGAGCGTCCCATACAAAGGCCGCTTCAGGAAATCCGTGCAAAAACATCAGCACCGGTCGCCCTGGCTCACCGCTGACCCGGCAACTCAAGGTCATGCCGTGCGGCAGGGTGTGGGTGAGTGTTTGAATCACGGATGCATCCAGTCGTAGAGCAGGGTGGCCACCTCGTCGACCCCCTGTTTTTTGAGGGCGGAAAACAGTTTGACCTGACCGCCACCGGCTTGCAGCTTGGCAATGGACAGCGCTTTGGCACCCTCGGTGCGGTTGAGCTTGTCGGCCTTGGTCAGCAGCACCAAGAACTTCAGGCCCTCTTCGACACGGGGACGAATCACGTCCAGCAAGATGTCATCCAACTCGGTCAAGCCATGGCGTGGGTCGCACAGCAGCACCACGGCACGCAGGTTCTCGCGGGTCAACAAATAGTTGGCCATCACTTGTTGCCAGCGAATCTTGTCCTGCTTGGGCACGGCGGCGTAGCCATAACCCGGCAAGTCGGCCAGCACCGCATCGGTCTGGCCTTGACGACCCAACGCAAACAAGTTGATGTGCTGGGTGCGGCCAGGCGTTTTGGAGGCATAGGCCAAGCGTTTTTGCTGCGTCAGCACGTTGATACAGGTCGACTTGCCGGCGTTGGAGCGCCCCACAAAGGCGATTTCAGGCAATTCGTAGGCGGGCAAGTGGTGCAGCTGAGCGGCGGTGGTCAAGAACCGGGCGGTGTGCAACCAGCCCATGGCGTGCTTGGCTTGTTCGGCTGGACTCAGGGGGGACGATGCGGGCGAAGGCGCAACCGAGACCGTGAGCGCGGGTTCCTCCGGGGTGTCGGCAGGGGAGGGTGTGGCTTGTGTGTCTGGCTGATTCATACAGCATTGTAGAATCTGCCGAGTTTTTCAGCGTCTTTGCGCGTCATTAACCAAAGCACCTCTATGAAATTGTTTGCCTCTTTGCTGATCGCTGCCGCCTTGGTGGCTCCTGTTGTGTCTGCACACGCCAACGAACCCGCTAAAGCTGCCAAGCCTGACTTGGCCAAAGGCGAAGCCAGCTTCACCGCTGTGTGCGCGGCTTGCCACGGTGCCGATGGCAATTCGGGCACCCCGGTCAACCCCAAGTTGGCCCAGCAGCACCCTGACTACATCGTCAAGCAATTGCAAGAGTTCAAATCGGGCAAGCGTGCCAATGCGGTGATGAGCGGCATGGCCGCCACGCTGAGCGACGATGACATGAAAAACATCGCGGCTTGGGTAGGCTCCAAGAAAGCCAAAACTGGCTTCGCCAAAGACAAAGAGTTGGTCACCTTGGGTGAGCGCATTTACCGCGGCGGCATTGCCGACCGTCAAATTGCCGCTTGCGCCGGTTGTCACACGCCCAATGGCGCAGGCATTCCTTCGCAGTACCCCCGCCTGTCGGGCCAGCACGCCGAATACACCGCCGCGCAGTTGACGGCTTTCCGTGACGGCGTGCGCAAAAACAGCGTGCAAATGGCCCAAGTGGCCGCCAAGCTCAACGACCGTGAAATCAAGGCTGTGGCCGACTACATGGCTGGTCTGCGTTGATCTGACGCCTCGCGTTCGAAAAGCTGGCTCAGTGCCAGCTTTTTTTTGGCCTCGAATTTGCACTAACCTCCTTGGCACAGGCTTGGCCTTTGAGGTCTGGTTTTGCACGTCGGCATCAACCACCGCACAATGTCACCCATTACTCACCAGGAGATACCGTGTCGCGCCACCTCTTTTCAGCCCACAGTGATTCAGGATTTATTCACCCCCACAGCAGCGAGATCACGTCACACACGGCGTACATGCAGCGGCGTGACTGGTTGAAGCAACTCGCTGCGGGTGCGGGTGGTGTTGCACTGGCTGCGTGGGCGGGTCGTGAGGCCTGGGCCCAATCCGCTGTCGCCAAGCCCGGCAAGCTCAGCCCTCTGGTGGGCGCTGTGAGTCGCCAAGCCGGTGCCAATACGATGGAGAAGGTCACGCCTTACGCCGACGCCAGCAGTTACAACAATTACTACGAGTTCGGCACCGACAAAGCCGATCCCGCTAAATACGCCCACACCCTCAAGACGCAGCCCTGGCGTGTCGAAATCGAAGGTTTGGTCAAAAAGCCCGGCCCCATCGATCTGGACGACTTGCTCAAACTCAGCCCCATGGAAGAGCGCATTTATCGCCTGCGTTGTGTGGAAGGCTGGTCGATGGTCATCCCTTGGGTGGGGTACTCCTTGTCCGAGTTGATCAAACGCGTGGAACCCTTGGGCAGCGCCAAGTATGTCGAGTTCATCACACTGGCCGATCCCAAAACCATGCCGGGTGTGGGTTCGCGCGTGCTCGATTGGCCGTATGTTGAAGGCTTGCGTCTGGACGAAGCCATGCACCCGTTGACCCTGCTGAGTTTTGGCATGTACGGCGAAGTGCTGCCCAACCAAAGTGGCGCGCCCGTGCGCTTGGTGGTGCCTTGGAAATATGGTTTCAAGAGCGCCAAGAGCTTGGTCAAGATTCGTTTTGTGGACAAGCAACCCACCAACTCGTGGGGTCGCTCAGCGCCTCAGGAGTACGGGTTTTATTCCAACGTCAATCCGAATGTGGACCACCCACGCTGGAGCCAAGCCACCGAGCGACGCATTGGCGAAGACGGCTTGTTCGCCAAGAAGCGCAAAACCTTGATGTTCAATGGTTACGAAGCGCAAGTGGGCCAGCTCTACAAGGGCATGGACCTGAGCAAGTTTTTCTAAACACGACGCTCGCTGTGACATTGCGCGCTGTCTTGCGCCATCCGGCCGCCAAGCCTGTGCTGTGTGCCTTGGTGTTGCTGCCCTTTGCGTGGCTGCTGTGGGGTGCGTTCAACGATGCACTGGGGGCCAACCCCGCTGAATACCTCATCCGCGCCACGGGCGACTGGACCTTGCGTGCTTTGTGCCTGGCACTCGCCGTGACCCCCTTGCGTGTGAGCTTGGGGTGGCCCGAGCTGGCGCGTTTTCGCCGCATGCTGGGGCTCACGGTGTATGGCTACGGGGTGCTGCACTTGCTGTGTTACAGCTGGCTCGACATGGGCTTTGAGTGGGGCGACATCGCCCACGACATTGCCAAGCGCCCATTCATCTGGGTGGGCTTTTCAGCCTTTGTGTTGCTCACGCCGTTGGCTGCCACGTCGTTCAATGCGGCCATTCGCCGTTTAGGCGCGAAGCGTTGGCAAAGCTTGCACAAGGCGGTGTACCTGGTGGCTGGCTTGGCGGTGTTGCACTTTTACTGGATGCGCGCGGGCAAGCACAACTTTGCCGAGGTGTGGGTGTATGGCGGCGTGCTAGCTGGATTGTTGGGCTGGCGCTTGGTGCGCAGATTCAAGCGCACCACTTAAAGATTTGAAGTCAACCAAGCTCGGGCGCAGTCACGAGATGCGTCACACCTCAGGCTGTGAGCGGCTATTTTTGCTAGTATCCATAAGCCTACTGTTTGCAAGAGCGAGGAATTTATGACGACCATTGATATTGCAGCGATGCCTGCATCAGAAAAGCTCAAGCTGATGGAGGCGCTTTGGGACTCCCTCTGCGTGAGTTCGGAAGGTGATTTTGAATCCCCCGCATGGCATGAGCAGGCCTTGAAGGACGCCGAACAGGAACTGGCTGCGGGTGTGGCGACTATGGTTGACTGGGACCAAGCCAAAGATCATCTGCGTGCTCGTAAACAAGCGTGAAAATTCGCCTACTTTCCCTCGCAATTGACGATCTTCGCGCAGGTTCCCGCTTTTATGAAAGCCAGCAAACGGGGCTTGGTGACTATTTTCTTGACGCGCTGTTCTCAGACATTGATTCGTTGCTGTTGTACGCAAGCGTTCACCAGAAGGTGTTTGGCTACCACCGCACGCTCTCTAAACGGTTTCCCTACGCGATCTACTACCGTGTCGGTGTAGCGGAGGTTCAAGTTTGGCGCGTACTCGACTGTCGCCAGAACCCCACTTCCATCAAGCAAAGGCTCCAACGAGATTGAGCGACGCGGTTCGCTTGGCGACGCCAAACAATCCACAAACGCATTCAGTCAGTGAGGTTTTTGACCTGACCGACCAAGCACTCCAGAGCCATTTGCTCAGCGGCTGACTCGCGGCGGCGAATCACATGGGCCTGGGTGCCGTCGACCAACACTTCAGCGGCACGTCCACGGGTGTTGTAGTTGCTGGCCATGGCCATGCAATAGGCACCGGTGGAGAGCACGGCCAACACATCGCCTGCTTGCACCACCAACTGGCGGTCGCGACCGAGCCAGTCGCCGCTCTCGCAAATCGGGCCGACCACGTCGTAGCACACGCTGTCACCGGTGCGGGGCGCGAGTGGCACGATTTGGTGGAAGGCCTCGTACATGGCGGGGCGGGGCAAGTCGTTCATGGCGGCGTCGACGATGCAAAAGTTTTTTTGCTCGCCCGGCTTGAGGTAGAGCACCTCGGTCAGGCACACGCCGGCATTGCCCACCAAGGAGCGACCGGGTTCGATCATCAGCTGGCGCTGACCGTAGCCACGTGCATCCAGCTTGGCCAGCAGTTGTGCCCACAGCGCATCGGCGGCGGGTGGGGTGTCGCCGTTGTAGTTGATGCCCAAGCCACCGCCAAAGTCGATGTGGGCAATGGCAATGCCTGCGGCTTCGATCGCGTCCACCAGGTCCAGCACACGGTCCATCGCATCAAGGTAAGGCGTGGCCTCTGTGATTTGCGAGCCGATGTGGCAGTCAATGCCCACCACTTGCAAACCTGGCAGCGACGCGGCGCGCTGGTAGGTGCGCAAGGCTTGCTCGTGGGCCACGCCAAATTTGTTGCCCTTGAGTCCGGTGGAAATGTAGGGGTGAGTTTTGGCGTCCACATTGGGGTTGACGCGAATGCTCACCGGAGCACGCAGGCCCATGACTTGTGCTACCTCGCTCAGCACTTCCAGCTCGGCATCGCTTTCCACGTTGAAGCAGGCGATGCCTGCTTGCAAGGCTTGGCGCATTTCGGCGCGGGTTTTACCAACGCCTGAAAAAATCACTTTGGCCGGATCGCCACCCGCGGCTATGACGCGTTCCAACTCGCCGCCCGAGACGATGTCAAAGCCGCATCCCGCTTGCGCAAACACTTGCAGCACGCCCAAGGATGAATTGGCTTTCATGGCGTAGCAGATGCGGGCCTTGCGTCCAGCAAAGCCGCGTTGGTAAGCGGCCAGTGCGCTCAGCATGGCGGCTTTGGAGTACACAAACAAAGGCGTGCCGTGCTGCGCAGCTAGGTCGGCCAGTTTCACGCCTTCGAGGTAGAGGGCGTTGTGTTGGGTGGCCACGAAGGGCGCACCAGCAAGCGTGGGGTGTGACATCGAACAGCTCGTGAAGGAGGACAGAAAAATCAGCGACCCGACGACGCGGGGCTGACCGGTGCCGAGGCGGCAGGTATGGGGGATGGGGCGTTGGGTGTTGCATTGCCGCCAGGCAATTGGCGGCGCACGATGTCGGGCAAGGTGGCGCGTTGTTGAAACTCGGGGTCATTGGGCAGTTGCAGCGGCCCTTTTTGACCGCACGCCGCCATCAACACCACAGCGCTTGCATAGACGGCCACACGGCCACCAAGGGCACTGGCCCTGACTAGAATCTTTTGCTCAATACCCATGGCGCAAATTGTAATGACCGATCTTGAATTCTTGGACCACGCTGAACAACTCCTGCGCGCGGTGGAGCTGGCGTGTGACCGCATCAACGATGAGAGCGATGCCGACATCGACAACCAGCGTACCGGCGGCATGATCACACTGACCTTTGCCAACCGCAGCCAAATCATCATCAACCTGCAAAAGCCTCTGCACGAAGTGTGGTTGGCCGCGCGCTCAGGGGGTTATCACTTTCGCTTTGACGGCCAGCAATGGGCCGACACCAAAGGACAAGGTGAGTTTTTTCAGCGTTTGACGCAAGACGCCACCACCCAATCGGGCATGACGCTCGTTTTCACGGCTTAAGACGACGGGGCTTGTGGCGTGAGGTCTCGCGCCAGGGCGGCGCGAAGCCCCTTAGTTTTTGAACAAATCGAGGATGCGTTTTTTCTCGTCATTGGCAGGCAACTCGCTGGGCGCTGACCGGCCCTCCAGCCCCAAGCTGCTCACACCGCCGCCACGGCTGTATTCGCTGTAGAACCATTCGCCGCCTTCATGGGTGAGGCCAGCAGGTGGCGTGGGCTCTGTGATGGGCACGTTTTGCAGGGCGTGCTGCATGTAGCTGATCCACACCGGCAAGCTCAAGCCACCACCTGTTTCGCGGTCACCCAGTTTGCGCGGGGTGTCGTAGCCAATCCACGTCACCGCCGTGAGGGTCGGTTGATAGCCTGCGAACCAGGCGTCCATCGAGTCGTTGGTGGTGCCTGTCTTGCCGTAAATGTCAGGGCGCTTCAAAGTGGCTTGGGCGCGCGCGGCGGTGCCTGAGCGGGTGACCTCTTGCAACAAGCTGGTCATGACAAACGCGTTGCGCGCATCGATGCCACGCACGGACTCGTCCAACTCGGGGGGCGTGAATTCAGACAACACCTTGCCTGTTTGGTCGGTGACTTTGGTGATCAGATAAGGGTTGATGCGGTAGCCGCCATTGGCAAACACCGAATAGCCCGTGGCCATTTGCATGGGGGTGACCGAGCCCGCGCCCAAGGCCATGGTCAGGTAGGGTGGGTGCTTGTCGGCTTCAAAGCCAAAGTGGGTAATCCACTGCTGCGCGTTTTGTGCGCCCACGGCTTGCAGCACGCGAATCGAGATCATGTTCTTCGACTTGGCCAAGCCTTTGCGCAAGGTCATGGGGCCATCGAATGTGCCGTCGTAGTTTTTGGGCTCCCACGGTTGGCCACCGGTCACGCTGGCGTCAAAAAACAGCGGCGCATCGTTGACCACAGTGGCGGGTGTGAAGCCTTTTTCCAAGGCCGCAGAGTAAATGAAGGGCTTGAAGCTGGAGCCCGGTTGGCGCCAGGCTTGGGTCACGTGGTTGAACTTGTTTTTGTCAAAGTCAAAGCCGCCCACCAGCGCGTGGATGGCCCCATCGCGAGGGTCCACCGACACGAATGCGCCCTCCACCTCGGGCAGTTGGGTGATCTCCCACGCCCCTTTGGCGGTCTTGGTGACGCGAATCAGCGCACCTGGGCGCAAACGGATGTTGGGCGGTGCTTTGTCAGACAAGCCCGACTGCACAGGTTGCAAGCCTTCGCCAGTGATCTCTAGCACCTCGCTGTTTTGGCGCACAGCACGCACTTTTTTCGGTCCGGCTTCCAGTACCACGGCGGCCAGCAAGTCGCCCTTGTCGCCTTGCTCAATCAAGGCGTCGTCGATCGCATCTTCTTGTTCTGCGGGGGTGCTGGGCAAGGTGATGAATTTCTCGGGACCACGGTAGTGCTGGCGGCGCTCGTAATCCATGATGCCGCGGCGCAGTGCGTAGTAAGCCGCTTGCTGGTCGCTGGCGCGGATGGTGGTGTACACGTTCAGACCACGGGTGTAAATCTCGGGGCCGTACTGCGCAAACATCAGTTGGCGCGCCATCTCGGCCACGTACTCGGCGTGGGTGTTGAGGCTGCTGGTGGCCGTGCGAATTTTCAACTCTTCTTGCTTGGCGGCAACGGCTTCTGCTTTGCTGATGAAGCCATGCTCTTCCATGCGCTCAATGATGTAGAGCTGGCGTGAACGTGCCCGCTTGGGGTTGGCGATCGGGTTGTAGGCCGACGGCGCTTTGGGCAAACCCGCCAACATGGCGGCTTCCGCGATGGTGATGTTTTTCAGGGGCTTGCCAAAGTACGCCTCAGAGGCCGCCGCAAAACCATAGGCGCGGTTGCCCAAATAAATTTGGTTCAGGTAGATCTCAAAAATCTGGTCCTTGCTGAGCATGTGCTCCAGCTTGGTGGTCAGCAAGATTTCGTAAATTTTGCGGGTGAAGGTTTTTTCCGACGACAGGTACACATTGCGTGCCACCTGCATGGTGATGGTGGAAGCGCCTTGGCTTTTGGCACGTCCCAAGTTGGCCAAGCTCGCGCGCAGCAAGCCGATGTAGTCCACGCCACCGTGTTGGTAAAAGCGGGCGTCTTCAATGGCCAATACCGCGTCTTTCATGACCTTGGGAATGTCTTTGAACGGCGTGAGGTTGCGGCGCTCTTCGCCAAACTCACCGATCTGTGTGCCCTCGACCGAGTACACGCGCATGGACAGTTTGGGGCGGTAGTCCGACAGATCAGACACATCCGGCAGTTGCGGGTAGGCCATGGCCAGGGCTAGCCCCACCAACAAGGCCACCATCAGCAAACCTGCAGCGGCAATGCCGAAGGCCCACAGCAACAATTGGCCAGCCAGTGAGCGGGGCGCTGCGGGGGCAGCGGCTTGTTCTTTCGAACTTTCAGGGGGGTGCTTGTGGGCCATAAGTAGAGGGGATTATAAAAACCGTGCTGTGATCACAAAATCCCTGAGTGGGGCACGCGCGTAGCCTACACCTTTGGTGCTCAAAATCCTGCGACTTTGACCCGCCCAGGAGATTTCATGCACCTGCCTCTGTGGTTTTTGCCACGCCGCCCACAGCGCCAATGCGTGGCCGGTTTGGCCTTCGGTGTGGATGGGGCTTGGGTGGTGGTCCTGGAAGGAAGCTTGGAGGCCGCGCAGCATTGCTGTTGTGTTGAACCGCTGGTGTTGCCCGACGGGCTGGTGCAGGGTGCGTATGTGATGGATCCATTGGCCCTGGGTCAGTGGCTCCAGGTTTGGTTCAGCGATCATGGCTGGCAGCCCCAAGGTGTGTGTTTGGCGCTGGATGACACCTGGCTCACGCGGCAAACAGTGACCTTGTCTGCGCAGTTGTCTGACCGCGATGTGGCGTTCCAGTTGGCTGCCGAGTTGGCACACACCCAAAACGTCGATCCTGCGCAAGTCTGCTGGACTTACCAAGTGGTGACACCCGCAGGGCCTGACGCGAGCGCTGCCCAGGTGTCTTACGCGCTGGGCTTTTTGGCGCCGGACCCGGTGGCACGTTTGCAAGCCATGGCCAAGGCGGCAAGGGTGCGGGCTTGGGTCGTCGAGCCCCGATCCGAGGCCACCCAACGTGCGCAGGTGCATCCCATGGCACAGGGTTGGATGGGTGAGGCCGCATCGCCCTCGGCCCACGTGGCGTTAGGTTTGGCGCTGGCGGCTTGGGCAGAAACAGGATTGAATTTTTTACCCCACCGCCGCTGGGCACGGCAACGCCGCCAGCGTGCGTGGGCTCAGCAATGGGTGGGGGTGATGGGGGTCAGTGCTGTGTTGAGCTTGGTGCTGACGGCAGCGCTTCGTGCCGCCACGCAGGCGCAACAACACCTGCTGCGTGACCCAGCCACACTGACGCAGGCTCTGGCCGATGCCCGCAGCACCCAGCAAAATGTTGCGCTGGCGCAGCGGCAATTGGACGCACAGCGCCAGTGGCTCCAAACCCAGCAACGCCAGCAGCAGCAAACCCTCGAGTGGCATGCGGCCTTGGGTCATGCAGGCACCTCGTTGCGGGTGACGCATGTGCAACAACAAGATGCCCATTGGGTGGTTCAAGGCGAAGCCCCAGAGGTTGCGCACGTTCAGCAGTGGTTGGAACAACTGACGGCCTTGTCTGTGTGGCAACGTGCGCCCGAGCTGCACCAATTGCAGTTCATGCGCTCAACCTCAGGCGCAGGTGCATGGGTCTGGCACTTTCGCATCGAAGCTGATTTGAAAGGTGCCCACTGATGTTGGAGGCCCTTCAGCTTTGGTCTGGTGCGTGGCGTCAGTTGTGGGCTTGGCATTGCGCCCACCCCAAAGCGTCGTGGCTGGCCGCCGTGTGCTTGGGCGCTGCGTGGGTGTCGCCTTGGACGGTGCTGACACTGCAAACATGGGGGGACGTTCAAGAAGCGCGCGATCAACAGGCGGCGCAACAACATGACTTGGAGCAGTTGGCGAAAAACAATGCGCAGCAGCAGGACGGCATGGCCGTCACGCCTGGGTTCAACGTGGTGCCAGACGGTGTGACCCGCTTGAGCGAGGGCGCGCGTGAACAGCACTTGCAACTGTCTGCGCTGAGCGTTGGCAAGCCGGTGCGTGTGCTACGCACAAACAACGTGGCGTGGCAACAACTCCCAGTGACTTTTGCCCTGCATGGGGCGTGGACAGACTGGCTTGCTTGGGTGTCGCGCTGGCCGGATGTGTTGCCAGGCGCAAGCCTGTCTGTGCTCGACCTCAAGGTGCGCCCAGACGGTGCTGTCAGCGCGCAACTGTCGATGGCCTTGCCCCAACGGTTGAGCGCCACGTTGTCCGCCAGCCCGCTCCCACAGGCACAGCAGCATCCAAGTTTTGCGCCTTGGATGGCCACGGAGCTGAACCGGCCGCGTCAACCTCTGGAGGGGTTTGCGCGCGAGCACTTGCGCTACATCGGCCACATTGCCCAGGCGGGACGCATGCTGGCGGTGGTACGCGTGGTCGAGCCTGGGCAGACCACGCAAACCCAAGTCCACACGGTGGCTGTGGGCGCCTACCTCGGACAAGACTTTGGCCGGGTGGAGGCGATGGATGCCCAGCAACTGCGCGTGCGAGAACTGGTGCGTGACGCCAGCGGCACTTGGCAAACCCGCTCGGTGAGTTTGCCTTTCATGGAGACCTTGCCTTGACCTACACACTGTGTTCACGTTGCCGTGTCCTCTTGCACTGTGCGTGCTTGAGTGTGTGCGCTTGGTTCTTGCTTTTGCCTTCAGCCAAGGCGCAAGACCCCGCACCTGCGTACAGCGGCCAGCCCATGTCGATGAATTTTCAAACCATCGAGGTGCGCACCGCTTTGCAAATCGTGGCCGACTTCACCGGGCTCAACATCGTCACCTCTGACAGTGTCACGGGCTCCTTGACCTTGCGCTTGCAGCAAGTGCCCTGGGACCAAGTGCTTGACATCATCACCCAAGCCAAAGGCCTGAGCCAGCGCCGTCAGGGCAATGTGATTTGGGTGGCACCCCGCGCCGAGGTGGCTGCGCGTGACAAGCTGGAGTTTGAAAGCCGCCTTGCTCTGCAAAACCTAGAGCCCTTGCAGACCCGCAGCTTTGTGCTCAATTACGCCAAGGCGGTCGATGTGGTGGCTCAAATTCAAGGCACAGGCCCTGCTCCTATGCCGTCTTCATTTGCAGGCTGGGGCAGCAACACGGGCAGCAACAGTTTTGCCAATCCCGCGTTCAGTGCGGCGGCGCTGGGTGGTGCGACCAGCAACGCCGCGCGCATCTTGAGCGTGCGTGGCAGCGCCATGGCCGAGCCACGCACCAACCAATTGTTTGTCACTGACATTCCCACACGCTTGGACCAGGTGGCCGAGATGATCGCCAAGATGGATGTGCCGCTACGCCAGGTGATGATTGAGGCGCGCATTGTGCAAGCCTCTGACACCTTTGGCCAAACCTTGGGCGTGCGTTTGGGTAGCTTGGGGCAAGTCGGCTCTCAAACCGTGGTGGGCCCGACCAGCACCAATGCCTTGGCCAACGCCAACCCCACCGCCTTGCAAGGCACCAGCTTCAACATCGCCGACAAAGCCCTCAACACCACGGGGCAGTTCGTCAACTTGCCAGCCGCTGCGATCAATGGCTTTGATTCGGCCAGCTTTGCGGTGTCGATCTTCAATGCGTCCAAAAACAAGTTTTTGAATTTAGAGCTGTCTGCTTTAGAGGCCGATGGCAAAGGCAAGGTGGTGTCGAGCCCGCGCGTGGTCACCGCAGACCAAACCAAAGCCATCATCGAGCAAGGCACCGAATTGCCCTACCAAGTGGCTGCGGCCAGTGGTGCCACCTCGATTGCTTTTCGCAAGGCCAACCTCAAGCTGGAGGTCACGCCGCAAATCACCCCTGAAGGCGGCATTGTGCTGGACCTCGACATTCACAAAGACAGTGTGGGGCAGTCCACCTCCGCAGGCTTTGCGATTGACACCAAGCACGTGACCACCCAGGTCCGCGTGGACAACGGTGGCACGGTGATGATTGGTGGCATTTACGAGAGCAGCGAACAAGATGACGAGTACAAGGTGCCGTTCTTTGGTGATTTGCCGGTGCTGGGCTATCTGTTCAAAAACCGCCGCCGCAGCACCTCCAAGCAAGAGTTGCTGGTGTTCATAACCCCTAAAATGCTCGACCAAAGTGCATCCGCACGTTAAGAAAGCACACCTTGTTGGTTTTGGTTGGTCTGCCAGGGTCTGGCAAATCTACCGTGGGGCGACAACTTGCCCGACGGCTCAATATCCCTTTCGTTGATTCGGATCATGCGATTGAGCAGCGCCTGGGCTGCTCGATTCGCGATTTTTTCGAGCGCGAAGGGGAAGACCGATTTCGTGACGTTGAGGCTGAGGTGCTCGACGAGTTGAGCCAGCGTCCACGTGGCGTGCTCTCCACCGGTGGTGGGTCTGTGTTGCGCCCTGAAAACCGCGAGCGTTTGCGTCAACGCGGTCAGGTGTTTTATTTGCGCTCTAGCCCCGAAGAAGTGTTTCGCCGCTTGCGCCATGATCAAAACCGCCCGCTGCTGCAAGTGGCCGACCCACTTGGGCGCTTGCGCGAGTTGTTCGCCATGCGCGATCCGCTGTACCGCGAAGCCTCGCATTACGTGATTGAAACCGGGCGACCCACCGTGGCCTCGTTGGTCAACATGATCGTGTCGCAGCTGGAGCTGGCAGGCCAGCTCGACGCGGTCACGGCACCCCCGCCGTCTTCTTCTGTTGCTTGAAATTTCAAAGGCGTCTGCCATGTCTGCTTCTCCCCTCTCTCCTGTGTCTGTGTCGATTGATTTGGGCGAGCGCAGCTACCCCATCCTGATTGGCCCGCAACTGCTTGATGAGCCTAGCACCTGGGCTGATTTGCCACGGGCCAGCAGCGCCGTGATCGTCACCAACGACATCGTGGGGCCGCTCTATGTGGCGCGCTTGCAAGCGGCTTTGGCAGGTCAGTACCCGCACATCCACACCGTGGTGCTGCCCGATGGGGAAAGCCACAAAGACTGGCCAACGCTGAACCAAATTTTTGACCTGTTGCTGGCCCAAGGTTGCGACCGCAAAACCGTTCTGTTTGCCTTGGGCGGCGGTGTGGTGGGCGACATGACGGGGTTTGCTGCCGCCTGTTACATGCGCGGTGTGCCTTTTGTGCAAGTGCCCACCACCTTGCTGGCCCAGGTGGACTCGTCGGTTGGAGGCAAAACTGCCATCAACCATCCGCTGGGCAAGAACATGGTGGGTGCCTTCTACCAACCCCAGCGCGTGGTGTGCGATTTGGACACCCTGCAAACTTTGCCCGCACGCGAGATGAGCGCAGGCTTGGCCGAGATCATCAAGTACGGCCCGATTGCCGACATGGCATTCCTCGACTGGATCGACGCCCACCTCGATGCCCTGATGGCACGTGACCCGAAAGCACTGGCCCACGCCGTGCAACGCAGCTGTGAAATCAAGGCCTGGGTGGTGGGGCAGGACGAACGCGAGTCGGGCCTGCGCGCCATCCTCAACTTTGGCCACACCTTTGGCCACGCCATCGAAGCGGGTTTGGGCTTTGGGGTCTGGTTGCATGGCGAGGCTGTGGGCTGTGGCATGGTGATGGCGGCGCATTTGTCGCAACGCTTGGGGCTGGTCGATGCGGCGTTTGTCAGCCGTTTTACCGCCTTGTTGGCACGTGCCGGTTTGCCCACGGTGGGCCCACAACTGGGCGTCGAGACTTACCTGCACCACATGCGGGTGGACAAAAAAGCCGAGGCCGGCGACATCCGCTTTGTGCTGCTCAACCAGCCTGGCAGCGCGGTGGTACGCGGTGCACCTGACGACGTGGTGGCCGAGGTTATCACCGCATGCTGCCAGGGATGAACACCTCGTCTCTCGCCGTGTTTGCCTGCGATCCGGCGCAATCGCGCGGACGCCGACACACCGAAGTCGAAGCGCACCTGCTCGCGCCCAACGTGCGCAACCCGCACCAACGCGACCGCGACCGCATCGTCCACTCCACCGCATTTCGGCGCTTGGTCTACAAGACCCAGGTGTTCTTGAACCACGAAGGCGATTTGTTTCGCACCCGCATGACGCACTCGCTGGAGGTGGCGCAACTGGGGCGCTCCATGGCACGCGCCTTGCGTTTGAACGAAGACTTGGTCGAGGCCGTGGCCTTGGCCCATGACCTGGGCCACACACCGTTTGGCCATGCCGGCCAAGACGCGCTCAACGAATGCATGGCGCCCTATGGCGGCTTTGAGCACAACCTGCAAAGCCTGCGTGTGGTGGATGAACTCGAAGAGCGCTATCCGGCCTTCAACGGCTTGAACCTGAGCTTTGAAACCCGCGAAGGCATCTTGAAGCACTGCGCGCGGCGCAACGCCGAGTTGATCGAGGCGCAAGAGCCTGACGGTGTGGCCACCCGTTTTTTGAACGGCACGCAACCCAGCCTGGAAGCCCAACTGTGCAATCTGGCCGACGAGATTGCCTACAACGCGCACGACATCGACGACGGCGTGCGCTCAGGGCTGCTGACTTTGGAGCAAATGCACGAGGTGCCGCTGTTCGCACGCTACTGCGAACAGACCTTGGCCGAATACCCGCAACTGCAAGGTCGCCGTGTGCTGTACGAAACCATCCGCCGCATGCTCAGCGATCAGGTGTATGACGTTGTGGCCGCCACCCAGGCTGCGCTGGCGCAGCACGCCCCGGCCAGTGCCGATGTGGCGCGTGCCTGCCCACCGCTGATGCAGTTCAGCGACGAGATGCGGGCACAGTCCAAGGCGCTGAAGTCGTTTTTGTTTCGTAATCTCTACCGTCACCCGCAGGTGATGCAGACCACCGACTGGGCTCGTGGCGTGGTGCGCGAGTTGTTTGCCGCCTACTTGGCCAAGCCCCACGAAATGCCTGCTGCTTACGCCCAGCGCCCGGACGTGCCGCGTGCTGTGGCCGACTACCTGTCGGGCATGACTGACCGTTTTGCCACCCGCGAACACACACGCTTGACCACATGACCTCCACTCGTTCTTGGATTCACCCGTCCTGGCTGGTGGTGCTCGCTGGGGTGTGCGCGGCCTTGCATGTGGGCAAAATTCCGCCCGCGTTGCCGGTGCTGCAAGCGGCTTTGTCGTTGAGCCTGGTGCAAGCAGGCTTTTTGCTCTCGATGGTGCAACTGGCTGGCATGACGCTCGGCTTGGTGGTGGGCTTGAGTGTGGACAGCGTCGGCTTGCGCCGCAGCATGTTGGCAGGTTTGGGGCTGCTCACGCTGGCCAGTGCCTTGGGTGGTTTTGCCACGGGCATCGACGCCTTGCTGGTCTTGCGTGCGATGGAGGGTTTTGGCTTTTTGTGGGTGGTCATGCCTGCGCCTGCTTTGATTCGCCGCTGTGTGTCGGCGGCTCAGCTCAACGCTCGCATGGGTCAGTGGAGTGCTTACATGCCCTTGGGCACCGCCACCGCTTTGTTGGTGGGCTCGTGGGTGCTGTCGGTGTGGCGCTGGCCCGTCTGGTGGTGGTGCCTGAGCGGTGTGTCGGCCCTGGCGTGGTGGATGGTGTGGACCGGCATTGCGCCCGATGTACCCCGTGCACCCTCTGCCCGAGTGGCCGCGAGCGAGGGTTGGCGACAACGTCTGCGCCAGACCTTGCGCGCACGCGGCCCTTGGTTGTTGTCGCTCACCTTTGGCGTCTATGCCGCGCAGTGGTTGGCGGTGATTGGCTTCTTGCCCACGGTCTATGCGGGCTTGGGTGTGGCCGAGGGTTTGTCGGGTTTGCTCACGGCGGGTGTGGCCCTGGCCAATATGGGTGGCAACTTGGCGTCGGGGCGCTTGTTGCAACGTGGTTGGCGTGGGCGTCAGTTGTTGTTCATTGGTTTTGGCAGCATGGCCTTGGGGGCTGTCGGCGCGTTTGGCGAATGGCAGGGTTGGGGCTTGCCCATGGCCGGGCGCTATGTGTCGGTCATCTTGCTGTCGGCGGTCGGCGGCTTGATCCCCGGCACCTTGTTTGCGCTGGCCATGCGCTTGGCACCGAGCCCTGACACGCTGTCGACCACCGTGGGGTGGATGCAGCAGTGGTCGGCCACCGGGCAGTTCTTTGGCCCGCCTTTGGTGGCCTGGGTGGCGGCCAGTGTGGGCGGTTGGGAATGGACCTGGGCGGTCACGGGCAGTTGTTGCCTGGTGGGCATGGGCTTGGCCGTGGCCATTGACCGAGCCTTGCGCGCCGTACCGTCCCGTGCCTGATGGAGCACTGCCATGACCGACACCGAACGCACCGCCATTGAAGACACCCAAACTTGGTTGATGCAAGCCGTGGTGGGTTTGAACCTGTGCCCATTTGCCAAAGCCGTCGTGGTGAAAGACAGGGTGCGTTACCGCGTGTGCACCTCGGCCGAGCCTGCCGACTTGTTGGCCATGCTGCGCGACGAGTTACAACACCTGGCTGAGGCAGACCCGCAACAACTCGACACCACCTTGCTGATTGCGCCCCATGCCTTGCCTGACTTTTTGGACTTCAACGACTTCTTGGGCGACTGCGACGCTGTGTTGCAAGACCTGGCGTTAGACGGCGTGCTGCAAGTGGCCGACTTTCACCCGCGCTACCAATTTGGCGGTGTGCCAGAGGACGACATCAGCAACTTCACCAACCGCACGCCGTACCCCACGCTGCACTTGTTGCGCGAGTCGAGCATCGACAAGGCAGTGGCGGCCTACCCGGATGCGTCGCTCATCTTTGAGCGCAACATCGAGGTGTTGAACACGCTGGGGCATGAGGGGTGGCAGGCGTTGGGGGTGAGGGCGCGGGTGGCTAGGTAGCTGCTGTGGTGTGTCAAGGGCTAGCCCGGATATTTCACGCTATTCCAATATGGGGGCGGCTGATGCATTTTCGAGCCCGTGCAGGAGTAGACGTGGTCCAGCGATGGGCTTTGCGGATCAAGTGTGGTGACGCCGCTGCATTTGGACGCGAAGGCCTCCACCCCGGCTTGGGTTGCGGGTCAGTTTTGTGTCGATGCGTGGGCCAGGCGCTGATTTCTATCTCAGGGAGAGCGCAACATCGCGATCGGAACTGCCTCGCGTCAGGGATCTGTCGGTTCAACGTGGACGCCGGATAACTTGGGCGTTAGCCCGTAGAAAGAGCAATGGCGCGCTTCGGAAACGCTCGTAGGAGCTTCTTGTCCATGGTGACCAATTTCGTGTCGAGCTTCATCGCAAGGGCAATGAATTCGCAGTCGTATGCGGAGCAGTCACTGTCGCGCACGAGTTCAAGAACAGCAACAGATTCAAGCTCGAACTCCGCGCCCTCAAGCAGGCTCTCCGCTTCTCGTTGGAGACTGTTCGCCTGTTCAAAGGTGATGGCTTTGCGTCGCATGTATCCCGCCAGAATGTTGCGGAACTCGCTGCGCCAGAGAATGGGCGCAGCCCAGTCCGAATCATGCTCAAGTAGCGCTTCGGCGGCGGCTGTGTACTCACCAGGCAAATACAAATACGCCAACACGTTGGAATCGACCACGATCATGGGCGGTCCTCGCGCTTTGCGGCATCAATGTCACGCGCGCGGAATTTGCCGGCGGCTAAGGTTGCCCGTAATTCCCGTGCACGGGCAATGCGTTCGCTGGGCATCATCTTTGTCGGCATCAGTACCGACTCTAGGCACACGATAGCCTCACTGTTCAGGCTCCGGCGGTGCATTTCTGCTGCAAGCTTGAGGCGGTCATACACGGCTTCAGGAATATTCTTCAGTGTCAAAGTGGTGGGCACAGCACTCTCCATCCATAATGAAACCATTATGGTTCCACTTGACGGCCTCGATCAAGGTGTTGCGGGCGCACTGTCGGGAGTAAATGGAAAATAACCATGTATTTTCTCTGTCGAATAGATAAAATACATGGGTGTATCAACGCCAATCCCAGCAAAAACTCATTCAACTCTTGCAGCAGTTTCCTGCCGTAGGCTTGCTTGGGCCGCGTCAGGTGGGCAAAACCACGTTGGCTTTTGCCCAGAAGGCGCTGTATCCAGATGCGCTCTATTTGGATCTTGAGCTGCCTTCCGCACAGAGGCAGTTGGATGACACCGAAGCCTTCTTAATGGCACATGCGCAGCAGTTGGTCATTTTGGATGAGGTGCAACGCATGCCCGAGTTGTTTGGTGTTTTGCGTGGTGTGATTGATCAGCGTCGCCGCATGGGTCAAGCCAGCGGGCAGTTCTTGTTGTTGGGTTCGGCCACTGGGGTGTTGTTGCAACAGTCCAGTGAAAGCTTGGCTGGTCGCGTGGCCTATGTGGAACTGCCGCCGCTTCAAGCGACCGAAATTTTCACGGGCACTCACAGCGTGGCAGACCTCAATGCATTGTGGGTGCGTGGCGGTTTTCCTTTGTCATGGTTGGCGAAAACCGATGCAGACAGCATGACCTGGCGCGAGGTGTTCATTGCCACCTATTTGGAAAAAGACATTCCTGCCCTCGGCCCCCGCATACCCGCCACCACCTTGCGGCGTTTGTGGACCATGCTGGCGCACCACCAAGGCGAGTTGTTGGATCAGTCCAAGTTGGCCGCTGCGTTGGCAATCAGTGGTCAGACCGTAAGCCGGTACATCGACTTGCTGTGCGACTTGATGCTGGTGCGCCGCCTGCCCGCATGGCATGGCAATGTGGGCAAGCGTTTGATTCGCGCGCCTAAGGTCTATGTGCGCGACAGTGGCTTGGTGCATGCCTTGTTGGGTTTATCGAGTCTCGATGCTGTGCTGGGACACCCCGTGGCGGGCTCAAGCTGGGAGGGGTTTGTGGTGGAGCAGTTGATCAACGCAGCGTCGCAAGCCGAGGCCAGCTTTTACCGCACCAGCAACGGCGCCGAGGTGGACTTGGTGCTGACATTTCGAAATCAAGAAACATGGACGATTGAAATCAAACGCTCCAGTGCGCCCAGCGTGTCTAGAGGCTTTTATCAAGCTGCCACAGACTTAGGGGCAGCACGCAAATTGTTGGTGGCGCCTGTTGCGCAAACTTACCCCATGAAAGAGGGCATTGAAGTGGTGGATGTGATGACCGCCATCCGCTGGGTGACCGAACAAAATCAAAGCAATCGTTAAAAGTAATATGTCCAAACACAAACCAGCCGCAGCCCCCAAACCGCTCGACCTCGACCTGCGTCCCGGCCAATCCATTGAGTTGCTCAAAGAGCTGCACATCCTCACGCGGGACGGCAAGCTCAACCAAGATTCGCGCCGCAAACTGAAACAGGTCTACCACCTGTTTCAATTCATCGACAAGCTGTTGAAAGAACTGCCAGCGAGCGAGGCGGGACCCACCTTGGCGGACCACGGGGCAGGCAAGTCGTATTTAGGTTTCATCATTTACGACCTGTTTTTCAAGGCGCTGGGGCGGGGCCACATTTACGGCATTGAAACTCGGGCTGAATTGGTGGCCTCCTCTCAGGCGCTGGCGCAGCGTTTGGGGTTTGAGCGCATGCAGTTTCTCAACCTCAGTGTGGCCGAGTCGGCGCACAGTGATGCGCTGCCCGCGCACATCGATGTGGTCACTGCGCTGCACGCCTGCGACACCGCCACTGACGACGCCATTGCGTTTGGCCTGCAAAAGACAGCCCAGTACATGGTGCTGGTGCCTTGCTGCCAGGCCGAGCTGGCGCGCGTGCTCAACCAGCACAAAGCCCTGAACTTGCAGCGCACACCCTTGGCGGAGCTGTGGCGTCATCCGTTGCACACCCGCGAGATGGGCAGCCAACTCACCAACGTGTTGCGCTGCTTGTACTTGGAGGCGCAGGGCTACCAAGTCACCGTCACCGAGCTGGTGGGTTGGGAGCACAGCATGAAAAACGAACTCATCCTGGCCAAGTACACTGGCCAGAAAAAACGCAGTTCTGCGGAGCGTTTGCAGTCCCTGTTGGAAGAATTTGGCTTGCAAGAACTGGCTCAGACACGCTTCAAAATTTAATGGGGGTCAGATCCCAATTAACATGGCGTCATGGCTCGCCTTCCCCGTCTCACTGTTACCGGCTATCCGCATCACGTCATCTTGCGTGGCAACAACCGGCAAGATATTTTCAAAGCCACCGCCGATTACCAGCGCATGCTTGATTTGTTGGCTGAGCACAGCAAAGTGCAGGGTGTGGACATTCATGCTTATGTGCTGATGAGCAACCACCTGCACCTGCTGGTCACGCCCCAACTAGACCAAGCTTTGCCCAAGATGATGCAAGCGGTGGGCCGCAGCTATGTGCAGGTGTTCAACAAAGTCCATGGCCGCACGGGCACGCTGTGGGAAGGGCGTTACCGCTCCACGCTGATTCAAACCGACCGTTATTTGCTGGCTTGCATGGTCTACATCGACCTCAACCCTGTGCGAGCCCACATGGTTGCGCAGCCCGAAGACTATGTGTGGTCCAGCCATCGGCATTACATCGGCCAGCGTAGCGATCGTTTGGTCACGCCCCATGCCCTTTACTGGGCGTTGGGCAACACCCCATTTGCCCGCGAGGCGGCGTACGCCGAATTGGTGCAAGCCGGTATCAGCACGGACCAACAGGGTGCATTGACCGATGCCACGCTCAGTGGTTGGGCGCTGGGTGACGACCGCTTCAAGGCCAGTTTGCAGGTACAAACAGAACGCCGTTTGAGCAAAACCAAGGCGGGACGGCCTTTTTCCAAGGGCGATAAACCTGTCCCCAATTAATTTCTTGTCGTTTCGGTGCGTCAATTAATTGGGTTCTGACCCCAATTAATTTGCTTGGCATAAATGGTGCAGTGCAGTATCCTCTCACCCCCGCTGAATATTTAGAGGAACGCGCCATGACCACGGCTGCCCAAAAAGCACAACTGCAACATCAGGGTTTGTACGACCCTTCGAACGAACATGACGCCTGCGGCGTGGGTTTTGTGGCCCACATCAAAGGGGTCAAGAGTCACGCCATCGTGGGCCAGGCTTTGAAGATTCTGGAAAACCTGGACCACCGGGGTGCGGTGGGCGCAGATGCCTTGATGGGCGACGGCGCAGGCATCTTGATTCAGCTGCCCGATGCGCTGTACCGGGAAGAGATGGCCAAACAAGGCGTGACCTTGCCGACCATGGGCGAATACGGTGTGGGCATGGTGTTCTTGCCCAAAGAGCATGCATCCCGTCTGGCCTGTGAGCAAGAGTTGGAGCGTGCGGTGTTGGCCGAAGGCCAGGTGCTGCTGGGCTGGCGCGATGTGCCCGTCAACCTTGAAATGCCCATGTCGCCCACGGTGCGTGCCAAAGAGCCGATCATGCGTCAAATCTTCATTGGTCGCGGCAACAACGTGATCGTGCAAGACGCTCTGGAACGCAAGCTGTATGTGATTCGCAAAACCGCCAGCGCTGCCATTCAGAACCTGAACCTCAAGCACAGCAAAGAATATTACGTGCCCAGCATGTCCAGCCGCACGGTCATCTACAAGGGCTTGCTGTTGGCCGATCAGGTGGGCACGTATTTCAAAGACTTGTCTGACGAACGCTGCGTCTCGGCCTTGGGCCTGGTGCACCAACGTTTCTCAACCAACACCTTCCCTGAGTGGCCGCTGGCTCACCCGTATCGCTATGTGGCGCACAACGGCGAGATCAACACGGTCAAAGGCAACTACAACTGGATGAAGGCACGCGAAGGCGTGATGTCGTCACCCGTGTTGGGCGACGACTTGAAAAAGCTCTACCCCATCAGCTTTGCCGACCAATCGGACACCGCCACGTTTGACAACTGTTTGGAGTTGTTGACGATGTCGGGCTACCCCATCAGCCAGGCCGTGATGATGATGATTCCCGAACCTTGGGAACAGCACACCACCATGGACGAGCGTCGCAAAGCGTTTTACGAATACCACGCCGCGATGTTGGAGCCCTGGGATGGTCCGGCTTCTATCGTGTTCACCGATGGTCGCCAGATTGGCGCTACGCTGGACCGCAACGGCTTGCGTCCATCGCGTTACTGCATCACCGATGACGACATGGTGATCATGGGCTCAGAATCCGGCGTGTTGCCCGTGGCCGAAAGCAAGATCGTGCGCAAGTGGCGTTTGCAACCCGGCAAGATGTTCCTGATCGATTTGGAACAAGGCCGCATGATCGACGACGAAGAGCTCAAAGCGGGCTTGACCAACACCAAACCTTACAAGCAGTGGATCGAGAACGTCCGCATCCGCTTGGACGATGTGGAGCATCCGGTGGCCGGTGAGGGCAGTCAAGAGTTGCCTGTGGACGCTTCCGAGCCCCATGGTGTGGGCCTGGAAGATGCCAGCCCCGAACTGTTGGATTTGCAGCAAGCGTTTGGCTACACGCAAGAAGACATCAAGTTCTTGATGGCCCCCATGGCCATCAATGGCGAAGAGGGCATTGGCTCGATGGGCAACGACAGCCCCTTGGCTGTTTTGTCTAGCAAAAACAAACCGCTCTACAACTACTTCAAACAGTTGTTTGCTCAGGTGACCAACCCGCCAATCGATCCGATCCGCGAAGCCATCGTCATGTCCTTGGTGTCTTTCATTGGACCCAAGCCCAACCTGCTTGACATCAACCAAGTCAACCCGCCCATGCGTTTGGAAGTGAGCCAGCCGGTGCTCGACTTCACCGACATGGCCAAGTTGCGCGACATTGAGCGACACACCCAAGGCAAGTTCAAGAGCGCAACCCTCAACATCGCCTACCCCTTGGCTTGGGGTCATGACGGTGTGGAAGCCAAATTGGCGTCCTTGTGTGCCGAAGCGGTGGATGCGATCAAAGGTGGCAAAAACATTTTGATCATCAGCGACCGTGGCGTGAGCGCCACCCAGGTGGCCATCCCCGCCGTGTTGGCACTGTCTGCCATTCACCAGCACTTGGTGCGTGAAGGTTTGCGCACCACCGCTGGCTTGGTAGTGGAGACGGGCAGCGCCCGTGAGGTGCATCACTTTGCTGTGTTGGCCGGTTATGGTGCCGAAGCCGTGCATCCCTACCTCGCCATGCAAACCTTGGCTGCCATGCACAAAGACTTGCCAGCCGATTTGTCGACCGACAAAGCGATTTACAACTACGTCAAAGCCATTGGCAAAGGTCTGTCCAAGATCATGTCCAAAATGGGTGTGTCGACTTACATGTCCTATTGCGGCGCACAGCTGTTTGAAGCCATTGGCATCAACACCGAAACCGTCAACAAGTACTTCACCGGCACGCCCAGCCGCGTGGAGGGCATTGGCATTTTTGAAATGGCAGAAGAAGCCATCCGCATGCACAAAGCCGCGTTTGGTGACAGCCCCATCTTGGCCAACATGCTCGACACCGGTGGCGAATACGCTTGGCGTGCCCGCGGCGAAGAACACATGTGGACGCCTGATGCGATTGCCAAGTTGCAGCACAGCACGCGCTCGAACAACTTCAACACGTACAAAGAGTACGCCCAGATCGTCAACGACCAGAACAAACGCCACCTGACCTTGCGTGGTTTGTTTGAGTTCAAGATCGACCCAGCCAAAGCCATTTCGGTGGACGAGGTTGAACCTGCCACCGAGATCGTCAAACGCTTTGCCACGGGTGCCATGTCTTTGGGCTCGATCAGCACTGAAGCCCATGCCACCCTGGCTGTGGCGATGAACCGCATCGGGGGAAAAAGCAACACTGGCGAAGGCGGTGAAGACCCTGCGCGTTACCGCAACGAACTCAAAGGCATCCCCATCAAACTGGGCGAGACCTTGAAGAGCGTGATCGGTGACGATGTGGTGGAAGTCGACATGCCGCTGCAAGCGGGCGACAGCCTGCGCTCGCGCATCAAGCAAGTGGCCTCGGGACGCTTTGGTGTCACCGCCGAATACCTGTCGTCGTCAGATCAAATTCAGATCAAGATGGCCCAAGGCGCCAAGCCGGGTGAAGGCGGTCAGCTGCCAGGTGCCAAAGTGTCTGAGTACATCGGCAAGCTGCGCTACAGCGTGCCAGGCGTAGGCTTGATTTCGCCCCCGCCGCACCACGACATTTACTCCATCGAAGACTTGGCTCAGCTGATCCACGACTTGAAAAACGTGGCACCGCATGCCGACATCAGCGTCAAGTTGGTGTCTGAAATTGGTGTGGGCACCATCGCCGCAGGCGTAGCCAAGTGCAAGGCCGATCACGTGGTGATCGCCGGGCACGACGGTGGCACGGGCGCATCGCCTTGGTCGTCCATCAAACACGCAGGCAGCCCATGGGAAATCGGTTTGGCCGAAACCCAACAAACCTTGGTGCTCAACGGTTTGCGCGGTCGTATCCGTGTGCAAGCCGACGGTCAAATGAAGACCGGTCGTGATGTGGCCGTGGGTGCTTTGTTGGGTGCTGACGAGTTTGGCTTTGCCACCGCACCGCTGGTGGTGGAAGGCTGCATCATGATGCGCAAGTGCCACCTGAACACCTGCCCGGTGGGCGTGGCCACACAAGACCCCGAGTTGCGCAAGAAGTTCACGGGCAAGCCCGAGCATGTGGTGAATTACTTCTTCTTCATCGCCGAAGAAGTGCGCCAGATCATGGCCCAACTGGGTATCCGCAAGTTCGACGACATGATTGGCCGTGCCGATTTGCTCGACATGCGCCAAGGCATCGAGCACTGGAAAGCCAGTGGCCTGGACTTCAGCCGTTTGCTGGCCGTGCCGCAAGTGGGTGCCGATGTGCCGCGTTTGCATGTGTCCACCCAAGACCACGGTTTGGAAAAAGCACTCGACCAAAAACTGATCGAGAAATCCAAGCCTGCCATCGAGCGTGGCGAAAAAGTGCAGTTCATGGACGTGACTCGCAACGTCAACCGTTCGGTCGGTGCCATGCTGTCTGGCGCGGTGACCAAGGTGCACCCAGAAGGTTTGCCGGACGACTCGATCCGCATCCAACTCGAAGGCACGGGCGGTCAATCGTTCGGCGCGTTCTTGTGCAACGGCATCACCTTGTACCTGATTGGTGACGCCAACGACTACACCGGCAAAGGTTTGTCGGGTGGTCGTGTGGTGGTTCGCCCGAGCCTCGATTTCCGAGGCGAAGCGGTCAACAACATCATCGTGGGCAACACCGTGATGATTGGAGCCACACGCGGCGAAGCCTTCTTCGCTGGCGTTGCCGGCGAGCGCTTTGCAGTCCGTCTGTCGGGCGCCACCGCGGTGGTGGAAGGCACGGGCGACCACGGGTGCGAATACATGACCGGTGGCACCGTGGCTGTGCTGGGCAAAACGGGACGCAACTTTGCGGCTGGTATGAGCGGTGGCGTGGCCTATGTGTACGACGAAGACGGTCAGTTCAGCAAACGCTGCAACACGGCCATGGTGTCTTTGGAAAAGGTGCTGACCGCTGCTGAGCAAGAAGCCGCTTTGCCACGTGCCATTTGGCACCGTGACCAAACCGACGAAGCCCAGCTCAAAAAGCTGCTTGAAGACCACCACCGCTGGACCGGCTCCAAGCGTGCCCGCGACTTGCTGGACACCTGGGCTGAGTCACGTGGCAAGTTCGTCAAAGTCTTCCCCAACGAATACAAGCGTGCCTTGGGCGAGCTTCATGCTGCCAAGGAAGTGAAGGCATCCGTAGCCAAGGCTAAAAAAGCCGTTGCCGCCAAATAGGACTAGTTATGAAGGTGGTGAAGTTAAAAACATTTAGCCTTAAACAACATTCGATATTGAATGAGGCGTGGCTCCAGAAGGCCATTACTGACGATCCTGCCTTGCTTGGACTTGGGGATCTGGTTGTTCGTGATAAAGAACGAGTTCAGCCTAGTGGTGGTCGAATAGATTTGGTATTGCAAGACTCTGAATCTGGTACTCGTTATGAAGTTGAAATTCAACTAGGCACTACAGACGAAACACATATTGTTAGAACAATTGAGTATTGGGATATCGAGCGTACTCGTTATCCTCAATACGATCACAAGGCAGTTCTTATTGCTGAAAATGTTACATCGCGATTTTTAAACGTACTTCGTTTATTCAACGGAGTGGTTCCGTTGATCGTGCTGCAACTTAGTGCGATAGAGACTGTGGATGGAATCGGCTTGCATTTCACACGGGTGCTAGATGAAATGCCGCGTGGACTAGTTGATGAGGATGAGGCTGTTTACGAACCAGCAACACTTCAAGATTGGGAAAGAATTGGAACACCGCAAACAGTACAGCTAGCTCGTGATCTTTTGGCGCTGTGCAAACCGCTTGACGCCTCGTTGGAGTTGAAACCAAACAAGCATTACATCGGTCTTCAGAGGCAAGGTGTTGCATTTAACTTTGTTACGTTCCGCCCACAAAAAGTAGGCATCAAAATTTCTCTCAAAATGCCCCGAACTGAAGAGGTTGATCGACAACTGGAGGAATCGGGCCTTGAGCTTTTGGAGTATGCACGCTCAGGCGCTTACCGAATCAAGATCGGACGCGAAGGAATTGCTTCGCATGGAGATCTGTTAAGCGAGCTTCTCAAACAGGCTTTCAACAGCCGTAGTTAAACGAAAGACATATCATGGGAAAAGTCACCGGCTTCATGGAAATTGAGCGCATCGAAGAGGGCTACAAGCCCGTGCCTGAGCGCCTGAAGCATTACAAAGAGTTCGTCATCGGCTTGGATGACAAACAAGCCAAAGACCAAAGCGCGCGTTGCATGGACTGCGGCACGCCGTTTTGCAACAACGGTTGCCCGGTCAACAACATCATTCCGGATTTCAACGACTTGGTGTACCAGGGCGATTGGAAAAACGCGATTGAGGTGCTGCACAGCACCAACAACTTCCCCGAGTTCACTGGCCGCATTTGCCCCGCACCTTGCGAGGCAGCGTGCACCTTGAACGTCAATGGCGACGCAGTGGGCATCAAGTCCATCGAGCACGCCATCATTGACAAAGCTTGGGCCGAAGGCTGGGTCACGCCCCAAGCGCCTAAGCACAAGACTGGCAAAAAAGTGGCCGTGGTGGGCTCTGGCCCCGCAGGCATGGCCGCTGCACAGCAGTTGGCACGCGTGGGCCACGACGTGACCTTGTTCGAAAAGAACGACCGCATCGGTGGTTTGCTGCGCTATGGCATTCCAGACTTCAAGATGGAAAAGTCACACATCGACCGCCGTGCCAAACAGCTCGAAGCCGAAGGCGTGACCATCCGCACCGGCGTGATGGTGGGTGAGTTGCCCAAAGGTTCCAAAGTCACCAATTGGGCGGTCGAGACCATCAGCCCCGAGCAGCTCAAGAAAGACTTCGACGCGGTGCTCTTGACGGGTGGTTCCGAGCAGTCACGCGATTTGCCCGCCCCGGGCCGTGACTTGGCAGGCATTCATTTCGCGATGGAGTTCTTGCCCCAGCAAAACAAGGTCAATGCAGGCGACAAGTTGAAAGACCAGTTGCGCGCCGATGGCAAACACGTGGTGGTGATCGGTGGTGGCGATACGGGCAGCGATTGCGTGGGCACCAGCACACGCCACGGCGCCGCAGGTGTGGTGCAGTTCGAAGTCATGCCCATGCCACCCGAGCAAGAGAACAAGCCTCTGGTTTGGCCTTATTGGCCCCTGAAGCTGCGCACCAGCTCCAGCCACGACGAGAGCGCTGAAAAAGGCTTGCTCAAACGCGAGTTTGCGATTTCGACCAAAGAGTTTGTGGGCGAAAACGGCCAAGTCACGGGTGTCAAAACCGTTCGCGTCGAATGGAAAGACGGCAAGATGGTCGAAGTGGCAGGCAGCGAAGAAATCATCAAGGCAGACCTCGTGCTGCTGGCCATGGGTTTTGTCAATCCTGTTGCCACCGTGCTCGACGCCTTTGGCGTGGACAAAGATGCACGTGGCAATGCCAAGGCCAGCACCGAAGTGACGGGGGGTTATGCCACCAGCGTTCCCAAGGTGTTTGCAGCGGGCGACATTCGCCGTGGTCAATCTTTGGTGGTGTGGGCTATTCGCGAAGGCCGTCAGGCCGCACGCTCGGTGGATGAGTTCTTGATGGGCGCAAGCGACTTGCCCCGTTGACCAATACCCATCTTTACAAGTCTTTAACGACTTGGTTTTAAAATTGCAAAAGCCGGCACTCACCGGCTTTTGTTTTCTATGACCTCCACCCCAACTACCCCCACCGACTCATCCGCTTTGGTCGAACTGCGCGACATCCGCTTTGGCTATGGCGAGCGCGTCATCTTGGATGGCATCAGCCTGACCGTGCCACGTGGCAAGGTCACGGCCTTGATGGGCGCTTCAGGTGGCGGCAAAACCACGGTCTTGCGCCTCATCGGCGGGCAGTACCGCGCCCAGTCGGGCAGCTTGACATTTGACGGCCAAGAAATCTCCACCCTCGACCAAGCGGGCTTGTATGCCGTGCGCCGTCGCATGGGCATGCTGTTTCAGTTTGGCGCTTTGTTCACCGACTTGAGCGTGTTTGACAACGTGGCGTTTCCCTTGCGTGAGCACACCGACTTGAGCGAATCCATGGTGCGCGACATTGTGCTGATGAAGCTCGAAGCCGTGGGCTTGCGCGGTGCGCGCGATCTGATGCCGTCTGAGGTGTCGGGTGGCATGGCACGTCGTGTCGCCTTAGCCCGTGCCATGGCCTTGGACCCGCAGCTGGTGATGTATGACGAGCCTTTTGCGGGCTTGGACCCGATTTCCTTAGGCACCGCTGCGCGTTTGATTCGCCAGCTCAACGACACCTTGGGGTTGACCAGTGTCATCGTGTCGCACGACTTGGACGAGACCTTCCACATTGCCGATCAGGTGATCGTGCTGGCCAACGGCAAGATCGCGGCACAGGGCACGCCCGACGAAGTGCGTCACAGCACCGACCCCTTGGTGCATCAGTTTGTCAGCGCAGCGCCTGAAGGGCCGGTGCGCTTTCATTACCCCGGCCCCTCCGTGGCGCAAGATTTTGGCGTGGGAGGTTCGCTATGAAGTTCATCGCCAATGTCGGCTTCGCCATTCGCAGCTACTTGGCCGACTTGGGGCAGGGCACACGTTTGTTCGTGCGCTTGGTCAGCTTGTTTGGCGACAACATGCGCCGCTTTGGCTTGGTGCGTGACCAAATCCATTTCTTGGGCAACTACTCGCTGGCCATCATTGCCGTGTCGGGTTTGTTTGTGGGCTTTGTGCTCAGCTTGCAGGGCTACTACACCTTGCAGCGCTATGGCTCGTCCGAGGCACTGGGCTTGCTGGTGGCCCTGAGCCTAGTGCGCGAGTTGGGCCCGGTGGTCAGTGCCTTGTTGTTCGCGGGCCGTGCCGGTACTTCGTTGACGGCCGAGATCGGCCTGATGAAAGCGGGCGAACAACTCAGCGCCATGGACTTGATGGCCGTGGATCCGGTGCGTCGCATTTTGGGTCCGCGCTTTTGGGGCGGCATCATCACCATGCCTTTGCTGGCGGCTGTGTTCAGCGCCGTGGGCGTGCTGGGTGGCTGGATGGTCGGCGTGCTCATGATCGGTGTCGACGCAGGGTCGTTTTGGAGTCAGATGCAAGGCGGTGTTGACGTTTGGAAAGACGTGGGCAACGGCGTGGTGAAAAGTTTTGTCTTTGGTGTCACCGTGACCTTTGTGGCGTTGCTGCAAGGCTACGAAGCGCAGCCCACGCCCGAGGGCGTGTCGCGTGCAACCACCCGCACGGTGGTGGTGGCTTCTTTGGCGGTGTTGGCGTTGGACTTTGTTCTGACCGCCATGATGTTCAGTATTTAAATTCGAGGCGACGCAATGCAACGCTCTAAAAATGATCTGTGGGTGGGTTTGTTTGTCCTGTTGGGGGCGGCAGCTATTTTGTTTTTGGCTCTCAAGTCGGCCAATTTGTTGAGCCTGAATTTTCAGTCCACCTACGCGGTGACAGCGCGTTTTGACAACATCGGTGGGCTGAAGCGCCAAGCCGCTGTCAAAAGCTCAGGCGTGGTGGTGGGGCGGGTGGAGTCGGTCACGTTTGACGACAAAACCTTTCAAGCCACAGTGACCATGGCCATGGAGAGTCGCTACAAATTTCCCAAAGACAGTTCTTTGAAAATTTTGACCAGCGGTTTGCTGGGCGAGCAATACATTGGCATTGAAGCCGGCTCTGAGGCCGAGAACTTGGCCAATGGCGACCGCATCCAGTCCACCCAATCTGCGGTGGTGCTGGAGAACCTGATCAGCCAATTCCTCTACAACAAAGCGGCCGACCCGGCCCCGGCCCAAGGTACCGCCAAATGAGCGTGCGTTCTGTCAAGCATTGGGCACGCGCACTGGTGTGTGCCAGTGCGCTGGTGTTTCTGGGCGGCTGTGCCACAGGCCCTAACGCCAATCCGAAAGACCCGCTGGAGCCGATGAACCGCAGCATCACGCGTTTCAACGACAGCCTGGATGACAACGTGCTCAAGCCCGTCGCCACCGGCTACCGTGATGTCACGCCAGAGCTGGTACAAAAAGGCGTGCGCAATGTGTTCAACAACTTGTCGGACATGTGGTCAACCGTCAACAGTGGCTTGCAGCTCAAGGGGCGTGACACCGCCGAGTCGTTCATGCGCGTGGTGGTGAACACTGTGTTTGGTGTTTACGGCATCTTTGACGTGGCGACCGAGATCAAGTTGCAACGGCATCTGGAAGACTTTGGTCAAACCTTGGGTTACTGGGGTGTTCCGAATGGTCCGTACTTGGTGTTGCCATTGCTGGGCCCATCCACCGTGCGTGACACGGCGGGCTTGCCGTTTGACACATCGGCGGATGCGGTTCGTCAGGTAGAACATATTCCTACCCGCAACAGCGCGATGGCTCTACGCATTGTTGAAAAACGCGCCAGTTTGTTGAATGCAGGCAATTTGCTGGAAGAAGCTTCGTTGGACAAATACAGCTTCACGCGTGATGCGTATTTGCAATACCGTCGTTCGCAAATTTACGATGGCAACCCGCCCGACGAGGATGAGCCCGACTACAGCGCGGAACCCCCGGCGTCAGCCAAATAACGCGCTCAGCCGTTAACCACTCACCCCTTTCATGGATTCATACCAATGACCTGCTCCTCCATCACCCGCCGCAGTTGGACACGCGCATTCGCTGCGCTGGTCCTGGGCCTGGTTTGTGGCGTCAGCCCCGCGGCTTTCGCTGCAGACGACACCGCCGACGCCTTTATCAAACGTTTATCTACTGATTTGCTGGATACCGTCAAAGCCGACAAGACGATCCTGTCTGGCGACATCAACAAAATTTCAGTCCTGGTTGATCAGCGTGTCATGCCGCATTTGAATTTCCAGCGCATGACAGCGTCTGCGGTTGGGCCTGGCTGGCGTCAAGCAAGCCCTGAGCAACAAAAGCGCTTGCAAGAAGAGTTCAAGGCTTTGCTGGTACGGACCTATGCGGGCGCGGTCAACCAAGTGAGTGACCAGTCCATCGTGGTCAAACCTTTGCGCTCAGCACCCGACGACAAAGAGGTGATTGTGCGCACCGAAGTGCGTGGCAAAGGTGACCCGATTCAACTGGACTACCGGGTCGAGAAAGCACCCGAAGCACCCTCGGGCTGGCGCATTTACAACCTGAATGTGATGGGTGTGTGGTTGGTCGACAACTACCGCACCCAGTTCGCTCAGGAAATCAATGCCAAAGGTGTGGATGGTTTGATCGCTAGCCTGGTCGAGCGCAACAAATCCAACAGCCTGCGCAAAGCAGACGCCAAATAAGCCATGTCTGCCTCTGCTGTCTTGCCCGTGGCACTGCCTGCCGTCTTGACCCAGGCGCAAGCCCAGTCGGTGTCTGACGCCTTGGTGAAGACCTTGCTGGCCAACTTGGCGCAAGGAGGCCAAGCGGTGGTCGATGCGTCGGCGCTGACGCAGTTCGATTCGTCGGCCCTGGCCGTGGTGTTGGCTTGCCGTCGTGCCGTGTTGGCGCAGGGCGGACAGCTTCAAGTTCAGGGCTTGCCCGAGCGTGCGCAGGCCTTGGCGCGCGTCTATGGCGTGACCGATTTGCTCAACTGAGCGTTGCCGCCCGAAGGGTACTGGCAAAGCCTTAAAATCTAAGGCTTCCCATGCCAGCTATCTCTTTCCAATCCGTTTCCAAAACCTATGTCACCGCCCGAGGACCGTTCCAGGCCCTCGATGGTGTGCGCTTTGACATCGAGCCCGGCGAATTTTTCGGCTTGCTCGGCCCCAATGGCGCAGGCAAAACCACCTTGATCAGCATCCTTGCCGGTTTGGGCAAAGCCACGGCAGGTGCCGTGACCGTGCATGGTTTTGATGTCAACACCCAAGCCGCTCAGGCGCGACGCCAGTTGGGCGTGGTGCCGCAAGAGTTAGTTTTTGACCCTTTCTTCAATGTGCGCGAGACCTTGCGCTTTCAGTCGGGCTACTTTGGCGTCAAGCACAACGACGACTGGATTGACGAGTTATTGCATAGCCTTGGCCTGGCCGACAAAGCCCACCACAACATGCGCCAACTCTCGGGCGGTATGAAGCGTCGCGTCTTGGTGGCGCAGGCGCTGGTGCACAAACCGCCGGTCATCGTGCTCGACGAGCCGACCGCTGGTGTGGACGTGGAGTTGCGCCAAACCTTGTGGCAATTCATTGCCAAGCTCAACAAGCAAGGTCACACCGTGTTGCTGACCACGCACTACCTGGAAGAGGCCGAAGCCTTGTGCAGCCGCATTGCCATGCTCAAGCAGGGCAAGGTGGTGGCGCTGGAGAGCACCAGCGAGTTGCTCAAGGCCGCGTCCAGCAATGTGTTGCGCTTCAAGCTCGATGCCGAGTTGCCCGCTGCATTGGCGACCAAGGCGCGTGTCACCGGCCGCATCGTGCAACTGCCCGCCAATGATGCCTTGGAGATTGAGCGCTACTTGGCTGCGGTGCGTGAAGCGGGCTTGGTGGCCGAAGACATCGAAATCCGCAAAGCCGATTTGGAAGACGTGTTCTTGGACGTGATGGCTGCACATTCCGACGAGGTGCGCGTATGACCGGCTGGACCGCTCTGTTTTACAAAGAAGTGCTGCGCTTTTGGAAGGTGGGTTTCCAAACCGTGGCGGCACCTGTGCTGACGGCGGTGCTGTACCTGCTGATCTTTGGCCATGTGCTGGAAGACCGTGTACAGGTCTACAGCGGCGTGAGCTACACCGCGTTCTTGATTCCTGGCTTGGTCATGATGAGTGTGTTGCAAAACGCGTTTGCCAACAGCTCATCGTCCTTGGTGCAAAGCAAGATCATGGGCAACTTGGTGTTCTTGTTGCTCACGCCACTGTCGCACTGGAGCTGGTTCTTTGCCTACACCTTGTCGGCCATGGTGCGTGGCTTGGTGGTGGGCTTGGGCGTGTTGCTGGTGACTAGCGTGTTTGTCTGGCAGTCCACCGTTGTTAGCGCTTCGTTGCTGCCTGCTTATCCGCTGTGGGCTTTGGTGTTTGCCGCTTGCGGCGCTGCCATGCTCGGTTGCCTGGGCTTGATTGCGGGCTTGTGGGCCGACAAGTTCGACCAAATGGCCGCGTTTCAAAACTTCGTCATCATGCCGATGACGTTTTTGAGCGGTGTGTTTTATTCCATCCATTCCTTGCCCAGCTTTTGGCAAAGCGTGAGCCACCTCAACCCCTTCTTCTACATGATTGACGGTTTCCGTTACGGCTTTTTTGGCCAAAGCGATGTCTCGCCATGGTTGAGCCTAGGGCTGGTGCTGACATGCCTGATTCTGGTCTCGGGCGTGGCGCTGCATTTGCTGCGCACGGGCTACAAAATTCGAGGCTAACAAGCACATGAACGCACAAGAACTCCAGGCATTGATTGCTGCCAACCTGCCCTGCGAACATCTGCGTGTTGATGGCGATGGTCGCCATTGGTACGCCACCTTGGTGTCGGCAGAGTTTGAGGGCAAGCGCCTGATTCAACGCCACCAGCGGGTGTATGCCACGCTGGGCCAAAAAATGCACACCGACGAGGTCCATGCCTTGTCGATGAAAACCTACACCCCCGCCGAGTGGCAAGCCCTGCCTGCTGCCGACCGCGCCTGAGCCCCACACTGTATGGACAAATTACTGATTCGCGGTGGTCGCACCTTGAACGGCGAGGTGCTGATTTCGGGTGCCAAGAATGCCGCTTTGCCCGAGCTGTGCGCGGCCTTGCTGACCGACCAGGTCGTGGTGCTGGGCAATGTGCCGCAACTGCAAGACGTGGCCACCATGCTCAAGCTGATCCGCAACATGGGCGTCACGGCTGAGCGCGATGACGCAGGCGCGGTGCATTTGAATGCAGGAAGTTTGAACAACCCCGAAGCCCCGTATGAGTTGGTCAAAACCATGCGTGCCTCGGTGTTGGCTCTGGGGCCTTTGCTGGCACGTTTTGGCCACGCCAAGGTGTCGCTGCCTGGTGGTTGTGCCATTGGGTCGCGTCCTGTGGATCAGCACATCAAGGGCTTGCAAGCCATGGGGGCCGACATTGAGGTGGCACATGGCTACATGTTGGCCAAGCTCAAGCCGGGTTTGACACGCCTGAAAGGCGCACGCATTGCCACCGACATGGTGACGGTCACGGGCACCGAAAACTTCCTGATGGCCGCTGCTTTGGCCGATGGTGAGACGGTGTTGGAAAACGCGGCCCAAGAGCCCGAAATTCCGGACTTGGCCGAAATGCTGATCGCCATGGGCGCCAAGATTGAAGGCCATGGCACCAGCCGTATCCACATTCAAGGTGTCGAACGTTTGAACGGCTGCCACCACCAGGTGGTGGCTGACCGCATTGAAGCGGGCACCTTTTTGTGTGCCGTGGCGGCCACGGGGGGCGATGTGTTCTTGCGCCATGCCCGTGCCGACCATTTGGATGCGGTGATCGATAAACTGCGCGATGCAGGTGCCACCGTCACTGCCACCCCTGAGGGCATTCGCATTCAAGGCGCAGCCCCAGCGTTTGCGCACCTCAAGGCGCAAAACTTTCGCACCACCGAATACCCCGGTTTCCCCACCGACATGCAAGCGCAGTTCATGGTGCTCAACGCCATTGCGCAGGGCGCATCGAAGGTGACCGAAACCATTTTTGAAAACCGCTTCATGCACGTCAACGAGTTGGTGCGCTTGGGCGCGCACATCCAGATCGACGGCAAGGTGGCGGTGCTCGAAGGCGTGCCCCAGTTGTCGGGTGCTACGGTCATGGCCACCGACTTGCGGGCCTCGGCCTCGTTGGTGATTGCCGGCTTGGTGGCCGAGGGGGAAACCTTGGTCGATCGCATCTACCACCTCGACCGTGGCTACGACAAGATGGAAGCCAAGCTGCGCGCCATTGGCGCTGACATTGAACGAGTCAAATAATGGCCCTCACGCCATGAAAGCAAATGACATGATCACACTCGCGCTCTCCAAAGGCCGCATCTTTGACGAAACCATGCCGCTGCTCCAAGCCGCTGGCATTGAGGTGTTGGAAGACCCTGAAAAATCGCGCAAGCTGATCTTGCCCACCAACCACGCCAATGTGCGTGTGGTGCTGGTGCGTGCTTCCGACGTGCCAACCTACGTGCAGTACGGCGGGGCCGACTTGGGCGTGACCGGCTTGGATACCTTGATCGAGCACGGGGGGGGCTACGCCAACGGCGTGGCGGCCACGGGCCTGTACCAGCCGTTGGACTTGCAAATTGCCAAGTGCCGCATGAGCGTGGCCGTACGGGCCGACTTTGACTACGCGGCCCAAGTCAAGCAAGGCGCACGGTTGAAAGTGGCCACCAAATACACCGCGATTGCGCGTGACTTTTTTGCCTCCAAGGGTGTGCATGTGGACATGGTCAAGCTGTATGGCTCGATGGAGTTGGCGCCGCTCACTGGTTTGGCCGATGCCATCGTTGACTTGGTGTCGACCGGCAACACGCTCAAGGCCAACCACTTGGTGGAGGTCGAACGCATCATGGACATCAGTTCACGCTTGGTGGTCAACCAAGCCGCCCTCAAATTGAAGCAAGCAGCCATTCGCCGCATCATCGATGCGTTCGAAGCCGCCTTGCCTACCGCCCGTTAACCCTCAACTTCTGACACCCACCTGCCATGGCACAACCGCTCCGTCTCTCGACCGCAAGCCCCACCTTTGAAGCCGATTTCAAAGCGCGCCTGCATTGGTCGGCTGACACCGATGCTGCCATTGAGCAACGTGTAGCCGACATCTTGGCCGATGTGCGCGCTCGAGGCGATGCCGCGGTGCTGGAATACACCGAGCGCTTCGACGGCTTGAAAGCCCACAGCATGGCCGCGCTGGAGTTGACGCAGGCCGAACTCAAAGCCGCTTTCGACGGTTTGCCCAACGAGCAGCGTGACGCCTTGCAGGCAGCGGCGGCCCGTGTGCGCAGCTACCACGAGGCACAGCGCAAAGCCAGTGGCGAGAGCTGGAGCTACCGCGATGCCGATGGCACCTTGCTGGGCCAAAAAGTCACGCCACTCGACCGTGTGGGCATTTACGTGCCGGGTGGCAAAGCCGCCTACCCATCGAGCGTGTTGATGAACGCCATTCCCGCCCATGTGGCGGGGGTGGGCGAAATCATCATGGTGGTGCCCACGCCCGCTCGCGACAAACACGCGGCCAACGCCGCACAGGGTGAACGCAACCCCTTGGTGCTGGCTGCCGCTTATGTGGCGGGGGTCAGCCGCGCCTTCACCATTGGTGGCGCGCAAGCGGTGGCGGCGTTGGCCTATGGCACGGCCACGGTGCCAGCGGTGGACAAAATCACCGGCCCTGGCAACGCTTATGTGGCGGCTGCCAAACGCCGTGTGTTTGGCACCGTGGGCATCGACATGATTGCGGGTCCGAGCGAAATTTTGGTGCTGGCCGATGGCTCCACCCCGCCTGATTGGGTGGCGATGGATTTGTTCAGCCAGGCCGAGCACGATGAACTGGCGCAAAGCGTGCTGCTGTGCCCCGACGCTGCCTACATTGACCGCGTGCAAGCCGAGATCGAACGACTGCTGCCACAGATGCCGCGGCGCGACATCATCGAGAAATCGCTCAATGGCCGTGGGGTGTTGATCCACACCCGCAGCATGGAAGAGGCCTGCGCCATCAGCAACCGTATTGCGCCCGAGCACTTGGAGGTGTCGAGCCATGAGCCGCACCGCTGGGAGCCGTTGCTCAAGCACGCGGGGGCCATCTTCTTGGGGGCCTACACCAGCGAGAGCCTGGGCGACTACTGTGCGGGCCCCAACCATGTGTTGCCCACCAGCGGCACCGCGCGTTTCAGCTCGCCGTTGGGGGTGTACGACTTTCAAAAGCGCAGCAGCCTGATTGAGGTGAGCGAGCAGGGTGCGCAGACGCTGGGCAAGATTGCCGCCGTGTTGGCGTATGGCGAAGGCTTGCAAGCCCACGCCATGGCCGCCGAGTTCCGTTTGAAGAAAGATTGAGCATGAGCACGCCATTGCGTTTCATCCGCCAAGATGTGCAGTCCATGCACGCCTATGCCATCCAGCACTCGGTGGGCATGGTCAAACTCGATGCGATGGAAAACCCGTTTTCCTTGTCGCCCGCCTTGCAGGCCGAGTTGGGCCAGCGCTTGGGGCAGGTGGCGATCAACCGTTACCCCGGGGCCCGCATCGACGACCTGAAGACGGCCCTGACCAGCTATGTGGGATTACCCCATGGTCACAGCCTGATGCTGGGCAATGGCTCGGACGAATTGATCTCGCTCTTGGCCATGGCCTGCGATGTGCCAGGCGCCAAAATTTTGGCCCCAGAACCGGGCTTTGTGATGTACGCCATGAGCGCGCAGCTGCAAGGCTTGTCCTACATCGGCGTGCCTTTGACGGCTGACTTTGAACTGGACGAGTCCGCCATGTCGCAGGCCATTGCGCAGCACGAACCGGCCATCGTGTACTTGGCTTACCCCAACAACCCCACCGCCAATTTGTGGGACGAGTCGGTGATTCGTCGCCTCATTGCCCAAGTCAGCGCCTACGGTGGCCTGGTGGTCATGGACGAGGCTTACCAGCCGTTTTCGAGCCGCAGCTGGTTGGATGAAATCCGCCAGCACCCAGCGGCCAATGCGCATGTGTTGTTAATGCGCACCTTGTCCAAGTTCGGTTTGGCCGGCATCCGCTTGGGCTACATGGTGGGCCCGACGGCGCTGGTGCATGAAGTCGACAAACTGCGTCCGCCCTACAACGTGAGCGTGCTCAACGCCGAGTGCGCTTTGTTTGCGTTGGAGCATGCCGATGTGTTTGCGGTGCAGGCTGCCACCATCCGCGCGGAGCGCGAGGTGTTGTTCAAGGCCTTGCAGCAGTTGCCGGGTGTGACGCCCTATGCCAGCGATGCCAACATGATGCTGGTGCGCTTTGCAGCGCCGCAGGGGGACGCCGACAGTGCTGCCAGCCACGTGTTTGCCGCGCTCAAAGCACGCCACGTGTTGGTGAAGAACGTTTCTAAAATGCATCCATTGCTGGCCAACTGCCTGCGCTTGACGGTGGGAACGCCGGATGAAAACGCACAACTCTTGGCCGCCTTGACCTCTGCCCTTTCTTGAAAGCCCCGCATGACCGCCCGCACCGCTGAAGTCAGCCGCAACACCGCCGAGACCCGCATCACCGTCAAGGTCAACCTGGATGGCACGGGTCAGTCCAAGCTGTCCACCGGCATTGGTTTTTTTGACCACATGCTGGACCAAATTGCGCGCCACGGCTTGATCGATTTGGACATCCATGCCGAAGGTGATTTGCACATCGATGGCCACCACACGGTGGAAGACGTGGGCATCACCTTGGGCCAGGCGTTTGCCAAAGCGGTGGGCGACAAAAAAGGCATTCGCCGCTATGGCCATGCCTACGTGCCGCTCGATGAAGCCCTGAGCCGCGTGGTGGTCGATTTTTCAGGCCGTCCTGGCTTGGTGATGCACGTGCCGTTCAAGAGCGGCATGATTGGCGAGTTCGACAGCCAGCTGGCGTTTGAGTTCTTCCAGGGTTTTGTGAACCACGCGTTCGTTACCTTGCACATTGACAACTTGCGTGGTGAGAACGCGCACCACCAGGCCGAGACAGTCTTCAAAGCGTTTGCCCGCGCCCTGCGTGCAGCCTTGGAGCTGGACCCCCGTTCGGTGGGCATCATCCCTTCTACCAAGGGATCGCTTTGAACAACAAAGTCGCAGTCGTGGATTACGGCATGGGCAACCTGCGCTCGGTGGCGCAGGCAGTGATGCACGCCGCTTCAGTGGTGGACCATGCCGACGTGGTGGTCACATCTGACCCACAGGTGGTGCGTGATGCACACCGCGTGGTTTTGCCTGGCCAAGGTGCCATGCCCGATTGCATGCGCGAGTTGCGCGAGTCGGGCTTGATGGACGCTGTGCTGGATGCTGCGCACAAGAAACCTTTGTTTGGCGTGTGCGTGGGCATGCAAATGCTGCTCGACCACAGCGCGGAAGGCGACACCCCAGGCCTGGGGTTGATTCCGGGTGAGGTGGTGAAGTTTGATTTGGCCGGGCGCACCCAGGCCGATGGCAGCCGCTTTAAGGTGCCGCAGATGGGCTGGAACCAGGTGTTGCAAACCCGAGCCCACCCCATGTGGCAAGACGTGCCCGACAACAGTTACTTCTATTTCGTGCACAGCTTTTATGCACGCCCCAAAGACTTGGCCCATAGCGCCGCGCAAACGGACTACGGTGATTTGTTCACCTGCGCCGTGTCACGCGATAATATTTTTGCGACACAATTTCACCCAGAAAAAAGTGCGACACATGGTTTGACCCTGTACCGCAATTTTCTGCACTGGACACCCTGATCTTTCACCTCACCGGGCCTGCTTGAAGCCCTTTGTCACCATGCTACTTATTCCTGCGATTGACCTCAAAGACGGACATTGCGTGCGCCTCAAACAAGGCGACATGGACCAGGCCACCACGTTTGGCGAAGACCCCGCGCAAATGGCGTTGAACTGGGTGGCCAAAGGTGCGCGACGTTTGCACCTGGTGGACTTGAACGGCGCGTTCGCGGGCAAACCGCAAAACAACCTGGCCATCAAAGCCATTTTGAAAGCCGTGGGCCAGGACATTCCGGTGCAGCTCGGTGGTGGCATCCGTGACTTGGACACGATTGAAAAATACATCGACGCGGGTTTGCGCTACGTCATCATTGGCACGGCTGCGGTGAAAAACCCAGGTTTCTTGCGCGATGCATGCAGTGCGTTTGGCGGCCACATCATCGTGGGTCTCGATGCCAAAGACGGCAAAGTGGCCACCGATGGCTGGAGCAAACTGACCGGCCACGAAGTGGCAGATTTGGGCAAGAAGTTTGAAGACTATGGCGTGGAGTCCATCATCTACACCGATATTGGGCGTGACGGCATGCTCAGCGGCATCAACATCGAAGCCACCGTCAAACTGGCACAGGCCCTGACCATTCCCGTCATCGCCTCCGGCGGTTTGTCCAACATGGCCGACATTGACCAGTTGTGCGCCGTGGAAGACGAAGGCGTGGAAGGCGTGATTTGTGGTCGTGCCATTTACAGCGGCGATTTGGATTTTGAAAAAGCCCAAGCCCGCGCTGACGAGCTCAATGGCTAAGCACACGTGCGCGGGTTGCGCTGCCTGCGCCTGAAGCCCCCGCATGTTGACCGCTACTCCTGAAGTTTTTCAAGGCCTGGATTGCCATCGCCTGACGCTGCCCTGCGGCGACAGCGTGTTGGTGGCCTTGCACGGTGCACACGTGCTGTCGTGGGTCAGCCAGGGGCGTGAGCGTTTGTTTCTGAGCCCCCGTAATTTGTGGGATGGCCAGTCGGCCATCCGTGGTGGCGTACCGGTGTGCTTTCCGCAATTCAACCAGCGCGGCCCCTTGCCCAAGCATGGCTTTGCTCGCACCATGGCGTGGGCGTTGGCGGGTTCACGTGTGGGCGGCGCGCAGGCTCACATCGATGTCACGCTGACGGCAGATGCGCACACATGCGCCATGTGGCCGCAGCAATTTGTGGCGCAACTGCGCGTGCAGTTGCAACCTGGGCAACTGATGCTGAGCTTGTCAGTGCACAACACCGACACCCAAGCTCTGAGCTTCACCGGTGCTTTGCATACCTACCTGGCGGTGGATGACATTGATTTGACCGATGTGACCGGTTTGCAGGGCCAAGCCGAATGGGATGCCGTGGCCGATGTGCATGGCGTGGCCGATGAGGCCCTGTACTTTGATGGCGAGTTCGACCGTGTGTACGCCGCCGCGCCTGGCCCGCTGCGCGTGCAAGATGGCAGCGGCGTGCTGTGCATCGAACAAAGCCCGTCCTGGGGCCAATCGGTGGTTTGGAACCCTGGCCCCGAGAAATGCGCCACACTGGCGGACATGCCCCCTGACGGCTTTGCGCGCATGGTGTGCGTGGAGGCGGCTCAGGTGTACGAGCCCATCGCTGTGCCTGCCGCTGGCCAATGGCTGGGTTGGCAACGTTTGACTGTTTCTTGAGAACTTACCTGCTGGACCCCTATGCTCGCTAAACGCATCATTCCTTGCCTTGACGTGACCGGTGGTCGCGTGGTCAAAGGCGTCAACTTTGTGGAGCTGCGTGATGCGGGAGATCCGGTGGAAATTGCCGCACGCTACAACGAGCAAGGCGCCGATGAGTTGACGTTTTTGGACATCACGGCCACCAGCGACGCGCGTGACGTCATCTTGCACATCATCGAAGCCGTGGCCAGCCAGGTGTTCATTCCGCTCACAGTGGGCGGTGGCGTGCGCACGGTGGACGATGTGCGCCGCTTGCTCAACGCCGGCGCCGACAAGGTGAGCTTCAACTCAGCCGCCATTGCCAATCCGCAAGTGATCTGTGACGCCTCGGCCAAATACGGTGCCCAGTGCATTGTGGTGGCCATCGACGCCAAGCGCCGCAACCCTGAAGAAGAACAACGCATGGGCGCCAACGGTTTGCCGATGGGCCCCGGCTGGGATGTTTTCAGCCATGGCGGGCGCAAAAACGTGGGCCTGGATGCGGTGGCCTGGGCCACCCAAATGGCCGAGCACGGCGCTGGTGAAATTTTGCTCACCAGCATGGACCGTGACGGCACCAAGTCGGGCTTTGATTTGGCTTTGACCCGCGCTGTGGCCGATGCCGTGTCGGTGCCTGTCATTGCCTCGGGTGGGGTGGGCAACCTGGACCACTTGGCCGATGGTGTGCAGCAAGGCGGTGCCGATGCGGTGCTGGCGGCCAGCATTTTTCACTATGGCGAATACACCGTGCAACAAGCCAAGCAACGCATGCGTGAGCGTGGGATACCTGTGCGCTTGTGACGTTTGATGCCTTGCTCAAACGCTGAGCAAGGCATTCAAAGGGCTGGCCGTGCCGCTTGCCGACCCCATTTTCTTGGGGTGCCGCATGCTGCCTTGTTTTGAATTCCAAAGTACAAAAAAACGCACCCAATATAGGTGGGCCTTCTCTGTTTTGAGACTATAGTGAAGGTAACGAATGCGTTCGCGCACCTGATCGAGCAGGCGCTTCGAAGCCAAAGGGGGCGCGGCGACTTTCTCGGATTTGTTATGCCTTTACGTAAACACAGTACCAAAGAGTAAGCCAATGATGCCAAACGTTTTTTTGCAAACAGTTCGGCCGTGTTGTCCGACAAACGCTAGCCATATTGGCTGATTTGTTTTTTACATCAAAGTTAGGCCGCGCAAGCTGCCCGTACCGCATTTATCCTGGAGTCAACATAGTGCGCCAAGCAACTTCTCTCCTCTTCAAATCGTTTCACGAGTTTGTTTCAGCAGATGAGATCTCCTCCCTACCAAAGAAGATAAGAGGCTTGTACGCGCTCTATCGCAAGGACAAAAATGACTACATGAATTTGATGTACGTCGGAATGACCGATACCGGAGCAAAAGGGAGGTTGTTTAGCCATAGCAAGGGATCCAAAGTGGATCAATGGACGCATTGCTCTGTCTATGAAGTTTGGGACAACATCACTCAAGAACAGATTGCCGAGTTGGAAGCACTTTTTCGGCACACACTTCGAAAGGATGCGACTGCCAGCTCGCTAAACGTTCAACGAGGATCTGCCATTTTCAGGAATCTGAGGCAGGAGACAGCCAAGCGCCTAAATGGCGCGGCCTAACCCTGCGCTCGCGGCGCAGCTCAAGCGTTAGGCCACATGGAACCAACTTCTCCGCTCCTTGGGCAGTATCGAACAGCCATCAATCGTATTCAGCTCGCGTACGCCAGCCTCGTACTATGGAGCTATCCAGACACGCCCGTGATCTTCGACGCAATACACGACGCGATTGACCCGAAGCTCCATCTCTTCTCGAACGTGAAGCAACTGATTCACGACGAGAAGACAATGAAGATCGCGATCGACGACTTCTACATGCTTGCATACAGGTCCGCCCTTACAGACCTATTCCCTCTGACGAAGTTGTACTGTCACGAAACCGGACAAATTGACAAACTCAAGGCGCAGCCTTGGTTTACCTTTTGGCGAATTCTCCGCAACTGCTTTGCTCATGATCTGGTCTTCAACTTCAACCCACATGAGAGGTCATTGAATCGCCCCGTGTTTTGAGGAGGCTCCAACCTTTGAGAAGATGGAGCTATGAGCAAATCAAATCGTTTTTCCCCCGAAGTGCGCGAACGCGCTGTTCGCATGTTGCAAGAGCATCGTGGCGAATA
>NZ_NESA01000007.1 GCF_002778315.1 Limnohabitans sp. JirII-31 | reverse complement strand
GGGCACGGCGCACAACGAGTTTGTGGCTGGGAGCACGTACAGTGACACGGCGACGGTGAGTGCGGCAGACGGCACGACGCAGGTGTTGACGGTGACGATGACGGGCACCAACGACGCGGCGGTGATCAGTGGCACGACCAGTGGGACTGTCACAGAAGACAGTGCAACCACCACGGCAAGTGGGACCTTGACGAGCACGGACGTGGACGGGACGGCCAACCTGTTTGTGGCGCAAACGAGCGTGGCAGGGGACAGCGGGTACGGCACGTACACGATGACAGCTGGGGGTGTATGGACGTATACGATTGATAACAACAACGCCACTGTCAACGCCTTGAATACTGGACAGACTTTGAGTGACACCTTCACGGTGACTACCGTGGATGGAACGGCCCAAACTGTGACTGTCGCTATTTCGGGGTCGACAGACGTCGTATCACTGTCATCCATTACCAGCGGTACGGGTGGCTTTGTGATCAACGGTGCTGGTTTAAACAACTACAGCGGCTATAGCGTGAGCAATGCGGGCGATGTGAACGGGGACGGCTATGACGACTTGATCATTGGCACTGGCACGTTTGCGGGTACGAGTAATACTGGCATGAGCTATGTGGTGTTTGGTGGATCAGCCAAGACGGCTATTGAATTATCTGCACTAGGAACCACGGGCGATACGAACGGTTTCATCATCAACGGTGCTGCAAGCGCCATGAGTGGCTGGTCGGTGAGCGGTGCGGGGGATGTGAACGGGGACGGTTTGGCTGATTTGATTGTGGGTGCCAAAGGTACAGGAGCTCCCACGGGGACGGGCTACGTCGTGTTTGGTAAAACAAGCAACACGACGGTTGCTTTGTCTAGCCTGGGCAGCGGCGGTTTTGTGATGAATGGTAAAGATGCCTCGGGGGCCGTTGGTTACTCTGTGAGTGCTGCAGGTGACGTGAACGGCGATGGTTTGGCAGACTTGATTGTGGGCGCACCTTATACCGGTGGCACAGGTCCAGCAGCTGGTAAAGGCTATACCTACGTCGTATTTGGTACAACGAGCAGTTCTGCCATCAGTTTAAGTAGCATTACAGGAGGAGCGGGTGGTTTCAAAATTACAGGGGCATGTACCGCAGATAACAGCGGGTATTCGGTCAGTGCCGCAGGCGATGTGAACGGGGACGGTTATGCCGATTTGATTGTGGGCGCACCCAATGCTGACTCTTCTGGCGTAGTCTCCTCAGGCTCCAGTTATGTGATCTTTGGCGGTTCTACATCTGGTGATGTCACTTTGAGTTCTGCATTGGCTTCAGGCGGTTTTGCCATCAATGGAACGGGCGCTTCTTCGTACAGCGGTTGGTCAGTGAGTGCAGCAGGGGACGTGAACGGAGACGGTCTGGCCGACGTGATTGTGGGCGCGAAGGGCTCTAATTCATCTGCAGGTGCTAGCTACGTTGTGTTTGGTAAATCAACTACTGCGGCCGTGAGTTTGGCCACGGTGGCATCAGCCACTCCCAGTGGTGGTTTCGTGATTTATGGTCAAAGTGCCAGCGACGAAAGTGGCTTGTCGGTGAGCAATGCTGGCGACTTGAACGGTGACGGACTGTCGGACTTGCTGGTGGGCGCACATTATGCGGACCCCACAACAGGCACCAATGCGGGCCGCACGTATGTGGTGTACGGCAAAACAGCTTCTACAGCGGTCTATTTGTCGGCCATTGCCGCAGGTACGGGGGGCTTTGTGATCAATGGCCAATGTGCTTCAGATGAGAGCGGTATTTCGGTGAGTGCAGGAGGTGACATCAACGGTGACGGCATGGCCGATTTGATTGTGGGTGCGAACAACGCTGACCCGACCTCAGGCAGCAATGCGGGACGTACCTACGTGATTTTTGGTAGCACCAGTGGTGCGTTGGGTGTCGGTACAGCTGTCGACTGGGTAGGTACATCTGCCGATGAGACTCGTACCTCAACGGGTAGCCAAACTTTGGTGGGTGGGGCAGGTAACGACACCTTGACCTCAAGCGCCAGCACAGGGGCAGATGTTTTGTATGGGGGCCAAGGTAACGATACTTTTGTGGTGACCGCTGCCATGGTGACGGCGCTGCAAAGTAACTTTGGTGCGGGGGGGAACATCACACAGTTGGCTCGCATAGATGGTGGTACAGGAGTTGATATTTTGCAATTGGCTGGTGGCACTGCCAGTGCAGGAGTTAGTCTGAATCTCACCGCAATCAAAAATGCTGGGGTTGACAGTTCGCGTCTAGAGTCCATTGAAGTGATAGACCTTTCTGCTGATGCATCTCTGTCTGGTGGCAAGGGGAATCAACTCACGTTGGGACTGAGTGATGTGTTGGATATGACCGGCATGAACGTCTTCAACAGCAGCACGTCCGGAATAGGCAGTTCAGGTGGAACAGCATTGGCTCAAAGTGTGATGAAGCATCAACTGATGATTTGGGGGGATAGCTCAGACTACGTTTCTATTGGTGTCAGTGCTACCGGCTGGGTTAAATCGTCGACCAATACGGCCATCACTTATACCTATACGGATATTGGCGGAACATCCCATACGCACACTATGGTGGCATACAACTACTACTCGGCTACTGTGTATGCGCAATTGTTGATTGATCAAGCCATTGTGAATGCGACTGGGCACCTGACTTGATTTTGAATGGGCGGCGAGCCGGATACACTCATTTGAGAAATTGAAAGGGTGAGATGGCTTTGATTTTTGTCACCGCAACCCGCTGGTCGCAAGCCGAGTTTGAAGTGCGCGCACCGTTGAGCCGTTCACTCGGCCCAGTGCATGAGCTGACGCCGCTTGAGTTGCGGGTGTTTGCCAACAACACGCAAGCCTTGGCCTTGAGCTACAACGCTGTGATTGACGCCGCCGCTCCTGACGATGTGCTGGTGTTCGCGCACGACGATGTGGCAGTGGACGATTGGATGTTGGGCTGGCGTTTGCAAGAGGCTTTGCTGCATTTTGATGTGGTGGGTGTGGCGGGCAACCGGCGTCGGCAACCCGAGCAAACCACTTGGCTGATGCTGCCCCATACCAACCAGTGGGACATGGCTTATGCCAGCGGTGCCATCATGCATGGCAGTGCCAGCCACAAGGCGTTGACCTTTTTTGGCGCGACACCTGCCAAAGTGGAATTGCTTGATGGCGTGCTGCTGGCCGCACGTGCCGGGCGCTTGCAAACGCAATGCGTGCGTTTTGACCCACAGTTTGACTTTCATTTGTATGACCTAGACTTTTGCCGCAGTGCGCAAGCAGCAGGCCTGAGCTTGGGAACCTGGCCTTTGGCCATCACCCATGCCAGCGGCGGCGGGGGTTATTTTTCGCCCGACTGGCAACGCAATGCCGATGCTTATTTGAAGAAGTGGGGCACCTGAGCCATGGAGACCGTGCGTTGAATATCCCAAAAGCCAGCAAAGCCTGGCAAGCGTTGAAGAAAACCCCTGCAAACTCTGCACTCTGGATGGGCCTGTTGCGCCACTACGCGCGCCGCGCGTTGCCTTGGCACGCCCGTTATGCGGCCACTCAGGCGCAGCGTTGTGAGGCCCGTTTGGGCACGGAGACCCAGAGGCTGCTTGGCAAACTTGCCGTGGGTGAGCCTTGGCAAGGGGGAGACCAGGTGCTGATGCAGGCTGCACCGGTGTGGCCTGGACTGGCCCAGGCCATTGCGGTGTTGCAAGCACAAGTGGCTGCTGATGCGGGCGACTGGTTGAGTTGGTTGTATTTGGCGCGCTGTCATGAGCTGGCCTTGCCTGAAGGGGAGGGCACGCAAACGTCAGCGGTGGTACGTGAGGCCGTGGTGCAAGCCTTGGCCGCCGAGCCTTTGCTGGGTGAGACGGGGCACTGGTTGGCGGTGTGGCGCTTGCGCAGCGGCAATGCCTCGGGTGCCTTGGCTGCGTTGCAGGCCGTGTTGCAGCAAGCGCCCAGGCGTTATGGGTCTTGGCTGTTGCAAGCCGAGGCGCAGATGCACTTGGGCAACGCTGTGGCTGCGGAGCAATCCTTTGCCAAAGCGGGTGAGTCGCAAAACCCTGATTTCTTGGCCTTTTTGGCCGACATTTTGTTTTTGAACAACTACTGGGAGCAGGCGCTGCAAGTGCGCGAAGCGGTGGTGCGTTTGCGGCCCCACCACGCGGGGTCTTTGCTGGCCTTGGGGCAGTTACAAGGCAAGGTGTGGTTGAGCCAACAAGCCGAACAAAACTTGCAACGTGTGCTGGAGATGGAGCCTGACAACGCCGAGGCCAAAGGGGCGCTGGACGACTTGCACAACAGTGGTGTGAGCCGCCCACAGTTTGACCGCGCATTGGCTGTGTTTGAAGCCCAGGGCGTGAGCAACAACGGTGTGGGCGCTACGCGTTTGCTGATGCAAAGCTTGTACCAAGACCATCTCAGTGCCGAGTTTGTGGGCCAGTTGCACCGTCGTGTGGGCGACGCTTTGCTGGCCGACTTTGCACAAACACACCCGAACAAGGCGCAGCATTTGCAAGACCCTGCGAGGCATGCCCAAGAGGTGATGCATGCACTGGCACCCGCTGCTTCAGGTGCGCGGCGTTTGCGGGTGGGCTATGTGTCAGGCGATTTGCACCGTCAGCATCCGGTGAATTTGTTCATGCTGCCGGTGTTGAAGCGCCACGACCACAGCCGACTGGAAGTGTTCATCTACCACGTGGGCACCATGCATGACGAGTACACACGCCAGGCGCGAGCGTGTGCCGACCACTGGCGCGAGGGCGCCAAGTTGGACGACCCAGCTTTGCACGCCATGGTGCAAGCCGATCACTTGGATGTACTGGTCGATTTGGCGGGGCATACCTCATCGCATCGCTTGGGGGTGTTTGCCATGCGTGGTGCACCGGTGCAAATGACGTACCTGGGCTACCCACACTCGACCGGTTTGCGTTGCTTTGACTGGTTGATTGGCGACCAGGTGGTGTCCCCCCCTGAGCACGCGTCTTTGTTTGTGGAGCGTGTGGCGCGTTTGCCGGGCAGTGTGTTTTGCTGGGCACCGGTAGACCATGACCCGCTGCAAACCGATGTGCCAAACCCGGTGCAAGGGCCGTTGGTGTTTGGCTCGTTCAACAACCTGCTCAAGCTCAGCGACAAAACGGTGGCCCTGTGGGCCCAGGTGCTGGCAGCGGTGCCCGATTCGGTGTTGTTGATCAAGGCCCCCGTGTTGCGCGACGAAGCGGTGCAGGCCATGACGCGGCAGCGCTTTGTGGCGCATGGTGTGGACCCGCGTCGCTTGCAGTTCAGAGGGCCGACCGAGTTGAGCCAGATGATGCAGGAGTACCACGATGTGCACATTGCGCTCGACCCTACCCCGTACAACGGGGGCACCACCAGCTTGCAGGCTTTGTGGATGGGCTGCCCGATGGTGACCTTAGAGGGCGCCAACTTTGTGTCTCGCATGGGGGCCAGTTTTTTGCGTGCGATGGGCAAAGACGCTTGGGTGGCCCGCGACGAGGCCGACTACGTGCGCATTGCGACTGAACTGGCGCAGCAACTGCGGCAAACGCCGTGGTCACGCCACGCGTTTCGGGCGCAGATGTTGGCGTCGCCGGTGTGTGACATTGAAGCGCACACGCGGCATATTGAAGCGGTTTACGAGAAGGCGGTTCAACATGTCTGAGGTGTCTATGCGTCGCATCACTTTGGTGTTTCCACCGATGACGATGCCCACGTCACCCTCTTTGGGGGTGGCCATGCTCAAAGGCTTTGTTGAGCGTGAGCTGCCACAGTGGCAGGTGACGGTGCTGGATTTGAACGTGTGGTTGTTTCGGTTTTTGTTAGGCGGCATCGCCCGAGGGGAGATTCACCTGACGCCCGCCATGCACGAGCGCATGGGGGCTGATTCACGTGTGTTGTTGCAAGCGGTCCTGCCGTTTTTCAGGCGCTTCAATCCATACGCACAGTACTTGGCGAATTTCCGGGACCATGCCCTGCTGGTGTACGACCATTTTTCTGCTGAAGCGCTGACCCACTGACACCTTGAGATGGCTGGCCTCACGCACTTGATTTGGATGGGCAAGGCCCCGTCCGTGCGCAGCGTTGCGAATGCGCACAGGCTCGCGGGTTTGTTCATGGATGGCTTGGATATTTACGACGGTCTGGCCCCAGAAGACCAACCCTATTTGCCACTGCTTTGGGTCGACCAATCGGCGCAGTCGGCCATGCTCGCCCAGGATTCTGTTTCGATTGTTTTGGCTCCTTGGGGTGACGTTCCTGCCGCGTTGCGTGGGGTGGCCACGCAGGCTTTGGGCGAGCACGCGGCCTGCTGTCGTTGGTTCAAGATTTGCCTTTTGGAGCGTGAGTGTTTTTTGCCTTTCTTGCTGTATGAGGACATGCGCGTGCACCTGGGTGCACCATGGCTTGATTTGGCAGATGTGGTGGTGCATTACGAACGCTTGTGGGCGCAACAAGAGGGACAAACGCTGTTGAGGTCTCTCGTGCAGGGCGCTGATATCGATTCAAGTTTGACATCGGTGCAGGATGTGAGGGCCAGTTTGTCATGGCTGACCCAGCATGCCAGGGCGCAGTGGGGGCAGCACGGGTTGATGTGTCTGGCTTCTGATTTGCTGCGTCTGCAAGTGTTGATGCTTTTGCCTGGTGCTTATGTGGATTTGGGGGACGCCGCAGGGTTGATGCTGCGCTTGCCCACGCGAAGGCTGGTAGGGGCTGAATGGTGTGAGTTTTGTGGACATCAAACGGTGGCGATTGAGAACGATGTGATTTTTTGCCACAGCCCGTCATTGATGAAAAGCATCACGCTGGGTGTGTACCTCTGGATGACCCAGACCTTGCATGGGATTGTGCGCAGACAAAGTGGCGAGGTGGCTGCGCAAGGCTCAACACTTGAGTTGCTACAGCGTGCGTTGCCGCAGATTGATGCACGTATGCCTGTGGCCCCTGACATGGCCTTGCTTTTTGCGCCGCCTTACACCACGTTGGCGAACTATGTGTGCATGGCGTATGGCGGGCAGCCCTTTTTTGAGGGGGCTGAGTCGTTGAATGCTTTTTTTCAAGTTCGCCAAGGCCGCGAGCTGTTGATTGACCACGTGGGTGGATTCACGGGCTATCAAAAATTTGCGTTTTATTTGGCCCCCCATTCAAAACATCAGTGGATGGCCTGTGCCGCGAGTTTTGGGCTGGATGGCTATGCGCCACAGCTGGGCTGGAAGTCGTATGGCTTTGGTGTTGTGGATACGCTGGTACACAACGCCAAGATGATCAAAGCACAACACGCTTTGAGCCCTTGTTTAAGGGCGGAATTGAACCAGCTCGCCAAAGACTTGGGGGTCGAAGGTGAGCAGTTTTTGAAGCTTGCTTTTTTCTGTGAGCAGGTGTTTGGCTGGGGCAGTTTGAGCCATCAAGACCCGTCAAAGCGTGGGTTGTACGCGTCTAAGACGCTGGCCGCAGCGCAGGCACTTGGGGGTTGAGTGAGGCTCAGTCCGTGGTGTCGCACACCGTGTCTGGGTCTAAGCGACGCGCGCGGTGGTCCACGTAGTAGCCACCAAACTCGGTGTAGCGCAGCACGTGTTGTTGGCAGCGCGTGCAGGCAAACACGTCGCAGCGGTTGTACGGAAAGTGTTTCACCGCCACAGGGGCTTCGGGCGAGTCGTAGCGCGTGCCGTTGGGGTGGTGTTCTTCAAAGGTGGGTTCGTACAGCTCGGGGTCGCGCAAGGTGGCAGCGATCTGTAGGTGTGCGTCAGGCCATTCGGTCTCGGTGATGCTTTCCCAACCCGCGCAGCGTTGCAGGCTGCATTGACAGTCGGTGTGGGGTGTGCGGGCCAGCGCGCGCAAGGCGTCGGGTGTGGGCAAGAAGGGGGCAGAACTCATGGGCCGAGAGCCTATCACTGTGTGTGGGAGGGATAAAAAAATGCCCCGCGGGTGCGGGGCATGGCAGAGACGAGTCTCGCAGCAATTACTTGCGTTGAGAGATAGGCAAAGCTTCGCGCACAGGTGAGCCAGTGAACAACTGACGTGGGCGACCAATTTTGTATTCGGGGTCGCTGATCATTTCGTTCAACTGGGCAATCCAGCCGACGGTGCGGGCCAAGGCAAAGATACCGGTGAACAGGTTCACAGGGATGCCGATGGCGCGTTGCACGATGCCAGAGTAGAAGTCGACGTTGGGGTAGAGCTTGCGGCTGACGAAGTATTCGTCTTCGAGGGCAATTTTCTCCAGCGCTTTGGCCAGTTTGAACAGAGGGTCGTTCTCTAAGCCCAACTCTTTGAGCACTTCGTCGCAAGTCTCTTGCATGAGCTTGGCGCGTGGGTCGTAGTTTTTGTACACGCGGTGACCGAAACCCATGAGCTTGACACCGGAGTTTTTGTCTTTGACCTTCTCCATGAACTCGCCCACTTTGGCCACGCCGCCCATGGCTTGAATCTCTTCCAGCATGTTCAGGCAAGCTTCGTTGGCACCGCCGTGTGCGGGGCCCCAAAGACAAGCCACGCCCGCTGCGATGGCTGCAAAGGGGTTGGTGCCCGACGAACCGCACAAGCGCACGGTGGAGGTGGACGCGTTTTGTTCGTGGTCAGCGTGCAAGATGAAGATGCGGTCGAGGGCACGCTCGAGCACGGGGTTGACCACGTACTCTTCGCACGGTGTGCCAAACATCATGCGCAAGAAGTTGCCCGAGTAGCTCAGGTCATTCTTGGGGTACATGTAGGGTTGGCCAATGGTGTACTTGTAGGCCATGGCCACGAGGGTGGGCATTTTGGCGATCAAGCGAATGGCCGAGATTTCGCGGTGCTCTGGGTTGTTGATGTCGGTGCTGTCGTGGTAGAAGGCCGACAAAGCGCCGACCAAGCCCGTCATGACGGCCATGGGGTGTGCATCACGGCGGAAACCACGCAAGAAGAACTGCATTTGCTCGTTGACCATGGTGTGGTTGGTCACGGTTTTGACGAAGGTTTCTTTTTGTGCCGCGTTGGGCAACTCGCCCTTGAGCAAGAGGTAACAGGTTTCGAGGTAGTCGCAGTTGGTGGCGAGTTGTTCAATGGGGTAGCCGCGGTAGAGCAGCTCGCCTTTGTCGCCGTCGATGTAGGTGATGCCCGACTGGCACGACGCGGTGGACAAGAAGCCGGGGTCGTAGGTGAACATCCCGGTTTGACCGTAGAGCTTGCGGATGTCGATCACATCGGGGCCAATGCTGCCGTTGTAGACAGGCATGTCGATGCTGGGGCTGCCGTTGCTGAACGACAGGGTGGCTTTGTTTTCAGATAGTTTCATGGCTCTTTTTCCTAAAAATCTTGTTGAGTCAATGTCTCAGCATCGTCAGCACTTGGCGTGCTTCTTGTGGGGTGTTGGCGTCTGGCAATTCTTTGCGCTGCAAGAGCAGGTCGAGCAAGTCGTTGTCCGACAAATCCATCAGGGCGTACAAGCCGCGTGCATGGCACACGGTCAAGCGAGTTTCGTGCCGCTCAAAAAACCGCTGGATGAACAAGTCGTTTTCCAGCAGGCCACGGCGGCAGCGCCAGCGCAGTTTGCTGAGTGCGCGCTCGTTGAGCACCTCTTGTCCATCCAAACCGTCGAGCAAAGGGTCACCCACCGAGGTGTCGCGAAATGGTGCGTCCACATCCATGTTGGTGCTCCTGTGCTTGGGGTGATGCGCCTTAGATGGCGCGACGCACCATCAACTCTTTGATCTTGCCAATGGCCTTGGTGGGGTTCAAACCCTTGGGGCACACATCGACGCAGTTCATGATGGTGTGGCAACGGAACAAGCGGTACGGGTCTTCGAGGTTGTCCAAGCGGCCAGCGGTGTCTTGGTCGCGGCTGTCGGCAATGAAGCGGTAGGCCTGCAACAAACCTGCGGGGCCGACAAACTTGTCGGGGTTCCACCAAAACGAGGGGCAGCTGGTGGAGCAGCTCGCGCACAAGATGCACTCGTACAAACCGTTCAACTCGTCACGCTCTTCGGGCGACTGCAGGCGCTCTTTTTCGGGCGGCTGGGTGTCGTTGACCAAGTAGGGCTTGATGGAGTGGTATTGCTTGAAGAACTGCGTCATGTCCACGATCATGTCGCGAATGACAGGCAGGCCAGGCAGAGGCTTCAACACGATGGTGCCGGGCAAGGTGTTCATGTTGGTCAAACAAGCCAAGCCGTTTTTGCCGTTGATGTTCATGGCGTCCGAGCCACACACGCCTTCGCGGCATGAGCGGCGGAAGGAGATGGTGGGATCGACGGCCTTGAGTTTCATCAAGGCGTCCAGAAGCATGCGTTCGCTGCCGTCCAATTCAACCTCAATGGTTTGCATGTAAGGCTTGGCGTCGGTGTCTGGGTCGTAGCGGTAAATTTGAAACGTGCGTTTTGTCATGGTGCGTGCCTGATCAGAAAGTACGGGTCTTGAGCTCGACGCTCTCAACGGTGAGAGGTTTCATTTGAACCGGCTTGTAAGACAGCTGGTTGCCTTCTTTGTGCCACAAGGTGTGCTTGTGCCACTCGGTGTCGTTGCGGCCATTGGGGTGCTCAGGCGTGTCACCGTAGTCGTCCACGGTGTGTGCGCCACGGCTCTCGTGACGGGCGGCGGCGGACACGATGGTGGCTTGTGCGGCTTCGATCAAGTTCTCGACTTCCAGCGCTTCGATGCGCGCGGTGTTGAACACCTTGGACTTGTCTTTGAGGCCAATGTTTTGCACACGCTCACGCAACTCAGCAATCTTGGTCACGCCTTCGTCCATCAAGGCCTGGGTGCGGAACACGCTGGCGTGCGATTGCATGGCGTTGCGGATGTCGTTGGCCACGTCTTGGGCGTATTCGCCGGTGCTGTTGCTGTCCAAGCGTGCCAGACGGGCCAGCGACATGTCGGCCGCGTTGTCTGGCAGTGGCTTGTGGTGTTTGTTTTTCTGGTTGAACTCCACAATGTGGTTGCCCGCAGCGCGGCCAAACACCAGCAAGTCGAGCAGCGAGTTGGTGCCCAGGCGGTTGGCGCCGTGCACGCTCACGCAAGAGCATTCGCCCACCGCGTACAAGCCATTGACTACCACGCTTTGGTTGTTGGCGTCTTGTGTGACGACTTGACCGTTGATGTTGGTGGGGATGCCACCCATTTGGTAATGGATGGTGGGCACCACGGGGATAGGCTCTTTGGTGATGTCGACGTTGGCAAAGTTATGGCCAATCTCAAACACCGAAGGCAGACGCTTCATGATGGTCTCGACGCCCAGGTGGGTCATGTCGAGGTTGATGTAGTCTTTGTTGGGCCCGCAGCCACGGCCTTCTTTGATCTCTTGGTCCATGCAGCGTGACACGTAGTCGCGTGGGGCCAAGTCTTTGTAGGCAGGGGCATAGCGCTCCATGAAGCGCTCGCCATTGCTGTTGCGCAAAATGGCGCCTTCGCCACGGCAGCCTTCGGTCAACAACACGCCCGCACCGGCCACGCCTGTGGGGTGGAATTGCCAGAACTCCATGTCTTCGAGCGGAATGCCTGCGCGCGCCGCCATGCCCAAACCGTCGCCGGTGTTGATGAAGGCGTTGGTCGATGCGGCAAAGATGCGGCCTGCACCGCCGGTGGCCAGCATGGTGGTCTTGGCTTCCAAGATGTACAACTCGCCGGTTTCCATTTCCAGCGCGGTCACACCGACCACGTCGCCCGCGTCGTCGCGGATCAGGTCCAGTGCCATCCACTCGACAAAGAAGGTGGTTTTGGCGGCTACGTTTTGCTGGTACAGGGTGTGCAGCATGGCGTGACCGGTACGGTCTGCCGCAGCGCAGGCGCGCTCAACGGCTTTTTCGCCGTAGTTGGCGGTGTGGCCGCCGAAGGGGCGTTGATAAATGGTGCCGTCTGGGTTGCGGTCAAACGGCATGCCCATGTGTTCCAGTTCGTACACCACTTTGGGTGCTTCGCGGCACATGTATTCGATGGCGTCTTGGTCGCCGAGCCAGTCGGAGCCTTTGACGGTGTCGTAGAAGTGGTAGTGCCAGTTGTCTTCGTTCATGTTGCCCAAGGAGGCACCAATGCCGCCTTGCGCTGCCACGGTGTGTGAGCGGGTGGGAAACACTTTGGACAATACCGCCACGTTCAACCCAGCGCGTGCCAGTTGCAGCGAGGCGCGCATGCCAGAACCACCGGCACCGACGATGACCACGTCAAATTTGCGACGTGGGATAGAGCTTTTAACAGTCATGAATCAGAGCCTCCAGAGAACCTGAATGGCCCAGCCGAGACACGACACCAGCCAAACCAAAGTGAAAACTTGCAGAACCAAACGCAGGCCAACCGGCTTGATGTAGTCCATCCAAATGTCGCGCATGCCGACCCACACGTGGTAAGCCAAGGCAATGAAGATGGTGAAGGTCAGCGCCTTCATCCATTGGGTGCTGAAAATGCCAGCCCATTTGTCGTAACCGATGCTGCCGCTGGTGAGCAGCACTTGTGCCAGCACGGCGGCGGTGAACAACACCATCAGGGCGGCAGTGACGCGCTGGGCCAGCCAATCGCGCAAGCCATAGTGCGCGCCCACGACGACGCGCTTGGAACCGTAATTCACGGACATTTCGTTGCTCCTAGGAAATCAGTAAAGGCCAAACAGCTTGGCACCGAGCACGGCGGTCAGGCCCAGGCTCAACACCAGAGTGACGACGGCAGATGACTTGCCAAATTCTTTGGTCACCGCATGGCACATGTCCATGTAGAGGTGGCGCAAGCCGGCAATGATGTGGTGCAGGTAAGACCAGATGATGGCTAAAGCGACCAGCTTGATGAACCAGCCTGGCACGAAGCCCAAACCGATGTTGAATGCTGCGCTGAATTTGGCGAACGAAATTTCGGAAGAGACCGACATGTCGAACATCCAGATGATGAAGGGCAGCAACAAAAACATGATGGCACCGCTGATGCGGTGCAAGATGGACACAATGCCTGCCGCCGGGAGGCGGTAGGTGGGCAGGTCCGTCAGCGCGTTGATGTTGCGGAACTCAGGCCGCTTTTTGGCAAGCTCGGTCATGGGTAAAGGTCTTTCTTCGGGTTTGTCTGCATATGAAAACAACTTTTCATTCTATTGCACCGCAACAAACTGACATGAGGGTTTCAGACATCAGCTCAGCACATTGCGGTAATGGTGGGTGTCGGTGCGGTACAGGCCGCGTCGCAACTCCATGGGGGTGTCGTTGTAGGTGTAAGCCACACGTTCTACGCTGAGCAGCGGGGTGGTGGTATTTACCGCTAAGAGTGCGGCTTGTTCGGCGTCTGGGTTGACGGCACGAATACTTTCATTTGCGCGCACCATGCGCACGCCAAACTCGGTTTCGAACATGGCATACATGGCACCTTGGTGACTGCTCAGACGCTCTGCCGTCAATCCTTTGAAGGGCGTGCCGGGCAACCACAGGTCTTCCAAGATGGTGGGCACGCCGGCAAACGACAGCACGCGGCGTACTTGCAACACCGCATCACCTGTGCGCAAGCTCAGGGCACGGGCAACTTCGGCATTTGCACGCAGGCGCTTGCAATCGATGATGGTGCGTGCGGCAGGGCCTTCGCTTTGCGTGTCGCCGTTGTCGGGTTGCAGCTTTAAGAAGCGGTATTGCACCTGGTGCTCGGCATGCGTGGCCACGAAGGTGCCTTTGCCTTGACGCCTTACCACCAAGTTCCCTGCCGACAACTCGTCAATGGCTTTGCGCACCGTGCCCTGGCTGACGCGAAAGCGCGCTGCCAAGTCCATCTCGCTGGGAATGGCTTCACCGGGCTTCCACTCGCCGGATTGCAGGCTTTGCAAAATGAGCCCCTTGATTTGCTGGTACAGCGGGCTGAAGGCTGGTGTGAGGCTTGCCTGCAAGGTGCCCGAGTCTTGGGTGTCCGCACTGGCCGAGGAGGCAGAGGCGAAAACGGAAGGGGCGTGGGTGGCCATGGGTGGGTGCGAAAAGGAAGGGTGTCAGGTCTTTGTCAACCTCAGATCATATCTTCTATAAGACATAAGACAGGTCGCCCGAGGGTTTTCGAGGGTAAACTTGTCGACATCTTTTTTTCATCCCTCACTTATTTGGAGTTTTCACCATGAGCAAAAAGCCTGTTCGCGTTGCCGTTACCGGCGCAGCTGGCCAAATCGGTTATGCCTTGTTGTTCCGCATCGCCTCGGGCGAAATGCTTGGCAAAGACCAACCCGTGATCTTGCAATTGTTGGAAATTCCTGACGAGAAAGCCCAAAAAGCACTCAAGGGCGTGATGATGGAACTCGAAGATTGCGCGTTCCCCTTGCTGGTGGGCATGGAAGCCCACGCTGACCCGATGACGGCCTTTAAAGACACCGACTATGCGTTGTTGGTGGGCTCACGTCCTCGCGGCCCAGGCATGGAGCGCGCCGAGTTGTTGGCCATCAACGGTGCCATCTTCACAACCCAAGGCAAAGCCTTGAACGCTGTGGCGTCGCGCGATGTCAAAGTGCTGGTGGTGGGCAACCCTGCCAACACCAACGCCTACATCGCCATGAAGGCGGCCCCTGACCTCAAGCCTGGCAACTTCACCGCCATGCTGCGTTTGGACCACAACCGTGCGGCCAGCCAAATTGCGGCCAAGACCGGCAAAGCTGTGGCCGATATCGAAAAACTCACTGTGTGGGGCAACCACTCGCCCACGATGTACGCCGATTACCGTTTTGCCACCATCAAGGGCGAGTCGGTCAAAGACATGATCAACGACCAAGAATGGAACGCCAACGTGTTCTTGCCCACCGTGGGCAAGCGCGGCGCTGCCATCATCGAAGCCCGTGGCTTGTCGTCGGCTGCTTCAGCTGCCAATGCTGCCATCGACCACATGCGTGACTGGGCCTTGGGCACCAACGGCAAGTGGGTGACCATGGGTATTCCTTCGCAAGGCTGGTATGGCATTCCTAAAGATGTCATGTTTGGTTTCCCTGTGACCTGCGAAAACGGCGAATACAAAGTGGTCGAGGGCTTGGCCATCGACGCCTTCAGCCAAAGCTGCATCGACAAGACGCTCAAAGAGCTGACCGACGAGCAAGCTGGCGTGGCCCACTTGGTCAAGTAAGCCACCACAGGACGTCACCCGCATGAGCCTTGCTGCCGCCCCTACCGCCCAAAAGGTTGGAGGGGGTGCGCACCCGCGCGATGTGCTGTTGGGCGCGCAAGCCTCGGGCATTCAGTTGCCCGTGTGCGACCACTACAGTGGTGTCGAGGTGCGCATGCGCAAAAGCTTGCAACTGCAAGCGGAGATGACGCAAGAGTTTGGTACCTGCGTGTTTGACGCCACGCTGGATTGTGAAGATGGTGCGCCGGTGGGCGGCGAAGCCGAGCATGCGGCCTTGGTGACTGAGCTCGCACTCGGCGCAGCCCAAGAGGCGCGTGTGGCGGTGCGTGTCCATCCTGTCGACCACCCTTCGTTTGAAGCAGACATTGCTCAGATCGCCGGCAAAGCGGGCCACCGCTTGCGCCACATCATGGTGCCCAAGGTCGAGTCGGTGGCTGACGTTGAGCGTGCCGAGCGTGCCTTGGTGCAAGCCGGGGCAGGACATTTGCCTTTGCAGGTCTTGATCGAGTCACCCGCTGCGGTCCACCGTGCGTTTGAGATTGCAGCCCATCCCCGCGTGCAGTCGCTGAGTTTTGGACTGATGGACTTTGTGTCGGCGCATGGCGGTGCTATACCTGCACAGGGCATGACGTCTGCGGGGCAATTCACCCACCCACTGGTGGTGCGTGCCAAGCTGGAAATTGCCAGCGCATGCCATGCCCATGGCAAAGTACCTTCTCACTGTGTGGTGACGGAGTTCAGCGACACTCAGGCCATGCGCGCTGCGGGGCAACGTGCCGCGCATGAGTTTGGTTTCACCCGCATGTGGAGCATTCACCCAGCGCAAATCCGTCCGATTCTGGAGGCCATGGCCCCCAATGCGGCCGACATTGACCAAGCCACAGAGATTGTTCTGGCTGCAGAGGCCGCTGATTGGGCACCGATCAGCCACCAAGGTCATTTGCATGACCGGGCCAGCTACCGCTTCTTTTGGCATTTGCTGGAGCGTGCGCACAGCACGGGGCGCCGGTTACCAGCCGAGGTGCGGCCATTTTTCACACACAACGAAGGAGACGGTCATGCGTAACTGGATCATGGGGTGTTGGGTCTCGCTGCTGGTCTTGCCCGGCGTGGCGGGGGCGGTCGTCGCAGATGGGGCTGAAAACCACGCCACCAAGTCAGCCCTCAAGGCCAAGGCGGATGCCAAACACAAAGACCGTGCACAGGCCAAAGCCAAAGCACCGGTGAAGACGGTGGCCGCTTACAAATACCCTGGCTTGCCAGCGCCTGTTGTGGCAGCGGAGCCCCCCATGGAACAAGAGCGCACCGCGGTGGCTGAGCAAGTCCACACCGGGCGTATGGTGTGCGAACTGGGTAACTCAGTGAACGTGATGGCAGACACGCAAAACCCTGGACACTTTCATGTCCAGATGCAAAAACACACCTACCACATGAGCCCTGTGGTGTCGGCCACGGGCGCCATTCGTTTGGAAGACAGCCATGCGGGCGCGATGTGGTTGCAGTTGTCCAATAAGTCGATGTTGATGAACAGCAAACTTGGCCAGCGCATGGCCGACGAATGCCAAAGCCCGCACCAAATGGCTGTGGCCGAAGCCATGAAATTGGCACCCCCTGTGAGCTTGCTGGAAGGCTTGAACACGGGTGCGAGCTTGGCTAAAAAATAAACCCTCATTTTGATTTGATAGACCGGAGAGAAAACCATGTTGAAAGCCTACCGTGACCATGTGGCCGAGCGCAAAGCGCTGGGCATTCCCCCGCTGCCCCTGACGGCGCAGCAAACCGGCGAGCTGATTGAGCTGCTGAAGAGCCCACCCCAAGGCGAAGAAGCCACCTTGGTTGACCTCATCACCCACCGCGTGCCTGCCGGTGTGGATGATGCAGCCAAAGTCAAAGCCAGCTATTTGGCCGCTGTGGCCCATGGCACTGAAAAAAGTGCGCTGATCAGCCGTGAAAAAGCCACCGAATTGTTGGGCACGATGCTGGGTGGCTACAACCTGACCCCGTTGATCGACTTGCTCGACGACGCGGCCGTGGGTGGTGTGGCAGCCGAAGCGCTGAAGAAAACACTGCTGATGTTTGACCAATTCCATGACGTCAAAGACAAGGCCGACAAAGGCAATGCCAATGCGAAAGCCGTGCTGCAAAGCTGGGCCGACGCCGAGTGGTTCACCAGCCGTCCCGAAGTGCCCCAAAGCATCACCTTGACCGTGCTCAAAGTCACGGGCGAAACCAACACCGACGACTTGTCGCCCGCGCCCGATGCCTGGAGCCGCCCTGACATTCCGTTGCACGCCTTGGCCATGTTGAAGAACAAACGCGATGGCATCACGCCCGAAGAAGATGGCAAGCGCGGCCCCGTCAAGTTCATCGAAGACCTGCGCGCCAAGGGCAACCTGGTGGCCTACGTGGGCGATGTGGTGGGTACCGGTTCAAGCCGCAAATCGGCCACCAACAGCGTGTTGTGGTTCACCGGCGAAGACATTCCGTTTGTGCCCAACAAGCGTTTTGGTGGTGTGTGCTTGGGCAACAAAATTGCCCCTATTTTCTACAACACCATGGAAGACGCGGGCGCATTGCCCATCGAACTCGATGTGTCGCAAATGAACATGGGCGACGTGATTGAGTTGCGCCCTTACGAAGGCAAGGCTTTCAAAGACGGCCAAGAGATTGCCAGCTTCACCGTCAAGAGCGACGTGTTGTTTGACGAAGTGCGTGCCGGCGGACGCATTCCCTTGATCGTGGGCCGTGGCTTGACCACCAAAGCACGTGAAGCCCTGGGTCTGCCTGCTTCCACCATGTTCCGTCTGCCCCAAGTGCCGACCAACAAAGTCAAGGGCTTCACCTTGGCGCAAAAAATGGTGGGTCGCGCTTGTGGTTTGCCAGAAGGCCAAGGCGTGTTGCCCGGTACTTACTGCGAACCCAAGATGACCTCGGTGGGTTCACAAGACACCACGGGTCCCATGACACGTGACGAGTTGAAAGACTTGGCCTGCTTGGGCTTTAGCTCTGACTTGGTGATGCAGTCGTTCTGTCACACCGCGGCATATCCGAAGCCCGTGGACGTGAAGATGCACCACGAGTTGCCTGAGTTCATCAGCAACCGCGGTGGTATCAGCTTGAAGCCCGGTGACGGCATCATCCACAGCTGGCTCAACCGCATGTTGTTGCCCGACACCGTGGGCACCGGTGGCGACAGCCACACACGTTTCCCGATCGGTATCAGCTTCCCCGCAGGTTCAGGCTTGGTGGCGTTTGCCGCTGCCACGGGCGTGATGCCCCTGGACATGCCGGAGTCGGTGTTGGTGCGCTTCAAAGGCAAGATGCAGCCTGGTGTGACCCTGCGCGACTTGGTGCACGCCATTCCGCTGTATGCCATCAAGCAAGGCTTGTTGACGGTGGAAAAGAAAGGCAAGAAGAACATCTTCTCTGGCCGTATTTTGGAAATCGAAGGCCTGCCCGACATGAAGGTCGAGCAAGCGTTTGAGTTGTCTGACGCCTCAGCCGAGCGCTCTGCCGCAGGTTGCACCGTGCACCTGAACAAAGAGCCTGTGATCGAGTACCTCAACAGCAACATCGTGTTGTTGAAAAACATGATTGCCCAAGGCTATGCCGATGCACGCACCATCACGCGTCGTATCCAAGCCATGGAAGCCTGGTTGGCCAACCCCCAACTGTTGCAGCCTGACGCAGGTGCCGAGTACGCGGCGGTGATCGAGATCGATTTGGCCGACATCACCGAACCCATCGTGTGCTGCCCCAACGACCCCGATGATGCCAAGACCTTGTCGGACGTGGCAGGTGCCAAGATTGACGAAGTGTTCATTGGCTCTTGCATGACCAACATTGGCCACTTCCGTGCCGCTTCCAAGTTGCTCGAAGGCAAACGCGATATCCCAGTCAAACTGTGGATGGCGCCTCCTACCAAGATGGACGCCCAGCAACTGAGCGAAGAAGGCCACTATGGCATCTTCGGCAACGCAGGTGCCCGCATGGAAATGCCAGGCTGCTCGCTGTGCATGGGTAACCAAGCGCAGGTGAAAGAGGGCGCGACGGTGATGTCCACCAGCACCCGTAACTTCCCCAACCGTTTGGGTAAAAACACACAGGTGTATTTGGGCTCTGCCGAGTTGTCGGCTGTGGCATCGAAGATTGGTCGCATTCCCACCAAGGCGGAGTACTTGGCCGACATGGGCGTGATCAACGCCGATGGCAGCAAGATCTACAAGTACCTCAACTTTGACCAGATTGCTGAGTACAAAGCAGCGGCTGACAAAGTGACGGCTTAACGATCTCACGTGCGGGGGCAACCCCGTCGCCAAGACCAAGGCCCCATGCGTGCAAACGCGTGGGGCCTTGGCTTTTAGGATTGTCCGAAATCAGTGTGGCATCAACGCCTGTGCGTCATGCCACAGCTGCCGCACCAGCGCACTCGCGGGTGCGGCTTGTGCCAAACGACTGGCCTGTCCGGCCCAGGCTTGCATGCGCTCAACGTCGTTGGCTTTCACGGCATCGTCACGCATGGCTGCCGTCAGTGCGCGTTGCACCGGGTAGGGGGCGGGCGCTGGGGCGTTTTCTGAATGAGCGGCTCGCACATAAGCGTTGGACAAGCTTCTGCCCAAGCGGCCGCTGAAGGCGCGTGTGAGGACGGTGTCTTCGGGTTGGGTCTGGGCCATCGCGTCAGCCCACGCGCGTGGCAGGTGCGCCTCGGGGCAGCGCATGAAGCCAGAGCCCATTTGCACGGCACTGGCACCCAAAGCAAAAGCGGCGGCAATGCCGCGCGCATCGCCAATGCCGCCCGTGGCCACCACGGGGACTTTCACAGCGTCCACGATGGCGGGTAACAACGCAAACAAACCCACCAATTGGTCTTGTGCATGGTGTGCGTCAAAACAGCCACGATGGCCACCGGCTTCTATCCCTTGCGCCACGATCACATCGGCGCCAGCCGCTTGTGCAGCCAGCGCTTCGCGCACTGTGGAGACGTTGGCAAACCAGGCAATGTCTGCGGCTTTCATGGCCTGCACGAACGCAGGCGGATACAAGCCCATGACCGACGAAATCACCGCTGGCTTGACGTCGAGCATGGCCGCACATTGGTCTGCGAAATGGGGTGGTTTGGCATCGGCTGCGTCGGGTGCAACGGCAGGTCCCCATGACCTAAGAAAGTCACGCCACTGCTGTTCATGCGCTGCATCGCGCTGCGGGGCGGGATCAGGAATCCACAAATTCAGATTGAAAGGCCCAGGGGTGTGGGCGCGTACGTCGGCGGCCCAGCGGTGGATGGCCTCGGGTTGCATAAGCAAAGTGCCGCAAGCGCCCATGCCTTGCGCCTGCATGATGGCAATGGACAAGCTGGGTGGACTCACGCCGGCCATGGGGGCCAGCAAGATGGGCACACCCAAGTTGAAGCGTTGACAGAACGCTTGGCTTTTGTGCGAAGGATGTGTGGACATGGCCGGACTCCAAGTCCATCACAGCAAGCGCGCGACCAAGGCTCCGTCACGGTTGGCAGGCAGTGGAATCCACACGCGCACAGGGTTGCCGACGGCCACCTGAATGGCTTCGCCTTGGGCGTTTTTCATGGCGGTGAGTTCGATGGTTTGGTTGCCACTGGGGTGGATGATTTCAAGCCGGTCACCCACTGAAAACTTGTTCTTTGTTTCCACCTCGGCCCAACCATCAGCGGTGGCTTTGACTTCGCCCACAAACTGGCTGCGGTGTGCCACCGAGTGGCCTGTTTCGTAATTTTGGTAATCGTTGGCCGGGCGGCGGTCCATCAGGCCTGCGGTGTAGCCGCGGTTGGCCAAGCCTTCGAGCTCGGTGATGAGTTCGGGGTTGAACGGGCGTCCAGCCACCGCATCGTCAATGGCGCGTCGGTACACCTGGGCCGTGCGTGACACGTAGTAGAGCGACTTGGTACGACCTTCAATCTTGAGCGAGTCAACGCCAATTTTTGTGAGGCGTTCGACATACTCCACCGCACGCAAATCTTTGCTGTTCATGATGTAGGTGCCGTGCTCGTCTTCCATGATGGGCATCAGCTGGCCGGGGCGGCCTTTTTCTTCGAGCAGGTAGATGTTGTCAGCGGCAGGGTGACGTTGGCCATCGCCGCAAGCCGAGAAGGTGGATTCGGCTTCTTGCTGAGCCGTGGCGAAGTCGAAGTCGCCTTCCATCGCAACAGCCATGGCCTCGCCTGTGTTGGGATCGGTGGCACTGGCTTGCGTGCTGTAGCCCCAGCGGCAGGCGTTGGTGCAGGTGCCTTGGTTGGGGTCGCGGCGGTTGAAGTAGCCCGACAGCAAACAGCGACCCGAGTAGGCAATGCACAGTGCACCGTGCACAAACACCTCCAGCTCCATGTCAGGGCATTCTTGGCGAATTTTTTCAATCTCGTCCAGGCTGAGTTCGCGCGACAAGATGATGCGAGTCAGCCCGATCTTTTGCCAAAACTTCACCGCCGCCCAGTTCACCGTGTTGGCTTGCACCGACAGGTGAATCGGCACCTCGGGCCACTTTTCGCGCACCATGGTGATGAGCCCTGGGTCGGCCATGATCAAGCCATCAGGTTTCATGGCAATCACAGGTTCGATGTCACGCAGGTAGGTGCGCACTTTGTCGTTGTGCGGCAGCAGGTTGCTGGTGACGAAAAACTTCTTGCCCCGTTGGTGCGCTTCTGCGATGCCAATGCCAATTTGTTCCAAGCGGAATTCGTTGTTGCGGGCACGCAAGCTGTAGCGCGGTTGGCCGGCATACACAGCGTCGGCTCCAAAGTCGTAGGCGGCGCGCATTTTGTCGAGCGAACCTGCGGGCAGCAGGAGCTCAGGGGCTTTGAGTGTGGTCATAAAGATGTGCTGCTGGCAGGGCAACTGAGAAAATCATTCAGGGTCGATTTTCGCATCACGCACGACCTTGGCCCAGCGTGGTGCTTCCGCCTTGATGAGTGCTGCAAACTGCTCGGGTGTACCGCCGCCCACTTCGTTGCCTTGGCTCAAGATTTTTTCTTTCACTTCGGCGGTTTGCAAGGCTTGGTTGCATGCCGCGTTGAGTTGCTTGATCAGTTCCGCAGACATGCCTTTGGGGCCAATCAGGCCTTGCCAGTTGAGCACTTCCACCTCGGGGAAACCTTGCTCAGCCATGGTAGGAATGTTGGGCAAAAGGGGCGAGCGCTTTTTGCTGGTGATAGCCAGCGCCCGCATGCGACCTCCTTGGATGGAGGGCATGGCGGCATACATTTGTTCGAACATCATTTGCACCTGTCCGCCCATCAAGTCGGTGGCGGCGGCGGAGCCGCTTTTGTACGGGGCGTGAATCATGTCAATGCCAGCGGCATGCTCAAACAAAGCGCCGCTCAAATGGTGGGAGCCACCAATGCCGCCCGAGCCGTAGCTGAGTTTGCCAGGTGATGCTTTGGCGGCTGCCACGAGGTCTTTGACGGTTTTGTACGGCGAGTCGTTGCGCACCATCAAGATGAGTGGGCCGCGCTCAATCAGGCAAATGGGGGTGAGGTCGTTGAGGGGGTCAAAGTTGAGTTTCTTAAACAAGGATTGGTTCACTGCCAACGGTGCAAAGTTGCCCATGCCTAAGGTGTAGCCATCGGGTTTGCCGCGTGCAATGGCTTCGGTGCCAATGTTGCCGCCAGCCCCAGCCTTGTTGTCCACGATGATGGGCTGCCCCAGCACCGCACTCATGGCTTTGGCCACTTGGCGCGAACGGCTGTCGGCATTGCCGCCTGCGGCATAGGGGCAAATCCACATCACGGGCTTGCTGGGGTATTTGTCTTGCGCTTGCGCCAAAGTGGGCAGGAGCGCTGACCCAATGGAAGCTTGAATGAGAGTTCTGCGTTTCATGGGGCGACCTTTGTTGGATGTCAAAGAAAGCATGGATCATAAAAGTTCTGGGCTGGTTTGTCGGCCTGGGACATGCACAATCATAAAAATGACAGAAACAGTGTTGATTGCAGGCGGGGGCATTGGCGGGCTGGCGAGTGGCTTGAGCCTGGCACGTGCCGGTGCGGTGGTTCGCGTGCTGGAGCGTGCACCCGCTCTCACCGAAGTCGGCGCAGGGGTGCAATTGGGGCCCAATGTCACGCGCATCCTCAATGCCTGGGGCTTGTCGTCTGCACTTGAATCGGTGGCCGCATTTCCTGCCAACTTACATGCGCGCAGTGCGTTGTCAGGCGAGCTGTTGGCCACGTTGTCTTTGCGTGATATGCCTGCACGCTACGGCGCGCCTTACGCCACCATCCACCGTGCTGATTTGCAAACACTTTTGTTGCAAGCCGCCGAAGTGCAGGGCGTGGTGGTGCGATGCGATGCACACGTGCAGGATGTGCAAAACCTAGGGGATGCCGTTGCTGTGGCACTGGCCCACCAAGGCAGTGAGTTGACTGAGCGTGCCGATGCACTGGTGGTGGCCGATGGGGTGTGGAGTGTCTTGCGCCAACAGTTACTCCGTGATGGTGCGCCCCGTATGACGGGGCATTTGGCCTATCGGGCGTTGGTGGCTCAGTCAGACTTGCCTGTTCATTTGCGCACGCAAGATGTGACGGTGTGGATGGGCCCTCGTGTGCATGTGGTTCAGTACCCGGTGTGTGGCGGTGAATGGCTCAATGTGGTGTGTCTTACCGAGGGCCAGCTTGAAGGTGTGGCGTGGCAAGAACTCCAGGGCTGGAACTTGCGCAAGACAACCGCAGACACCCGTGCCGATTTACAGGCTGCGTTAACAGACGCTTGTTCGAGCTTGCATGCGTTGGTCGACGCTTGTGGTGAGTGGCGCCTGTGGCCGCTGTGTGACCGTGTGCCCATGCGCACTGCTCACGAGCATGTGCAGGGCCGTGCTGTGTTGGTGGGGGATGCGGCCCACCCGATGCGGCCCTATTTGGCGCAGGGAGCAGGCATGGCGATTGAGGATGCCGCAGAGTTGGGCCATCAATGGACGGCCGTGCCAGACTGCGATGTGTCGATGCGCTTGAATGCGTTTGCGCAGGCCCGCTGGCAGCGCAACGCCCAGGTGCAAGCGCGTGCCATTCGCAATGGGGACGTTTTCCATGCCACCGGACCGGTGCAATGGGCGCGTGATGCGGGCTTACGCATGCTGGGCGCACGCTTGATGGATGTGCCCTGGCTTTACGGATACCGCCACGGGGCTTAAGACGCGTTCAGAGGGGGCAAGTGGTGGCGACGACGTGCCTGCTCGCAGGCATCGCTGCCTTCTTCAAACTCACGACAAGGCGAGGGACGCCACTCGTAAATGCCACAGGTGACTTTTTGGCCAATGGCGCCCATGAGCGCAGCGCAGCGCGGCGGTGAGTGGTCGGTGCCGCGCATGCGGCATAAGGTATCGGTCAAGTCCAAAGCCAAGCCAGTGGGGACTTCGCCACCGTGGTCATCGCGCTCGAACACCGAGAAGTCAACCCGAAAGCTGGCGCAACAGGCGCCGCACGCAGTACACGCTGACATCACTGGCGACCGAGCAGCAAATACTCCATCAAGGCTTTTTGGACGTGCATGCGGTTTTCGGCTTCGTCCCACACCACCGATTGGTCGCCGTCAATCACATCGGCGCTGACCTCTTCGCCACGGTGCGCCGGCAAGCAGTGCATGAACAAGGCGTTGGGTTGGGCCACCGCCATCATGTCGGCATCGACACACCAGTCGGCAAAAGCACGTTGGCGGGCTTCGTTTTCGGCCTCGTAGCCCATGCTGGTCCAGACATCGGTGGTTACCAAGTCTGCGTCTTGGCAGGCGTGCATCGGATCGACGAAGACCTTGAAACACTCGCTGTGGGTCATCAGGCCTGCAATGGCGGGGTCCACCTCATAGCCGGTGGGTGTGCTGACGTGAACGGTAAAGCCCAGCAAGTCAGCGGCTTGCAGCCAGGTGTTGGCCATGTTGTTGCCGTCACCCACCCAGGCCACCACCTTGCCTTTGAGGCAATCCAGGGGATGGTTCACGTCGCCCCGGTGCTCAATGAAGGTGAGCAAGTCGGCCATGATTTGGCAAGGATGAAACTCGTTGGTCAATCCGTTGATGACGGGCACGCGCGAGTTGGCGGCAAAGCTGTTGATCTTGTCTTGCCCGTAGGTGCGAATCATCACCAGGTCGACCATGCGGCTGATGACTTTGGCGCTGTCTTCGATGGGTTCTGAGCGTCCCAACTGGCTGTCGCCCGTGGTCAAGTGCACCACCGAACCGCCGAGCTGGTACATGCCGGCTTCAAAACTCACGCGTGTGCGGGTGGATGCTTTCTCAAAAATCATCGCCAGTGTGCGGTCTGCCAGTGTGTGGTGTTTTTCGTAGGCCTTGAACTTCTTTTTGATCAGCGCTGCACGTGTGAACACATAGGCGTACTCGTCGACGGAGAGATCGGTGAATTGCAGGTAGTGCTTCATACAGGTTCGGCTAAAAATGTTTTCACCAGAGGAGCCAAGATAGCCACCACTTCGTCCGCCTCTGCGGGGGTGATGATCAAGGGGGGCACCAAACGGATCACGCTGTCGGCAGTGACGCTCAGCAGCAAGCCTGCGTCGAGTGCGCGTTGCATCAGCGCGCCACAGGGACGTGTCAGTTCAATGCCCAGCATCAGGCCTTGGCCGCGAATTTCTTTGACGCCAGGTAGGCCGCCTAATTCGCGCTGTAGGGCTGCACGCAGATGTGCGCCCACTTTTGCTGCGTTTTCCAGCAAGCCATCTTCTTCCATGATGCGGATGGTCTCCACACCCGCACGCATGGCCAGCGGGTTGCCACCGAAGGTGGTGCCGTGGTTGCCGGGTTGAAAGATGTGGGCTGCTTTGGGCCCCGCCACCACGGCACCAATGGGCACACCCGAGCCCAGGCCTTTGGCCAGCGGCATGACGTCTGGCACGATGCCCGCCCATTGATGGGCAAACCATTTGCCAGTACGGCCCATGCCGCATTGCACTTCGTCAATCATCAACAGCCAATCGTGCTCGTCACACAACTGGCGAACTTCTTTCAGGTACTGCGCAAACATGGGCTGGATGCCGCCTTCACCCTGGATGGTTTCAAAAAACACCGCGGCCACATTGGGATTGCCTTGGGTGGCTTTTTTCAGCGCTTCGATGTCGTTGACAGGGACGCGGATGAAGCCCTCCATCATGGGGCCAAAGCCTTCTTTGATCTTTTCGTTGCCAGTTGCCGCCAATGTGGCGAGCGAGCGGCCGTGGAAGGCTTTTTCGTAGACCACGATTTCGGGTTTTTCAATACCTTTGTTGTGACCGAACTTGCGTGCCAATTTGAGCGCTGCTTCGTTGGCCTCCAGGCCGCTGTTACAAAAAAACACATTGGTCATGCCCGAGAGCTCAACCAGCTTGGCCGCCAAGGCCTCTTGGTTGGGGATATGGTAGTAATTGCAGCTGTGGATGATCTTGCCAATTTGGTCTTGCAAGGCGGGCGTGAGCTTAGGGTGAGCGTGGCCCAAGGTGTTGACGGCAATGCCTGCCAACGCATCCAAATAGCATTTGCCATCCGTGTCCCACACGCGCAAGCCTCGGCCATGTGACAGGGCCACAGGAAGGCGGCCATAGGTGTTCATGGTGTGGGGCGATGCAGCAGACGTGGTCATGGTTTCTCCAAATGAAAACGACCCAACGAAGGTTGAGCCGTTGAAACGCGATTTTAGAGGGTGCTGTGTGACGGTTGTTCGATGTAGTTTGCGTTCGGCGCTTACCTGGCTGCCGAGACATTGAATCGTCACAAGTCTTATATAAGATAGAATAGTTGTAACCCCGGTGACACGGGCTGATCCCCAGTCACCAAGACCCTGTTTTCAGCCTCTACCCGATGGTTTCTCACTCCGCCAAAGAAGTTTTTATCTTAGGGATTACCCAAGACGGAAGGACGTTCCGACCCAGTGACTGGGCCGAGCGTTTAGCGGGTGTGATGAGTCAGTTCAGACCTGGTGGGGCTGTGCCCGGTAGCCATTTGAGTTATTCGCCCTGGTGTGTGCCCAACACGCTGGATGGCAACAAATGTGTGATCGTTCACACCGATTTGCGTGATGACGAGCCCATGGCTTGGGATTTCGTGATGAACTTTGCCAAGGACAATGGCCTGCAAGTGGTGGAAGCCTGCTTGCTGCCAGACGTTCCCCTAAAACCTTGATGTTTGTGTTTGACCAGACAACAAAAAACCGCTCCTGAGAGCGGTTTTTGCTTTGCTGCAGCGCACCCGTTACAAACGGCGGTCTGACAATTCAGACCGGGCTGTTTGCCTGATTTATCAGGCGGCGGTAACCAAGGCCTTGACCTTGGTAGAGAGGCGGCTCTTGTCGCGAGCAGCTTTGTTTTTGTGGAAGATGCCTTTGTCGGCCACTGTGTCCACCACAGCTTGCATTTTGGCAAACAGTTCGGTGGCTTTGGTCTTGTCGCCTGCCAGAACAGCTTTTTCGACGTTCTTCACAGCAGTACGGTATTTGGAGCGCAGCGAGGTGTTCGCGGCGTTGATTTTGATGTCCTGACGGACGCGTTTACGACCCGACGCCAGGCGTGGGTTCTTTTTCTTGGGTTTGGCTGATGCCATGGTGAGAGTTCCTTAAGGTTTGAGGATGATGCAGCAAAGCCCGCAAGTATATCAAACCCCCTGTACATCACGAATGCTTTCCCGATTCGACAGCCAGCGTCTCGCTACACTGTGATGGTGTCTTTGTTCAAATCTGCCTCCATCGTTTCAGGCCTGACCCTGGTTTCCCGCATCACAGGGTTGATGCGCGAGTTGTTGATTGCTTCCATATTTGGTGCCAACGCACTGACCGATGCCTTCAATGTGGCATTTCGTATTCCAAATTTGTTTCGCCGTTTGTTTGCTGAAGGCGCATTCAGTCAAGCTTTTGTGCCGGTGCTGGCTGCCAGCAGGCAGCAGCATGGTGATGATGCGACCCACGTATTGATCAACCAAGTGGCGACTTTGCTCTTGTGGGTGCTGTTGTGGGTCAGTGTGTTGGGCGTCGTGGCTGCTCCTGGTTTGGTCTGGGTGATGGCCAGTGGTTTGCAGCAGTCGCCCCAGGGTTTCGATGTGGCGGTCGTGATGACGCGCTGGATGTTCCCCTACATCGCATTCATGTCTTTGGTGGCTTTGGCTGCGGGGGTGCTCAATACCTGGAGACGTTTTGCGGTTCCTGCGGCCACACCGGTGCTGTTGAATGTGTCCATGATCGCCGCCGCGTGGTGGGGTGGGCCCTGGTTGGCGGTGTGGGGTTGGCCACCCATTTATGCGTTGGCTGCGGGTGTGATGCTGGGCGGTTTGTTGCAACTCACGATGCAGCTGGTGGCTTTGCGTCGACTTGGCTTGTTGCCCCGCATTGGCATGGGCTGGCGCGCTGTGCGCGAGGCTTGGTCTGCCGAGGGACCTAAACGCATCTTGCGACTCATGGCACCCGCTTTGTTTGGGGTGGGTGTGGCACAAATTTCTTTGCTGATCAACACCCAGATTGCTTCGCACCTCACACCCGGCAGTGTCAGCTGGCTCAGCTACGCAGACCGGTTGATGGAGTTTCCTACCGCTTTGCTGGGCGTGGCTTTGGGCGTGGTGCTGATGCCCCAGTTATCAGCCGCCAAAGCGGCAAACAACACCGTCCAGTACTCCGACATGCTCGACTGGGGCCTGCGTTTGGTGGTTGTTCTGGCTGTGCCTTGCGCGGTGGCTTTGTTGGTTTTTTCGCAGCCTTTGGTAGCAGTGCTTTACAACTATGGGGCATTCAGTGCCCACGATGTGCAACAAACCACGTTGGCTTTGATGGGCTATGGCGTGGGGTTGCTTGGTTTGGTGGCGATCAAGGTGCTGGCGCCAGGTTATTACGCCAGCCAGGATATTCGCACCCCGGTGCGCATTGCCATCGCAGTGCTGATCATCACTCAGTTGTTTAATTTGATGTTGGTGCCTTATCTGGCACATGCGGGTTTGGCTCTGTCGATTGGCTTGGGGGCTTTGGTCAATGCGACGTGGCTGCTTTGGGGCTTGCGCAAGGCAGGCACGTACAGGCCTTGTCACGGTTGGTGGCGCTTGGTCTTGCAGGTGGTGGGCAGTAGCGCGGTGTTGGGGTGCTGGTTATTTTGGTCATCGCAGCATTGGGACTGGACACTGTTACACGCCACGCCTTGGTTGCGTGTGTTGGTGATGGCGGGTGTGTTGATGCTCAGCGCGTTGCTGTACTTCGCTTGCTTGGCCATTGTGGGCTTGAAACTGCGTGCGCTGTTGCGCCGATAAGGAGATGTCAGGGCATGGATTTCAAACTCGAAATTCCCACCGCGCTGCAGTATTTTGCGGCCCTGGTTCAAAGCGACGAACATTTTCCCTTGCTCGAAGCGGCCACCAGCTTGGCGCAAGACGAGTACCCGGATCTCGACATCCAGCATGTGCTGGAGCAGGTGGATCAATTGGGCGAGCGCATCAAACGTCGTTTACCGCCAGACGCTGGTGGTTTGCACAAATTGCGCTTGCTCAACAGTTTCTTTTTCGATGATTTGGGCTTTGCCGGTAATTTGAACAATTACTACGATCCCGACAACAGCTTTGTTCACACGGTGCTGCACACCCGTCGTGGCATTCCCATCAGCTTGGCGGTGATTTGGTTGGAGCTGGCTTTGGGTTTAGGTTTGGATGCTTCGGGGGTGAGTTTTCCAGGCCATTTTTTGCTCAAAGTCAAATTGCCCTTCCCGCACGAGGGGCAAGTGGTGATGGATCCGTTCACGGGGCAATCGTTGAGCAAAGAGGACTTGTCGGAGCGTTTGGCGCCTTTGCATGCTGAAACTGGTCTGGTGCGCGATGGCGATGTTTCAGATGCCTTGCTCAAGCATTACTTGAGGCCTGCAACACCCCGCGAAATTGTGGCGCGTATGTTGCGCAACTTGGATGAAATTTACATCACCCACGGTGACGTGGTGCGTCGTGGGTGGGTGAAAAAACGCTTGGGTGTGTTGCTGCCCCAGGCCAGCGAATTGCCCTGATCGGGCTTTAGGCCACCACCACAGCCGCACCATCGCCGCGCTCAGCGATGACGCCGATGGTGTGCACCTGTTCGCCTTGCGCGCGCAAGACCTCGGCGCACGCTTGGGCATTGGCTGCGTCAACCACGACCACCATGCCAATGCCATTGTTGAAGGTGCGGTTCATTTCGATGTCATCAATGCCTGCGGTGGCTTGCAGCCAGGCAAACAGTTCGGTTTGTGGCCAGCTACCTTTGCGCAGGTGTGCGGCCAAGCCTTCGGGCAGAACGCGCGGGATGTTTTCCAGCAAGCCGCCGCCGGTGATGTGGGCCAAGGCCTTGATCGGTTGTGTGGCCAAGGCAGCAAGCACGCTTTTCACATACAGGCGAGTGGGGGCCATGATGGCTTGTTTGAACGGCTGTCCATCCAGGGTGGCAGGCGTGTTGTGACCCGCACGCTCAATCACTTTACGGACCAGAGAAAAACCGTTGGAGTGCACGCCTGCTGAAGTCAAACCCAGCACAACGTCACCCACTTGCACGTTTTGGCCAGTCAGAATTTTGGATTTTTCGACTGCACCCACCGCAAAACCAGCCAAGTCGTATTCGCCATCGGGGTACATGCCAGGCATTTCAGCGGTTTCGCCACCAATCAGTGCACAACCAGACAACTCACAGCCTTTAGCGATGCCCCCCACCACGGCGGCTGCCGTGTCGACATCCAATTTGCCGCATGCAAAGTAGTCTAAAAAGAACAAAGGTTCTGCGCCTTGAACCAACACGTCGTTGACACTCATGGCCACCAAGTCAATGCCCACGGTATCGTGCATTTGCCACTCGAATGCCAGCCGCAGCTTGGTGCCTACGCCATCGGTACCGCTCACCAATACAGGCTCTTTGTAGCGCTTTGGCACTTCGAACAATGCGCCAAACCCCCCGATACCGGCCAGCACGCCCTCGCGCATGGTTTTTTTAGCCAGAGGCTTGATGCGTTCGACCAAGGCATCACCAGCGTCAATATCGACGCCAGCATCTTTATAAGAAAGGGGTTTATTCATTGTGGGTGAGGGTGCTGTGGCGCGCCAGAAGGTGCGCGCCGATAGAATCAAGGTGCAATTTTAAAGCCCATCCTCTACCCGCTGTATGCAATTCACTTCCGCACAACAACAAACCCTGGCCTGGGTTGCCATCGCTGCATTGGTGACACTGCTGTTGTGGTTGTTAGGGCCCGTGTTGATGCCATTTGTAGTGGCTGGGGTGTTGGCTTATGCGCTGAATCCCTTGGTGCGTGGACTTGAGCGTGCCGCAGGGGGGTACTTGCCCCGCGTGGCTTGTGTGTTGCTGGTTGAGGCGGTTTTTGTATTGGTGGTGCTGGCGCTGCTGATGTTGCTGCTGCCCATCTTGGCCAACGAGATACCGCGTATGCGCGAACAGTTACCAGCGCTGATCGAGCGTGGCCAAGCCTTTGTGAACCCTTGGTTGCAGAGCTTGGGGGTGTCGGTCAAATTGGATGCTGCCAGCCTCAAAACCTTTGTCTTGAAAAATTTCAACACCTCGTTTGAAGATGGGTTCAAGCAAGCACTGGCCTCGTTGCGTATCGGCGGCAGTGTGGCTCTGGCGGTGGTGGGCAATATGGTGCTGGTGCCCGTGGTGTTGTTTTACTTGCTTTTAGATTGGCGTCGTTTTGTGCGCCATGTCGAGGCCTTGGTGCCCTTGCCCATGCGCAGTGCCTACGACAGCTTTATGGCTGAGGCTGACTTGGTGCTGGGGCAGTACCTCAGAGGCCAGTTGTCGGTCATGTTCGTGCTGGCTTTTTATTACGGCCTGGCGTTGTGGTGGTTTGGTTTGGAGTTGGCGTGGCCGATCGGTGTGTTCACGGGGCTGGCCGTCTTCGTGCCTTATGTGGGTTTTGGTTTGGGTTTGTGTCTGGCATTGCTTGCGGGGTTGTTGCAAATGACGCCAGCTGAAACTGCGTGGATGGTGGCGTTGGTTTATGGCGTGGGGCAGTTGCTTGAGAGTTTTGTCCTGACCCCGCGTTTGGTGGGCGAGCGCATTGGCCTGCACCCCTTGCATGTCATTTTTGCGTTGATGGCCTTTGCGCAGTTGTTCGGTTTCTTGGGGGTTCTGGTGGCGTTACCCGCTAGCGCTGTGTTGCTGGTGGCGATTCGACGCATACGCCGCCAATACCAGGCGAGTGCCTTGTACCGAGGTGCTTGAGCGGGCATGAAGCAAATCGCACTCGACATTGGCTTGGCCCCCGGCCCTAGCTTGCACAACTTCTTGGCAGGCCCCAATTTGGCGGTTTTGCAGCATTTGCAACTCTGGGTTGGCAATGACAAGCGCTCGCCTGTGCCCAGCTACCTGTGGGGTGAGTCGGGCAGTGGCAAGACCCATTTGCTGCGCGGGGTGCAAGCGGCTTTGCGTGAGCAGGGGTGTCTTGTGGGGTGGATGGATGCTTCTCAGCTTGACCCTGCTGTGTTTGATGACCGTTGGCGGGTGATTGTGCTGGACGATGTGCATTTGTACACAGCTGTACAGCAACATGCAGCGTTCAATTGGTTTGTCAACGCCATGACGCCTCACGATGGACAGCAGCGCTGGGTTTTGGCTGCCGGATTGGTGCCGCCCAGTGATTTGCATTTGCGTGAAGATTTGCGCACCCGTCTGGGCTGGGGGCATATCTATCAGTTGCAAGTGCTCAGCGAATCCGAGCGGCGTGCGGTGCTGCGTCAGCAGGCTGATGAGCGCGGTATTTTTTTGAGCGACGAGGTCATGGACTTCATGCTGAACCGCTTCAGTCGTGATCTGGGCAGCTTGATTCAGTTGCTTGATCAACTCGATGGCTATGCTTTGCAAACACAACGCGCCATCACCATCCCTTTGCTGAAATCGATGCTTGAGAACCTTTGACATGAAACTTGCGTTGTTTGACCTGGATCACACCTTGCTACCCATTGACTCGGATTACGCCTGGGGTGAATTCACCATTGCCTTGGGATGGACAGATCCTGTCGAGTTCGCGGCCAAGAACGACGAGTTTTACGCCCATTACCAGGCCGGTACTTTGGATATCCATGATTACGTGCGTTTCGCCACCGAGGCGTTTCGTCTGCAAGGCCCCGACAAAGCTGCACGCGCCCATGCGCGTTTCATGCAAGAGGTGGTCATGCCTGCCATTCGTACAGAAGCCCTTGCGTTGATAGACAAACATCGTGAAGCGGGGGATCGTCTGGTCATCATCACAGCCACCAATGAATTCGTCACGCGACCGATTGCCGAGGCGTTGGGTGTGCGTGAGCTGATTGCCGTTGAGCTGACCCGTGGTGCTGATGGGTGGTTCACCGGCGAAATCAACGGCGTGCCTTCCATCCGCGAGGGCAAGGTGCAACGTCTGCAACAATGGCTACAAGCACAAGGCTTGGATTGGCGTGATGTGGACAGCACGTTTTATAGCGACTCCAGTAACGACTTGCCCTTGCTCAAACGCGTCAACCATCCGGTGGCCACCAATCCAGACGCCAAACTGCGAGCCACTGCTCTTGAACAGGGGTGGCCGATCTTGGAACTCTTCTCTCAACAATGATCAAACAATTCATCAATAAGCTGATGGGCAAAACCACCAGCAGCAAGCCCTCACTGGGTAAGCGCCATGTGGTGCCAGCCAAGGTGCATGGCATCAATGTCGACTGGGTCGATGAGCGGGCACTCAATGTGGTGCGCACCCTGCAAGACCGTGGTTTTGAAGCTTACATCGTCGGTGGTGCTGTGCGTGATCTGCTCCTGGGTCTCAAGCCCAAAGATTTCGACGTTGCCACTGACGCCACACCCGAACAAGTCAAGGCGGCATTTCGTCGGGCCTTCATCATTGGACGACGCTTTCGCATTGTTCACGTCGTCTATGGCCGCGGACGCGAACATGAAGTGATTGAGGTGTCGACCTTCCGTGCCCATTTGGACAGTGCTGATGCAAGCCAAGTCAAAGGCAACGAGCGCAGCAGCAAGCAAGAGCTGGCCGGCATGAAGCACGCCGTCGATGCCAGTGGCCGTGTGTTGCGCGACAACGTGTGGGGCCCACAAGACGAAGATGCCGCACGCCGTGACTTCACCATCAACGCCATGTATTACGACCCAGAAACGGGCAACGTGATCGATTACCACGGCGGCATTGCCGACGCCAAGAAAAAAGTTTTGCGCATGATTGGTGACCCCGCCATGCGTTACCGCGAAGACCCTGTACGCATCATTCGTGCCGTGCGTTTTGCCGCCAAACTGTCAGCTTTGGGTTTCAAGATGGAGGCGAAGACGGCTGCGCCTTTGAAACGCGCGGTGAAGTTGTTGGCGGATGTGCCACAAAGCCGTTTGTTTGATGAGATGCTCAAACTTTTGCAAACGGGTCATGCGCTTGCCAGTGTGGAGCAACTCAAGCTGCAAGGTTTGGCCAAAGGCATTTATCCCTTGCTCGATATTGTGGTTGAGCGCGCTGATCAAGAATTTGTGAAAACAGCGCTGCAAGATACCGACCGTCGAGTGGGTGAGGGCAAGCCGGTAGCCCCTAGCTTTTTGTTGGCTTGCGTGTTGTGGTCGGATGTGCGTGAGTCATGGGCCCAGCGGCTCGTCAAGCAACCGCCGTTCCCGGCCTTGCAAGATGCGATCGATGAAGTGTTCGAGTCCCGCATTGGCGATGTTTCGGGACGTGGCAAGCTTGGTGCCGACATGCGCGAGATTTGGATGATGCAACCGCGCTTTGAAAAGCGCGTGGGCAGTGGCCCCTGGAGCTTGGTGGAGCAAGCGCGTTTCCGTGCTGGTTTTGATTTCATGCGCTTGCGTGCTGATGTGGGGGAGGTCGATGAAGCATTGGCCGACTGGTGGCAAGAGTTCAGCTTGGCCGATGACAGCACGCGCGAAGACTTGCTGCAACAAGTACGTCTAGAGAGCCAAAAGGCACAACGTGCTCCGCGCGTGCATTCGGTGCGTCGTGCGGACAAGCCCGCAGAAGACCCGCGTTTTCGCGCCTCGGATGAAACGCCCTCGGGTGATGCTGAGCAAGATCCTGCTGATGCACCGGCCAAGAAACGTCGCCGTCGTCGTCGCAAGCCGACGGGTGGTGCTGAAGGCACAGCATCCAGCGAGTAAAGCCCTGTTCTTATGCGCAGTGGCACCACCGTGACGGCTTGCATTGCAGTTGGCGCCAACCTGGGCTACGCCCAGGTGACTGTGCGACAGGCCTTGATAGATTTGGCGCGGTTGCCGCAAAGTCAGCTGCTCAAGGCTTCGGCGCTGTACCGCTCAGCACCTTTTGAGGCTACGGGGCCAGACTTTATCAATGCGGTGGCACTGGTCGAGACACAACTCTCTGCCCAGGCCTTGCTGGCAGCTTTGCAAGCCCTGGAGCTTCAAGCCGGACGCGAGCGGCCTTATCAAAATGCGCCGAGAACCCTGGATCTGGATTTGATCTTCCATGGCGAGCAAGTGTTGTCGACGCCAACATTGACCCTGCCGCACCCGCGCTGGCAAGAGCGCGCTTTTGTGTTGTTACCACTGGCTGAAATTTGCCCTGAGCGTGTGAGCGAGGCGATGTTGGCGCGGGTCAAACACCAAGCGATCGAGCGCATCCCCGACGACGTTGCATCATGAACTTCTCGCTTCTCTCCTTTTCTGCGCAAGCTGTTTTGCTGTTGATCGCTGCGAATGTGTTCATGACGTTTGCTTGGTATGGGCATCTCAAAAGCTTGGCCAATTCACCTTGGTATACCGCTGTCTTGGTGAGTTGGGGCATTGCTTTGATGGAGTATGTGCTGCAAGTTCCTGCCAATCGCATTGGCTTTCATGACGCTGGTTTGCAGGTAGGGCAACTCAAAATCATGCAAGAGGTGATTACGTTGGCGGTCTTCGTTCCGTTTTCGGTGTTTTTCCTCAACGAACCACTCAGACTCAACTATTTATGGGCAGGTTTGTGCATGGTGGGGGCGGTGTATTTCATTTTTAAAGCGTGAGCAACGATTACACTTCCGCCTGTCATCAAAATGTCACATGCAGTTGGATTCACAGGAGTACCGCATGCTATTTGGAAAGTTGTTGCCCACAGAGGGCAATTTTTTTGAAATGTTCAACCAGCACGCCGACCGCATCGTCGAGGCTGCGGTGGCTTTTTCTAATTTGGTTGCCAACTACAGCGATCCCATCTTGCGTGACAAATACAACCAAGAAGTGGACAACGCCGAGCGCGCTGCCGACCGTGTCACCCACGAAGTCAACCGTGCGATTCACAAAACCTTCATCACACCGATTGATCGCGAGCAAATTCACTCGTTGATCAACACCATGGACGATGTGGCCGACCTGATTCAAGACTCCGCCGAAACCATGGCTTTGTATGACGTGCGTCACATGACAGACGAGATTTCACGTCTGACAGATTTGAGTTTGAAGTGCTGCGAGCGCGTGCGCCATGCGGTGAAGTTACTCGACAAAATCACTGACCCAGCCACCGCTGAAGCCGCGCTCAAAACTTGCGAAGAAATTGACAAGCTTGAGTCAGACGCTGATCGCGTGATGCGCAGCGCAATGAGCAAACTGTTTCGTGAAGAGCCTGATGTGCGCGAAGTCATCAAACTCAAAGCGATTTACGAGTTGCTCGAAACCATCACCGATAAATGTGAGGACGTCGCCAATTTGATCGAGGGTATCGTCCTCGAAAACTCCTGAGTACAGGCGCCCCATGGAATCCGTACAAACTGCGTTTTGGGTGGTCGCTTTGTTGGTCGTGATGGCGTTGCTGTTTGACTTCATGAACGGCTTTCACGATGCGGCTAACTCGATTGCCACGGTGGTCTCCACCGGTGTGCTCAAGCCGGCTCAAGCGGTTTTGTTTGCCGCTTTTTTTAACTTTGTCGCAATTTTTATCTTCCACCTCAGTGTGGCCGCCACGGTGGGAAAAGGCATTGTTCAACCGGGCATTGTGGACACCCATGTGGTGTTTGGTGCGCTGTTGGGCGCCATCACTTGGAACATCATCACCTGGTACTACGGCATTCCCAGCAGCTCATCGCATGCATTGATCGGCGGTATTTCCGGTGCTGTGATCGCCAAGGCAGGCACCAGTGCCTTGATTTCAGGCGGCATCTTTAAAACGGTTGCCTTTATTTTCGTGTCTCCTGTGCTGGGTTTCTTGCTTGGCTCGTTGATGATGGTGGCCGTGGCCTGGATTTTCAGAAGCTTTCGTCCGTCACGCGTGGACAAATGGTTTCGCCGTTTGCAACTGATCTCGGCGGGTGCTTACAGCTTGGGTCACGGTGGCAATGACGCGCAAAAAACCATTGGCATTATTTGGATGCTTTTGCTGGCCACCGGCTATGCGTCCAGCGCGGAATCATCTCCGCCCACATGGACCATCGTGTGTTGCTACGCGGCCATTGGTCTGGGCACCATGTTCGGTGGCTGGCGCATTGTCAAAACAATGGGTCAGAAAATCACCAAACTCAAACCTGTGGGGGGCTTTTGCGCTGAGACAGGGGGGGCCATGACGTTGTTCTTGGCCACCGCCTTGGGTATTCCTGTTTCGACTACTCACACCATCACTGGTGCGATCGTCGGTGTGGGCTCGACTCAGCGTGCCAGTGCGGTGCGCTGGGGCGTGGCGGGCAACATTGTGTGGGCTTGGATCTTGACCATTCCTGCGAGTGCCTTTGTGGCAGGCGTGGCGTATTGGGTCAGCTTCACTCTGTACTGAGTCACTGCGAGATTTTCTGCGCTTCTTCGATTTGGTATTCGAAGTAGCGCTGACCGCTGAACACGATGCTGGACATCAGTGCTGTGGCCCCAATCATGAGTGACACCACGATGGCCCCAATGGTTCCCCAGTTGGTTTGTCCGGCTGGGTCGTCACTGTTAGCCACTGGGTTGAATTTGGCATTCCAAACTTCTGGGGTCATCAAGGCATACACAATGGCATTGAGGGCACAGGCCGCGATCGTGAAACCCAGCATGGGGATGAGCCACCAACTGGCCATGTCATCCAGCCCGTTTTCTTGCACCCGCTCGATCCCGTAGAGTCCGAGTGCCGTTGGTATGGGCAGCAGCCAGCCTAGGGTGTCATTGAGTCCAAACAGGTAAAAGCGGTGCAGTCCCAAGGGGCCACCCAGGAAGGTCAGCCAAGCGGCGATGGTTTTGTTTTTCATGGCATCAGTGTAGACGGCTATAATGGGGAGCTTTTCAGCGTGTCGCAGGCCGGGTGGCCTTAGCGCGTGTCTCAAACGTTGAAAACACCCACCCACCCGAAGGATTCATCATGGTCGTCATTCGACTCTCTCGCGGCGGCTCTAAAGCCCGTCCGTTTTTTAACATTGTTGTGGCAGACAAGCGCGTTCGTCGCGATGGTCGCTTCATCGAGCGTATCGGTTTTTACAACCCCATCGCCAAAGGCGGTGAAGAGGGCCTGCGCATTGCGCAAGATCGTCTGACCCACTGGACTGGTGTGGGCGCACAGTGCTCGCCTACGGTCGAGCGTTTGATCAAGCAAGCTGCCAAAGCAGCCGCTTAATCGACCACAGGCATGGCGATGACCCTGGGCTTGGAGCCTGCAGATTTACCTGCAGACGCCGTGGAAGTCGGGCGCATCGCCGATGCATGGGGCATCAAGGGCTGGTTCAAGGTCCTGCCCTACAGCGCTTCTCCGGAAGCGCTTTTTTCTTCCAAGCGTTGGTTTTTATTGCCTGCTGAAAAAGGTGCCAAAACTTTCGCTGGCACCCTGCTTCTGAAAATTATTGAAGCCAAAGAACATTCCGATACGGTCGTGGCCAGTGCCCAAGCCGTCTCAGACCGAACGGCTGCTGAAGCCCTCAAAGGCGCACGTATTTTTGTCGCCCGTTCTAGTTTTCCCACCCCAGATGCCGACGAGTACTACTGGGTGGACTTGATCGGGTTGGATGTCGTCAACCGTGAAGGCGTTGCCCTTGGGCAAGTTAAAGAGTTGTTGCATACCGGTCCGCAAACAGTGCTGGTGCTGAGCTTTACCGAAGGCGATACCGTCAAAGAGCGCATGATTCCGTTTGTCGGTGTGTATATTGATGCGGTGGATTTAGCCGCACGTCGCATCACCGCTGACTGGCAGCCCGATTACTGATGCGCTCGGCTGGGGTTATTCGTGCGTTTTGACGTCATCACGTTGTTCCCTGAGTTTTTTGAGCCGTTTTTGAAAACCGGTGTGACCCGTCGCGCCTACGAGTCGGGTGCTGTTGTGGTGAGGTTGTGGAATCCTCGTGATTACGCACAAGGCAACTACCGCCGCGTGGATGATCGGCCCTTCGGTGGCGGCCCAGGCATGGTGATGATGGCCGAGCCATTGTTGCTTTGCTTGAACGCCATCCGCGCCGATCGAGGACAAAACCGCGAGGTCGCGCCTTTGCTGCTGTTTTCACCCACGGGCGATCTGATGCGTCATGCTTTGGTGCAGCGCTGGTCCGACAGTGCGGGTGCTGTCTTGCTGTGTGGTCGTTATGAAGGTATTGACCAGCGATTCATTGATGCGCATGTGGACGCCCAACTCAGTTTGGGCGATTTTGTGCTCTCTGGTGGTGAATTGGCCGCCATGGCTTTGCTGGATGCCGTGGCGCGTCTGCAACCCGGCGTCCTCAATGACGAAGGCAGCCACCAATTAGACAGTTTCAACCCGGCGTTGGATGGTTTGCTGGACTGTCCGCACTACACACGGCCTGAGGTGTGGGAAGGGCAGGCCGTGCCCCCTGAGCTGTTATCGGGGCATCATGTGCACATTGAACGTTGGCGACGCGACCAGCGTTTGCGGTTGACCGCGCAATTGCGCCCAGAGTTGATTGAAGCGGCACGTGCGGCCCATCGGCTCAGTGCCGTAGACGAGGCCATTTTGGCGGCAAAGAAACAGCTATAATCATGGGCTTTCGATCCTCTGATCGGCCGCTTCTTGTCACCGTGCCAGAAGCCTTTTGTGTAGCGCGATCAAGATCTTTAGAGGAAAACATGAACCTGATCCAAACCCTTGAGGCAGAAGAAATTGCTCGCCTCGGTAAAACCATCCCCGAATTCGCACCTGGCGACACAGTCATTGTGAGCGTCAACGTGGTTGAAGGCACCCGCAAGCGTGTCCAGGCCTACGAAGGTGTGGTGATTGCAAAACGTAACCGTGGCCTCAACAGTGGCTTCACGGTGCGTAAAGTGTCCAGCGGCGAAGGTGTGGAACGTACCTTCCAAACCTACAGCCCCTTGATTGCCAGCATTGAAGTCAAGCGTCGCGGCGATGTGCGTCGTGCCAAGTTGTACTACTTGCGTGATCGCAGCGGCAAATCGGCTCGCATCAAAGAAAAGTTGGTCAGCAAGTCGGCAGCGGCCTCCAAGGCAGCCGCCGCAGCGCAGTAAGCAGGTTTTACCTCGTCAGCTGTTTGCGACCCACAAAGCCACCCCAAGTGAAAGCTTGCGGTGGCTTTTTCTATGTCTAAACCCCCCTTGTTCGATCCCCTGCAAGTCCCCGTGATTCGCGTGGATCAGCATTTGCCGGCGGTTTCACCAGATCAACTCACGCCACAGGCTTTGGTTGCGAGATTTGCACACCCGCCCTTGTGGGAGCCTGAGTTGGTGCGTGAACGTCGATTCATGGACCGTGAGCCAGCTCACGCCGCGGTCTTGCTGGGGGTGGTGATGCGCGACCAGCCCACAGTGTTGCTGACGCAGCGAACAGCGCATTTGTCGACCCATTCAGGGCAGATTGCGTTTGCCGGGGGTAAGTCAGATCCCGAGGATGTGGATGCTGCTGCGACCGCCCTGCGTGAGGCACATGAGGAAGTCGGGCTGGAGGCTCGCCATGTGAAAGTATTGGGGCAACTGCCGATCTACATCACAGGGTCTGCTTTTCACGTCACGCCAGTTGTTGCGTTGATTTCTCCAGACATGGCCTTGCAGCCCAACCCTTTTGAGGTGGCCCATACGTTTGAAGTGCCTTTGGCGTTCTTGATGGACCCTGCCAACCACCGTTGGCATCGTGTGGAGCATGAGGGGTTTCATCGGGAATGGCTCTCTATGCCCTACCAAGATGGCGCGCACTTGCGCTTTATTTGGGGCGCCACTGCGGGCATGTTGCGCAACTTCTACCGTTTTTTGCAGGCCTGATTTAGAGGTTGGAGCGTCCCGCTATCATCGACCCATGAGTTTTTTGGCCCTGCTCTTTGCTTTGTTGATTGAACAAGCCCGTCCCTTGTCCTCGGACAACGGGTTGCGTCGTTTGTTGCGCAACTGGATTTCTTGGATCAGTCGAACTTTGGATGCTGGGCACCATCAATTGGCCTGGACCACTTGGTCCTTGGCGGTCGGTGTACCGACGCTGGTGACACTGTCTGTGCATTGGCTGTTGCTGTATTTTTTGGGCTGGCCTGTGGCCATGGTGTGGAGCGTGTGCGTGCTCTATGCCTCTTTGGGGTTTCGTCAATTCAGCCACCATTTCACAGACATTCGTGATGCTCTGGATGCTGGTGACGAACGACTTGCCCGCGAACTGCTTGCGCAATGGCAGCACGTGTCGGTGGGCAGCTTGCCCCGCAGTGAACTGCTGCGCCATGTGATTGAGCACTCAGTGCTTTCCGCACATCGTCATGTGTTCGGTGTGCTGGCTTGGTTTTCCGTGTTGGCTGCTTTGGGGTTTGGGCCCGCAGGTGCCGTGTTCTACCGTATGAGCGCTTGGGTTTCGCGTGCGTGGCAGGCGTCAGCTCAGCCTAAAAAAGGCTGGGTCAGCGAGCCCTTGCAAATGGCCGCACAAACAGCCTGGCACAGGGTGGACTGGCTGCCTGCGCGCGTCACTGCTGTGGCCTTCGCGGTGGTTGGCAATTTCGAAGAGGCCATCGATTGCTGGCGTACGCATGCACAGCGGTTTCCAGATGACAACGATGGCGTGGTCTTGTCTGCCACGGCAGGTGCGTTGAATGTGCGCTTAGGGGGCGAAGCTCTGAATGCACAAGCCGAACGTGGTGGCACGTTGTTGAGCGACGAACCTCATGAGTCGCAAGACAGCGAAAGCACGCCAGGACGAGCCCCTGAGTTGGCACATTTGCCCAGTGTGGTGGGCTTGGTGTGGCGCAGCGTGGTGTTGTGGATGGTTCTGCTGGCTTTGTTGACCTTGGCACGTTTGCTCGGTTAGAGACCGTCCACGTTTCAATAATGAGCGGGCTGTGTCAGCTCTGCAAATAACAAGCCATACAAACGGTAGCGCGAGGCGTTGATGGATCCGTTTTCCACGGCATCCCGCACCCCACAGCTGGGCTCATGCAAATGCGTGCAGTTGTAAAACTTGCAATGCGCCACATGGGGTTTGAAGTCAGGCATATAGGCAGCCAGCTGCATGGCATCAATGTGGTGTAGGCCAAACTCTTGGAATCCTGGTGAGTCGATCAAGCCCGTTGTGCGCTCACCATCGACCCAATGCCAAGTGGTTGCCGTGGTGGTGTGTTTGCCAGAGTTGAGCGCGTGCGAAATTTCCCCCGTGGCGACGTTGGCGTTGGGAATCAGAGCATTGATCAAGGTGCTCTTTCCGGTGCCTGAGGGGCCTAAAACCAAGGTGGTTTTGTGATTCAGGCGTTCGGGCAAGTCACCTAAATCACCCGTCTTGAGTGCGAGTGACAACACGGTGTAACCCATGGCCACATAAGGTTGCAAGCGAGCCAAGGCTCTTTCAAACAAAACGGTCAGATCACGTTTGTTCAGGGCGATCACAGGGGTGATATGTTCTGCCTCGGCGGCAATCAAAGCACGCGCAAGTTGCATCTCCGAGAACTCAGGCTCTGCGGCGATCAAGATAAGTACTTGATCTAAATTGGCAGCGAAAGACTTGGTGCGCACTTCATCTTGTCGGTAAAACAAATTGCGCCGTGGTTCGACTTTTTCGATCGTCCCTTCATCTTCACTGGCCAGCCATTGAACCCGGTCGCCCACCACGACCTGACTTTTTTTGCCCCGAGGATGGCAAATGCGGCGCTCGCCGTCAGGTGTTTCCACCACACAGTGACGTCCGTGGGTGGCAATCACCAAGCCGCTGAGCGTCATGCGGCGATCCGCTCCAAGCGTTGTGAAGCCGGTGGGTGAGAGTAATAAAACGTCACAAACCAAGGATCGGGTGTGAGTGTGGAGGCATTGTCTTGGTACAGCTTGAGCAAAGCGCTGCCCAATGCTTGGGCATTGCTATTGGCCACTGCGTAAGCGTCAGCCTCAAACTCAAAACGCCGTGATCGACGCGCCGATAACGGGGACACAAAGAAAGTCACCAAAGGAAGTGTCAGCATGAACAACAGCAATGCCAACGCGCTGTTGCTGCTGTTTAAATTGGGAGACACCCCCAATCCGGTGTAGAACCACACTTGCTGTGACAACCAGCCCAGCAGAGCCAAGCCACCTAAGCTGAAAGCAAAGCTGGTGAGCATCATTTTCAAGATGTGACGGTGCTTGAAATGTCCTAGCTCGTGCGCCAACACAGCCTCCATTTCATCGGCATTGAGTTGTGCCAACAAGGTGTCAAAGAACACCACCCGTTTGGCTGATCCCACGCCTGTGAAAAACGCATTGGAATGGGCGGAGCGACGGCTGCCATCCATGACAAAAAAACCTTTGGCGGTGAAACCCGCGCGGTTCATCAATGCAGTCACGCGTTCTTTCAAAGTGTTGTCTTCCAAGGGGGTGAACTTGTTGAACAGAGGCATGATCACATTGGGTGCAATCCACATCACCAGCAATTGGTAGGCCACCAAGGCGCCCCAGGCATAAAGCCACCAGGTGGCACCTCCCGTGTCCATCAACCACAACACCAATGCCAAGATGGGTAGACCCAACACCAACCCCACCAACAGTCCTTTGAGCATGTCGCTCACCCACAAAGCGGGCGTCGTGTTGTTAAAGCCAAAACGTTGTTCAATGCCAAAGGTTTGATACAAGGTCAGGGGCAAACCGATTAGGCCACCGATCAACGCAAAACTCACCACCAACACCAGTTGCTGGGTCATGCCTGCACCCAGCCAATTCAGCGTCAATTGGTTGAGTGCATCCAAACCACCCAGCAAGGTCCACCCCATCAACAGGACTGCATCCAATGCCATGTCAATCAAGCCCACGCGTGCCTTGGCCAAGGTGTAGTCCGCCGCTTTTTGATGTGCATCTAATGAAATCGTGTGTGCGAATGTTGCCGGCACGGCCTGGCGGTGCTGTGCCACATGGCGCACTTGACGCCCGCTCAGCCAGAGTTTGGTGAGCAAATTAGCCAGCAAAACCACAGCGAGCGCGACAGACATCGAAAGAGAAGGATTCATCATGTGGGGGAGTTTAGATGAACGTGTCGTGGCGATGGGTGACAATCTCTCCCCATGTCTGAAGTGTCTTCCCCCACCCCTGTGCCAAGCTTGGCGAAATCTGATCTGAATTTGGTCTGGCTTGATTGTGAAATGAGTGGACTCGATCCTGATCGTGAGCGATTGCTGGAAATAGCCATCATCGTGACTGGTCCCGACCTCACTCCCCGTGTCGAGGGGCCAGTGCTGGTGATCCACCAAAGTGATGAGCTGTTGGGCAAGATGGACGCTTGGAACAAAGGCACACACAAAAAGAGTGGTTTGATCGACAAAGTCAAAGCCTCGACCTTGACGGAAGAGCAGGCACAGGAGCAACTCATTGCCTTTCTGAAGCCCTATGTGTCTAAAGGTGTTTCGCCCATGTGTGGTAACACCATTGGTCAAGACCGTCGCTTCTTGAACAAGTACATGCCCAAATTGGAAGCCTGGTTTCACTACCGTAATTTAGATGTGAGTACCTTGAAAGAGCTGTCTCGTCGTTGGAAGCCTGAGGTGTTCAATGCATTTAAAAAAGCACAAAAGCACACCGCTTTGGCTGATGTGCACGAGTCCATCGATGAGCTGGTGCACTACCGCGAACACTTCTTGAAACTTTAACTCGGGTTTTCCCGAATTTGTGCGACAATACAGATTGCAACACGAAACACGTGTTCGCTTTCATCGCACATCTACCTCACACACAAGGGCTCACACAGTGAGCCGCCCGCGCCGAGCACGGCGTAGAACTTCGTTTGATGGTTGATGTTGTTCAACCATCGACGGAGCCGCCGCATCAATGCGAGCGGACGTGAAAATGACCGACTCTTTTGAGCTGGGCACTGCTGTGCCAGCTGATCTTTCTATTGTTGCTGATGACTTGGCGCTTGCGCCTGAGACTGAGGTGATTGACGAGCCTATGGCGCCTGCTGCGCCTAATGGTTTCCAACTTTTAGGTTTGGCCCCTGAGTTGATCGCTGCAGTGGCTGATCTGGGTTATACCCAGCCCACCACCGTGCAATCCAAAACCATTCCATTGGCCATGAACGATGGCGCAGCCGGTAAGTTCAACGACCTGATGGTGTCTAGCCAGACCGGTAGCGGTAAGACAGCCGCTTTCTTGTTGCCTGTGCTCAATACCTTGATTGCTCAGATGCACGCCCAAGACGCCCAAGAAACGGCTGAATGGGAAGCCGTGGTGGCCGAAGCCGCTGCCAAAGGCGAGCCTGCGCCTAAGCGTGCACGCCGTAAAGATCCGACCAATCCACGCAACTTCAAGGCGCCAACGCCTGGCGCTTTGATCGTTTGCCCAACCCGTGAGTTGGCTCAGCAAGTGGCGCATGATGCCATCGGCTTGGTCACCCACTGCCGTGGTTTGCGCGTGGCCAACGTGGTGGGTGGCATGCCTTACCAACTGCAAATCGCCAAGCTGCAAAACGCCAATTTGGTGGTGGCTACCCCAGGTCGTTTACTTGACTTGCAGCGCTCGATGCAAATCAAGCTGGATCAAGTTCAATTCTTGGTGGTCGACGAGGCTGACCGCATGTTGGATTTGGGCTTCTCGGATGACTTGGCTGAAATCAACCAACTCACCATCCAACGTCGCCAGACCATGATGTTCAGCGCCACTTTTGCGCCGCGCATTCAGCAATTGGCAACACGTGTGATGCGTGAACCCCAACGTGTGCAAATCGACTCACCTCAAGAAAAGCACAACAACATTCGCCAAATCTTGCATTGGGCCGACAACGCAGCGCACAAGCGTCGCCTGTTGGATCACCTCTTGCGCGACACCACGATTGACCAAGCCATTGTTTTTGCCAGCACCCAAATCGAGTGCGATGGCTTGGCCAATGACTTGCAACAAGACGGTTTTTCCGCTGTGGCATTGCATGGTGCTTTGAGTCAAGGTTTGCGCAATCGCCGTTTGATGGCACTGCGCCAAGGTCAAGTTCAAATCCTGGTTGCCACCGACGTGGCCGCTCGCGGCATTGACGTGCCCACCATCACCCACGTGTTCAACTTTGGCTTGCCCATGAAGTCGGAAGACTACACCCACCGCATTGGCCGCACAGGCCGTGCCGGTCGTGATGGCTTGGCCGTGACGTTGGCTGAGTTCCGCGACAAACGCAAAATCTTTGATATCGAAGCCTACACACGCCAGCCGTTCACAGCTGAAGTGATCCCAGGCATGGAGCCGACCCAACGCGTCGAGCGCGGGCGTGACTTCGCACCGCGCAAAGGTGGTGGCAAGTTTGACGGCCGCCGTGGTGGCAACTTCGGTGGTGGGGGTGGTTTCGGCGGCAACGACCGTTTCGACAACCGCAAAGCCGGTAATTCATTCGAGGCCCGTCAAGGCGGCGCACCTCGTGGCGGTTTTGGCGAAGGTCAGAGCCAAGGTCGTGGTGGTTTCGGTGGCGGTCAAGGCTTTGCCCATCCCGCAGGCCCACGCAGCTTTGATGACCGTCCTGCACGTGGCCCACGTCAGGCTGGTTTTGAAGCCGGTCGCACCCCGTTTGACAAGCCTGCCCGTCCGGCAGGCAAGCCTTTCGGTGGTGGTGGCTTTGATGCTAAAAAACGCAGCCCCAAACCACGCTTTGACCGTTAAGCGCTGAGCATTCTTTGCTCTAAAAAGGCCAGTTGTTTCGGCAACTGGCCTTTTTCATGTGCGCTCAGCACTTAGACAAAGATCAATGACAACATGGCTGCATCGTCGATCAAGTTGATCACCGCATAGGTGGCCAATCGATACAGCATCCAGGTGAATGCTTCCAACCACTCAGAATTCGGTAACGTTTCGCTCAAGAATTCTCTTCCTTGTTTCGATCAAGTTGACTCAGTTGAGCACGCAGCCGTTCTAGCTCGCGTTGGTAGCTTTGGGCATCACCATAGTCCACAAAACCAGCGTAATAGGGATGTGCCTGCAGCACTTTGCGCGCATGCTTGATGGGGCACCAATACATTTCGGTGCGCGCCACGATCTCGCGTGCATAGGCCATCAGGCCATTGCCATACGAGCAATAGGCGCAGTTGACTTTCTCGATCACATTCAAATACGCCAAGTGGGTGCGGTCATAGACAAAATAATCGCTGCGTTTGACGCATGGAATGCCATAAATGGGAAAGCAAACGCGCTGGTACACCGTCACGAACACATCCAGCAGCAACAAAGGGCCCAACACGGAATAAATCAGCGGAGCTGTCAATACACTCAGCCAGTTGGCCGTGATCATGTAGTTGAGCAAGCCTGTTTTGAAGCGGCGGTGTTGCGCCAAGACCTCTCGCTCGAAGCGCACACGTTTGTCTTCAAAATCGGCTTGCAACTCGGCGCGTCGCCGTTTGGTTTCTTCCTCAATCTGGTGCTCGATCTCGCGGATACGATCTAGCAGTTCGCTGATTTTGGGGTTCATAGAGACCTTTGTTTAGACAGATTATGCGTGCAGGGCGGTGTAAATCAGGGTCAACCTGTGGCCTAATATAGGGTTTTAAACCTTTCTCTGGAAAATTAAATGGGCAACAAAATCGTCACCGAAGCCGACCGCAAGCGCACACCTGCTCCTACCCCCTTGCCTGGCACCACGCCACGCACCGGTGGTCGTGGCCAACGCATCAGTCTGGAGCGCGGTGTTGCCACTCGCAGCAAGAAAAATCCGGGCAAACGCTCAAGCAAGGGCGGTTGATCCGCTGTTGCGTGCGACACCAAAAAACAAAGCGTCCCGAGGGACGCTTTGTTTTTTTAGGTTGTGAGTTGTGTCGCGTCAAGCGTCAGGCAACTCAATCTTGACTTCCAACACTTCCAAATTGTCATGACGCTCCACATTGACTTTGATGTCGCTGGGGTTGATCTTGACGTACTTTGACAAAACGGCAACCAAGTCGCGTTGCAAGGCAGGCAAATAGTCTGGCTGCGTGTTGCGGTCTGTGCGCTCGTGGGTCAGGATGAACTGCAAACGTTCTTTGGCAACGTTGGCAGTTTTTTTCTTTTCGCCGAGTAAAAAAGACAGGAGGGACATGACTTATTTCCCACCAAAAATGCGTTTCAGGAAACTGGGCTTGACGTGTTCCGTAAAACGCATCGGCAGATCTTCGCCCAAGAAGCGACTGATCACGTCTTTGTAGGCTTCCGACACGTCGGTGTTGACCAAGTGAACGGCAGGCAAACCTTGGTTAGAGGCTGTCAGAACCGTCTCTGACTCAGGAATCACGCCGATCAGAGGAATACGCAAAATGTCCTGGATGTCTTCCAGAGAGAGCATCTGGCCTTCTTCCACACGGCTTGGGTTGTAGCGTGTGATCAGCAAGTGTTCTTTGATGGGTGTGTCACCCTCAATGGCGCGCAGCGTTTTGCTGCTGAGCATGCCCAAGATGCGGTCTGAGTCACGCACCGAAGACACCTCAGGGTTGGTCACCACCAAGGCCTCGTCTGCAAAGTGCATGGCCATCATGGCCCCCACTTCAATGCCGGCAGGTGAGTCGCAAATGATGTAGTCAAAGCCCATCCCTTTGAGCTCGGTCAGAACGCGTTCAACCCCTTCTTTGGTCAACGCATCTTTGTCGCGTGTTTGCGAAGCGGCCAGCACGTACAAGTTGTCGCACTGCTTGTCCTTGATCAAGGCTTGGTTCAGCGTGGCTTCTCCGTTGATCACGTTGATGAAGTCGTACACCACGCGACGTTCACAGCCCATGATCAGATCCAGATTGCGCAGGCCGACGTCAAAGTCAATCACGACTGTCTTGAAACCGCGTAACGCCAAGCCAGAGGAAAAACTGGCGCTGGTCGTGGTCTTGCCTACGCCGCCCTTGCCAGATGTCACCACAACGATTTTTGCCATGAAATAAGCCTTTGGTTGTTCTCAAAATCAATCGGCAATTTTACAGCCGCTGCATCACCAACTTATCACCCAGCAAAGAGATTTGCGCCGGTTTACCCGCCACCTCAGGCGGCAGTGGCGTATCGCTGGTGCGGTAAGTGCCTGCGACAGAAATCAATTCAGCTTCGAGCGACAAAGTGAAGATGCGCGCCTCTTCGTTGCCGCGTGCACCTGCAATCGCTTTGCCACGCAGGGGCGCATACACATGGATATGTCCATCGGCCATGATTTCTGCGCCTGGATTGACCATGGCCAGCACCACCAAGTCACGTCCCTTGGCATACACGTGCTGGCCAGACCGCAAGGGCTTGTCGATCACCATCGCACCCATGTGCTCGGCGGGCACCTCACGCACGACCTCGACCTCACGAATCACCTCTTGAATCACAGTCTCCACGCGCGAGGAGCTTACTTTTTGTGAGCTCAAGTCACGTGCTTCAAACAAGCCGGCGCTTTGAGCGTTGGCGATGTGGTGTGGCTGCCCACCACGCACTGCCACAGGCACCATGCGGTGCTTGCGCAGCAGCACGCAGATGGCGGCAAAGTCCAAGGCGCTATCGGGTTGTTCCAGGTTGCTGAGGTCAATCACCACCGGGTCGTTGTCAAAGAAATCGGGCGTGTCTCCAAGCCGACGTGTCAAATCGGCTTCCAGCACAGACAGGTCATGCGTTTTGAGGACAAAAGCAACCAAAGGCAGCGAGGCGCTCTTGATCTCATAGGCGTGGGGCGCAGCAGCGTGGCTCATGGTTCGGGCAAACGAAAATTAAAACCCAGACTTTACACGGCAAGGGCTTTCACCAACCGGTAAACTTTTTGAAATGACAACACCCCATTTCTTGCGCCACTTGCTGTGGTCTTTCCCTTTGGCAGTGAGCGTAGATTGTGCGCAGGCACAACAACAACCTGCTGCGCCAGTCCAAGATTTGGGTCGTGTCGAAATCACCAGTGGACGTGACAACGACACGCAGCAGCGTCGCGAATCGACGGCTAGCAAAATTGTCATTGGTCGCGAGGAGATTGAACGCCAAGGCGATGCCAATTTAGGCGAAGTCCTCAAACGCATGCCCGGCATCACCTTGGGCGGCGTGCCTGGGCGCGGTTCTGGCATTCGCATGCGAGGGTTGAGTGCGGGGTACACCCAAATCTTGTTGGATGGCCAGCGCGTGCCACCAGGTTTCTCGGTGGAGTCTTTGACCCCCGAGATGATTGAACGCGTTGAAATTTACCGCGCACCCACTGCCGAAACCGGTGCACAAGCCATTGCGGGCACCATCAACATCATCACCCGTGAGGGCCGCCGCGGCATGCCGGCGGAACTCAAAGTCGGGTCTTCATGGCAAGGCGGATATGCCTCGCCCAACGGATCAATCACCAAATACCAAGAGACCGAACGCTGGAGCAGCAACTACACCTTGTCGGTCAACCGCTATGCAGCCCCTGATCACAGCGAATCCTCACTCGATCGTGTGTCTGGCCCTTTGCAGCGCAACCGTGTCAGTGACAGCCACTACGTGCGTGAAGGCCTCAACACCACCGCGCGCTTGCAGTGGAAAGGCGACCCAGGAGAAAGCCTCACCCTCATGCCTTTTCTGGTGGTGTCTCATGGCACCACCCCTGGCAGCATCGCGCTAGACCAAAGCACCAACAATGCCGCGCGCATTTACGACAGTGCCAGCACCTTGAACGACAACCACTTTGGTTTGGCGCGTATGAACGGTCAATGGCGCCGCAAACTGAGTGCCGACAGCAATATGGAGTGGAAATTCAACGTGGGGGGCTGGGACAGCCGAAGCAACTTCACACAAACACCCACAGGCTCCGGTTCGGTCTACACCTCCACCCTGTCAGAAGCCACGCTCACCAAAGACCGTTCTGCCAGCCTGAACGGCAAATACACCCACGTGTTGGGGGGCGGGCATCAGTGGGTCAGTGGTGCTGAAGTGGAGGCTGTGCGCCGCACCCAAAACGCCACTGCCACCTATGCCGACGGTGATGCCGACTTGCAAGCGCAATCAATGCGCTTTGCTGCCTACACCCAAGACGAGTGGCAACTCAACCCGCACTGGTCTGCCCACGCAGGTGCCCGCTATGAGCAACTCACGACAGAGGGCAACACCACCAGCGGTGATGTGGTCAACCGAAGCAGCGTCTTCACCCCGCTCTTGCACGCGTTGTGGAAGCCCAACCCAGAGAGTCGCGACCAAGTGCGCATGAGCCTCACGCGCAGCTTCAAAACGCCGAACATGCAAACTCTGCTGGCGCGCTACGTGCGCTCGCGCGACGACGCTCTGGGGGGCAGCAACGGCCCCACCAATCCCGACCGCATTGGCAACCCCAACCTCAAACCTGAATTGGCCACAGGCATTGACGTGGCCTTGGAGCGGTATTTGCCCCAGGGCGGCGTGCTCAGTGCTTCAGTCTTTCACCGCAACATTCAAAACCTGATCCGCAACGTTACCGTGCAAGACGCGACGTATGGCAATCGTTGGGTCTCCACCCCACAAAACTTCAGTCAAGCCGTGACCGAAGGCGTGGAGCTGGAGGCCAAATTTCGGCTGGATCAATGGGTCGAGGGGGCCTTGCCTGTGGACGTGCGCAGCAACGTGAGTTTTTACCGCTCACGCGTGCTCAGTGTCGTGGGCCCCAACAACCGACTCGACCAACAACCAGACATGACGGCCAACCTCGGTGGTGACTACCGTTTGCGTAGCATGCCCCTGACGGTGGGCGGCAACATCAATTACAACCCCGGATACACCACGCACTTGAGTGACCCGGAGTTCATCACTGTGTCGCAAAAGCGGGTGATGGACCTGTACGGCTTGTGGCGGGTTGACGCCACCACCTCGTGGCGTTTGACCCTGAGCAACCTCGACCCACGCAACTACGTGACCGATCGCAGTTACAGTGGCGTCGAGAGTAGCAGCACGCGTGACCGCAGTTGGACCAGCGTGCAAATTCGTTTGGAGAAAAAATTATGAGTTCCACCCCGCCAGATGGCGCATGGCTAGACCGCATGTACAACAACCGAGCCTTGGTGCCGGAGCATGCAGCACACTTTGCGCATTGGCGCGAGGCCTCACAGAAAACGCGTGCCACAACACGTTGCTTCCAAGACGTGGCTTATGGACGGGGATCGAACGAAACCCTTGATATTTTCCCGACGGACAAGCCGACAGCCAAACGGGGGGCACCCGTGCTCGTGTTCATTCACGGTGGCTACTGGCGCTCACTGGACAAAGCAGATCACTCCTTCGTGGCCCCAGCCTATACGGCGCAAGGTGCTTGCGTCGTGGTGCCCAATTACGCGTTGTGTCCTGCTGTGACCATCCCAGACATCAGCTTGCAAATGGTCAAGGCCTTGGCTTGGGTATGGCGCAACATTACGCGTTTTGGCGGTGACCCGAGTCGCATCACGGTGGTGGGACATTCGGCGGGTGGGCACTTGGCGGCCATGCTGTTGGCCTGCCACTGGCAGGCTTATGCCAAAGACTTGCCCGCAGATTTGGTGCCACGCGCCATGTCGATCTCAGGCCTGTTCGAGTTGGAATCGGTGCGCTTGACGCCGTTTTTGTCTGACCTGCATCTCACCCCGAAAGATGCGCTGCGCTGCAGCCCCGCCTGGATGCCAGCACCCAAGGCGGGCCGTTTCTACACCGTGGCTGGTGCTTTGGAGAGTGCGGAGTTCTTGCGTCACAACCTGTTGATTCAACAGGCCTGGGGCAAACAACGCGTGCCCGTGTCGGAGGCCTTGCCTGACTTGCAACACTTCAGCGTCGTCGAGGCCTTTGCGCAACCCGGTCATCGTTTGCACCAACTCACGTTGGATCTGATGGCCTAAAAAAACAGCCTGCGGTGCGAGGGCACAGCAGGCTGTTTGAGGGGCGTGGTGCCGCTTACATCAACAGGTGTTCGCCTGCGTTGTCGCCACCCAGGATGACGTAGTTCACCTTGCGCACATCCATCAGCTTGGTGCCGCCGGAATAGCTGATCGAGCTTTGCACGTCTTGCTCCATCTCGATCAGTGTGTCGGCCAGCTTGCCTTTGATGGGCTCCAAAATGCGCTTGCCTTCCACGTGCTTGTACTCGCCCTTGTTGAAGTCTGATGCTGAGCCGTAATACTCTTTGAACAATTCGCCGTCCACTTCAACCGTTTTGCCAGGGGACTCTTCGTGACCGGCGAACAACGAACCAATCATCACCATCGAGGCGCCAAAGCGGATGCTCTTGGCAATGTCACCGTGGCTGCGAATGCCGCCGTCGGCAATGATGGGCTTGGTGGCCACGCGGGCACACCACTTGAGCGCTGACAGTTGCCAGCCGCCTGTGCCAAAGCCGGTTTTGAGCTTGGTGATGCACACCTTGCCAGGGCCCACACCCACTTTGGTGGCGTCGGCGCCCCAGTTTTCCAAGTCGATCACCGCTTCAGGCGTGGCCACGTTGCCAGCGATCACAAAGCTGGTGGGCAACTTGGACTTGATGTAGCCAATCATGTCGCGCACGCTGTCGGCGTGGCCATGGGCAATGTCGATGGTGATGTACTCGGGCACCAGGCCTGCGGCTGCCAGTTCATCCACCGTGGCGCGGTCGGGGGCTTTCACGCCCAAAGAGATCGAGGCATAGACGCCTTTGGCGTGCATGTCACGCACAAACTGGACGTTGTCCAGATCGAAGCGGTGCATCACGTAGAAATAGTTGTTTTGTGCCATCCACAGGCAGATGCTTTCATCCACCACGGTTTTCATATTGGCGGGCACCACGGGCAAGCGGAATTTGCGGTTGCCGAGTTCTACGCCAGCATCGCATTCTGAGCGACTTTCCACGCGGCACTTGCGTGGCAACAACAAGATGTTGTCGTAATCAAAAATTTCCATATCCCAAGCTCCAGAAAAAAACGTTCGAAGATTGAGCGCTTGGCTTGGTCGGCTTTTCTGACGCACAAGGGCAGTCCAAAAAAAACCGAGCGCAAGAATCTTGGGCCCGGTGGCTGATTTTAGCAGGGGTTGGCATGGACCTCTCTAAAATCTGCGCCATGCATGTTTCTTCCGGGTTTGACACCCAGCCGGCCTCGGCCACATCCAATACTTCTCCCTTGCTGCAAGGCCTCAACGCAGAGCAATCTTCGGCGGTCACCTTGCCACCCGAGCATGCGCTGATCTTGGCCGGTGCTGGCTCGGGCAAGACGCGGGTGCTTACCACCCGCATTGCCTGGTTGTTGCAAACCGGGCAAATGTCTCCCGGCGGTGTGTTGGCGGTGACCTTCACCAACAAGGCCGCCAAAGAAATGCTGACCCGTTTGACCTCCATGCTGCCCGTCAATGTGCGTGGCATGTGGGTGGGCACCTTCCACGGTTTGTGCAACCGCTTTTTGCGCGCGCACTGGAAACTGGCCAACTTGCCGCAGACGTTTCAAATCTTGGACACGCAGGACCAACTCAGCGCCATCAAGCGCCTGAGCAAACAATTCAATGTCGACGAAGAGCGCTTTCCCCCGAAGCAAACCATGTGGTTCATTGCGGGCTGTAAAGAAGACGGCTTACGCGCCAAAGATGTGGAAGTGCGCGACGAGGAAACCCGCAAAAAAGTGGAGCTGTACGAGCTGTACGAAGCCCAGTGCCAACGCGAAGGCGTGGTCGATTTTGGTGAGCTGATGCTGCGTTCCTACGAGCTGCTGCGCGACAACGATGCGGTGCGTGAACACTACCGTCGTCGCTTTCAGCACATCCTGATCGACGAGTTTCAAGACACCAACAAGCTGCAATACGCCTGGATCAAACAACTTGCCGGGCCTGTGGGGCAGGGCGGCGGGGCCATCTTTGCAGTGGGGGACGACGACCAAAGCATTTACGCCTTCCGTGGCGCACGCGTGGGCAACATGGCCGACTTTGTGCGCGAATACCAGGTGCAGCACCAGATCAAGCTGGAGCAAAACTACCGCAGCTTCAGCAACATCTTGGACAGTGCCAACCACCTGATCAGCCACAACAAAAGCCGCTTGGGTAAAAACCTGCACACCACCCAAGGCGCGGGTGAGCCGGTGCGCGTGTACGAGTCCCCCACCGACTTTGCCGAAGCTCAGTGGATGGTCGATGAGATGAAGCAATTGCTGCGCGATGGCCAAAACGGCGATGGCAGCCAAGGCGTGGCGCATCGCCACGAAATTGCGGTGCTCTACCGCAGCAACGCGCAAAGCCGGGTGATTGAAACCGCGCTGTTCAATGCGGCCATGCCGTACCGGGTGTATGGTGGCTTGCGCTTTTTTGAGCGTGCCGAAATCAAACACGCCTTGGCCTATTTGCGACTGTTGGAGAACCCGCGTGATGACACCAGCTTCATGCGGGTGGTCAATTTCCCGCCGCGTGGCATTGGGGCACGCAGCATCGAACAGTTGCAAGACGCTGCGCGTGCCATGGGCTGCGCCATGCATGACGCGGTGAGCGCGGTCTCCGGCAAAGCCGGTGCCAACCTGAGCGCGTTTGTAGCCAAGATCGATGTGCTGCGTGAGCAGACCCAGGGCCAAACGCTGCGCCAAATCATTGAGTTGCTGTTGGACCACTCCGGCTTGACCGAGCATTACAAGGCCGAGCGTGAAGGCGCAGACCGTTTGGAGAACTTGGCCGAACTGGTCAACGCGGCGGAGAGCTTTGTGACCCAAGAAGGCTTTGGCCGCGAGGCCGTGGCTTTGCCGGTGGATGGCCAAATGATCAACCCCGACACGGGTGAAACCATGTCCCCTCTGGCGGCATTCTTGACCCATGCCGCGCTGGAGTCTGGCGACAACCAAGCCCAAGCGGGACAAGACGCGGTGCAGTTGATGACGGTGCACGCCTCCAAAGGTTTGGAGTTTGACTGCGTGTTCATCACCGGCATGGAAGAGGGCTTGTTCCCCCATGAAAACTCGATGAACGACTACGACGGGCTAGAGGAAGAGCGCCGCCTGATGTACGTGGCCATCACACGCGCACGTCGGCGCTTATACCTCAGCCATTCGCAAACCCGCATGCTGCATGGCCAAACCCGCTACAACATCAAGAGCCGATTCTTTGAAGAGTTGCCCGAACACACCCTGAAATGGATCACGCCCGCACGCTCGGCCTTTGCCGATCCTCAAACGTCACGGCGCGACGCCTGGCAAAACCCCGCATGGCAAAACAACCCCTGGGGTGGTGGCGCTGCCACGGCCGCGGTACCCGTGGTGCAACGCGCGGCACCCACCAGTGGCCCCAATGCCTGGGTGCGCAGCGGCGTGCAGGTGTTTCACACCAAGTTCGGTGAGGGCACGGTGATCAGCTTGGAAGGGGTGGGAGATGACGCCCGCGCCCAGGTGAAGTTTGGTCGCCATGGCATCAAGTGGCTGGCGCTCAGTGTGGCCAAACTCACCCAGGTGTGAGCGTCACACTCAGGCGTAAATCACGTCGGACACGAAGCTGTCGCGAAAGCTGTAGTAGGTCGAGCAAAAAAACATCGCGGCCAACATCAGCATGGCGGGCAGCAGGGCCAGTGACGCAAATTCACTGTCGCCCGTGAAGCTGGAAATCAGCGTGATCACCAACGCCGTGAGCAGAAAAATAAACGACCACAACAGGCCGAACACCAAAAAAGCACGCCAGTTGCTCAAACAGGCCACGGTGCTGAAAAACAAACTCTTGATGGCCGGCACGCCATGCCAATGCACCAGGGCTGGCGCATGCCAGAACACAGCCGACAAAGGCAGGTACAACAACATTGACAACCACATGGCGTTTTGAAACTCCGGCGTCATCAACGTTTCCTTGTCCAGCGCGCCACCGACCAGGTAGAGCTTGGCAAAGTCACCGCCATCGACCAGCATGGACAAGCCCATCACGCCGATGAAGCCCAGCGCATAAAGCAGCCCCAGCACCAGCATGTCACGCTTGCGTTCTCTGCCCGCGCGAAACCCACTGGCCAAAATCATCGGCATGGGGAACTTACCCAAATCCACCTCACGCGTGGCCGCCATGAGCCCCAAAGAAGCGGCAGGCAGCAGCATGAGTGCAAAAAAGCTCCCTATTACGGGCACCAGCGATGACACCGACATCAGCGCCATGAACATGAAAAACAAGCCGCTCAACGCGATGGGTTGTTTCCAGAAGGTACGAATGCCTTGACGCACCCAAAGGGCGCCGGTGCGTGCAGGAACAACATGGAGTTTCATGGTCACAGGTGTACCGGTTGGGTCACGCGTTCGCGCAACACGTGCTCGAAGTGGCTGGGGTCGTGGGCCTGCAACAAGCTGGCTTCACGCGGCAAATGGAAGTCCCACAAGCGTGAGACCCAAAACCGCAAAGCACCGGCACGCAAGGTGGCGTTGAACAGCTGGCGCTCTGCGGCAGTCAGTGGGCGCACGGCTTGGTAGGCCTTGACCAGGGCTTGCATTTTTTCGGGGTTGTGACGGTCATTTGTTGACGCGTCATGGTCAATGCACCAATCGTTGATGCACACGGCCAAGTCAAACAACCAGGTGTCCACACCTGCGAAATAAAAATCAAAAAAGCCGGTCAATTCGGGCGTATCGAGGGGGCCATCAAACATCACGTTGTCGCGGAACAAGTCGGCATGCACCGGGCCACGGGGCAGCGCGGTGTAAGCCGATGAAGCCGCCACGTGGTGCTGGTAGGCCAATTCCGATTGAATCAAGGTGGACTGTGAGGGATATAAAAACGGCAACACCACAGGCACAGTGTGTGCCCACCAGTCCAGGCCCCGCAAATTGGGTTGCTCACGCGCAAAGTCGCTTCCCGCCAAGTGCATGCGTGCCAGCATGTCGCCCACGGCCGCACAGTGGATGGAGGTGGGCGCCAGTTCACTTTTTCCGCGCAAACGGTTCACCACGGCGGCAGGCTTGCCTTGCACGGTGAGCAAGATGTCGCCGTGGCGGTCAGACACCGGGTCTGGCACCGGAATGCCACGCTCAGCCAAATGCTTCATCAGGTACAGATAGAAGGGTAGTTGCGCGTGGGTGAGTCGCTCAAACAGGGTCAGCACATAAGCGCCGTCGCTGCTGGTGAGGAAGTAATTGGTGTTTTCAATTCCGCCTTGGATGCCCTTGAGTTCGACCAATTCACCCAGCTTGAGTTGTGTCAGCAGATCTTGCGCGGTGGACTCGGAAACTTCGGTGAAAACAGCCATGACGGGGTGGGGGGTGAAAAGTGCCTCAATTGTAGTGGTCGCCCTTGCGGGGCCCCGCTGGACGCCAACAACAGGCCATGGGCACGGCACAATCGCGGCATGTCAGAAAACAAGACCTTGCTGTTGGTAGACGGCTCTAGCTACCTCTACCGTGCTTTCCATGCCATGCCCGACCTGCGTGCCGTGCCGGGTGACCCCACCAGCGCTGCCACCGGGGCCATTCGCGGCATGATCAACATGATGCAGGCCTTGCGCAAAGAAGTGCCGACGCAATGGGCTGCGTGCGTGTTTGATGCCAAGGGCCCAACCTTTCGCGACGCCATGTACCCCGAGTACAAGGCCCACCGCTCGCCCATGCCTGACGATTTGCGCAGCCAAATTGAGCCCATCCACCAGATGGTGCGCATGCTGGGCTGGACCGTGCTCGATGTCCCGGGTGTGGAGGCCGATGACGTGATCGCCACCTTGGCGGTGACGGCTGCTCAGCAGGGCATGACGGTGGTGGTGTCGAGTGGCGACAAAGACCTGAGCCAGTTGGTGAACGAACACATCACCATCATGGACACCATGAACGGCAAAAAACGCGACGTGGCGGGCGTGACCGCCGAGTTTGGCGTGCCGCCGAGTTTGATGATCGACTTTCAAACCTTGGTGGGCGACACCGTGGACAACGTGCCCGGCGTGCCCAAGGTCGGCCCCAAGACCGCCGCCAAGTGGCTGATGGAATACGGCTCGCTCGACGCCTTGCTGCAAAACGCCGATGCCATCAAAGGGGTGGCGGGTGAGAACTTGCGGCAAGCGCGTGAGTGGTTGGTCACGGGGCGTCAGCTGGTGACCATGAAAACCGATTGCGATTTGTCCGGCCATGTGCCGGGTTTGCCTGCGCTGGACGCCCTGCATTTGGCCGAGCCCGACAAGTCTGCGCTCAAAGCCTTTTACGAAACCTATGGCTTCAAAGGCCTGGCTCGTGCGATGGGCGAGGCCCTGGGCAGCCCTACAGCAAGTGCGGCAGACGCACATGCCCCGGGCGCAGGCGATCAGCCGCCAGGTGGCACCCTCGGTCTGTTTGACGAGCCAGCGCCCACGCCCTCGAAAGTCACCACCAAGACCTATGACTGCGTCCTCACTTGGGAATCGTTTGACGCATGGTTTAAACAAATTCAGGCCGCTGACTTGGTGGCGTTTGACACCGAAACCACCTCGCTGGACGCCATGCGCGCCGAGGTGGTGGGCTTGAGTTTTTCGGTGCAAGCGGGCGCGGCCTGCTACATCCCGCTGGCACACAGCTATGGCGACGCACCCACGCAGTTGCCCCTCAACGAGGTGTTGGCCAAACTCAAACCCTGGTTTGAAAACCCCGCCGCCAAAAAACTGGGCCAGCACATCAAGTACGACCGCCATGTCATGGCCAACCACGGCATCGAGGTGCAAGGCTATGTGCATGACACCATGCTGCAAAGCTATGTGTTGGAAGTCCATAAGCCGCACGGTTTGGCCAGCTTGGCCGAACGCCATGTGGGCCGCAAAGGCTTGAGTTACGAAGACCTGTGCGGCAAGGGCGCACACCAAATTCCGTTTTCCCAAGTGGATGTGGCACCTGCCACCGAGTACTCGTGCGAAGACTCGGACATGACGCTGGAGGTGCACCAAGCCCTGTGGCCGCGTTTGCAAGCCGACGACAAGCTGCGCTTTGTCTACGAGCTGGAAATTGCCAGCAGCGAAGCGCTCTACCGCATTGAACGCAACGGTGTGTTGATCGACGGGCCCACCTTGGCGGCGCAAAGCCATGCTTTGGGCCAGCGCATTGTGCAACTTGAAGCTGAGGCCTATGAGATTGCTGGGCAACCGTTCAACTTGGCCAGCCCCAAGCAGTTGGGCGAAATCTTTTTTGACAAGCTCGGTTTGCCCGTCGTCAAAAAAACCGCCACTGGGGCGCGCAGTACCGACGAAGAAGTGCTGGAAAAACTGGCCGAAGACTACCCATTGCCTGCCAAGATTTTGGAGCACCGCTCCTTGAGCAAGCTCAAAGGCACCTACACCGACAAGCTGGCGCAGATGGCGCTGCCGCGTACCGGGCGCGTGCACACCCATTACGCACAAGCGGTGGCAGTGACGGGACGTTTGTCCAGCAATGACCCCAATTTGCAGAACATCCCCATCCGCACCGCAGAAGGTCGCAAAGTGCGCGAAGCCTTTGTGGCCCCTGCTGGCAGCGTGATTGCCAGTGCTGACTACAGCCAAATCGAGCTGCGCATCATGGCGCATTTGAGCGACGACGAGGCCTTGGTCAAAGCTTTCCATGACGGCTTGGATGTGCACCGTGCCACGGCTGCCGAGGTGTTTGGTGTGGCGGTGGACCAAGTGAGCACCGAGCAGCGTCGCTATGCCAAAGTCATCAACTTTGGCTTGATCTACGGCATGAGCGCCTTTGGCTTGGCCAAGGCGCTGGGCATCGACAACACCGCTGCCAAAAACTACATCACCCGTTACTTTGAGCGCTTTGCCGGTGTCAAACGCTACATGGACGACACCCGAGCCCAAGCCAAAGCACAGGGCTATGTGGAGACCGTGTTTGGCCGTCGCTTGTACCTGCCTGAAATCAACAGTCCCAACGGCCCGCGCCGCGCGGGGGCAGAGCGTGCGGCCATCAACGCGCCCATGCAAGGCACGGCGGCAGACCTGATCAAGCTCAGCATGGTCAAGGTGCAACAGGTGCTGGACGCGCAACACCGTTCGATCAAAGTGATCATGCAAGTGCACGATGAACTGGTGTTTGAAGTGCCCGAGTCAGAAGTGGATTGGCTCAAGACCGAAGTACCACGCCTGATGGCCGAGGTGGCACAGCTCAAAGTGCCCTTGCTGGCGGAAGTGGGCGTGGGTCGCAATTGGGACGAGGCGCATTAGAAACAATTGCTTGCTATTGCGTTTCAACTGAATAGGCCTGAATACGTACCCCTAATGCATGCATGACTTTCAGCATGGTGTCAAAGCGTGGTTTTGAGCCAGCCCTCAAAGCTTTGTAGAGACTTTCGCGTCCCAAGCCTGAATCAATTGCGACTTGCGTCATCCCACGTGCCTTGGCAATGTCTCCAATGGCCAAAAGCAGCAAGTCGGTATCGCCGCTTTCAAAGGCAAGGTTAAGGTATTGGGCAATCATGTCCTCGCTGTCAAGATAGCTTGCAGCATCAAATTCAATGGTCTTGCTCATCGACGTATTCCTTTGCCAGTTTGAGTGCGCGTGCAATGTCTTTCGCTTGGGTCGATTTATCGCCGCCTGCCAAAAGCAAAATTAACTTTTGGTTGCGTCGTGAGAAATAAACCCGATACCCCGGTCCGATGTGAAAGCGTAATTCAGCCACGCTGTTTTCGAGTTGCTTGAAATCGCCCAAGTTACCTGCTTCGATGCTCTTGAGTCTCAACACAATCGCAGCTTTTGCTCGAATATCTTTGAGCCATTTCACAAATTGAGGTGTTTGTGAAATTTGGTAAATTGTATCCACTTGGATACTCCTTGTCTTTGGCTTGTGTGTTCGTGAAGAACTCTAAAAAGACAGTTCCATGGGTGCTGAGGGTGCGACTTACAAAGTCCCTATGATTCACCCATGACGTTGCTTTCTATTCTGGTCGGCACTTTGGTCGCTGGCATGGGCAGTGTGTGGCTGGCGGCCTTGCTGGCTTATGCCTTGCTCTCTCGTTACACCCAGCACTTGTTGAGCTTGGCGGCGGGCGCTTTGCTGGCCACGGCTTTCATGCGCTTGTTGCCAGAGGCGTTCGAGCAGTCGGTGTCGGCTGGCGTGTCGGCACAGGCTTTGTTTGCCGTGTTGCTGGTGGGCTTGGTGTTTTTCTTTCTGCTCGACAAGGCCGAGTTGTGGCACCACGGACATGAACACCACCAAGCTGAGTCACAAGCAGAAGTCCACAGCCATGACCCCCACGACGCACACCATGGCCATGTTCATCCACATGCACATGCAGCACATGCCGGTGCAACGCACGACCATGGCCATCACCACGCACACGGCGGTGGGTGGGCGGTGTTGTTGGGCGACAGCGTGCATGCGTTTGGCGACGGCATTTTGATTGCGGCTGCTTTTGTGGCCGATTGGCGTTTGGGCTTGGCGTCTGCGGTGGCCGTGATGGCCCACGAGGTGCCCCACCATGTGGGGGACTTGGTGGTGTTACGCCAAACCTTGGCCACACCGCGTGCGGCCTTGTTCAAACTCTCACTGGCCGGTGGTGTGACGGCCATTGGCGGTCTGGTGGGCTATTTGCTGGTGGGGGCCATGCACGAGTACCTGCCGTACTTTTTGGTGGTGGCTGCCAGCAGCTTCATCTATGTGGCGCTGGCCGACTTGATTCCGCAATTGCAAAAGCGCCTGAGCCCTGCGCAAACTGCCGCGCAAGTGGCGTGGTTGTTTTTAGGCATGGGCTTGGTGGCCTTGCTGGGCGAGTTGGCACAGCACTGATCGCGCAGGCCGCGCCTTCGATCGGGTTGTGGCCGACCCCGCGCTGCCACTCAGTGGCTTAGCCCCTGGCCACGGGCAAGCCAGGGGTGGTGCACCACTCGCTCCAGCTCCCGGCATACAAGCCGCTGCCACCCAACCCTGCCACTTCCATGGCCAACACATTGGGCACTGCGCTCACACCGCTGCCGCAGTGGTGCACCACACCTAGGGGCGTGCGCCCATCCAACAGAGCCACAAATTCTGCGCGCAACACCTCAGGTTTTTTGAAAAAACCTTGTTCGTCCAGGTTGCTGTTGAAGGGCCGGTTCAGCGCACCTGGAATGTGGCCTGCCACGGGGTCGATGGGTTCGACCTCGCCACGGTAACGCGGGGCGCCTCGGGCGTCGATCAAGGTTTGTTGCGGCACATCCAGTCGACTTGCCACGGTGGGGGTGTCGACCAAGGTCACCAACGGCGCATGCAAGGCGAAGTGAGACGGTGTGGGGGTGGGCGCGACGCCTGACGCGGTGGCACCGCCCGCAGCTAGCCAAGCTTGCCAGCCGCCATCAAGCACCGCCACGGCGTCGTGCCCACACCATTTGAGCATCCACCACAAACGGCCACAGTAGTTCATGCCGTTGCGGTCATACACCACCACTTGCATGTCGTTGGTCAAGCCAATGCTTTGTAACCATTGGGCAAATACTTCACGTTTGGGTAAGGGGTGGCGTCCACCGTTGACCGCGTGGGCAGCGTCTTTGGCACTCAGGTTGTCATTCAGGTCGGCGTACAACGCACCCGCAATGTGCTGCTCTTGAAACTGTTGCGGTCCTACGGCGGGTTGCATCAAATCGCAAGTGCAGTCGATCACCATCACGGGCGCATGCTGCGACTGCAAGGTTTGCAACTGGGTCACGCTGATGAGGGTGGTGTACATGGTGTCTCCTGGATGGTTTCAGTGTTCTTCTGCGGGGGCGTTGGGCGCTGCACGGGCACGTAGCAACGTGGCCACCATGCCGCTGCCCACGATCAAGGCCATGCCAGCCCAGCCTATGAGTGGAATGTCGTCACCGAATAGCAGCAAACTGTAGAGCGCCGCAAACACAATGCCCGAGTATTGCAAATTGGCGACGACCAAAGTAGCGCCCTGGCTGTAAGCGCGGGTGAGGCACAGTTGACCCAGTGATGCAAACACGCCAACGGGCAGCAGCCACACAGCGTGCTGCCAGTCCCAGGGTGAGATGCCATCGAACACCATCACACCGCCACCGGCCACCGCAGTTCCGATGGCAAAGTAAAACACGGTGCGTGTTTCGGGTTCACCCACACGGCCCAGCGCCATGACTTGCATGAAGGCAAATGCAGCCACAAAGCCTGACATGAGCCCGATCAGGCCAGCAAAAATTTGGTTTTGGTCGATGGTGGGGCGCAGCATCATCACCACCCCGGCAAAACCCGTCAGCACGGTGATGGCCAGCGGGCCCTGTGACCATGCGCTTTGTCCGTCTTGTGGGTTCCAGTTCAGCAAAGCGCCGCCCACCAAAAAGGCAGCCACCCACACACCACTCATGTAGTTGAGGGTCATGGCCGTGGCCAAGGGCAGGTGGGCAATGGCATAAAACCAAGACCCCAGCGACAACACGCCCACCGCTGAACGCCACACATGCATGCCTGGATAGCGCGTACGCAATGAGATGCCTTGTTGTTTGGCGATGACGGCCAAAAACACGATGCCGACCAAGCCACGATAGAACACCAATTCAGCCGGGCTGAAATAGGCGGATGCAAACTTCACGCACACGCCCATGGTGGCGAAGAAAGCTGCGCCCAGCAGCATCCACAGGGCTTGCATGGACCTTAGGGGGTGGTGAAGTTCAGTTTGCCGCGGTACCACTCGTGGAAGTGCTGCATGCCGTCTTCCATGGGGCTTTGGTAGGGGCCGACTTCGTTGTCGCCGCGTTGCATCAAGGCCTTGCGACCCGCGTCCATGCGCTCTGCAATTTCGTCGTCTTCAATGCAAGTTTCCATGTAGGCGGCTTGTTGTGCTTCTACAAATTCGCGTTCAAAAGCGACGATCTCTTCGGGGTAGTAAAACTCCACCATGTTGAGCGTCTTGCTGGGGCTGATGGGGTGCAGCGTGGAGACAGTCAACACGTGGGGATACCACTCGACCATGATGTGTGGGTAGTAGGTGAGCCAAATGGCACCCTGCTCGGGCAACTGGCCGTTGCGGTATTTCAGCAGCACGTCGTGCCACTTTTGGTAGGTCGGCGAACCGGGTTTGCCAAAGCCACTGGAGACGCCCACGGTTTGCACCGAGTAGTTGTCTTTGAATTCCCAGCTCAGGTCATCACAAGTGACAAATTGGCCTAAGCCCGGGTGGAAGGGGCCCACGTGGTAGTCCTCCAGATACACCTCGATGAAGGTTTTCCAGTTGTAGTTGCACTCGTGCAACTCCACGCGGTCCAGCGCAAAGCCTGTGAAGTCCAGCGCGGCACGCGGTCCCATGTGGGCCAGGTCCGCTTCGATGTCCAAGCCGTTGTCTTCAAACAGCAGGCCATTCCACTCCCGCAGTTTGTAGTTGTTGAGGTTCAGGCACGGATCGTGGGAGAAGTGCGGGGCCCCCAACAATTGGCCAGAGGGCGAATAGGTCCAGCGGTGCAGAGGGCACACGATGTTGCCACCGGCTGTACCCGCGCCTTGTGTGTTGAGTGAGCCACGGCCTTTGAGCATGACAGCTTGGCGGTGACGGCAGACGTTCGAGATGAGCTCGATGCCTTGCTGTGAGCGCACCAAAGCACGCCCTTCGCCTTCGTGCGGAAGCGCGTAGTAGTCGCCCAATTCGGGCACAGCCAATTGATGGCCCACATAACGGGGCCCGAGCTGAAAGATGGTCTCCAGTTCACGCTGAAACAGCGCTTCATCGAAGTAACTGGTAACTGGTAGTTGGCTAGATGCCTGCTGCAGTTGAAGACTTAAATCAGACATGGGGGACCTGACCTAAAGACTCCCCACAGGGAGGTGGTATGACAAAAATAAATCAGCCCATAGGCTGATTAGAGAAGCGCCATTGTACCTTTCGGGGGCAGGCCCTCTCAGAGAGCCGCCTAAAATACACAGCTCTTTGACCTTTCTCACATTAGAAAGCCCGCACCGCATGCCCAAGGCAACCCCTACCACCCGTGCAGACACTGCGCCTGCCAGCTACGAAGCGGCTTTGAAAGAGCTGGAGAGCTTGGTCCAACACATGGAGTCCGGGCAAATGCCGCTGGCCGAGTTGTTGTCGGGTTACCAGCGTGGCGCTGAACTTTTGGCTTACTGTCGCGCCCAACTTGATGCTGTCGAGCAGCAAATACAGGTGTTGGACAACGGGGTCATGAAACCTTGGACGGCGACTTGAGCACCATGCGCATCTCTACAAACAACGCCTTCGATTTAGATGCCTGGAGTGACCAAGCGCTGACTCGTGTGGAGCAAGCCTTATCGCTGTGGATCAACCCCCAAGCTCCGGCGGGTTTGGGCGATGCCATGCGCTACGCCGTGTTGGATGGTGGCAAACGTTTGCGCCCCTTGCTGGTGTTGGCTGCACGTCAAGCCGTGGCAAACGATGAGCCCCACTTGGGGTTGGACGAGGCGGCCTTGCGCGCGGCATGTGCGGTTGAACTGATTCATGCGTATTCATTGGTGCACGACGACATGCCCTGCATGGACAACGACGTGCTGCGTCGTGGCAAGCCCACGGTGCATGTCCAGTTTGGCGAAGCCCAGGCGCTGTTGGCGGGGGACGCTTTGCAAGCCTTGGCGTTTGAGTTGCTCACGCCTGAGTCCTCGGCCATTGACGACGTTGTGCAAGCCCGTTTGTGCCGTTTGCTGGCACGTGCGGCAGGGCATGCTGGCATGGCCGGTGGCCAAGCCATTGACCTGGCCAGCGTGGGCTTGAGTTTGAATGAAGACCAGTTGCGCCAGATGCACCGCCTGAAAACCGGTGCGTTGCTGGAAGCCAGCGTGCTGATGGGGTCGGCTTGTGGGCGTCCCAGCGTCGAGGCTATTCAAGGTTTGCAGCGTTACGGTCAGGCCTTGGGCCTGGCCTTTCAGGTGGTGGACGACATCTTGGATGTCACCGCCGACTCGGCCACCTTGGGCAAAACTGCTGGCAAAGATGCTGCCAATGACAAACCCACCTATGTCTCACTGCTGGGGTTGGCGCGCGCACAAGCCTACGCCAACGCCTTGCTGGACGAGGCCTTGACTGCCTTGACTGCCAGCCAATTGACCCACACCCAAGCGCTGGCGGCACTCGCTCAGCGGGTGGTGAACCGGAATACCTGACCCCTATGTCTTCTTTGTTGTCCACCATCAACTCTCCCGCCGATTTACGGGCTTTGCCGCGTCAGCAATTGGGCACGCTGGCCGATGAGTTGCGCAGTTATCTGTTGCACAGCGTGGCCAAAACCGGTGGGCACTTGAGCTCCAACTTGGGCACGGTGGAGTTGACGGTGGCGTTGCACTACGTGTTCAACACGCCCGATGACCGCGTGGTGTGGGACGTGGGTCACCAAACCTATCCGCACAAAATTTTGACGGGTCGTCGCGAGCAGATGGCCTCTTTGCGTCAACGTCATGGTTTGAGCGGTTTTCCTAAGCGAGATGAAAGCGTGTACGACGCCTTTGGCACGGCGCATTCTTCCACCAGCATTTCTGCTGCATTGGGTATGGCGTTGGCCTCGCAGCAAAAAGGTGAGCAACGCCACGCCATTGCCGTCATCGGCGACGGTGCCATGACGGCGGGCATGGCCTTTGAAGCGCTCAACAATGCGGGCGTGAGCAATGCGCGCTTGTTAGTCATCTTGAACGACAACGACATGTCCATCAGCCCGCCTGTGGGCGCACTCAACCGCTACTTGGCGCAACTCATGAGCGGGCGTTTTTATGCCGCAGCCAAAGAAGTGGGCAAGCAAGTGCTCAAAGGTGCGCCGCCGCTGTTTGAGTTGGCCAAACGTTTTGAAGAGCATGCCAAAGGCATGGTGGTGCCTGCTACCTTGTTTGAAAAATTTGGTTTCAACTACATCGGCCCCATCGATGGCCATGACTTGGACTCGTTGATCCCAACGCTCGAAAACATCAAGCATCTCGAAGGCCCACAGTTCCTCCACGTGGTGACCAAAAAAGGCCAAGGCTATGACTTGGCCGAGGCCGACCCCGTGGCCTACCACGGCCCCGGCAAATTTGATCCCGCTGTGGGGTTGACCCCACCGGTCACTCCCCCAAAAACAACCTTCACCCAAGTGTTTGGTCAATGGTTGTGTGACATGGCCGAGCAAGACCCGCTGCTGGTGGGCATCACACCGGCCATGCGCGAAGGCTCGGGTATGGTGGCGTTTCACCAGCGCTTTCCCGATCGCTATTACGACGTGGGCATTGCCGAACAACACGCCCTGACTTTTGCGGCCGGTTTGGCCTGTGAAGGCGTCAAGCCGGTGGTGGCGATTTACTCCACCTTTTTACAGCGTGCCTATGACCAGTTGATCCATGACGTGGCCCTGCAAAAACTACCCATGGTGCTGGCGCTGGATCGTGCGGGCATTGTGGGCGCTGACGGTCCGACCCATGCAGGTTTGTACGACATTGCATTTTTGCGCTGCGTTCCCAACGTGAGCATTGCGTGCCCGGCAGACGAAAACGAATGCCGTCAGTTGCTCACCACCGCTTACCAGCAAGACCACTGTGTGGCCGTGCGTTACCCGCGCGGCGCCGGGGCCGGTGTGCCTGTGCAAGCTGGTTTGAATGCACTGCCTTTTGGCAAAGCTGAAGTTCGACGTCAGGGGCAACGCATTGCCATCTTGGCCTTTGGCACTTTGCTATACCCCGCCTTGCAAGCAGGAGAAGCACTGAACGCCACGGTGGTCAACATGCGTTGGGCCAAGCCGTTGGATATTGATTTATTGGCGCAAATCGCAGCCAACCATGAGGCCTTGGTCACAGTGGAAGAGGGGGCACTGATGGGCGGCGCAGGCTCTGCCGTGTTGGAGGCTTTGCAGCAGTTGCAACTCCTCAAGCCCGTGCTGACATTGGGCGTGGCTGACATCTTCACAGAGCATGGAGACCCAGTGAAGTTGCTGGTTGAACTGGGCTTGGATGCTGCCGGTATCCAAGCCTCCATCACCCAGCGATTTGGAAAATGACGGACTGCGGCTTGATGCCTTTTCACGTGGCGTGAAGTTTTTTTCAACGCCATCTGTCTCTGGTAGAAACCCGCACGAAGTCGCGCGAGCGACTGCATACAATGCCCCATCCTTTAGGCGAGCCTCTCAGAAGCGAAGCCTGTTCAGGATCTGTTGTAACAACTCAAGGGAGTCTTCATGGACCGTCGTTCCGTTATTAAAAACGCAGGTATTGCAGGTATTTTGGCAGCCGGTGCTGCTCCCGCAGTGCATGCACAAGCCGCCATCCGTTGGCGTTTGGCTTCGAGCTTTCCCAAGTCGCTGGACACCATCCATGGTGCTGCCGACACGTTTGCCCGTGCCGTCAAAAACATGTCGGGCGGCAAGTTTGAAATCTCGGTGCACGCTGCTGGCGAAATCATGCCTGCCTTTGGTGTGGTGGATGGTGTGCAACAAGGCTCCATCGAAATGGCGCACACAGCCCCTTACTATTTCTTCGGTAAGGACGAAACCTTTGCCTTGGGTTGTGCCATTCCTTTCGGCCTGAACAGCCGTCAAATGACCGCCTGGATGTACGAAGGCAACGGCTTGAAGCTGATGCGCGAGTTCTACGCCAAGTACAACATCGTCAACTTTCCTGGCGGCAACACGGGCGCTCAAATGGGTGGTTGGTTCCGCAAGGAAATCAAATCGGTGGCAGACCTGAAAGGTTTGAAATTCCGTATCGGTGGCTTTGGCGGCAAAGTGCTCGAGCGCTTGGGCGTGGTGCCCCAAAACATTCCAGGCGGAGACATTTACCCCGCCCTGGAAAAAGGCACCATCGACTCTGCCGAGTGGATTGGCCCTTATGACGACTTGAAGCTGGGCTTCAGCAAAGTGGCACCGTTCTACTACTACCCAGGTTTCTGGGAAGGCGGCCCTGAGCTTGACTTCTTCATCAACGACAAAGCCTTCAATGCTTTGAGCCCTGAGTACAAAGCCATTGTGGAAGCTGCTGCGGCACAAGCCCACACGGACATGCAAGCCAAGTACGATGCACGCAACCCTGGCGCCTTGAAGCAATTGGTGGGCTCTGGCACCAAGCTGCGCGAGTTCCCCAAAGACGTGATGGCAGCCAGCTTCAAAGAAGCCATGGCCTTCTACGAAGAGCTGTCTGCCAAGAACGAAAACTGGAAGAAGGTCTACACAGACTATTCCAAATTCCGTGGCGATCAGAACCTGTGGTTCCGTTTCACTGAAGCGCGTTTTGACGCATTCATGCAAGCACAAAAGCTGTAACCAGCCTTTGAGCTGACCAAAAAAACCGCGCTCTCGGGCGCGGTTTTTTTATGCGTGGGTGTTGAACTTCACATCTGGCGAAACGCTTTGAGTTCTGCCGACAGACGCTCGCACTCAGCCAAGACCGTGGCGTCTGTGACATAAAACACGGCGAACTTGCCCACCAAGGTGCGTACGTACAAGCGTGGCGCCATGAACCATTCCAAGCCACGAATGCGAATCAGCTTGGCAAATGCCAAGTCATCAAACGCCATGTGTTTGTCCCAGATCCAGGTTTGATGAATGCCCTGCGCATCGATGCGGACACGGCTTTGCAGCACATGCCACGCGGTCCAGGCCAGCAAGGCCCACGCCACGATGAACCAGCCAGCGGCTTTCAACCCAGCCACGCCTGTGTCACCGCCAAATTTGCCTTGTTGCCACAAGCTCAATAGCCAATAGGCAGAGCCCAACACGATCAACCCGGTGAGGGTTTGAAAGCTGCGTGAAAACGCGGCCCCCTCCAGCACCTCGGGGTGCGGTTGAAAGTGGAAAGGCGCGATGCCTGGTTTGGTCTGCGGCTCAACAGAGGCAGGCGAGTGAGTGTCGTGGTTCATGGGTTACCAAGAAAAAGCCCCTCACGGTTGGACCGGAGGGGCTGGAGAGAGGGGGACGATTTATTTTTTGAACAAGTCGTCGATCTTTTTCTGCTCATCGGCAGCATTTTCCGCAGCCGACGGCTTGCTGCCATCGAGCTTGAGTTCGGCTTCTGGCACTTCTTGTTCAGAAGGCATGTCGATCACCACTTTGTCGAGGTCCACCTTTTCTTCTTTGTCCAAGAACATGGTGACGGTTTCAGGCACAAAGATCACGATCACGACCAAGATCAATTGCATGATCACCCAAGGAATGGCACCCATGTAAATGTCGTTCGAGCGCACGGGTTTTTCAATGCGACCTTCTTTGAACAAGGTGTCGGCAATGCCGCGCAGGTAGAACAGCGCAAAACCAAACGGCGGGTGCATGAAGCTGGTTTGCATGTTCACGCACAACAGCACGCCGAACCACACCATGTCGATGCCCATTTTTTCGGCCACGGGCCCGAGCATGGGCAAGATGATGAAGGCGATTTCAAAGAAGTCGAGGAAGAAGGCCAGGAAGAAGATGAACACGTTCACCACCACCAAAAAGCCCACTTGACCGCCGGGCAAGCCCGACAGCAAATGCTCCACCCATTTCGCACCATCGACGCCTTGGAACACCATTGAGAATACGCGTGAGCCGATCAGGATGAACACCACCATCGCCGTCAGGCGCATGGTGCTGTGCATGGCTTCCCAAATCAGGTCTTTGTCCAAGCGCTTGTGCATGGCCGCCAAGACCAAGGCACCCACGCAGCCCATGGCCCCTGCTTCGGTGGGGGTGGCGATGGCAGTGTTGATGCCAGGCAGTCCGCCCATCGAGCCCAACACGGCAAAAATCAAGAACGCGGAAGGAATGATGCCGCGCAAGCACTTGGCCCACAGCGCCCAACCGTTCAAGGTGCGTGCTTCTTTGGGCACGCCGGGCACGTACTCGGGTTTGAGCAGTCCCAAGCCAAAGGTGTAGAGCGCGAAGATGCCCACTTGCATCAGCGACGGGCCCCAAGCCCCTTTGTACATGTCGCCTACTGAGCGGCCCAGTTGGTCAGCCATCACCACCAACACCAGCGAAGGCGGGACCAATTGTGTGATGGTGCCCGAGGCCGCCAGCACGCCGGTGGCGTAACGCATGTTGTAGCCGTAGCGAATCATCACGGGCAAGGAGATCAAGGCCATGGCAATCACTTGACCCGCCACAGTGCCGGTGATGGCGCCCAAAATGAAGCCCACGATGATCACCGAGTAGCCCAGGCCGCCTTTGACGGGGCCAAAGAGCTGACCCATGGAGTCGAGCATGTCTTCGGCCAGGCCGCATTTCTCAAGAATGGCCCCCATGAAGGTGAAGAACGGAATGGCCAGCAGCAAGTCGTTGCTGAGAATGCCAAAAATGTTCAAGGGCAGATTGGCCATAAAGCTGGCGGGAAACCAGTCCATGCTGATGGCGAAAAAGCCGCAGGCCAGACCTAGAAAGGACAGCGAGAAAGCGACCGGGAAGCCAATCAACATGGTGAGCACAAGGCCCACAAACATGATGGGTGCGAAGTTTTCCATTTGCATGATCGTGTGTCCTTTATTGCACCGGCTTTTCGTAGTGCGTGTCCATTTCAAACTTGCCTTGCAAGTAAGCCACGCGCTTGATGATTTCACTCACACCTTGCAGGAACATCCACGCAAAGCCCAACGGCAGCAACAACATGGCGGGCCAGCGGATCAGGCCCCCAGCGTTGCTGGACATCTCGTTGGTGACCAACATTTTCAAAAACAAGGGAAAGCTCAGGTAGGTCAAGGTCACCATGACAGGCAACAAGAACACAACCAAACCCAACAGGTCGATGTAGACCGGACCCTTGCCTTTGAGCTGGCCGTAAAAAATGTCAACGCGCACATGCTCGTTGAGCTTGAGCACCAAAGGTGCACCCAACATCACCGTGGCTGCAAACAGATACCACTGAATTTCGAGCCAGCCATTGGAGCTGACATCAAAGCCATAACGAATGAACGCATTGCCCGCAGAAATCAAGGCTGCTGCCAGCACGGTGAATGCGGCCACATGCCCAAACTGTTGACTCGTCTTGTCAACACCCAATGCAAATTTAAGAAGTTTTGACACGTTGTGTCTCCATTTTTTGCCAACCGGCGATCCTACCAATTCTTGGCATCTGGCTGAATACTTCAGGATGAACTTTCACCCTGTATTTGTGAAATTACTTCAATCTGGCGTCGGGTTTACCCGTTGACGCGTAAGCCGCTGCCTGCTTGAACTGTGCCAATCACGCGGGCTTGTTCGAAGCCGCCTTGCTGAAAAAGTCCCAACACATCGGCGACGGCTTCGGGGGCACAACTCACCAGCAAGCCGCCGGAAGTTTGGGGGTCACTGAGCAGCGCTTGGTCAGCGCTGGCAAAACCGCTGGGCAGTTGCACTTCGTGGCCGTAGCTGGCCCAGTTGCGGCCCGACGCGCCCGTGATGAAGCCTTGCTCGGCCAAGGCACGTGCCCCCGCCACCAATGGGACAAGTTTCCAATCGATCGTGACTTGGTTGTGTGCGCCGCGTGCGATTTCCAAGGCATGACCGGCCAAGCCAAAGCCCGTCACGTCCGTCAAGGCATGCACCCCGGGGTGCTTGGCCAAGGCAATGCCCGGTCGGTTGAGTTGGGTGGTCAAGCGGATCATGTCTTGGTAGCCGGCTGCGCTGAGCGCTTCTTTCTTGAGTGCGGCAGACAAAATGCCCACACCCAGAGGTTTGCCCAGCACCAAGACGTCGCCCACTTGTGCGCCGTTGTTGCGCTTGACCTGCGAGGGGTGGACCAAGCCCATCACCACCAAACCGTAAATCGGCTCCACCGAGTCAATGGTGTGTCCGCCTGCGATGGGAATGCCTGCGGCATGGCACACGTCTTGACCGCCTTGCAAGATGCGGCCAATCGTTTCAACGGGCAACACATTCACCGGCATACCGACCAAGCCCAGCGCCATGATGGGGGTGCCGCCCATAGCATAGACGTCGCTGATGGCGTTGGTGGCGGCAATGCGGCCAAAGTCATACGGGTCGTCCACGATGGGCATGAAGAAGTCGGTGGTGGCGATCAACGCCTGCTCATCGTTGAGTTGGTAGACCGCCGCATCGTCGGCGGTCTCAATGCCCACCAGGAGTTGCGGGGGCATCACAAAACCGGTGCTGTGCTGCATGCTTTGCAAGATGTCGCGCAGCACGGCGGGGGCAATCTTGCAGCCGCAGCCGCCGCCATGCGACAGCGAACTCAAACGGGGGACAGGGGGTGGGGTGAGGGAGGGGGGAGAGGCAACCATGCCCCAATTATCGGGCGGCCTTGGTTTCTGACTTTTTGGCGCGCTTGAAGGTCCACCAGGGCAACAAGGCGCGCAGCGACTGGACCTCACCACTGTGGTCACTTTGGTAGCCGGCCAGTGCGTTGAGCTGCGATGCCCATTCGGTGGTGCGCAACACGTGGCGCAGAGCTTGGGTGGCCGGTGTGTCCAGGGCCGACTTCAAGCAGACCAGATGAAAGTGTTCTTGTGTCAGCGCCACAAAACCCAAGCCCCGTGCACGTGCCGTGCTCTCCAAACCCAGGCCCACATCGCCCCGACCGGCTGCAATGGCTTCAGCCAGTGCTGTGTGCGAGGGCTCGGCGTCTGCGTTGCAGTTCAAGCTGGCGCTGTTGAGCTGTGCTTGTTGCAACAAGTCGTCCAGCAAGACGCGCGTGCCTGTGCCCAGGCTGCGCTGTACAAAACGGGCTTGGGTGCGCGCCACATCCATCAGACTGTGCAAGCGCAGCGGATTGCCGGGGGCCAACATCAGTCCTTGGGTGCGCGTGGCAAAGCCAATGATTTTGTGCAAGCCGGGTTGGAGCAGATGTTCGTAGGCTTGTTTGGTGTGTGTGCCCATGCCCGGTTGCGTCTGGGTGTGAAACCCCGCCAGCGTGCAGCGGCCCTCGTTGAGGGCGCGGATCGCGTCCACACTGCCACAAAAACGGATGTCCAAGTGCAGGCCAACGCTGCTCGTGTGTTCACGCAAGCGCGGCAGTGCGTCGTCATGGCTGGCGTACAGCGTCAGCACATGGGCCTTGGGGTCAAACGCCACCGCAAAGGTGCGTTCCAGATCGGCGCGCAGGGCTTCGATTTGTGGGGCCAGACGGGCCTGGGTTTGGCGTTCGGCCCACATCAGCTTGGTACCGAATTCGGTCAACCTGGCCGACTGGCCTTTCTCCCACACGATCAACTCTTGCCCCATCACCTCTTCCCAGCGTTTGAGCTCGCCCCACACATGACGGTACGACAAGCCCAGGTCACGTGCCGCAGCAGAGATCGAGCCGTGCAAGGCCACGGCTTGCAGCAGCGTGATCAGGGGATGGCGCAGCAACGCGGCGTCGTTGCTGGGGGCGCTGTCATCACGATGGCCGAGGGTGTAGTGGAGGTTGACGCTATGCACAGGGGTTCATATGGCAGGGTTTTAGAAGCCTCACTACGATAGCGCAACTTTTTTGGCTCCGATGAATTCTTTCTCTGACAGCGCATGGTCTGCGCTGGAACTCCTTTTCAATGCGGATCCCGTGCTGTGGTCTATCGTGGGCCGCTCGTTGTGGGTGAGTCTGCTTGCGTGCAGCATCGCTTGCACGGCCGGTGTCGTGTTGGGTGCATGGCTGGGCGTGGCGCGCTTTGCCGGGCGTGATGCGCTGCTGACGGTGCTCAACACCTTGTTGGCCTTGCCTTCGGTGGTGGTGGGCTTGCTGGTGTACTTGCTGTTGTCGCGCAGTGGGCCATTGGGATTTTTAGGCTGGCTGTTCAGCATCAAAGCCATGGTGTTGGCACAAGCCGTGTTGGTGCTGCCCGTGGTCACCGCGCTCACGCGCCAGTGTGTCGAAGATGCGGAGCGCAGCCATGGAGAGCAATTGCAGTCTTTGGGCGCACACACGTGGATGCGCAGTCTGTTGCTGGCCTGGGACGAGCGCTATGCCTTGCTCACCGTGCTGATTGCCGCATTCGGGCGTGCCGTGTCTGAGGTGGGGGCCGTCATGGTGGTGGGTGGCAACATCGAAGGCTTCACCCGCGTGATGACCACGGCGATTGCTCTGGAAACCAGCAAGGGCGATTTGCCGCTGGCGCTGGCCTTGGGCTTGGTGTTATTGGCCGTGGTGCTGGTGCTCAACGTGTGTATTTCTGCGCTGCGTCGCTGGCGCCAAGGGCTAGATGGTGCATTGATCACCTCGTTGCAAGGAGGTGTGTCATGACCGCGGATGTCCTGCGTTTGGATCGGGTCTCTGTGCAGTTCGGTTCGCATGTTGCCTTGCGCGATGTGCAGTTGTCTATCCGTGCTGGTGAGCGTGTGGCCCTGGTAGGTGCCAATGGTTCTGGCAAGAGCACGTTGTTGCGTGTGGCCCATGGCTTGCTGCCCGCCACCCGCGGTGAGGTGCAAGCAGCCCCTGCGGCCCGTCAGGCGATGGTGTTTCAGCGCCCGCATATGTTGCGTACCAGTGTGTTGCGTTTTGTGGTTTGGGGCCTCTGGTTGCAAGGTGTGGCTTGGCGTCGGGCCCATGTGCAAGCAGCGGTAGCCTTGCACCGCGTCGGGCTGCATGATTTGGCCGAACGTTCTGCCCGCACCTTGTCTGGAGGTCAGCAACAACGCTTGGCCTTGGCCAGGGCATGGGCCTTGCAGCCCGACGTCGTGCTGCTGGACGAACCCACCTCCAGCCTGGATCCACATGCCAAACGCGAGGTTGAACGTTTGGTGTCTGACTGGTTCTCGGCGGCGGGCACCACCTTGCTGTTCAGCAGCCACAACCTGGGCCAAGTCAAACGCTTGGCCACACGCGTGATTTATTTAGAGGCCGGCCGTGTCATGGCCGACTTGTCTGTCGACCATTTTTTCAACCAATCGTTGGTGCACAGCCACCCCGAAGCCCATTTGTTTTTAAAAGGAGAACTGGTATGACCCGTCGTTCGCATCTCATCCATTGGATGGTGGCTGTTGGCGCTTGGTGTGTGGGCAGTGCGCTCGCGCAAAACGCACCCTCTCTCGTGATGGCCTCGACCACCTCCACCGAGCAGTCGGGTCTGTTTGCGCACCTGCTGCCTGCTTTCAAACAAGCCACGGGCATTGAGGCCAAGGTTGTTGCTCTGGGCACGGGCCAGGCCTTGGACATGGGCCGTCGTGGCGACGCGGATGTGTTGTTTGTGCATGACCAAGCCGCCGAAGAAAAGTTTGTCGCCGATGGCTTTGGCGTCAAACGCTTCCCCGTCATGTACAACGACTTTGTGTTGGTGGGCCCCGCCAGTGACCCAGCCAAAACACGCGGCAAAGACATCGTGTCTGCCTTGCAAAAAGTAGCCGCTGCGCAAGCGCCTTTCATTTCACGCGGCGACAAGAGTGGCACCCACGCCGCCGAGTTGCGCTACTGGAAGCAAGCCGGCCTGGACGCCAAAGGCGCGGGCTACAAAGAGTGTGGCTGTGGCATGGGCCCGGCACTCAACATGGGGGCATCGATCGGCGCGTATGTGCTGACGGATCGTGGTACCTGGTTGAGTTTCAAAAACCGACAAGACTTGCAGATTTTGGTGGAGGGTGACAAACAGTTGTTCAACCAATACGGCGTGATGGTGGTCAATCCCGTCAAGCATCCGCATGTCAAAGCGGAGTTGGCACAGAAGTTTGTCGACTGGGTGGTCTCACCTGCGGGCCAAGCCAACATTGCCAGCTACAAGGTGGGCGGAGAAACCTTGTTTTTCCCAAACGCCAACAAGTAAAGCATGCGTTGCGTCCTTTGACGCCGCGTCGTCTCTGGCCCACCTTGGCGTGGGCTTTTTTTGCTTTCTAGGGTTAGTCCTTAGGTTGGGTGCTTCATAGGGTTCTCAAAATCCTATGCATACCCATTCATAGAGAAGGGGTGTTCACCATCCCTGCCTCAGGAGACACAGATGCAAAAAATCTTGCACATCAACCCCGACAAATGCACCGGCTGCTTGCAGTGCGAAATGGCTTGTTCCTTCGAGAACTACGGCACCTTTGCCACTGCCAAGTCGCGCATCAAGGTGTTCGACTTCCACGAAACCGGCAAAAAAGTGCCCTACACCTGCACCCAGTGTGACGAGGCCTGGTGCTTGCACGCGTGTCCCGTGGAGGCCATCACGCAAGACAAAACCACCGGCGCGATGGTGGTCAACGAAACCACCTGCGTAGGCTGCAAGGTCTGCACCATTGCCTGCCCGTTCGGCACCATCAACTATGTGCAAGAAACCGGCAAAGTGCAAAAGTGCGATTTGTGCGGTGGTGACCCGGCTTGCGCTTCGGCTTGCCCCACCGGTGCCATCACCTTTGTCGACGCCAACTGGACCGGCCTCGACAAGATGAAGCAGTGGGCCAACAAATTGGGCAACCAAGCGTCTGCCGCTTGAGCCAACACAAGGAGAACACATCATGACTTGGGCTGGAAAAATCCTCCGCATCAACCTCACCGCAGGCACCGTCAAGAGCGAACCCCTGAACATGCAATGGGCGCGCGACTACGTGGGCTCACGCGGTTTGGGCTCTAAATACCTCATTAGCGAAATCGACCCCAAGGTGGACCCGCTGTCCCCTGAGAACAAACTCATCTGGGCCACCGGCCCCTTGACCGGCACCATGGCCTCCACCGGCGGTCGCTACACCGTCATCACCAAAGGACCGTTGACTGGGGCCATTGCCTGTTCCAACTCCGGTGGCTACTTTGGCGCTGAGCTCAAGATGGCGGGCTGGGACATGGTGATTTGCGAAGGCAAGTCGCCCAAGCCGGTCTACCTCTACATCAACGACGGCGTAGCCGAATTGCGGGATGCCTCTGACATTTGGGGCAAGAGCGTGTGGGAAACCGAAGCCCACCTCAAAAAGACCTTGCAAGACCCGCTGGTGCGCGTGTCGTCCATCGGCAAAGCGGGCGAGAACCATGTGCTCTACGCCTCGGTGGTGAACGACTTGCACCGTGCGGCGGGTCGCTCAGGTGTGGGCGCCGTGATGGGGAGCAAAAATCTCAAGGCGCTCGCTGTGCGTGGCACCCTCGGCGTGGGCAATGTGCGTGACCCCAAGGCCTTCATGAAGGTCACGGCCGAGAAGAAAAAAATCCTGGCCGACAACGCCGTCACGGGCCAGGGCTTGCCTGCCTATGGCACCCAGGTGCTCATGAACGTGATCAACGAAGTCGGTGCCTTGCCCACGCGTAACCACCGCGATGTGCAGTTCGAAGGCGCCAAAGACATTTCTGCCGAAGCCATGGCCACGCCGCGCGAGAGCGACGGCAAAAAACACCTGGTCACCAACCAGGCCTGCTTTGGTTGCACCATCGCTTGCGGGCGCATCAGCAAGATGGACGAGACCCACTTCACGGTTCAAAACAAACCGCAGTATTGGGGCGCGTCTGGTGGCTTGGAGTACGAAGCGGCCTGGGCTTTGGGCGCGGCCAATGGTGTGAACGACTTGGAGGCCTTGCAGTACGCCAACCTGCTGTGCAACGAAGAGGGCATCGACCCCATCAGCTTCGGGGCCACCGTGGGTGCGGTGATGGAGTTGTACGAAATGGGCGTGCTGACCCAAGAGCAATTGGGCATCGACGCCAAGTTTGGGTCGGCCCAAGCCCTGGCCTTCTTCGCGGAAGAAACTGTCAATGGCCGAGGCTTCGGCAAAGAGATTGGCCAAGGCTCCAAGCGCCTGACCGAAAAATACGGCCACCCCGACCTCAGCATGAGCGTCAAAGGCCAAGAGTTCCCAGCCTATGACGGTCGCGCCATCCAGGGCATTGGCTTGGCGTACGCCACCTCCAACCGGGGTGCCTGCCATTTGCGGGGCTACACCATCGCGTCGGAAGTGTTGGGCATTCCCGTCAAGACCGATCCGCTGGAACACGAAGGCAAGCCAGAGTTGGTCAAAGCCTTCCAAGACGCGACCGCTGCGTTTGACTCGTCGGGCTTGTGCATCTTCACCACCTTTGCGTGGGGGCTGGCCGACTTGGCACCGCAAATGCAAGCCGCCTGCAACGAGGACTACACCACCGAAGAGCTGGAGAAAATTGGCGAGCGCATTTGGAACATGGAGCGCGAGTTCAACAACGCCGCAGGCTTCACCTCCAAAGACGACAGCCTGCCCAAGCGCTTGTTGACCGAAGCGGCCAAGACCGGCCCGGCCAAAGGTAAGGTCAGCATGCTGCCGCAAATGTTGCCCAAGTACTACGACGTGCGCGGTTGGGACAAGGACGGTCGTCCGACCGAAGCCACCAAACAACGCCTCGGACTTTGAGGCGTTAGGTCATGACCCATCACGTCATTCTTGGTGCTGGCCCAGCGGGCGTGATTGCCGCAGAAACCATCCGCAAGCACGCGCCCCACGACCGCATCACCCTAGTGGGCGATGAGACCGAGCCACCATACTCGCGCATGGCGATTCCGTACTTGTTGATCGGCAACATCGATGAGCGTGGCACCTATCTGCGCAAAACCGCAGACCATTTCAAGCGATTGAACGTGACGCAGGTCACGGCCCGCGCGGAATCGGTGGATGTGTCCGTACGCCAAGTGGTGCTCGACAACGGCAGCCGTTTGGACTTTGACACCTTGCTGATCGCCACCGGATCGCGTCCGGTGCGCCCACCCATTCCAGGGATCGACAGTGCCGGCGTCCACCCATGCTGGACCTTGGAAGACGCACGCGCCATCATGGCCTTGGCGCAACCCGGCGCACGCGTGTTGCAAATGGGGGCGGGCTTTATTGGCTGCATCATCATGGAAGCCTTGGCGTCACGCGGTGTGAAGTTGAGTGTGGTGGAGATGGGTGACCGCATGGTGCCGCGCATGATGGGCCCGGTGGCCGGCGGCATGATCCGCAACTGGTGTGAGGCTAAAGGCGTGCGGGTGTTCACAGGTGCCAAGGTCGAGGCGATTGTGCCGACTGGCGGCGCGCACGACACCACCGATGCTCACCTGCAAGTGCGCTTGTCCACGGGTGACAAAATCGCCGCCGATTTGGTGATCAGCGCCACCGGTGTGAAGCCCTGCATCGACTTTCTTCAACACAGCGGCATCACCTGCTTGCAAGGGGTGTTGACCGACGAGCATTTGCAAACCAATGTGCCGGGCATCTACGCTGCGGGCGACTGCGCCGAAGCGTTCGACAAAGTCAGCGGCACCACCATCGTCAGTGCCATCCAACCCAATGCGGCCGAGCAGGCTCGCGTGGCTGCCTTGAACATGGTGGGTCAACACACGGCCCTCAAAGGGGTGACGCAAATCAACGTGCTCGACACCCTGGGGCTGATCTCGGCGAGCTTTGGCAACTGGCAAGGTGTGTCCGGCGGCGAACACGCCGAACTCACCGCCGATGGTCGCCACCTGAGCTTGCAGTTCAAAGACGATGTGCTGGTGGGCTGCAACAGTGTGGGCTGGACCGAGCATGTGGGCGTGATGCGTGGCTTGGTCGAAGGTCAGGTGCGACTGGGCGCTTGGAAAGACAAGCTACGGCAAGACCCCACACGCCTGATGGACGCCTACTTGGCGTGTGCCCAGGGGCAGGGGCAGTGGTCGGGTGCCACGGATCACCGCCGCCGTTGAGGCGTGCGTGTAGAGTCTCGCGGCATGCAGATCACCTTCAAGCTTTTTGCCACGCTCACCGACTACCTGCCGCCCGCTGTGCGGCGTGACAACCTGATACAGCTAGAGGTGGCGCCTGAGGCCACCATTGCCCAAATCATCGAGCCCTTTGGCATGCCCCCGAAGCTGGTGCACTTGGTGCTGGTGAATGGCCGCTACATCGAACCCGAGAAACGCTTGACCACCACCTTGGTCGAGGGCGATGTGCTGGCCATTTGGCCGCCAATCGCGGGTGGTTGACGTTCAGTTCACCCTTTACTCCCTCGCGCCCCGAACCTTTCCAACTGTGCAATCGCATTACGACGCCTCCTTTGCCCGCGAGACGGGATGCACTGAAGCCGAGTGGTTGGGCTGGTTGCCTGCTGCCATCGGCGCCCATGCCTGGCAGCGCGAGGGGCAGTGTGTGTGCATCACCTTGAACGAACCCAACACTGTCCCTGCCGGCTTGTGCATCCGCTGGTCGGTGGGCGAGCCCCGTGTGATCGCGCTGGTGCGCATCCCGCGCTTGCTGGTGCAGTTTGATTTCAGCGTGGCCGATGCGGCGCAGCGTTACCGCTTCATGCGTCGCTTTGACCTCTACATGCAACGTGGTGGTGGCTAAGATCTCGCGATGTTGTTAGAGCGTTTGAAATACATGCCCCTGCGCGACGCCACCGAGGCACGTGCAATGTTTGCGGCTGGGCAGGCCTTGGCCGCCCAGCATGGGCTGGCCATGCGTTCACCGCCGCCCGAGCCCACCACCTGTTGTGGCCGTGGCTGCAACGGGTGTGTGTGGGACGGATTCTTGAGTGCTGCCGAATACTGGCGCGAAGACGTGCTTACTTCTCTACACCCATGACCATGTCGGGCAGGATGGTGACGATTTGTGGGAACACCGTGATCAACACAATGCACACCACCAAGCAGGCAAAAAACGGAATGGCCGCTTTGGCAATCGTGTTGCTGTCTTTGCCGGTCATGTTTTGCAACACAAACAGGTTGAAACCCACAGGCGGTGTGACTTCGGCAATTTCGACCAGCAGCACAATGAAAATGCCAAACCACACCAAATCGAAACCTGCTTTTTGAATCATCGGCAACACCACCGCGCTGGTGAGCACGATCATGCTGATGCCGTCGAGCGCCGTGCCCAAAATCAAGTACACCACGGTCAACACCGCGATCAAGGCCAACGGTGACAGGTGCATGCCATTGACCCACTCAGCCAGTTCACGCGGAATACCGGTGAAGGCCATGGTCTTGGTGAGAAACGCCGCACCGGCCAGGATGAACATGATCATGCAGCTCGATCGGGTGGTGCCCATCAGGCCTTCGCAGAAGTTGTTCCAGGTCAGGCTGCGACTCCAGGCAGCCAAAGCCAACGAGCCCACCACCCCGTATGCAGCGCATTCGGTGGCGGTGGCGTAGCCCGCAATCAGCACCCAGCAGACAAACACAATCAAGGCACCGCACGGAATGAGGCTGCGTGAGAGTTTGATTTTTTCCCAAAAGGTGGTGGGCGGGTCGGCCGCTGGCACTTGGTCGGGGTGGCGCAAGCTCCACCACATGATGTAACCGCTGAACAGCGCCATCAGCAACAGACCGGGCAAAAAGCCGGCCAAGAAAATACGAATGATCGACGCATCGGCCGCCACCGCATACACCACCATGGTGATGGAGGGAGGAATCAAAATACCCAAGGTGCCCGCTGTGGCCAATGAACCCAAGGCCAGCTTCTCGCTGTAGCCGCGCTTCATCAACTCGGGCAAGGCCACTTTGCTGATGGTGGCGCAAGTTGCTGCTGATGAGCCCGACACCGAACCAAAAATGCCGCAACCCAAAATGGTGGTGTGCATCAGCCGACCGGGCACCCGGTTGAGCCAGGGGCGCAGGCCTTCAAACATCTCCTCGCTCAGTTTGGTGCGAAACAAAATCTCGCCCATCCAAATGAACAGTGGCAGCGCGGCCAGCTCCCAGCTGGCATTGCTTTCCCAGAACGCACTGAACAGGTTTTTGCCCGGTTGCGTGTCGGTGAAGAAGGCCTGACCCACCCAGCCACAAATGGCCAGGGTCATGGCAATCCACACGCCACCTGAGAGCAGCATGAACATGATGAGCAGCAGCAGGCCGCCAACGAGAAGAATTTCCATAGAACCTTGGGGCTTAGACGTCGGAAGAAAAGTCGCCGCGTGCGTGCCGCTCTTGGACCTCGCGCACATACGTGGGGGTTTGGCCGCGCAGCACCAAGACCAGCTCATCGAGCACGGCAATCAGCAGCAGCACCGAGCCGATGGCAAAGCTCAGTTGTGGAATCCACATCGGGATGGGCAACAGGCCTTGTGCGATGTCGTTGAACTCCCAGCTCTCGTAGGTGAACTTGCATGCCCACCAAGCCAGATAGGCCACAGCGACCGACCCCACACACAAAGCGGCAAGTTCCAGGCGCTTGCGCCAGGGCGCAGACACGGCTTCAAGCAACAAGGTCACACGCACAAAGTCGCCATGCTTGAAGGCGTGGGCCATGGCAAAAAATGCGGCTGCGGCACAAAACCAAGACACCACGTCGTTGACGGCGCCTGTGCGCACACTGAACTCACGCAGAATGCTTTGCGCCACCATCAAGACGCAAATCAAGGCAATGAAAAGGGCCCCCAGGGCCCCCGCGGCAAGGTAGAGCCGGTCAAGAAAGCGGCGCATCACTTCTTGCCAGCTTTGGCCGCAGCCGGTGCCGACTTGGCATAGGCCGCAATGATGGCTTCACCATCGGGCCCGGCTTTCTTTTGCCAATCGGCCAGCATGATGCTGCCGACTTGGCGCATGTCCTCCATCAGCTTGGCGCTGGGTGTGACCACCTTCATGCCTTTTTCACCCAAGGCTTTTTTGTAGAAGCCGTCTTTTTCTGCGCTGACCTTCCAACCACGCGCTTCCGCTTCGGCAGCCGTTTTGGTCAAGGCGGCTTGGGTGGCAGGGTCGAGTGCTTCGAACGCCTTCTTGTTCACGATCACGGCGTTTTTGGGCAACCAGGCCTGGGTGTCGTAGAAGTACTTCAAGCTTTCGTAGGTTTTGGTGTCGTAACCGGTGGAGCCCGAGCTCATGTAGCTTTCCACCACCCCGGTGGCCAGGGCTTGCGACAACTCAGCCGCTTGGATGGTGACGGGTTGAGCACCAATCAGCTCGGCAATCTTGGCGGTGGCGGGGCTGTAGGCGCGCCACTTGATGCCCCGCAGGTCGGCCACCGAGTTGATTTCTTTCTTGGCAAAGATGCCTTGCGACGGCCATGCCACGGCAAACAGCAACTTCATGCCTTGGGCACCCAGCAGCTTGTCGAGCACCGGCTTTTGCGCGTCGTACAAACGCTTGGAATCGGCGTAGCTGGTGGCCAAAAACGGAATGCCGTCGGTGCCGTAAATCGGGTTTTCGTTTTCAAAGTTCACCAACAGCACTTCACCAATTTGTGCTTGGCCGCCTTGCACAGCGCGTTTGATTTCATTGGCTTTGAACAGCGACGCGTTGGCGTGCACAGTGATTTTGAGTTTGCCTGCGGTGGCCGTGTCCACGTCTTTGGCGAACTGAATCAAGTTCTCCGAATGGAAGTTGGTGGCGGCATAGGCCGCAGGCAAGTCCCATTTGGTTTGGGCGAAAGCAGAGCCTGCGAACAAGGCCAGGGCGAGAGCGGTGATTGGAAAGCTTCGACGTTGCATGAAAACTCCACATTGAAAAGGGGACCCACCAGGGCGGCATGGCTTGACTATAGCCAGTGTTGTGCTGGAGCTTACCTCAGTGATTTCCCGTATTGTTGACAAATTGTCGGTAATTTGTTGTTTAAATTTCTACAATCACGCATGGCTAAAAAACCCACCCCACCTGCTGCCCATAAGTCGCACATCGTGTCGTCGGCCCATTTGGTGTCGCCTCAAAGTGCCGAGTTGAGCGAGTTCGAATTTGGCCTCATCGTTTCAGGCAATGCCTTTGAGCGCTGGATCGTGCACTGCATGAGCGCGGCTGGCTTGAAAGACCTCACGCCCTTGGATGTGCTGGTGTTGCACCACGTGACCCACCGCGCACGCGACAAACGTTTGGCCGACATTTGTTTCATCATGAATGTGGAAGACACCCACCTCATCAACTACGCACTCAAGAAGTTGCTGGGCTTGGGTGTGGTGGCTGCGCAAAAGAAGGGCAAGGAAGTGACCTACGCCGCCACGCCCGAGGGCCAAGGCTTTGTGCAGCGTTACCGCGAGATCCGAGAAAACTGTTTGATCCAAGTGCTCAAAGCCGACCCAGCCTTGAACAAAGACATTGGTGACCTGGCGCGTCTGCTGCGCGTCTTGTCGGGTATGTACGACCAAGCGGCACGTGCTGCCGCATCGCTTTAATTGTTGAGACTGTGTATGACCTCATTGGCAACCCCTGATCCCCGCTGGCAATTTTGGATTGACCGCGGCGGCACCTTCACCGACATCGTGGCCAAGCGGCCCGATGGCAGCCTGGTGACCCACAAGCTGCTGTCTGAAAACCCCGAGCAATACCGCGACGCCGCCGTGGCGGGCATTCGCCACTTGCTGGGCTTGCAGCCCAGTCAAGTCATCTCGGCAGACCAGGTGGCGTGCGTGAAGATGGGCACCACCGTGGCCACCAATGCGCTGCTGGAGCGCAAAGGCGAGCCCACGTTGTTGGTGACCACCCAAGGCTTCAGAGATGCCTTGCGCATTGCCTACCAAAACCGCCCACGGTTGTTTGACCGCCACATTGTGTTGCCCGAGTTGTTGTACCAAGAGGTCATTGAGGCGCATGAACGCGTGGGCGCCCACGGTGACGTGGTGCAAGCCTTGGACGAAGCGCATTTGCGTGCTGCTCTGCAAGCTGCGTTCGCGCGCGGCCTGCGCAGCGTGGCGGTGGTGTTCATGCACGGGTACCGCTACACCGCACACGAACAAGCAGCGGCCCAACTGGCGCGTGAGGTGGGCTTCACCCAGGTGAGCACTTCGCACGGTACCAGCCCGATGATGAAGTTCGTCAGCCGGGGCGACACCACGGTGGTGGATGCGTATTTGTCGCCCATCTTGCGCCGCTATGTGGACCAAGTGGCCGCCGAGATGCCGGGCGTGAAGCTGTTTTTCATGCAGTCCTCAGGGGGCTTGACCGACGCCCATGTGTTTCAGGGCAAAGACGCGATTTTGTCGGGCCCAGCGGGCGGCATTGTGGGCATGGCCCGCACGGCCGAACTGGCCCATGCGCACGAGGCACCGGGCGATGGCGTGAAGGTGATTGGCTTTGACATGGGCGGCACCTCAACCGATGTGTCCCACTACGCCGGTGAGTTTGAACGCGAGTTTGAAACCCAGGTGGCGGGGGTGCGCATGCGCGCACCCATGATGAGCATCCACACCGTGGCCGCAGGCGGCGGGTCGATTTTGAGCTTTGATGGTGCTCGCTTGCGCGTGGGGCCACAAAGCGCAGGCGCCAACCCGGGGCCAGCCAGTTACCGACGCGGTGGCCCGCTCACCGTGACCGACGCCAATGTGATGCTGGGCAAGGTGCAACCCGCGTACTTTCCGAAAGTGTTTGGCCCCCAGGCCAACGAGCCACTCAACCATGCCGTGGTGGCGCAGCAATTCGAGGCCATGGCGCGTGGCCTGCAACGCACGCCCGAAGCCCTGGCCGAAGGCTTTGTGCACATTGCGGTGCAACAAATGGCCAATGCCATCAAGAAAATTTCGGTGGCACGCGGCTATGACGTGACGCGTTACACCTTGCAGTGCTTTGGCGGTGCGGGTGGGCAACACGCCTGCCTGGTGGCCGACGCCTTGGGCATGACCCGTGTGTTGGTGCATCCCTTGGCCGGTGTGTTGTCGGCCTATGGCATGGGGCTGGCCGATCAAAACGTGATCCGTGAGCAAGCCATCGAGCTGCCCTTGGTGCCGGCCAACATGGCCAGCCTCGCACAGACCTTGGCCACGCTGGAGCAAGCTGCGCAAGCGGAACTGTTGCAGCAGCAAAGTGCCCCAGGCGCGGTGTCGGCGCGACGCAGCGTGCATGTGCGCTACCAAGGCAGTGACTCGGCCTTGCGTGTGCCCATGGGCGAATTGCCCGACATCGTGGCCGCGTTTGAAGCTGCTTACCGCCAGCGCTTTGCATTCTTGATGACGGGCAAAGCCTTGGTGGTGGAGGCCGTGTCGGTGGAGGTGCTGCTGGCGGGGGACGCCCCCAGCGAACAGCGCCATGTGGTGCATCCGGTGCGTGAGGTGCCGCGTCGCGACACGGTGCGCATGTATGCCGACGGGGCCTGGCACGACGCGGCCTTGGTGGTGCGCGAGGACTTGCAGGCGGGTGACGTGGTGGTGGGACCAGCCATCGTGGCCGAGAAAAATGCCACCACCGTGCTGGAGCCAGGTTGGCAAGCGCGCCTGAGTGCGCTGGACCACTTGGTGTTGACGCGGCACGTGGCGCGCAATGTGCGCTACGCCGCAGGCACACAGGTGGACCCGGTGCTGCTGGAGGTGTTCAACAACCTGTTCATGAATATTGCCGAGCAAATGGGTTTGCAACTGCAAAACACCGCGCACTCGGTGAACATCAAAGAGCGGCTCGACTTTTCGTGCGCCTTGTTCGACGCCCATGGCCATCTGATTGCCAACGCACCGCACATGCCTGTGCACCTGGGGTCGATGGGCGAGAGCATCAAAACCGTGATCCGTGAGAACGCTGCCACCATGCAGCCGGGGCATGTGTATGTGCTCAACGACCCCTACCACGGCGGCACCCACTTGCCCGACATCACCGTCATCACTCCGGTGTATCTGGACGATGCGGTGCAGCCGAGTTTTTATGTGGGTTCACGGGGCCACCATGCCGACATTGGCGGCACCACGCCGGGCTCCATGCCACCGTTCTCCACCCGCATTGAAGAAGAGGGCGTGCAGCTCAACAATGTGTTGCTGGTCGAGCGCGGTGTGCTGCGTGAAGCTGAGATGCTGCGCCTGCTGCAAAGCGGCGACTACCCCAGCCGCAACCCGGCGCAAAACATGGCTGACCTGAAGGCCCAAATTGCCGCCAATGAAAAAGGCGTGCAAGAGCTGCGCAAGATGGTGGCGCAGTTTGGCCTGGACGTGGTGCAAGCCTACATGGGCCATGTGCAAGACAACGCCGAAGAGGCGGTGCGCCGCGTGATCACGCGCTTGAAAGACGGGCAATTCACGCTGCCGCTGGACAACGGTGCGCACATTCAGGTGGCGATTCGCGTCAACGGGGCCGAGCGCACGGCAGAGATTGATTTCACGGGTACCTCGGCCCAGCAGCCTAACAACTTCAACGCGCCCACGGCGGTGTGCATGGCCGCTGTGTTGTATGTGTTTCGCAGCTTGGTGGACGACGACATTCCGCTCAATGCGGGGTGCTTGAAGCCGCTTCGTGTGACCATTCCAGCCGGCTCCATGCTCAACCCCAACCCACCGGCTTCGGTGGTGGCAGGCAATGTGGAAACCTCCACCTGCATCACCAACGCCTTGTTTGGCGCGCTTGGGATGATGGCGGGCAGTCAGCCCACCATGAACAACTTCACCTTTGGCAACGCGCAGTACCAGTACTACGAAACCATCTCCGGTGGCAGCGGTGCCGGTCTGGAGACGGACGATGCAGGCCAGGCCGCAGGCGGCTTTGACGGCACGAGCGTGGTGCAAACCCACATGACCAACTCGCGTTTGACCGATCCTGAAATTTTGGAATTCCGTTTCCCCGTGCGCTTGCTGAGTTACGCGATTCGGGAAGGCTCTGGCGGCGCTGGACGTTGGCGTGGGGGCGATGGTGGGGTGCGGCGCATTGCGTTCTTAGAACCCATGACGGCCAGCGTGTTGTCGAACGGTCGCATCCATCCCGCGTTTGGCGCCGCAGGCGGGCACGCCGGTGCGGTGGGCATCAACCGCGTGGTGCGCTCTGATGGACGGGTGGAGGACTTGGGCCACATTGCCCAAGCTGAGATGGCGGTGGGCGATGTGTTTGAAATTCACACGCCAGGGGGCGGGGGCTACGGGGCTGAGGGGTAAGAGCTTGAGTGGCTAGGGGCTTAGGACCGCAGCACCCCGCCTCAGCCACTGCGCAGCATGTGCATCAACGCCACCAACCCAATGGCTTGCGCGCCATGACGCATCGCAAAGCGCTCTGTGCCGGGGTAGACCACGTAGCGCTGCTCGATGTGCAAGTCTGCGCAGGCGATGTCAAAGCCCTTGCTCAAGGTGGGGGCCGTGGAGCGCTTGATTTCAATGGCCATCCAAGGCTGACCGCCACGTTCAATCAACAAATCGATTTCGGCGCCTGCGTGGGTGCGGTAGGTGTAGGGGGTGCAGTTGGGGCTGGCAGCGGCCATCAGGTTGTCGATGCAAAAGCCCTCAAAGCTCAGGCCGCACACGGGGTGCCCGCTCAGGTCGTGCAAACTGCCCAAGCCCAGCAGTGCATGCACCAAGCCGCTGTCGCGTACATAAATTTTGGGTGCTTTGACCAAGCGTTTGCCGACGTTGCCGCTCCAGGGGCGCAGACGTCGCACCAGTTGCAGGTCGACCAGCAAGTCGATGTAGCGGTCTACTGCTGGGCTGCTCACGCCCAGCCCACTGGCCAAACGGCTTTGTTGCAATAGCGCGCCTTGCTGGTGGGCCAACATGGTCCATAGGCGACCCACTGTCTCGGCGGGCAGGCGCGGGGCAAACAGGGGAACATCGCGTTGCAGGTAGCTGCGCACGAAGTCCTCGCGCCAGCGCAGGCTGGCCGCGTCGTTGGCAGCCAACAAGCTGTCGGGGAAACCGCCGCGCAGCCACAGGGTATCCAGATCGTTGGCCGACCACTCCAGCGCGTGAATCGGGCCGATTTCCAGATACGCCACACGTCCCGCCAAGGTTTCGCTGCTTTGTTGCATCAAATCCAGCGACGCCGAGCCCAACAGCAAAAAGTGCCCAAACCGTTGACCGCCGCGACGGCGCTCGTCGATGATGCCGCGCAAGACTTCAAACAAGCCGGGCATGCGATGGATCTCATCCAAGATCACCAGCTTGTCACCCTGGGTACGCAAAAAGGCATCGGCATCTTCCAGCCGCGAACGGTCCGCTGGGCGCTCCAGATCCAGGTAGGTGGCGCCTTTGGGCCAGGTGTCGGCCAGCGCGAGCGCCAAGGTGGTTTTGCCCACTTGACGCGGGCCGAGCAGCACCACCGCCGGGGATTCGTGCAGGCGGTCAGACAGGGTAGAGAGGGCTTGTCGATCTATCATCATTGAAATTTTAACGTGTGACGTTGAAATTTCAATGTTTAATTCGGTTTTATGCCTTGTCAATGCAGTTTTCTGCAAGGCGCTTCGAGGGCTGCCTCAAGGCTTCAAGGCTTGGCCGTTCACCGTGAGCCCTTGGTCTGAGAACTGTTGGGCTTTGACTGGGCCAAAACCTGAGACCCGCTTCATCACATCGCGCCACGATTCAAATGGCTTTTGCGCGCGTGCTTGGAGCACCTTGGCGCTGAGCGCCGGGCCCATGCCGCGCAGGCTGTCGAGTTCGGCGACGTTGGCCTGGTTGATTTCGAGCGCGTGGCAGGTGGCGCATAGCAGCAGGGCGCACAGGCCCAAGGCCGCGCGCCTGCCAAGTGCTGCAAAAAGAGCAAAGGCAGCAAAGGCAGCAAGGTCCGCTTGAAAACGTGTCTGCATGTGGTCTTGGCGTGGGGGGCTGTGGGTCACCTGACGCTGGCCGAGTAAGCCTTCATCCGCACGTGTGACCCAGCCCCGAGTCGATCAAGTGGCCTGGCTTAGCGTGGCCATGTACTGTGTCACGCCGCTTTGCACATCGGCAAAGGCGTGGTCGCAGCCGCTGGCGCGCAAAGCGGTCAAGTCGGCCTGGGTGTAGCACTGGTATTTGCCACGCAGTGCATCGGGGAAGGGCACGTACTCGATCAAGCCCGCTTGGGCTGCGCCTGCCAAGTCAAGCGCGCTGTCGCCTTTGGCTGTGCGCAAGGCGTTGACCACCGACAGCGCCACGTCGTTGAAGGGTTGTGCCCGGCCCGTGCCGAGGTTGAAGATGCCCGATTGGTCGGGGTGGTCGAGGAACCACAGGTTCACGGCCACCACGTCGTCGATGAACACAAAGTCACGCATTTGCCCGCCGCTGGCGTAACCGCCGTACTCACCAAACAATTTCACCCGACCTTCGGTGTTGAACTGGTTGAATTGGTGAAACGCCACACTGGCCATGCGGCCCTTGTGTTGTTCGCGCGGGCCGTAGACGTTGAAGTAGCGAAAGCCCACCACCTGGCGTTTGAACTTTTTGAAGTTGTCACCACACTCGCGGCGCATGCGCTGGTCAAACAGCAACTTGGAGTAGCCGTAGACGTTGAGCGGGCGCTCAAATTCGGGCGTTTCGCGGAAGGTGTCGCTACCACCGTAGGTGGCGGCGGATGAGGCGTAAATCAGGCGTGTGCCCGCCTGCTGGCAACTGTTGAACAAGCCACACGACAAGGTGTAGTTGTTGTCCATCATGTACTTGCCGTCGCTCTCCATGGTGTCGCTGCAAGCGCCCTCGTGGAACACGGCTTCGACCTTGCCAAACGCACCTTCGGCAAACAGTTCGTAGAACACGTCTTTGTCGAGGTAGTCGGCAATTTTCAGGTCCGCCAGGTTGCGGAATTTGTCGCCCTCGGTCAGGTCATCGACCGCGATGATGTTGTCGATGCCGCGGGCATTCAAGCCCCGGATGATGTTGCTGCCAATAAAACCTGCGGCGCCGGTGACGACGATTTTCATGAGGCTTCCTTTACGCGCATCGCGCCAGTGTGTGTGGTCAAAAAATTCACGCGAACAATTCCTCAAAGCTGACCGTGGCTGTGCCAAACTTGCCCACCACAATGCCACCGGCGCGGTTGGCCAGGGGCATGGCCTCGCGCAAGTTCAGGCCGCTGGCCACCAGGGCAGCGAGCGTGGCAATCACCGTATCTCCTGCACCGGTGACGTCAAACACTTCGCGTGCTTGTGCCGACACATGCAGCTCGCCTTGGGCGTCAAACAAGGTCATGCCTTCTTCGCTGCGGGTCAGAAGCAAGGCGTCGAGTTGCAACTCCTCTCGCAGTGCGTGGGCTTTGTGGCGCAAGTCGTCTTCGCTGGTCCATTCGCCAATGACTTGTTGCAGTTCTGCGCGGTTGGGGGTGATGCAGCTGGCCCCGGCGTAGCGCGAGTAGTCGCTGCCTTTGGGGTCAATCAACACGGTTTTGCCTGCTGCGCGGGCGGCGGCAATCATCTGGCTCACGTGGGCCAAGCCGCCTTTGCCGTAATCAGAGAACAACACCACGGCATGCGCGGGTAGCAGCTTGGCAAACAGAGCCGACTGTGATGCCAGTACTTCGGTCTGTGGTGTGTTTTCAAAGTCCACCCGCAGCAACTGTTGCTGGCGACCAATGATGCGCAGCTTGACGGTGGTTTGGAGTTGGGCGTCGCGCCCGAGATGAGGGGCAATGCCAGTCTTGGCCACCAGATCTTCCAGCAAGTGGCTGGCGTCATCGTCGCCCACCACCGACAGCAAGCTGGCATGCGCGCCCAGGCTGACCACGTTGTAAGCCACGTTAGCGCAACCGCCCAGGCGGTTTTCTTCACGGGTGACGCGCACCACGGGCACCGGGGCTTCAGGGCTGATGCGCTCCACCGCGCCATACCAATAGCGGTCTAGCATCACGTCGCCCACCACCAGCACCTGGGCTTGGGTGAGTTGTTCACGGCTCACGGTCATAGTTCCTCCACCCGCCTAGCGGGGTAGCTGTCCCAGGCTTGGCAGCCGGGGCATTGCCAAAAATGTTGGCTGGCTTCAAAACCACAGGCGGCGCAGCGGTAGCGTTGCAGCGGCTTGGCCGCACGCTCCAAGGCACGTTGTACCTGCGGGTGAAATTGGTCATGTTCGAACTTCTCGTGCGCAATCCATTGCGTCGCGGCTACCAATGAGGGCTCACGTTCCAGGTGTTGGGCGTAACGGGCGTTGGTGTGGGCATCGCCTTGTGCGGCACGCAGGCTCACGATGGCGTTGAGCACATCGAGCGAGGCAGTTTGGGCATAGCTGGCTTCGAGCAGGGCCAGCGCCTGGTCGATGCAACCCAAGGTGTGTGCCAAGGCGGCGAGCTTAGGCGCCAACAAAGGCCAAGCTGAGGGCACGTGTTGGGCCAAGGCTTCGAGGGTGGCGTAGGCGTCTTGCGGGCGCTGGCTATCGGCCAAGGCTTGGGCCAGGGCCATGCGTGCGCGTGCTGATTGGGGGGCCACGGCGATGGCGCGCTCGAGCAAGGCCAGCACGTCGTCGCCATGCTGTGCCAGGTCCAGGCTGGCTGCTTGCTCGCACAGGTAATGGGCCAAGCGTCCTTGGAAGCTGCCTTGTCCGCTGTCGCTGAGCTTTTGGGCGATGACCGAGGCCTTGGCCCAGTCGCGTGAACGCTCATAAATGCTCAACAGCGCCAAGTGGGCTTGGGGGGCATGCACCGTACCTTCGAGTTTGTGCAGCGCGTCTTCGGCGCGGTCTAACAGACCTGCCTTGAGGTAGTCGAGGGCAAGTGCGTGTTGGGCACGGTCACGGTCGTTTTGGCTCAGGTCGCCGCGCGACAGCAGATGCTGGTGTACCCGCACCGCACGCTCGTATTCGCCGCGGCGGCGAAACAAATTGCCGAGTGCAAAGTGCAGCTCCGAGGTGTCGGGGTCGTGCTGAACGGCTTCGATGAAGGCATCGATGGCCTGGTCTTGCTGCTCGTTGAGCAAGTGGTTCAAGCCCTTGAAATAGGCCTTGGGGGTTTGTCGGTTTTCCAGTCGCAGCTGGCGCAAGTCCATGCGTGAGGCCAACCAACCCAAACCAAAGGCAATGGGCAGGCCAATGAAAATCCAGGTGAAATCAAATTCCATGGGTGGGGTCTGTCTGTGTGGTGTTGGCGCCGGCTGGCGCTTGCTTGGCCAAGCGACGGTGACGCCACCATCGCGGCACCATGCCGAGCACGCCCACGGCCACGCCCACGACAAAGGCACTCAAGACCACCAGCACCAAAGGCGCTTGCCACGTCGTGCCAAAAAAGAAATGGACCACGGCGTCGTGCTGGTTGTTGAGTGCAAAAGCGAACAGGGTAAAAAAAATGGCTGCTTTCAGTGCTAACTGAAGCAGCCACATGAGGTTTTTCAAGGCGACTCCTCTGTGACGAGGAGAATTTTAGCCCCGCCTCTGGTTAACTTTTGAGTTCTGACTTGGCCAGCAGTTCTTGCGTGCGAGCGTCCACCGCTTCGCGCAGGGCTTTGCCCGGCTTGAAGTGAGGGACGCGCTTTTCCGGAATCGCCACACTCTCGCCGGAACGCGGGTTGCGTCCCATGCGGGGAGGGCGACGGTTGATGGAAAAGCTGCCAAAGCCGCGCAGCTCGATGCGGTGCCCGCGCACCAGGGCGTCGCTCATCGCGTCAAGCAAAGTCTTGACTGCGAATTCGGCGTCGCGGTGCGTGAGCTGGCCAAACCGAGCGGCCAGTTCTTCGACCAAGTCGGAACGGGTCATCAGTTGTTGTTGTCAAGCTTGGCACGCAACAAAGCGCCCAAGCTGGTGGTGCCAGCGTTCTCACGGGCCGACTGTTGCGACAAGGAAGCCATGGCTTCTTGTTGGTCCACAGCGTCTTTGGCTTTGATCGACAACTGGATGTTGCGGGTCTTGCGATCCACGTTCACCACCACGGCTGTGACTTCGTCGCCTTCTTTGAGCACGCTGCGCGCGTCTTCCACGCGGTCACGCGAAATTTCGCTGACGCGCAAGTAGCCGATGATGTCTTCGCCCAGGTCGATCTCAGCGCCCTTGGCATCCACGGTCTTGACCTTGCCTGTGACGGTTTGGCCTTTGTCGTTGACCGACACAAAGGTGGTGAAGGGGTCAGAGTCGAGTTGTTTGATGCCCAAGCTGATGCGCTCGCGGTCCACGTCCACAGCCAAGACCAAGGCCTCGACTTCTTGACCCTTCTTGTATTCGCGCACGGCGTTTTCGCCGGTTTCGTTCCAAGACAGGTCAGACAGGTGCACCAAGCCGTCGATGCCGGCAGCCAAGCCCACGAACACGCCGAAGTCGGTGATCGACTTGATGGGGCCTTTGACGCGGTCGCCACGCTTGGTGTTGAGCGCGAACTCTTGCCAAGGGTTGGCTTTGCACTGCTTCATACCGAGGCTGATGCGGCGCTTGTCTTCGTCGATCTCGAGGACCATGACTTCGACTTCGTCACCCAAAGACACGATCTTGGAAGGTGCCACGTTCTTGTTGGTCCAGTCCATTTCAGACACGTGCACCAAGCCTTCGATGCCGGGTTCGAGTTCCACAAATGCGCCGTAGTCGGCGATGTTGGTGATCTTGCCGAACAAACGGGTGCTTTGTGGGTAGCGGCGGTTGACGCCCATCCAAGGATCGTCGCCCATTTGCTTGAGGCCCAAAGACACGCGGTTTTTCTCGGTGTCGAACTTGAGGATCTTGGCAGTGATTTCTTGACCGGCCGTGACCACTTCAGAGGGGTGACGGACACGACGCCATGCCATGTCGGTGATGTGCAACAGGCCGTCGATGCCGCCCAAGTCCACAAACGCACCGTATTCGGTGATGTTCTTGACCACACCGTGCACGATGGAGCCTTCTTTGAGGGTTTCCATCAGCTTGGCGCGCTCTTCGCCCATCGAAGCTTCCACCACAGCGCGGCGTGACAGCACGACGTTGTTGCGCTTGCGGTCGAGCTTGATGACCTTGAATTCCATGGTCTTGTTCTCGTAGGGAGACAAGTCTTTGATCGGACGGGTGTCGATCAGTGAGCCTGGCAAGAAGGCGCGGATGCCGTTGACCAACACGGTCAGGCCGCCCTTGACTTTGCCGCTGGTGGTACCAGTGACAAATTCGCCAGATTCCAGTGCTTTTTCCAAGCTCATCCACGATGCCAAACGCTTGGCGGTGTCGCGGCTGAGGATGGTGTCGCCGTAGCCGTTTTCAACGCTACCAATGGCCACAGACACGAAGTCGCCAGCTTGGACTTCGAGTTCGCCCTTGTCGTTTTTGAATTCTTCGATTGGCACGTAGGCTTCAGACTTGAGGCCAGCGTTCACAACCACGTGGTTGTGCTCGATGCGGACCACTTCAGCAGTGATCACTTCACCTGTGCGCATTTCGGAGCGCTTCAGGGATTCTTCAAACAGGGCGGCAAAAGATTCAGACATGTAGTTCCTTGTGTCTAACCACGGGAAAGAGGGCAGCACCATTGCTGCGCCACATGGGCCTGCGGTTAGCGGTGGGTTGTGGCGTGAGCCACGGGTTAAGTTGTCGATCCACTCAAGCCAGTGCGCATGTGCCGCGCGAGAGGAGCCGAGTGGGCCAGGGTGCAGCCTAGAAAGGCTGCTTGGCTTTCCACCACGTCAACACCTGATCCACCGAAGCCTCGATGGACAACGCGGAGTTGTCGAGTTGCAAAGCATCTTGTGCTGGTTTCAAGGGCGCCACGCTGCGCGATGAATCGCGGGCGTCACGAGCCTCCAAATCGGCACGAAGACTGTCAAGTGTAGTCGAAAAACCCTTTGAAATCAATTGCTTATGACGGCGCTCGGCACGCTGTGCGGCACTGGCAGTCAAAAACACCTTCAACGGGGCTTGCGGGAAGATCACGGTGCCCATGTCGCGACCGTCGGCGAGCAAGCCGGGCAAGCGTTGGAAGCTGTGTTGCAGTGCCACCAAGGCGGTGCGCACCGCAGGCAGGACAGACACCTTGGAGGCATTCATGCCCGCTTCTTCGGTGCGAATGGCCTCGCTCACATCCTGGTCGCCGAGCCAGACGGTGTCGCCTTCAAAGCGCACGGGCAGGCTGCGGGCCAAGTCGGCAATGGCCGGCTCGTGGGCTGTGTCGAGCACCAAGCCTGCTTGCAGCGCTGCGTAGGCGGTGACGCGGTAGAGGGCGCCCGAGTCGAGGTAGTGGTAGCCCAAGGCCTGTGCCACGCGGCTGGCCAGCGTGCCTTTGCCTGAGGCGGTGGGGCCGTCAATGCAAATCACGGGGATGTGCGTGGTGTTGGCGTGCGCCACCGAGAACAGGGTTTCAAAGTAGTCGGGAAAAGTTTTGGCGACGCACTTGGGGTCTTCGATGCGCACGGGCAGTTGCTTGGCATTGAAGGCGGCGAGCGAGAAGCACATGGCCACCCGGTGGTCGTCGTAGGTGTGGATGCTGGCGCGCTGCCAGTGCCCCTGTGCCGATGTGTTGGCGGATGGGCCGTTGGGCAGCGGGTGGATGCGCAGCCAGTCATCCCCTTCTTCCACCGTGGCGCCGAGTTTGCGGCATTCGGTGGCCATCGCGGCAATGCGGTCGGTTTCTTTGACACGCCAGCTGGCGATGTTGCGCAGGGTGGTGGGGCTGTCGGCGAAGAGCGCCATGACGGCCAGGGTCATGGCGGCATCGGGAATGTGATTGCAGTCCAGTTCAATGCCGTGCAGTGGCCAGGTGCCACGTTGCACCTGCAGCCAGTTGGGGCCGCTGGTGATGTGCGCGCCCATCTGGGTGGCAGCGTCGATGAAGCGGATGTCGCCCTGAATCGAGTCGGCCCCCACGCCCTGGATGCGAATGCCTTCTCCGCTGGCGATGGCGCCGAGTGCAATGAAGTAACTGGCCGACGACGCATCGGCCTCGACGTGGATGCTGCCCGGCGACTGGTAGCGACTGCCCGCAGGAATGGTGAAGCGTTGCCAGCCTACGCGCTCAACGGCGATGCCGTAGCGTGTCAACAAGTTGAGCGTGATGTCGATGTAGGGCTTGCTGATCAGCTCGCCCACCACCTCGATGACGATGGGTTTGTGTTGCGCCGCCAAGGGCAGGGCCATTAACAAAGCGGTCAAGAACTGGCTGGACACATCGCCGCGCACTTGGATGGGCGCATCGAGTTGCAGTGTGGGTTGCCCAATGTGCAGCGGAGGAAAACCTTCTTGGCCCAGGTAGTCAATCTGGCACCCGAGCAAGCGCAGCGCATCAACCAAGTCGCCAATGGGGCGCTCGTGCATGCGTGCCACGCCGGAGAGCGAGAAGTCGCCCCCCAGCACGGCCAAGGCGGCGGTGAGTGGACGCATGGCGGTGCCTGCATTGCCCATGAAGAACGCGACGGGTTCGTGGTGTGCCAGTTGACCACCTAAGCCGGTGATGGTGACGGTGCTGCCTTGCACGTCGACGCCACATTGGAGTTGCCGCAGTGCGTCGAGCATGACGCGGGTGTCGTCCGAGTCGAGCAGGTCGTGGACCACGGTGGTGCCTTGGCACAGGGCCGAGAGCAACAGCACGCGGTTGGAGATGCTTTTGGAGCCCGGCAAAGTCACGGTGCCGGAGGCACCCTGCAAGGGTGGCAAGTCGAGAAAGGCCGTGGAGAACATGGCGAAAAAAGGTAAGACCTGAAGTTTAGGACTCAGAGGTCGTGTTGCACGAGGTGTGGGCTTGCAGTTGCCAGCCAGCGCGTACCTCGCTGGCTTGTTGGATGAGTTGTTGCAAAGCGTGTGTGTTGCCACTTTTCAGCGCAGCTTCGAACTGGTCGAGTGCGGCGCGAAAGTGCGCTGCTTGGGTGAGCACTTCTGCACGGTTGGCGCTCAGAATGTCGCGCCATACGGCCGCATCGCTGGCTGCGATGCGTGAAAAATCTCGAAAACCTGGGCCCGCCATGTCCAAGAACGCTGCCCCCTGAGGCTGCGAGGTGAGGGCATTCACCGCTGCAAAGGCCAACATGTGGGGCAAATGGCTGACGGCGGCAAAGGTGGCGTCGTGGGCCTCGGGTGTCATGGTGCTGACGTGGCTGCCAATGGCGGCCCAGACGTCGTGTGCGGCTTGCAAGCGCGCTAAGCCCGTCTTGGGCAGCGGCGTGAGGATGGTGCGGTGGTTTTGGTACAGGGCCGCTTCGGCGTGCTCAATGCCCGCGACTTCTTTGCCTGCAATCGGATGGGCGGGGACAAAGCAAGCCAGGCGTTCGCCCAAGCCTGCTTGAGCTGCGGCGATCACGTCGCATTTGGTGGAGCCCACGTCCATCAGCAAGGCGTTGGGGGCCAGTGCATCACGCATGGCTTCAAAGCTGGTCTGCATGGCTCCTACGGGCACAGCCAGCAACACCAGGTCGGCGCCTTGCACGGCTTGGGCCACGCTGGTGCAGGCTTGGTCGATGACCTTGAGCGCTACCGCACGCTGGCGGGTGGCGTCCGACGAGCTAAAGCCTGCGATGGTCTGGACCATACCTGCTTCACGCAAGGCCAGGGCAAAGGAGCCGCCCATCAAGCCGCAGCCGATGAGTGCCAGGCGTTGAAATGTCGGCGAACTCATTCGCTGACGGGGTAAGAGCCCAAAACTTTGTAGAAGGCGCACAGGCCTTGCAATTCTTGCAAGGCGGCGGCCACATGGGGCTGAGAGATATGGCCTTGGATGTCGATGTAGAAGTAGTACTCCCACTGGCCCGATTTGGCCGGGCGCGACTCAAAGCGCGTCATGGACACGCCGTTGTTTTTGAGTGGCACCAACAGGTCGTGCACGGCACCTGGGCGGTTGGGCACCGACACCACCAAGCTGGTGCAGTCTTTGCCTGACGCTGGAGGCGTGGCCAAGGTTTGCGGCAGGGTGATGATGGCAAAGCGGGTGCGGTTGTAGGCCTCGTCTTGGATGGCGTGGTGCACGATGTGCAGGCCAAACTGACCCGCGGCACGTTCACTGGCCAAGCCCGCCCAGGCGGGGTTGGTCGCGGCCAGCCGTGCGCCTTCGGCATTGCTGGAGACTGCACGTCGTTCTGCGTTGGGCAGGTGTTGGCTCAGCCAGACCTGGCACTGCGCCAGGGCTTGAGGGTGTGCCATGACCACCTCAATGCCGTCGAGAGAATTGATTTGACGCAACAGGTTATGACGCACCAAGAGGCTGACTTCGCCCACCACATGCACGGGGGAACGCAAGAACAAATCGAGCGAGCGTGCCACCACACCTTCGGTGGAGTTTTCCATCCCGACTACACCGTATTGGGCGGTGCCCGCCGCTGTGGCGTGGAACACCTCGTCAAAGTTGGCGCAGTAAATCAGGTTGGCGGCGCTGCCAAAGAACTCAATGGCGGCTTGCTCGCAGAAGGTGCCTTGTGGGCCCAACACGGCCACGCGTTGCGGGGCTTCAAGGGCCAGACACGCCGACATGATTTCGCGCCAGATCGCCGCGACATGTTGGTTCTTCAGCGGGCCTGGGTTGGCTTGGGTGATTTTGTCGATCACTTGAGCTACGCGGTCTGGACGAAAGAACGGTGAACCTTCGGCGCGTTTGATTTCACCAACTTGTTCGGCCACATGGGCGCGTTGGTTGAGCAGGCTCAGCAGTTGTTTGTCCAGCGCGTCGATTTGCACGCGCAGCTCGCCCAAGGCGTCAGACTGAATAGGTGTTTGGCTCATGGTGCTCAAAAGGCGTCAAGCCTGAGTTTGTTCAAACGCACGCATGTAGTCCACCAAGGCTTGTACGCCTTCGATGGGCATGGCGTTGTAGATGCTCGCGCGCATGCCGCCCACCGACTTGTGGCCTTTGAGCTGGAGCAGTCCAGCCGCTTTGGCGCCTGCCAAGAAAGCGTCGTTGCGCGCGGCGTCGGCCAAGAAGAAGGGCACGTTCATGCGTGAGCGGCAGTCAGCGGCCACGTGGTTGCTGTAGAAGCTGGAGCTGTCCAAAAAGTCGTACAGCAGTTGGGCTTTGGCGATGTTGCGTTGTTCCATTGCCGCCACGCCGCCTTGGCGTTTGAGCCATTGAAAGGTCAAACCCGCCATGTAGATGCTGTAGGTCGGCGGGGTGTTGTACATCGAGCCGTTGTCGGCCACAGTTTTGTAGTTGAACGCGCTAGGACACACCTTGAGCGCGTGGCCCAACAAGTCTTCACGCACCACCACCAATGTCACACCGGCAGGGCCAATGTTCTTTTGGGCGCCGCCAAAGGCCAGGCCCACTTTGGACCAATCGACCGAGCGCGACAGCACGTGGGATGAAAAGTCAATCACCAGTGGTGCGTTGGAGCCCAAGGCTTGCAGGTCGGGCAAGGTATGGAACTCCACCCCATGAATGGTTTCGTTGGTGCACACATGGACATAGCGTGCATTCGCGCTGAGTTGCCACTGAGCCGGTGCAGGCAGGGTGGTGAAGTGGCTGTCGGCACCAGATGCTGCCAAATGCGGCGTGCAGTACTTGGCTGCTTCTTTGAATGACTTCTCGCTCCAGCTGCCGGTGACCACCAAGTCAACCTGTTCACCGCGTGACAGGTTGAGGGGCACGATGGCATTTTCAGCAATGCCCCCGCCTTGCATGAACAAGACCTTGAAGTTGACCGGAATGGCCAGCAGCTCACGCAAGTCGGCTTCGGCTTGTTCGTAAATAGCAATGAATTCTTTGCCGCGATGGCTCATTTCCATCACGCCCATGCCACTGCCGTGCCAGTCGGTCATTTCTGAGGCGGCTTGTTGCAGCACCTCCAGCGGCATGGCCGCTGGGCCAGCAGAAAAGTTATAGGGGCGCGTGCTCATGCCGTGTGCCTCAAGCTTCGTTGGGCGTGCTGGTGTCGCCTGCTTGGCCGTCTTCGGTGCCTTCGCTGTCGTTCGCGTTGGCATCGTTTTCAACGATGCGTTGCAAGCCGCTGAGCTTGGCGCCAGCATCCAAACCGATCAAGGTCACGCCTTGGGTGGCACGACCGAGTTCGCGGATTTCAGACACGCGCGTGCGCACCAACACGCCGGTGTCGGTGATGAGCATGATTTCGTCGTCGGCTTGGACCAGTGTGGCAGCCACCACTTTGCCGTTGCGCTCTGATTGCTGGATGGCAATCATGCCTTTGGTGCCACGTCCATGACGCGTGTACTCGGTGATGCTGGTGCGTTTGCCGTAGCCGTTCTCGGTGGCGGTCAGCACACTGGCGCGTACCGCATCGGCGGGCGCGTTGGGGTCTTCTTGTTCAGACACCAGCATCGCGATCACGCTTTGGCCGTCTTCGATCATCATGCCGCGCACGCCACGGGCGCTGCGACCCAAGGGGCGCACATCGTTCTCGTCAAAGCGCACGGCCTTGCCGCCATCGCTGAACAACATCACATCGTGTTTGCCGTCGGTCAGGGCAGCGCCCACCAGGAAGTCACCATCGTCCAAGTTCACGGCAATGATGCCGCCCTTGCGTGGGTTGTTGAACTCGTCGAGCGAGGTCTTTTTGACGGTGCCCATGGAGGTGGCCATGAACACGAACTGATTTTCAGGGAAGGTGCGAGCTTCTCCTGTGAGTGCCAAGACGACGTTGATTTTTTCGCCCTCTTGCAGAGGGAACATGTTGACGATGGGGCGTCCGCGCGAGCCACGTGAGCCTGCGGGTACTTCCCAGACCTTGAGCCAGTACAGGCGACCACGGTTTGAGAAACACAAGATGTAGTCGTGCGTGTTGGCAATGAAGAGCTGGTCGATCCAGTCGTCTTCTTTGGTGGCGGTGGCTTGCTTGCCTCGCCCCCCGCGCTTTTGTGCGCGGTATTCGCTCAAGGGCTGGCTCTTGATGTACCCGCTGTGGCTGAGTGTGACCACCATGTCGGTGGGGGTGATCAGATCTTCGGTGCCCAGGTCTTGGGCGTTGTGCTCGATCACACTGCGGCGTGCGCCGAGTTTGGTTTGTCCGAACTCTTGTTTCACCACATTGAGCTCGTCGCCAATGATGGTGGACACACGCTCAGGCTTGGCCAAGATGTCGAGCAAGTCGTCGATCTCGGCCATCACGTCTTTGTATTCGTTGACGATCTTGTCTTGTTCCAAACCGGTCAAACGTTGCAGGCGCATCTGCAAAATTTCTTGAGCTTGGGTGTCACTCAGGCGGTACAAGCCGTCGTTGCCCATGCCGAATTCTTTTTCCAAGCCATCAGGGCGGTAGTCGTCGGCATTGATCACACCACCATCGGCGCGGCTGCGGGTGAGCATTTCGCGCACCAGCTTGCTGTCCCAAGGACGGGTCATCAGCTCGGCCTTGGCTACCGGTGGGGTGGGGGCGTTGCGGATGATGGCGATGAATTCGTCGATGTTGGCCAAAGCCACCGCCAAACCTTCCAGCACATGGCCGCGTTCGCGTGCTTTGCGCAGGGTAAAGATGGTGCGGCGTGTGACCACTTCGCGGCGGTGCTGCAAAAAGACGCTGATCAGATCTTTCAGGTTGCACAACTTGGGCTGGCCATCGATCAAGGCCACCATGTTGATGCCAAAGGTGTCTTGGAGCTGTGTTTGCTTGTACAGATTGTTGAGCACCACCTCAGGCACGGCGCCGCGCTTGAGTTCGATCACCAAGCGCATGCCCGATTTGTCGGACTCGTCTTGGATGTGACTGATGTCTTCGATTTTCTTTTCGTGCACCAACTCGGCCATGCGTTCTTGCAAGGTCTTTTTGTTCACTTGGTAGGGCAGCTCGTCGACGATGATCGATTGGCGTTGGCCACGATCAATGTCTTCGAAGTGGCACTTCGCACGCATGACCACACGGCCACGACCGGTGCGGTAGCCGTCTCGCACGCCACTCATGCCGTAAATGATGCCGGCGGTGGGGAAGTCAGGCGCGGGGATGATTTCCATCAACTCATCGATGCTGGCTTGCGGGTGACGCAACATGTGCAGACAAGCGTCGACCACTTCGTTCAAGTTGTGCGGCGGAATGTTGGTGGCCATGCCCACCGCGATGCCAGACGAGCCGTTGACCAACAGGTTGGGGATGCGGCTGGGTAAGACCAAAGGTTCTTTTTCTGAGCCGTCATAGTTGGGGCCGAAGTCAACGGTTTCTTTGTCAATGTCTGCCAACATTTCGTGGGCAATTTTGGACAAGCGGATTTCCGTGTAACGCATGGCCGCAGCGTTGTCTCCATCGACTGAGCCGAAGTTACCTTGGCCATCGACCAGCATGTGGCGCAAGGAGAAGTCTTGTGCCATGCGAACGATGGTGTCGTAAACCGCACTGTCACCGTGTGGGTGATATTTACCAATCACGTCACCGACGATACGTGCCGACTTTTTATAAGGACGGTTCCAGTCGTTGTTGAGCTCGTGCATCGCAAACAACACACGACGGTGCACCGGCTTCAAGCCGTCACGCGCGTCGGGCAGTGCGCGCCCCACGATCACACTCATGGCGTAATCTAGGTAACTGCGACGCATCTCCTCTTCTAGGCTGATGGGCAATGTTTCTTTGGCAAACTGAGTCATGAAAGCGGCCGTAAAGCGGGAAACCGGACATTTTAGGCTGATAACTCCTTTGGGTCAGTTGTGGCTCACTGGCAACAGACCCGCGCATACGTCAGCATGACTTCTCTGAATTGGGTGCGGCGCATAGGAGATATGGCACAATATTTACAGCGTTATGGTGTTTGCACCTTGAATGCCTGGAATCGCAGCAAGGTCTGCGGCTTTTAAATCCCTCAGAGGTGAATCATGAAAAACTTGAAGAACTTGGCAGCTTTTGTTGCTACTGCTGCATTGGCAACTGCCGCTGTTGCTCAAACTGTTGACAACTGGCGCAATTCGTCAGGCGATGTGTGGAAAAACTCCACGGGCCTGTGCTGGCGCGATGCCAACTGGACGCCAGCAACGGCTGCCAAAGATTGCGACGGCGCAATCGTTCCTGCTGCACCTGCTGTTGTGGCCCCTAAAGCTGCTGCTCCAGCACCAGCTCCAGCTCCCCAAGCTCCCCAAGCTCCTGCTGCATCTAAAGTGACTTACGCTGCTGATGCATTCTTTGACTTCGACAAGTCGGTGCTCAAGCCCGCTGGCAAAGCCAAGTTGGATGACTTGGTTGGCAAAGTCAAAGGCATCAATTTGGAAGTGATCATTGCTGTGGGTCATACCGATTCGATCGGTACCGATGCTTACAACCAAAAACTGTCGGTGCGTCGTGCCGAGTCTGTGAAGGCTTACTTGGTGTCTAAAGGCATCGAGAAAAACCGCATCTACACCGAAGGCAAAGGCGAAAAACAGCCAGTGGCTGACAACAAGACCAAAGAAGGTCGCGCCAAGAACCGTCGCGTTGAGATCGAAGTCGTTGGCACCCGTGCTAACTGATCTTTTTGATCTTTGCGAGAACCCCGCTTCGGCGGGGTTTTTTATTGGATAAAGGACAATCGAGCCATGCAAACTTCATCACACGTCAATGTTGACCCGGCCGAATTGGCCAAGTTTTCAGATCTGGCCCACCGTTGGTGGGATCCAGAAAGTGAATTTCGTCCGCTACACCAAATCAATCCTTTGCGTTTGGAGTGGATCAACGGACTTGCGCCGCTCAAAGGCCAACAAGTGCTGGATGTGGGCTGCGGTGGCGGTATCTTGAGTGACGCCATGGCACGTTCGGGCGCTCAGGTCATGGGTATTGATTTAGCCACCAAGTCACTCAAAGTCGCTCAGTTACATGCGTTGGAAGTGCAAACGCCTAACGTTCAATACAGAGAGGTGAGCGTGGAGGCTTTGGCGGCTGAGCGACCTGCCAGTTTTGATGTGGTGACATGCATGGAAATGTTAGAGCACGTCCCCGATCCTTCGTCCATTGTTCGTGCTTGCGCACAATTGGTCAAACCCGGTGGTTGGGTGTTTTTCTCAACGCTCAATCGCAATCCCAAGTCTTTTTTGTTTGCCATCGTAGGGGCCGAATATGTGTTGAACATGCTCCCTAGAGGTACACATGAATACGCAAAATTCATTCGCCCGAGTGAACTGGCGCATGCCTGTCGTGAGGTTGATTTGGAGTGGCATCACACCCGTGGCATGGAATACAACCCTTTGACCCGCCGTTACTGGTTGAGTGCTGACACCAGCGTGAACTATTTGGTGGCTACTCAGAAAGCTGTTTGATGCTGACCCATATTCGAGCCGTTTTGTTTGACTTGGATGGCACGTTGATTGACAGCGCGCCAGACTTGGGCGATGCAGCAGACAAAATGCGCACCGACCGAGGCTTACCCTCTTTGCCGGAGGAGATGTACCGACCCATGGCCGGAGCTGGAGCCCGTGGCATGCTCAAAGTTGCTTTTGGCATCACGCCAGAGCACGCAGATTACGATGCCATGCGTGAAGAGTTCTTTGTCAACTACGAGCATGCGATGACCCTGCGCACCTACGTCTTCGATGGCGTGCAAGAAGTGATCGAGTCACTGCGCCAGCGCGACCTGCTGTGGGGTGTGGTCACTAACAAAATGGCTCGGTTCACCGATCCTTTGACTCAAGCTATGCCTTTGTTCGCGACGGCATCCACGATTGTCAGTGGTGACACCACGCCACATGCCAAGCCGCATCCTGAACCCATGTTTGAAGCCGCGCGTCGTTTGGGTCTGGCTCCTGAGTTGTGTTTGTATGTGGGGGACGATGAGCGTGACATCGTGGCTGGGCGTGCTGCAGGCATGCGTACGGTGGCTGCGAGCTACGGTTATTTGGGAGAAAAGACAAATATTGTCAGCTGGGGGGCCGATTTACACATAGATTCACCCGTCAAGCTCTTGAAATTGCTTGCATAGGCCTAAAATAGAAAACTTGGGGCTGCACTGGTTTCGACATGGGTTCGGACGCGTGGCAGGGCATGTCGAGGTTCTGTTACCTCGTTAAACAGCAGAAAAAAAACTAACTGCAAACGACGAACGTTTCGCACTCGCCGCTTAATCCGGTGAGCCTTGCAACAGTTGGCCGATAGGCTGGGTTAGGGTGAAGGGGGCGTTAAAACCTCACAAGTCCTAGCTGCAAGGTAACTCATATTGGCTGGCATGACACCGGGCACCTTGGTGTTGTGTGAGATCTAAGGATGCTGGTTGGGTACATAGCGTGTCGCTGCGCGATGTATTTGATGAGACTCAAATCAGACGACTACACATGTAGAACTGTACGAAAAAGACTTATGGACGCGGGTTCAAATCCCGCCAGCTCCACCATACACAAGGGCTCGGAAAATCTCCGAGCCCTTTTTCTTTGCTCCAAAGCCCTGTATTTGCGGGCTTCCGACGGGTGACCTTAAGGACGCGGCAATTTCACTTCTTCAATAAGTGGAGTTTTTTTGCCTTTTTCTCTCTCTTTTCTCTGTTTTCTTAAGGACGTGTCCATAAGGGAAGCCTAGGCTTCATGCGGGTTTGCGGGAGGTCGTTTAACCTTAACTTTGCATGAGCATGGTTGACTGGATACGTTGAAAGAAGCATCCAAAGCAAATACCTTTCAGTTAGCGCTGAGCTGCGCTAGTCCGCTTGTGGGAGTCGGTTTATCCCTCCGTCCCCAGAGCTAGCAAAGCAGTAGTAGGTATCAGAAGTTGATAATCTTATTCAGAATAGAAACTATCTATTTGCCTTGTATAGCGGATGTAGTCCAGCCTTGATAACGCACAACTCCCATAGACCCGATGGCATCCGCCTTTGACCAGCTTCCCAGAGTTGCCAAGCTCTCAGGGTGACGTGAACCATTTCGGCGGCTTCTTTCTGGGTGTAACCCAAGGATGTCCTGACTGTTTTGACCTTTTGCGGTGTCGGTGATGCAATCATCTTTATTCCTGTTTACGAACAATGTTCGCATAAATTTTGGTTGAATGTTAAGGTTTAATACATAGCAAAACAGGAAGATTCAATGACTCCAGGTCCGACTTTAATTAAGAAATGCACCTCTTGTAGTGGGCACTTCCAGCAACGCACTATTGCCAGTGGCAATACTCGCAGGGCAAAGTTTTGGACTGATGGAAAGATGGAAGCCCCCATGTTTCCGAATGTGCCTGCTGCTGCTTCGTGTCCACATTGCAATTCTTTTGTCTGGCTGTTTGAACTGGAAGAAATCGCCCAACTAGATGGGAGCACTTTCAATGAAGAGTCATCCAAATCTGCAGAGTTGCCGCATTATCAAGAACTAAACGCTGACCAATATTGGGAAGTGCTGGAGTCCGGTCAGTTGGGAGATGAGAAAGAAGCGTATTTGCGATTCACACTATTTCAACTACTTAACGATGACAGACGGAATGATGAATTAAAGCCATACAGCCCAAGAGAGTTGGAGAACATATCAGCATTACTTGGATTGACGATTGCACGCAATGAAAGAGGCGTTCTGATTAAAGCTGAGTTGCTTCGTTGTCTTGGTAAATTCAAAGAAGCAATGGCAGTTTTAGAGTTTGATTTTGGTTACGAATATGCGAAACAAGCAGAGTTAATCTACTCACTGGCTTTGCGTGAAGACTCTTACGTGAAGCGAATCCCTGAAGACGATGGGGAGCTAGCTGATGCTTGGAGTTATCGCAGAGAGGCGAAAGGCTCAACAGCCTTGCCGTTTGACCCAAGTGGTCCTCCGCTGTTTCACATCAAGTCAACTGACGTATGGATAAAGATTCATGGAATGCTTCAGCACGAATGGGCAATCCTTGAGCCGCACCATGATGGAAACGTAACCGTATATTTCTTCTACGACTGTGGCACAACAATGTTGAGGTCGAAGCAATACACCAGCCTTCAACTTAGAAATAGGTATGCGGTAGTTGACTCTTTAGAGTTCAACTCTCTTGAGAATGCAATGAAGGGTCTGGTGCGAAATAGCTTTCGTAGACACGGAGATGGACCAATGATCGGACTGGGAGAAATGCCCAAGGGGAACTATTACGACGCTCGTTCGTTCGAAGAGAGTTGTTTCTCAGATGGCATTGGATGGGTGAATGGAGAGGATGATGAATAGATTTAATGCTCACGGTCCAGTTGAGCAGACTCCAAGCGGTGCATACGTTCTGTTCTCTGATGTGGAGGAAATGCGTGACTCATTGATTGAGTTAATTGCAAACTCATTTGATGCCGAAACTGGCAAAGGACTCACCAAGGATGAAACTCTCAAAGCTTTGGGAGTTTTCTTCAGATTGACGCTGGCTGAGTAGTAATGTCCTGTAACGCATGGAACCATCCACCAAACTGCAACTGCGGTTGGGGTGGTGTTTTTCACGGATTGGGACTTACATCTGGAAGTCACTATTGGCAAAAGTCAGAAAGCTTCACCAGTCCCAATGCAAACTGTCCACGTTGCCGAGCAAAGGTGTTTTATTACGAGTCTCCATATGGTGGAAAGGTCTACTTTGACCAAATGGGTCCGCCATGGCCGAAGCATCCATGTATGGATACTTACGCCTACGGGGCATCGCATACCAAGGTGACTGGACGGAAGGTTGGTGTGTCATTTTTTTCCCAACCCAAACCGCAACCAATCCAAATTGAAGATGGTTGGATGCCAGTTTATTGCTTTGAAATTCAAGTGTCAGATAGATTGTCTGACTATTTAGATTTTTCTTTGTTTGACACCGAAAACAGGAAGCATCTATACGCAAAGTTTTCCAGACAACTAGTTGACTCAAGGAGTCCGATACTTATAAGGCGCATAAAAGACCAATTGAATTATGAAATTTCGACCTTGAATGTTCGGGAATCCAAACCAACTGAAATTCGATTGTTCGCATTCACAACTATCGAAGAGGCGGAAGCTTATGAAATCTCTCTCAACCAACAAAGTGTCCAGAAAGATGAAAAGCCAAAGCCAATAGTGAAGCGAGTGATGCAACACATAGCGCCTGAAACGGCAGAGCGAGCTATATTGCATGTTACTAATCGAGATATCCCTGTTCGAGTAAAAAAGAAACCACAGCAAATTCAAAAACCATCAAAAGAAAAAAAACCAAGCCAGAAGTCGCTGGTCGCATCCCAGAAAAGAAACGAACGAGCACAAAAAAGAGAAGAGCGTGAGCAAGAATCCAAGCAAAAAGTGCGAGTCAAAACAGCACTAGAAATTGCGTTTGATGAAGCGAAAGATAAGACTTAGAAACTATGAAATATATCCGCAACACCCCTTGGAGAAGTGCCGAGGATAGAAGTGACATCTTGTATAGCCATACCATCATCGATAGTGATGGAGGCAGGCTTGCAAGAGTTATGCAACAACCCACTCCGGTGACAAAGCCCAAAGAGGTCACACGTCAAAAAGAAGCCGCAACAGCAAAACTTCTAGCGGCAGCACCAGAGCTTCATACAAAGTTGCTTGAGTGCGTTAGCTTCTTGGAACAAGAACGCAGAAGAATTGACCGTGCAATCAATGAAATGCATGAATTCTTGGTATCCATTGAGGGTGAATTCGCTGGCGAAGAATTCGAGGTGCCACCTCTGAAGGTGAATCCTGCGGCCATCGAAGGGCGACTTGCTTTCCTTGAATCAATGAGAAAGAAGCCTTCATCAGGTGAAGACTGACCTTGATTTTTAACATCAAAGGAAAGGATGTATGCCAAGTAAACAACAACGACGTAACTGGAAAAGTTACGGTGACTTGATAAAGTCAGAAAGAGGAAAAACCAAAAAAGGAACTTACTGTGTTCTTTGCGGTGAATTCATTCCTAAAGGAATGCTACTAAGTCACAAAGAGTTGATACATAACGAAAAGAAGATAACGGCATCACCTGCCCTAGATAAAAATCTATCAACATGGGTATCGGTTGTGGGTGGTGGCCTTCCATCATTAGGGAAGAAGCGATAAAGCCGGAGTCGAACCTCGCGTTGTGGGCTACAAAAATTTTGTCTTCCAGCTCTTCCTTAAATTGCAGTGCAAGCTCTTCAAAAGTAGGTTGGCCAGACACCATGTCGGGCGTAATACCTGTCAGCCTTTGGATGTTTTGAGGAATGAAAGTTTCGGGATCAATCAGGCTTTCCCACTCAATGACTTCTGTATTCGTCAGAGTTTTGATGCCAATTTCGGTTATCCGATCACGCTCAAAGTTTGACCCAGTTGTCTCGATGTCTACAAACGCCAAAACAGGTATCCGCGCTGAGTGAATCCTCTTTCAACTGAACTTGTCATCGTTTTATTGCGAGCTAGTTAAAACGTTTGATTACTTTTATGCTGGATAAATATACAGTATATTTATCCGCATGTATGAAGAAGTAATTTCGGCCCCGATACCTGTATTGATCTCCGACGAGAAGGTGATGTTGGAGGTGTGCGGCTGGAGTGTGGCTGCAGGTTTTGCTAGCCCAGCGGCAGACCACACGCGCAAGCGAATTGATCTGAACAAACATCTGATCTACAACGGGGATGCCACCCATGTGTTTCGCGTAGCTGGTGACAGCATGACTGGCATTGGGATCTACGAAGGCGACAGGCTACTGATTGACCGCAGTATTGAGCCCAAACACAACAGCATCGTTCTGGCGGTCCTCAACAGTGAATTTACGGTCAAGCGTTTGTATAAGCGTGGCGGCGTTGTAAAGCTGGTTGCAGAAAACCCTATTTATCCAACCACCGTTATCAAAGAAGCCGATGACTTCACGGTTTGGGGCGTTGTGACTTTCAACCTGCATAAGTTGCTTTGACCATGCCTGTGAAGCAGATTGCCTTAGTCGATTGCAACAACTTTTATGTTTCATGCGAGAGGCTTTTTCGACCAGACCTTGCCAAAGTTCCTGTGGTCGTTCTATCGAATAACGACGGCTGTGTGGTGTCACGCTCCAATGAGGCCAAGGCCTTAGGTATCAAGATGGGCCAGCCGTGGTTCGAATGCAAAGCATTGGCAGAAGAACATGGCATCGTGGCCATGAGCAGCAACTACGCTTTGTATGCTGACTTGTCCAACAGGGTGATGAACATCTTGGGTGAGTATTCACCACTCAGAGAGGTGTATTCGATTGACGAATGCTTCCTTGATCTCACCGGGATGCCAAAGCTCAGGGATGTGACTTATTCCATGCGTGATCGAGTAGTGAAGTGGACGAATATTCCCGTATGTGTTGGCGTTGGACCAACCAAGACTCTCGCCAAGCTTGCCAATCATGTGGCCAAGAAGCATCCCCGCTCAAAGGGCGTGTTCAACTTTAACGACTTGAACGAGGCGCAACAAACCAAACTGCTGAGCCAAATCACGGTAGATGAAGTCTGGGGCGTTGGCAGAAAACTCACCAAACGACTGGCAGCTCATGCCATCCAGACTGCTCAAGACTTGCGTCAAGCCCACGCACCAACCTTGCGCTCAGAGTTTGGTGTGGTGATGGAGAAAACGCAGCGTGAGTTGCTGGGCATCTCGTGCATCGACCTACAAGAGCACGCCCCCGACAAGCAGCAAATTATCAGCAGTCGATCGTTCGGTAAGCCTGTAACAGAGTTGGTTGTCATTCAAGATGCGCTTAGCGTATTTGTAACCACCGCCACCGAGAAACTAAGGGCACAGAATGGGCATGCAGCCTTGGTGCAGGTCAACTTTCTCACCAACCGTTTCAGGCCCGAACAGCCCCAATACAACCCCAGTATGACGGTACCTTTGCCGCAACCAACGAACGACTGCCTAGTTATTAACCGCTGGGTGCACCATGTGGCTGAGCTGCTTTGGCGTGATGGCTACAAGTACAAAAAGGCGGGAATCATGTTGGGCGATATCTCGCCCGTGACTATGGTTCAGGGTGACTGGCTCGAACCTGTCATGGCAAGTGACACTAAGTTGATGATGGCCATAGATGGCCTTAATTCTCGCTTTGGTCGAGGAACAATTAAGTTGAGTGGAGGCGACTTGCGAGAGAAGTGGGGCATGCGACAAGAGCGCAAATCGCCAGACTACACCTCAGACTGGGCGCAGGTGCCTGCCGTCTAAAATTTTCAGTATCAGCAACCTTTATTCAGTCGCTAAGGCAGTTTGAATGCATTGAAACAATTTCTCTTGCTTGCTCCAATTAGCAGGAAAACTATTCCTAGTTAACCATTGCATAGTCAAACCTGCTGGTTGAGCGCCGTTGAGGATGCCTTCGATGATATGGGGAGACAGCAGTGATAGTCTAAGCCTCTCATTTACGGTACTTGCCTCTAGTCCTTCTCGCTTTGCAATATCCGATCCGTTGGCTGCAATGCCCATATCAATTAGTTTTGCCCAGTAAAAAGCTTGGGCAACTGCATTGATGAGGGGTGAGTTGATCGAAGTTTTCTTAGTCTGTTGCTCCTCAAGTGAAGAATCAGCTGCAGGAATGACCACTTTCCTGCCTCCACGTTGCTTAAATTTAAGAGATGAATGCCTGTCTATGCCGAACACATCGACTGAAGATTTGGTTTCTTGCATCGATGACTATCCTTCAGGCAACTTCGAGCTGCGGGACTTGTGATTGCATTGCTTTTACAACCGCCCCCAGCCCCTCGAATCGCATCTGAACTTCAATTCCGTCTGGTTTTATCACCACCCGTTTGATCAGCGCATGGATGATCTCCGTTTTCATCTTTGTGAAAAACTGATCCCAGATGCTTGCCGTATGTCTAAGGATCAAGACCACGGCCTGAGGTTCATCGATGCTCGGGTTGATTTTTTGAATTTCAGACCAGTACTTGTCCACCATGAGTTCGCTGCGTAGGTATTCCAGAAGTTTTTCTGACACCACATCTTCAAGCATCGCAGCTTGGTAGTTCCACGACTGTGCAGCCTCAGCGCCGTTGTGGATTTTCTTGTTGATGACGTAGTAACGGTAAAGCTTACCGTTTGGCTTTTTGGTCGCCATCGGTATCAACAAGTCACCATCTTGTGTGTACGCAATGCCTCTGAGTAGGAAGTCGTTGCGGTTTTTCTTCTCCCACACGTTCTTGCAACGTTGGCGATTGTCCTGCGACAAGATGGCATGTGTTCGCTCCCAAGTGATTTGGTCAATTAATCTCTCGTGCTGAGCGGGGAAGCTTTCTCCTTTGTGAGAGATCTCGCCGATGTAGTTTCGGTTGTGCAGGATCTTGTAAATGCTTTGCTTGCAAAAAGCTTTTTTACGCTTGGTTTGAATACCCTGTTCATTGAGCTCTTTGACAATCTTGGTGGTGGATTGCTCAGCAATGAATTGCTCAAAGATGCGCTGCACCAGCTCGGCCTCTTCGGGGTTAATGTGCAGAGCTCGGTTCTCAACACGGTACCCAAGAGGGACGGATCCACCCATCCACATGCCTTTGCGCTTGGAAGCAGCAATCTTGTCGCGAATGCGCTCACCAGTCACTTCCCGTTCAAACTGTGCAAATGACAACAAGACGTTGAGCATCAGGCGTCCCATGGAGGTGGCCGAATTGATCTGCTGGGTCACCGAGCTAAAACTCACCATGTGGTTGTCAAACACCTCCACCATCTTGGCAAAGTCAGCCAACGAGCGTGAGAGGCGGTCAATCTTGTAGACCACCACGATGTCAATCTTTCCGGCCTGAATGTCTTTGAGCAGGCGCTTTAAACCGGGGCGCTCCATGTTGCCGCCAGAAAACCCCGGGTCTTCATAAAAATCTGGCACCAGCTCCCAGCCTTCTGTTTTTTGGCTGGCCACATAGGCAATACCTGCCTCGCGCTGGGCATCGATGGAGTTAAATGATTGGTCCAGTCGTTCGTCGGAGGAGACGCGGCAATAGACGGCGCAGCGTTTTGGTGCGATGGTGTTCATTTGGAGTTACCTTGTTTTAAGCCGAAGAAAAGAGGACCTGACCATTGAGTTCCTGTGATTTGTTTTGCGATCGCGGATAGCGATTTGTATTTGTGTCCTTCGAACTCAAATCGACCATCAATTGCGACGGTGACGCGGTAGTCGATGCCGTCAAACTCACGAATCAAAACGGTTCCCGGCAGTAGGGTGGTGTTGAGGCGTTTACTGGTTTTGATCTTGGAGAGTCGCTCTCCGATGTCTGCGAGCAAGTTGCGGGTCTTTGGGTCTAGGCCGCCATATGCGATTTCTTGAAGCCGATAGGACAAGCGTGATTCCAGTTGTTTGCGATTGGGGCGTTTAGGGCGATCTTTGAAGTGCTTGTCCCAAAGCTCCCAAAACTCTGGCATTGCCAAGGTGGAAAACGAATGCAGTTGATTGCCCACCATATTGGTCAATGGCAATGCATCTTCTGTTGCGATGTCGTCAATCACGAGCGAACTCCTGTATTTGTTGAGGGGTTCGTATTGACGCTCTGGTGGGCAGATAAGTCCACAAACTCATCTCTTTCAGTCGCATAAATCTGACTCTTCGAGGCTTGCTCAAGATCATCTTTGGTCATGACCGCAGCGTGTGCAATGAGCTCCGTTACCTTGTCCAAGGTGAGGTGTTTGCACTTTTGCGGCTGACCGTTTGAGCGGGGGCGATAAACGATGACTGGGGCGGGAAGTTGTGGTGATTTCATGGCTAGGTTGGGTTTTGCTAAAACTGGCTTGAAATCGTAGGTCTGACCCCCTTAACGAGTAACTCCAAGTGGTGGGGATAGTGGCGACATTGGGCCTTGAAGGGCCCGTAAACATTGGCTTTTCTATGAGCGAGGCCCTGTTTTAGGGGTTTGTATTGGTGCTTTTGACAGATTTTTCAGATACTGTATATTTATCCAGCATTGGTTAAAAATTTGATATGAATTGGCATACCTCTCAAGGGTGCCAAGAGGTGTCAATTTCCCCAATAAAAACAAGAAGGAGACAACGTGAGTAAGCCACAGACTTACGCAGACATCTTGCTGTGTCTGCCCGTCGACGAGACGCTTAAAACATTCATGGTTCGTCATGAACTTCCCCTGCCAGCGAGGTGGACATGGCAAGACAACACCTACACATCGCGCACATTGGTCAAGCTCATCCAGAGCTACCAAAACACGATCAAGCGTGATCGCATCATCGCGGGACTCCATGCAAGTTCCACACTTGCACACCCACTTGGTAAGCAGGCGATGTTTCAAGCAACCCATGACAAACCCAATGAGCTCGTAGGACTCATTGGTTGCAAGAACGACTTGCATCGATCCTTTTGGCTATACGTCAATCACCCCTCGTTGTTTGAGGCCGCTGCTGAGATTGAGTATCTAGACCAACACAGCCAGCAAGCTCAACAACATGACTTAGGACTACGTCGAGAGGTCAATCGTGATGAGGGTTCGATTACGAACTTTTGCGATGCGATCAAAGTTTTCTACCAACGTGAGCTGGGTTGTGGCGAAGTGTGCGTGGTCAATGTGCTGGACCGTTCCCAAGGAACGCAGCTGATCACGATTCACGCCAAAGACCTCGCTACTGCGCGTTTGGAATTCGAGGGCACACAGTTGCAACGGCGCGTCGGTAGCCCAAACATTCACATGGTGTTGGAGTATTCGCAGATTACAGGCGTTGCAAGAACCATCATCAGGGGTGGAGCGAAATATCACGCCATGCTGTGTGAGGCGTTTGCCACGCACATGTTGGGTGTCAGTGCAGAGGCGCAGCGGATTCAACGTCCGGTTCTCGATTTATCAAAGCTGCGCCTCGGGATGCAAATTCCACAGGCATTCGAGGATGGCTTTGTGGGGCTGCAAGTCAAGAGCTTGCACTTGTTGAGCCCTTGTGAGCGGCTGAAAATTGAATGCACAGCCAGTGGCTCCACAGATCGTCAATGTGTCACGGATTTGATTGGGGCGTACTTCCAGAATGAAAACCCACTCAGCCGTGGTTGGGAGATTCACGCTGCAACCCTGAATCTGTTTATGGCTCCCGCACATGGAAAGTCGCGCTGCCCACTTGTGAGCGTAGAGGTGACGAGCAAGGGTCGTTTGAACTTACACAAGTTCGATGAGAAGTTGCGCGCTCAACTCGAGAGCTACCTTGTTCATCTCGAAATTCTTGAGCCCAAGCAGGCGCTGAACTTCCATGAAGCGAGGACAACAGGGAGTAGTCAACCAATGAGCCTTTTCGAGTAAAGGAGCTCATATGCCTGCGAATAAAAAAGCGATGGCTTTGGCTTCGTTACTCCTTACCCGTGGTGGTTATTCCTACGAGCGTTCTATTCCTAAAACGCAAGTCAATGGACTGAAAATTCTGAGTGAACTCAAGGCCGTGGTGCCGGGGCCATTTGATTCACGTTACGCAAGTTGCTCGTTTTGTGGCTTGCACCGAGGTCCTGTCTTTCGAGTCGATGGCGAGATGCATGTGCAGTGTCCAGAATGCGGTCCATACAAGGTGGACCTGACTGAGCAACGTAATTGGGCGATCGATACCGAATGGATGATCAGAAAGCTCAGAGCTGCATTGAACATCCCGGCGCACATTGCAGTCGAGAAAATTCACGAGGGGGTGTGGCAGATAGGCGTCTACAAGAAACGTGCAGTTTTATTGGCTCAACGAATTGAGCTCGTTGTGGCCAATGCGTTGCATTTGTTTCACGGTAAAGCACCTCGCCCAGACAGTTGGGTGATTACGCCAAAACCACTAGGTCGTACCTCAGCGGACCCACTCTCTGGCACTGCAACCTGGTGGCATCTTGAAGATCGCTTTGCAATTCATGGCAATGGGCTTCGGCTTGTGGAGGAGGGGAGCGATGAACTCGTTCTTGTGGTTGAGTCCAAATCAACTGCGGTGCATGGACCGTTCTCAGAGACCTTTGAATGGGTTCACTTGCCAGATTGGTCGAGTGAGCCTATTCGATTGACTGCAGCGCAGGCGGCAATCTTTGGAGTTCTCTGGCGGTACCAAGGGCAACCGCAGTCAGCTGAGACGATCATGAGCAAGGCTCATCTGTCTAGTGAAAAGCTCATTGATGTCTTCAAAGTTAAGGCTTCGAACAAGGGAAATCTTTTATACGAGGGGCCTTTGTTTGTCTACAAAAAACTAGTCGTTAGGAATCGAAGATTAGGACTGTACTCATTTGCTTCTAGCGTCAGCAGGACCGCAATCTCGGCGCGTCACAATCTTTAACGTATTGCAAATTCATATCAAATACACTATCGAAAACTTCTTAATGATTGGATAGGTTATGGAGCTAAAAGCCTTTGACTTGAGTCGTGCCCAGACTGGGTTTTATCTTTCTGCATTAGATGCTAAAGCTCTTTTTCCTTTATGCAGAGTTGAGCGAGTCAGTACGAATCCAGAGGAGGGGTTTCAGAGGCAATTAGACGCTCCTCGAGCTCGTCGAATTGCTAAATATCTTGAAGACCGTGTAATCCCCGGGGCGATAGTTTTGAGCACAAAGGCTGAATTCCCTTCGACCTTTAATTCACAGAATGGAATCCTCACCATTAGTGATGAACCAGGTTCGCTTCTTGTAATTGATGGTCAACATCGTCTCTTTGGTGCAAAAATTGCGGCAGATCAAAAAGATGGTCCCAACGTTGTTTTGCCAATATGCATTTTGTCGGGACTTTCTATTGAAGATGAAGTTCAATACTTTATCGATATCAATTCAACAGCTAAGGGCGTTCCTAAAACTCTTCGCATTGAACTGACTAAGTTTCTTGTAACCCAAGACTCGATTGACGACATCCGTCTTCGCTTATTTAAAGATCTCAACTCAGAACCGGACTCGCCTCTGTGTGGAAAGCTCAGCGCTGAAACAAAAGGGCAAGGTTATTTGTCGCATGTCCCTTTTGAAACTGCCATTAACAAAATTTTGGTAAGCGATCGCCTAAAAGATTTAGAGTATTCTCAGAAGAAGGCTTTAATCAAAAACTTTCTCTCTGGCGTGTACAACGTACTTCTTGACGCTGAGCTTGCATCTAAGTTGACTCAGGCGGCATTCTTTGTTGCTATATTTCGCGTCTTTGAAAAGGCTTGTGACAACGCGTTGTTGCTTAGAGGGAACTTTAAGGCAGAGTCGTTTGAATATATTTTTGAGGCATTGCATCGCGTAAATTTTGAGTACCACACAGGCACCAATGAAGAAGCGATTAGTAATCTCGAAAAGGATTTAATTGATAAGTTAGATGTTGATAAAAAATCGAAATTTTCGAATGATCTTTTCTAACTAAATCAATGAATAGATGTTCACAAGTCCTTGCGGATAAATGCACAACTACCCTTGCTGGTTTTATTAGGTCAAGCGGCGCCATAAAGATTGACCATTTGACGTTTAATGGTTCGCTTAAGTATTTGATGCTTTGCGATCCAAGCATATCGGTGGTAATCACAGGGGCGTCATCTTTTGAAATTTATGAATCCAGTTTAGGGATGATTGTTCCTAATGGTCCTGCTATCTCACAGGCTCGGCTCTCAGACTTTCTGCTTGGGGTAACTCGTGTCAGAAAGCAGTATGAAGACGTTTTGCGTTTGAAAGCGTGTGGTGCTTCTGCCGCTTGGTTGCTAGTCTCTACATATTATTGTGCGTACTTTGCATGTGTTGAGCTAGGCAAGATCATGAACCGTATCCCGATGAGCCTAGAGGATAGCGATCTTTACTCTCTTGCTTGTAAAGCTGTGGGGACTGATCATGCCGCATTCTTTGCAGCGAAGCATACGAATTTTGTAGGTTCAGAACATGCTGGTAAGTTGATTTTTCGTTCAATTGGAACAAAGCCTCATCAGGCAGCTTGGGAGAATGCGCTTTATGTTCTTAGACAGGTTCTAGGCGGGAAAGGGTGGACGGATGCGAATTACTATATTGACTTACTGGAAAATGCGGAATTATCTCCAAGCCGTATAAGAAATACTTGGAACTATCGTCGACCTGATTATTTTGGTAATTCTGGTGAGAGGCAAGCTTCAGAGTTTAAGAAGCTAGTTGGAAATTCACCAGGAGCCACTGAATGGTTAAAACGAACTAAGGGGCTAGTTGCGCCACTAGACCCCTGCATCGTCGCTGTTTTTTGCGAGGCACTAGCTAGTGCAATATCAGATGCTGGACACCGAGCAGGTGAATTGGTTAGGCAGGCTGGCGACAAGTAGGTCGAACTTCTTTTTGTGATTGGCATTAAAGCTGATCAATTAATCGCTTTGCGATTTCGCTAAAGCTTTCCCAAGACTCTTCGAAGGAGAACTTCCCTTCGCCGTAGACCAATGGCAAAAGTACCCCGTTATATTCATGATGTGATTGCGTGTCACTTCCAACTTGATGTAATGCAGTTGTGAGGATAGCCTTAGGGTCAGCTGCGAAAGTGGCATCTTGGTAACCAAACTCGTCCACATCACCAGCCGTTAGGGCAACAAAGGCAGCAACGGAATCGTCCAGGGCTTCTGATTTTCTTGATGCGATGCAATGTACATCGTAGATATGACGTACTAGCGCCGTATCCCAATCTTGTTGCATTTGTCCAGAGCGGTGTTGCGCAAATCGTCTCAGAAAAGATAGAACCTTCTCTGCCAAAGTTTCTGCGACTGAGACGACTGGTACTGAAAACATCGCCTCTGCGCGGCCCGCAAGTTTGTCTGCCAATGTTCCTATCGATGCAGTTTCAGTTGCTCTAACTGGTGCACGTGCTGTTAATTCCAGTTGCAGGTTAGGGCGTAGAGCTGCAATGCCTTCATACGCGCGTTGGTATATCCATTGGCTATGGATATATCGGTTGCTATTTAATGAGCGTCGGGAGGTTTCATCCTCAACGAGTCCGATAGCTTCCAGTGCCTTGATTACTGGTCCTCGAACTTCATCACCAAGGTAGCGTCTTAATTGATTCTGTGACCAATTTGTAGTGTCTTGCGACAGCACAATTTTGATGTCTGCATCTTCGGACATGCGTTCAATCAGTCCATGTGCTTTGGACAAACTGGTGCCACCGCAAAAGACTAGCGATGCATATTCAAAATTGAGATTAAAAACCGCCTGCAATCCGGCAGTCAGGTGCTCGTCTTTTTCAAGCAAACTTGCGGTCACACCGCCAATGTCTGCTTCGGCAACCAATGCATCAATGAGCTCCTGACGCTCAGCTGATAGCGTTCTCATGCGTGCTCATACTTTAGGAACTTGCCGTTGAAGCCAATTTTTCGGCTGACTCGTTGTTTGCCAATGTTGACAACGATGCCCGTAGGTACCTGAGTGCTTCGACCTGAGTTGTACTCAGCAGTTTGGAACGATTCCTTTAGGCGAATCCCGAGTTTGGTTAACGCCTGCGGGCCAAGTACTTCAAGGGGTTGGATCGGAATGGGTTTGCCGGAAATCACGCTGGGTTTGGCCTTGGCATAGATGCCCACGCCTAGCCGTACCAACACGCCAATGTCCATGAGTTCCTTAAGTGCGCGCTTTACCGATGCTTCGCTGCCAAATGGCAGGAAGTCGGCAGGCCGAAACACTAGTTCGGCACGGCTCCGAATGGAGCGTCTGATGCGGTCGGTGATATTCATGAAAACATTTATGGCTCATTGACCATCAAATAAAAATAGTCGTAAGTGATTGATTTATATTAAATAAATCAAGCAAATACAGCTCAATGACTGGATGATACATTTTTTAGGCTAAGTCTGCAACATGGCACAAAACCTAGCCATGTGGTGCGAGGGAGTCCTCCGCATTGGCCTCAAGCCCTAGTCATTTCAGGGCTTGGCGAATTTAGCGCTATTTTCGCCAACCGGTCTGATAGGCCGGTGGTGCATGAGCTGCCGTTCAAAAGATTGGCGAACTAGAGTTTTCGCACAAGTTCACCAATCAGTTCCTTATCAGTTCTCCATTGATTTCCTGAAATAGAGCCGTTGTCCCTCTAATGAATCAAAGGAGTAAATATGCGGTCTGCAACACCTGCCCGAACCGGGCGCACTTCCCCTCTTGGCATCCCCGGCCAAGAAGCCCTGCCAGCCGAGCGAATGGTCTTCACCGAAGCCGATCTGGCATCCCGCTGGGGCATGAGCCCCAAAACCCTGCAACGTTGGCGAACCGAAGGTCGTGGTCCTCACTACCTAAAACTCGGCAAGCGCGTGACTTACACGATCAATGCGATTGAGGCGTACGAGAACTTCGTTCAGCACATCTCAACTTCGCAACGTGTCGCAAGCTAAGGAGCCAAACATGAACCACCTCCAACTTCACCAGGCTGGATTGCCTGACCTCTCGGCCAACCAAATCAGCCGACTCCCCAAAGACCAACTGGCTCAGTTCAGCCATGCGGTGCAAGAACTCCATGACTGGACCATCCAGATGCGTGGTCGTATTAACCGTGGTCTTGAACAACGCTACGACGAACAAATCCGACAAGCCAATAGCTTTGGTGAGGAGGAGTCAGCACGTTTTCGGATTGACGACGGGGACTTGCAGATTGATGTCTCGCAAGCAAAAGAGATAGTCTGGGATCAGGAACACCTCACTCAAATCGCCGACCGCATGGTCGCAGCCGGGGACCGCGTGCAGGACTTCATGGAAGTTCACTTGTCAGTGTCCGAGGAGGACTATGCCAAGTGGCATCCATTACTTCGTGCGGCTTTCCAGCCCGCACGCCAAGAGCTTGTCACCGAGCCTCAATTCAAGATTCATTGGGTCGGCGAAGTCCAGCTCTGAATCTACCCCTCATTCACACATTCATTGGATTTACACATGTACCCAGAACAACACACCCATAGCGCTCCCAGCAGTTGGAACGATTTCAATGACGCCGAAGCCCAACAAAGTGGCTTCGATCTGATTCCCAAAGGCACCCAAGCCGTGGTGCGCATGACCATCAAACCTGGTGGCTACGACGAACCCGAGCGCGGATGGACGGGAGGCTACGCAACTGCTTCACATGAAACAGGAGCGGTCTTCCTATCATGCGAGTTTGTTGTGTTGCACGGCCAGTTTGTCAAACGCAAGATCTGGAGCAATGTGGGCTTGCACTCCAATAAGGGACCTACATGGGGGCAAATGGGGCGCAGCTTTATCAAAGCGGTGCTCAACAGCTCACGCAACATCCACCCGGATGACAACTCACCCGAGGCGGCGCATGCGCGACAAATCCGAGGCTTTGCAGATCTCGATGGCGTGGAGTTCCCCGCACGCATCGGTGTTGAAAAAGACGGCAAGGGTGAATTACGCAACATCATCCGCATGGTGATTGAGCCTGACCACAAAGACTATGCCGATCTGATTTTGGCCAAGGCGCAAGCAGCAGGGCATGGTGGATCAAATGGTGGTGCACCCGCTGCAGCTGTCCCCGTGTCACACGTTCCGCCTGCTAACTTGCCTCCATCGAACTACCCACCCACTGGGTACTCCACCCAAACGCGCGTGCCCAGCACGCAGGGACGTCCTTCATGGGCGCAGTGAACAAAGCCCTGACACATGGTGAGCAAACACGCAGTCATGAAGTGTTGGGTGTGTGCACGGCAGGCAAGAGGCTTCGGTCATGCGGACATTCGATTCAAGGTGGGGCGTGCTGCACGCTACCCCGTAGATTGGGTGTTTTGTTCGATGCGCTGCCAGCGGTGTTTTCACAAACTCTACGAAGCAGGCGTGCGTTTGCTCAACCGTGGCGATGTGCGCATCTCGGTGAAGGAGGTCGATGTGATTGATCCTTCTGAAGCTGAGATGGCCGCCATGCGTCGTTGCCTCAAACCCTTGGGCGAGGCAGCGAACGAAGTGGGCATGGACCGCGCGCTGAGTACTTACTCACAGGAGGAGGCCTTGCTCTTGATCAACGCTGTGGTCACCACCTATGTCGAAGCGATGGTGCAAGCGCATGAAGCGAGCAAGTACCCGCCCTTACGGATGCTTGGCCACGAGTCCTACGGCTAGACCTAGATCTAAGCCCCAGACGCAGTAAGAGCTGCTGCGTCTTATTCAATTTTCAAACCTGATGCTGACCACTGCGGTGGTTGGTAGGGAGAGCTTTTGCCATGACAAATCAAACACCCCGAAATTCACACACCAACTCAAACTCCTTCGAGACCATGATCTCGTCTGAGCAAGCTGCCATCGCGTTCAACCTGCCGTTTTACTTTTTCCGCAATCCCTATAAGCGCAAGAAGCTTCAGATCCCGCATTACTACATCAACAAGCTGGTGCGCTATCGCCTCAACGAGTTGCGGGTGTGGCATGCACAACTTGGTGAGCTGTTGGCTGCGCAAGCAAAGGAGGCACAAGACCAACTTTCGTCTGAGCCATCTCGCCACTCTCAAGGAGGCGAGGCTGCACATGCTTGATTTCAATGACCCTGCCCAAGAGGCGTTTCGTAAAACGATTCCAACTAAAACGGATAGCTCGCGCGAGAAAGACGACATCCGACAAGCTTTGCTTGAGCGCTTGAGCTCACTCATCGCTGAGATTTGGCCAGCAGGCAAACGCCGCAACACCAAGTACTTGGTGGGCGATGTGATGGGCGGCCCAGGTGACAGTTTGGAGTTGCTGCTCTCAGGCCCCAAAGCAGGACTGTGGACTGACCGCGCAACAGGTGAGGGTGGTGACATCTTCGATCTGATTGCGCGTCACTACCAGCTCAACATACAGACCCATTTCCCCGATGTGCTCAAACGTGCCAAGGATTTACTGGGTCGAGTGGATTCACTGCCGCAACGCCCCCCAAGTAAAGACAAAGCCAAAACGCCAGCAGTCGATGAACTTGGGCCCGCCACTGCCAAGTGGGACTACCAAGATGCAACAGGCAAGCTGATTGCAGTGGTCTATCGCTACGATCCTGAGCCCGGCAAGAAAGAGTTTCGTCCGTGGGATGTGAAGCGTCGCAAGATGGCACCGCCTGACCCACGACCCTTGTTCAACCAGCCCGGTATCTCGTACTCCGAGCGAATTGTTTTGGTTGAAGGTGAAAAGTGCGCCCAAGCGCTCATTGAGTTGGGTGTGTGCGCCACGACGGCCATGCACGGTGCTAATGCGCCCGTGGATAAAACTGACTGGACACCACTTGCTGGCAAGCATGTGCTCATCTGGCCTGATCGCGACAAGCCCGGCTGGGACTATGCGGACCGTGCGTCACAAGCCATCCTGCTTGCGGGGGCACTCAGCTGCGCAATTCTCCAGCCCCCAGAGGAAAAACCTGAAGGCTGGGATGTGGCCGATGCGCGCGTCGAAGGGTTTGATGTCGCTGGTTTTATCGCGGCAGGCGACCGCATGCCTGTTGTGCGTCAAGCCGACGAGAACATGGCAACAGACATCGTGGATGGACTGGACTACACCACTGAAGATGGCTTGGCTATGGCGTTTACGCGCCAGTTTGGTGAGGACTGGCGGTTTTGTTCACCATGGGGCAAATGGTTGGTGTGGAATGGCGTGCGCTGGAACATCGACAAGTCGCTCTACGTGCATCACCTGAGTCGAACGGTTTGTCGTGCCGCGTCCTACAAAGCAGACACGCCAAGACTCAAGTCCCGCTTGGCTGGCTCGAGCACCATGTCTGCGATTGAACGTATTGTTCGCACCGACCCACGTCACAGTGCGACCGTTGAGGAGTGGGATGCCGATCCTTGGTTGCTCAACACGCCTGGTGGAATCATTGACCTAAGGCGTGGCGGAATGGGGCCGCACAGGCGTGATCGACGCATGACCAAGGTCACCACAGCCACACCCAAAGGCGAGAGCCCTGTGTGGGCTAATTTCCTTGAGAACGTCACAGGGGGCGACAAAGAGTTGCAGCTGTACTTGCAGCGCGTGGTGGGTTACTGCCTCACGGGCGATATCAGCACGCACGCGTTGTTCTTCTTGTATGGCACAGGGGCAAACGGCAAGTCCGTGTTCGTCAACGTCATCTCAACCATCTTGGGTGATTACGCGGCTAACGCTCCCATGGACACGTTCATGGAAACACGCTCAGACCGTCACCCAACAGACCTTGCGGGCTTGCGTGGCGCACGCTTCGTCTCGGCCACAGAAACCGAGCAGGGCAGGCGTTGGAACGAATCCAAGATCAAAGCCATCACAGGTGGTGACTTGGTGACGGCTCGACTGATGCACCAAGACTTCTTCACCTACCCACCTCAGTTCAAGCTCTTGATTGCGGGCAATCACAAGCCCGCCATTCGAAACATTGATGAGGCGATGCGTCGTCGCATGCATTTGATCCCTTTCACGATCACGGTGCCGCCTGAGAAACGTGACCCCTTGCTCACGGAGAAGTTGCTCTCTGAGCGCGACGGCATCTTGGCTTGGGCGCTACAGGGTTGTTTGCTCTGGCAGCAGATCGGGCTCAAGCAACCTCTCTCGGTGACCAGTGCCACGGATGAGTATTTCGAGGGCGAAGACGCCATGGGGCGTTGGATGGATGAGCGCTGCAAGCTTGGAGCCAATGACAAAGCGCTGACGGTGACTCTCTTCAACGATTGGAAGCAATGGGCCGAGATGAGCGGTGAGTTTGTGGGCACACAACGCCGATTTTCTGATGCCCTCATCACGCGACGTTTCGACAAGTGGCGTAACTCCATGGGCGTTCGTGGCTTTGCAGGTATCGACATCAAACAGCCCACCAATTTCCCTAATCGCAGCTACCCCTACAACGATAACTAGGAGATAAAAATGAAACTAAGGAATTCAAAAACAGGTACTTTGACACTTACGACACTACTTAACAGTAGTTCTCTACGCGTACGTACATACGCGCATAAAGAGAAGGAATGTTTTAAAACGTCAAATGCGTCATTCGACGCATTTGCCCTTCCATCAGCACATGGATATTTCACGGTTGGAGGTGTTCAATGAACATTCCCCAACCGCACTATCCATCGCCCCTTGGGCGCATGCAAGCCAACCCCATGGATGTTGAAGCCACTAAGCGCCAAGGATGGCAAGAGCAACACATCTTGGTCATCTCTGAGCAAGACACACGTCTGAACTTCTTGGAGCGCCAACTCATTCGCAGCATTGGTGAGCGGCTCTACGGCCAATCACACCATGCCTCACCAAACTCACCCAAGAGAGGCCAGCATGGATGAGGTGTGGACGATTGATGTTGTGGCCGAGCGTTTCACAGAAGCTGCACGCACTGCGAGGCGACTGCCTCGAGTGACTGTGCAAGGCTACGTGAGCACTTGGCCAGTGGTCGCGCAAAGTGAACTCGAGGCATATCCCGATCGCGAGAAGCTTTATCGATTGCCGCCACCTAGTCCCAAGGATGTGGACCTGATGCTTGAGGTCATGCAGTGGGTGCAAGTCTTGGAGTTGGATGAGCGGCACTTGGTGTGGATGCGCGCCAAGCGATACGACTGGCGAGAGATCGGTAAGCGCTTTGGCTGCGACCGCACCACAGCGTGGAGACGTTGGAAGCGGGACATGCAAGTCGTGACCGACAAGCTCAACGCCAAAGCAAAACCGTCTGCGAACCGTTTGTGAGGGTTCTAGCGTGATTTGAAGTGAGTGAGCGGCGCAGTTAAAGGGGGAGAGGAAATGCGCGGCTTTTGAGCCCAAATCACGCTGCAACATTTCAGCGTTTTGAAGCTACATTTCTGTCTATGGTCGCGGCAGTTGTGAGTCAAGTGAACCCACACAGTGACCGTAAGTGGCTAAGTGCGAAAGAGTAAGTGACTCGTAGCGCGTGACCTCACGAATTCATGCGCCATCTCAGGCACAAAACGCTCAACCACTGGCGTCAATCAAGCCAAGTTACCCCCAACTTCCAGAATTCACGGGTCCTTCCTGGCGATAAACCTATGCGGGGGGCAAAGGCGCGAGATTTCGCTACCGACAGCCCTTAATTCGGGGTACGCAGTACGCACCGGGTACGCACCCAGTGCCTATCTCAAATGATTTGAATGTCGCCTTGCTTGACGTAGTTGTCGAGCTTATCGAGCGGCATGAACACGCTGTGTTCAGCATCTTTCTTGACTTCGAGTAGGCCTTCCTTGGCGGGGCCTGTGACCTCGTAAGTCCCTGCGACTAGTGGTGCAAAGCCTGCATCGCTTCCATCTTTGTTTTTCTGACGGGCTAAGACCCCGTTTATGACTTTTATCCGCACTGCAGCTTCTCGTTGTTGTTTGCGCAATTTTACCAAGGCCCCTATGACAACCGAGATCCGAATGGTCGCGGTCGATACGCTCATCCCGTACGCCCGCAATGCCCGCACGCACAACGATGCGCAGGTCGCACAAATCGCAGCATCCATCGCCGAGTACGGCTGGACCAACCCCATCCTCACAGACGGAGAGCGAGGTGTCATTGCAGGCCATGGTCGATTGATGGCAGCTAGAAAGCTAGGGTTGAAGGAAGTGCCAGTCATCGAACTGGCTCACCTGACCCCTGAGCAAAAGAAGGCGTACATCTTGGCCGACAACCGCATCGCGGAAAACGCTGGCTGGGACCAAGAGCTCTTGAAGCTCGAGCTGGCTGAGTTGCAAGCAGCCGACTATGACCTCTCTCTCATGGGCTTTACGGATGACGAGATTGACGACTTGCTCAATCCTCAAGATGAAGGCGGTGGTTTAACCGAGGATGATGCAATCCCAGAACCACCAGTAGATCCTGTTTCCAGACCTGGGGACTTGTGGATTCTCGGCAATCACCGCCTTCTTTGTGGTGACTCCACGGTACTCTCGGATGTTGAGCGCCTCATGGATGGCCAACTCGCAGACATGGCCTTCACGGATCCGCCCTACAACGTGGACTATGGCAACAGCGCCAAAGAAAAGATGCGCGGCAAAGATCGTCGAATCTTGAACGATGCTTTGGGCGATGGGTTCTACAAGTTCTTGTACGACGCTTGCCTGAACCTGCTGATCATGACCAAGGGCGCGTGCTACGTGTGCATGAGCTCATCTGAGCTCCACACCTTGCAAAAAGCTTGGCTCGATGCGGGTGGTAAGTGGTCGACCTTTGTGATTTGGGCTAAGAACTCGTTCACGTTAGGACGTGCTGACTATCAGCGCCAATACGAGCCCATCCTGTACGGTTGGAAGCAAGGTTCCGATCACTTCTGGTGCGGTGACCGCGATCAGGCTGATGTTTGGTTTTACAACAAGCCCCGCGTCAATGACCTGCATCCCACGATGAAGCCCGTGGAGCTGGTTGAGCGCGCAGTGAAGAACTCATCCAAGAGCCGAGACATCGTGCTCGACTTGTTCGGTGGCTCAGGCACCACAGCAATTGCATGTGAAAAAACCAACCGACACGCCCGACTCATGGAGTTGGATCCCAAGTTCGTTGATGTGATCGTCAAGCGTTGGGAGGACTTCACGGGCAAGAAGGCAGTCCTTCACCGTGCAGATACGGCAGAGCTTGATACGCCTCAAGTTCTTGTCGAAAACCCTTGAGCGAGTTGACACATGGCCGTGTCAGAATCTCGACCGTTCATCAAAAGGAGAAAAAATTGAACAAGACTGAATTGATCGAGGCGTTGGCCCACGAAACCGAAATGTCAAAGGCCGCTGCTGGTCGTGCAATCGATGCATTACTTGAAATCATCACCAAGTCTGTTGCTAAGAAGCAAGATGTCCAGTTGATTGGCTTTGGTACTTTCAAGGCTACCAAGCGCGCTGCACGTACGGGTCGCAACCCACGTACTGGCGAAGCATTGAAGATCGCTGCTGCCAATGTGCCTAAGTTCACACCTGGTGCAGCTTTCAAAGCAGCAGTGAACAAGAAGAAGTAATCATTTCTCTTGTGTCTCGTACAAGGCGGCAGAGGTTTCTACCTTGCCGCCTTTTCTTTTTACAGCGCTAGCGGCTGTTGTTCCCAAAGAGCGGTGCCATCTGTTTTGAGCCACAGACGCTCAACGAAATAATCACGGGTCATCATTTCAACGACTACTTCACCAGTTGAGCGAATGCTTGTTCTCCCCGTGGGTAGATAGCGTCGCTCCATGTGAGTGATGGCCATGATGGTGTTGCGGTGCCACTCCAAAGTGACCACGCATTGCCCACGTGACCGATTGTTGGCATCTGTGCGATGCGCCCGAGCGATTTCCATGCTCAAGCCAGTTGGTCGGCAATCAATTCACCGAACTGGCTTCTGATGATGTCGTAGATCATCCAAGACTTGCGCATCTCATGAACCTTGGCATTGTGGATTTTTCCCAAGCATTGCGTTGTCCATGCGGTAAAGACTTCCTGCTTGGTTTTCTTGCGCAGGCTCACTAAAACCTGGGTAGCTTTTTCCGATTGACTCATGCCGACTCTCCTTTGGGGAAGCTTTCTGTTCGTGCCAATTCCGCTTGGGCGTTGGCAATCAGGTCTAAGCGCAAGTTTGGTGTGATGTTGCAAACCAAGTGGTTCAAACTCCAATTCAAAACTGCTGCTTTATCTTGTGGGGTGGAGGCTTCTTTGAATTTTTCGATGTAACGATCCAATTCACGCATGTTTGCCTCGAGTGTCGTTTGTGCATGCAACAGGGCTTTGAGGGCCGCTTCTTCGGCGTATTGCGCTTTGATTTCGTGTACGGTTTTCATGTTGTTTCTCCGTTTGCGTTGCGATGACTCTATGAACGCTCTACCTTGGACAGAAGTAAAGCGATTCATCAGATCTTTCTGATTAGTTGCTTTTCTGCGACTGATCAGCCCAGACGCGCGAGGTAGCGAACGCTGTCTCCTCCGGATGGATCAATGAACAAGTAGGGTCTACCGGGTGCGTGCACCATCACGCACAACCGGCCATCCCAGTAATCGCCACCCTTGCCTTTGAGCCAGGCGCGAGATTTGCCTAGGTTCAATTTGAAGCCATCAAATTCCTCGGGGTCCATCTCCCGGATTTCGGTCACGTAGACCGCCTCAACGCCGCAAGCGGCAATGTCGGAGATGTCTGTAGGCTTGCGGCCAAAGGGCAGTGGGATGCTGAGCTTTTGAACCTGTAATTCGCGGCCATCGAAGTTAATGGTTGTGGGCTTGGATTCAATCGTGATGTTGATAGGGTTCATGGGGTCCTCAAACAGTTGTGGTGATGATGCTGTACTTACGTTCTTGACCATCGGTCTTCTCTGACGCGATGTTCAAGCTCAGTTTCTTTTTCAAAGCCCCGGCCATCGCGCCGCGCACCGTGTGTGCTTGCCAGCCAGTGGCTTCGACCATTTGATTCAAGGTTGCTCCGTCGGGACGTTTGAGCAACTCAATCATTTGAGCTTGCTTGCTGTTTTCTCGTGTGCGAGGTGTTGTGGGATTCGCTGGCGCATCGGTGGTATCTGCCGTTGGCGCGTTGACTGCCCCCTTGCGTGGCACACCGAGCGCGTCGTAGCCCTCGGCTGCAATCAACCAGTCGCTGGCGCTCTTGGTGATGAGTGCGCGGTTGAACAATCCGTCGAGCACTTTCTGGCGCGCGCCGCCCTTGATGTTCTCGGGGAACCATTCAATCTTGCCAGCCGTGTGTTGGTAGGCGTGGGCAAGGATGGCTTGCTGGGTGGCTGTGAGTTGTGTGGTCATGTCTTTCATTCCTTTTTCAAATCTTTATCAGTGAGGTGCGTGATGAACGCTTCTATTTCCGATCGAGTCAAGCGAGTTGTGAATCTCTTGCTTGAACTTCTTGTGCTCTTTAAGCCTTCTTTGTCTTCTCCTTCAAAGCTGCCTGTTGTCCCGCCTGAACCCCTGCTTCAAACGCAGCCTTCAGAGCCGACTCAATCGCCCAAACCGAAACGTCGTGGAAGTCCAAAGAGTCGCGGTTCTGTGTCTGCAGGGTCTGGACAAAAAAGTGCTTCAAAGCGATCTGCTCCAAAAGCGAAGAGGGCGCGGTGATCGCGTTGGTCGTGGTGTGGTGGTTCATCAATCGCTCCAAAAAAGTTATTCAAATGCGTTAGCGCATGTACGTATGAACGCTTCATTCGCAAACAAGATCAAGTTGTTCTTTAAGTCAGACTGAATCACTTGGACATGAGTGCGCACTGGCACGCTTTAGTACGCTTATTCGCGCGCACGCACTCACAGGACCTCATTCATGAGTCAAAACATGTCCATGCGCGCTTATGCCCGCTACCGTGGAATTTCCGAAGGCGCTGTGCGCAAAGCCATCAACTCAGGGCGTATCACGGCCAATGCCGATGGCTCCATTGATGTGGACCGGGCAAACGATGAGTGGCGGCGCAACACCGATGCCGCTCAGCAACGCGGCGAACAACGCCCCGTACCCAACGAAGCGATTGCCAGCGTTCGTGAAACGCTGGGTGACTCAACGGGGGCACAAGCGCCTGCATCGGGTGGTACCACCTTGCTGCAAGCCCGCACAGCCAACGAGGTGCTCAAAGCGCAAACCAACAAGGTGCGCTTAGCGCGCCTCAAAGGCGACTTAGTGGACCGATCCCAAGCGGTGGCCCATGTCTACAAATTAGCGCGCACACAGCGCGATGCGTGGCTGAACTGGCCCGCTCGTGTCTCTGCACAGCTAGCGTCTGACTTGAACGTCGATGCTCACCAAATGCACCAGGTCTTGGAGAAGGCGGTGCGTGAGCATTTGCTCGACTTAGGTGACATGGCGGTGCGAATCGATTGAGGAACACCAATGTGTTTGAACACTACGACGGAATTGATGCCATCTCTGAGGCATGGCGCGAGGGACTCACCCCCGACCCATTACTAAGTGTTTCTGAATGGGCTGACCAGTACCGCTTCTTGTCGGGTAAGTCAGCCTCTGAGCCTGGCCGCTGGCGCACGAGCCGCACGCCTTATCTCAAAGAGATCATGGATTGCCTCTCGCCCACCTCACCCGTGGAGCGTGTGGTGTTCATGAAGGGCGCTCAGGTAGGCGGTACCGAGTGCGGTAACAACTGGATTGGCTATGTGATTCACATGGCACCAGGTCCCATGATGGCCGTGGCCCCCACAGTGGAGATGGCCAAACGAAACTCCAAGCAGCGGATTGACCCGCTGATTGAGGAGAGCGAAACACTCTCGGCCCTCATCGCACCTGCGCGCGCCCGTGACTCGGGCAACACCATCCTTGCCAAGGAGTTCCGTGGCGGGGTGTTGGTCCTCACAGGTGCCAACAGCGCGGTAGGCCTGCGCTCCATGCCAGTGCGTTACCTCTTCTTGGACGAGGTGGATGGATATCCCGGTGACGTGGAAGGTGAGGGTGACGCCATCTCGCTGGCCGAGGCGCGTACCCGTACGTTTGCCCGGCGCAAGATTTTGATTGTGTCGACCCCGACCATCTCTGGTGCTTCGCGCATCGAGCGGGAGTTTGAGCAATCCGACCAGCGTCACTTCATGGTGCCGTGCCCTCACTGTGGGCATGAGCAACGCTTGCAGTTTGAGCGTTTGATCTGGGAGAAGGGTCAACCGGAATCCGTGCGTTACGTCTGTACGGGATGCGAGGAGCCCATCTACGAGCACGCCAAGACCCAAATGCTCGAGCAGGGGCGCTGGGTGGCAACCATTCCCGCCAATGGCCGAACTGCTGGTTTTCATCTGTCTAGTCTGTACAGCCCGGTGGGCTGGCGCAGTTGGGTCGAGATTGCACAGGCGTGGGAGCTGGCGCAAGGGTCAGCCACCGCACTGAAGGCTTTCAAGAACACCGAGCTGGGTGAGACTTGGGTCGAGCAAGGCGAAACGCCTGAGTGGGAACGCTTACTTGAGCGACGTGAGTCGTACCGCATGGGCACTGTGCCTTATGGCGCGCTATTGCTTGCAGGCGGCATCGACATTCAAAAAGACCGTATCGAAGTCTCCATCTGGGGCTTTGGTCGGGAAAAGCGCTCTTGGCTCATTGAGCACCGAGTACTCGAAGGCGATACCGCCCGAGATGATGTCTGGCTGCGCTTGGGGCTCATGCTGCAAGAGAGCTGGACGCACATCAGTGGTGTGCCGATGCGCTTGGTGCGCATGGGACTCGATACGGGCTACGCAACCCAAGAGGCTTATGCCTTTGTGCGTCGCCAGCACGACCCCCGCTTGCTTCCTATGAAAGGCGTCGCGCGCGGTGCTGCTTTGGTTGGCTTGCCCACTGCTGTGGACATGACCACCAACGGCAGACGTTTGCGCCGAGGCCTGCGTGTCTATGCGGTGGTGGGTGGCATTGCCAAGTTGGAGTTCTTCAACAACCTGCGCAAAACGATTGAGGTCACCGAAGATGGCGAGATTGTGTTCCCCAATGGGTATGTCCACCTGCCGCAAGTCGACGCCGAGTACGTCCAGCAACTGTGTTCCGAACAACTGGTCACGCGGCGTGACCGCAATGGTTTCTCGTTTCGCGAGTGGCAAAAAGTGCGTGAACGTAACGAGGCCTTGGACTGTTACGTGTACGCACGTGCCGCTGCCAGTCTGGCGGGCTTAGACCGCTTTGAGGAACGTCACTGGTTGGAGCTTGAGCGCCAACTGGGAATTCCGCTGAGTGCTGAGCCACCGGAGTTGCGCATGGATGGGCTGTTTCCGGTGCGTCCAGGTTTTGAGACAGCTGAGTTCTTGCAAGGGATTCAGGGTGTGCGGCCACCCAACGATGACGTCGACTTTGTGGAAGCAGAGCCCAAGGTCGAGGTCCATGCCGATCAGGATGTGGATGAAGAGGTGGACGAGCCGGTTGAGGATGTGTCATGGCGAAACCCGTCTCCATTGCCCAGTGCCTCAAGTCCTACAACTCTCCCAGCCACCCCCGTCGGTGGCTTTTTTATGAACAAAGTCCCCCAGCGCGGCAGGAGGGTCATTCGCAGTAACTGGATGAAGTGATGACGAGCTATACCGAACAACACCTTCAGGCTTTGCGAGAGGCCTTGGCCAGCGGCGAGCATCGCGTGACGTACGACGGCAAGAGTGTCGAGTACCGAAGCGTGACTGACCTCAAGGCTGCCATCGCCGAAGTGGAGTCGCAGATTGCACGTGCCGTAGGTAAGCGCAAGTCTCGCCAGATCCGCATCACAACGTCTAAGGGGTTGTGATGAGTTGGATCAACACCATCAAGCGCCGGATGTTTGGCAACACCCCGGTCTATGACGGCGCGGGGATGGGACGGCGCGCGCTGAAATGGAATCCGGGCAATCCGGGAGCTGTTTCAGCGCTGGCGCTTACCCAAGACCAGTTGCGCACCAAGAGCCGTGACCTTGTGCGTCGCAACGCATGGGCCGCTGCAGGCATTGATGCCTTTGTGGCCAACGCGATTGGCACGGGCATCAAGCCGCAAAGCATGATTCAAGACCAACCCCAGCGCGAGGCAGTTCATGCCCTGTGGTGGAGTTGGTGTGAGGATGCCGATGCGGCGGGGCTCACCGACTTCTATGGTCTTCAAGGCTTGGCCACACGCGCCATGCTCGAAGGTGGTGAGGCGTTTGTGCGCATGCGCTACCGAAGAGCGGAAGACAACCTGTCTGTGGCGTTTCAGCTCCAAGTGCTTGAAGCTGAGCATTTGCCCATCAGTCTGAATCAAGACTTGCCGAACGGCAATATGATTCGAGCGGGCATTGAGTTCGACCTCTTGGGTCGACGAGTGGCGTATCACCTGTACCGCGCGCATCCCAATGACGGGATGCTGGCGCCTATGTCTGGTGCATCTGGTGCGGGGAGTCTTGATTCGGTCCGTGTGGATGCGACTGAAATCGTGCATCTGTACAGACCACTTCGACCGGGACAGATTCGGGGTGAGCCATGGCTTGCCAGAGCGTTGGTCAAGCTCAATGAGCTGGACCAGTACGACGATGCTGAGCTGGTGCGCAAGAAAACGGCTGCCATGTTTGCGGGCTTCATCACCCGCATGGCCCCTGAGGACAACCTCATGGGCGAGGGTGATGCCGATGAAAGCGGCGTGGCCTTGGCAGGCATGGAGCCCGGAACATTGCAGATCTTGGAGCCTGGTGAGGACATCAAGTTCTCTGCACCAGCAGATGTGGGTTCGAGCTATGCCGAATTCATGCGTCAGCAGTTCAGAGCGGTGGCCGCTGCGATGGGCATCACGTTTGAGATGCTCACGGGCGACTTGACCCAAGTGAACTACTCATCCATCCGTGCAGGTTTGTTGGAGTTTCGGCGTCGGTGCGAGACCTTGCAGCACGGCGTGATCGTGCATCAGTTGTGTCGCCCGATCTGGCGCGCATGGATGCAGCAAGCGGTACTCGAGGGCAAGCTGGATTTGCCCAACTACCGAACCAAAGCGCGCGAGTATCAAGCGGCCAAGTGGATCCCACAGGGCTGGCAATGGGTGGATCCCGAGAAAGAGTTCAAGGCCATGCAGTTGGCCATTCGCTCTGGCTTGATGAGTCGCTCAGAAGCTATTTCGTCCTACGGCTACGACGCGGAATCCATTGATCGGGAGATCGCCGCAGACAACGCACGCGCCGATTCGCTGGGCTTGGTGCTCGACACCGACCCACGCTTGGTCGCACGCAACGGAGCTACTAACCAAGTCGCTCCCACTCATCCACCTGATGTGCCTGATGCATCGCTGGTGGAGCAATAAACCTAGACGCGGTTTTTTTCATCTCTTAACTCAGAGGTCTTATGACAAATCTTCCGACGATGCCGTATCTGGCTTCGCGGGTTTTTGGCACGCCTTTGCTCATTCATCCCCGCAAGCTTGAGGTCATCCTCTCGGTGGTGGGGGCACGAATGGGCATGGTCGTTCCAGAAACCTCAGCGCAGCTAGCGCAAATCTCTCCGCCTGAGCGTGTGATGCGCACAGACCTTCAAGTCCCCAACATCGCAGTCATCAGCATCTTAGGGACGCTGGTGAGACGCACGGGTGCCATGGACGCTGCATCAGGCTTAACGAGCTATGCCTCCATTAGCGCGCAAATCAATGCGGCTATCACCGATCCCAATGTGGACGCTGTTCTGCTTGATATTGACTCGCCTGGCGGTGAGGCGGGCGGGGCGTTCGACTTGGCCGACGAAATCGTGATTGCACGAAGTACCAAGCCCATCTGGGCGGTGGCCAATGACGATGCGTTCTCTGCTGCGTACGCGATTGCGTGCAGTGCGGAGCGCATCTATCTGACGCGCACAGGTGGTGTGGGCTCCATCGGCGTGATTGCACTGCACGTGGACCAGACGCAGCGCGATGCGCTCGATGGCTACCGATACACGGCCATCTACGCAGGTGACCGCAAAAACGACCTCTCCCCACATCTGCCTCTCTCCAACGAAGCGTCCACGGCACTGCAAACGGAAGTCGATCGGCTTTACGAAATGTTTGTCTCGACGGTCGCAACCAACCGAGGTTTGGGTGCGCAAGCCGTCCGAGACACGCAAGCGGGACTCTTCTACGCGGGTGACGCCATTGAGGCTGGGTTTGCTGATGCCATTGGCACGGCAGACGACGCCTTGCGCGCGCTGGCTATGGAAGTTCAACAACGCAAATCTGCCATCGCGCGATCGTTTGGATCGGGGCGCGAGATGGAAGTCTCACTTCCCGATCCAGTTCTTTCTAAGGAGAAATTGATGTCGCAAACATCGCCGCCTGCATCTACCGCTTCGACAGAAGCTGTTCCCGTCACATCCACCGTTGTGGCTCCTGGGGATGCAAATCCCCAAGAGCCTCAGGCCCCACATCAAGAGGTTGAGTTACCTGCTGGCGCTGGTGAGTCAACGCAAGATACCCCTGAGGTTAAGCCCGCTGTTGCCGCAGCATCTGCAGCCAGTCATGACATCCGTAAAGCCAGTGCCAACGTGCTGGCCGTTGCCGAGATGTGTTTGTTGGCTGGTAAGTCAGACATGACGTTGTCTGCGCTGGAGCGTGGCTTGAGTGTTGAGCAAGTTCGCAATGAGTTGCTGGCCGCCAAGGCTTCAGACAGCCCCGAGATCAGCTCTCACATCTTGCCGCAAGCCGGTACCCAAACGACGACCAAGCCTGAGCAAAGCCCTGTGGTAATCGCTGCACAGCAGCGTGCCCAAAAACTCGCGGCCAATCGTCCTTCTTACAAATCCAACTAGGAGTTTTAAATGTCGGTTCTCACCAATGAGTTGACCTTGGGCGACTTGCTCAAGTATGAGGAAGAGTCCCTCTATTCCCGCGACCAAGTCACAGTCGCTGCAGGCCAGAACTTGCGCATCGGCACGGTCCTCGGACGCGTTGATGCCAACGGCAAGGTCAAAGCACTCGACCCCGCTGCCACCGATGGCACGCAAATCGCCACGGCTGTTTTGTTGCAGTCCGTGGATGCCACCACAAACGACAAGTCCAGCGGCATCGCAGTGACCCGTCAGTCCATCGTCGCGCACCACGCACTCGTGTGGCCCGCTGCCATCACCGCCGAAGAAAAAGCGACTGCCACTGCGCAGCTCGAAGCTCTGGGCATTCTCGTTCGTCAAGGAGTCTAAGCAATGAACAATCCTTTCCAGTCCCCCGCGTTCTCAATGACCGCACTGACCGCCGCGATCAACATCCTGCCCAATCAATTTGGCAAGATTGAACAGATCAACCTCATGCCTGCCAAGCCTGTGCGTTTTCGCCAGATTGCCATTGAAGAGCGTGATGGCGTGTTGAACCTCCTGCCCACATTGCCTGTGGGTGCCCCCGGTACGGTGGGCCAGCGCAGCCGTCGCAAGTTGCGCTCGTTCATGATTCCTCACATCCCACACGACGATGTGGTGTTGCCCGAGGAAATTCAAGGCCTGCGCGCTTTTGGTTCTGAGACAGACACCGAGACTGTGGCCAATGTGATGACCGATCACTTGCAGTCCATGCGCAACAAGCACGCGATCACTTTGGAGCACTTGCGCATGGGTGCCCTCAAAGGCGTGATCTTGGATGCGGATGGGTCCTTGCTGTACGACCTGTTTGAAGAGTTTCAGATCACGCCTGCCGTGTTCAATTTCGAACTCAACAAAAAAGACACAGACGTCAAGAAAAAGTGTCTGGACTTGAAACGCTACTTTGAGCTCAACCTCAAAGGCGAGTACATGACCAATGTGCGTGTGCTGGTGTCTTCGGACTTCTTCGATGCGCTCACCAGCCACCCCAATGTGATCCGTGCGTATCAGCTCACCCAAGAGAGCGCCATGTTGCGCACAGACCAACGCTCTGGTTTCACCTTTGCAGGTGTGACCTTTGAAGAGTACTTGGGCCAGGCGACTGACATGTCGGGCAATCTGCGCCGCTTCATTGAACCCGGCGAGGGCCAAGCATTCCCTGAGGGCACGCTCGATACCTTTGCCACGTACTTCGCACCCGCCGACTTCAATGAGACGGTCAACACATTGGGCCAGCCGCTGTATGCCAAGCAAGAGCCGCGTGACTTCGGTCGCGGTACGGACTTGCACACGCAGAGCAACCCGTTGCCCATGTGCCATCGTCCCAGCCTGTTGGTCAAAGTCTTAGCCAGCTGAGGGCTTAGTTGATGAGTCGAGATCCTTTCGTTCAGCTCATCTCTCGGTTGTTTCTTCGCTTGGGGGCTCCCGCTGTGTACATCACACAAGCGGGGGCCTATCTCGATGTGCGGGTGATCGCCAAAGCGCCCGATGCGGTTCAAAACTTCGGTCAAACCCATCTGGTGGTTGATACCCAGCGTTTTGAGTTGATGGCATTCGAGGTCAAACAGCCAAGAGAAGGGGACCGATTGGTGTTGGGTGGGACGCGCTATGTCCTTAATGGGGCGCCGCTCATTGACCGTGAGCGGCTCGTCTGGACGGTGAGTGCGTCTATTTGGCCGGAGGATTGAGCGTGTCTTCAAGACTTATTGCTGCGCTCAGTGGCAATCTGCAAGAGCTGATGGCTGCTGAACTCAAGGCGGCCAGACATGCGGTGACCACAGGTGTGCGTGATGCCACCGAGGGCCTGAAAGGTGAACTGCGCAGTCAGATCACAGGTGCTGGTCTTGGCGCACGTCTTGCCAATACTTGGCGCGGTGAGGTCTATCCCAAGGGGCGTGAGAGTCTGGGAGCTGCAGGTTTGGTCTACAGCCGAGCACCTGTGGTTGTGGCGGCTCATGACGAGGGAGCACTGATTCGTTCGAAGAACGGGTTTTGGCTCTCCATTCCATTGCCCGCTGCAGGAACAGGCCCACGCGGCAAGCGCATCACACCGGGGCTTTGGGAGCGCATGCGTGGCCAGAGACTTCGATTCGTTTACCGATCAGGTAAGCCGTCACTCTTGGTGGCGGACAACCAACGTGCAAGAGCAGGCAAGCGGGGTGGTTTCACAACCGCTTCTGCTTCTGCGCAGCAGTCCGGTAAGGGGCTGGTGAGTGTGCCGATTTTCTTGCTGGTGCCGCAGGCTCAGCTCAAGAAGAAGTTCGACATCAATTCAGCCGTTCAACGCTGGGAATCCCAGCTCATACAAAACGTCATCTCCAACTGGCCCGATGAATGAGGGCAGGGGTTGATTTACCGGAGCAGGCCATGGGCCTATTTTTTTATGTCTAAGCGTGAAGAGGCCGTCGGTGCTTTGTTTCAGTTGTTGGGGCAGTTGCCCCTTGGTGGCAATCCCCCTAAGCGCAACAGCGCGCTGCCCGAGCGCATGACAGAGCACTCCATGGTGGTGCTGCGTGATGGTGACATGAACGAAGTCGAAGTGATGCTCTCGCCACTGACCTATCAGTGGGAGCACTCGGCCAATCTGGAGGTGTACGTGAGTCACCCGGATGGCGCGGAGCGAGACGCGCGCATGGATGCGTTGCTTAAGCAGTTCTCGTCCCTTGTCAGGGCAGACCGAACTTTGGGTGGCGTTGTGGAGTTTATCGAAATTCATCCCCCGAAGTTCGAAGAAGTCGCACCCGATGGTGCTGTGGGTATCAAGGCCTGCACCTTGGATGTGGTGATGCATTACGCAAGCAGCGATCCGCTGGCTTGAATCTTTTTGAAACTGGAGAAAAACTATGGCCCGTGCCTATGGCGCAAATGCCAGCTTGCTGGCTGCATTCGAACCTTCCTACGGTACGCACCCCAGCGGCACGACCGAGTACTGGAAGCTTCCCTTTGTGTCCACCTCATTGGGGTCTGAACAAGGCCTCATTGCCAATGACCTGATTGGACTGGGGCGAGACCCAAGTGCTCCCATTCGGGATGTGATCAAGGTCGAGGGTGACATGGTGGTCCCAATCGACTTGCGCAACTTTGGCTTGTGGCTCAAGGCATTGTTAGGCGCTCCTGTTTCTACAGGCGATGTGGATCATCAGCACACCTTTGGGTCGGGGCAGCCTGTTTTGCCAAGCCTCGCGCTTGAGACGGGCTTGCCTGATATCCCCGCGTACTTTGAGTCTTCGGGTGTGATGGTCAACTCCGTTCAGGTCAAGTTCGCGCGCTCAGGCGCAGCGGATGCGACCCTGGGGTTAATCGCGCAAGGGGAGGTCAAGCAACTGGTGTCAGTGGATGCAACGCCACAGGCGCTGGGCATCACCCGCTTTAACCAGTTCCAAGGTTCGATCAAAAAGAACGGACAGGCGCTTGGCAACGTGGTGGCAGCGCAGCTCACCTTTTCAAACAACCTAGCCCGCATCGAGACCATCCGCTCTGACGGAAAAATCGAAGGAGCTGATCCAACGGTTGCCAGTCTGACCGGAAACCTTGAGGTTCGGTTTGCTGACACAGACCTCATCGATGCGGCGACCAACAACGCGCCGCTGGAGTTGACGTTCAGCTACGTCATTGATGCCACGAAGAGTTTGACCTTCATCGCGCATGAGGTGTATCTGCCAAAGCCCAAGCTCTCCATCTCTGGGCCTGGTGGCATTCAGGCCACCTTCAACTGGCAAGCCGCCAAGAACACTGCCGCAGGTCGGATGTTCACGGTCATTCTTCACAACGATGTGGCCAGCTATTGAGCCACTCCAAGAGATTCATCCCCATGCTCAAACTGAACTTAAAACGTGAGCCGTATTGGCTCGACTTGAACCATGGCGTACGCGTCAAGGTCAAACCCGCCACCACTGCACTGGTCATGGCTGCGCGCCATGCGGCATCTGTCATCGATGGCAAAGACCATGCAGCAGCAGGCCAACGCACCGCGACTTTGATCACCGAACTTGCCAAGTTAGCAGTGCTGGCTTGGGAAGGTGTGGGTGACGAAAAGGGCAAGGCCACACCAGTGACCCCAGAGGGCATTGAAGCCTTGATGGAGCTGTGGCCTGTGGCCGACGCTTTCGAGCGTGAGTATCTGGCGGCGCTTTATTTGCTGGATGCAGAAAAAAACGTCTGAAGGCTCGCACCGAATGGCACTTCGGTGGCGGGCCCACCTACTGCGAAGCGTGTGAAACAACGTGCCATGAGTGTCCCTACCGATTGAACGCGCCTCAGACCGAAGAAGGTTGGCAGGCGCTGTCGGTGCTTGAGGTCTGCGCGGCTCAGCTTCGCATGGCTCAAAACACAGTCATTGGCTTGGACTTCAACGCATGGAAACAAGCCAGTGAGGTTTTGGATGCGGATGTCTGTGCGATGTCGCACATATTTCCTGCAATTGAGGCAGGAGTGACGGCAGCCATGAATTCTTCAAGCAACGTATCAACAACAGGTAACGGACATGGCTGAACGCAATCTCGCAATTCGACTCTCGGTGGTGGATGGCGGCAAGGTCAAGGCTGAGTTGTCTGATGTGGGTGAAGCCGGGGAGAAATCTCTCAAGCGCATTGAATCAGCTTCCCACCCCGCATCGGCGGGTTTGCAGATCGTCTCCAAAGCAGCGAACGATGCATTCGCCCAAATGGAGGATGCAACGTCGCGTCTTGGCATGCTCGGTACCGTGCTGGGCAAACTCGGGCCCGCAGGTTTAATCGCTGGAGCATCCATCGCAGCCGCAGGCTACGGCATGCACCAGCTGATCGTGCCCGTGGCTGAGGTGGGCGAAGAACTCAACAAGTTGTCCCAAAAAACGGCTGTGTCCGTGGAAGCTTTGTCTGCACTGCTGTATGCGTCCGAGCTGTCGGACGTGAGCACGGAGAGTTTGACCAAGGCTTTGAAGTTCTTGTCTACCGCCATGTTTGACGCGAAAGTCAAAGGTGGCGAGGGCAGCGCAGCGTTGCGCGCGTTTGGCATCTCTGCTGTGGATGCGCACAACCAGATTCGCCCAACTGAAGAAGTCTTGCTCGATCTGGCCGACAAGTTCTCGGCCATGCCTGACAGCGCCGAGAAGGCGGCATTGGCTGTGAAGCTTTTTGGCAAGAACGGTCTGGACATGATCCCGATGCTCAACCAAGGGCGTGAGGGCATCACGGCCATGATGGAAGAAGCCAAGCGTTTGGGTTTAGTGATGTCGGCAGATGCTGCCCGAGCCTCTGAAGAGTTCAACGACAACCTCAAGCGACTGCACGCAGTCAACGAAGGTGTACAGCGCCAAATTGGCTCGGCCTTCATTCCAATCTTGGCTGACCTGACTGAGCATATCTTCATTGCTAAGACGGAGACTGGCGGTTTTAGCAGTGAGCTCATTGCCATCAGTAACAACCGTCAGCAAGTCCTCAACTACCTTGAAGACGTTGCCAAGGGGCTTGGCTTCATTGCTGAATCGGCGGTGTTGGCTAAGCGGGTGATCTCTCAACCATTCGACAGTTTGTCGGTGGTGAGCAAGGACGTAGAGACTTGGATGAAGAGCGACATGCTGCGCTCGATGAAGTCCATGGGCTACAACGAACAGCAGATTGATGCAGAGATTGCCAAGCTGCAAAGTGCCCGTGACAAGTTTGTCGAATCGGCCAATGAGCGCCTGGCACGCATTAATGACAACCCCGGCTATGTGAACTCCATTGAGAAGTTCTTCGACGAGCAACGTCGAACTGTTCGGGTGATGGGGCAGAAGTTTGTACTTGATACGGCTGAGCAAGCCGCACAGGTTCAAAAGATCTATGACGAGTTCTTGCCAAAGATGCCCAGAAAGGCTCCCACTGGGATGGACCTCTCGGGCTTTGATAAGAACAACGAAGGCCTGCAGTTCTTAAAACAACTCGAGCAGCGCTCACTGCGTGTGACGGGTGGTGAAGCTGCCGAGCTCAGAGCCAAGGCGCTGGACTTAGAGAAGAAGGGCTACGCGGGCGTTCGGGCTGAGGCTGAGAAGTACATCCAAGTCATTGAGGCCATGGAGAAGCAAAAGGTCTCAGACAAAAAGTTCGATGAGTACGAGAAAGAGATCCAAAAGGTTTACCAGATCACCGAGGGCTACATCGGCAACAACCGACTCAAGCAAGAGGAGCTGATGCTCAAGCGTCAGATGCTGGATGTGGGCGAGATCGAACGCGCTGGCATGCAAGTACGCTTCGATTTGGAAAAAGCTGCCTACGCTGCCCGTAAGCAAGCGGATCAAATCACGGACCCGGGTCTGAAGGCTGAGGCCATCGAGCTCATCAACCACGCGCTGTCGCGCCAGTTGCCTGTGATTGTGGATTTGGCCCGTGCCAATGTAGAGTATCAACGCAGCTTTGATTACGGCATGCGCTCATCTGTTCGTAGCTATGTGGAGGATTCCACCAACGCTGCCAAGCAAGCTGAGCGGGCGGTGACTACTGCTTTTAAAGGCATGGAAGATGCGCTGGTTCAATTTGTGACCACGGGCAAGCTTGACTTCAGCAGCTTGGCCAACTCCATCATTGCTGACCTGGTGCGCATTCAGATCCAGCGCATGGTCACTTTGCCATTGGCTGGATGGTTGGGAGGTTTGGGCTCATCACCAACACCTGCACCCGGGGGCAGCATCGTTCCAATCGGTGCGACAGACCTTATGAATCCCTTGGTTGCAGTGGCACACACGGGTGGCTTGATTGGTTCGGACAGTTTGGCTTCCCGCTCTGTTGGGCTTCACAACTTCGCAGGTGCTACCCGGTATCACACAGGTGGTTTGGTCGATGGGGAGGTGCCCATCATTGCCCAGCCAGGTGAGGCTGTGTTCACGCCCGGTCAGATGCGTGCGCTGGGTGGTGCGCTCTCAACGAAGAACCAACCCCAAGTGCGTGTGGCCGTGAACGTGATCAACAACGCTTCTGGCGTGGATGCACGCGTGCAGTCCTCACAACAGGCAGATGGCTCCATGCGTCTAGACATCATCGTTGAGCAAATTGAAGCCCGCATGTCCCGATCGATTGGTCAGGGCACGGGTATTGCGCCAACGCTTGAGCGTCGCTATGGACTCAACCCCGCCGCAGGAGCAATGCGATGACTAATTTAGTTTGGCCGGACAAGATCCCGCTTCCAACAGTCGATGGGTATCAGATATCCCCAAGTGAGGGTGTGATTCGAACGGACATGGAGTCAGGCGCTGCGCGTGCGCGGCGTCGATTTACACAAACCCCTGCCAAGGTGGCTGTTCGCTGGAATTTGAGACCACTGACCTACGCCATCTTTGAAGCTTGGTTCAAACACGAAGCTAAGGAGGGGGCGGAATGGTTTGACATTGAACTGTTGGGCGGCATTGGAATGGCAACGCACCAGGCCAGATTTACCAAAGCCTATCAAGCCAAGTTGGTTCGAAAAAACCAGTGGGAAGTGACGGGGGAGTTTGAGATTAGAAATCGCCCGACTTTGACGCAGGGTGCACTTGGCATCTTGCTTGACAGCGAACTTGAAGACTTGCAGCGATCAGCTGACAACTTTGACATTTTGGTAAATCAACACTTGCCCACCGAGAACTGGTGATTGAAAGCTTTTCATGGCCTTAAACCTACAGCAACAAATTGAAGCAGTGGTTGATAAGGCAACTGCTGACGCAACGATTCTGCATTCGATCGTCCATGGCAATGACCATACAGATGTCGTGACAGAGGGTGGTCCGGTCAAGACGGTGGCCAAAGCGATCAAAGGTGTTCAGGATGACTTGGCAGCTTCAAGAACTGAGCTAACGCAACAAGTCACGGTTGCCACCAATCAGGCGAGCAACGCCGCTCAAAGTGCAACGCTTGCTTCAACGAAAGCGGCTGATGCAAGTGTCACTTTGACGCGCGTCATTGATGAAGCGAACAAGGCAACCAGCGCGACGGTGATTCCAACCAAAACGTGGACTGGAACTGGGGCGTTGACGGATTTCACGCTTGACTACCCGGTCGGCCATCCTGGTGCGCTTCAAATCACAGTGGCTGGAGTTTTACAAACTCCGTTCGTGTCCTACGCCTTGGCAAACTCGACCACTGTGCGTTTCAGTTCTCCACCCGTCAATGGCGTTGAGATCACGGCCCGCATTCTCGACAAAGAGAGTCAAACGGGCGCTGCGTCCTCAATGGATTGGGCCAGCAAGACGAATGGGCCAGTTCAAGGTAGCGAGTACTCAGCAAAGTACCAAGCCCAAGCAGCAGCAGCTAGCGCCAGTGCTGCGGCTACATCTGCCAGTGGTGCAGCCTCGAGTGCTTCTGCATCTGTAGCCAGCGCAACAACCGCATCTTCGAAAGCAGATGCGGCAGGCGTATCAGCAAGTAATTCAGCAACTTCTGCTGCAACTGCTTCAACCAAAGCGAGTGAAGCGGCGAGCTCTGCAACAGCTTCAGCTGCAAGTGCCACGGCGGCGGCTGCTTCCGCAACTACCGCAAGTACAAAGGCTACTGACTCAGCAGCGAGTGCGACTGCAGCGGCAAGTTCCGCAAGTCAGGCCGGTTCAAGTGCCACATCGGCTCAGGATTGGGCGACTAAAACCACAGCCCCTGTTTCGGGGAGTGATTACTCCGCCAAATACTACGCACAGTCAATCAGCACGGCTGCGGCAACTGCGACACAAAAAGCAAGTGATGCTGCAAACAGTGCAACGGCAGCAGCTGGTTCAGTTACCACGGCGGGTTCTAAAGCAACGGACGCGGCGACCTCTGCGACGAATGCGGCAGCATCTGCTGTGGTGGCAACAACGCAAGCTACTGGTGCTTCGAGCTCTGCGACATCGGCGACCACTTCGGCGAGCGCTGCTGCAAGTTCGGCCACTACGGCTTCGACTAAAGCAGGTGAAGCGCAAACGAGTGCGAATTCGGCAGCGACATCAGCTACCAATGCGGCGAGTAGCGCAACAAACGCTGCCGCTTCTGCAACCTCCGCATCAGGAGCTGCCAGCACAGCTACAACAAAAGCAAGCGATGCAGCGACGAGCGCGACCGCCGCATCTGCATCGGCCACCATAGCGGGTACGAAAGCAACAGATGCAACGACATCAGCCACCAATGCGGCAGCTTCTGCGGGGGTGGCGTCAACGCAAGCCACCGCTGCATCGACCTCAGCAACAGGGGCTGCAAGTTCGGCGAGTGCGGCGGCGGGCTCGGCTACCACAGCTTCTACCAAAGCCGCTGATGCGCAAACCAGTGCAACTGCTGCAGCCGCATCTGCTACGAATGCCGCGAGTAGTGCAACCAACGCCACTGCATCCGCGACGGCTGCTTCTACTTCTGCCAGCACGGCAGGAGTAAAAGCGACTGATGCACAAGCAAGTGCGACTGCGGCTGCAAGCTCTGCCAATGCTGCTTCGAGCAGTGCGGGTAATGCGTCAACGGCTTTAACGGCTGCTCAGGCGCAGGCCGTTCGTGCCGCAGATTGGGCAGAGAAAACGTCTGCAACGGTAGACGGCACCGGATACTCTGCAAAGTATTGGGCGTCGCAAGCGGCAGGTTCTGCAGCAGCAGTAACGGCCAACACTGTGATTCCAGCTGATATTTTTACGGGAGACGGGGTCAAGACAGATTTCGCGCTGAGCCGACCAGTCGGTTATCCCGGCGCTTTGATGGTGACGGTGGCAGGGGTTCCACAAGCGCCGCTTGATTCCTACACAACGCCTGCAACGACAACGCTGAGGTTTTCGTCAGCTCCTGCCAATGGTGTTGGCATCAGCGTTCGTTATCTCGATAAGGAGGCGCAATCTGGTGCAGCGGCGGCTGAGGAGTGGGCGAACAAAACTTCCGGGCCTGTATCTGGTGCGACGGAGTATTCGGCCAAGTATTACGCGCAATCCATTGCTGCAAACGCAGCAACTGCAACGCAACAGTCTGCGGCGGCAGCTGCATCTGCAGGTGCCTCTGCGACAAGCGCAAGTCAGTCTGCATCCTCGGCTACAGCTTCTGCTAACTCTGCGACGCAATCGCAGAGCTACATGAATCAGGCGCAAGGGTACGCGGCTGCAGCAGGAGGCTCAAACGTTGCGCCTCAAGTTTTCATGGCCAATGGCTCTGCCACTGACTTTGTTTTAACGACCGCAGCATCTAGTGTCCATAAGTTGATGGTCACCATCAATTACGTAGTTCAAGACTCGCTTGAAGCCTATGTCCTTGTGAATTCAGGGGCAACACTTCGATTTACTTCTGCACCTCCCGCCAACGCGCGGATTGTGGTGCGCTACATCTGATCAGGAGATTTCATGGCAATTACACGCATCCCCAAAGCGGGGCTGGATGATGCTTTGCAAGCAGAGCTCAACGGTAAGTTGGATAAGACGGGCGGCACGATGACCGGTACCGTCACGATGAGCAATGGTGCACTCATCAAGAGTAGTGTGACCAGCGATGATGCCCGCAACACGGGCTACAAGATGGCGGATGGACAAGACATCGGAGAGATGAACCGTTCAAGCCAGTATTACGACGATAGGGCGGCCAACTGCAACGGCTATTTGCCCAATGGAAATTGCGCAAGCAATGGAAACTGGAATCCACCCAATGGCAATTGGTGGACATGGGGTGTGAGTGGCGTTCCTACAACCAACTGTGCCAATTGGGGTAGCTATGACGGGGCAGGTGGCACGACCCAATCTTTTAATGCAGTGCCAGTTAGCTACAACTACGACGGCTACTACGAAGCGGCTAATGAAATCGGTGGTTCTGAATACCACCGTTGGTACCGCAATTGCAATTGCGGGGCCTTTAACTGCCGCACAAATTGCAACTGCAACTGTAATTGCAACTGCTGCGGTTGTTGCTAAGGGGGACGCATGAAGGCATACATCACACGCCCCCAAACAATGGCCTCGGTTCCTGATCATGTCATCCGCATCTATGTGGATAAGGTGGCTGAAACGATCACGTTTGAGATGGGCTTGGCAAGCCAGCAGTGGCCAAGCAACAGCCGTTTCGAAGGAGAAACGTTTATCAACAAGGGCAAGGAATATCGACTCCTTGCCGATTCGGTCCTTTCATTTTCTGAGCTCAAAGCAAACCGAGCTTGGTCAGACCGTCAGGCGTGGCACTTGACATATCGATGGGATCAGCGTGACTGGAGTCGTCCAATTCCGCTGTACACCGTCACACTGCCGACTCGCATGTCTGCGCCTGAGTTTTCGTTGACGACCTATCGCAATAACTTCTCGGTTGGCCTTGCGGTCCCATTTGCCGATAGTCAATTTGATGACTGTGTCATCACCGCCAACATCAGTCCAGATGTTGATCGTGGTGACTGTGAGATTTACGGCTTGGAAGAGGCCGACATCATTCGAACGTCATATTCCGCATCGTCTTATGTCCGCGAGTTGATCGTGATGCCTGATGTGAGTATCTCGGGAGCGTCTGAATGTCCGGCAAATGAAAGCGTGGAATTCGAGCTACAGATCGTTGACGCTGATGGAGCTCCGCTTGAAAAGGACGCAGAGATTTATCTCGAAGCTGTGAACGGGTATTTGCCCAAGTCACGCGTGAGAACGGTAAACGGAACTGCGACAGCTAAGTTCATGGCGCTAGGACTGCAGCCGGGTGACAAAGCTCGGATCAAGGCGGGTTTCAAGTTTTTCCTTGGGGCTGCAGATTTAGAGGTGAACATCACATGACACGTGACATTTTTGCTTGTCGAATCTACCAAGGCATTCATCAATTTGCGCAAGAGCAGATGGCTCAGATGCATTTACATGCGCTAGCCGTGCACGCAACGTTGAATCCCAACGGTCAGCCTTGGTCACGCCAAAATCGCCAAAGCCTCTTATCTCAACTAGGGGATGGGAAATTCAAAGGGCTTGACGAGCTTGTTCGCAAAGTGATTGTGGATAACTATGCGTGTTCTATTGATCAGGCTACAGCCCGAGAGGTGATTACCTATAAAGGTCAATTCATCCCACTTCATGTTGAAGACACAGATCTCTCGGCTGTCTATTGGTTGGATACGGATGCGCGCCCAGACCCTGAGCGCCAAAACTATTCCGGAGCATTTGTTCTTGTAAATCCAAGCGGTGCGTACGGAAGCCGCAAGTTGCCTTGGGAGGGGTGGCGTTCAGAAATCATCCACCCCAAGCCTGGCATGCTTTTGGTCTTTCCAAGCTATTTGGCGCATCACTCTCACCCCTACAACGGAGAGCGACCCTCAGTGGAAATCCACTTTGAATTCAAGGTGTCGACAAATTCGGGAGTCGTTCAATGAACATCTTGGATGACTTCATCGATGCAAAGCTTGTCAGCCAAACCAGAAGCTGGCTGCTAGGGCAACCCCTTGTTTATGGATGGAAGGCGCACTCGGGTTCTTCGGGAGTTTTTTGGCACCGAAACTTTGTTCTTCCCGGTACCTACAAGCACCACTATGACGCTGGGGCATGGCGACATGACCTGACGTTTGAGGCGTTTTTGCGTGAGGCTAGCCCATTGGCTGATGTGGCGCGCCTTGTGCAGGCTGAATTTTTCAAAGGCGTCTCACTCACCCGCGTGTGGGTCAATGTGCAATCGTTTGGAGACGAAGCCTCATTGCATCGTGACTTTCCACAGGAGTTTGCGGGACAGGCGAGATCTGTGATTTGGTATCCCGTTGAGAAATGGGATCCGGATTGGGGTGGAGATTTGATCGTTTTAGACCAAGACGGCGAAATCGAGGCTGCAGCAATGGTTAAGCCAAATCGATTGGTTTGCATTGATGGGACAAAACCACATTCGGTGCGACCCATGTCTCGGTATTGCAATGCTCTGCGCATTGCGGTGGCGTTTGCTTGCGAGGTGGGCAATGATTGAGAACCTTTGGCCAACGCCTGTGTTGACCGATAAAGCTCCGTGGTCTGACTCACAGATTGAGCAACTCAGGGTCTTTGCTGTCGAGCGTTTCAAAAACCACAAAGCCAATCCACCGGAGCATTCTTTGCCTGATGTGGGCGTGAAGCTAAGGGTTCAGTTGAACTTGTTTCACTCAATCCATGAGGCGCTGGCTCCCTCGGTGTGGATTCAGTTTCGTCAATGGGTAGATAAGCTTTATCGAAGCTATCTCGCCCAAGCACACGGGCTCAGAAACGCTGAAGAACTTTTGATTGAAGCTAGGTGCATACCTGTTCATTACCAACAGGGTATGCGCGCGCAGCCTCACTATCACCATACCTGTGACCATGTGTTGTGTCTCTATTTGGATTGTGGCCATGACAGGCGCTCACCTATAGAACGCGATTGGACCGTTGGTGACGGTGAGCTCATTCTTCAAGATCCCCGCCCCATGGCGGGGTTTCCATTTTGGGAAAAGCTGCGCCACATCGAAACCTATCCGGGCCTAGTGGTCATCCACCCCTCAAGGGTTTGGCACGAGAGTAATCCATTTAATGCGCAGGGCACACGAACGCTGCTTGTTGTCACCCTGCGCGTCGCATCTCACAACTACTGTGAGCTTTATTGCAATTTGTCTAAAAGTGAAGGTTACATAAATGCTACGAGCATCAGTTGAAGAAATCAGTGAGGAAGAAGTCCTGCTGATTGTTGAAGTCATGGACGGTGAGCGTGTGCGCTCTCGTCGTGAGTACCACTTGGCTAAGTTGCCATTTCAAAGCGCGCAAGAGGTTTGTCGTGCGGTCTGTCCAGAAGCATTTCAAGATTTAGAGCATTCGACAGTAAAGGAGAACTTGTAATGGCCCGATTTCAGTTGAAAGCGCACGATCGTCGTGGGCAGGATGTTTCACTCAGCTACGACAACCAAACAAGTGAACTGCTTGACTCGGACGGTTCGCCATGGCCATTGCCATATGTGGATAAAAGTTGGAGCGTTGGAGCTATTGAGGCGATTAGCCAATCTTCGCCCGGCGCTAAGTCATCGCCAGCTGTCTTAAAAATTCAGCTTGGTCTTTCTTGCAACTATGCCTGTGACTATTGCAGTCAAAGGTTTGTGCCCCATGCCGAGGAAACGACCAAGGATGATGTGCCTGCATTCATGGCCTTGCTTGAGGCGAATTTGAGTGAATCTCCGCAACGGATTGAGTTTTGGGGTGGCGAGCCGCTGGTGTACATCAAGACGCTCAAACCTTTGGCTGAGCACTTGCGCGCTAAGTTTCCAAATGCTTCATTTGGCATGGTGACCAACGGCACGCTTCTCACCCCCGAAATCAATGCGTGGCTTGATGAGATGGGGTTTGGTGTGGGGATAAGTCACGACGGTCCCGGGCAATCAGCACGTGGACCTGATCCGCTGGAGGACGCACAAGCCAAAGCCGGGATCTTGGATCTGTATGAGCGTTTGGCTCCGCAGCGGCGCATTTCGTTCAATGCCATGGTGCACCGGACCAACACCAGCCGAGAGGCGATCGCTCAGTTCTTCCTCAAACTCACAGGAGATCCAACTCTTGTGATTGGTGAGGGGGCATTCGTGGATCCGTATGACGCAGGTGGTCTGGCCAACTCGTTGCAATCTGACGACCAGGCATTTGCATTTCGTCGCCAGTCACTAGATGAAATTCGACGTGGGCGAATCGTTTCTCTTGATGTCGCAAGAGCCCGCATGCGAGATTGGGTGAAGAGTATTTTGGAGCGACAGCCTGCATCGGTTTTAGGGCAGAAATGCGGGATGGACAACGCAGACAACTTGGCCGTTGATCTCCATGGCAATGTGCTGACTTGCCAAAACGTGAGTGCGGTCTCTATGGCTCCGAATGGGGAATCACACAAGGCGGGTCATCTGTCTGACTTGAGTTCTGTGGCGGTTAAAACTTCGACCCACTGGAGTCATCGCCAAGAGTGCGTGAATTGCCCCGTTCTTCAGGCGTGCAAGGGTGCTTGTATGTTTTTGGAGGGGCCTTTGTGGGAAGCCGCATGTGATAACGCCTACTCGGATCATGTGTCATTTTTTGTCGCTGCCTTTGAACATCTGACAGGGTGTTCTGTCTATCGCATTGAAGGCGATTTGCCTGAGAGTCGTTCTGACATCTTTGGTTTGTCTGTGGAGGCAAGTCAAGGTGTGCCAGAGCGACGTGTCATTCCTATTGGTGTATCTCATGCCTGATGCTTCCCTATCCGATGCCATAAGAGAGGCGTATGCCAGTGCGCCATCGGATGTGGTGATCCTGCATACCTTGGAGCTGCGTCACCCTGACTTTAAAAATGAGTCGGGCGTGACGACAGCCATCCGAGTGGTGCGAGACCAACAAGACCTCTTTGCGCGCCTCGAAGCCTCGGCACCGTTGAACCCCAGCCAAACAGTGAGGTTTGTGGCCATGGGGTTTGATTTGGATTTGCCACCTGTGGACATTGCACCGGTTCCTGAGGTCGTGCTGACCTTGGACAACGTCTCCCGCGAGATCGTCAAACACCTTGATGCTGCGTCCGAGTCAGAAGCTTCTATCGAAGTCACTTATCGACCGTACTTGTCAAACGATATGGAGGGGCCTCAGATGGATCCTCCCATCACGCTGGTGCTGACTGAGGTGGAGGCGGATGTGATGCGTGTGACTGCAAGAGCGCGAATGGTCGATATCGGAAACAAAGCATTTCCGGGTCGGCTCTACACCTCGACAGAGTTTCCGGGACTTGCCCGGTGATGGGTAATTCATGAAACCAACAGACGGCTACTGGGCGCACCGATACATCGGTCGCCTATGGATAGCAGGCGCGCGAGGCCCCGAGTCATTTGACTGCTGGGGCCTTTTTTTATGGGTGCAGAGAAGTCACTTCAGACGTGAGCTTCCGCTCATCTCTGTGGATGCGCTGGATTTGCGGGTTGTGCTCAGGACATTCAACGAGCACCCTGAGCGAAAACGATGGCAGCGCGTTCCAACGCCAAAACATGGGGATGCCGTTCTGATGCGTCAGTCCAGATATCCGGTGCATGTCGGTGTTTGGCTAGACATCGATGGTGGTGGCGTGCTGCATTGCGCGCAAGGCGTGGGTGTGGTGTTCCAGGACTTGTGGGCGCTTGACCGTCATGGTTGGCGTGTCGAGGGGTTTTATGCGTTTCGAGGTGAACCATGTCAAGCAGCAATGACGGTGTCGTAGTTTGGCTTCGAAACCCATTCGATCCCCATGAGCGTGATGTCCATCACGTTCAGGGCAATCCAACCATCAGCCAATGGATGAACCAAGAGCAGATCGTTTTTGAGCAACCAACGCTGGTGCTCAAGAACGGTAAGCCTGTGCTGATGGCTGAACGCTGCGTGACCCTCATTGAGGCTGGAGATGTCATCGCACTGGTGTCGCTCCCGCAAGGCGGTGGAGGCGGGGGTAAGAACCCGTTGCAAACGGTTCTGATGATTGCCGTATTGGTCGTGGCCAACGCCTATGGCGCTGAGCTGGCCGCATCGTTCGGATATTCAGGCGCAGTAGCGACTTCGGTGGCATCAACCGCAATTGCTGTGACAGGTTCCATCATCGTGAATGCCTTGGTGCCGTTACCCAATCAGAGCCTGCCCAATGCCACAGCCAGCTCATCTTCACCAAGTCCAACTTACTCACTGCAGGCGCGTGGCAACTATGGGCGACTGTCTCAGCCGATTCCTGTTGTGTATGGGCAGCATCTGATTTATCCAGATTTGGCAGCGATGCCCTATACGGAGTACGTCGACAACGAGGAGTACCTACACCAGCTTCATGTGATCGGCATTGGACACTTCCAGTTTGAAGAGCTGTCGATTGATGACAGTCCCATTTCTTCGTTCGAAGAAGTGCAAGCCCAAGTCATTGAGCCGGGTGGTCAAAACACCTTGTTCAACAACGATGTGGTGACAGCGGCTGAGGTGACGGGGCAGGAATTGATTGCTGTCGCTGATACGGGCGGCAGCATCATTGGCCCCTTTGCGCTCAACCCTGCGGGGACCCAAGTTAATCAGATTGGCATTGACGTTGTGATGATGCGTGGCTTGTACTACGCGACTGATGGTGGAACGCTGGATAGTCGAACCGTTCAATGGCGGGTTGAGGCAAGAGCCATCAATGACGATGGGGATGCCACTTCCGGATGGCTTCACCTTGCAGATGAGTCTTACTCGGCGGCCACCAACACAGCTCAGCGCAGAACTTATAAATACGGAGTGGGCGCCGGGCGCTACGAGGTGCGTGTTCAAAGGCTAGACACCAAAGACGCCAGTACTCGTGCTGGGCATGAGCTTCGCTGGGGACAGGCCAAGGGCTACCTGGTCAATCCAACTTTGCCGCCTGATTTGACCTTGCTGGCTTTACGCATGCGTGCGACGGACAACTTGTCGCAACGGTCATCTCGTTTGGTGAACTGCTTGGTCACACGAAAGCTCCCTGTTTGGTCAAAAACCACAGGATGGAGTTCACCTCAAGCTACTCGCTCGATTGCTTGGGCATTTGCAGATGCAGCGCGCTCGAGCTACGGGGCAGGGTTGCCTGATGCAAAGATTGACTTGAATGCACTCGGTCGACTCGACGGCGTGTGGTCTGCGCGTGGTGATACGTTCAATGGCGTGTTTGACCAGAACCTAACGGTTTGGGACGCCATGGGGCAGATTGCCAGAGCTGGACGTGCAGTTCCGTTCCTGCAAGGCGGCATTGTGCGCATTGTTCGAGATGAACCCAAGACCATCCCTGTGGCCTTGTTCTCCACCCGAAACATCGTGCGCAGCAGTTTGAAGATTCAGTACGTGATGCCAGGTGATGCGACAGCGGATGCGGTTACGGTGGAGTACTTCAATCCCAAGAGCTGGAAGCCTGATGAGGTGACAGTAGCCCTTGCGGGTTCGGCCCTGTCAAAGCCTGCCCGCCTGAAGCTCTTTGGTTGTACCGACAAGTTCCAAGCGATGCGCGAGGGGAAGTACATCGCAGCGGCGAATCGGTACCGCAGACGGATCATCACTTTTAGGACAGAGCTTGAAGGGCTGATCCCGGCCTACGGGGATTTGGTGGCCATCAGCCATGACATGCCCAACTGGGGCGTGAGTGGTGAGGCCTTGTCTTGGGATGGTGCATCAAAGGTGTTGGTTTGTTCTGAACGGTTGCCTTGGCAGACAGGGGCGAATCACTACATCGCCTTGAGGCGCGTGGATGGTTCCGTCACTGACCCGATTGGTGTGATGCGTGGAGCGACTGAGCGACATGCAGTGCTGCAGCAAGCGCCGAGCATTGCAATCCAAACGGGTGGCGGTGAGGAGCGAACGCATTTTGCATTTGGGGTAGGGCAGACCTGGGCCCAGATGGCGCGCGTGATGAGCGTCAAGCCTCGAGCTGACTTGGTGGAGGTGACCTGCGTGGCAGAAAGCGCGGCAGTCCATACCGCTGATCAAACATAAACAAACGATTTGTTCACAACCCGCCTTGATGCGATTCAGGCGGGTATTTTTTTGGGAGTTTTCAAATGCCAGAACCAACGAGCAGCGGAGTGGCAGGAGCCGCCGCTGCATACAAAGCCTTTGGCGGAACGGCTGCTGCCGCAGCCAGTGGAGCGACGCTTGCCGCAGTCGTTGTCATGCTCATGACGCCACCTCGCGATAAGCGCGAATGGACGGTCGGATTGATCAGTACTGTGGTTTCCAGCATTGGAGGCGGTGCAACCACGATCGAGTATTTCCAGCTTCACCACTGGGCGTTCTCAACAGTGGGCCTGTGCGCCATGGGCGGTTTGATCTTTGCATGCGGCTTGCCCGGATGGGCCATGGTCCGTTGGCTTTTTACTTTCATTGAGCAGCGGCGAGATGCATCCATCGACCAGGTTGCCAAAGACGTGAGGGAGATGCTGTGAAACCACAAGACTTCATTGCTCTCATTGGGCCTGCCGCGCGGGCTTGTCACAAGTCCTCGGGTGTACCGGCCAGCATCACCGTGAGTCAGGCTGCACTGGAATCTGGCTGGGGTGAATCAGGGCTGACCAAGACGGCCAATAACCTGTTCGGGATCAAGGCAGACAGTTTGTGGCGTGGTGAGGCCGTGACGCTTGACACCAAGGAGTTCATCCGAGGGCAGTGGGTCGTCGTGCCCGCCAAGTGGCGCAAGTACCCGACGTGGCAAGCTAGTGTCGATGACCATGCTGCATTCTTGAAGCGTAACCCTCGCTACAAAGACTGCTTCCTGTGTGTCTCGGCGCAGACCTTTGCGCGCGCGCTCCTCAATGCAGGCTACGCCACGGACCCTGACTATGCCGACAAGCTCATTAGTTTGATTGGTACCTACAGCCTGGCTTCACTGGACGGGGAGTGCGTATGAGCTGGATTCGTGTGTTACTCGAATTGAACAAGTCCTTGTTTCTCAATGGGCTGTTGCTTCTCATGGCGTTTTTACTAGGCCTGCAGATGGGGCAATCCCGTCTGCAGCGCCGGTGGGATGCTGAGAAACAAACCCTGCAAATCGCACAAGCAAAACAAGAGCAACACGCTGCCGATGTGGCTCAAGTTCAAAACCAAATATCTAAGGAGATCTCTGATGACTATCGCAAGAAGTCTAGTATGTTGTCTAGTCGTGCTGTTGTATCTGGGCGGGTGCTCAACAGGACCGAAATCAGCTCAAGTGATTTGTCCGCAGTTTCCAGTAATGCCGCAGGAGTTGCTTCAACCGGCTCCCACTTTGTACTTACTCCCGAAGGAGTTTCGGCAATAGTGAGCTGTGAACAGCTCAGCAGTGATTCAGCGCAGACTACGCTTATGTTGCTGGAAATCCAGCGTTGGTATCGAAGGCAAGTGGTTCTTGACCGCTAAAAGTTAAACATGAGCCTGGCGCGCAGGCTCATGGAACGGGGATTGAGTTCTGTGATGAAAACCTTAGACGTCACTTCAATCCACTAAACCAACACAACAAACAACAATGTCCAAGTTCGTAGGAATTGAGCTTTTATTGTTGGGCTCATCTAATGAGCTTTTGGTCTGATATTCTTATGGCATGAAGTATTACGAAAGAGTTAATTCAGTGACTGGCCTTCATGCCTGATTCGGGGCTGGGCGTTTTTGGAAGGTTGCGGTCGAAAAGAGCGAACCTGAGTCGAAGTAATGTCACTTTTAAGGCTGTTGAAGCCTCCTCTATAGAATTGCTCAATAAGCAAAGTCAATGCCAAAGCCATGAGCACAATTACCCTCACAAAAGCCCTTGGCGTACTTGCCAAATCCTCCCCATTTTCAGTAACGACAGTTTCTACCCGTAAAAAGGACGAACTCGATGACATGAAAGCTTGGCTGTTTGTTCAGCAAGACATCGAGACGGATCTGAGGAAGCTTCTCGCCTCGCTTGAAGGGCAAAAAATTGTCTTTCTGTGTGGAAGCAGTGGCGATGGGAAGTCTGAAATTTTGACGAGATGCTTTAGCGAATATCAGCAAAAGTTTGACTTTCATCTAGATGCAACCCATAGCTTTGCGCCTCATCAATCAGCTATTCAGGCCCTTGATGAGAAGTTTGATGACCACAAGCGAGGTTCTAAGCCTCTAGTTCTGGGAATCAACATCGGGATGCTTGCAAACTACTCCAATGAGGGGGATGCGCGTCACCAAGAGATAAAAGAATCCATTGATCGTTTCCTAAGCGGTCAGTTAAACAAAAACCTGCGTCCTATTCCTGACGGAAACGTCTACTACCTTGACTTTGAACAATACGCGAGATTCAACTTCCAAAAAGAAGGTGGTTCTTACTCAGCCTTTGCTCGCACGCTTTTGAAAAAGCTAACTAGTGCCGATCTAGCAAATCCTTTTTTTCTTGTCGCAAAGAAAGATGCTGAGATGCGTCGGGGTGATCAAAGAGTAGTCGCAAATTACAAATTGCTATCACTTGAAAGTGTTCAAGAGCTCATCATCACTCAACTGTTCAAAGCGAGATTGATCAAAGATCAATTCATTACAACTCGGGCGCTATTGGACTTAATTCATCATCTTTTAGTTGGGCCTGGATATCTCTTTGACAACTTGTTCATCGGAGATGACAACGAACTTGTCGCTCGTCTAACTGAATTTGATCCCGTCAAAATTCACACAAGAGAGCTTGATCAGTTTGTTTTGAAATACGAGCTTTCACTGCCTGACGAAAGATTGAATGCATTCCTAGATGCAATGGCTTACGAGGGCATGTTTGTAGACAGGAGCAACATTAAACAAGGAAGTGCGGCTTCATTGATTCGTTTCTTTAGTTTGATGAGAAATGAAGAATTTAGCAACAATTTCCATCACGATTTCAAATCTATTTTTGAAGAAGAACTCTTGGAAAGTTACGCACAAGTTTGGCGACTTCATAACGAGTTTGACAACAGCGCAGACAAGAAGAAAGAGCTTCGTAAGTTTTATTCACTTGATCTCATCCATGGAATTCAAAGATATGCAAACAGGAATGCCCCTGAGTTGCTAAATGTTCAAGGCGAGCTCTTTCTTAGTTCGTTTGGCAAAGTCAAGTTGACGGCCCCTGTTGAACTGAAGCCCGATTACGAAGCAATTCATAAAAAAGCACACATCACCAGCTCACATTTCATGGCATATCTAAAAGTGGGCGATCAATCTATAAAACCAATTGCAATTAATTTGAATTTATTTGAACTTCTCCAAAAATTAAAAGATGGATATCGACCCAACAAGTACGACAAGAATGCAATTGTGTTGCTTGATGAAATTGTTGAGCAAGTGACTGATATGGCGAAATCAAGTATGACCTTGAAGTTCTATGACGGCGATGTGCGTTACACCGCAAGACAAGATGACGGAATGATCGTCGTTAGCGAGGGGGCGTAAATGTTTCCGATTTCAAGTGAGCTCAAAGTCCGCAATAACCTGTTGGATAGTTACTTTCCTTTGCGTAACAAAGGTAACGAATTTGACTGGGACAAGGTCACAGGCCTTGTCTTGAGTCATGCGTTCAAAAGTCAAGTAAGTAGGTATGAGTTTGAAGCGTTCCGTGAGGACTGCAAACGTCGCTTACTCTCGTCCCTCGAATCTCCTGAATTTTGGGATGTGCTCGATCGCATTTACTTTGAGAATCAAGATATTTTCAAATTTTCTCCGCTGTTTCTTTTATTCAATGCTCAGTTCGCAAACATGGGAAAAAGCAAGTTGGGCCCTGCGAATTGGAGATTGGGAACACTATTTACGAGCTTGTTGGCAAAGTTTTCAATTCCAACGCCACCTCAAGATAGATTGAACTTTATCGAGCAAGAGATGCTTGATGTTCTCAAGGAGAAGATTGAGCCTCTGACTCAGAATCCATTCGGTGAAGAGCAGCCTTATTTACCTTATCTTGCTGAAGCATTTCAGAGAGACATGCATTTCCTTGCGGCTCATCCAAACTATTTACTTCAAGAGTTTGGTAATACATTGAAGCTTTATGCGTTCTCGTATTGTTCTCAGTTGGCATTGAATGTCAGAACTTGGCGTGATGGTGAACCCAAAAGCAAGCCTCTCTATTTCATTTTGGACACAGAGAAGGCAAGTCTTGAGCGTTACAAGATTCAGCATGATGGGTACAAAAAATTTGCAGCAATGAGCGTGTTTCTCTTTCCTGTCTTGTCTGCGCTTGAGGTGTTGCAGGTTGGAGATAAGAAAAGACCACTGTGGCAAATCTATTCTGATGTTGAAAACTCAGCAGAAAAGGATGATGTTTTCGTTAAATTGAAAAAATACGTTGAAGACTTCACTGCAGACCGTCGACTAAAAGCCCGGACGAGCCCTGAAACTATTGAGCAAGTCTTTAGACAAATGGAAGAAGTCGCTATCGAGCAGTTTGAAGACTCCAAAACTGAAAGAGCGAGTGTTAACAAGAAGTATGTCAAAGAGCTCGAAGACAAAATCTGTACTGACTTCATCCAGTCTAGGGGGCGATCAGGTCGCGTACTTGTACTTAACCAAGACTATTTGCTCCTGATGACTAATTTGGCCATAGGTGTAAGACCAAAACTAAGGTTGCATGAGTTGCTTATTGAATTTGAGCAGCGAGGTTTTTATGTGGATAACCAAACGAAGCAAGCCTTGGTCGCGTTTTACGAACGCATGGGGAATGTTGAGCGTATGAGTGATAGCGGAGATGCGGTTTATGTCCTCAAAACAGTTTGAAAAATTTCTTGCCAATTGTTTGATCAAATGGGCCAGTGAGGCTATACAGCCAGGTTTTCGCTATCAGTTCAAGTCTCCTGATGTCGATAACTCAAGCCTTCTTTACGAGGCTTTCCTCCAGCATTCGGGGGGGGAGACTATTACCTACCGTGAGCATCAGCATCCATATGTTGAATGCAATGGGACAAAGCTGATTCCTGTGCTTCATCATGAAGATGGAAATGGGTTTACTGAAAATTACATCTCTCACTTGCGTGATCAAATTGCCAGCCGAAATGATGCTTTTTCATCGGCGGCCTTGTTCATTATTCACAACAGCATGTTGGATACGCTGATTAATAGCGCCATGGACGTTGCGACAAGAGATGCAATTTGGCACCCCGCAACATTCTCAGAAAAACTTAAAGCATTAATTCCACCTGGTAGTGGAACTGCTTCACTTTTTAAGTGCCTTCTTGATGATCAGCTTGACATCATTGTGGAAGAAGGTGCCACAGTTTTTGGCTTCAAACCACTGTTCCACTCGCTAGAGAGCGGGCAACTAAATTTCGCCGAATTGAGTCTGTTTAAAGATCCAATTCTCTTAACGCTTGGTGGGCAGCCCAATCAAGTGCGTAATCGAATTGATGCAAATAGACAGCTTCGCCGTCATATCGAAGAGCAGGTAGAGCATTACGGTGACATTCTTGAAACTGTACTGCCCAAGTTCAGTCCAAAGTTTATTCAAGAACATTTCTACGACAGAAAAGACTGGCAAAGTCTTCCCTTTGAAGATTACCTTAGTGCACAAGAGAGTAACAAAGCACAAGGTCTTCAATTTGATCGAATTGATATCTCAACTGGCAGCTCATTTACTCGTGCTAAGAGTGGCACGAAGGCTGGCCAGAAAGAGCAGAGCGTTCTCATTCAAGTGCCTCCTGGCGAAGTATTGGCTAATTTAGAGTTTGTCTTTCAAGGAAATGACCTTCAAGACAATCAAGTCGTTCTGCGCCACAACAAATTTCTTCAGCAAACCCTGACTCCTTCAGTTAGTCGCATGGGAGGTAAAAACTCTAGGGTTCGACTAGCGGTCCCATTTTCTGGGAGCCCAACGTTTTTTAGTGTTGAGCTTAAAAGGGAGAACACATCTGAAGAGTACAAATTTAGATGCTTGCTCGTCCACCAAGACACCTTCCACTTGGAAGAGGCAAAAAATTGCTTCAGAGTTGAGCCTGCAAAAGAGCAGGTGACTCTTCAGGTTGAGGAAAATTACTTCCGTATAGCAAGCCTAGGCGACCTCGAGTTTAAGTTGCAAGAGGATCGAAGTGAAATTGATTGCTCTAAGTTTGCGCTTGTTGATTTTGAAGAGCAGGCGACTAAAAATGAACTGATTCAGTTCATCATTCTTTCTGGTCAGCATCGATTAAAAATAAACATCGAAGGGCCAAGCGCTCAGGAAACTATTAGCGTTCCACTGCTCTTTGAAAAAGAGCGAGTCATCAAATTATTTAATGATGAAGCGAATGCCGAGTATTCGAGGAGCAAGCATCGAATTGTTTTTGAAAATGCAGAGCACACTGTTATTGGAGTTCGCCAACAGTTGTTGGACTATGAGGCCGACTTGGTTGCCAAAGGTCTGCTGGCTGTTAATGATAGTGATAAGGATCTTGGACTTGAATCGCTTCTGGCAACTCATCCTGATGTGTATCAGTCTTACAAGGCTTTGTTTGATTACTACACCAAGTACAAAACGCTTCCTAGTCTAGTAGCTTGGGGGCCGGAGTATCGTGGGCTTGTCGGTGACGTGTTGAATGCTTATGAAGATGTGATTAATGCGATTGAGATCGATCGCGTACTGACGACTGAGCAAAAAATGTTGATGCGAATTGGATTGCATCGACGTGATGGAAAAGAGCGTCTTATGCCTATCCATCCGCTCGTCCTCTCTTATCACTTGGATTTAGTGTCATCAATTGAAAAAGAGAAAAAATCTTCAGATAGTTTCTCCTTTTCAGAACTGCCAGACGTTACGCTTAATAGATTAGTTGCGTCTGGATTGATGCCATTTGTGCCACACGCGGTACACGGTTATGCTTATTTGTCACCCGTACGTGACAACAGGTTCTGGCTCGACATCATTCCTCAAAAAGATGTAAGCCATAGTTTTGTTCGTCGCTTGGTGAAGGACAAACTTTCAGAGTTCATTTATGCTTATTCGCGAATCTTTTCTGCTGGCAACACGGGGCCGCTGATCATCAATGCCATTCACCAAGGGCAAGCAGAAGAATTGTTCCTTGGGGTGATTGATCACTTCAAAAAGCATAAAGAGAAGTCAATTCCAATACATGTGAATCTTTATGACGATAGATTGCAGCAGAACGACTTCGACAAGTTTGCTGAATCAGGAAAACTTAGCGAGCTGAAAGTTTGGCTAGAACTGAATTCGAGTGACTACCGAGCTGAGTCTGACCTTTTGATCGATTTGATTCGCGGTCGACTCACTTACAGTAAATTTGAAACGCCTCATCAAGGTCAAAGCCTGAAGTATGCCCATCTGGCGTTTTTTAGAAATAATGCGCCCGTTGAGTGCATTAACGTAAAAATACGTGAGTCATTGAGTGGCGTTTTATGCAATGGTTTGATATCAGGTGAGGCGGCTGAAACTCAGGGCGACTCTTACTTCACATCATTCGGATTGAGAAAGGTAGATGTTGAGGCTAATCAACCGCTTAGATTAGCGCAATCAATAGGATCTCTGTGGGGACCGTCTATTCTTCCAAACGCTCAGTACCATGGGTTAGGAATTGGATTGGCTGTTAGCTCTGATTTCAAAGAGCTTTTAACTAGGTCCTATGACAGTGCCCTCTGGACAACAATCATCGATCCAAAAGTTACTTTGGATTTCTTCACGGCTCAAAAAGATGTTGTGTTGATCCATTACTCTGACCAGTACACAAGCAGTTCTGGATATGACGCAATTACAGTGACTAAGCAGGTCGATCTGTTTGAACATCTACTAAACAAAGATAGTCGTGTCACAACTGAGAGACTACTTTCTGAGTTCAATGCCTTCAATGGTGAATGGCTGTTGAAAATGTTGACAGCTCAGGCTACTGAACGTAAAGAGAAGCACGGAATCATTGGCGCTTACAAGTTTGTCAGTGCAATGCTTCGTGACTCTGATATCAGTTGGGTTCCTTTATCTGTAGCGGAGATGATTCGCGTATCGGGCAACATCGGTTTGAAAATGAGCGATAGCGAGTTTTCCCGTGCAGTTCATGGCTACAGAAAGGGGGCAATTTCTGATGATGTACTTTTTGTAGGATTTAAAGACGATAGACTGTATTTGCTTCCCTTAGAGGTGAAAACTGGTTCGCGACCTGACTTTGGCTATGCTGGACAGCAAGCGCTTGAGTTAGGCCGTTATCTGAAGGAAGAGGTACTCGGTCCAGACACGCTTGCCTCACGCCTCTATCGATCACTATTTATTCGTCAAGTCCTGATGCAGGTCGAAAAATTCAAGCTATATCAGGTCTTGGATGAAACACGACTTCATCAATTGCTTGATAGACGAGAGTGGTGGCAACAAGGTGACTATCAGTTGGGTTCTGTGTCCGATTTTGCAGAGGGAATCGTTCTGGCGCATATTGAATCCAGTACGTTTTTCTCTCCAGTCTACGAACGTAAAGAAAGCTTGATTCAGATCCAGCTGCCATACGGCTTGCTACCCGACCTGATCAGTGCAGATTCAGGCGAGGCACTTTCCAACCTTGTTAAAACTTGTAATGTTCCTGAGGACTTGTTGCTTGGAAAGTTGCAGGCTAAGCAACCTGTTGCAAAAGCTGAATCAAGTGAACCTCCTGCTGTAGAGGTGCGCACTGAACAGCCTATTAAAGAGTCTCAAAATCCAGTAGTTCCTGTAGTTGAAGCTTTGAGTAAGCCTGTTATCCAAGCTTTGGAAGAGGCGGGCCCACTTCAGGTCCTTATTGGACATGATTCAGCCAGAAATCAACCGCTGTATTGGGAGCCAACTAATACAGCAAAGTTCATGAATACCAATACTGGAATTATTGGGACCATGGGAACTGGTAAGACCCAATTCACAAAGTCATTGGTAACTCAGTTGATGCGGAATAAGGCTTCAAATGTGAATGGAGCTCCGATTGGATTGTTGATTTTTGATTACAAGTCAGACTACGTAGATGACGCTTTTTGTAGTGCAACGAAGGCTAACCGTTTAAAGCTTCATCGACTTCCATACAACCCATTGAGCTTGTATGGCGACATGCCAATGTTGCCATTGCACATCGCCACAGGTTTTACCGAAACGATGGCTAAAGCATTTGGCCTTGGTCAGAAGCAACAACTTCGCTTGAGAAAACTGATTCTTGATGCATACGAGGGCGCGGGTATTGTTCAAGCAGACAGTTCCACATGGAAGCTTCCTGCTCCAACGCTGGCTACAGTTTGGGATTTATTTCTTAAGCAAGATAAGGTTGAAGAAGACTCTTTGTATGCGGCACTGGACAGCTTGGTGTCATATCAAATTTTCGAACCGAACGCACAGCAGGTTAAATCGCTTTACGACATGCTCGACGACGTAACGGTGATCGAATTAGCGGGGTACTCACCGCAGATTCAAAATTTAGTAGTTGCTCTAACTCTTGATCTGTTCTATTCCCAGATGCAAAAAAGAGGAAAGCCCACTGTTAAAGGTGATTTCCGTCAGATAACTAAAATGATATTGGTTGATGAAGCCGATAACTTCATGAAAGAAGACTTTCAGAGTCTGAGGAAAATCTTGAAAGAAGGGCGTGAGTATGGTGTTGGGGTGATTCTTTCAACTCAAGATATAACGCACTTTAAGACCGGAGAAAATAACTACGCTTCTTACATCCTGACGTGGGTTGTTCACCGTGTTGCCGAAATTAAAAACGCCGACATTAAGGCGATTTTCAACAAGGATGACAAGGCTGAGCAAGAAGGCTTGATGGAAACAATCCGCCGACTTGATAAGCACTACAGTCTTTACATCGACGGTGATAAGCATGTTCGCAAAATGCGCGACAAGGCGTTTTGGGAGCTCTAATAGAAGAGCCCCCGCTTCTTCTAGGCTGCAAGCCTAATTAGATCTTCAACTTTAAGCAGCTTTGGATTCCCTGACATGTAGGAAATGCCGCGATGCAAATGCAACCGGAAATATCGTGTCAGGGACTCTTTGCTAAGAGAAATTCCTGCATTGTGTGCTCTCAGCTTGATTAGGGCTAGATAGATTTCCTCATCTCCTCCGGTGAAAGTTTTCCAGGTCATTTCAATTGAACTGTCTGATGGAATATCTTCATTTGGAGGCTCTGAATTCTCATTCAACGAAATACATAGCGCCCAACGGCACAAAGTATTCCAGTTCTGAATGCCAGTTCTTCGTTTGAGCGTGATTAGTTGAATTTTCCCTTTTTCAGAAACGCGGACGGTATCAATCATGCAGCCTCCTTCGAGTATTCGAAATAGCCCTTAACAATTTCTGAAGACTGTTTTTTGTCATCGTATTCAATTAAGTACTGATGTGAGGTGTGTTTCTTCAGTGACCGGTGATATGAACCGACGATCTCTTCGTCTGTAGATAGCAAGATGACTTGTTCTCCAGCGTAAGGGAAGTAGTTTTGTACAAATGATTTGCGATGGCTGCTGTCTAGTCGGCCAAGAGGTGTGTCAATTACGGTTGGTAACTTCCGACCGGAGGCTTGTGCAAGTGCCCACAGGACTGCAACGGCCAGTAGTTGTCGTTCTCCTGCCGATAATTTTGAGGCGGGAACCGCGCCTTCGCCTACGATTTTTATCGTCAACATGAAGGTGTCTGGGCAGATTGAAATTGAGCTAACAAACGATTTTTTTCTCAGCAAAATTTCAAAGCCTTCACGGATCAGTTTTTCCAAATTCGCAATGTGTTTGTTCCTAATCTTTTCCTCAAAATTGGCTAGTACTTCACGACCACGAACAAGTTGTTCGTGCATTTTGATCAGCTGTTTTTCATCGGCTTCATTTTTTCGAACTTCGTCTGAGGCAGTATTGAATTGCTTGGTTGATGATTCAAGGTCTCGTTTAACGCGTTCAATCTGGTCTTGCAACCCATCTCGCTTTGTTTCATGAGATCTGATGTCATCTTCTGTGGATTTAATTTCAATGAAGAGAGGTTCAAGCTTGACAGCATCTGGGACTGCAAGAAGTTGACGATCAATTTGATCGAGTTCGGTTTGAAATTTTCCCAACTCAAGCAACTGCTTTAAGGCGATTGAGCGATTGTGAGTACCTTCAGTTCTAGCTCTAAAAATACTTTCTTTAGAAAAGTTGATTTCAGGCCTAGAGTCATCATCCTTTTGGATTTCCATCAAAGTTGAATGAATCTTTCTTAGAAATTCAACTTGTGATTCAGTAAATTCCGAGCGCCCAGAAAGTTCACCAATAACGCTAGAGCTAAATGATGAAAGCGCGTCTTGAACAACTTCTTTTTGATCGAGAGTGAGGCCATTTCTAGCTAGTGCCTCTAATTGTTTGACCATCCCCTCAAGTAAAGTAAGAGGTAGGTTCGAAGATGCAAGTTCTGTTAGCTCTGAGCGTTTGCTTGCAACAAGGGAAAGTAGCTCGCTTTGACGTTGAACTAACAAGTCTCGTTGCTCGTAAAGATCGCCGCCCTGTTGTTTTAATTGCGCTCTGAGTGTTTCTAGATGTGATTGCAAATCTCCTAGTCTGGCTAGGATTTCAGACATCTCATGATCTAAGTTCTGCTGCTGATCGGTAAGAACCGAGACTTTTTCGTTCAAGCGGAGAATTTTTTCTTTATGTTCCTCACTTACGCCCTCAACCTTCAGTCTTCGATCAAGGGTTTGTAGTGTTTTGGAAAGATCTGTGACAAGGTCTAAGCCAAGTAATGAATTCAGTCCGGTTCGAATTAGTTCGCTGCAACGTGCAGGTTGAGCCAAGGACTCAATTCGCTCACCGTCGAAGAAGAATAGATCAGAAAGTTGGCTGGGGAAAAATGTTTCGGAGAGCTCCGGCCAGCGCTCAGAAAGCTCTAAGTCAAGCTCTCCATTTTTGAATACTTGAACAGTATCGGCTGATGCTCCATGAGTCTTCAAAGACCACGTTCTCACAACTTCAAACTGCTGTTGTCGTCCCCTTCGCTTCGTAATAAACGAAACGCTTACTGATGCTGAGTCTTGCAAGTTTCGACGATTCACCGAGTTTGTAAGGAAGTCTAGGTATGCAGATTTGTTTTTGCTTAGAAATTTTGCAAATTTTCCAAACAATGCAAACTGAATTCCTTCAAGTAGAGTCGTCTTTCCAGAGCCGTTCAACGCTCCAATCAAGATGATTGGGCGGTCTGGTTTTGGGGTGATATCGATTTCATGTCGTCCGGCATAAATGCCGAAGTTGTGAAGTGTTAGTTTTGTCAGAATCATTTAACGATCTCGTCTGCGGGGTCAATTTCTGTTAAGCCACTCAACTCATCTTCAGAAGAAATTTCTGAGTAGGTATAAATTTGGTCTGTGTGACTCAACTTAAATTCAAGTGCTTCCTCTGCATTTATGAATGCGTGCTGTTTTAAGGTTTTCTCTAGTGATTCGAAAATTCCGTGCCTCCGATAGGCCCCACGATAGTTTTGTTCTGTGTGAAGCATCTCTCGCAACATTTGGTAGTGAATGCCATCAGGGTCATCTTCGCTAGATGCAAGTTCTTTCAAGATGTCTAAGTCATCTTTAGAAAAAAGTGGTTTTTCATCAGAGTCAGTAGCTGGGTATTTCTTTCCTGTCGCGAGTTTGAAAATCCGAGGAAGGCTATCCTCAATTTCATGTTTTTCGTCAACCCAAATTCGCCGAATCTCTTCAAGTTCTTCAAGTGAGATTAGTTCGAAATTTTCCAAACCATGCGGAGCATCTTTTCTGATTTGACTCTGTGCTTTCAAAAGTTCTAGCAACAGCTCTTCTCGATAAGACTGTTTGTATGGCCCATGGATCAGGCCAGGACCTTCTTTCTTTTGGTAAACCGTTAAAGTCCGGTCCATTCTTCTGAAGTCGCGATTTACGAAATCATCTGATGTACTCAACTTGTTCTCACGCAGTTGTGCTAGCGGGATCATCCACTTCTTGTCTTCATCGTTTTGAATCATCGCCATCATCGATTTGTCTTTATCGACCATCGTGCAGACAAAGCATCCAAAACGACTATCTCCACAGCTTGGGGTTGTGCTGTCAACAACTAATGGGCACTCTGCATCTGGGGTGGCACCTTTATAGAGATGGAACAACTCGATATTGCTGTGATCCCAAGCGTTTTCATTCTCAATCAAGTATTCCCAAACGTCATCGCTGCTCCAATCGGCGATAGGGGGGAAGATCCAAACCCTATCTAATCGAGGATCTGAGTTCCTACTCAGTAGCTCACGTGTGCTTCCTTCGTGTCGCTCCATAACCTTTTTACGTGCTTGGCTTTCTCCAGACCGCGTGCCGAGGAAAAGAATAGCTTCGCCGCGTTCGGTAGCTACATTGCGAACAAAGTCAGTAGATGCATTTATCTTTAAGCGGCTAGTACACCATCTAAATTTTGGACGAGGTGCAGGGTAGCCTTTTCCTATCAAGTTAACCCAGAATCTATCCTCTAGTTTTGGTACCAAGCGTCGTGCTTCTATGTTCATCTTGCCTTTTTGTGAGGCAACATTAATCTTTGATAGCGATAGTTGTACCCATCGAGCGACTACTGGATTCTCAACAAGTGTGTCTGTTGAAATCACATAGATTTTTTTTGTGCGCTCTTCTACCGGTATGGATTCAACTGCCCGCCAAACAAGCTGCAATACTGTTGTGGAGTCTTTGCCTCCGCTATAGCCAACGATCCAGGGCAATTCGTCAGCACGATATAACTCGGCAATATTTTTTGTTGCTGAAGTAATTTTTAGGGCAAGGTTAGAAGCCATCTTTTAATCTCTCATTGCTTTTCTTGATTTGTTGAAGGAGGCATCGGCTTTTCGTTCATCGGGTGAAAGTTCAATGCCGATGGTTTTCTTGATAAATGCGGATGCCAAAATTACGCTGTTAGTTGCTTTGTTCAGCCTGCCTCCGAGCATTACGCGCCCCTCCCAGTCTTTTGCATTGGCTCTAGACCAGTTGATTTTTTTCAAATTTGTTAGCGCCGTATAGTCACTTTTCTCGCCGGAGTTAAGTGCTGCGCCAACCCTCCCAAACGCTTGTAGCAAGACACCATGGGAGTGCACAAAATCGCGTCGAATTTCTCCAGCAGTCATCTTTGACTTACGAACAAGTTGCCATTCGGGGATGTGCTTTGCCAATTCATCCCAAAACTTGATTGCTTCGTCAGCTGCATCCTCTTGTGTCTTGTACTCCTTTGGACCAAGAAAGTCTGAAGTTGCAGAGCAGAGTGCGCTGAGCGTAAACAGTTTTCTTGAGCGTTCAGACAGGGTGCTTCGCTCGAGTTCAACCATGCCGCTAAAGGCTTCGGACTTGAGAGCTACAAGTTTTCCGACTTTGGCCAAATCGTTTCTCTGATCGTATAGAAGCCCGAGAGATTTGGATGGGCGAATTGCGTGTCGATTCAAGTCAGCAAACATTTGCTGGCTTCGTGATAAGCCTTGGTCGACAAAGAACACTACGGCAATAGTTTCATCACTAAGTGATTGATCTTCTTTGATGGCTTGTTCAATTGCAGCGCGCCGGTGTTGGCCATCATTAATGATGAATTGATTCTTCATGTCTACGTGAAGAATGCCCATTCGATCGTCGCTGGCTTTGTTGCCTATTGGCGTGAACCTGACATCGCCATTGATGGAGGCTGTGATGGCAGAAAAAACGTAGTCATGTTTGTTCTCAAGGATGTATCGTGACATCTCTGGAATTCGACTTCTGTTTAGAGTTCGCTGAGCCCTTAATTCCGGTGTTAACTCTTCGTCGTCAAACAGGAAAATTCGAGGAATGAGGCGAAGAGGGCACATTGAGATGTAGTACTCTCGGCCTGCTTGTACACCTCTGATTGATGGAAATGTGTACTCAAAGTTTGACATACGTTTGCATATTCTGTGTCCTTGTTTGTTATTTTACATACAAACAACGGCATATCAAGTCTATTAAACGTACAAACTTACGGTTATTTGGGCATGAGTTCGCAGATGTTGTTGTTGTTGGTCAAAGTTCTTGGAGTTAAGCGCCCGGAGGCTGATGCAAGCATCAGCGTTACTTGCTTTGCGGGTGTTTTGCTGTAACTGACGTGTAGTGGTTTGTTTCGCCCATATAGATAAATGCGATCAAAGTTCGTGTTCTCAACTATCCATTGGGCTACTTCGGCCATGTCTTCGTCATCAACGATAAAGTCGACGGCGGCACCAAGACGTTCACATATTGGTTTGCCAACACGATTTAGCTCGTGTCCAGCATGTTGATCAAGCTTTGGTGCAATGCGTTCAGTAATTTTGCTAGCTAGCATTGCGGAGCAAAAAGCGTAGGTCAGGCGAATTCCTCCGAAGTAATCAATCAACGGGTCAATCACGTTCCTCGCTAAGTCGTTGTAGGCGTTATAAGTCTCTGGTTTGAGTGGGAGGTTGGCAATTCCCAGGCGTGTTTGAGTAGAGCCGCATTGGATAAAGTTTCTATATGTGAAATTCAGACCGCAAAGTTGATCTAGTTCTGGAATGCTGTTACTGGGGATGAGCTCAAAGTTCTTGATAAGCAATCGTTGCATGTTCAATGCTGATTCAAGAGATTTAAGACTTGGAAAGGCAGCTTCGTCTACTGTTGCGATAAGTGCTTCGAGCTGATTTTCAAACTGTTCTTGAGATGCGTAGTCATGCATGTCTTCATGCAGATACCTACTTTTGAAGTAAAGAGGAGGGGATGGATATTTTTCTGACCCGTATTCATACAAGTCATAGTCAAGTTTCCTCAAATTGACCTTTACTCTTTTCAGTAAAAGAGGAATTGGTGAAACATCAAAATCTTGATACTGAAGTAAGGTTAGCTTTCCTGATTCAATGTGAATTTTGACTAGATCAATGTCGCTAATGTTGTCCCAGAGCAATAGTCCGCAGCTGACGTAGACACGAAGGATTGCTGGAAGTCTTGGGACTAAAGAAACATGAAGTTGAAGGGAGTGTTCATCTTCAAGCCATCCAATTCCATTAGATTCAGCTGCTTTGCAAGCTTTGAGAATTTCTTCTGTGTCGGCAGATTCTTTTAGAAGCGAGAAACCTGCGGCTTGCGCTGATTTGTAATCTCCAAAAAAATACTTTACATCGCGTTGCAGGCGTGGCTCGAGTTGCTTGTACGGCGCGCGTTTGGAGAATTTTTGAAGTGCGAAAAATAATCTAATCTCGTCAGAGCGTGTAACAGCGGCAGCTTCTAATAGAGAAAAATCATAGTGAATTCGAAGGAGGCGCTTTGCTCTACTAAAGGTTCTGCATTGATTTTGAAGCTCTTCTAACGAGTTAACTTCTTCTACATCGGGAATGCGTCCCAAATCAAGAGATTGCTCCCAAAGTTGATCTAGAGCTGGCTTGACTTGCTGAAACTCTCGTTCGAGTTTGGTAAGTCTTGGCGGTTTATCTTGAAATTGAAAGCGTTTGCGAACTCTAAGCATAGGCTGTCTTGCATAGATGAGTCGCTTTGCGACATCACGCCGTCTTAGCCGTTGAAAAACAAACTTTTGCTCAGCGTCTTCGGTCGCAAAGACAAGGGCTATGCCGGGCCCGACCATGAACGCTTCACGAGAAAGAATCTGTTCGATGTAATTCTTAAATTCGTCCTGAGTAAAATATTTTTGGAAAGTATTGCGATTGGTGATGTACCCATCGCGGTATAGCTTTCCTGTGCGTTCTGCACTGTGAAGCATTACTGAAACTGCTAAAACCCCCCTTGTTAGAGTGAATGCTTTATGAATTGCATCTACTCTCTCCGCTGGATCTTCAATGACGTTGACAACGAAACCAAGGTTTACAACATCAGCATTTTCGATTGAATTATCTGGGGCGTAATGTGGATCCCAGCCCGTGCATTTAATCCCAATTTCATTCAACCCAGCAATGTCATCGCCACGCCCACATCCGTAGTCAAATGCCACAGTTTCCATGTTCAATAGTCCTAGGCGGATCAATAGTTGAATTGGTGCTGAAAGATTCGTCCTGTTAAGTGCGGTTAAGTGTCTCTGTATTCCGATTTCAGAATTGAACTTTGTTAGGTCAGCTGTATCTACATCATCGTTGCCTAATGGCAGAAAGTTGCCTGCTTCGAGTTTGAAACCTTTTTCAAAAATTAATTTTGTCCAGTTTTCTTTGAAGCCAATGATATTGGGCGTATCAAAAAGACCAATTGATTCGGCCTGCGCAGTTAGTTGTGACCACTTTTCAAATGAACTATGCAAATGGCCAACTAGTAGCTCTTTCCTGTGGAGTATTGGTGGATTGAACGACTTAGAGAAGTCTCGGTACGTGATGACCTTTCGTTCATGAGAGTAAGACCACGACTCTTGCAATGTGGGAAATAGATCTTGATCAAAATCTAAGTAGTGAAGTAGTGAGACTCTCTGTTTTTTTTCGTTCACTTTAATGACATTGAACCTCAGCGTTTGATCATCAGTGGCTAGTGCAAGTGTGTTCTCTAATAACTCATGAAAGGTAGGGGATTCAATTAGATGAACAGCATCGCGGTGCACATAAATTTCATCTAGGATCCGTTTTCCAATTTTCTGCGTTCCGGCTGATTGGTTCATGAGTTCAAGATCCTGAGGCTAATTTTGCATTTGGATGAACTAGTCCGCTGGTGTGTGACCTGCTCCCACTAGCCGTACCACTGATTTAGAAGTTAGTCCGAGGGGCCAAGGTTATTCCAAAACTTGATGGTTTGTATTTGCAGCAGCATTTGAATTAATCCGATGCTGCTGCGCGAATTGAGCCGGTGGTATCCGACCCAAGCTGCTGTGTGGCCTGACTTCGTTGTAGTCCCTGCGCCATTCAGCGATGCACGTTCTGGCTTGCTGCAAGGTCTCAAACCATTGCTCGTTCAAGCACTCGTCACGAAACTTCCCATTGAAGCTCTCGATGTAGCCGTTTTGCATGAGGCGTCCTGGTTGAATCAAGATATGTCTCACGCCATGTGCTGTGGCCCAAGCCATGAAGGCTCGGCTCGTGAACTCAGGACCGTTAGGCGATACCAACGATCGAGGACTACTCAAGCTCATCTAAATCTTCCGAGTGCAGCTGTAGCCAGCTTGAAGGTGGACGCCAGATTTTCTGAGCGCCAGTTGATGAAATTTCAATTTCACAGCTGAGACTTGGATCAGAGCATCCGTTTTCTTCGAAGTAACTAGAAATATGTTTGAGCGTATCAATCAAAAAATCTTCTGAGCGGCTAAATTCTTCCGAACCCACTTCGTTTCGGCGCATAACACTCAGCGCGTAGTAGGTGTCTGAAATTCTGCGACGCAACCAATTTTGCGAGGAGTCCCAAACCATTTCCATGGTGTTCAAATAAAAAGCAAATGAGCGTGCCAATTCGGCAACATTTACAAAATTAGACGCTTGGTCTTCTTTCGCCATTTGAATGATCTTGCGCTCGGCCCACTCAGTCAGATACTCAATGTCTTCAAGCTCTGGGAATTGACGGCTCATAGGCTAAATCTTCTTCAAAAAGTTCGGTTGTTATCTGGGTAGAAGATGATTAGTTTATTACTGATCAATTGACATACATGCCACCGGGTGAGGAGTGCCGTCCTTGCATAGCTTCAGCCATGAATTCAACCATCTCAGAGATCTGCATCTCGCTTGCATTGATGGCGACCAATGACTGAAATTCTTCCGTTTCGTTGGAAATGAGTAATGCCCCGTGACTGGATGAGCTCAGATAGCAACTCGCTACCTGTTCTAACGCATAGGTGAAGTGCTCGCATTGATCACGAGTTAGCTTTTCAATTATTTCTGACATACGAGCCTTCATGGCTTCTTTGTCGAACATGATCTCAGTTGGTTGTGAGGACACAGCCTTTCCTTTCAATTAACTAATGGAAGTGCAAAGCGCCACTTCAACAACTCTAGCGACCACGAGCTTTCATCGCGCTCGAATTCCTCGTCGAATTTCTCTTCGAACCAATCTTCTGCCAGTTGATATGCCTCATTGATCTGGTCGTAGTCCAGACGAGTGTTGACTTCGACGAGGTCATACCTAGCTGTTTCGTTGCCCAGAGCTACGGAAATGAAGAGCCACTTGTAGGCTTGATAGAGCTCACCTGCATCAATTGCAGATTCAAGATAGAGGAGTCCAAGGCGGTGTTGTGCCTTGGTGTATCCCAAATTCGCATCTGTCTGATGCCACTGAATCTCTTCCGGCACAGACTGAAAGAGAGGAGAAAGGGTGATGCTCTCGCCTCGCATATCAGCCGCCAGTCATCAGCTTCTTAAAGCGGGACAGTAGTGAGCGTTTTTCAGCGGCTGAAGTTTGCCCCCAGGATGATTTCGTAATACCTGGGAATGCATTCACAAACTTGGCTTCAATCTCTTGAATGGTGGCGGCATCAATGCTGGCAACTTGAGCATTGATTATTCGCTGAGAGTGCCTTGTCAGAGAGACGATCCCTGGGACCTCATTTGCAAGCCATCTGATGAGGCAGGCCCAATGTAGTTCAATCTTGTCTTTGCCCTCGGCGATATCGCACAGGACTTTCCAGACAAAGCCGTCAGACACCGACTCAGTAAGTTCCCAGGTGATGTCGCTGAACATTGTGGTGATGAGGCACATATCGTTGAACTTCTCGAGGAGCTGCTCAGGTGTGAAGCTGTCATCATCAAAAGCAGGTTTCGAATTTGAGGAGTCTGGTTGCTTTCGCAAAAAGGCAGGAATTTCATAGTCATCCATGCCACCAGAAGCCAATGCATCTACATTTGAAGCAGCAGCAGTGCGATTAGTCCTAAATACAGCAGGCGATGCACTAGCTGAGAACGCGACACCATCGGTTCCTGTCCGAAGAACTCTGCATGCTGAAATTGAGTACATAACCCGTGGTTGCTGGACCGTTCCTAATCCCCCCCAACCAGCTGCACTCATTTTCTTAATTTTTTGTAACTTTGGTAAACCTAGGGACTTGTCTTCTTCCTCGCGAACGTGGATAAGAATCAGGTTGGTGTACTTGCTTGCCAGTTGATATTTCAATGCCAGTTCTTCAGCGGCCTTTTCGTCACTCATGCTGGAGATCTCTGCACCTGCAACCATCCGAGGTAAGGCACCAGTCGTATGCCAGTCGATTGAAGTAGCAGCATCTTGGCTTGGTACGCCTTCAACTGTCCACTTCAACGTAGGCGTTGCTGTGGGTTTATCTTTGACCCGCGCATGCACGTGAATTGTTTCGTCCGAAAAGACTTGCTTTGGTAGCTTGGATTGCCATAAGACTTCGCCCCCCCATTCGATGGCAATCGAGCTGGTACGAGCTGAACGAATGCGTTGAGTCATACGTAACACGGCTTCCGCAATGCTCTCAGATGGGGTAACCAGCTCGCATGCGCCACCAGTTTGCTCTGCCAGATCCTTGAGCAAGCTTTCGGCTGGCGCACTGCCTACCCCAATCGCGAAAATTCGGTGATTGCTGATCTTTGCTTGCTTCACGACCTCTTCGATTTCCCAAACATCACCGTCTGTGATGAGAAGAATATCGCAGCCCTCTCTGTAGGCTTTTGCGAAGCTGATCTTGAATGTGGACGAGAGTGCTTGATTCAGCTCGGTGCCGCCTAAGTCAGCCGCTGTTTCATGAACAGCCTTGGCAAGCACGTTCTTGATGTAGCGAGGCGTGCATTTTTCGAGTTGATTGGATGTGTGCACCACGGTTGATCCAAACTTACTGTACGAAACCATGTCGCGTTCAGATAGCCTGAGGATCAATTCGTGCATAGCCTCTTGAGCTTGTTCAATGCTGTCGCCTTGCATCGAGCCGGAGCAATCCACAAGGATCTTGAGTCCAAAAGGAGAGGGCTCCTTTTCTTGGAGCTTGGGGCAAAAGCTGGCGACCACGGCAAAGGCTCCGTCATCTTCACTTGCGGAGACGTATGACTCGCCTTTGACATCCTCAATGGTCACAATGAAATCTCGATCCATCATTCCGCCTTTGGCCAACCGCAAACGGGTGCCACCCTCAATTTGCTCTGTGTCTACGCTATGGCTAGGGCAGGCAATGGAGCCATGAGCCATTTGCCCAAGGATGTCGAGTGTTGCCGTGAACGGATACTCGGCCAACAGATCGGTGTCTACCGTTTGATGGGGGGCAATATGTCCATCGGCAATTGAATCACCGTAGCGTTCACCAATCACTGTCGGCACTGTGATGCGCACGCGGCCCTTTTCGAATCGCAAAAGTTGGGCGTACTCAATGGTGATCACCGCCTCTTCGCCAGGCTTGAGGTTGCCCAGGTTAGCTGTGTATAGGCCAAGAGGAGACTTCTCCAGCATGACAGGGGTGTCACCGCTGTCTATCGCCTCTTCGTATTTCTTTTCCGCCTTCTTCTTGGCAAGAGCCACGGCCTGCATTCGCTTGCCATTGAGCTCCACACTGAAGCCCATCAGGTTTGCGCCCCATCCTGCTGGAAAGGTATAGCAGGCTTCGATCGTTTCCTCTGAATCATTCAGGTAACGCTGCTTCACAAGCATGGTGAGCAATAGACCTTCCAGCTTGCCCTCAAGGTGAACCGATTTGAGGGAAACGCTTTGGCCATATTCGTTTTCGAGACCTGACTTTGTTTTCATTGAACGCTCCAGCTTGGTGTTGTTAGTTGAGGGGAGATGTAGATTCCGCGTCCCTCGTTTCGCGGTTGGAAAGGGGCAGTACTTGTTCAATCATTAAGGGCCGCAAGTACCACCGACAGACAGGATTCACATCTACAAGGCATCACCTGTCTGCCCATCACGCTAGGCCCACCAATCAGCTTTCGCCATCGTCTTTTTTCATCACTCTTTTTGTTGCTGCCATCACTTCTTTGAGCAGCATTCGAATTTGTTCTGGACTCATACCTGCCTCCTCAGCAGAAATCTGTATCTCAACCCCGGGCATGACATAGAGGTGCGTTTTCACTTCTATCGAGCCTGGTTTCCTAGTGCTGGTTGGGGGGGCTTCAGCTTCCCCATCCATCACTTGCCGAATCCGTTCCAGCGGAACCTTGGCTTCAGTCAGTTTCTTTACCCGCAGGAGTTGATCCAGATGGGTATCAACGTAATGAGCGGCCTTGGTTTCGCCGATCGGTCTGTCCACCAATCCAAGTTGGATGTAGTAGCGGATCGTCCTCTTCGGGATGTCCGTCAACTGGCTCAACTCGTCAGCGGTAAATGTCTTGGTATTCATGTTCAGAAGGGGTGTTTTGAATTATTGTAACAGTTCTTAGTGTCACAATAAACTGTCGCAATAAATCAGATCACTTTTACCCAGAACCATCACCCAAACCAGAGGAGCAGACTGAATAAGGGTCAATGTAGATAGGGCTGGGCTCAAGGCGTGAGCCTGGCTAGCGGAAGAATTTGGGACGTCCGGGACGGGATCAATTCCCGCTCAAAAAAGTCGGAAATTCACACCGTAGGTGTGGCTAGCCGAAGCAGATCAGAAGTTGACGACCAAGCCGGAAACGTGGTCTTCTGAAAAAACGAAATCAACGACGAAAGGAACAATATGACCACAACAACGATCAACGGCCTCATCAAACTGGCAAAAGACGAGTGCGCACGAGTGGCTAAGCTAAAGGATGTGCGATACAGCCCCACCATGAAAACGGCAATTGGATCTGTTTTGGAAATGGTGATCACGAAATCTGGCAACGACCCAAAGGTGATGGAACTCGCTGTGAAGGTGCGCGAAGTTCTGAAATGAAAAAAAGCCAACAGCAGCTGAGCGTTGCTACCGGGCTATGTTTGAAATCAACCTCAAATGCAGGCTAGCCCTTGACTTGGTTGAGCAAAGACTCGTAGTCTTGTTTGGTGATAGTTGGTGGCGCTAGTAGCTGTTGGCTCAATACACGTTTTCGCGTCATCAATTCATCAAGCTTCAAGTCAAAACTGCTGTCTGGGTCATTCGGATTGATCGCCATTGGGTAGTAAATATGAACATCTTTGGTTTGTCCGATTCGGTATGCTCGATCCGAACATTGATCTTCAACCGCAGGGTTCCACCACCTAGAGAGATGAATCACATGATTCGCTGCTGTTAATGTGATGCCTACTCCGCCCGCCTTAGGAGAAAGAATCATTACATCAAATCCGTCCCGGCTTTGAAAATCATCAACACGATCTTGCCTAGTTGATGTGTTGACTTCACCATTGATAACGAGTGGTAGCTTAGATAGCTTGTATCGTTGTTGAAGAATCAGAGGAAGTTGATCGCCTGACTGCAATTCCAGTGATTCTAGAAAAACCAAAGCCTTTTCGTTTAACTCAAAGCACTTGTCCAATACATCCAAGGCAACTAGAAATCGCGCTGATTTCTCTGGAGAGAGGTCTTGAGAAGTCCCATGGTATAGGTCTGGGTGCAGAGAGACAGCACGCAAGGCCTGAATCGTTCCCAAAGTTCCCTGAGGGCCTTTGATTTGCTTAAGTGCAATAGCGTGGCTGTAGGCTTGTGCCTGTTCAGCAGGCATCTCTTTTCGAATGACATGTTCGTGTTTGGCAGGCAAACCTTTGAGCTTTTCATTTTTTAGCCTACGAAGCATTAGTAGAGGAGGCTTGTTTTGTATCTCTGATTCTTCCTGCCAGATTCTTTCTCTCAGTCCTTTGATCGCCTCGGTCGAGTCCACACCTTCGTACTTGGCACTAAATTCTTTGATTGATCCAAGCGAAGAGGGTTGAACGACATCTGAAATGCACCAGAGATCGGCCAAACGATTCTCAACGGGAGTGCCAGTCATCGCCAAAACGAAATCAGTATTCAATCCTTTGGCCGCATGGGTCATTCGGGCAGAGGGCGTTTTGATCTTCTGAGCTTCGTCGAAGACTGCGCAGGAAAATTTGATAGCTCCAAACGTCAATTGGTAATCCGAGATTGCTTCGTAATTTGCAAGCACCCAATCGGCAGTACTAAGCTGAGCCGAGTCCAAACCAGCATTGCCTTGCTTGTGCGAGCCTTTTTTCAAAAATTTGATGTGATCACCGTAAGCTCGGACTACATCACCTAGCCCTGGTGCTGCAAGGTGCAACGCATGTTCTGCTTCCCAGTTGCGCAATAGGCCAACTGGTGCGACGATCAAAATAGGTCGTTTTTCAATGAGCCCCGCATGCATTTGCTCCTTCACCCATGCCAAGAAAGCTAATGCTTGGAATGTTTTGCCCAACCCCATATCGTCAGCCAGTAAGGCGCCTACAGATCCTGCTGTCCAATGCGACTGCAACCAGGTGAGGCCATCAACTTGATGCAGCTTAGGCTGGGTCTTCAAAGAGTCAGGAAGGCCAATAGTGCCAGGGCGACTGGAAACTGATGTGTGAACAAAATCTGAGTCTTGAAAGTTTGTTTGGATGATCAGAACATTTTTCGAGATTTTGGATTTTTCGCCTTTTAGGGAAGCATCTTTTCTTGTCGTTATTGCATCCTTCAACTCCGTCAAAGAAGAGACAGTCTCAGCGGTTGCAGGTACATTCTGACCGTTGACCAATGCAGTTTTTTCACTTTTTTCGATTGCAGCTTGCACCTGATGAATGGCAGCCTCGAGGTCTGTCTCGGTAAGTGCAATTTCAGCGCCGCCAATACGAAAACCAAATGTGTCAGCTGGAAGCCATTGCTGACTTTCAACTTTTATCCAAGGGACGATTGGGGCAACCCATTCAGCGACATCAAGTACACGCTCTGAATAGGTTTCTGTTTCGATGAAAACAGGAGGGAGCGATTGAGAATCGTTGTCTTCCCCCATCATTTCAGCGATAACCGCTTCTGGATGAAGCACAGCTCGCTTGCGCTCTTCGGGCGATGCTTTTCGCAGCACTTTGACTGCCGCAAGCGCCTTCTGTAGGCGCTCGTCCACAACCACGTATGTGCCATTTGAGAGAGGAAACGAACTTGCTCCTGAAGACAAATTGTCTAGGCGTGAAATTAAGGTCGCCTCTTCAGACTCAAGAAGTGCGCGAACCTTTCCCATCGTTCCATCATCGCTATTGAATTGTGATGTGAGCAACACAGGATCAATTTGCAAATCTCCATGTGCATCCGTTGTAAATGAAAAAGTCAATGAATCAGCGCTGGTGACTCGGAAAATACGTAGAAAAGAGTCGGTGACATTCCCGACGGCACTTTCACCTAGCGCAGCTCTAATCTGTGCCCAGATTCTGAATTGCTCCTGCGGGTCAGTTCTTCCCGCTTCATTAAACTCTTCGACTAACTCAAGCACCGAGAAGTATGGTTCCTGAAGTCTAAAAGTGTGAGTGCCTAGAGAAATCTTTAAGCCATCAATAGCAGGGGCTTGACTCAAAGGCACTGATGTTGAAGGTTTTAACCAGCGCACTGAAAGCGTTGTTCCCGTTTGACCAAGGCCACTTGATAGGCGCAGGTCGCAACCAAATGGGCAATTTCGCGGCAACCCAGCGCTGACAGCGAGTGCCTCAGGCCAGGCGGCAACCAGTTTTACAGGAAGTTGAATTACTGTTTCAGAGGAATCGATTTGCGCAAATTCACAGTCAGCAAGTAGCCTTGCGGCCAATGCAAGCTTGTCACCATTTGCTGAGCCTGCCCACAAGTCCAAAGACTGTGGCAATTGAAATTTAATGAAATTATTCGTAATTGTTATGTTCATCTAGTTACCTCTGCCTGAGTCATGCGTATCCCAATATTCTTTTGAATAAAGAGACGAGCTCGATCTTGCCAGCCGCCGCTTTGTGAGCTGAAATGCACCAGACCGGGGTCTTGCGTTATCCCATTGTTGAAGTCCAAGGACTGAAATCGAAGTGACTCCGATTCGTAGTATGTCTTGTACATTGCAGGTGAAACAGGCGAGTCCATTCGCTGCGCACGAAGTCGACCGTTATGGCTCCATTCGCAAAAAATGATTTGGCCCATTCGAATGAGAAGAATGCTTTGAGATGACTCCGAGCCAAGTAGGTTCGCGTATTTGAGCTGTTTGGTTTCGTCAAGTCGTTTTAGAACTGCTGCAGCATCTGGGCCAAGCGCCACCCATGCTTCGTCAATGTGTCCAGCTTTGAAATAAGCTGTCCAAAATTTCTGACGGTACTGCCAAATGCTATCTGCAGTTTCTTGCAGTATGCGAAAGAATGCTTCAAGGGTCCTGCCGTTGATCCATCCAATCAGAACTCTGATTGCCTCTGAACTAACGCCATGCCAAAGATTCTTGCCAATACGTGGATCACCATAGTGTTTCAGCAAAAAGGTGATGAGTCTGCTTTGGATTGCATCATTAGGTTGCTTGAATCGCCATGGCAAGAGTAAAGCATCTGCCAATTTTGTGCGAGAAGCAGAGTAACGCAGGTCGCCTCGATCGGTAGTGCTCCACTCGAAAATTGTGTTTATAAAGTCAACACTGCGTCGAAAATCTTCATCAGATTGCAGGAAGGAATTGAAGGCGGCTTCTGCGAATGGACTGGTTCCAAAGCTCGGCCACAACTCGTGAACTTGTATCCACTCGCGTAGTGTTCGTCTTGAAGTCGCTATTGCTTCAGCAGTCTTTCTTGGCCCTTCATTAACATCAAAGAGATTTAGGCTTCTTGCTAGTCCGACTATGCTGGAGGCGTTGTTAACTTTTGGCGAATTGAAGAAATCTTTGGTGTGTTTTGAAATCGTTTTGAACAGCGCATCATTTGGGTTGTACTGTTCAATGTAGATAAACACCAAAGGCCGTCCCCATTTAAAAGGGCGGCGTGTTTCGTCCAGCGCCTTGGGTAATTCTCGATTCAGGTAGTGATCGATTGCTGCGGGGATGTTGAGCAATCCTCCTGCATCTTTAATCCAGATGGCATAAGGAACGTGACGCCAGTCGCGTTTTCTAATGCTGTCGAAATCATTCGGATTGCTTAAAAATGCTTCGAGTGTTTTTTGCCCTAAAGATCGCATGTCAGGCGGCGGTCCAACAGCCTCGGTGAGAAGGCCAAGAACCGCCTTTGAAATCATAGGTAGTTCGGTTGGAAAGCCGGTGAAGCTCATTTGGTGCCCATCGTTTTCTGAAACTTATCTTGAAAGCTTCCGGTGTCTGGTGCAGACTTATTCGGTTGTGGCTTGAATGCAAGAACAAAGCGCAGCTCGACGCGTCTATTTTTGGCATCGTCTTTCGGTTGATCTTTGTTGGGCCGTTTGTCTGCATAAGAACTTATGCCAACAACATCAAGTGAACGCTCATTTTTAAAGTTTTGCATTGGACCTACTGTGAGCACATCGTAGACCGCATGAGCGCGATCAAGCCCAAGATGCCAGTTGGTATAAATACCTCGTTGCAGAGGTGTCGAGTCTGTGTGTCCTTCGATGAAGATGGTCTCAATCTCAACTTCGTTCGGGTTAGATGGGCAATTGCTTCTGTTCTTGCGTTCGGAGTAAATGTAGCAAGGCAATATCCCATTCAATGCCACTTTCGCTCGATCTAGGACTGCTACCCCGTCTGTGTTTAGCTCAGCAAGGCCTTTGGGGAAAAGCGTGTCGGCAGGTAGTGTGATGACCCCCGATGCAGGATCAATCACTACAGGGACCCCAGACTGCTGGATTTTTTTGCCGATGGCTCTGACAGCTGATTCAAGTGGGTCATTGTTTTTACTTCCGTTTTCAGCCTCCTCAACTCGCTGAGAAAGAATGACCACCATGATGATAAAAACAAATAGAAGACCAACCATGAGGTCGCTTGCAGAAGCCAGATAGCCAGCTTCTTCAACTTCTTCTTGATCAGTTTTTGCCGAGGAGGGAATAAAAAGCATACGCAGCTATCTCACTTTTTGGGTAGAGCTTCGACTAAATCGTCCATCGTATCGGTAAGGTCCATAACTGCTGATCCAATTTTTGAGATGGCCTCGCCAATTTTTTCATCCAAAATTAGATGTAGCGCTTTTACTTTCTCAGTATATTGATCGACTCCCGAGCTCAATGACACGACGGTTTGGTCAATTGACCCCGTTGTTTTCTCAAGTTCAGTTCTTATCGCGGTAAGGGCATTGGCAGCAGTATTCGAGCTAGTACTGATCTCCAATACTGCATCTGACAGCGCTTTAGACATCTTAGGAATGGCGTCTCGGAACTCAATAGCTATTGCTTTTTGAGACTCAACTGTGTCATCGAGTGAGTCTGAAATGTTGTTCAATGTTCCGATGTTCTGTTGAATCTTCTCGATAAACGCATCTACGCCGACCAGAATCCCATCAACTGCCCTCAGGTTCGTGAAGAGCTTATCTGATACAACTTCGAACCTGTCGGAGCCTTCTGACACAACGGTGCCTGCACGCTGAAGGCTGGTGTCCAGTTGTTCAACGGTCTCCTTGGTTTTAGTAATTGCGCTTTCCAGGTTGCCAGCTGCAGAACCGAAGGATGCGCCCGCATTGCCCAAGTCGGTACCGATTTTTGTTCCGGCTGATTCAAGATTTATTGCAAGCTGCGCTAGTACATTCTTGAATTCCTGCATCTCTGCTGAAGACGTACCTCTAAACTCTTCGATGAACTGAGCGATCATTTTTTGAAGCGCATCTTCGTTCATATTGCCAATACGATTTGTCAACTCTTTAATGGCATCAACAAGTTCGGTTCCTAGAGTCTTGAAGGACGGTTGCAGCTCATTCCCAATTGCCTTAGCGATTGCAACTGCAATGTCGGTTTCAAATCGCTTTAATTGGCCAACCTGCTCTCGACTTTCGGCAAGCATTTCTTTGAAAATTGAATGCTGACGTTTTACGATGGCCTGAGCTGCTGTATCGGGTGCGATTTTCCTTAATGCAGTATGCAGTTCGAACATCCTGCTTTGTAGCTCGTCAATTTTTATCTTTGCTCTCCAGTTCCATGAAAGTGAGCAAAGAAGACCAATGATTGAGGTGATGAATTTGCCACCTGCGTTTGCGATGAGGGACTTCATCGCTGCATCTCTCGCTGCGTTGTCATCCATTGCCCTACCCGCATCAGTTAGAGCTAATGAGAGAAATATGAATGTGAACATTAGTCCTGCGCCGATCAAAATGTTCGGCATCGTCTCAAATAGAGATAAATTCATCCGTCCCGTCAGGACACCCCGCGCAGTCCAGATGTCGGCGTAGTTTCTTAAGCTGTAAAACTCTTGACCGATATCTCCTTCAATTTCAACTAGGTTGTCTCTGGTTTCCAGTAGCAAACTTTTAAGCTGATGGTCTTTTGTTGTGTTGATCGTTGATACAAGTGCCTCCAGTCCGCTCATGTCGGATTGTCCAATCGACTTGATCAGTTCACGCATGATGGCTTCTGTTTCTGTGATCTTTGACGACCACCTGAAATAGAGCATTGCTGCCGATATCAAAATTGAAACCGAGATTCCAATTGGTAAAACAAAATCGCTTGAAATGCTCAAGAAATTCGCAACTTCATTTGTTATGGTCATTTGCTTGCCTAGATTTTTCGGATACTTTGTTTGTTTCGGAAATTCGCATCACTGCATTGATTGCTAATTCTTCGAGTACTTGTTGATTGCACCTGAAAGGTGGTCTTTGATTAGCTTTACTAGTGATGACGGAGAGATGACAGATACATCTGATCCGTATTTCAAAATGTCGCCTACCAATTCGCGCTCGTCAGAATATGGAATTTCAAGTGTGTATGTGCCATCCTTGTTAATGCTTCCAATCTGGTCCGGATGCCACTCCTCATGCTGAACCCAACGAGCTCGTTCAACATTGAAAGTAATTTTGGCCCAGTCCTTAACGCGACCTCCGAATATTCCATACCCACTCTGCATGCTTTCGCGAACCATTTCAGGATCGAACTCCTTGGCTTCAAGATCAAGCAGTTCACAGTCTGTAAGAGCATCGACGGAAAAACTTCGCAGCCCGTGACGTAAGTGGCACCATGCATCCACATACCAGTTGTCTCGGTAATGAACCAGTTGCTGCGGAGAGATCACGCGCTGTACTGACTCGCCACTTTGACGGTTGAAGTGAGTGACTTTTAGCTGGAGTCTCTCCAATGTAGCTTTCGCGACGATTTCAAAGGACTTGAGTTGGAGACGACGTTTACCAGCATGGACTAATTTGACGCGTTGAGCCAGGGTTTGCGAGCTCAATCCTTGGCTGTTCAGCATCTCATCCAGCCGTTTTTGCAATGGTTTGAGTTTCGGCCCCAAGATGCCTGGTTCGAGCTGTCCGATCATGTTTTGAATGGTCAGTAGGGCAAGGATTTCTTCCTGACTAAACCACAGACCAGGCAGTTCTTCGCGTGAGTCCGCGACCTCCAGCTTGTAACCACCCAGATCCCGATCGAAGACAATCGGGATATTCAGACGGTCTCGTAACTTGGCCAAGTCACGCTTAAACGTAGCCAATGAGATTTCAAGCTTCGATAGGATTTCATGGCGTGGCACAGCCCGTCTCCCTGTCAAAAGGGTTCTGTAGCTGTAGAGCCGGTCAATTTCACTCATATGCGTCCAATTTTGACAATTATTGGCCAGTTTCAGCCAAGTTAGTAAATGCGAGAGCCAAGCGCTCCTTCCGTCCCAATTTCCTTGGTTCAAACCACACACCATAGTCAGAAAGTATGAAATTTGTCTCGGAAGCGGTCCTGACGACCTCCGCCTGTTTGGTTCGGGGGCTGTAATGGGCGAAGCCGATTTCTGACGAAATCGCCCCAATGTTGGAGAAAAACACCGCTGCAACATACGTGAGGGCGAAGATCATGCTTCCTCCCAATCGCCCACGGGGGTCATTTCGATCTTGTCTTTGGGGCAAAGTGGAGGGCCATAAGCCAGAAACTTGCGGTACATGGGTACTTGAAACCCGCACTCTGGGCATTTGGCGCGTGCCCTGGCGCGTGAAACCGCCTTGTGGTGAGTTACCTGCAACTTCCCATGGTGGTAGACGCCAAGCTGCTTAGCAAGTTGGGTGAGCTTTTCCTTGAGCTCAGGTCCGGCATCAGCGCTGCGCATTGGCCCTTTCATGCCTAGGCTAAATGCAATCTTCTTGAATTCTTTGCCGTGCTTGTGTTTGCAATCGTCCACGGCATGGACAAGCTCATGCACAAGCGTGTCGAGGACCTCGACGGGCTCATGCAACGCAGGGGAAATGAAAATTTGATTCTGGTCATTGGTGCTGCATTGTCTAGACCAGCACTGCCCGATGTGATGACTGCGAGTGCCAGTACTGGCGAAACCGCAGGAGACCATGACATCTGCCGGGATGAGATGGTGTTTTGCCAGAAAGACTGGACGGAGTAAGTCAACGGCTGCAAGCAGCCAAGTTTCGCGTGTGGTGTGCTTGTTCATACGGGCTCAAAACAAAATTTAATCAGGCTCACAGTTTGGTGAGCTCGGGGCTAATTGCGTGAGCCTCTGGAGGAGGGTTTTTATACAGTAAGTGGCTCAAAAAGTTATTTGGCAGGCTCATGCATTGAGCCTCGGTTCTGAAACACTGAGTGCATTAAATACAACGCGACCGAGGCAAAGATGACCGCGCAAATTGCAGAAAAGATGATCTACAAAGGCGAGGAGCTTTCCTTGTGCGATGAGCCGCTCCACTACTACATGGAAACGATAGGCAAAGACTTAAAGCTTCAAGCGCCCTCAACAGCCCTCTGGCGAGGTTATGTAGGAACCTGGACGATTGAGGATGGGCGTTTGTATCTGGTAAAGCTCAAAGGTTTCAAGGAAACAGCCTCAGGTACGAAGGAAATCGAGCTTGGGGAAATCTTTCCTGACTATCCGGATGGCGTGCTTGCACATTGGTATACAGGAGAGTTGCGCTGCCCAATGGGGGGGCTACTCGAATACATACACGGGGGATACGAGAGTCGTTACGAAATGGACTTGTTCTTGAAAATTGACAAAGGGGTCTTGCTATCCGAACGGATAGTGACAAACGGACATGCAGAGCCAAATGCGCCGCAAGGCTACCGGATTGGGGCGATGACAACATTTGGTCGAAAGTGAGCAAATGTTCATATTGATCACCACCATTCTCATGGTCGAACTAATCGGAGCGAAGAAATGAACTATGACCTGTGGTTTTGGTTGGCATGCTACTTCGTTAATGGCGTAGTTTTAGTTCTTGTTGGCCGGGTGCTTGTGAAACTTTTCTACAAGGACAAGCGCAGTGATTTTGTGAAAAGCGTCTTAGTTGCGCTTGAAGAGGACAAAACGCCGCAACAAAAACGACGGGAATTTTTTAAGAGCATTGCCACAGGATCTTTGGTATTCGCTGTGTGGCCGGTTGCTTTTGCCGTTCTGGTCAACGAATTGAGAGGGCAGCCAAATTCCACAACCGCCAATCACGATGAGCCTAAGTTCAAGTGTGCAGAGAAAGACTTGGTTGAGATAGTCAATCCACACGAAGTGGAGACGGCGGGCAAAGTTGTTGACCCTAAAAAACGAGTTTCAGAGTTGCCATTTGGTCACCTCAATAAGGGCTGGAAAGTCTTGCGAAGTCAAATGAGGATTGGGGATGTCATGTGGAGCTTTCAAACTGCAGGCTATCAGGCTCGCCCTGCGGTAGGCCACAGAGGCCCGCAATATGCAGGCCCGCGAGATGTAATTTCTGGCTACGCATTAGTGCGAAATCGAAAAGTAGTTGGCGAATTTTTGACTCAGTGGAATTGAAATGCTGAAAGTTTTGACATTCTTAGTTGCTTGCGGGTTCGCTTCAAATTCGATGGCTGAATTCGTAGCCCCGGTTTCAACTGAAAAATCTCTCGTAGAGATTCATGTGAACAAGGACTGGACGGTACGACAACGGATGGAGGTCGTGAACAAGGTCGAGACAGAACAAGGCATCGCCTTGCTTGGAGAGCAGAAGATCACCTACAACAGCGCACATGAACGTGTGCGAGTGATCAAAGCTTATACGCTTCATCCCGACGGAACTAAAGATGTGGTGACACCGGATCGCATTCGTACTCAAGATGACCAAGACGATGCTGCAAATGGCGTCTATAGCGAGTCCAAGGTGAAGGTCATCATTTTCCCCAACGTTAGGGTCGGGAGCAAAACCTACTATCTCGTTGAGTCTTTCGAGCACACCCCAAATTTTCCCAACAACTTCACGTGGTCCGAGTACTTCTCTCCCCACAGGAAATATGAGGACGTCGAGGTCAGGTTTTCACATGCATCGACCCTAGACATCAACGTTAGTGGCCGGGGTATGACTGGTGGTCGAGTAGGGGATACAGCGAGTGGCAAAAGTGGCGTGACACGCTATGCATTTCGATATTCCCAGCCAACCGCAGACCCGACTGAATCGAACATGGTCAGCTATGTGGATTACGCACCCCAGTTCTCTGCCAGTAGCTTCAAAAGCTACGCGGATGTAGCAAAGGCATATCAAGACCGTGCCCGACCAAAGTCCGCAACGACACCTGAGTTAGTTGCTCATGCACGCAAAGTCATCGGAGACGCAACCACTGAGAATGAAAAGGTAAAACGACTCTACCTGTGGGTATCGAGAAATATTCGATATCTTGGAGTATTCGCTGGATCCGGTGGCTATGTTCCACATCCAGCGCAAAACATCTTCCGTGCTAGGTATGGTGACTGCAAAGACCATGCAACGTTGCTTGAAGCTCTTCTGCGTGCTGTTGGCATTGAAAGCTCGCAGGTCTTAATCAATTCAGACAAAGCTTACAAGTTGCCAGAGCTGCCTAGCGCTGCGGTTTTTGACCACGTCATCACGTATGTTCCGTCGCTCAACTTGTTCTTGGATTCAACCTCCCGGTTCACGCCAATGGGCCTGCTACCAGAAGGAGATGTTGGCAAACCTGGGCTGATTACCGCAACAGGCCAAGTGATCACAACACCGCTTGATGATGTGGAAAAAGATAAGACCATCACATCGACAAAGATGACGCTTCATCCAGATGGCCGAGTCACGGGCGCTTCACGAGTTGAGCAATTCGGATATTTTGAACTTGTGTCTAGAGCTAGGATTTACAGAAATTTGAACAAACTTCAGGACGAGGTGGTTGGAAATATGTTGGCCAGATTCAACGAGTCTGGGACAGGACGAATTCAGCATCCTGACCCCTTAGATTTGAATGCTGACTGGGTAGTAAATTCAGATTACGCATTAGACCCTGTCGCAAACCTTCCGGGCGTTGTCGCTTTGTCTATGCCAGTCGGTCTGGCGCAGGGACGATTCCAAACGCTTGCTAGCGTTAAAGCTCAAGACAAAAGCAAGTTCCCTCACATTTGCGGATCCTCTTCTCACAAAGAGATCATTGAATTAAATTTTCCAGAGGAGTCCCGTATTACTCGTGCTCCGGTTGATGTCAGATTCAAATCTAAAACGCTTAGTTATCTCGTTAGCTATCAAATCACAGGCAAAACTATCCATGTGACACGAACATTTGAAGCTAACAGGGGGCGATCTGTTTGTGGGAGAGAAGATGATTTGGAATGGGATCAATTCACCAAAGTCTTGCAGAGAGATCTGCGCCAGCAATATTTCCTGGAGTGAAAACCAATGAAGATTGAAGTTGTCATTGGCAATATCGTCAAACAGACGGACGTAGAAGCCATCGTAAATTCAGCAAATGCGAACCTTCGCCTAGGGCCTGGTGTTGCTGGCGCAATTCACATGGCGGCAGGTAAAAAGCTAGAAGAGTACTGCCAGCCATTTGCCCCCTTAGAGCTCGGGGCTGCGCTAATCACTCCAGGCTTTGACTTGCCCAATAAATGGGTGATTCATGTTCGCTCTGCTCACTACATCAACAACACTGAGCCAGAGCGCTACATGGCGTTTGCCATTTTTTCCATGCTGAATGTGGCAAGAGAAAACAAGATCAAAACCTTGGCAATGCCAGCCATCGGAACAGGCATGTTTAAGTTCCCGGCGGTATTGGCTGCACGAATAACTGCCAAATGCTTGCAAGAGTTTGCCAAAGGTGAACACGACATTGAGCTAATTCGAATTTGCGTAGTGAACGAGGAGATACGTAAATTATTTGAATCTGCTCTCGAGCTCGAAAGGACGTCATGCTGATCGAGTCATATGTTGTAAATTTTTCAGAGGTAAAGCGATGTCTCTCAAGCCTGCAACTTGATGACTTTATCGTTGTGAGCGAAAACATTTTTGGATTGACTGAAGCTCCCCTGCCTCAGGTGGATGATCTTTTGTCTGACAACACGCCGGTAAATCACCCAGAGGCACTACTGTTGGTCAATAAAGACTATGCGAGAACTCTCATCTTCAACGGAGAATCCTTCGATTTTCTAAAAAAGACTCACGACATAAAAAATCTACACGGTGTGAACTTGCATTTGACTTTCGCAAACCATGACCTGATCAAAGATCTGCAGGAGTTAGCAGTCAAGAGGGTGATAGACGGTGTCTTCGTCAAATGCATATCGCATCAGTCATTGCTGGCTATCCAACAAGTACAAAAGCAAAAGTACCAGGATAACCAGACTACTCTATCAAAGGCAATCTCAATCTATACAAAAGTAGTTGATTGACAAGTGATTAATCGTTGCTAGAATTTGAGCAACATTTGGAGATGGGTCGACGCCCACGCCAACCTGCCTACTCGGGCAAGGTGGTTAGCGAAAGCTGATGTGGCTTCTGAGGAAGCAACCAAACGGGTAATTGCGTCGACCCTCCTACAACGGAGGGTTTTTTGTTTTCTGCATCTAATATTCATCCCGATCTCATCCAGGCCTACACGGAGACCGAGTTCCGTGTTCTGGAGGGGAAGCCTTTCACGCTTCAGGTTGGCAAAGTTTGTAGCGACTTGCTTGTCGCGCATAAGAGCCAGCGGGTAGAGTGCAGCGCCTTTCTGACGGCGTGCAATCCTTTCAGCCAAGAACTGACTGATGAAGCCAATACAGAAAGACAAAAGGCACTGGCTAAAGAGCTTGCATCCCGTAGCCTAGTGTTCGTTGATGGCGTTGGAAAACATCCTTCGAATCAATGGCCCGGTGAACCAAGTTACTTGATTTATGGTTTAACGCTTGAGGCTGCAAAAACCTTGGGTGCTCGTCTTGACCAAAACGCAATCATCTGGACTGGATCTGATGGAACACCACAACTAATTTTTCTGAGGTAAACGTGTTGATGTAATTTTTACCAGGCTCATGTATTGAGCCTCACACGTGTGATGATCAATGTGCGGATCGAAAGTTCGCGTCGCCGATTTAAGGACAACTTGCAGGGCGACTCACAAATACTGCTAAAGCGTCGTCTGCGCCCCGACCCGCACGCAGCGAACGCCTAGGTTCGCAATCCAGCGGGTAGGAGAAAAATCATGGGGCAATTCACCCTTCGTATCGATGAGCAAGTTTTTGACCTCCAGACCGTGCCAGGTTCAGCTCGGATCAGGGTCCGGGGCGCAGATGGACATGAATTCCTTTTTGATCCAGATTGGGATCGCTATCTGAATGCTGAAGGCGAGTTCGATTTAGATCCTGGTGCGTTGGGGTTGGATCGTGAACTACTGACCGCGAAGCTAAATGAGGTGGACCGTCAGAGACGCTTTGAAATCCAGAAGATCAATGATGAACCGTTCGAGCCGAGTACGCGGGCGACGTTGTTCGATAACGGCGACTTCCAGTACATCGTTGCTCTGGACAAGGTTCGGTCTCTGGCGGGCGGTTACTTCCTGGCTATTACGAGTCAGTGGAAGTCATCAGCAAACCCGGAGGATGAGCAGTTCAGATTCAGGGCCTGTATCGATCGAACTGGCCTTGAACAATTGCAAGCACTGATCCAGCGGGAGTTGGCAAATTGAGTGCCAATGTTGGATGGGCCTGGTGGCACCACAGCAAGCTGTATGTCAATCAGTTCAATGAACCGATTCCCAAGTGGGTCAAAGACATCCAGATTTACAACAGGCTACGACTGATCAAACTGGTCACGCGCCTCAACTGGCGTCTTCCAGAGGACGTACTGCCAGATCCATCGACAGACGAGGGCGTTGGGCCAGTCCAGAACAGCAAATGAAGAGGATTTGAACCTTGAAAAGGGTTGGGGGGATTTGATCCAGATTGCGGCCCCCTTCATCTGATAAAGCCGCTAAACAGGAGAAAACCATGGGAAACCACACAGACGGTCTCGATCTCAAGTACAGGCCTACCACTTACTTTTGGGCGCAAGAGCGAGGAATTGCCTTGCTTTCTGACATAAAGGGCGCAGAGCGGCGGCGTATCTACGCCAAAGCTCTGGAGGACGGAAAGGAAGACCTGCTACCTCAAGAGGTCACCGAAGAGGTGCTTAGCGAAGAGGATCGACAGGTGCTCGGGCGAGTTCATCCCGCATTTATGGGGGGAGAGTATTTGCCCACACGGGAGCGCCAGGAAGTCGAGATTGCGCGAATCACGATTGCTTCGACCACGCAGGATGTGACTTGTGTCTATGCCCGCCAGGTGGGACAACGCATTCATTACAGAGTGGTGGATGAATACGGTGGAGACACCCTCAGTGGGACAGGCCTTAGAACCAGCACAAAGCCATTGAAGTTGGATGAGTTGGTTGAGTTCTTTCTGAAAAGCTGGGACCTGATCAATTGCCTTGACTGCAATTTCGAGGGGGACGGATATCCCCGTGACCGGGTTCATTGGTTCATCGTCGATGCGTCAAGCAGTTTCTACTCTGAGTTCGGTGCGCTGATCAGAGCCAAAGTGGATGAGTGGCTCGATACCAAGGAGGAAAACGAAGATGAATGAAGACCAAATTTGGAAAGCCTTTGGGATCATGATGGATATGTATGAAAACAAGGTTTTTTCTGAAACAGATCGCCTGCAAGCGACCGAGGCTGGAATGCGGGATTTCCGAAGAATGCTCAAGGAGCGTCTCCTAGACCGAGAAAAGGGACTGCCCACGGTTGATGAGGTGGATGGATTGAAGATCCTTGCTTTAGATTTTCTTAACTACACCCCCGGGCGTCCACCATCACCTTATGGTGGCGGGCAGTTCTGAAGAAGAATGAAACACAATGACATGAAGGATCAATCATGATGACAGACAAGATCGCACAGGCACTAGCGTTAGCCGTGGAGGCCCATGATGGCCAGAAACGCAAGGGCACCAACATTCCCTACATCGCCCCCCCTATGGGCGTGGCCTCAATTGCATTGGACCATGGAGCTGATGAGGAACAGGCAATGGCCGCTTTGTTACACGATGCAGTTGAAGACGGAGGTGCAGAGTATGCCGAGCGAATCCGTACCAAATTCGGAGACCGCGTGGCGGACATCGTGGCTGGCTGCACAGATGGTGTGCCCGATGAGAGTGGAATAAAACCTCCATGGCAAGCCAGAAAGCAAGCCTACCTTGATCACCTCAAAACAGCCAGTTGTGACGTTCTGCTGGTCTCAAGTTCGGACAAGCTGCACAACGCACGAGCGATTGTGGAAGACCTGTTGAACATTGGGCACACGGTCTTTGACCGATTTTCCGTGAGCAAGGATCAAACGCTCTGGTATTACGAAAGCCTGGCGCAGATATTTGAATCACGCGGTACACCTGTTGCTCGCGCTTTGCGAAGCGCTGTTAATGAAATGAAAATTTTAGCCGTCTAGCTTGGAATTGAGATAAAAAAGCCCCAAATCGGGGCTTTAAGACTCCTAAGGCAACTGCATCCAATACCAAATTCGGAAACAGGGAGTGGAAGCAGGTTAGGGCTGGATGGGCTCACGGTGTGAGCCTGCACATGGCTCTAATGTTGAAAATCAATTGAAGTAAGGAGCAAATATGTCTTTCTGGCAAATCCTCGGAAAGTGGGCGTATTCCGACTCGGGCGAGTCAATTCAGAAGGTGTCTGACACGACGTCAATTTCATCCGAAGGGACGGTTTACAACCGGATGGGCAACATAACAGTGGGCAGCGATGGCTCCGTCTTCACTCAGATGGGCAGTTTCAGCTCGGACGGCAGTACCAGAATGGGCAGCACAGCTAGCGGGTTGGGGGCAGTATTCAATAAAGACGAAGAAGATCGCTTCTGAGGAGATATACCGTAATGCATAACATCCATATGGCCGAGTTCACTGAGGAATTTTCTCAGTGTTGGAATGCCGCTGGTTCGCACATCCAGCGTATGGCGAATGGTGAGCTCATGAGTTGGCTTAAGGCAACTCTTGCACCGCCTTTTTTGGAGCATCTTTCGTTCAGATTAGGGAATCAATTGTTTTTCATCCAAATCAAGGATGAAGATGGCCTACTTGAAGTGCCTGGAAGCACAGATGGGCTTATGACTATTGCGAAGGGGTGCAACGGTCATGCATGTCTGATGCCTATGAAGAAGCAAGGTGACCGATGGCAGGCCACAGCCCCAGGTTGGGGGCTCATTGATGCAGAAACACGTAGAGCTATGGATCCCATTTCATTTGTATCTGACGAGAAAGTTGAGATGACAGATTGGGAGCTTCAGGACTTCGCTGTGCAAGTAGTCCGAGATGATCTAAAAAAGGCTGGGCGTGAATTAATGTCGTGGAATGGAAACCCAGAAGTCCAGCCCTCAATTTGGTTCGCCGGGGATGACGGTCCAGAATGGGTCATTGTCCGAGCCTATCGATTCCCTGATGAAGATGATGGGATAACCGAGAATATCGAAGAGATCAAAATTCAACTTAGCAGAGTCTCGGCCCATGGAAATTATGCGGCTGTAGGCATTGCCGATATGTCAGAAATGTTCAGTATGGACAACGTTGACTCGGATGAAATTCCAGCAATCTACAGAGGTAATGGATTGAATGTCGCGTATGAAGGATTGAGGAGAATTTCTTGAGTCGATCTTCCCGTCCTCGTTATTTGACGAAGTCCAAATTCAAGCTGGCGCTAGAGTGTCCGACTAAGCTTTACTATGCAGACCAGCGAGGGCTGTACTTCGACAAAAACAGCGACAACGACTTCCTTCAATCCTTGGCAGACGGTGGCCATCAGATCGGTGAGCTGGCCAAGTACAAGTACCATGCTGACCCAATCGGGAAAGAGATCACGGTTGAAACGTTGGATTACGACGAGGCGATTCGCATAACGCAAGAGAAGCTAGAAGCCGAATCACGATCAGTTATCGCAGAAGCAGCCTTGCTTGTTCATCCATTTTTCATCAGAGTTGACATTCTGATTCGAGATGAACAGTCCAAGTCCATTGAGATCATTGAAGTTAAATCCAAGAGCGTATCGGATGAAACTGTTGCTGCTAAATTTAGAAATGCGTCGGGTAAATACGAGTCGAAATGGTTGCCGTACCTGTACGACGTAGCATTTCAAGCTGAAGTCGTCCGCTTGGCATTTCCGGGCTACAAGGTAATTCCCAAGCTGCTTTTGGTGGACTCCTCTGTCGCATGCGATGTTTCAGGGCTACACCAGATGTTCCCCATCATCACAGAGAAGGATCCAGAGAGCGGTAGAGCTCGTGCAAGAGTCAAAACTCCTGATGGCGTCACGCCTGCTTGTCTCGGAAGCCTTAAGTTTCTGCGAGAGGTCAATGTTTCAAATGTGGTGAGTGATTTGAGACAGAGACCAATTGATAACCCTGCACATGTTCCCCAATTTGCCAGGCAATCAATGCTCACATTTATGCAGTGGGCGGGGAAAATTCAAATCGAACGCCAACGTGTTTTTCACGGCCTGTCCAAAAATTGCAAGGCTTGCCAGTACAGGGCTTCAGAAGGAGACCCGCTGCAAAGTGGTGTTCATGAATGTTGGCAAATGGCGTTGAGCCAAGGGCTGATTCATGGAGCCCAGAAGGCGGATGACCGATCGAACCCCTTATCAATAGACATCTGGGGCGGAGGGTCAGGTAGCAAAAGTATGGCTGATTCCGTCCTCAAATGTGGTCGTGGCTTCTTGTCTGATATTCAAGAAGATGACATTCGACCCAAAAATCCATCCAGTGGAGTTGGTATGACTTCGCTTGAAAGGCGAATGGCTCAGGTTAATGCTGCATCAGGTGCAGGGCCAGAATCTGTCTTGAGTGAGTCTCGACTGGCTGAGATGGATGCGTGGAATTGGCCGTTGCACATGATTGACTTTGAAACGTCAGCACCTGCGTTGCCTTTCTTCAAAGGAATGCACCCGTATCAGACCTTGGCTTTCCAGTTCAGTCACCATGTGATGGAGCGAATGGAAAGTGGGGAGGTTCGAATCCGGCACGCGAGCCAATGGATATCTACAGCTTCGGGTCAATTTCCAAGCATTGAATTTGTCCGCCAACTCAGAAAAGCACTAATGCCCAACGGGCAGTTAAATGGGACAGTGTTTCGGTATCACAACCACGAGAACACGGTTTTGCGAAGCCTTCGGGGGGAGATCATGAAGTCTTCAAGGGCTGATGCTCCAGATGCAGAGAACCTGCTGGCATTCATTGATCTGATAACAAAATCAACCTCCGAAGAGGCAAGGCAATCTGGAGAATATGCTGGTCCGAAATCCATGATTGACCTGCACCGCTTAGTGCAAGAGGGCTACTTCTCCAGAAAATCAGGTGGAAGCATTTCCCTCAAATATGTGCTTCCCGCCATACTTCATGATGCCAAAGGGGTTGCACAGCTCTATGAACGACCTGGGCTGTACGGCTTAGGTCTTGACATCCATAGCCTGAATTTCAAGGACGCGGGCGGCCATGTTTGGCTTCAAAAGGCCAAAGGTGGTGATCCATACAAAACGCTACCAGGCATTTTTGGGAAAGAGAACCCAGATCTAAATGAGATGCTGATGCGTCTTGCGGGAGACGACGAGGAAGAGGGAGTGATCGCGCAAGGGGGCCTAGCGATGACCGCGTACAACTACACCCAATTCAGCTCAATTTCTCCTGAGGAGCGACTCAAAATTGAAGAGGCGCTACTTCGATACTGTGAACTCGACACATTGGCTATGGTCATGCTAGTTCAAGGTCTGATGGAATTGAGAGGTCAGCCAATGAAGATCGAAACATCTTCAATCTTAATGTTGAATTGATATTGATGCGGTACTTGAAAATAGCCGTCACCTTCATTTGTTTATGTGCATCTTTGCTGCACGCGGAAACAATTGTGGGTCAGGTGGTCGCTGTGAGTGACGGAGATACGATCAAGGTGCTCGATGACTCCAAGAAATTGTTTGTCATTCGGCTGATGGGCATTGATGCGCCAGAAAAAGCTCAACCGTTTGGTCAGCGAGCGAAGCAGTCACTCTCAGAGCTCGTATTTCAACGCCGCGTTGAAGTTCAGTGGAACAAGCGAGATCGGTATGACCGTGTGGTCGGCAAAGTGCTACTTAGTGACATTACCGATGCCTGTTTTGAGCAAATTGTTCGAGGGATGGCTTGGCATTACAAGCATTACGCCACTGAGCAGATGGTCAAAGATCGTCTCAAATATTCGCAAGCCGAGCAAGCTGCGCGATCAGCTCATGAAGGACTATGGGCAGAAGACCACCCAACTTCTCCATGGATGTGGAGACGAGTATCGGCAAATGGACATGGACGGACCAAAGATGGTGTGGCCAGATGAGAAAATCATCAAAGAACAACGTCTCCACAATGCAGACGATAGATCATGACAATATGTACGACTTCCCTAGCGAGGAGTATTGCAAGTGGTCGTCCGATGGTGAGTGGGTCTATCTGAAGCGTGTATTTGAGAACGGTCAGATATTGTTCTCACGATTCGATATCAACGACCCTGGGCAAAACGAAATCCCAATTACGCGTCAAGCGTACACGGCGGTTCGCTGTGAACAATTTCAGAGGTGAGCCATGAACCATCCGAGCTCATCCGATGAGCCTCACGGTGGATAGAGTTTGCATGAGCTAAATCAGTAATGAAAACAGGGATGCACATGAACTCCGAAAAATTCTTTCAATACCTCCACCGCTTCAATACCCTTATTCCAGCGGGATGCATCCTCCTGATAATTTGCCTGGTTGGCTGGGCATTTATTTCAGATCAAGGAATCTCGCGAGGCAAACCAATCATTCCACCTGCAGGTGCAGCTGTACCTGCCGAAGACGTCCTCCGTGTCCATTTGGCGCATTTCGATGGGGGTGCGGACAATCTGGTACTTCTGGTGAATGCAAATGGGGAAAAGACTGGGTACGAGGGCCGTGACAATGAGACGCGAAATCTTCTCTTTGTATCAACCGATAAAGAGAAGGCTCAATGGCTCTTCCCGGATCAAAATCAAATCCTAAGCCGAATACTTCCATTGGACAGATCCAGTAACAACACCAGAGTCATCTACCTTGAGAGTAAGCTTAGGGCTCCAGCGGGCGGCACTTCAAATAATTCTAAAGTGACACTTAGTCTTGTGAGGACAGATGGCTCAAAGTTGACGACTCTTGTATCTGAGGCTGATGAAATCATGGAACACAGAGAGCGTGGAGATGATCTACAGGTCACCTATCAAAAGGATGATGCCATCAGATCAATGCGCATTTCATTGGGTGATTTCAAGATCAAATCTGATCGATTGGTTGTAAGTCTCAATGCTGTCAAAAGTAAAGCACTGTGATCCTCAAGAAAGCGCACATAGGCTCAGTATGGCCACAGCGCCATGAATTTCATGTCCTTACATACGCTGAGTAGGGCTTTGCACCGCTCAATGAACGTACGAAGAGCTTTTGCATCGAAAAAGAAAACCTCGTGTCATTTGCCGATGAGATCAATGCCCGCAACGAGCCTGGTTCATTACATCCCTTGGCTCCTGTGAGTGCTGTCCCCCGAGCATTACTTCGAGATCAAAAGGATGCCAACGCACTATGCCTGTGCATTGAGGAGTTTTACAAGATTAACATCTACTTGCGACGAGTACTGACCGCTTTCGCTGCGGCGTAGACCTTAAAAGCTATAGTGGACTTGGGTTCAAATCCAGAAATGGTAAATGCATCAGATTGGTGCAATTTAGCTGTTAAGTTCTTGCCGCGCATTTCCTCTCATTTACTTTTAATTGCTAAGTAGTCGAAATAGCGAGTTCGTAATTGGTCAACCATTCACCACCATCCGTAAAGACGAAAGCCGCTAGATAGCAATATTTAGCGGCTTTTTTCATCATGAGGTGCAATCATTGTTGCTCGATGATTGACATATACATATTCTGAATCAGGTATTAAAATTAAACTTTAAGTTTTATTTCTAATGGCCTTATGACTGAAGTAATTAAACTATTTGTTGTTCTTGTAGCGTTTGTAGGCTTGGTTGGGCTTGGCTTACGTGGTTCATTATTTTTACGCCAATTTGACATTCCAATGCCAAAGAGCAGAAAAAGGAAATTTCCGAAGGTCTCCAAAAGCTAAAGCTTTTCTTCCGTTATCGCAGCTTCGGATCGCTGGGCATCTGATGTGATGCTTTGCACCATTTCACGACCAAGTTACATGTTACAAACAATACCCAGTGATAAAAGCCCTAAAACGATAGCTTGGATAGATTTGATGGATATGAGTGTAATTTCTGAAGCGATTCGATTGGCAACCGCACCTGTGTTTCTATTGACTGGAGTCGGGGGTATTCTCAACGTGTTGGGTAACCGACTTGGTCGAGTCATTGATCGAGCCAGAAAAGTACAGAATCTGATCGACGATTCCACGGACAGTCGAGGCGTTGTCTCAAGGCGCATTGAGCAATATCACCTTGAACTGGCGTCATTAGAGTATCGAAAATTAATCATCAACATCGCAACAGCCTTCTTGGTTTTTAGCGCTGTGCTGATTGCCTTGACTGTGATTGAGTTGTTTTTTTCAGTCAGTATTGAGCCCGGCAAGCTTCACTTGTCCAACTGGGTTGCGATCACCTTCATTGGCAGTTTTTTGGCGCTTGTCAGTTCATGTGTCTTGTACCTGGTTGAGATCTTGTATGCGTCACACACCATCAGTTTTAAACCGTTGTCACAAATTGATCGAGTCGACTGAACAGGGCTGATAGGTATCACTTGCATTCGTACCATTTTTTGGAATTGTTCACCACAGAGACAACCAACAGCATGGCGGGTACCTCGATCAATACGCCGACGACAGTTGCCAGTGCTGCCCCCGAGTGAAAACCAAACAAGCTGATTGCCGCAGCAACGGCAAGTTCAAAGAAATTGGACGCGCCAATCAATGCTGATGGGCAAGCGATGTTGTGCTTTTCTCCCACAGTGCGATTGAGCCAATATGCCAAGCCCGAGTTGAAGAAAACTTGGATCAAGATAGGAATCGCCAGCAAGCCAATGACCAAAGGTTGGCTCAAAATAGCTTCGCCTTGAAACGCGAAAAGTAAAACCAGCGTGGCGAGCAGTGCTGTGATAGACCATGGACTGATACGTTCCATGGCGGCGTCAAAAGCGGCCTGACCTTTTGTCAGCAATGATTGCCGCCAAGCCTGAGCCAATACCACCGGAATCAAGATGTAAAGCACAACGGATGTTAAGAGCGTGTCCCATGGCACCGCTATTGCAGAGATGCCTAGGAGTAGGCCCACCAGCGGTGCAAACGCGATGATCATGATGCTGTCGTTCAAAGCGACTTGTGACAGCGTGAACAAAGGGTCACCGGCTGTCAGCCTGCTCCAGACAAAAACCATCGCAGTGCAAGGTGCTGCAGCCAACAAGATCAGTCCAGCAACATAGCTGTCGAGTTGATCTGAGGGCAAATAAGGTGCAAACCAATGACGGATGAACAACCAAGCAAGCAAGGCCATTGAAAATGGTTTGACCATCCAATTGACAAACAAAGTCACTCCGATACCTTTGATATGTTGGCGCACCTCCCCCAATGCATGGAAGTCCACTTTGACCAACATCGGAATGATCATGATCCAAATTAACAAACCGACTGGCAGGTTGACATGTGCAATCTCCATGCGACCAATAATTTGAAATGTGCCAGGAAGCCATTGACCGACGGCAATGCCAATGACGATGCACAGGAGGACCCAAACGGTCAGGTAACGCTCGAATACGCTCATTGGAGCCGCGATGTTGGCGGTTATTTCGGGTTGCTTATTCATGGAATGCTTTATCCAATTGGGTCAAATCACGTGCTGTTTGTTCGATGGCAAGACGTGTCAGACTGGATGCTGGCAGGTTCACAAAAATTTCTAAGCGTTTGCGAATGAGATGCAGCGTTTGAACAAACGCTTCACGCTTCTTCTCGTCTTCACCCTCAACTGTGGAAGGATCTGCATACCCCCAGTGCGCTGTGGCAGGTTGCCCAGGCCAATAAGGGCATACTTCTCCCGCTGCGTTGTCGCAGACTGTGATGACCAAGTCCATATGAGGGGCGTCGGGCTTGGCGAACACATCCCAGCTTTTACTAGATAAACCTTCGATTGAAACACCAGCCATGCGCAAAGTGTCCAAGGCAATAGGGTTGGGTTTTTGGTTTTCGCGTGGACTGCTGCCGGCTGAATAAGCTTTGAACCGACCTCGTCCCAGGTGATTCAGCATCGCCTCAGCCAAGATACTCCGTGCGGAGTTGTGTGTGCATAGAAAGAGCACGTTGAATGGTTGGATATCGATGTTCATTTTTTTAGCACTTGCATTCAGTGGCAGCAGTTGTCAGACACGCTTGACCTTCACAACAGTTTTGCGTCAGGTACGAGAGCACTTGGTTCATTCGGTCAAATTGCGCACGGTAGATGAGATTGCGGCCTACACGCTCTTGTGTGACCAAGTCAGCATGTGCGAGTTCCTTCAGATGAAAAGAAAGAGTGTTCGCGGCGACATGCAATGACTCGCTCAGAGCGCTGGGTGTGAGTCCTGTCTCTCCTGCCACAACGAGTGCCCTGAAAATTTGCAAACGCGAAGGCTGAGCCAAGGCGCCCAATGCTTTGATCACCGCTTTTGATTCCATACTTCGATATTAATTGAAATATGTGAAAAAATTGTGACAAAGGTTCCCAATTGGCTGCTGCTGACTGTTGTGCGTGCTTGCAGTGTTGAATTGCATCCAAATCTGACCCGGGATTTGCATCGAATATTGACCCACCCGATTTGTGCTTTTTAGAGCTCCTGTTTTGATTTTCTCTGTTTTCCCTCCTTATTTCCCTGAGTCGAACTGTT
>NZ_NESA01000006.1 GCF_002778315.1 Limnohabitans sp. JirII-31 | reverse complement strand
GTGGGCTCCACCCCCGCCGAACAAGACGCGATGCTGCGCCGCCAGATGGACCAGTTTCGCTCGGTCATCCGTGACATGAAGCTGGACTAAAAAAACAGGGCCACATCGTGGATGTGGCCCTGTGTGCTCCTCCGTCTTGAAGGGGCTCAGCTTGACGCCCCGTTAAGCCTTGCCACCTGCTTGCAGCCACCACACCAACAACTTGGTGCAGTCGGCGGCATTGAGGCCGCTGTCTGCGGCGGCATCAAAACTCTTGAGCGTGGCTTCGGTCAGCGGCAACTTGCGTTGATGCGCTTGGGCTTGGGCCAACATGGCGCGCACGTCTTTGCGCATGGTGGCCACGTCCACGGTGACAGCATCGTTTTTCTCACCCGCCAAGGCTTGCGCAATCATGGGGCCGCGTACCTTGAGCATGTTGGGCCCGGCAGATGACTCTGAGAACACCTCGATCACGCGCTGTGGGTCCAAGCCCAAAGGCTCAATCAGCGACAAGGCTTCGCTCAAGGTTTGCCAGTACACCATCAGCGGCAGGTTGATGGCGAGCTTCATGGTGGCCCCTGAGCCGTGAGGGCCGACAAACTCAATGCGACGACAGAGTTGTTCCAGCACAGCTTTGGCGCGCTCCAGGTGCTGTGCGTCGCCGCCGACAAAGCCAATCAACTTGCCGTCTTTGGCAGGGCCCACGCTGCCACTGACGGGGCACTCCAGGTAGGCGGCATGCACGTTCTCGGCAAGCTTTGCCAAGGCTTGCTGTTTGGCTGGTTGGACGGTACTCATCTCGATGAACAGCTTGCCCTTGACGTCACCGCTGAGCAAACCGTGGGGCGACAGGTACACGTCGTCCAGGGCTTGTTCGTTGGTCACCAAGCTCAGCACCACGTCGCACTGCGCAGCCAATTCGGCAGGCGTTGCCGCCCAGCCAATGCCTGAGTCGATCAGGCCTTGGGCCCGCTCTTTCGAGCGGTTCCAGACCGTCACTGAATTGCCCAATGTGTGCAAGCGTGCAGCGATGACGCTGCCCATCTTGCCGGTTCCTGCTATGCCTATGCGCATGAATGAAAACTCACTTTAAAAATTAATCGGCTTTGATGTTGTTGTCGGCAATCAGCTTGGAGTATTTGGCATGCTCAGCGGCCAAGAACGCTTTGAACTCGTCTTGCGTGCTGGCTTGTGCTTCCACACCCAAACCGGCAAAGCGGTCTTTCAAGTCGGCGTTGGCCATGATCTTGACCAAGGCATCGTGGTAGCTCTCCACAATCGCTTTGGGTGTGCCGGTGGGCAGGTACACGCCCCACCAGTTCACGGCCACCAAACCGGGCAGACCCGCTTCGGCGAAGGTGGGGATGTCTGGGCTCATGGGTGAACGTTTGGCGCTGGTGATGGCCAATGCGCGCAAGCGGCCGGTCTTGATGTGTTGGCTCACGGGCAGAGCGTCGGACACCATCATGTTGATTTGGCCTGCGATCAAGTCGTTCACGGCCAAGCCGCCACCTTTGTAGGGCACGCCAATCATCTTCACGCCGGCTTGACGCATGATCAATTCACCGCCCAAGTGCGCCATGCTGCCAGCGCCGCTGGTGCCAAAGTTCAACACGCCGGGTTTGGCCTTGGCATCGGCCAACAAATCTGCCAATGTCTTGTAGGGTGATGCGGCAGGCACCACCAAGATGTTGGGGCCGGTGGCAGTGAGTGAGACGGGGATGAAGTCCTTCTCCATGCTGTAGGGCACTTTGGTGATCAGCGGGTTCACTGCCGCTGGGCCTAAGTTGCCCACCACAAAGGTGTAGCCATCGGCGGCTTGACGGGCGGCGTATTCCATGCCGATCGAGCCTGCTGCGCCGGGACGACTTTCGATGATGACGGGTTGGCCCCAGTGCTCGCTGAGTTTTTGTCCCATGATGCGAGCCATCAAGTCTGAGCTACCACCAGGTGGATACGTCACCACCAATTTCACAGGTTTGCTGGGGAAACTCTGTGCTTGAACCATGGGCGACAAGCACCCCAAAACCAAAGCCAACAGCCAAGCACTGTTTTTTCTAAAACCTGATCGCAACACCGAACTCATGTCATCTCCTTTTGTTTTAACTCAGTCACTTACGTGTCGATATACAAATCAACCTTCAAGTTATATTGCAAACTGTCAAAAATACAGAGAGTGTTAACCCATGCTTCACGCACCATCCCCCGCTTCTCGTGCCGATCAAACCCTGTCACACAACATGAAATTGTTGGCCCACCATGAGCTGGCTGGCTTTGGTGGATTGGGCGAGGGCATGGCGATGCAGCTCACTTCTGACGGTCGTCGCATCTTGTGGTTGGCGCACGAATCAGCACCCAAAAACTTCTCGGGTGTGGATGTCACCGACCCGACAGCACCGAAGCTGATTGTGCAAACCGAGTTGCCGCACATGAAGCTGCGTTCCAACTCGTTAGACGTGGTGGGCAATACCTTGGTGGTGGCCTACCAGGCCTCGGAGGTTGGCATCAAGCCTGCTGGCGTGGATATTTTTGATGTGAGCATTCCTGAAACGCCACGTTTGTTGTCGCACTTTGACTGCTCGGGCCCTCACTCACGCGGCGTGCACGCGGTGTGGTTTGTCGACGGCAAATACATCCATATGTCCTCGGGTGCGCCCGACTTTCAGCCGCGCAATCCGCTGGACGATCAGTTCTACCGCATCGTCGATATCTCCGACCCCACGAAGCCTTTTGAAGCGGGCCGCTGGTGGTACCCCGGCACGCGTGAAGGCGATGAGGCACCTCCGCCCGCACGCTTGCCCAAACAGTTCGACACTGGTTTTCGCACCCACAACACCAACGTGTTTCCCGACCGTCCTGACCGCGCCTTTGTGGGCTACATCGACGGTGGCGCCGTGGTGCTCGACATCTCGGACATGAAAGACATCAAGGTGGTCTCGCAGTGGAACCACTCGCCACCTTTCAATGGGTTCACCCACACCGTCTTGCCTTTGTTCGACCGCGGCTTGTGGATCGTGAGCGATGAATGCGTGCAAGACAACGGCGCTGATTGGCCCAAGTTGGTGTGGGTGGTCGACGCCCGCAACGAAGCCAACCCCGTGCCCATTGGCACGTTCCCTGCGCCGTCGTTTGAGGCATTCGCCAAACGCGGTGGCCGTTTTGGGGCGCACAACTTGCACGAGAACTTGCCTGGCCCCACTTCGTTTCGCTCAGACACCATCATCGTGGGTTCGTTCTTCAATGCGGGCGTGCGTGTGTACGACACCAGCAACCCTTACCAGGTGCAAGAGATTGCGTACTTTGTGCCCGGTGCGCCCAAGCTGTCACCGGCAGGCGCGATTCAGTTGAACGATGTGTACGTGGACGACCGCCGCATCGTCTACACCGTGGACCGTTTCACCGGTGGCCTCTACATCCTTGAGATGAACATCTAAAGCCGCTGCTGTGACTTGGCAACGCGACGCGCTGGCAGGAAAAATTCCTGTCACCCTCATCACTGGTTTTTTGGGCAGTGGCAAAACCACGCTGATCTCCAAATTGCTCAAGCACCCCGACATGCGGCGCGTGGCGGTGGTGATCAACGAAGTGGGTGAGATTGGCATTGACCATGACCTGGTCACCATGTCGTCCGAAAACATCACCTTGCTGGCCAACGGCTGCATTTGTTGTTCGGTGCGCACGGACCTGCAAGAAACCCTGCGCGACTTGTTTGCCCAACGCCGTGTGGGCGAGGTGTTTGACTTTGACCGCGTGATCGTCGAGACCACAGGCTTGGCCGACCCGGCGCCGGTGGTGCAGACCCTGGCCAGCGACACCTTGCTGGAAGCGCAGTACCGGCTCGATGGCCTGATCACCTTGGTCGACGGCGTGCTGGGCCTGGGACAAATTCAAGACCAGACCGAAGCCGTCAAACAGATTGCGATTGCCGACAAGGTGTTCATCACCAAGTCGGACCTGGCCGATGCGCCCACGTTGCAAGCTTTGCGCGAAGCGATTGGCACGCTCAACCCCAGAGCCAGCATCGACACCTTGGTGAATGGCGAGATTGAACCGCACGCCCTGATGGCCTTGGGGCTTGCCAGTGCGCGCGCGGGCCAGCAGACCTTGCGGTTTTTAGGCGAGGCGCTCGATGGCTCGGCATCAACAGACGCACCCGAGGGCGGGCGTTACTTGGCGCAGGCAGCGGCCACCCATGACCGCTCGGTGCGCACGGTGTCCTTGCGTTTCAAACAGCCGTTCCAGTGGGCGTCTTTTTCGGCGGCCTTGGAGTTGCTCAGCACCTTGCGTGGCCCCGATTTGTTGCGCGTCAAAGGCATCGTCAATGTGGATGGCAAGCCGGTGGTGGTGCAGGGTGTGCAACACATCTTTCACACCCCTGTGGAGTTGGACCGTTGGCCCAGTGCCGACACCGATTCACGCTTGGTGTTCATCACCCGCAACATCGAGGCCGATGTGATTCGCAATTTGTTTGCGGCCGTGGGTGCGGTTACGCCCGCAGCCTGACGCATCGGGCTTGGCGTTTGGCACGCCAAGCCGCTGGCATGGCCTTTATTTGGCCTTGGCTTTCACTTTGGGTTTTGCTTTGGCCGCCTTCTTGGGCACGCACATGTGCGAGAGCACATCGAACACAGCTGCGGTGTCGTTCTCGGCATGGCCCAAACCCATGGCCGCGTTGTAGACCGGGATGGTGGCTGCAAATAAGGGCGCTGCGGTGTGCGTTTGGGCCAGCGCCGCGCCAATCAGCTTCATGTCTTTTTGCCAGACCGACACCTTCATGGTGGCTTGGTCCCAGCTTTGGTTGACCATCATGGGCCCGCGCACATCCAGCATGCGTGAGCCACCCGCGCCGTCGGCGAGCACCTTCACCGCCACCTCGGGAGAGATGCCAAAGCGCTCGCCAAACAGCAGCACTTCCGCCGTGGACACGTTGTGGATGGCCACCAACAAATTGGCCATCAACTTCATTTTCATGCCATTGCCAAACTCACCCAGGTAGTAGTTGGCTTTGGCAAAACCTTCAAACACGGGCGTGAGTTGTTGCACCGCTTTGGCGGGACCGCTGGAGTACACCGACAGGTCTTTGCGCACCGCTTGCGCGCCTGTGCCGGACAAGGGGCAGTCGAGCAGGGTGATGCCTTGTTTGGCCAAGATCTTTTGCGCCGTCACCTTGTCGTCAATGTCCAAGGTGCTGGTGTCGACCATCAGCAGCCCTTTTTTGCCGCGCTGTGCCACGGCATGGGCGGCGTCGAACAGGGCTTGTGCGTGGGGCAGCGATGCAATGATCACATCCACCTGGGCCGCCAACTCGCCCATGCTGGTGCAGGGCGTGCCGCCTGCTTTTTTCAGCCGTGCGCGCGCTGCGTCGCTGGGATCAAAGCCAAATACCGCAAAGCCAGCCTTCAACAAATTACCCGACATGGCCGAGCCCATGATGCCCAAACCGAGAAAGCCGATCTTGGTGGCGCTCGCCTGAGCCGGCTTGGTTTTGGCGCTGGCTGTGACGCTGGACTTTGTGGTTTTGCGGGGGGCGGTTTTTGTTTTGGTGGTCATTTGATCTCCTATTTGGTGTAAATTCGTGCCGAGTCTAAAACAAGAACCCAATTCAGGAGACACCGCTGTGACAAGTTCAACCCAATCCCCCTCTTCACGCCAACCGGTCCGCATGGGGCTGGTCGGTTATGGCTGGTGGGGCAAGACCATTGCCAAACAAATCGCCAGCTCCAACCACATGTCGTTGGTGGCGGTGGTGGAGGTGAGTGCCGAGTTGCGCCAACAGATGGCGACCGACCCGGTGTTGAAGGGTGTCCATGTGCTGGCCAGCTTCGACGAGTTTTTGCAAATCGCTGAGATGGAGGCGGTCATTCTGTGCACGCCACACCAGCAACACGCCGACCAAATTGTGGCGGCGGCCAAGGCCGGCAAACACGTGTTCTGTGAGAAGCCCTTGTGCCTCACCGTGAAAGACGCGCAACGTGCCATTGACAGTTGCGTCCAACATCAGCGGGTCTTGGGCATTGGCCATGAGCGGCGCTTTGAGCCCTCGGTGATCGAGTTGCGCCGCGAGATTGAGGCCGGCACTTTTGGCACCATCTTGCAAATTGAAGCTAACTTCAGCCAAGACAAATTCTTTGCCTTGCCCAAAGACAACTGGCGCCTCTCCAACCAGCACGCACCGGTGGGGCCGCTCACCGCCACAGGCATTCACCTGGTGGATTTGGCGATTGCCATTCTGGGCCCCAGTGAAGCGGTGTGGGCCCGTTTGGCCACGCGCGGTTCCGAGTTTGAAAACGGCGACACGCTGGGACTGATGCTGGCCTTTCCGGGCGGTGCCAATGCCTTGATCAGCGCCATTTTGGCGACGCCATTTGAAGGCCGCTTTGCGGTCTATGGCTCCAAGGGCTGGTTTGAAATTCGCGATCGCACCCATCCAGAAAACCCCACCGGCTGGGACATCAAGCGTGTCATGCAAGGCCAAGCCCCTGTCACCAGTTTTGCGGCGCCTCACCCCACGGTGTTGGCCAACCTGGAAGCCTTTGCGGCGGCCATTCGCCATGAGCGGCCTTATCCGGTGACACACCGCGAGATGCTGGCCAATGTGGCGGCACTCGAAGCCATCATGACCTCGGCGGTGTCCCACAAGATCGAGCCGGTGACCTCTCCCGATTGAGGACAATGCGGGTCATGCCTTCGAAAAACACCCCTCCCGAAAAGAAACGACTCAGCAGCCAGGAGCGAGAACAACAGATCGCGCGTGGCGCGGTCGAGTTTTTTGCCGAGGTGGGCTTCAGTGGCGACACGCGCGAGTTGGCGCGGCGTTTGGGTGTGACCCAATCGCTGCTCTACAAATACTTTCCCAACAAAGAAGCGCTGATTGATCGGGTCTACGAAGAGGTCTACCTCGGGCGCTGGAACCCATTTTGGGAGTCGGTCATCCAAGACCGCAGCATCCCGCTGGAAGACCGCTTGGTGAGCTTGTACATCGAGTATTCCAAGGCGGCCCTGACCCGCGACTGGGTGCGCATCTTCATGTTCTCAGGCTTGCGCGGGGAGAGCATCAACAAAAAATACCTCGATGTGCTGCGCACCCGCATCTTGGAGCCCGTGGCCGCCGAGCTGCGTCATGAGTTGAATTTGCCAACGGTGAAAGAGTTGCCCCTCAAGACCGCCGAGATTGAGCTGGTCTGGAGCATCAACGCGCGCATTTTTTACTTTGGCCAGCGGCGTTGGATTTTCAATGTGCCCATCGAAGACGATGTGGAGGAGATGATCCGCGTCACCATTGCGCACTTCATGGCGGGTGCGCGCGTAGTACTGCCGCAAATTTTGGGCTTGACGCCTGACAAGAAACCTCGAAATAAATCGCGCAGCTAGGGAAAGCACCGATGCTATTGATCATATGATCACCTTAAAGTGATCATATGAACACCAAGAAGCCCGTTTTCGATCCGCGCGATTTGCGCAATGCCTTTGGAAGTTTTGGAACGGGCGTCACGGTCGTGACCTCGGGCAACGCCCAAACCCGTCTGGTGGGGGTCACCGCCAACTCTTTCAGCTCTGTGTCTTTGGACCCGCCCATCGTGCTGTGGAGCTTGGTCAAAGGCTCCCCCAGTTTGGATGTGTTCGATCAAACCGAACGCTTTGTCATCAACATCTTGTCGCTGGATCAGGTACACCTGTCCAAACGTTTCTCCAGCACAGCCGTGACCAACAAATTTGAAGGCGTGGACTACACCCCAGGCTTGGGCGGTCTGCCGGTGCTTGCCGATTGCGTGGCCACGTTGGAGTGCAAAACCACCGAGCGCTTGGTGGTGGGCGATCACATTTTGTTTTTAGGCCTGGTCGAGCAATACGCCTATGAGCGCAAGCCTACCTTGCTGTTTTGTCAGGGCAGTTATTTGCAAGGCGCTGAGTGCAGCGTGGCCTGAGCACCCCATTTCACATATTCAAGGAGAAGACATTGAAACACAGCATGTTCATGATGCCGCTGCATCCGCCCGGGCGAAACATCACCGAGACATTGGCAGAGGACCGCGAAGCCATCATCTTGGCCGACCGTTGCGGTTACAGCGAGGCTTATGTGGGCGAGCACGTCACCGATGCTGCGGAGACGGTCACGTCGAGCATGATTTTTTTGGCCAGCTTGATTGCTGAAACCAAAAACATCATGTTGGGCACGGGCACCATCAACATGCCCAATGCCCATCCTGCGGCGATTGCCGCGCAAGCCGCGATGATGGACCACATGCTCAAGGGCCGCTTCATCATGGGCATCAGCCCTGGGGGCTTGATGTCAGACGCCGAGGTGTTTGGCAACTTTGGCAAAGACCGCAATGCCATGTTTGTCGAGAGCATCAACATGGTGCTCAAAATTTGGGAGTCGGAGCCGCCCTACGACATCGAAGGCGAGTTCTGGAAAGTGTCGGTTGGCAAAACCATGATTCCTGAAATCGGCCAAGGCTTCATCATGAAGCCCTACCAGCGCCCACACCCTCTGATCGTGGGCACCGCCGTCGCCCCGTTCTCCAAGGGTGTGACGGAAATGGCCAAGCGCGGCTGGCAACCTATCTCCGCCAACTTCCTGATGCCCGAGTGGGTCAAGACCCATTGGCCCAAGTATGTGGAAGGTCGTGAAGCCGTCGGAGCCGTCGCCAGCCCCAGCGAATGGCGCGTGGCCAAGAGCATTTTTGTGGCCGACGACGAAGCCACCGCCAAGCGTTATGGCTTGGAAGAGGGCGGTCCCTACCATTTTTATTTCAAGCAGTTGGTGCGCAAGATGCTCAAAGGCGGTCGCAGCAATTTGTTCAAGACCGACCCCAACATGGACGACGCCTTGGTCACGCCTGAGTACGTGACCAACCGCTTGGTGTTGGCCGGTACCGTGAACTCGGTGGTGGATCAAATCTTGGCCTTCCGCGAGCAAGTGGGCGACTTTGGCAACCTCTTGTACGCTTGCCACGACTGGATGGACCCCGCCTTGGGCAAACGCTCGATGGAGCTGTTTGCCAACGAGGTGATGCCACGCGTTAACGCCGCCATTGGCCGCTGATCTTTTTTGTTGCATGCGTTGGAGATCCACTTGACACACCGCACCGACAGCACCTATTCAGAAGTCCGAGCCGGCATGGCCATCGATTGGGATGTGCCGATTCAGATGGACGATGGCCTGATCTTGCGTGCCGACGTGTTTCGCCCCATCGCACCGGGCCAGTACCCAGTGCTGTTGAGCTACGGGCCGTACGCCAAAGGTTTGGCGTTTCAAGAGGGCTATCCCAGCGCCTGGCAAAAAATGGTCAGCGATCACCCCGATGTGCCACACGGTTCGTCCAACCTGTTTCAAAACTGGGAGGTCGTCGATCCTGAAAAATGGGTGCCCGATGGTTATGTCTGTGTGCGCGTTGACTCGCGTGGCTGTGGTCGCTCGCCGGGGTATGTGGACCATTTCTCGCCGCGCGAAACCGACGACTACGTGGCCTGCATCGAGTGGGCGGGGCAGCAGGGCTGGTCCAACGGCAAAGTAGGTTTGTCGGGTGTGTCTTACTTTGGCATCAACCAATGGCAAGTCGCCAGCCGTCAACCCAAGCACCTGAGTGCCATGTGCATTTGGGAGGGTGCCGCCGATTGGTACCGCGACATGACACACCACGGTGGCATCTTGTCCACCTTCTGGGACCACTGGTACGACATGCAAGTCAAAACTGTGCAATACGGTGTCGGCGAGCGTGGCCCCAAAAGCCCGGCCACAGGTGCCTGGGTGTGCGGTGATGTCACCCTGTCAGACAGCGAGTTGGCCGCCAACCGTTGCCAGTTCGGACAAGACATCTTGTCGCACCCCGAAGACGACGCCTACCACCGCGAACGCTCGGCCCAGTGGGACAAGATCACCGTGCCGTTTTTGTCGGCTGGTAACTGGGGTGGCCAGGGCTTGCATTTGCGTGGCAATTCCGAGAGCTTCATGCGCGCCGCCTCCAAGCACAAGTGGCTGGAGATGCATGGCCTGGAGCACTGGACCCACTTCTACACCGACTACGGCATACAGATTCAAAAGCGTTTCTTTGCCCACTTCCTCAAAGGCGAGGCCAACGGGTGGGACCAAGAGCCGCCGGTGCGTTTGCAAGTGCGCCACCCCCATCGCTTTGAGGAACGCACCGACAGCAGCTGGCCCTTGCCGCAGACGCAGTGGACCAAGATGTATTTGTCGGCCCATGACCAATCTTTGTCCGAGCAGCCATCAGCCACGCAGGGGCGTTTGAGTTTTCAAGCCATGGGCGATGGTTTGAGTTTTGTGTCCGCACCGCTGAGCCACGACATGGAGTTGACCGGCCCACTGGCCGCGCAACTCAAGATGTCGTCGAGCACCGCCGATGCCGATGTGTTTTTGGTGCTGCGTGTCTTGACGCCCGACCTGCGCGAAGTCACCTTTGCCGGGGCCATCGACCCGCACACGCCGGTGGCCCAGGGTTGGTTGCGCGCGTCGCACCGCGCGTTGGATGCTGAGCTGACGCGCCCCTACCGTCCGTACCACACGCACACTCAAGCCCAGCCTTTGACACCGGGTCAAGCGGTGACGCTGGATGTGGAGCTGTGGCCTACCTCTATCGTCATTCCAGCAGGCCATCGCTTGGCGCTGTCGGTGCGTGGGCGTGATTACATTTATGCCGAGAAAACCGGGTTGAAGTTGTCCAACTTCAAAAATGAGTTGCTCGGCTGTGGTCCCTTCTTGCACAACGACCCACGGGATCGCCCGCACGGTTTGTTTGGCGGAGAGACCACCCTTCATTTCGATGCCGACGAGCAGCCGTACTTGCTGCTGCCCGTCATCCCGCGAGGGCGCAGTCAGTAACTTCCCGCAGAGGAAGCGTGAGAGCCAAGTTTGTTTTATTCACACAGCATCCACATCAGGAGACATGCATGACGACAAGACGCGACTTTTTACAAACCACGGCAGCCGCCGGTATGACCATGGCCTTGCCCATGGCTGCACAAGCCCAAGCAGGCGAGGGCATTCGCATCGGTTTATTGACCGTCAAAACCGGGCCTTTGGCTTCTGGCGGCATCGACATGGAGCGCGCCTTGGTCATGTACTTGGCCGAACGCAACAACATGATCGCGGGCCAGAAAGTGCAACTCATCGTGGCCGACACCGGGGGCGTCCCCGCCAATGCCAAGTCCAAAGTTCAGGAGTTGGTGGAGCTCAACAAGATCCATGTGCTGATGGGCCCTCTGGCTGCCTTTGAAGCCCTGGCCATTGACGACTACCTCAAGGCGCAAAAAGTACCTACCTTGTCAGTGGCTGCCGCTGACGACATGACCCAGCGCAAACCCAACCCTTGGTTTGTGCGTGCCACGTCTTCGTCGTCACAGTGCTCGCATGTGATGGCCGACCATTGCGCCAAAACCTTGAAGTTCAAGCGCATGGCCATGATTGCCGACGACATTGCCTACGGCCACGAAATGAACGCAGGTTTCCAGCGCGTGTTCGAAGAAAACGGCGGCAAGATCGTTCAAAAAATGTTCCCACCACTCACGGCGCCTGACTACGGCAGCTTCTTGGCACAACTCAAGACCGACGTGGATGGCATCTTCTTGGGCTTTGCCGGCTCCAACGGTTTCCGCTTCGTGCGCCAGTTCAACGAATACGGTCTGCGCAACAAAATGACCATCGTGGGTGGCATGACTGCGCTGGACGAATCCGTACTGCGCAACATGGGCGACGAAGCCTTGGGCATTCAAACCGTGTGCTGGTACTCCGCCGAGTTGGACAACGCCATCAACGCCAAGTTTGCCCCGGCTTTCCGCAAGCAGTTCAGCTACGACCCGGGTTACTACGCTGCGGCCACCTATGTGAACGGTGCGATCTTGGAAGCTGCCGTCAAAGCCATTGGCGGCAAGATCAACGACCGCGACGCCTTGATGGCGGCCTTGAAGAAAACCAACGTGGCCACCGCACGCGGCAACGTCAAGTTTGACGACTTGGGCAACGTGGTGGGTGACGTCTACATCCGCCAAGTGGCGCGCAAAGAAGGCCGCTTGGTCAACTCGGTGATCAAGACCTACCCCAACGTGAGCCAGTTCTGGAACTACGACCCCAAGCAGTTCTTGGCCAACCCGGTGTACTCGCGCGATTGGCCACCGGCCAAGAACCTCGAGTCTTAAACCACAAGGTTCATCATGCAGATTTGGGTCATCCAAACCCTCAACAGTCTGGCATTCGGAGGGCTGCTGTTCATGCTGTCCTCCGGATTTGCGCTCATCTTCGGTTTGATGCGCATTGCCAATCTGACACACGGGTCCTTGTTCATGCTCGGCGCTTATGTCGCTGCCACGATGATTCGCGAAGGCCACGGCCTGGTGTTGGCCGCTTGCGCGTCCATGCTCACCATGGCGGTGGTGGGCGGTTTGATCGAGCGCTTCATCTTGCGTCGCCTCACCAACAACGCGCAAGGTCAGGTGCTGGCCACCTTGGGGCTGTCGTTTGTGGTGGCCGATCTGTGTTTGATGCTGTGGGGCGGTGACCCGTTGCCGATTCAAACCCCATCGATGTTTCAGGCACCGATGGAAATGTTCAACCTGAGGTTCCCCACCTACCGCTTGGTGGTGTTGGGCTTCTCCATCGTGGTGGGCGTGCTGCTGTACTTGTTGATGGAGCGCACCCGCTTGGGCGCCATGATTCGCGCAGGGGTGGACGACATGCCGATGGCGCGCGCCGTGGGCATTCCGGCCTCGGGTTTGTTCACCACTGTGTTTTGCTTGGGGGCTGCCTTAGCAGGTCTGGGCGGGGCCTTGGGTGGACCGATCTTCAATGCCTATCCGGGCCTGGACGCCGACATGTTGCCGCTGGCTCTGATCGTCGTGATTCTGGGCGGTGTCGGCAGTTTGGTGGGCACCTTTGTGGCCAGTTTCATCGTGGGCTTCATCTACACCTTTGGCATTGCCTTGGTGCCTGATTTGGCCTACGTCATCTTGTTTCTGCCCATGGTGGTGGTCATTGCCTTCAAGCCGCAAGGCCTCTTTGGAAGAGTCACAACATGAACCGTTTATGGGTGCTGTTGGGCATCGTATTTCTCGCTGTGCTGCCGCTGGTGTCGGGCGAATATTTCGTCAACCTGGGCAGCCAAATTCTCATCACCGTCATCTTTGCGTCCAGCCTCAACTTGTTGGTGGGCTACGCCGGGTTGACGTCGCTCGGGCACGCCACTTACATGGGCTTGTCGGCCTACATCTCGGCTTGGTTGTCGATCAAGATGGGACTGGACCACACCATCACTGCGCCCGCCGCCTTGCTGCTCACCACCTTGATTGGCATGGTGTTTGGCTGGATCGCATTGCGTGCCACGGGGCTGGGTTTTCTGATGTTGACCTTGGCGCTGTCGCAAATCGTCTGGGGCTTGGGCTACCGATGGGTGTCGGTCACCAACGGTGACAACGGCTTGTCCGGCCTGACGCGCCCACACCCGTTTGGCATTGACCTGGACATCAGCAACAACTTTTACTGGTTTGCGCTGATCATCACCTGCGCCTGCATCTACGCCATCAGCGTGTTGATCCGTTCGCCCTTTGGTGCCTCCATTCGCGGCACCCGCGACCAGGCGCGACGCATGAGCGCGCTGGGCTACAACGTCTGGGCCATCCGCTGGACCACGTTTGTGATCGCCAGTTTTCTGGGGGCGGTGGCAGGTTTGTTGTATGTCTATTTCCACAAATACATCCACCCCAGTGTGATGGCCATCACCGTCTCTGCCGAGGCCTTGTTGTGCGTCATCGCTGGGGGTTCGGGCACCCTGGCAGGCCCACTGCTGGGTGCGTTGGTGGTGGTGGTGCTCAAGAACTACGCCTCGGCGTATGTGGAGCGCTGGAACATGCTGCTGGGTCTGGTCTTCTTGTTCATCGTGATCTTCATGCCCGCGGGCCTGGTGTCCGCAGTGGATGTGTGGAAGAAACGTTTTGGTAGCGGGAGCAAGGCATGACCTACGCACTTGAAGTCAGCCACCTGTGCAAAAGCTTTGGCGGTGTGAAGGTCACGCAAGACGTGTCGTTCGCGGTTAAGCCCGGTGAACGCCGTCTGATCATTGGCCCCAATGGGGCTGGCAAGACCACGCTGTTCAACCAAATCTCAGGCGACTTGCAGCCCAACTCCGGCACCATCAAAGTGTTTGGCGAAGACGTCACCCACCAGCCTGTGCACCGTCGTGCCCACGCGGGGGTGAGCCGCACCTACCAAATCATCACCTTGTTTTCCAAAGACAGCTTGCTGCACAACGTGGCCTTGTCTTTGTTGGGGGTGAGCACGAGGCGTTTCCAAGCTTTCAAACCTTTGAAGCTTGATGATGCGCTGTACCACCAAGCCGAAACCGTGTTGGCCTCCGTGGGCTTGAAAGAGAGCGCGCATTTGGCAGCGGGAGAAATCTCTTACGGTGAACAACGCCGGGTCGAGATTGCGGTAGCCATGGCCCAGTCGCCGCGCTTGTTGTTGCTCGATGAGCCGCTGGCGGGCTTGTCACATGACGAACGCATCATCGTGCGCGACCTGATTGCGGCGCTCCCTAAGTCCACCACCATCGTGATGATCGAACACGACATGGACGTGGCCTTGGCTTTTGCCGAGCAAATTGCAGTGCTGCACTATGGCAGCTTGATTGTGGAAGGTGACCGCGAGACGGTGGTCAACCACCCTCGTACCCGGGAGGTCTACCTTGGCCACTGATTTGTTGACCCTTGACGCCATCCATGCCCACTACGGCGACAGCCATGTGCTGCATGGCGTGTCGTTCACCTTGAAAAAAGGCCATGTGCTGGCCTTGCTGGGCCGCAACGGCGCAGGCAAAACCACCACCATGCTCACCTTGTCTGGCTTGTTGCCGTGCACCGGTGGACAGGTGCTGCTTGAGGGCCAGTCGATAGGCGCGCTGCCGCCAGAGGCGATTGCCAAACGTGGCATCCGCTTGGTGCCACAAGGCCGGCGTGTGTTTGCCAGCCTGAGTGTGGAAGAAAACCTCATCGTGGCCGAACAAAAGCGCGACATTGCCCACCCCTGGACGCTGGAACGTGTGTATGACTTGTTCCCACAACTGTTGCCACGCCACAAGCAACGCGCGGGCACCTTGTCGGGTGGTGAGCAACAAATGCTGGTGATTGGCCGCGCCTTGATGGGCAACCCCGATGTGCTGTTGCTCGACGAGCCCTCGGAGGGCTTGGCGCCTCTCATCGTGGCCGAGGTGTCACGCGGCATTGCCAAACTCAAGTCAGAAGGTTTGTCCATCATCTTGGTGGAACAAAACTTTGAACTCGCCATGGGCTTGGCCGACGACATCGTCGTACTCAACACCGGTGAGGTGGCCTTTGCCGGCACCCACGACGCGGTGCGCGCCAACCCTGAATTAGCCACACGCCATCTGGGCGTGTTCTGAACCCCGTACTTTTTTCAAACCCTGAAGGACTCACCATGTTTTACACCTGCGCCGCTTCTTGCAGTGACCCCGATCACGACCACGGCTTCTCGCTCGCCAGCAGTGCCAAATCGGCCAAGGCCGTCACGGCCAAAGCGGCCAAGAGCAGCAGCACCAAGGCCGCTGCCACCACGGGCGTCAAGTCCAAATCGGCCACCGCCCACATCGTCAAAGACCGTCGCGGCAAATCCAAAGTGGTGGACATCCACTGCCACTACCTCAACCCCGAGGTGAACAAAAAAACCGCCCACCTCAACGCGGCGCAGTACGACCCCACGGTGATTTTTGCCAACGAGTTGACCAACCAAACCAACGTCAAGCAAATGAAAACCCGTGCCCCCAAGTTGATGGGCATTGAAGAGCGCATCCAAGACATGGACCGCATGGGGGTGGACATCCAGGCCGTGTGCCCAGCGCCTTACCACTACTTCTATTTCACCGAGCCCAAACTCGGTGCCGAGCTGGCACGCGACGTGAACCACGGCATTGCCGAGTTGGTGGCCAAACACCCCGACCGTTTTGTGGGCCTGGGCACCGTGCCTTTGCAAAACGCTGAGCTGGCCGTCAAAGAGCTGGAGTACTGCGTCAAAAAACTCGGCATGCGCGGCGTGGAAATTTGTACCAACGTCAACGGCATGAACCTGACCGACCCCCGTTTGGGTTTGGAAAAGTTCTTCGCCAAAGCCAATGAGTTGGGCACCGTGATCTTCATGCACCCCCTGGGCTACACCCAGGGCGAGCGCTTGACCAACCACTACTTCAACAACGTGATTGGCAACCCGCTCGAAACCACAGTGGCCGTGAGTCACCTGATTCTGGATGGCGTGGTGGCACGCAACCCCAAAATCAAATTCATCGCGGCCCACGGCGGTGGCTACATTGCCCACTACTGGGCCCGCATGGACCATGCGTGGCAGGCACGCCCCGATGTGCGCACCGTGATCAAGAAGAAGCCTTCGAGCTACCTCGAGAAGTTTTACTTCGACACCATCACCTTCGACCCCCGCATGCTGAAAAACCTGATCGACCGTTACGGCGCCGAGCATGTGCTGTTGGGCACCGACTATCCCTACGACATGGGCATGGACGATCCACTGGGTCTGATCGCCAGCGTCAAAGGCTTGCCCGCCACACAGCGCCGCATGATCGAAGGCCTCAACGCCATGAAGCTCTTGAAGATCAAAGCCTAAAACGCCAAGGGGTGCGCATGAACACTGCGAGTTTTCAGCTCAACGGCCAAGCCGTTGCCGTGCAGGCCGAGGCCAACACCGCGCTGGTGCACCTGCTGCGCAACCCGTGCAACGCCAAAGACGTGCGCTACGGCTGTGGCGCAGGCAACTGTGGCGCATGCACCGTCATCGTGGACGGCCATGCGCAGCAGTCGTGTAACACGCCCAATTGGTCGGTGCAGGGCTGTGATGTGCGCACACCCGCCTCGTTGCCGCAAGACCCGGTGGGCGCGGTGGTGCTGCAAGCCTTTGTGGACGAGCAAGCGGCCCAGTGTGGCTATTGCATCAACGGCATGCTCATGTCTGTCACCGCCTTGTTGCAGCACAACCGCAAGCCAACAGACGCCGACATCACCGAAGCCTTGAACCGGCATTTGTGCCGCTGTGGCACCCATGTGCGCATCGTGCGCGCCACGCGCTTGGCCATCCAACGTTTGAACGCACAAGGTTGAAGCCATGTCCACCACACCATTACCCACCAGCATTCAAACCGCGCCTTTGTTGGGCCAATGGGTGCGCCTATTGGACGATGGCCATTTTCAAATTCGCAGCGGCAAGGTCGAACTGGGGCAGGGCATTTCTGCCGCCTTGCTCAAAGTGGCCTGCCAAGAATTGGGCTTGCGCCCCGACCAAACCAGCTTGCTCGCAGGCCACACCGCGCACAGCCCCGACGAGGGCTACACCGCAGGCAGTTTCTCGGTCGAGGTGGGTGTCTCGGCCTTGCGCCATGCTTGCGTGCAGATGCGACGTGTGTTTGCCCAGCAGGCCAGTGCGCATTTGTCGGTGTTGCCTTGCGCGCTCACCTTGACAGACGGCGTGTTCTCGGCGGACGCGACAGCCCAGCGTGTGAGTTACCACGACTTGGCACAAAGTTTTGACTATGCCGCCACGCGGCTCGACCTGCCGCTCACAGACGAGGCAGATCCGGGCCATGTGCAGGCAGCCGCCGATGAAGCCTTTGTGCGTGTGGACCTGTGGGACAAATTCACCGGCCCAGGTTTTGTGCATGACATCGTGCGCCCACAGATGTTGCATGCCCGCGTGTTGCGTGGGCCCCATGCCGAGGCGCGTGCACACCAGCCCGACTTGGCGGCCTTGCGTGCTTTGGACGGCGTGACGCAACTGGTCTGTCAGGGCGAGTTCATGGCCTTGCTGGGCCCCGACGAGGCGGCGCTGCTGCGCGCTCATGAGAAAGCCTGTGCTTTGGTGAAATGGGTGTTGCCCGAGTTGCCCGCCTTTCAAGAGATCGAGCCCTTGCTGACCAGCTTGCCCGCGCACACGCAGCAGGTGGTGAATGAAGGCCAAGCTTTGGTGTCTACCCAGCGCCTTACGCAACGCTACTCCAAGCCCTACATTGCCCATGCCTCCATCGGCTTGGCCTGTGCCGTGGCCGAGCCCTCGCGCACGGCGAGTGGTCAAGACGGGCTGACGGTGTGGACGCATTCGCAGGGCGTGTTCAAACTGCGCGAACAAATGGCCACCGCCTTGGGCGTGGCCGTTGACACGCTGGACGTGGTGCACAGCCCCGGCGCGGGTTGCTATGGCCACAACGGCGCAGACGACGTGGCGCTGGACGCTGCCTTCTTGGCCCAGCAACTCCAAGTGCCGGTGCGTGTGCAGTGGACGCGGCAAGACGAGTTGTGTGTGTCACCGGTTGGCTCGGCCAGCTTGGTCGAACTCAGCGCCGGTTTGGACGCGCAAGGCCGCATCACCGATTGGCAAGCCCAGACCTGGAGCCACAGCCACTTGAACCGTCCGGGTTGGTCCAGCGGCATCAACTTGCTGGCCGCGTGGGCTTTGCAGCCCGATGTGCCCAGGCCCGAGCAAAAAGACGTCACCTTGCCCACGGGCGGCGGCTTGCGCAACATCATTCCTTATTACGACTTGCCGGCCTTACAGGTCACGCAACACTTTGTGCCACACGGGCCGGTGCGTGTGTCGGCCTTGCGCTCGCTGGGCGCTTATGCCAACACCTTTGCCATTGAGTCGTTCATGGACGAGTTGGCCGCGATGGCGCAGGTGGATCCCCTCGAGTTCAGACTGCGTCACGCCAAAGATGACCGTGCCAGCCACGTGCTGCGAACCACCGCCGAAGCGGCGCGTTGGGCGCAACGCGGCCAAGGTGGCGAAGGGCAGGGCCTGGGGCTGGCGTTTGGCCGCTACAAAAATCGCGCTGGCTATTGCGCGGTGGCGGTGCAGGTGGCGGTGGATGAGTCCATCCGCGTCCAACAGGTGTGGTGCACTGTCGATGCTGGCCGTGTGGTGCACCGCGATGGGCTGCTCAACCAAATCGAAGGCGGTGTGATGCAAGCCATCAGCTGGACCCTCAAAGAAGCCGTGACTTGGGGCCCAGAGGGCATCACCAGCAGCCACTGGGACGCGTACCCCATATTGAATTTTGATGCGGTGCCCGAGATCCACATCACCCTGGTCGATGACCCTGCACAACCCAGCTTGGGCGCAGGCGAAGTGGCCGCAGGCCCGGTGGGCGCAGCCATTGCCAACGCGGTGGTGCATGCGCTGGGCGTGCGCCCCAGACATTTGCCGATGACCCCCGATCGGCTGCTGCAAGTGATTCACGCGCAGGCCTGAGCCCATCTGGCTGACCCTGGACTGCCGGCATGTCTGTAGGCGGCAGATCCCTTCATAATGAGTCGCAACAGGTGCAGCGCGCCAACAAGGGCTTGACGCCCTTGCCAGGCGAGGTCCGTCCATCAACACACACACTGTCATGACCTACCAACGACTTTCTTGTGACATGTTGCGCTTGCGCGTCGATGCCCCCGCCCTGGGCTTTGCCGACACGGCTGAGCTGAGTGGTCAGCCCTTGCCCTGGATTGGCCAAGACCGCGCAGAGCAAGCCGCACGCTTTGGCCTCAACATGGACCAAGCGGGCTACAACCTGTTTGTTTTGGGCGAGGTGGGCAGTGGCCGCAGCACACTGATGCGACAAATGCTCCACGCCCAAGCTGCCAACCGCTCGGTGCCCCCTGACCTGTGCTATTTGCACAACTTTGACGCCCCGGAACACCCCCGTGCCTTGCGCCTGCCGGCAGGCGAAGGCCGTTTGCTGCGGCAGTTGATGGCGCAGTTTGCCAAGACACTGCAAAGTGAAATTCCCAAGTGGTTGAGCGGGCCAGACTTCAAGGTCAAGAGCGAGCGCATCACCAGCACGTACAAGGCACAGGAAGACGCCAGCTATGGCGAACTCAGTGCGTATGCCGAGGCCCGCAACTTTGGGCTGATGCGTGAGCAAGGCAACATGATCTTTACCTTGAAAGACGACAAGGGCGAGGCCATGACACCGGCCAAGAGCTTGAAGCTCAGCCGCGAGCAACGCGCTGCCATCGACAGTGCCGAAGAAGCCTTGCAGAAAGAAATCACCAAATTCCTGGAAACCACCCGCGCCAAAGAGCGCGTGATGAACGACGCGTTGGCTGCGTTGCGCAGGCAGACCATCAAACCCATGCTCGAACGCGAGATGCAAACCATCCGCAATGGCCTGCGAAAACAAATCAAAGACAGCGTCAAGCTGGGCGCATACCTAGAGCAGGTGCAGCACGAAATTTTGGAAAACATCGAGCTGTTCCAACCCAGCGAAGACGAAGAGACGCGCCTGGAAGCGTTGGTGGATGTGCTCTCGCATTTGCGTGTCAACGTGGTGGTGGACAACCATGCCCTCACGGGCGCACCGGTGATCGTGGAGGACAACCCGCTGTTTCGCGCCTTGTTTGGTGGCATTGAGTACGAGCCCGACAACGACATGCTGGTGACAGACTTCTCGCGCATCCGCGCAGGCAGCTTGCTCAAGGCCCATGGCGGTTTTTTGATGCTGCACTTGCGCGACTTGTTGGCCGATCCGCCCGTGTGGGAGAAGCTGCGCCGCTTCTTGCGCAGCGGGCGCTTGCAGATCGAAGAGCCCGGCATGATGCTGGCCCCCATTGCGGCGGTGTCGCTTGAACCCGAGCCTGTGGATGTGTACGTCAAGCTGGTGCTGATTGCCTCGGTCGACGAGTACTACGCGGTGCAAGAAGCCGACCCCGAATTCGCCAGACACTTTCGTTGCAAGGTCGATTTTGTGGAGAGCTTCACCGCCACGCCCAGCTCTTGCCATGCCACTGCTATTTTTGTGGCGCACACCTGCCAGCGTTTGGGCTTGCCGCATTTCACGGCGGCTGCGGTGGCGGTGCTGATTGAAGAGAGCCACCGCGCAGCCGAAGACCAAACCCGGCAAAGCGCCACCTTTGGTGTGTCGGAGGCCCTGGTCATCGAGAGCAGTGCCGTGGCCCGTTTGCGGGGTGCCCATCTGGTGGATGCACACGACGTGCATGCCGCCACACAAGCGCGCAAGCACCGTCACAACTCGCCCGAGCAACGTTTGCAAGAAAGCATTGTGGATGGCGACCGCTTGATGGACGTGACGGGCCACAAAGTGGCGCAGCTCAATGGCTTGACCGTCATCGATTTGGGCGATTACGAGTTTGGCTTTCCGGTGCGTGTGACCGCACGCACGTATGCGGGGCACGAAGGCTTGCTCAATATCGAACGTGAGGTGGAGATGTCAGGCCCCATCCACGACAAAGGCGTGTTGATTTTGCAAAGCTACTTGAACGCGCTGTTTGTGCATCTGGCACCTCTGGCCATGAATGCCTCGGTGGTGTTTGAGCAAGAGTACAGCGGGGTCGAAGGCGACTCGGCGTCGTGTGCCGAGTTGTATGCCTTGCTCTCCAGCCTGTCGGGGCTGCCACTGCACCAGGGCATCGCCGTGACCGGCGCCTTGAACCAGCGCGGCGAGATGCTGCCGGTGGGGGGCATCAACGAAAAAATTGAAGGCTACTTTCAGACCTGCGAGTTGTTGGGGCTTGATGGTCAGCAAGGGGTGTTGATACCCGGCCGCAACCGTCGCCACTTGATGCTGTCACCCCAGGTGGTGGATGCGGTGTCGCAAGGACGCTTTCATATTTACACCGCTGAGTGGGTCGGCGAGGGCATGGCGCTGCTCACCGGTGTGCCCTTTGGTACGCGCGAACTGGGGCATTACCCCGCTGACACGGTCTTGGGCTTGGTGCAAAAAACGTTGCAAGCATTTCGCCGGGCCTGTGATGCTGTGCCTGCGCATCGGCCCCTGCGGGCGAGCAAGCCCGCGCCCAAGCGCGCGGACCCGCGTGAGCCCTGAGGCCTCACACCTTCCCCAGTGCCTTCAACACTTTCTCAGGCGTGAACGGCTGCGACACCACCTGCGCCTTGAACGGGGCCAGTGCATCGTTGATCGCGTTCATCACCGCCGCCGGGGCACCGGCGGTGCCGGCTTCGCCTGCACCTTTGGCACCGAGCTGGCTGCTTTTGGTGGGGGTCTGCACGTGGGCCACATGGATGTCGGGCATCTCAGAGCACATGGGCACCAGGTAGTCGGCCATGTTGGCGTTGAGCATCAGGCCTTGGTTGTCGTACAGGCACTCTTCCAACATGGCGCCACCAATGCCTTGCACAATGGCGCCGCGAATTTGCTCATCCACCAAGCGTGGGTTGATCACGCGACCGCAGTCTTCCACCGCCCAGTGTTGCAGCAGTTTGACAAAGCCAGTGTCAGGATCAACCTCGACATACGAGGCTTGCATGCCGTTGGTGAAGATGAACGGGTAGTCACGCTGCGCGTAGTGACGCGTCACGCTCAACTCAGGTGTGAAGTCGCTGGGGAGCAAGTCGGAGCGGAAGTAGGCAATGCGGCCCACCTCGGTCAGCGGCGTCAGCACTTCGCGGGTGTGGGCGTCCACCACTTGGCCACGGTGCAATTCGATCTCGCTCACCTCGCGTTTCAAGATCACGGCAGCTACCTTCAAGATGTTGGCGCGCAAGGCTTGACCCGCCAGCAACACGGCCTCGCCGCCAATGCCGGCTCCGCGCGAGGCCCAGGTGCCGCCGCCGTAGGGGGTGACTTCGGTGTCGCCGGTGACCACACGCACCTGCGCCATGTCCACACCCACCGCATCGGCGGCGATTTGGGTGTAGATGGCGTCGTTGCCTTGGCCTTGTTCGCCCACGCTCACCATCACCGTCACACCGCCGTTGGGGTCCAGGCGTGCGGTTGCGCCGTCTTGCGAGGCAATGCGGGCACCGCCCACACCATAAAAGGCCGCGCTGGGATTGGTCAGCTCAATCAGGGCCGCAATGCCAATGCCTCGGTAAATGCCTTGTTCGCGCAGCGCCGCTTGTTCGGCACGCAGGGCCGAGTAGTTCATGAGGCTCTCTAACTTGTCCAGACACGCTTGGTGCGACAGGCCTTCGAGCTTGATGCCGCTGATGCCCGAACACGGGTAAGCGTCGTCGGGGATGACGTTGCGACGGCGAATCTCCAGCGGGTCCATGGCGATGGCGCGTGCGGCCATGTCCACCAAGCCCTCGGTCACGGCGCAGGCAATGGGGTGACCCACGCCACGGTATTGGCAGGTGGGGGTTTTGTTTTGGAACACCACATTCAACTTGGCGCGGTAGTGCTGGTGTTTGTAGGGGCCACCCACCAGGTTGACCACCTGGTTGCCCTCGATCGCGCTGGTGCGCGGGAACATTGAGAACGGGCCAATGCCGGTCAGGTCGTCAATTTCAAAGGCCAGAATTTCGCCGTTGTTGCGCACCGCAATGCGGGCGTCAATGCGGTGGTGGCGGGCGTGGATGTCGCTGGTGAACGACTCCATGCGGTCGGCCACAAACTTCACTGGACGGCCCAGCATCATCGACAAAGCCACGGTGGCAAAGTCGTCGGGGTAGGCGTGCACCTTGATGCCAAATGAGCCACCCACGTCTTTGCAGATCACGCGCACCGACGATTCAGGAATGTCAAATTGGCGCGCGTACAGGTCTTGCATCATGTGCGGCGCTTGTTGCGAGTGGTAGACCGTGAGCTGCTGCTCAGCGGTGCGCCAGTCGGCAATTTGGCAGCGCGGCTCCAGCGTCACACCGGTGTGCCGGCCAAACTCAAAGGTGGTGTTGACCACCTGGTCGGCTTGGGCAAAGGCGTCGTCCACGCCACCGGTGTCTAGGCTGCGGGTGAAGCACAGGTTGTCGCCCAGCTCGGGGTGAATCACCGGGGTGCTGGGGTCGAGGGCGGTTTCCATGTCGACCACCGCAGGCAGCAGCTCCCATTCGACTTGCAGGTATTGCAGCGCGTCTTCGGCCTGGGCGCGGGTTTCGGCCACGATGGCCACCACTGGTTCGCCTTGCCAGTGCGCGCGTTCCATCGCCAGCGGGTATTGCGGGGCCGATTTCATGTTGGCCAAGTGGCCCAGGGTGGCGATCCAAGGCTTGCAAATTTTGGCCAGCATCGGGCCGTCTGCCACCAGCAACACGCCGGGCATGCGGCGCGCAAAGTCGGCCTGGATGCGGGTGATGCGGCAATGCGCCACCGGACTGCGCCAGTACACCACATGGGCCATGCGGGGCAGCTCGATGTCGTCCACATAGCAGCCCTGGCCCTGCACCAGGCGGCGTGCGCTGGGGCGCTCGGGGCTGTGGCCGATGTAGCGCGGGTCTTGCGTCAGGTCGTGCAAGGGCGCGTCTTGGGTGTGGACCACGGTGCTCATGCGGCAGCCTCCTGGTGGCGTTGGGCCAGCACGTCGCAGACGGCGTCGACGATGGCGTGGTAGCCGGTGCAGCGGCAGTAGTTGCCACTCATCCACTCGCGCACTTCTTCGCGGGTGGCGTCGGGTTTGTGTTGCACCAGCTCGCGTGCGGCCATCAACATGCCGGGGGTGCAAAAGCCGCACTGCAAGGCGTTGTGTTTGACAAACGCCTGTTGCAACTGGCGCGCGTCGGGCAAGTCGGACAGGCCCTCCACCGTGCGCACTTGTGCGCCGTCGGCTTGCACGGCGAGTGTGAGGCAGCCTCGCACGATGCGGCCTTCGACCTCGACCGTGCAGGCGCCGCACACGCCGTGCTCGCAGCCCAGGTGAGAGCCTTTGAGGCCCAGCTCGTCGCGCAACAAATCGATCAGGTGCAGTCGGGGCGGAATGGCGCAGCTGTGCGACTGGCCGTTGACATGGAGTCGGATGGTGTGAAGGTCTGACATGGGTGAGCCTTTGGGGGTGTCAAGCAGCCACGCTTTGGCGTGTGGCCTGGGCCTGGGTCAGCAGGCGGCGTGCCAACACAGTGGCGAGGTGTTTTTTGGTGGCGCCGCTGTTGGTGAGGTCGGCCAAGGGGTCAAGCTCTTCGCGCAGCGAGGCCACGACCATTTCAAACGTGGTGGCGTCCAGCGGTTTGCCGACCAACAACTGTTCTGTTTTGCGGCTGCGCAAGGGCGTGCTGGCCAAACCCAACCAACTGAGCTTGGCCGCTTGCACCACGGGGCCTGCAAAGCGCAGGTGCATGGCCAAGCCGGCGATGGCGTAGTCGCCATGACGGCGTGCCAGTTCTTGAAAACCAAACCAGTCGTCGCGTTGTGCCAGTGGCAATTCACAGGCGGTCAACACCTCGTCATCGGCCAATTCGGTGGTGTAGAGACCGGTGAAAAAATCCAATGCCGCGATACGGCGTTCACCGCGTGGGCTCTGGGCCACCACCTGGCCGTCCAGGGCCAGCAAGCAGCAAGGCCACTCGGCGGCGGGGTCGGCGTTGGCGATGGAGCCGCCAAACGTGCCCGCGTTGCGGATGGCGCGGTGGGCAATGTGCGGCACCGCCAGTTTCAGCAGGGGGGCGTGCTGGGCCACTTGGGCTGAGTTTTCAATGTCGGTGTGGGTGGTCAAGGCCCCAATGCGCAACGCGGTGGGCGTGACCTGGATGCCGCGCAAGTGGTTGAGCCCGCTGATGTCAATCAGCAGCGCAGGCTCGGACAAGCGCATATTGAGTGCCGCCAGCAGGCTTTGCCCACCAGCCAGGATGCGCGCCTCGTCACCGTGGCTGGCCAGCAGCGACAGCGCCTGTTCGAGAGAGCGGGCTTTGATGTAATCGAACTCGGGGGATTTCATGTCGGTGCCTCAGCGAAACAAGCTGGCCAACACGACGCCAAATCCGGTGGCCGCACAGCCGCAGGCAAACCACAGCAAGCGGGTGCCTTCACTGAGGAGCGGGGCTGCGGCAGATGGGCTGTGCACATGGCTGGCGTGAGAAGCGCTGGTGCTTGCCGAGTGCGCGGCAGCGGCACCTTGCGTGGGCGGTGCACCTGCGGTGGATGAAGGCGGGGTCTGCCCATCCCCCAATTCTTGGCCGAGGCGTTTGAAGAATTGGTCGGCCATTTGTTTGGAGGCAGCGTCGAGCATGCGTGCGCCTATTTGCCCGAGCTTGCCACCCACCGAGGCGGTAGCGGTGTAGTGCACCACGGTGGCGTCGCCGTCGTCGCGCAGTTGTACCGACGACTTGCCGGTGGCCATGCCGGCGGTGCCGCCCGAACCTTCAAAGTTCATCACGCAGGCGCTGCCTGCCACCACATCGCTGAGGGTGATTTTCCCGACGAAGCGGGCCCGCACCGGACCGGCTTTGACCAACAAGCGCACATGGCGTTCGGTGGGCGAGGTGATCTCGACTTCTTCGCAGCCCGGAATGCAAGCCATCAAGGTGCGTGCATCGTTGAGCGCATGCCACACGCGCTCTCGGGGCGCGTTGATGCGAACTTCTCCAGTCAATTCCATGGTGATCCTTGTGAGTTTGTAGGGCCTGTCAATGCCATGCGTGGCCGTGTCTCGTGGGTGCCATGCTTGAGGGTTTGCACCGATGATTGTTATTGACCAAACGTTCAACAATGCTATCCATGGTTGACGCATTGGTAAATAGGTCTTTGCCTAGGAAAAACCCGAAAGGCAAGCCCGCAGCACCCGCGACAGCGCGCAAGCGCATGTCGGTGCTGGACCGCGAGCGTCACATCGTTGACGGTGCCATCCAGTTTTTTGCGCGTCACGGTTTTGATGCACAAATGCGCGATTTGGCCAAAAGCATTGGCGTCACGCATGCCTTGCTGTACCACTACTTTCCCACCAAGCAAGCCTTGGTAGACCGTGTGTACCTGGAGGTGTTCGAGGGGCGCTGGAAGCCCGAGTGGGAGCAGTGGCTTGACGACGACAGCCTGTCCACCGAAGACAAGTTCACTTTGTTCTACATCGACTACGCCGAGACCGTGTTGACGCACGACTTTGTCCGCATCTTGATCTTTTCGGGTTTGACCGACCAAACCATCACCAACCGCTTCTTTGACTTGCTGCGTGAGCGCTTGTTTCCGCGCCTGATCCGTGAAACCCGACGCTACCGCGCGTTCAAGAGCCGCGCCCAGGCGTCGGTGATGGAGCGTGAGTTGTTGATGGGTTTGCACGGCAGTATTTTTTACAGTGGTTTGCGTCGCTGGGTCTACAGCCAGACGGTGCACGACGGCAATACGCCTGCGTATGACCGTGTGGTCATACGCAACCAAGTGCGCGCCTATTTGCAAGCCAGCCGCGAGGTGTTGGGTCAGCCCAACACCCCTCGGGTCAAAGCGGCGACACCCCTGTCGACCAACACGCGCTCCAATGCGCACTCCCGTGCGAGCGCACGCAGCAAACCTCAGAGGACTTGACATGGCACTCACCTTGAACCATTACTCGATTCGCACCACCGACATGGTAGCGACCGAGCGTTTTTATGTGGACGTGTTGGGCTTGACCGTGGGGCCGCGCCCACCGTTTCCGTTTCCGGGTTTGTGGCTCTACCGTGGTCCACACACCGATGTGGCCAATGCGGTGGTGCACGTGATCGGCATTGACATGAACGACCCCGAGGGTTTGAAAAACTACCTGGGTGACCGCGACATTGGTTCCTTGCACGGCAGTGGTGCCGTCGACCACGTGGCGTTTTTTGCCGATGGTCTGGAGCAAATGCTCGACCACTTGGCACAGATGAAGGTGGTGCCGCGTCAGCGCACCGTGCCTGAGATTCACCTGCACCAGTTGTTCTTTGACGACCCGAGCGGTGTGGTGGTCGAACTCAATTACCCCACGCACGAGAAATACGCGCTGGACAAAAAACTCGCTGCCGCGTCGGCAGCCTGAGGCCAAGGCAGACCCACATGGCACGGATACTGATTGTTGGCGGATCGCTCGGTGGCCTGATGGCTGCCAACATGTTGCTCAAAGATGGCCACGATGTACGCGTGCTCGAAAAAGTGCGCGGCTCGATGGACGGGCGGGGTGCTGGCATCGTCACCCATGACGCCTTGACCGAAGGCTTGAAGCGTGCGGGCTTGGACGACTCCGAATCTTTGGGCGTGGCGATCGATGGGCGCATGTCGCTCAACCACGATGGGTCGGTGGGCATTGAAATTGACATGCCGCAGGTGCTTACCTCGTGGAGCCGCCTCTACCACTTGCTGCACCGCTTGGTGCCTGCCGAACGTTATTTGCAAGGTGTGTCGGTGGAGCGCGTGGAGCAATTGGCCGACCGTGTGGTGGTGCATGCCCTCGATGGTGAACAGCGCGTCACGTTCGAAGCCGACTTGGTGGTGGCCAGTGACGGCATCCGTTCGGCGGTGCGTCAGCAGTTTGCGCCGCAAATTCAACCGGTGTATGCGGGCTATGTGGCATGGCGCGGGGTGTGCGACGAGTCGGTCTTGTCCAACCTGACCTTGAACACGGTGTTCGACACCTTCGGGTTTTGTTTGCCGGTGGGCGAGCAAATCATTGGCTATCCCGTCGCGGGCCCCGGCAACGACACCCGCCGTGGGCGACGTGCCTACAACTTTGTCTGGTACCGCCCCGCACCCGCGGGCCCGGCGCTGGATGCTTTACTGACCGACGCCGATGGCGTGCACCACCCGGGCGGTATTTCGCCCAACAAGGTGTCATGGAAAAACGTGTCCGACATGCGCCAAGACGCGCGCCGCATCTTGGCACCGCAGTTTGCCGAGATGATTGAAAAAACTGCGCAGCCGTTTTTGCAACCCATCTACGACTTGGCCTCGACCCAAATTGCGTTTGACCGCGTGGCCCTGATGGGCGACGCCTCGTTTGTGGGCCGTCCACACATTGGCATGGGCGTGACCAAGGCCGCCGAAGATGCGGCTGCCCTGGCCGACGCCATTCGCAGCCACGGCGCAACCGCCGAGGCCTTGCGCGTGTACGAGCAACAACGTTTGCCCCAGTGCCAGATGGCGGTGGACCGCGCACGCTGGCTGGGTGCCTACATGCAATCGCAAGCAGCCGGAAGCGATGCACACACCACCGAGCGCAACGCCCGCGAGGTGGTGGCCGAAACCGCGATTGACTTGGGTCGCTATGGCCATGTCACCGCATTCAGGCCCACCCCAGCCCCAACACAACAACACGCTGGCGCCAAGCACGCCGAGCATTGATTTCATTTCAACCACAACAGGAGACAAGCATGAGCGACCATTCGAATTCCAAGCTTCCTAACCGCCGTCAGTTGCTGCAACTGGGTGCCGCTGCCTCTGCCGCAGGCAGCGCACCGTTTTTGTTCAACATTGCCAGCGCCCAAACAGCGCCCATCAAAATTGGCTTTTTGGTGCCTTTGACCGGCGCCTACTCCACCGAAGCACAAGACCAAGTGCGCGCGGCGGAACTGGCCATCAAAGACTTCAACGATGCCGGTGGCTTCAATGGCCGTAAAGCCGAGTTGCTGGTGCGTGATGACAAGCTCAACCCCGGTGAAGCGGCCACCCGCACGCTGGAATTGATTGAGAAAGACAAGGTCGACTTCATGGCCGGCTCTTTGTCTGCCGCCACGCAGTTGTCGATGAATGCGGTCACGCGTGAGCGCAAGATGATCTTCAACTCGATCAGCCAGTCGGACGCCATCAACGAGGCCAAAGACTGGAGCCCTTACACCTTCCACGAAGCGCTCAATCCCCACATGACGGCAGGTGCTGTGGCGCGTTACGCTTTCCCTAAATACGGCAAGCGCGTGGTGTATCTGACCGCAGACTACGCCTATGGCCACGAGATGGTGCGCGGCTTTGAGCGTGCCGGTCAATCGCTGGGCGCCACCACACTGGCCGACATCCGTCACCCCATTGGAGCTTCAGACTTCTCGGCTTTCCTACCACGCATTCAGGCGCTCAACCCCGACATCTTGGTGATGTGCAACTTTGGCCGCGACTTGCTCAACGCCACCAAGCAAGCCACCGACTTTGGTTTGAAAGAAAAGACCCGCATCATCACGCCCGTGCTGTTGTTCACCGCACGCCAAGCGGGCGGTGCCGAGGTGTTTGATGGTGTGGTGGGCGGCACTTCGTACTACTGGGGCATTGAAGACAAAGTGCCAGCGGCCAAGGCCTTCAACGACAAGTACCGCAAAGCCTACAACGGTGCTGTGCCGACCGACTACGGCGCATTGGGCTACGCCGGTATCCGAAGCATCTTGCAAGGTGTGTTGGACGCCAAGACCACCGACTCCAACAAGGTCAGCGACGCCATGGGCCGCATGAAATACAACTGGTACAAGGGCGACCAGTACTACCGCAAGTGCGACCACCAGTCGGTGCAGTCGGTCATCATCGTCGAGTCCAAATCCAAGGGCATGAAAGACAAGAACGACGTGTTCAACGTGGTCAGCACAGACGCTGCCAACGAAGCCACGTTGCGCAGCTGCACTGAACTCGGCCACAAGGCTTAAGGCATCCAGGAGACCAGTCCCGTGACAGACATCACCCTTAATTTATTCATGCTGCAGTTGGTGACGGGCGTGGCCTTGGGCGCTGTGTATGCGCTCTTGGCCATCGGCCTGTCCCTGATCTTTGGCATGTTGACCGTGGTGAATTTTGCCCACGGGGCGTTCTTCATGATGGGCGCTTTTTTAGGCGTTTACTTCTTGAGCCTCACCGGCAGCTTTGTGCTCGGGCTGATGATTGCGCCCCTCGTGGTGGGCGCCATTGGCTTGCTGGCCGAGCGCTTCTTGGTGCGGCCCTTGTACGGGCGTGGCATCGATTACCCCTTGCTGCTGACCTTTGGTCTGTCGTATGTGTTGATCGATGTGGCGCGCGTGCTGTTTGGCATTGAAGGTTTGCCTTCGTCTACCCCGTCGGCTTTGCGTGGCGCGGTCAACTTGGGCTTTGGCCACTTCCCGCTCTACCGTTTGTTTTTGATCGGTGCCACGGCGGTGGTGAGTGTGGGGCTGTGGTTGTTCCTGGAGAAGACGCGCTATGGCTTGATCATCCGCGCTGGTTCACGCGACTCAGAGATCGTGCGTGTGCTGGGTGTGGACATTGCCAAGGTGTGGTTCTTGGTGTTCGGCCTGGGCACGGCGATTGCCGGTTTGTCGGGTGTGCTGGCCGCACCCACACGCGCGGTCAACCCTGAGATGGGGATTCCGGTGCTGGCCGAATCGTTTGTGGTCACGGTGGTGGGGGGCATGGGCTCACTGCCGGGTGCCGTAGTCGCCGGGCTGCTGGTGGGGGTGGTGTTTAGCCTGACCTCGCTGTTTGCGCCGGAGTTTGCTGAGTTGTCGATCTTTGTGTTGATGGCCTTGGTGCTGTTGATTCGCCCACAGGGCTTCTTTGGCAAAGCAGGAGCGTTGGGATGAGTGATGTGTTCAAAGACGGCGTCAACTTTGTGGCGCGTCATCGGGTCGGCGCTGTGTTGGCCTTTTTGCTGGTGTTTCCGCTGCTCATGCCCTACGAGGCCTTGGCAGTGAACATCTTGATCTTTGGTTTGTATGCGGTGGGCTTTAACCTGGTGTTTGGTTACACCGGCATGTTGTCTTTCGGTCATGCGGCTTTTTTAGGGGTTGGGGGCTACCTCACCGGTATTTCGATGGTGTTCTTCAACCTGCACTGGTTGCCAGCCATCGTGGTGGGGGTGTTGGCAGCCTTGTTGGTGGGCTTGGTGATGGGCTACATCGCCATCCGCACGCGCGGCATTTACTTCTCGATGGTGACCTTGGCCTTGGGCCAAATCGTGTACTACACGTTTTACAAGGCCGAGAAGTGGACGGGTGGTGAAAACGGCTTTCGTGGCATCAAGCCCGAAGCCATCGACATTGGGCCGGTGCATCTGGACTTTTTGAACCCCATGTCCAAGTACTACATCTTGCTGTTTTTTGTGGCGCTGGCTTTGTGGCTGGTGTCGCGGGTGCTGGCATCGCCCTTTGGGTCGGTGATTGAAGCGATTCGTGAAAACGAAAAACGCACCGCTGCTTGCGGCTACGACGTGGACCGCGCCAAGTTGCTGGTGTTTGTCATCTCGGCCGGCATTTGTGGTTTGGCGGGTTCCTTGCGTGCCTTGCACCTGTCGGTGGTGCCGGTGGATTCGCTGCACTATTTGCAGTCGGGGCAAGCGGTGATGATGTGTTTGCTGGGCGGCATGGGCACCTTCTTTGGTCCGTTTGTCGGTGCCGGTGTGTTCTTGTATTTGGAGGATGTGGTGACCACGCTGACACGCTATTGGATGGCGGTGGTGGGCCTCTTGTTCATGGCCTTGGTGTTGTTTTTCCCGCGCGGCATTTGGGGCACTTGGATGCACACCCTGGTCAAGCGCGGTGTTTTGAAGGGAGCGCACGCATGACGGCCCCTGCATTTTTGGACGTGCGCAACGTCAGTCGCCACTTTGGTCACTTCAAGGCCTTGTCGGATGTGTCGGTGTCTTTTGCCCCCAACCAGTTGACGGCCATCATTGGCCCCAACGGTGCTGGCAAGAGCACCTTCTTCAATGTGCTCAGTGGCGCCCTGACGCCGACCACGGGTGAGATCTTCTTTGAGGGTCACAACATCACCGGCCTGGCCCCGCACGAATACGCCCGACGCGGCATTGCCAAGAGCTTTCAAATCACCAACGTGTTCAAGCAACTCAGCGTGCACGAGAACGTGCGGGTGGCTGCGCAAATGCGCTACAGCCGGTTTGACATCCTCACGCCGCGCCACCAGTTGCGCGAAGCGATTGACGAAGCCGATGCCTTGCTCGAACGCGTGGGCTTGATTCAGCTGCGTGACAAAACCGTGGCCGACTTGGCCCACGGTCAACAGCGCTCACTGGAAATTGCCATGGCCCTGGCCGCCTCGCCCAAGCTGCTGCTGATGGACGAGCCCACGGCTGGCATGTCGCCACAAGAGACCTCCGCCATGATGGACTTGATAGTTCAACTGGCCGAGGAACGCACCGTCATCTTGGTGGAGCACAAGATGAAATTGGTGATGGGGATTTGCGAGCGTTTGATCGTGCTGCACCACGGCGAATTTTTGGCCCAGGGCACACCAGACGACATTCGCAACAACGACGAAGTGCGTCGTGTTTATTTAGGTCAGGGTTGATGATGACAACACACACACCTTTGTTGGACGTTCGCGGTTTGAACGCGTGGTACGACCGCAGCCATGTGGTGCAAGACGTGTCCTTCCAAGTCCATGCGGGCGAGATCGTTACACTGATGGGGCGCAACGGGGCCGGCAAAACCACCACCTTGCGCACGCTCATGGGCTTGGTCACGAAATGCTCGGGTAGTGCGGTGTTTGCAGGCCAAGACTTGCTGACCCAAGCTGCCCATGCACGTTTTCACGCAGGCTTTGCCTATGTGCCCGAAGACCGTCGTATCGTGCCGTCACTCACCGTGCGTGAGAACTTGCAACTGGGCTTGTTGGCAAGCCGCCGCAAGGTGGACATCGATGCCCGCATCGAGGTGATTGCAGAAACCTTCCCTCGCTTGAAAGAACGTTTGTCGCAAGAGGCCACGTCGATGTCGGGTGGCGAGCAGCAGATGTTGGCCATTGCCCGCGCCATGATGGCCGAGCCGCGGATGATTTTGTTGGACGAGCCCTCCGAAGGCATCATGCCGGTGCTGGTGGACGAGATGTTTGAGCTGTTTGCGCGCATGAAGGCGCAAGGCATCACCATTTTGTTGGTGGAGCAAAACGTGGCGCGTGCGCTGTCGGTGTCCGACCGCGCCTACATCTTGGACCAAGGCCTGATCGTGCATGAGGGCAGCGCGCAAGACCTGCTCGCGGACGAAGCGATTCAAAACCAATATTGCGCGGTGTGAATCTGGCGGTGTTGACCTTGCGGTGAATCGGGCGTCTAATCGCCGCATGAAAAGCGGTGATTACCTGTACGTTTGGCAATCCAAAAATTGGCCCCATTGGCACTACCAAGCCGAGACGCTGATGCCTTTGCTGGCCAAAGTGCACCAAACCCTTGGGCACTTGATGGGGCGTATGCGCGACCAAGGGATGGGCTCACAAGCACAAGCCCATGCCGAAGCCCTGACCGAGGACGTCCTCAAAACAAGCGAGATTGAAGGCGAGCATCTGGACGCCGACACCGTTCGCTCATCCATTGCCCGAAGACTGGGTATCGATGTTGCAGTGCTCAAGCCTGCGGATCGTCACGTGGACGGTGTGGTGGAGATGATCTTGGATGCCACCAGTTTGCACGCCACCCCTCTCACCACCAAGAGATTGATGGCTTGGCATGCAGCCTTGTTTCCAACGGGGCGAAGTGGCATGACGCCCATTCGTGTGGCGGCTTGGCGTGATGATGCGGATGGCCCGATGCAAGTGGTCTCTGGACCCATGCATCGACGCCGCGTGCATTACGAAGCGCCACCCGCACAGGTGTTGCCCGCTGAAGTGGCTGATTTCTTGAGGTGGTTTGAGGCGGTGCAAGAGATGGACCCTTTGGTCAAAGCAGGTCTTGCCCACTTGTGGTTTGTGACCCTCCACCCGTTTGACGATGGCAACGGCCGCATTGCGCGAGCCATTGGCGACATGGCGTTGGCGCGTGCCGACCAAAGCACACAACGCTTTTACAGTCTGTCAGCGCAAATTCAAAAAGAGCGCAAGGACTACTACGCCTTGCTCGAAAAAACGCAGAAGGGCAATCTGGATGCAACCGAGTGGCTGTCTTGGTTCTTGGCGTGCTTGCTGCGTGCACTGCAAGAAGCCGATCTGGTCTTGTCGCGTGTCTTGGTGAAAGCCAATTTCTGGCGCCAGTGGTCAGGCACATCGCTCAATTCAAGACAGATCAAAGTGCTCAATCGCATGCTCGACGGATTTGATGGCAAGCTCACCAACCAGAAATGGGCGGCGATTGGCAAATGCTCTTCAGACACCGCGCTGCGAGACATCAATGACTTGCTTCAACGTGGCATGCTTCGTCGCACGGAGTCCGCAGGACGAAGCACCAGCTACGCGTTGAGTCTTTGAATTCAACAGGCCGTGGTGTGCACGGGCTCAGATCGGGCGTGTCAGCACTTTGCGGAATTTCACAATGCCACTGCCGTATTGCAAGGCCAGGTTGCCTTTGGCGAGCTTGCTGTCGGTGGCGTCGGCTGTGACCACACCATTGAGTTTGACGGTCAGGCGGTTGCCCTTGGCGGTGATCTCCAGCGTGTTCCACTGACCGCCGGCTTTGGGCATGGGCGAGACCTTGGCCACATCCACAATCGCGCCAGTGCCATAAGACGGGTCAGGCCGGGTGTCCCAGATGTTGATTTCATAGCAGTTGTCAGCACCAATTTTTTTCGGGTCCTGGCAGCGGATGAAGATGCCGCTGTTGGTCTGTGAATCGACCCAAAACTCGGCATAAATTTCTTGGTCGGCAAAGCTTTCTTTTGTCACCAAGTAGCTCGGGCCCACCTTTTGAATCAGGTCAGCTTGCAGCAGCCCGTCTTGGATGCGCCAGTTGGCGTCGCCCACCAGGGTGTAGCCGTTGAGGTTGCTGTCTTTGTCAAACAAAGTGGTCCAGCTCTTGTCGTGCATTCTGAGGTTGGCGCAAGCGGCCAAGCTCAGTGCCGCCGTGGCGATGGCAATGCGTTTCCAAGTGAATGTCTGCATAGTTGTCTCCTGCTGTTGTCGTCGTTAAAAAAAACTCACATCGGGTCAATCGCTACTGTGGCTGCGTTGTATTCAAACAGCCAGGTGTAGCGCGCGTTGATCTTCTCGGTGGTCCATTCGGTGCTCACATAGGTCTGAGCACCGACTGCATCGCGCAGCAGTGGATTGTGAAAGCGTTTGGCATTCTCTGTCGAACCCACCACGATGTTGGAGGTGCGTTCCAATCGCACGGCCTCATAGCGCGCCAGAGCGGTCTCGGGTTGGTCTGCGTAGCGTTCCAGGCAGCGCGCCAACACGATGGCGTCTTCCAAGGCCATCATGGCACCTTGGGCCAAGAAGGGCAGGGTGGGGTGGCACGCGTCGCCCAGCAGGCTGATGCGCCCTTGCTGCCACGTGGGCAGAGGCGGGCGCCCCATCAAGGCCCATTTGTAGGGGGTTTCAATGTGCGCAATCATTTCTTGCACATCGCTGTGCCAGCCCGCAAAGTCTTGCGCGCATTCAGCTTGGGTGCCGCGTTGGTTCCACGACTCTTCTTGCCAGTCGTCGCGCTCGACAATGCCGACGAAATTGACCAACTCGCCGCGACGTACCGGGTAGTGCACCACGTGGCGACCAGGGCCTACCCAGTTGATGCCCACGGGGCGTTGCAGGTGGGCCGACAACTGCTCGGCAGGAATCAAACCACGCCAGGCCATGCAGCCGGTGAACACCGGCTGGTCGGCGCCAAACAAGCAGCGTCGCACCACCGAGTGCACACCGTCGGCACCGATCAACACATCGCCCACGGCAGACGCGCCGTGCTCAAAGTGCAGGGTGACGGTGTGGCCCTCTTGCTGGATGTTTTTGACTTTGTGGTTGAGGTGCACGCAGCCTGGACGCAGGGTGTTCAGGGCATCGACCAACACACGGTGCATGTCGGCGCGGTGCAGCATCAGGTAGGGGTAGCCGTAGCGCACGATCGACTCGGCACCCAGGTCAAACAGCTGCCAGGTTTGGCCCGTGCTCCACAGGCGTATTTCTTTGCCGGTGGGGTGGCAGGCCACGGCACTGAGTTCGTCGCCAATGCCGAGTTCGTAGAACAAGCGCGAGCCATTGGCGCTCATCTGTACCCCGGCGCCAACTTCGCCCAGTTGGGCGGCCTGCTCAAACACCGCCACGTCAAAGCCTTTTTGGGCCAGGGCCAAAGCGGTCATCAAGCCGCCAATGCCGGCGCCTGCAATCAGGATACGCATGCTGAACTCACTCGGGTTTGATGTTGCGACGGGTGACGATGGTGCGCCACTTGGTGAGGTCTTGCTCAATCGCTTGCGCTAAAAACTCGGCACTCGAATTGACGGGCTCCAAGCCCCCCGCCACGATTTGTGCGCGTGTGTTGGGCTCGGTCACCACCTTGAGCAAGGCCTTTTCCAGCACAGCGGTCACGGCTGGCGGCGTGTTGGCCGGCGCGACCAAACCGAACCATGAATAGGCTTCCCATGAGGCTTTGCCCATCAGCTCGCTCATGGTGGGAATGTCGGGCAAACCGGGGTAGCGCTTGGTGCCGGCCACGGCGTAGGTGTTGACCTTGCCTGCCTTGATCTGAGGCGTCATGAATTGCGCGGTTTCGAAAATCAAATCAACTTGACCACCCAGCAAATCGTTCAAGGCCGGGGCGCCGCCACGGTAGGGCACATGCACCAGGGGCACGCCCGTTATTTCTTGAAACAGTTCACCGGCCAAATGGCCAATTGAGCCCGTGCCTGCGGTGGCATAGGTCAAGCGGTTGGCCTTGGCGTAGGCCAGCAGATCGGGCAGGGTTTTGGCGGGCAAGCCGGCGCGCCCAGCCAGCATCATGGGCCCGCGCACGACCATGCCAATCGGTTGGAACGATTTGATAGGGTCATAGTTCAGGTTGGGGTAGAGCGCTGGGGCCACCACCAAGCTGCTGGTCCCACCCCACAACAAGGTGTAGCCATCCGCTGGCGCGCGCGCCACCCAGGTGGAGCCCACCGTGCCGCCCGCACCGGCGCGGTTGTCGATCACCACGGGTTGTCCCAGTACCTGAGACAGTTCTTTGCCAATCAGACGGGCGTTGGCGTCGGTAGGCCCACCAGCCGGGAAGGGCACAACGATGGTGATGGCTTTGCTGGGAAATGTGTCGGCCTGGGCGCTCAAGCTCAGACACACACTGCCTGCCAAAGCCAGCAACATGCGGCGACCAGCGGACACAGGGCGATGCAAGATGAGGTGCATGGGTGTCATGGGGGGTTGTCTCCGAAAAACCAAAGTTGAAACAAGGATACAAAACTGACGCTGTGACCGATTGGACGATGTTTCTTTTGCAGCCAGCGCAAAACTAATTTTCAGCCCAAGCGTTGACGCTGGGCAGGTCTGCTTCTAGAGTCTGCGCCATTCAACTTGAATGGACTGGCTATGACACACGAGATGGAACAACAACTTCGAATTCGCCAACTGGTGGAAAACTGGGCCGTGTGGCGCGACGCCGGTTTGTGGGACCGTTTTCGCACGGTGTGGCACGACGACGGCGTGATGATGGCCACCTGGTTTCAAGGGCCGTTTGAAGAGTTCATCCGCGTCACCATCGAGGGGTGGAACAAGGGCGTGAGCATTCTGCACTTCTTGGGCGGTTCTTCCATTGATGTGCAAGGCACCCGCGCCATTGCGCAAACCAAGATGACCATTTCGCAGCGCGGCCTGATCGAAGGCGTGTTGTGTGACGTGGTGTGTACCGGGCGCTTCTATGACTTTTTTGAAGAGCGCAACGGCCAGTGGGGCTTGGTGCACCGTCAACCCATTTATGAAAAAGACCGCGTGGACCCGGTGGACTCAGCGGCCACCTTGCAGTTAGACCAAGCCGCCTTGGCCAACTTCCCCGAAGGCTACCGTCACCTGGCCTACATCCAAACCCGCATTGGTTACACCGTGAAGATGGACATGCCCATGCTCAAAGGCGAGGGCGTGCAAGACCTGTACCGTCGTGGTGCCAACTGGTTGGCTGGTAAACCGCTGGAGCGTTGAACATGGCCCACCCACGCCGCACCCACCTGAAACTCTTGGGCAGCCTGCTGGCGGGGGCGCTGCCTTTGCGCGTCTTGGCCCAAGACGCTTACCCCAACCGCGCGATCCGCGTCATCGTGCCGCAGCCCCCAGGCGGCGGTTTCGACTTTGTGGCCCGCGTGTTGGCGGACAAACTGGGCCAGGTGTTCAAACCCGGCGTGGTGGTGGAAAACCGCACGGGTTCGGGCACTTTGGTGGGCACCGATTTGGCCGCCAAAGCGCCGGCCGATGGTTACACCTTGTTGATGGGTTCGGTGTCCAACCTGGTGCTCAATGCGGGCTTGTACAAAAACCTGAGCTACGACCCGGTGAAAGACTTTGAGCCGATTGGCTTGGCCGTCTCCTACAGCTACACCTTGGTGGCGCGCAAAGACTTGCCTTTTGGCAACTTGGCCGAATTGGTGGCTTATGCCAAAGCCAACCCCAACAAAGTGAGCTATGCCTCGGCGGGCAATGGTTCAGGCCAGCACATCTTGGCCGCTGCCTTGTGGCATTTGGCCGGCGTGCAGCTCACCCATGTGCCTTACCGTGGGGCACAACCTGCCTACACTGATTTGATCGGTGGGCGTGTGGATGTGTTCTTTGACTTGGCTTCCACCGCACGCACGCATGTGGATTCGGGCAGCCTCAAGGCCTTGGCCGTGTCGAGTGCGACCCGCTTGCCCATGCACCCTTCGGTGCCCACCATCCGTGAAACCGGTGTGGCGCCCTTGGAGCTGGAGTCGTGGTTTGGTTACTTCGCGCCTGCGCGTACGCCTGCGGCCGAGCTCAACCGCTTGCGCACCGAGCTGCGCAAAGTCATCACCTCGCCCGATGTGATGGAACGTTTTGAAAAAGCCGGCGGCAAACCTTTGGCACTGATTGGCGATGACGCCAAGGCCGTGTTGCGGCGCGACTTGGACCGTTGGTTGCCCTTGATCAAGGCGGCAGGGTTTCAGCCGGAGTGATATGGCTCACACCCTGCGACTTCACCGAGTTCTTCGCGCGCCACCTGAGCGTGTCTACCGTGCGTTTCTTGACGCAGACGCCTTGGTCAAATGGCTGCCGCCCCATGGGTTCACGGCCAAGATGCATCACATCGAACCCATCGTGGGTGGCACGTTTCGCATGTCGTTCACCAATTTCAGTTCGGGCAACAGCCACAGCTTTGGCGGCGAATATTTGGAGCTGGTGCCGCATCAGCGCATTCGCTACACCGACAAGTTCGACGACCCCCATCTGCCAGGCACCCTCACCGTGACGGTTGAGTTAACGCCTGTGTCATGCGGCACAGAACTCAGCGTGGTGCAAGAAGGCATCCCAGAGGTCATCCCCCTAGAGGCTTGCTATCTCGGTTGGCAAGAGTCGCTGACGCTCTTGGGGCTGCTGGTGGAGGCGGACATTCCGGGTTAACCACCTCAAAACCCCTGCTGTCCCGTCCACTTACGCTCGTAGTCGTAGCGCTCAAACTCTTCCACCATGAAGTCGATGAAGCTGCGCACCTTGGCTGACAAGTGCTTGCGGCTGGGGTAGGCCAGGTTGATGTGCAGGCGTGGCAAGTCCCAGTCGTCCAGGATGGGCACCAAGCGCCCGGCCACGATGTCTTCGAACACGATGTAGGTGGGCTGCACCAAGATGCCCGTGCCCTCTAGCGCCGCAGCGCGCAAGATTTGCCCATCGTTGGATTCGAGCAAGCCCGGCGCCGGCACCACCACCGAGGCGTCACCTTGGGTGAAACGCAATTCGTTGGGGTTGTTGGCATGCAGGTACACCAGCAGTTGGTGGGCTGACAAATCGCTCGGGTCTTGGGGTGTGCCCATGCGTGCCAGGTATTTGGGCGAGGCCACCAAAATTCGCCGCGTGGTGGCCAAGCGGCGGATGGTGATGTTGCTGTCGGGCTCCATCTCACGCGTGCGCACCGCCACGTCAATGCCGTTGTCGATCAAATCCAGGTAGCGGTTCGAGGCCTCGATGTGCACCTTGACCTTGGGGTAGCGCTGGGTGTAGTCGCCAATGCGTGGCGCAATGAGTTGCATGGCAAACGACAACGAGGCGCTGATGCGCAGCGTGCCGCTGGGGTCGAGCGTGGCCGAGTTGACTTCGGATTCGGCATCGGCCAAGTCGTTGAGGATGGCGCGAGCCCGGCTGAAAAAAGCCTGACCTTCACCCGTCGGGTAGAGGCGGCGGGTGTTGCGCTCCACCAAACGCACCGCCAAGCGCGCTTCGAGGGAAGCGAGGTGACGGCTGGCAGCCGCATTGGACAGGTCCAGGGCCAAGGCCGCTTTGCTCAGGCTGCCGGTTTCGACCACGCGGACAAACAGTTCTAATTCTTTGAGGCGATCCATGTATCTTTCCGCTAGCCGGAACAATGATTTTCTATTTTGGGTCTTTCAATCGCCTGTCGCAAATCTTAAAGTCGCCGACACGTCATCACCCAAGGATTTGAGACATGCGTAATTTGAACCAAGACACCATCACGCAAGCTGTGATGGCACGCTTTGCCAACACCCCTGACCCGCGCCTGAAAGAAATCATCAACAGCTTGGTGCAACACCTGCATGCGTTTGCGCGTGAGGTGCGCCTGACCGAGAAAGAGTGGGAGCAGGGCATCGACTTCTTGACCCGTGTCGGCCACAAGTGCGACGACAAGCGCCAAGAGTTCATCTTGTTGTCTGACACGCTGGGCCTGTCCATGCTGACGGTGGCCATGAACAACGACAAGCCAGACGGCTGCACCGAAGCCACAGTGGTCGGGCCGTTTCATGTGGAAGATGCGCCGCACTACGAACACGGCGACGATGTGGGCAACGGCGCCGTCGGTCAACCCTGCTCGGTGCGTGGCACCGTGCGTGGCTTGGACGGCAAGGCCATTGCGGGTGCCACGATGGAGGTGTGGCAAGCCGATGCCAATGGCTTGTACGACGTGCAACTGCCCGATTACGCGCACGCGTCTGCACGCGGCATTTTGAAGTCGGGCCCAAATGGCGAGTTTCACTTTCGCTCCATCCTCGCCGAGTCCTACCCCATTCCGCACGACGGCCCGGTGGGCGAGATGCTGATTGCCACCAACCGCCACCCTTGGCGTCCCGCGCACTTGCATTTCATGATCGTGGCCGAGGGCTACGAGACCTTGACCACGCACGTGTTCCGCAACGACGACCAATACCTCGACTCGGACGCCGTGTTTGGTGTGCGCCAGTCCTTGGTGACTGACTGGACACAACAAGCCGATGGCAGCTGGTTGGTGGATTACGACTTTGTGTTGAACCCCGTGGCCGCCTGAGTGCTGGGTGTGTTGCCGGAGCCTTCATGATCTTCACCTTCATCCTGATCGACAAGCCCGACCACGCCGAGTTGCGTGCGCGCATGCGTCCTGAGCACAAAGACTACTTGGCGCAAGTGGCCGAGCACATCGCTTTTGCAGGGCCGCTGACGCATGACGACGGCCAGACCATGCTGGGCAGCTTGCTGGCGATTGACTTTGCCTCGCGCGACGCGGCCCATGCCTGGTTGAGCCAAGAGCCCTTTACCAAAGCTGGTTTGTATGCGCGCACCGAAGTGCACGCCTTCGTCAACCTGTGGCCGCAAAAAGCGGGTTTTCCGCCTGCGGCGCATTGAAAGGCACCCGCTGTGATCAAACACATCGTGATGTGGGACGTGCAGGGCGACACGCCTGCGCAAAAGCAAGCCAACCGCCAGCTGATTCAATCTCAGTTTGAGGCCTTGCGGGGGCATATTCCAGGCCTGTTGCATGTGGAGGTGGGCATTGACCACAGCCATGTCGACTATGCTTGCGATGTGGTGCTCTACACTGAGTTTGATTCGCAAGAGTCATTGGATGCGTATGCATCCCACCCCGCGCATTTACGCGTGAAGCAAACCCTAGGGGCGGTGCGTATTGCCCGCCACCAAGTGGATTTTGTGAGCACATCTGTTGCATAAATTTGTTTTTCTTTTTCTGAGGCTTTCATGACCATTTCCAAAGACGCCATCGACCATCTGTTCACCAACGCACGCACCGCCAACGGCTTCATCGACAAGCCCGTGCCTTTGAGCCTGCTCAAAGAGGTGTACGAGATCGCCAAGATGGGCCCCACCTCGATGAACACCCAACCCACACGCTACGTGTTCTTGACCACCCCCGAAGCCAAGGCTCGTTTGTTGCCCGCCTTGTCTCCCGGCAACGTGGACAAAACCAGCCAGGCACCTGTCACCGTGATCGTGGCCAACGACACCCAGTTCTTCGAGCACATGCCCGTGGTGTTCCCCAACAAACCCGATGCCAAAGAAATGTTCGCGGGCAACGCTGGTTTGGCCGCTGGCACTGCCACGCGCAACGGAACCCTGGGCAGCGCGTACTTCATGATTGCCGCCCGTGCCTTGGGCCTGGACTGTGGCGCCATGAGCGGCTTTGATGTGGCCAAAGTCAATGCCGAGTTCTTCCCCGACGGTCGTTGGCAAGCCAACTACTTGATCAACCTGGGTTACATGGACACCAGCAAGTTGTTCAATCGCAACCCACGCTTGACGTTCGAGCAAGCCACGCAAGTTCTGTAAGACAGCGCGAGACCCACCTCATGGCCACTTTGTTTGACTTCACTGCGTTCGCGCGCCCTTGGGGGCGTGGCTTGTCGGCTGTTGTGTTGGCGTGCATGGCCTCAGCCCCTGCGTTGGCGGCTGAGCCTGCATACCCCACCAAGCCCATCCGCATGCTGCTGGGTTTTCCGGCCGGTGGGGGCTCAGACATCGTGGCGCGTTTGGTGGCCAAGCCGCTCGGCGAGCGCTTGGGGCAAAACGTGGTGGTCGACAACAAGCCTGGGGCTGGGGGCAACATCGCCGCAGAAATGCTGGTCCGCTCGGCGCCAGATGGTTACACCTTGATCTTGCTGCCCAGTGGCCACGCCAGTGGCGCCGCCATGAAAAAGAGTTTGCCGTTTGACCCGGTGAAAGACTTCGCCTGGGTCAGCACCATCACCACCTATCCGCTGGCGCTGACCGTGGCGCCAGGTTCCTCCATCACCTCGTTTGCCGATTTGGTCAAACGCGCCAAGGCCGAGCCCAACAAATACACCTACTCCTCCGTGGGGGTGGGCACCGCCATGCACTTGGTGGCCGAATGGGCCTTCAGTGAAGCCGGTGTGCAAATCACCCATGTGCCGTTCAAGGGTGGCACGGGCCCCTTGACCGAGCTGTTGGCAGGACGTGTGGATGTGATGATCGACACCATGACGCTCACCGCTTCCTTGCTCAAAGACCAGCGCGTGCGCGCCATCGCCGTGACATCGCCTGCCGGCAACAGCCCGGTGCCTGGTGTGCCCACGGTTGCCGACACCTTGCCGCAGGTGGTGTTCGAGTCGTGGTTGGGCATTGCCGCACCGGTGGGCACACCGCCCGCCATCCTGGAGCGAGTCAACAAAGAACTGCGTGCGGTGTTGGCCCAAGACGATGTGCGCCAAAAGCTGATTGACTTTGGCGGTACGCCTCGCGCCAGCAGTCCAGCGGAGTTTCGTCAGCGCGTCGAGCGCGACATTGGCAACCTCAAAAAAGTGGTGGCCGATCGCCGCATTGAGCTGGAGTAAAACCCGTCGCGTTCAAAACGCGCAAGGGCATTCCATCCGCCATGAGCCGGCATCCCCAATGATCAAGGGGTGCTGGTGCGCACCTTGTGCGCTGCGGTTGGGTGTGGGAGCCTCCATGCCAGCACGTTTGTAGTAGCGGCCATAGTCTTTCATCGGCAGCCAGTCTTGGCGAATGGGCGGCGCGGCTTGGGCCAAGCTCTCATAAGTGCCGGCTCCGTACACCACGTTGCCACCCACCATGGTGAGCACTGATTCGAGGTTCTTGATCTCGTCCACCGGCATGTTGAAGTAGTCGCCCGACAAGAACACCAGGTCGGCAAACTTGCCCACTTCGAGCGTGCCTTTTTTGGTTTCTTCGTTGGACATCCAGGCGCCGCCCGTGGTGTACAGGCGCAAGGCTTCGGTGCGATCCAGCAGGTTGTGGTCACCTTGCAGCTTGGCGCCGCCGAGTGTTTTGCCCGTGATCAGCCAGTGCACGCCCACCCACGGGTTGTAGCTGGTGGCACGGTTGCCGTCGGTGCCTGCGGCCAGTGGGATGCCCATTTCGCGAATGCGCTGGATCGGTGGCGCGTTGGCTGAGACCTGGGGGCCATAGCGTTTGAGGAAGGCTTCGCCGTCCAAGGACATGCGGTTTTGGATGTTGATGCTGCCGCCCAGTGCCGCCACACGCTCCAGCGTTTGGGGCGACAGCGTTTCGCAGTGGTCCAAGCCCCAGCGCAGGCCGGTGAGCGGCACTTCGCGGTGCACTTGCTCCAGCACACCCAAGATGCGCTGCGCCGTGGCGTCAAAGCTCGCGTGCATGCGAAACGGCCAGCGTTGCCCGGCTAAAAACTTGCCCACGGCGGTGAGCTGGCTCTCCATCACGGCAGGGATGGTGGGCGGTGCCTTGTCAAAGTTGGTCACGTCACCGGCGGCCCAGACGATGTATTCACCCGCGCCGAGCATGCGGAAGTAGTCGTCGCCTTCGCCCACTTGAACCATCTTGCTCCAGGCTTGGTAGTTGTCGATCTCTTTGCCACCGGCTTGCGCAAACAACTCGTAGCCAATGCGCATGGTCATTTTTTTGTCGCGCGCCAACTGGGCGATGGCGGCGTAGTTGTCGGGGTAATTTTGGCCACCACCGCCGGCGTCGATCACGCTGGTCAGTCCCAGGCGGTTGTTCTCGCGCATGAAATGCTGGGTGGACAAAATTTGGTCATCGGGCGACAGGCGTGGAATCTTCAACCAGGTGTTGACCAGCGCAGGCAGGCCAATGGTGGCGACCAACAAACCGGTGGGGTTGCCCGCGCCGTCGCGCTCGATCTGGCCGCCAAAGGGGTTGGGTGTGTCTTTGTTCCAGCCCAGCACGCGCAAGCCTGCGCGGTTGATCCACGCACGGTCGTACAAGTGCATGATCATGGCGGGGGTATCGCCCGTGGCGGCGTTGATTTCGTCCAATGTGGGGAAGCGCTTTTCGGCAAACTGCGCCCAGGTCCAACCGCCAATCACCTGCACCCAATGCGGTGAGGGTGTGCGTTGCGCTTGGATGCGCAAAATTTCCAGGCCATGGCTGAGCGAGGACAAACCGTCCCAGCGCACTTCCATCGAGTAGGTCAAGCCGCCGCGGATGAAGTGGGTGTGGGCGTCGTTCAGACCCGGCACGATGGTGCGTTTTTGGGCGTCGATGACGCGGGTGTTGGGGCCCTTGTGGCGCATCACCTCGTCCTCGGTGCCAATGGCCAAGATCTTGCCGTCAGCCACCGCCAAGGCCGAGGCGGTCGGTTGCTTGGGGTTGAGGGTGGCCATGCGACCGTTGATGACGATGGTCTCCGCACTCACGCTGGGCGCCAGCATGCTGGCGCAACCGCTGATGGACGACAGGCTGCCGACCGCCACGCCGCCGCCAATCAAGTCACGCAAAAACTGGCGTCGCCCGAAATAACTTTGGGCGTTCTCTGACGGGGTTTGGCAGCTGAGGTCGGTGCAGTCGGGTTGCAGGCAAAGCATGGCGTGTCTCCTTATTTTGCCGCGCATCATGTCTGGCGACGCGGCTGGAGGCTGACACGTTGGTGACTGGACGACCTCAATGCTTTCAGGCAATGCTCGACATGGACAAAAACATGGGCGACGGATCTGGGGACTGATTGCCTTGCAGCAACACAAAACCGAGCTTTTGATAAAAGCCCACAGCGTTGGCGTCGGCATCCAGGTAGACGCCAAAACTGCCCACGTTGACGGCGCTCGCTTGAGCCGCTTGCAAGGCGATCTTGATCAACTGCTGACCCAGACGGTGCTGCTGGTAAGACTTGGCCACACCGAGCATCACCACCCGCGTGCAAGGGATGGTTCGGGGCATAGACCCTAGCTCAAGCACACTCAAGCGAGAGAGTTCGATGCTGTGGTTGGCCAGCGTGACAAAACCCACCAAACGCTGAGCGTCGTCGCTGTCCAGCAAGGCGTAGGCGACGCATACGCCTTGGCGTACTTGCTTGGACAAGTTGTGTCTGGCAAAACGGTTGATGGCATCCAAGCCGCAGTCGAAATCTTTCAGTCCTGGGTATTTGACCGTTGGGTCAAACAGCGATGAAACGATGTTCATTTTTTCTGCTGCGGCAGAGGGGGCAGGGCCATCAAGTCTTTCATGGCTTTGGTGGGCTTGGGGGACTGCATGACCAAACGGGCCAAGTTGAGTTGGCCTTCTTTGGACAAGGTGATGGCTGCATGTGCCAGCAACACTTTGCGCGCCTTTTCGATGGCAGAACTCATGACAAACGAAGACAAGTCCATGCCGTCTAACAGCGCGGCTTTGTTGAGAAGTTCTTTGGCATCCGCGGTGGTTTTGAGTTCCATGCGTGCACTTTTTAAGGCTGTGGCAGTCATCTGTTTCTCCGAATGAAGTGGCGTTAATGTACGGCTATTGGTCGTCTTTGTCAAAGAATGGGGCGATGCAAATACCCTGTCACCAAGGTACACAGCCAAAGGGAAAACGCTGACATCTGCACGGGTGATCTTCTTTAGCATGCTCACAGTTTTTGTAGAAACCTTCCCTCTTCAGGAGACGCCATGCCCAACTATTCACTCAATGTGGACGGAACCCCGCAGACCGTGCAAGCCGAGGTCGATGAACCTCTGCTGTACGCCTTGACCGACAAGCTCAAGCTCAAGGGGCCTAAGTTTGGTTGTGGCTTGGCCCAGTGCGGCACCTGCACCGTGTTGGTCGATGGCAAGCCAGTGCGCTCGTGTGTCACCCCAACCAGCGCGGTGGTGGGCAAGCCCATTCGCACGCTCGATGGCTTGGCCAAAAACGGTCAGCTGCACCCAGTGCAAGAAGCCTTTGTGCACGAACAGGCGGCGCAGTGCGGCTACTGCTCGAACGGCTGGATCATGAACAGCGTGGCCTTGCTGGAGAAAACGCCCAAGCCCACCCAAGCCCAAATCAAACAAGCGTTCGCGAATGTGCAATGCCGCTGCGGCACCCAAATTGCGATCATGCGCGCGGTCAAACGCGCCAGCGACACCATGACCCCCAACGCCAAAGCCTGAAGGAGCCACCATGAACACCCCCAAGCTTTCTCGTCGTGAATTCATGCAGACCCAAGGCGCGCTGATTGTGGGCGCCAGTGGTTCTGTGTTTGTGGGCGATGCCCTGGCGCAAGCCTCGCCACCTGTGGTCATCGGACCCCAACCCACCGCACTCGACACCTGGATTCGCATTGCCACCAATGGCCATGTGACCGCCAACTTTGGCAAGATGGATTGCGGCCAGGGCCTCGATACCGCCATCGCCCAAATCGTGGCCGAAGAACTCGATGTGTCGATGGACGCGGTCACCGTGGTGATGGGCGACACCCGCCTCACCCCCAACCAAGGCGGCGGCAGCGGCAGCACCGGTTTGCGCATGGGCTCCAACCCGCTGCGTAACGCAGCCGCTGAAGCCCGTCGTTTGTTGGTCGAAGCCGCCTCGGCCCGTTTGGGCGTGGCCGCCAGCGAGCTGGCCACCGAGAACGGCCGCGTGTTCGTCAAAGCCAATACGGCACAAAGCGTGAGCTATGCCGACTTGATTGGTGGCAAAGACTTTGGGGCTTCGTTGAAGTGGAACAACGCCATCGGCAACGGCATGAATGCCCAGGGCATGGCCAAACCCAAAGATGTGTCGCAGTACAAGATCGTGGGCCAAGGCATCAAGCGCAAAGACATTGCCGACAAGGTGGGTGCCAAAGAGCATTACACCGCGCACATCCGTCCTGACAACCTGTTGCATGCGCGTGCCGTGCGCCCGCCTGTGGCTGGGGCCATGCCGCTGTCGGTCGATGCGGCGTCGATTGCCGACATCCCCGGTGCCAAGCACTTTGTCAAAGGCGGCTTTGTGGCCGTGTTGGCCGAGACCGAGTGGAATGCGGTGCGTGCATCGCGCCAACTCAAGGTCACTTGGTCTGACGTACAAGGCCCGTTGGGTGGTGGCGAAGGCACGGTGTTTGAGCACATCCGCTCGGCACCTGTGACCGCGTCCAACGCCATCCCCATTTTTGGCGGTAAAAAAGCCTACGACGCCAAGCCCACCTTGACGGCGCTCGCCTCGTCCAAGCGCGTGATCGAGGCCGAGTACGAGTGTTCGTTCCAGTCGCACGCGCGCATCTCACCGTCGTGCGGCGTGGTCGATGTCAAGGGTGACCAAGTGCAAATTTGGGCCGATGTGCAAAAGCCCCACTACTTGCGTGAAGGCATTGCCAAGTTCTTGGGCCTGCCCGAAGCCAATGTGCAGGTGAAGTGGATGCACGGCGCGGGCTCGTATGGTCGCAGCGATGCCGATGAGGCCCCTTATGAAGCCGCGCTGCTGTCCAAAGAGTTTGGCCGTCCCGTGCGCATGCAATGGTCGCGTGCCGAGGGCATCGCCTGGGACCCCAAAGCTCCCGCTGCGGTGATCACCATGAAAGCGGGCCTCGATGAGGCCAACAACGTGACGGGCTGGTTGCTCAAGGCCAAGGGCTTCAACGGCTGGGACGTCAAGTTCAACGCTGAGAGTCCTGAGCACACCTTGGTCGGCATGCAAACCGGCCACAAGAAGTGGACCGCCTACAACTTCAACGTGCCCGAAGAAAGCTACAAGTTCAACAACCATGTGCACTGGTGGGAAACCATTCCTCCGTACTTGGAGCAAGCCTCGCCCATGCGCACCGCGCACATGCGTGCGCCGCAAGAAATGCAAACCCACTTTGGACAAGAGTGCTTCATCGACGAAGTGGCGCACGCCACCGGCATGGACCCGGTGGCATTCCGCATGAAGCACATGCAAGACCCGCGTGAGGCCGACGTGGTGAAAGCGGCTGCTGAAAAACTGGGCTGGGCACCGCGCACCAAAGCACGCGGCAAGTCGACGGCCAAGGTGATGACCGGTCGTGGCATGGCCTTGCACGCGGGTTACCAGTCGTATGCGGCCGTGGCCTGTGAGGTCGAAGTGCACCGCGACACGGGACGCATCTGGGTCAAGAAGCTGGTGATCGCCAACGACTGCGGCCTGATCGTCAACCCGATTGGTGTACGCGCGGCGATGGAAGGGCAAATCATGCAGGGCATCAGCCGCTCGTTGTATGAAGAAGTCCATTTCGATCCCCAGCGCGTCAACAGCGTGGACTGGAACAGCTACCGCATCGCCAGCTTGGACGACATTCCGGGTCAAGTCGAGATCGTCTTGCTCAATCGCCCCGACAAACCCATTGGCGGTGCCGGTGAGCCCGCCATCGTCTGCTTCCCAGCCGCCATCGCCAATGCGGTGTTTGACGCCACGGGTGTGCGCATTCGCCGCTACCCACTGGCGCCCGCCCGCGTCAAGCAGGCCTTGACCACCTGAGCGACGCACACACCATGTTCACGCCGATGCACCGTCGCAACTGGTGGCTGGCCTGTTGGGGCCTGGCACTGTGCAGCCCATGGCTCGCACAGGCGCAAGACAAATACCCAAGCAAAACCGTGACCTTGGTGGTGCCGCAAACCGCAGGCGGTGCCAACGACGCCATTGCCCGCGTGCTGGCGCAAAAGCTCAGCGAGCAATGGGGCCAACCCGTGGTGGTGGAAAACCGCCCGGGCGCCGGTGGCAATGTGGGCACAGCGTCGGTGGCCAAGGCCAAGAACGATGGCTACACCTTGCTGGTCAACGCCGACAGCGCCCAAGTCATCAACCCGTTTCTCTACCAGCGCACCGGCTTTGACCCGGTGAAAGACTTTGACCCCGTGGCACCCTTGGCCAAGGCCGGTTACGTGCTGGTGGCCAACCCGGCGTTGCCTGCCAACACCGTGGCCGAGTTGATTGCATTGGCCAAGTCCAAGCCCGAGCCGCTGGCCATTGCGTCGGCGGGCAATGGCACCTTGAACCACCTGATTGGGGAGATGCTGCAAAAGGCCACGGGCATTCAGTTGCAGCACATTCCCTACAAAGGCGCGGCCATGGCAGCGACCGATGTGGTGGGTGGGCAAGTGCCGCTGTCGGTGCAAAGCATGCCGTCCTCGATTGCCTTCATCCGCTCCGGCAAGCTCAAGGTCTTGGGGGTGGTGAACGAAAAGCGCTTGGCCGCACTGCCCGATGTGCCCACCATTGGCGAGACCGTCAAAGGCTTTGGTGCCACCCCGTGGTACGGCATGTTTGCACCCGCTGGCACGCCCAAGCACATCTTGGCGCAAATTCAAGACGAGGTGGCCAAAGCCCTGGACGCCAAGGAAACCCAAGACAAGTTGGCGACTCTGGGGTGCGAGCCTTTCAAAGGCAGCGCAGAGCAACTCGCTATCATCGTGCGCGACGACTTGCAGCGCTGGTCGCGCATCGTCAAAGATTCGGGTGCGAGAGTCGATTAGCCAGAGTGAGAACACATGAACATACGACAGTTGTTAGCGGCACTTTTGGGTGCCGCTTCTTTTTTGGGGGCCTCGGTTGCGTCAGCCGCTGAGCCTTTTCCCACACGGCCCGTCAAGTTGCTGATTGGCTTTGCGCCCGGCGGCAGCTCGGACACCGTGGCGCGCATCATGGCGCCGCGCATGGGCGAGTTGCTCAAGCAATCGGTGGTGATCGAAAACCGGCCTGGCGCCGGTGGCAACATCGCCTCTGAGCAATTGGTCAAAGCCCCCGCAGATGGCTACACCATCATGCTGGGCACCATCGGCTCGTTGGCGGTGAACCAGCACATCAACAAGCTCAGCTACAACCCCGTCACCGACATGCAGGCCTTGAGCATGGCCATCGTGTTCCCCAACGTTTTGGTGGTCAATGCCAACAGCGACATCCGCACCTTGGACGACTATGTGCGCCAAGGCAAGGCCGAGCGCTCGCGGGTGTCGTTTGGCTCTTCGGGCATCGGCAGTGCAGGGCACTTGGCGGGTGAGTTGTTCAAGGCCACGGCCAACCTCAACAACCAGCACGTGGCCTACCGTGGCGGCGCGCCCGCCATGAACGATTTGCTGGGCGGCGTGCTGCCCTCCATCTTCTCCAGCCCGACCGATGCCATGCAGTTCATCCAAAACGGCAAGCTGCGCCCGCTGGCCGTGACCAGTGCCAAACGCATGGACGTGTTGCCCAACGTGCCCACCATTGCCGAGTTGGGCTATTCGGGCTTTGAGGCCGTCAACTGGTATGCCTTCACCGCGCCCTTGCGCACGCCGCCCGACGTGGTGAAGCGTTTGAACGAGGTCATCACCACCACCTTGAACGACCCCCATGTGGCCGCGCAGCTGCGTAAGCTGGGCTTGGCCCCCACACCCACCTCGCCCGAAGACACCGCGCGCTACATGCGCGTGGAGAGCGACAAGTGGGGCGCGATTGTGCGCAATGCAGGCATCAGCGGAGATTGACATGAGCGCCACCATGGCTGAAAAAATACTGGCCCAACGTTCGGGCCAGACCCAGGTGCACGCGGGCGACATCGTCGTGGCCAACGTGGATTACGCGATGGTGCACGACGCCCGTGCACCCAACGCCATTCGCATGGTCGAGAAGATGGACGCCAAGCTGCCCTTTGCCTCCAAGACCGCGTGGGTGCTCGACCATTACTCACCCCCGCCCACGGTCGAGGCGGCACAAGGCCACAGTGCGATGCGCCGTTTTGCCAAAGAACACGGCAGCCAGCTGTACGACATTGGCGACGGCATTTGCCACCAGGTACTGCCTGAAGGCGGCCACCTGACCTGTGGTGACTTGGTGGTGGGCACGGATACCCACTCGGTCACCTACGGCGCGTTCAACGCGTTTGGCACCGGCATTGAAGGCACCGACGTGAGTGCGGTGATGGCCACCGGCAAGGTGTGGCTGCGTGTGCCCGAGTCGGTGCGCGTCACCCTCAACGGACGTTTGCAACCCGGTGTGTGGGCCAAAGACCTGACGCTGTACATGCTGGGTCGCTTTGGCGCGGAAGGCTTGAACTACCGTGCCATCGAGTACGTGGGCTCAGCCGTGAACGCCATGGAAATCGACGACCGCATGACCCTGGCCAACCACGCCGCCGAACTCGGTGCCAAGGCTGCGTTGCTCGAAGCCGATGACAAAACCTTCGCTTGGCTGGCGGCGCACGGTGCGCGTCCACCTCAGCCTGTGTTTGCCGATGCCGATGCGGTGTATGCCGATCGGCTGGACATCGACGCTTCGCAACTCGCGCCCCAAGTCGCGCGCAAGCATGCGGTGGACGATGTGGTGGCTGCTCACGAGGTGATTGGCCAAAAGATCAACTTCGCGCTGATTGGCACCTGCACCAACGGCCGCTTGGACGACATGCGCCAAGCCGCCGCGATTTTGAAAGGCCGTCGTTTGGCCTCGGGCGTGCGCATGATCATCACCCCGGCTTCGCGGCAAATTTATTTGGCGGCTTTGCGTGAGGGACTGATTGAGACCTTGACCGAAGCCGGTGCCTCGGTGGAAGCCGCAGGCTGCGGCACCTGCGTGGGCATCACCAACCATTTGATTCCAGGCGACCGCGAGGTGGTGATCTCCACCGCCAACCGCAATTTCCAAGGCCGTCTGGGCAACCACGAGGCCGAGATTTGGCTCGGCTCCGCAGCTACGGTGGCCGCGTCTGCCCTGACCGGGCGCATCACCGACCCTCGCACGGTTGAAGGCGGTCAATGGGAGGCCAGCCATGTCTGAGCATTTGATGGAAGCCACCGCCTGGGTGTTGGGTGACGACGTCAACACCGACCTCAACTGCTCGGGCAAATACCTGCCCGGCAAAGACGAGGCCTACATCGCGGCCCACGCCTTTGAAGCCGTCGATCCGAGTTTTGTGCAGCGTTTCAAGTCGGGCGACATCATCGTGGCGGGCACGCACTTTGGCATCAACTCCTCGCGCGAACAAGCGGTACACATCTTGCGCCGCATGGGTGTGGCCGCCATCGTGGCGCCCTCGTTCGGGCGCCAGTTTTTCCGCAACGCCATCAACAACGGGCTGTTGGTGCTGGAGTGCGACACCGCCGGTTTGCCCAACGGCGCGTCAGCGCGTTTGGACCTGCAAGCCCACACCTTCACGGTGACCCCCTCCGACGCCAGCCAGCCACCCATCACGCGCAGTTTCAGGGCTTTGCCTGAGGCCATCTTGGCCATCTTGCGCGAGGGCGGGCTGATTCCGTTCTTGAAAAAATACCCCAACTGGGAAGTCACCGCATGACCACCACCTCTCGCGCCCCGGGCCGCGTCTCGCGCATTCGCCAAGCCTTGCAACAGCGTTTGGCCACGGTCAAGCAGCGCGCCTTGGTGGCGCCTGGCATTTACGACGGCTACGGCGCACGCTTGGTCGCACAAGCCGGGTTCGAAGCCGCGTACATGACCGGCAACGGCGTGTCGGCCTGTTTGTTGGGTCGTCCCGATGTGGGGCTGATTGATTTGACGCAGATGGCCAACCATGCCCGCAACGTGGCCGCTTGCATGGACTTGCCGCTGATTTGTGACGCCGACACTGGCTACGGTGGCATCGTGGCCTTGCAGCGCACGGTGGCTGAGTTCGAGGCCGCAGGCGTGGCCGCCATCCACATCGAAGACCAATGCTCGCCCAAGCGCTGCGCCCAGTTGCCCGGCGCGCGCACAGTGCTGCCTTTTGACGAGGCGGTGGCCAAAATTGCCGCTGCTGTGGCGGCGCGCAACGACCCCGACTTCATGGTGATTGGCCGCACCGACAGCGCGGCCTCCATGGGGCTAGACGAAGCCATCCGGCGTGCCCAGGCCTTTGCGCAGGTTGGCGCGGGGGCGGTGTTTGTGGAACTCAAAGGCCACGCGGGCATCTTGGCTGACATTCGCCGCATCGCCGATGTGGTGCCGGTGCCCTGTGTGGTCAACATCGACGCCGGTGGCGCACTGGCCGAGGTGACCTCAGACCAGCTGCACACCCACGGCATTGGCGTGGCGATTTACCCCGGCATGATTCGCAACGCCGTGGGTTTTGCCATGCGCGAAGCCCTGGGGCATCTCAAGCACGACGGCAGCACCGCCCAAGTGCGCCCACGCATGCTGTCTTCACGCGAGTACACCGACGTGTTGGGTTTGCCCGATGTGGAGGCATGGGAACAGCGCTTCGACCCCAACACTTGAGGGATGTCCTAGGGTTTTTGAAGATGCGCACCCACCGCCCATTGACGCCCACGGTTCTTTGGAGGTTTAAACTTGCTCAATCGTTTCATGGAGAACGTTGATGTCTAGTTTGCTTGCCGAATTGTCTGAACGTGCCCGCCAGCTCTCACCACAAGAGCGGGCGCAACTTGCTGAAGGGCTCCTAGAGTCGCTCCAGGAGTTGTCATCGCCAGAAGTCGATGCCGCTTGGGATGCCGAGATTCTTAAGCGAATTGGTGAGTACGAGCGTGGCGAGGCTTTGCTTTTGCCTGCAGTCGATGTGTTTGCTGAAGCGCGCCGTCTTACTCAGTGATCAACGCACGCTTTCATAGCGAGGCTCGTCTTGAGTTTCTGGACGGGGTTACTTATTACGAAGCCATTGAGCTGGGCCTCGGAAACCGATTCCGTCAATCCGTTGAGGCCGCTGTGTCGCTGGCGCTATCGTTACCACTTGCCGGGTCTCCATACAAGCATGGAACGCGTCGCGTTTTTCCCAAAAAGTTTCCCTTCTCAATTGTCTACATGGTGGAGGAAAACGAAATTGTCATATTCGCCGTCGCGCACTTCAGGCGCAAACCCGGATACTGGAAAAGTCGTCGGCATAACACTTAACGGTCACACCATCGGATGGCAACGCTTATCGCTGAACAGCGCTTCGACCCCAAGATCTGAGGAGTGTCCTAGGGTCTTTACCTAGTATTCACGAGCAAGCCCCACAATAGACCCCCTTGCAGCCTGAGGCTGTGTTGATTTTGAGAGGGTCTATCCATGTTCCTGACTGTTCATCCCTTGTTCAAGCCCCTGGTGGCAGGTCTGTTGTTGGCTGTCTCGGCCTTGGCTTTGGCACTGCCCACCCCCAAAGACATTGAAACTGCGGTTCGCGAAGGCCACATGGCGCAAGCCGAGTCGATGCTGCGCGAAGTGATCCAAGAAAAGCCCCAAAGTGCCAAAGCGCACTACGAGCTGGGCCAAGTGCTGGCGCGCGAAGCGCGCTACCCCGAAGCCCTGACGGAGCTCAAGCAGGCCAAAACCATCGACCCGTCGTTGAAGTTTGCCGGCAGCGATGCCCAGTTCAACGCCGTGTTCGACAAAGTCAGTGCAGCGGCCACGCCCGCCGTGACGCACAGCACGCCGTCCACCGCTATGGTGCAAGCCGCGCCTGCGCCACAAGCCCCTGCGGCCTCTGGCAGCTCGCCGCTGAGCTACATCTGGATTGCCATTGCGCTGGTGGTGGTCGTGGCCTGGTTGGCACGCCGTTTTGTGGCCAACAACCCACCTGCGGGTAGCCCCATGCCCGCGCCCATGCAACCTCAGCCCGCACGTGGCTTTGGCGCGCAGTTCACGCCCAACCAGCCAGGCTACGCCCCCCAGGGCTACCCCGCACAAACGCCCAGTGGTGGCTCCACCATGACCGGCGCTGTGGTGGGGGGCTTGGCCGGTGTGGCCGCAGGTTATGCCTTGTCCAAAGCCTTGGAAGGTGACCACCACAGCAGCACCAGCGCGCCGGTGGTGGACAACAACGGCGGCTATGTGCCATTTGATGCACCTTCACGCCCCGACTTGGGCAGCTTTGATGCGGGATCTGGCAGTGGTTGGGACGACAGCGGCAGCGATGCCTCTGGCGGTGGCGACGACAGCTGGTGATGTCTTGGCTTTTTTCTGCGCGCGTCCGTCTGGCCTGTGGCGCGCTGCTGGTGGGGGTGTTGACGGCGTGTGCCAGCTCTGGCCCTGAGCGACAAGCGGCAATCCCCACCGCTGTTCAAACCTTGGGGCTCAAAGACACTGCCACCCCAGAGGTGGCCGCCGATTGGTGGCGCGCCATGGGGGACCCGGTGTTGAACCAGATCGTGACCCAAGCCCTACAAGGGCAGCCCACCTTGGTGGTGGCGCGTGCGCGCCTGGAGCGCATGCTGGCCATGGCCGATGTGAGCCGCGCCAACGGCCTGCCACAAACCTCGGCCGCAGTAGACCTGTCGCGCCAGCGCTTCACCGAGAACGGCCTCTACCCCAAGCCGATTGCAGGCGGTGTGTACAACACGGGCAACGTGCAGTTGGGGCTGGGCTGGACGCCGGATCTGTTTGGCCAACACACGGCCGAATTGGCGTCGGCCTTGGGGCAGGTGCAAGCCGCCCGTGCCGATGCTGCTGCTGCTGCGGTGACCTTGGCCTCGCAGGTGAGTCGCAGCTACATCGCCTTGGCGCGTGTGGTGGCACAGCACGCGTTGGCGCAAGCCACGCTCACGCAGCGCAGCCAATTGCAAGGCGTCACGCAAATGCGTGTGGCGGCGGGCATTGACAACCAATTGGAGTTGCACCAGTCAGACGTCGGGGTGTTGGAAGCGCGCACCCAGGTGCAGGCGCTGGACGAACAGATGGTTTTGCTGCGCCACCAGCTGGCGGCTTTGAGCGGGCAGGGCCCACAGGCTTATGACAGTTTGACGCCGCAACTCAGTGCCTTGCAACTGGAGGCCTTGCCTTTGAACTTGGGGGCCGATTTGCTGGGTCGACGAGCCGATGTGGTGGCGGCGCGCTGGCGCGTGGAGGCGGCCACACAAGATGTGGCGGTGGCCAAAACCCAGTTCTACCCGAACGTGAATTTGGGCGCTTTCGTGGGCGTGAACGCCATTGGTTTGGACAACTTGTTTGACAACGGCAGCCGCCAAGTGGGCATCAGCCCGGCTTTGCGCTTGCCCTTGTTCGATGCCGGACGTTTGCGCGCCCAACTGCGTGGCCGCGAGGGCGACTTGGACGTGGCCATTGCCAGCTACAACGCTACCTTGCTGGATGCGGTGAAAGAAGCCAGTGACGCCATCAGCAGCAGCCTGTCTTTGCGCGTGCAATTGCGCGACCAACAGCAGGCCCTGGTGTCTGCCCAAGCGGCATTCGCCACCCACCGTGCGCGCTTTGCCGCAGGCTTGGTCAATCAGGGCGTGGTGCTGAATGCGCAAAGCCAATTGCTGGCGCAACAACGTGCGTTCACCGAGGTTCAGGCCCGTGCCCTGGACAACCAGGTGGTGATGATGAAAGCCTTGGGCGGCGGTTGGCGCGAGTCGCCACAAGAACAAAAAAATTGAAAGAAATCGCATGAGCCAACTGTCTGCCAATGAAAAAGCCAACGCACGTCGCCGAGGCTTGCAAGCCATTGCAGCGACGATCGGTGTCGCAGCTTTGGTGTGGGGGGGCTGGCACTGGGTGTCGGGCCGACACCATGTCAGCACCGACAACGCCTATGTGATGGGCCATGTGTTGCAAATCACGCCGCAAATCACCGGCACGGTGGTGGCCATCCAGGCCGATGAAACCGACTTTGTGCGTGCAGGCCAGTTGCTGGTCAAGCTCGACGCGTCGGACGCCCGCGTGGCGCTGGAGCAAGCCCAGGCCCAGTTGGCGCAGACCGTGCGCGAGGCCCGCGCCTTGTTTGCCAACACGGGGGCTTTGGCCGCGCAGGTCAAGCTGCGCGAGGCCGATGTGCAACGCGCCCAAACCGATGTGCAGCGCACCCAAGACGATGTGAACCGCCGTGCACCGCTGGTGCCCAGTGGTGCCGTGAGTCAAGAAGAGTTTCAGCACATCAGCGCCCAACTGAGCGCGGCCAAGAGCGGCCTCAACGTGGCGCAGGCGGCACTCGACGCGGCCAAAGAGCAATTCAATGCCGGTCAAACGCAAACCGAAGGCACCCGCATCGAGAGCCACCCCAACGTGGCGCGTGCTGCGGCCAAGATGCGTGAAGCCTACTTGGGCCTGCAACGCGTGAGCTTGTTGGCGCCCATCGATGGGCACATTGCCAAGCGCAGCGTGCAGGTGGGGCAGCGCGTGCAAGCGGGTGCGCCCCTCATGACCCTGGTGGCGTTGAACCAGTTGTGGGTCGACGCCAATTTCAAAGAGAGCCAGCTCAACGAGCTGCACATCGGCCAAAGCGCCGAGCTGGAAGCCGATGTGTATGGCCACAAGGTGACGTTCCACGGCAAGGTGGCGGGTTTGGGCGCGGGCACGGGCTCGGCTTTCTCACTGCTACCCGCACAAAACGCCACGGGCAATTGGATCAAGGTGGTGCAGCGTGTGCCGGTGCGCATTGTGTTGGACCCCCAGGAGTTGGCCCAGCATCCGTTGCGGGTGGGCTTGTCGATGGATGTGACGGTGGACACCGCGGACCAAAGCGGTAAAAACCTGGCCGACACCCGCCGTGAGGGCGCGGTGTCATCGACCGCCATCTACGACACACTGCAAGCCGCCGCCGATGCCGAGGTGCAACGCACCATTGCCGCCAACCTGGGGACGCACAGCGCCAAACCATGAGCGACACACCTGCCGCTGACGCCGCACCCACTGCACCGCCCTCAGCCCCTGCCAGGCCCGAGCCACTGCATGGCTTGATGCTGCTGCTGGGCACGCTGTCTTTGTCGTTGGCCACGTTCATGAACGTGCTCGACTCATCCATTGCCAATGTGTCCATTCCGGCCATCTCGGGCGATTTGGGGGTGAGTCCGGGGCAGGGCACTTGGGTCATCACCAGCTTTGGGGTGGCCAATGCCATTTCGGTGCCGCTCACAGGCTGGCTCACACAACGCTTTGGCGCGGTGCGTTTGATCACCATGAGCATCTTGCTGTTTGTGTTGACCAGTTGGCTGTGTGGCTTTGCCCCTTCGCTGGAGTGGCTGGTGGTGTTTCGCGTGCTGCAAGGTTTGGTGGCCGGGCCCATGATTCCGCTCTCGCAAACGTTGCTGCTCTCCAGTTACCCGGCGGCCAAGGCCGGCACGGCCCTGGCCTTGTGGGGCGTGACCACGCTGGTGGCACCCGTGGTGGGCCCTTTGCTCGGGGGCTGGATCACCGACAACGTGTCGTGGCCCTGGATTTTTTACATCAACGTGCCGGTGGGCCTGGCCTCGGCGGCGCTGACCTGGGGCATTTACCGCAAGCGTGAAACGCCCACGCGCAAGCTGCCCATCGACAGTGTGGGCCTGACCTTGCTGGTGCTGTGGGTAGGCGCCTTGCAGTTGATGCTCGACAAGGGCAAAGAGCTGGACTGGTTTGCCTCCACCGAGATCGTGGTGCTGGGGCTGGTGGCCTTGATTGGCTTTGCCATTTTTGTGGTTTGGGAGTTGACCGACGAACACCCGGTGGTGGACCTGCGTTTGTTCAAAGGCCGCAACTTTGCGTTTGGCGCGCTGGCCTTGTCGATTGCCTATGGGCTGTTCTTTGGCAACGTGGTGCTGCTGCCTTTGTGGTTGCAGCAGTGGATGGGCTACACCGCCACCTCAGCCGGCATGGCACTGGCACCGGTGGGCATTTTGGCCATCTTCTTCACGCCGCTGGTGGGCAAGAAAGTGAACGCTTGGGACCCACGCTGGATGGCCACCGGAGCCTTCATTGTGTTTTCCATCGTGCTGGTGTTGCGCTCGCACTTCAACACGCAAACCGACTTTGCCCACATCTTGTGGCCCACCTTGATGCAGGGCGCGGCCATGGCGTTCTTCTTCATTCCCCTGACCACGCTCACCTTGTCGGGCTTGTCGCCAGAGCGCATTCCTGCGGCAGCGGGCTTGAGCAACTTTGTGCGCATCACCGCCGGTGCCATGGGCACTTCGATTGCCACCACGCTGTGGGAGAGTCGTGCCGCCTTGCACCACGCCCACCTGACCGAACCGTTGAATCAGGCCAATGGGGTGTACCTGGCCACGCTGGAAGGCTTGAAGTCTGCAGGCCTGAGCAGCGAACAGGCCATGGCGCAGGTCAACCGCTTGATCGATCAGCAGGCATTCACGCGCGCCGCAGACGATATTTTCTTGGCGTCAGCGGGTTTGTTCATCGCCTTGATTGGCTTCATCTGGCTCACCCGGCGGCCCGCCCGCCATGGTGCAGCCTTGGCACCTGATGCGGGCGGCGCGCACTGAATTTGCGTGTTGAGGTCTCAGAGTGTGTGAGCCAACAAGGCTTGGCCCACCACCTCTTGCGTCACACGCTGCGCGGCTTTGTGGGTTGACGTCATGGGGCGACGCGCCGACCACACCAGCATGAGTTGACTCAGCAGCCGCGGCCGCTCGATGCGGTGGGTGCTGAAGTCTTTGGGCTTGGCAAAGTTGCTCAGGGTGTAGGCGGGCAGCACGGCATAGCCCAGGCCTTCTTTGACCAATTCCAAAATCGCATTCAAACCATCGATCTCCAGCACGATGTGGGGCTTGCGGTTGAGGCGCTGCATTTCGGTGTCGATCAGCAAACGAAACGCGTTGGGTCGGCTGGGCAAGATCAGCGGCAAATCAAACAGCGCTGACAAGGCCACCTTGGGTTGCAGTGCAGCACCCGCCAGCTTGGCTTTTTTGCCGGCAATCAAAATCAAGGCATCTTCGTGCAGCACCGTCATCTCTAAATCAGGCGAGGGCGGCGGGTTGTAGAGCACGGCCATGTCCAGGCGGCCCGCTCGCAGGCTCTCAAGCATGGGCACCGAAAACCCTTCGGTCAGCGACAGCTGTGACTGCGGCAACTGGTCGCGAAACGAAAAGGTCAGCGGCACCGTGATCAGCTTGGACAGGCTGGGCGGCAACCCGATGGACACGCGCCCCGTGAGGGCGCCGCGCACCGAGGCCAGTTCTTCTTGTGCCACGCTCACTTGGTGCAAGATGCCGCGCCCGTGCTCCAGCATCACCAAGCCAGCTTCGGTCACGGTGACGCCGCGGCCGTTGCGCAGCAGCAGGTTTTGTCGCAATTCCACTTCCAGCTGGCGCACATGGCGGCTCAGCAGGGGTTGTGGCATGCCCAACGCAATGGCGGCTTTGGTGAAGCTGCCTAGCTCGGCGACCCGGACAAAGGATTCGATTTGCTTGAGTTCCATGGCTTTTTGAAAGTGAATAACCAATTGTCTGTTATTTAAATTCGTTATATCAGCTAGTTCTCCCCAAAACCCCTGACATGGCACCTGAAGCAGGGGGAGGTCTCTAGAATCCAGCCCATGCAAACCTCGACCTCTCCCCTTGTGCTGCGTGGTATTTCTTCCATGGCCACCAAGGCCATCCTGGCCGATTTGACCCAGGTCTACCAAGCTGAAACCGGCGTGGCCGTGCAGATCGAATCGGTGGGCGGCGTGGATGCGGCCAAGCGCGTGCAAGCAGGCGAAGCCTTTGATGTGGTGCTGCTGGCGTCGGACGCGATTGACCGCTTGATCGCCTCGGGCCATGTGTTGGCCGACAGCCGCAGCGACTGGGTGCGTTCGCCCGTGGCGATGGCGGTACAAGCGGGCGCAGCCCATCCCGACATCGGCACAGAAGCGGCGCTCAAAGCCGCTGTGCTGGCCAGTCCCAGCCTAGGGTTCTCCACCGGACCAAGCGGTGTTTACCTGAACCAATTGCTGGCGCGTTGGGGCATTGCCGAGCAGGTGAAGCCGCGCATGGTGGTGCCGCCTCCTGGCACACCCGTGGGCACGTTGGTGGCGCGCGGCGAGGTGGCCTTAGGCTTTCAACAACTCAGCGAACTGATTGCCTTGCCCGGCATTGAGGTGCTGGGCACGCTGCCGCCCGAGGTGGCTTACATCACCACTTTTTCGTCGGGCATTGCGCAAGTGATGGCCCATGATGCAGCGCGTGTTCAGGCGGTGCAGGCATTTTTGAAGTTCTTGGCTTCGGCTGACGTGGAAGACGTCAAGCGTCGCCAGGGCATGGACTGGCTCTGATTTTTTTCTCATCTCCAAACTTTTAGCCCTGAAGGTTTTTTATGTCTCTCATCATCGACGTACACGGTCACTACACCACCGCGCCCAAGGCGCTTGAAGACTGGCGCAACCGCCAAATCGCCGGTATCAAAGATCCCGCGTCCATGCCCAAAGTCTCGGAGCTCAAGATCAGCGACGACGAACTGCGCGAGACGATTGAGACCAACCAGCTCGCCAAGATGAAAGAGCGTGGCTCAGACATCACCATCTTCAGCCCACGCGCCAGTTTCATGGCCCACCACATTGGTGACTTCCAGGTGTCGTCCACCTGGGCGGCCATTTGTAACGAGCTGTGCTATCGCGTCTCGCAGCTCTTTCCCGACAACTTTGTGCCTGCGGCCATGCTGCCCCAGTCGCCTGGTGTGGACCCCGCCACCTGCATTCCAGAATTGGTCAAGTGTGTGGAGCAGTACGGCAATGTGGGCATCAACCTCAACCCCGATCCGTCGGGCGGCCACTGGACCTCGCCCCCGTTGAGCGACAAGTCGTGGTACCCCATTTACGAGAAGATGGTGGAGTACGACATTCCCGCCATGATTCACGTCTCCACCAGCTGCAACAGCTGTTTCCACACCACCGGCGCGCACTACCTGAACGCGGACACCACCGCCTTCATGCAGTGTTTGACCAGCGACTTGTTCAAAGACTTCCCGACCTTGAAGTTCTTGATTCCCCATGGCGGCGGCGCCGTGCCTTACCACTGGGGCCGTTTCCGTGGCTTGGCGCAAGAGCTGAAAAAGCCGTTGCTGTCCGAGCACCTGCTCAACAACATTTACTTCGACACCTGCGTGTACCACCAGCCAGGCATTGACTTGTTGACCAAAGTGATCCCGGTCAAGAACATCATGTTTGCCTCTGAAATGATTGGCGCGGTGCGTGGCATCGACCCTGAAACCGGCCACCCTTTTGACGACACCAAGCGCTACATCGAGGCCACTGCCAACCTGAGCGCCGAAGAACGTCACCAGGTGTACGAGGGCAACGCACGTCGCGTGTTCTCCCGCCTGGACACCAAGCTCAAGTCGCAAGGCCGTTGATTAATTTTCTGGAGAATCACCATGTACGAACTCGGCGTTGTTTACCGCAACATCACCCGCGCTGACCGCGCCACCACCGACAGCTTGGCCGCTTTGGGCTCTGCCACGGTGCACGAAGCCATGGGCCGTGTGGGCTTGATGAAGCCTTATATGCGCCCCATCTACCCCGGCGCGCAGGTGTCGGGCACGGCAGTGACGGTGTTGCTGCACCCCGGCGACAACTGGATGATGCACGTGGTGGCTGAGCAAATTCAGCCTGGCGACATTGTGGTGGCGGCCATCACGGCCGAGTGCACCGACGGTTACTTTGGTGACCTGTTGGCCACCTCGTTCATGGCCCGTGGCGCACGTGCCTTGATCATCGACGCAGGGGTGCGTGATGTGAAAGAGCTCACCAAGATGGGCTTTCCCGCATGGAGCAAAGCCATCAGCAGCAAAGGCACCATCAAGGCCACCATCGGCTCGGTCAACATCCCCGTGGTGTGTGCCGGCATGATCGTGCACCCTGGTGACGTGATCGTGGCCGACGACGATGGCGTGGTCTGCGTGCCCCAAGCCTTGGCTGCCAAAACACTGGCCACGGCACAAGCGCGTGAAGCCAACGAAGGCGAAAAACGCGCCAAGTTGGCCTCAGGCGTGTTGGGCTTGGACATGTACAAAATGCGCGAACCGCTGGCTGCGGCTGGCTTGAAATACATCGACTGATCGGACTTTCCCATGCGCACACTGCACCGCACGTTAGGACCTTGGCTGCTGGCAGCCTTGCTGGGTTTGGCTGGGTGCGTGCGCACCTGGGAGACGGGTGGTTCCTCGGTGCCCGCGCCTGCGCTGTCGCAGGTTGCGCCCGAGGTGCAGCAGGCGCTGGCGCCCACAGGCGTGTTGCGCGTGGGGGTGTATTTGGGCAGTCCTACCTCGTGGGTGCGTGACGCACGCACCGGCGCATCGCATGGTGTGGCGTTTGAGCTAGGCCATGCCTTGGGTTTGGCGCTGGGTGTGCCCGTGCAGGTGGTGAGCTACCCGCGCGTGGCCGAAGTGATTGAGGGACTCAAGCGGGCCGAGGTGGACATGACCTTCACCAACGCCACCGCGTCGCGTGCCAAGGACGTGGACTTCACACCGCCCTTGATTCAGTTGGAGCTTGGCGTGCTGGTGCCTGCCAACAGCCGCATCCAAAGCTTCGCCGATGTGGACCGTGCCGGTGTGCGTCTGGGCGTGAGCCAAGGCAGTTCGTCGCAGGGCGTGTTGGGCCAGCGTTTGAAGCTGGCGCGCTTGGTGCCGGTGGCGTCGTTGGAGGTGGCACAGCAGCAGTTGCAGCGCGGTGAGTTGGATGCCTTTGCCACCAACAAAGCCATCTTGTTTGAACTGTCTGAACAAGTGCCAGGCTCGCAGGTTCTCAAAGACCGCTGGGGTTTGGAGAATTTGGCCATCGCGATTCCGAAGGGGCGCGAGGCGGGCCGGGCTTATTTGAACGACTTTGCCCAAGCGCGTGTGCGCGAGGGCGATGTCAAGCGCATGTCCGAGCGCGCAGGTTTGCGTGGCTTGGCCCAGAACCCATAACCGCTTACAAGGAAGACCCATGAAATTGCTCACACGTTGGATGGCACGGCTGTGCATGTGCCTGGTGGCAGGCCAAGTCTTGGCGCAGGCCTATCCGAGCAAACCCATCAAAGTGGTGGTGGGTTATGCCGCAGGCGGCGCGGTGGATGTGGTGGCACGCACCATCGGGCAGAGTTTGTCCAGCAGCATGGGTCAGCCCGTGTTGGTAGAAAACAAACCCGGCGCGGGCACCAACATTGCGGTCAAGTCGGTGATCGGTGCCGAGCCCGATGGCTACACCTTGATGATGGCCGCCAATGCCTTGGCCGCCAATATGGCGCTGTACCAACCCATGCCCTTTGATGCCGAGCGCGACTTGGTGCCCGTGTCCTTGATTGGTCGCGTGCCGGTGGTGATTGCGGCCAACCCGAATGTGCCCTACGCCACTGTGAAGCAACTCATCGAGGCCGCCAAGGGCAAGCCCAACAGCATTGCCTTTGGCTCGCCCGGCAATGGCTCCACACCGCACATGGCGATTGAGTTGTTTGCACGCGCCGCAGGCATTGACTTGCAGCACGTGCCTTACCGCGGTGGCGCACCGGCCATCACCGACGCCATTGGCGGGCAAGTTGCTCTGGTTGCGGTGAATGCGCTGGAGGTGTTGCCACATGCCAAGAGCGGCAAGCTCAAGGTGTTGGCTGTGCTCAGCCCCAACCGCAGCCCAATTTTTCCGGATGTGCCCACCATTGCCGAGTCGGGCTTTCCAGGCTTTGAGGCCTCGGTGTGGTACGGCTTGGTGGCACCCGCTGCCACGCCCAAACCCATCGTGGCCAAGCTGCACGACGAAGTGCAAAAAGCGCTGCAAACCAAAGAAGTGCGCGAGCGCATGAGCGCGGTGGGCGGCGAAGTGGTGCCCGGCAGCGCGGACATGTTTGCCAACCTGATTCGCTCTGAGCGTCAGCGCTACACCAAGCTGGTGAAAGAAGCCAACATCCAACCCGATTGAGCACCTGCATAGCGATTGAACGATTGATACGAAAGAGAACTGAGATGGAATTTCAAAAAACCCCTGGCTGGCTCGACTGGTACAACGGCCCTACTAAACCCACCTTCAAATTGCCCGCAGGCGCGGTGGACGCGCATTGCCATGTGTTTGGACCCGGTGCCGAGTTTCCCTACGCGCCTGAGCGCAAGTACACGCCGTGCGATGCGTCCAAGCAGCAGTTGTATGCACTGCGTGACCACTTGGGCTTTGCACGCAATGTGGTGGTGCAAGCCACCTGCCATGGTGCCGACAACCGCGCCATGGTGGATGCGTTGGTCAGCTCGGGTGGCAAAGCGCGTGGCGTGGCCACGGTCAAGCGCAGTGTGAGCGATGCTGAGTTGCAAGCCATGCACGACGCCGGTGTGCGTGGTGTGCGTTTCAACTTTGTGAAGCGTTTGGTGGACTTCACGCCCAAAGACGAGTTGCTGGAAATTGCCGGTCGCATTGCCAAATGGGGCTGGCATGTGGTGATTTATTTTGAAGCGGTAGACCTGCCTGAGTTGTGGGATTTCTTCACCGCCTTGCCCACCACCGTGGTGGTGGACCACATGGGCCGCCCTGATGTGAGCAAGCCGGTGGATGGCCCTGAGTTCGAGTTGTTTGTGAAGTTCATGCGCGAGCACCAAAACGTGTGGTGCAAAGTGACATGCCCTGAGCGCTTGTCGGTGGCGGGCCCCAAGGCCTTGCACGGCGAACAAAACGCTTACCAAGACGTGGTGCCGTTTGCCAAGCGCATCGTGGACACTTTCCCAGACCGCGTGATCTGGGGCACCGATTGGCCACACCCCAACCTGAAAGACCACATGCCCGATGACGGCTTGTTGGTTGATTTCATTCCGCACATTGCACCCACAGCAGCCCAACAACAACAACTGTTGGTGGACAACCCCATGCGCCTGTACTGGCCTGAAGAGGTGGCATAAATGGCACTCGACAAACCTTACCTGGACGTGCCAGGCACGACGATTTTTGATGCCGAGCAATCGCGCAAAGGCTACTGGCTCAACCAGTTTTGCATGTCGCTGATGAAGGCTGAGAACCGCACGCGCTTCAAAGCCAACGAGCGTGCCTACCTCGACGAATGGGACATGACCGAGGAGCAAAAGCTGGCGGTCTTGGCGCGTGACTTGAACTGGTGCATCAGCACCGGTGGCAACATTTATTTCCTGGCCAAGATTGGTGCCACCGATGGCAAGAGCTTCCAGCAAATGGCCGGCTCCATGACGGGCATGACCGAAGAGGAATACCGCCACATGATGGTCGCAGGCGGACGTTCGGCCAACGGCAACCGCGTGGTGGGCGAAGACGGTGACGCACAAGCGCAGAACCAGCCCCAAGGCGCCGCAGGAAAGAAGAAAGACTGACATGGCAAAAATTACCGCATCTGTTTACACCTCTCACGTGCCCGCCATTGGCGCCGCGCTCGACTTGGGCAAGACCCAAGAGCCGTATTGGCAGCCTGTGTTCAAGGGTTACGAATACTCCAAGCAGTGGCTCAAGGACAACAAGCCCGACGTGATCTTTTTGGTCTTCAACGACCATGCCACGGCCTTCAGTCTGGAGATGATTCCCACCTTTGCCATTGGCACGGCGGCCCAATACCAACCGGCCGACGAGGGCTGGGGCCCGCGCCCTGTGCCGGTGGTGCAAGGCCATCCTGATTTGGCCGGGCACATTGCCCAGTCGGTGATTCAGCAAGACTTTGACTTGACCATCGTCAACAAGATGGATGTGGACCATGGCTTGACCGTGCCCCTGTCTTTGATGTGTGGCGAGCAAGACCCCCTCAAAGGCGCTTGGCCTTGCCCGGTGATTCCGTTTGCGGTCAACGTGGTGCAGTACCCCGTGCCCAGCGGCCAACGTTGTTTCAACTTGGGCCAAGCCATCCGCAAAGCAGTGGAAAGCTACGACGAAGATTTGAACGTGCAGATCTGGGGCACAGGCGGCATGAGCCACCAGTTGCAAGGCCCGCGTGCAGGCTTGATCAACAAAGACTTCGACAACATGTTTCTGGACAAGTTGATTGCCGATCCTTTGGCTGCTGCGGCCATTCCGCACATCGACTACGTACGCGAAGCCGGCAGTGAAGGCATTGAGTTGGTGATGTGGTTGATCGCGCGTGGCGCGATGTCTGACATCCAAGACGGCAAAGTCACTGGCCCCGCGCCTAAATTGAAGCACCGCTTCTACCATGTGCCCGCTTCCAACACGGCGGTGGGGCACGCGATTCTTGAAAACCAATAAAACCCCGGAGAAAAACGCATGAGTAAAACCATCAAAGTCGCCTTGGCGGGCGCAGGTGCATTTGGCATCAAACATTTGGACGGCATCCAAAACATCGATGGCGTGGAAGTGGTGTCGTTGGTCGGTCGCGAGCTGGATAAAACCAAAGAAGTGGCCCACAAATATGGCATCGGCCATGTGACCACCGACTTGGCCGAGAGCTTGGCCTTGCCCGAAGTGGACGCTGTGATTTTGTGCACGCCCACCCAAATGCACGCCGCACAAAGTTTGGCTTGTTTGAAAGCGGGCAAGCACGTGCAAGTGGAAATTCCCTTGGCCGACAGCTGGAAAGATGCTGACGAGGTGGTGCGCGTGGCCCAAGAAAAAGGCTTGGTGGCCATGTGTGGCCACACCCGCCGCTTCAACCCCAGCCATCAGTGGGTGCACAACAAAATCAAGGCCGGTGAATTCAACATCCAGCAAATGGATGTGCAGACGTATTTCTTCCGCCGCACCAACATGAATGCCTTGGGTCAGGCCCGCAGCTGGACCGACCACTTGCTGTGGCACCACGCGGCCCACACGGTGGATTTGTTTGCCTACCAAGCAGGCAGCCCGATTGTCAAAGCCAATGCGGTGCAAGGCCCGATTCACCCCACCTTGGGCATTGCGATGGACATGAGCATTCAGCTCAAGGCCGCCAATGGCGCCATTTGTACGCTGAGTTTGTCGTTCAACAACGATGGTCCTTTAGGCACTTACTTCCGCTACATCGGCGACACCGGCACTTACCTGGCCCGTTACGACGACTTGTACACCGGCAAGGAAGAGCAAATCGACGTGTCCAAAGTGGCGGTGTCGATGAACGGCATTGAGTTGCAAGACCGCGAGTTCTTCTCTGCCATCCAAGAAGGCCGTGAGCCCAACAGCAGCGTGGCGCAAGTGCTGCCTTGCTACAAGGTGCTGCACGACCTTGAGTTGCAACTGAACGCTTAACCCCACACCACAAGACCTGCCATGCAACAACGTCAGATTGGGCCTTTTTCTGTCTCAGCCATCGGCCTGGGCTGTATGAACCTGAGCCACGCCTACGGTGCGCCGCCTACGCCAGAGGTGGCGACCGCACTGTTGCACCGCGCGCTGGACTTGGGCTGCACACTGTTTGACACGGCAGCCCTGTATGGTTTTGGGGCCAATGAAACGCTGGTGGGCAAGGTGCTCAAGCCGTACCGCCAGCAGATCACGCTGTGCAGCAAAGGCGGCATGGCGGGTGTCACGTTCCCGGATGGGGTCAAGCGTGTGATTGATGGGCGCCCTGAAACCATCCGTCAAAACTGCGAAGACAGTTTGCGCCGCTTGGGCACCGACGTGATTGACCTGTACTACCTGCACCGTTGGGACAAGAAGGTGCCGATTGAAGACAGCGTGGGTGCCTTGAGCGACTTGGTGCGTGCGGGCAAGGTGCGCAGCATTGGTTTGAGCGAGGTGTCAGCCACCACGCTGCGCAAAGCGCACGCGGTGCACCCCATCGCGGCGGTGCAAACCGAGTATTCGCTGTGGACACGCAATCCTGAAATTGCAGTGTTGCAAACATGTCACGAGCTAGGCGCCACGTTTGTGGCTTTCAGTCCGGTGGCGCGCGGATTCTTATGCGGTGACTTGCGCGATGTGGGTGGTTTGGCGGCCAACGACATTCGCCGTGCCATGCCGCGTTTTGTGCCTGAAACCTATGCTGCCAATGTGGCGCTGCTGGACGCGTACCAAGCCTTGGCACGCGAGTTGGGATGCACGCCTGCGCAATTGGCACTGGCGTGGTTGTTGCACAAAGACAGCACGTTGATCCCGATCCCCGGCACACAAAATATTCGCCATCTGGAAGACAACATGGCAGCGGCGGCTGTGGTGCTCACGCCAGAGCAGATGCAGCGCGTGGAAGCCTTGATCAACACCCAGACGGTCAAAGGATTGCGCTACAACGCGCAAAACATGACGGAAGTGGATACCGAAGAGTTTGCGACGCTCTGAGTCTCGTCAAAGCAGGGGGCGTCGATAACCCCCTGTTTTGGTTTTGGGTGACAGCACCCATTGCCACAACTGCATGTCGCGAGCACGAAAGGCCCCGGCACAGGCCATCAGGTAATAACGCCACATGCGCTGAAAGCGCTCCGGGTAGCGTGATTTCAGCTCTGGCCATGCGGCGTCAAAACGTGCCAGCCAAGCCATCAAGGTGTGGTCATAGTCGGTGCCGAAGTTGTGCAAGTCTTCCACCACGAAGAGGCTTTCGCAATGCTGGCTCAGTTCACTGATGGCAGGCAATGCACCGTTTGGAAAAATATAGCGTTCGATCCACGGGTCTAGGCTCAAGGCCGGCGTGTTTTGACCAATGGTGTGCAGCAGGAACAGGCCTTGCTCGTGCAAGGACCGTTGCACGGCCTGGAAATAGGCCGGGTAGTTCTTTGGGCCCACATGCTCAAACATGCCGACAGAGGCCACCCGGTCGAACTTTTCAAGTCCCTGGGGGTTGAACAAGCGGTAGTCGGTGAGTTCAAACCGAATGGGTAAATGCGCTTTTTGTGTTTGTCCCCAAGCGGCTTGTTCACGCGACACCGTCAGGCCCACACATGACACGCCATGGTGTTGCGCGGCATAGCGCATCAGGCTGCCCCAGCCGCAGCCAATGTCCAGCAGACGCATGCCCGGTTGCAGTTGCAGCTTTTGACAGATCAATTCCAGTTTGGCTTCTTGCGCTTGTGCCAAGTTGTGGCTGTTGGCCCAATAGCCACAGCTGTAGGCCATGTAGGGGTCCAGCATGGCCTGAAACAAATCGTTGCCAAGGTCATAGTGCTCTTGGCCCACTTGCCAGGCGCGTGGCACCGATTGGCGATTCATCACCCGGGCTTTGAGTGCCGCCAACAGCAGTCCCGGTGGGCGGACTTGCTGGTCTAGCTTGGCGCGCAAGATCCGGTGCATCAACTCATCAATGCGTTCGCAATCCCACCACCCATCCATGTAGCTTTCTCCCAAACCCAGACTGCCCGAGCGCAGCACGCGGTGGTAGGTGTCTTCATGGTGTACCTGCATGTCCCAGGGACGGGTGCCATTGAGCGCGATATCTGCACGTGCCAGAAGCCGCACAAAAAGGTCGCGTACCTGGGGGCTTTGGGGGGGTGTGAAGGCTGTTTGTGGCATGGTCAGTTCAAAAGTGAATGAGCAGCAGATCGCCTGACAAGCCCGAAATTTAGCGCAAATTGCCTATTTGCGGGAGGCTGTTTCACACCGATTTCACGCCGATTGAACCAAGGTCAATGACGTGACTTTTCTTTCAGCAGCCTTGCAGGTGCGTCGCTTAAGATCAGGGGTTGTGAATCTCACTTCTTGACCCGTCAACCAACGTAACAAAGACACCATGGCTGCTGACAAATCCAAAATTATTTACACCCTGACCGACGAAGCGCCCTTGTTGGCCACTTACTCGTTTTTACCCATCGTTCGCACCTTTGCTGCACCTGCTGGCATTGAAGTGGCTGAGAGCGACATTTCGGTGGCGGCCCGCGTGTTGGGCGAGTTCCCAGAGTTTTTGACCGAAGCGCAAAAAGTGCCCGACAACTTGGCCGAGCTGGGCCGTTTGACCTTGCTGCCCGACACCAACATCATCAAGTTGCCCAACATCAGCGCTTCGGTGCCCCAGTTGATTGCGGTGATCAAAGAGTTGCAAGGCAAGGGCTACCACCTGCCCAACTTCCCAGAAGATCCAAAGACCGATGCTGACAAAGCCATTCGTGCGCGCTACTCCAAGTGCCTGGGCAGTGCTGTGAACCCTGTGCTGCGTGAAGGCAACTCGGACCGCCGTGCACCGCTGGCCGTGAAAAACTTTGCCCGCAAGAACCCCCACAGCATGGGCGAGTGGAGCATGGCGTCGCGTACCCACGTGGCGCACATGAAGCACGGTGACTTCTACCACGGTGAAAAGTCGATGACCCTCGACAAAGCCCGTGATGTGAAGATGGACCTGGTGACCCAGAGCGGCAAAACCATTGTGCTCAAGCCCAAGGTGTCGTTGCTGGCAGGCGAGATCATCGACAGCATGTACATGAGCAAAAAAGCTTTGTGCGACTTCTACGAAGAGCAGATGGAAGACGCACGCAAGACCGGCGTGATGCTGTCCTTGCACGTCAAGGCCACCATGATGAAGGTGTCGCACCCCATCGTGTTCGGCCACGCGGTGAAGATTTTCTACAAAGACGCTTTTGCCAAACACGGCCAGTTGTTTGACGAGCTGGGTGTGAACGTCAACAACGGCTTGGTCAACCTGTACGAAAAACTGGAGAGCTTGCCCACCACCAAGCGTGAAGAGGTCATCCGTGATCTGCACGCTTGCCACGAGCACCGCCCTGAGTTGGCCATGGTTGATTCGGCCAAAGGCATTTCTAACCTGCACGCACCCAACGATGTGATCGTGGACGCGTCGATGCCCGCCATGATCCGCATCGGCGGCAAGATGTGGGACGCCAACGGCAAACCCAAGGACACCAAGGCGGTCATCCCCGAGTCGACCTTTGCCCGTATCTACCAAGAGATCATCAACTTCTGCAAGACCAACGGCAACTTTGACCCCACCACCATGGGCACTGTGCCCAACGTGGGCTTGATGGCCCAACAAGCTGAAGAGTACGGCTCGCACGACAAAACCTTTGAAGTGCCTGAAGCCGGTGAAGCCCGCATCGTGGACATCGCCACGGGCGAGGTGCTGTTGACACAAAACGTGGAAGAGGGCGACATCTGGCGCATGTGCCAGGTCAAGGACGCACCGATTCGCGACTGGGTCAAACTGGCCGTCACGCGTGCGCGCAACTCGGGCATGCCGGCTGTGTTCTGGCTCGACCCCTACCGTCCACACGAAGCCGAGTTGATCAAGAAGGTTGAGCTGTACCTGAAGGACCACGACACCACGGGCTTGGACATTCAGCACATGTCGCAAGTGCGCGCCATGCGCTACACGCTGGAGCGTGTGGTGCGCGGCATGGACACCATCTCGGTGACCGGCAACATCTTGCGCGACTACCTGACCGACTTGTTCCCCATCATGGAGCTGGGCACCAGCGCCAAGATGTTGTCGATCGTGCCTTTGATGGCCGGTGGTGGCATGTACGAAACTGGTGCTGGTGGTTCTGCGCCCAAGCACGTCAAACAGCTGGTGGAAGAAAACCACCTGCGTTGGGACTCGCTGGGTGAGTTCTTGGCTTTGGCTGCCAGCTTGGAAGAGTTGGGCATCAAAACCAACAATGACAAAGCCAAAATTTTGGCCAAAGCCTTGGATGCCGCCACGGGCAAACTGCTGGACAACAGCAAAAACCCATCGCCTAAGACAGGTCAGCTCGACAACCGTGGCAGCCAGTTCTACTTGGCCATGTACTGGGCCCAAGAGTTGGCGGCACAGACCGAAGACCAAGAGTTGCAAGCCAAGTTCGCAAGCTTGGCCAAGACCTTGACTGACAACGAGCAGAAGATTCTGGCCGAGTTGCAAGCGGTGCAAGGCAAGCCTGTGGACATCGGTGGCTACTACATCTTGGATGCCAAGAAGGTCTCCGAGATCATGCGACCCAGCGCGACCTTGAATGCCGCCTTGAGCGCTTTCTGATCAAGACCTCGCGTTGATCGCATCAAGCGCCACCTCTTTGGAGGTGGCGCTTTTTTATGTCTTTGCATTGGGTGTTGCAAAAAGTTGCTCGCGCAACCAGGTATGTACAGGGTCGTTGTGGTGCCTCAAGTGCCAAATGGCGTACATCGGCATGGCAGGCGTCTCAAACGGGGCAGGCGCATCGGCCAGGCCATGCAACAAACCTTCGCGCAGCAGACCGGGCAGGGTGGTCAAGCGGTCAGTGCCGCGCACGAACGCCGCAATGCCCGCAAAACTGCTCAAGGTCACGGCAAAGTGGCGTTGCACGCCGCGTTTGAGCAGCAAATCGTCAATGTCCAACGCCCGTTTGGGTTGGTAGACCACGCTGACGTGCTCAGCGGCTTCATAGGCTTTGAGCGAGCGTGGCGCTTTGCGGACCTGAGGGTCATAAAACACGCGGTAGTTGTCGCTGAACAAGCGTTTGTGTTTGATGTCGGTGGCGTCAGGGGGGCGCGGGCTGATGACCAGTTGGCACTCTTCGTCACGCAACATGTCGGCGCTGGGAATGTCCGAGGCCAGTACCCGTAGCGTGACGTCTGGGGCCTGCGCACGCAAGCGGTTCAAGAGGCCAGGCAGCAGCAAGTCGCGTTGCATGTCGTTGGCGGCGATGGTGAAGCATTGCCGCAACCGGGCGGGCACAAAGCCCCCCGCATGGACGAAGCCTTGCATTTGCGTCAGCAGCCCTTGGGCTTGCTGCGCCAAGGCTTCGGCGCGCGCCGTGGGCACAATGCCGCGTCCCGATTTGACAAACAGGGCATCGCCCAGGATGGCGCGCAAGCGGTCGAGCTGATGGCTGACAGCCGACTGCGTGACGCCCAGCGTGCTGGCGGCGCGGGTGACCGAGCCTTGTTCGATGACGGTGCTCAAGAGCTTGAGCAAATGGCCATCCAAATCTAAATGATCGAATTTTTTCATGAAATAGATGAGCTTTACGCTGTTTATTTTATGAGTGAACCTCGCCACACTTCAACCTATCGCACCACTGCGTTGTTTGAGGAGACGACATGAGCACCCCCCTTGCCCCCATTCCAGGCACCACCTTGTTTGACGGCGAGCAAGCCCAAAAAGGCTATGCACTCAACAAGATGTGTTTTTCATTCAACAGCGCGGACAACCGCCATGCCTTCAAGGCCGACGAAGAGGCCTACATGCGCCACTACGGCTTGAATGCGCAACAAGCCGATGCCATTCGCACACGCAATGTGCTGGGCTTGATTGCTGCGGGTGGCAATGTGTACTACTTGGCCAAATTTGCCGGCATCTTGGGGCTGGATGTGCAAGACCTGGGCGCGGCACAAACCGGCATGAGCAAAGAAGAATTCAAAGCCAAGCTGCGTGCAGCGGCCAACCAATAACACGTAGGAGCACACACCATGGCACACATCGTTGGCGGTCTCGCCACTTCACACATTCCTTCCATTGGCAGCGCGATTGCCAAGGGCTTGCAGCAAGACCCGTACTGGAAACCATTCTTTGATGGTTTCCCCCCTATCCGTGAATGGTTGGGCAAAGCCAAGCCCGATGTGGCGGTGGTGTTTTACAACGACCATGGGTTGAACTTTTTCCTCGACAAAATGCCCACGTTTGCGGTGGGAGCAGCGGCGCAATACAACAACGCCGATGAAGGCTGGGGCATTCCCACCTTGCCACCGTTCAAAGGTGCGCCTGACTTGTCATGGCACATCATCAACCAATTGGTTGAGAAAGAGTTTGATGTGGTGACCTGCCAGGAAATGCTGGTGGATCACGCCTTCACGCTGCCTTTGAAGTTGTTTTGGCCAGACGATGTGTGCCCGGTGCTGACGGTGCCGATTTGCATCAACACCGTGCAGTTCCCACTGCCTTCGGCAAAGCGCTGCTACAAACTCGGCCAAACCGTGGGGGACGCCATTCGCAGTTGGGACAGCGATTTGAATGTGGTGGTGGTGGGCACCGGTGGCTTGAGCCATCAGCTCGATGGTGAGCGTGCCGGTCACATCAACAAAGCCTTTGATTTGGAGTTCATGCAAAGCTTGCAGAACAACCCTGAGTGGGCCACACAGTTCAGCATCCACGAGTTGGTGGAGAAGGCCGGCACCCAAGGCATTGAGCTGTTGAACTGGTTGGCCATGCGCGGTGCCTTGGGGCAAACCGTATCGACGGTGCATCAGAACTATCACATTCCAATTTCCAACACGGCGACGGGTGTGTTGGCGTTGCAGGCGGTGTGATACGTCGGGTATCACTTTTCAATAATTTCCACGAGATTTAAGTAGCTATTTTGTTTTTTAAACTAACTAAAATTAATACATAAATTATCAAAATATGAACTATGCTTTCCCGCAGGAGGGTTCGCATGGTGGCTTGGGGCAAACTAAATCAGAAGGGTGAAAGTCATTCGCTGATTTTTCATATGCTGGATGTCGCAGCTTGTTTTTATGCCGTTGCTCAGGTCAATTGCATCCGCCGTGCCATGGCGTCTGTAGCAGGTCGACAGCTATCCGATGTAGATGTGATGCGACTCGCTGCGCTGGCGTTCTTGCACGATGTGGGCAAGGCCAATGCAGGCTTTCAATCTAAGCGCTGGCGATCCACATCGCAACCAATACCACCGGGCTGGCCTGCCCCTGCTGGGCATACCAACGAAGCTCTGTACCTATTCAGCGAAGAAAATTTGCTCACCCAGTTGCCTGTGGATGAAATGGATGACTGGGGATCGGCATGCATGAGTCTGTGGCGAGCCTCCATCAGTCATCACGGACGTCCGGTAGAAGACTCGAGCTTGATTGATCGCAGAATTTGGCGTCCGGTTGTCTGTGACGGTCAAGTGCGTTACGACCCGCAGGCTACTTTGTGCGACATCGGGCAATGTTTGAAGAAATGGTTCGCTCCTGCATTTGATGCAGGCTCAACATTACCGGACAGTCCACAGTTCGCGCATTTGTTCGCAGGCTTGGTGCAGTTTGCCGATTGGCTGGGATCGGATACGCGTTTCTTCCCTTATGCCGAAGCAGGCGAAGACCGCAATCAATGGGTTTGGCAGTGCGCTTGCGAAGCAGTGCAAAAAATTGGTTTTGATCCCACACAGTGGCGACGTGTATTGCCCAGCACACCCAATTTTTCCGCGATTTTTAACGTACCGTCACCGCGACCTATTCAAGCCAAGATGGCGCAGCCAGGTTTAGGGCCATTGCTGATTTTGGAGTCCGAAACGGGTAGCGGAAAAACGGAAGCTGCCTTATGGCGCTTTGCGCAGCTTTTCCAAGCGGGCCAAGTGGATGGCTTGTACTTCGCATTACCCACCCGCGTAGCAGCAACCCAGCTATACAACCGCACGCTGCAATTCGCTGCCAACTTATGGCAAGACACAGGGCAGCCCCCCCCGTTGGTGGTGCGTGCACTGGCTGGCTATGAAAGCGCTGATGGACATAGCGTTGAAAAATTACCTGATTTCAAAGTGCTGTGGGCAGATCATCCAGCCGATCAAAAAGCCCACACCCGCTGGGCCGCTGAATCCAGTAAACGCTTTTTGGCTGCACCGTTGGCGGTGGGCACGATCGACCAAGCGCTGTTGGGTGCTTTGCAAGTTCGACACGCACACATGCGGCACAGTCTGCTGTCGCGAAGCCTTTTGGTGGTTGATGAGGTGCACGCCTCGGATGCCTACATGGCCACGCTGTTGGCGCATTTGCTCAAAGCGCATTTGAGCGCTGGTGGTCATGCGCTTTTGCTTTCTGCGACCTTGGGTTCTAGCGCTCGCCACCGTTATCAGCGGCTGATCTCACCTTCGGTGCCTATGCCTACATTGGCGGACGCCATGGCACAGCCTTATCCCGCACTCACCGATGGTGCTGCAATCAACGGATTGCCCGACTCTGGACGCAGCAAGCGTGTGCACTGGCAAGTCAACGACTGTATCGATAACGCTGAGGCCATTGCCACTTTGGCGATTGATGCAGCCAAGCAAGGAGCCAAAGTTCTGGTGATTCGCAACACAGTACCTACTGCATTGGCCACATTTCTCGCCATAGAAAACATGGCTCAGAAAAATGACTTGCAAGAAGTGCTGTTCAATATCAACGGCATCGCCACTGTGCATCACAGCCGCTACAGCCGTGAAGACCGTCCCAAGCTGGACGCAGCGGTAGAGCAACAGATCGGCAAGCACCGTACCAAACGCTTGCAAGCATGCATCGTCGTGGGAACGCAAACGTTGGAGCAAAGCTTAGACATTGACGCGGACTTGCTGATCACCGACTTGTGCCCCATGGACGTGCTATTGCAGCGCGTGGGCCGCTTGCACCGACATGAGAGAGCCCCTGAGGAGCGACCTGAAAGCTATAGACAAGCCAAAGCCGTGGTGCTGTTGCCTGCCGGTCACAGCTTAGAGGGGTGCCTCAAAAAATCACGCCATGGTTTGGGGCGATTTCACAACGGCGGGGGCATTTATACGGACTTGCGAATTCTTGAAGCAACGCGACGACTTATCAGTGGTGCAGACAGTCACCTTATTCCAAAAGATAACCGCGAATTGGTTGAGTGGGCGACGCATTCCGATGCACTGAGTGCAATCGAAGAAGAGCTAGGAGAGCCTTGGAAAGAGCACGGTCAGGCGGTGGATGGAAAGACTCAAGCAGAGCGTGTGATTGCCAAACTGAGTCAGTTGCAGTTCGAAAGTCCTTTTATTGACGAAGCAGGTAATGAACTTAGATTTTCGGATGCCGAGTTCAAAATTTCTAGCCGTCTCGGAGCTGCCGACTATCTCTTGACATTCGATCCAGCTATGCCTGGACCATTTGATCAGCCAGTGTGTCAGTTGCCTGTGCGTCACCACATGTGGCCTAAAGATGTGTCGCCTGATACCCAGCCGATGGTTCAAACCACTTGCCGCGAAGGCAGCTTCACTTTCACATTGGGCGCAGCCGCCTATCGCTACAGCCGCTTGGGGCTTGAGCGCATCACCGAACCCACGACCGGAGCAAATCCATGAATCTAAAAAACAGTGAGCCCAATGCTGAGCAAAAGCTGTTTGGCAATTTGCTTGATGAGCAAATCCTGCATTACCGACGAACCGATACGGGCAAGCGTATGGCAACCACATTGCCAGAGTTGTTCATAGCTATGGCCCAAGACCATGTGCGGGACTTTCCTGCGCTGCGCCCGCATCAACGTCACCCATGGCATGCTTTTTTGGTTCAGTTGGCCGCTATTGCCTTGCACCGATCCGGGCGCACAGAGCCTTTTGGTACAGCCTCGCAATGGCGTGCTGCATTACTGGCGCTTACGCCCGATGACCCGGATGGCGCTGCTTGGTGCCTGATCAGCCCGGTGAGTAGACCTGCTTTTATGCAAGCACCAGAACCTAGTGGAAGCATCAGTGACTGGAAGAACTCTCTTGTGGCCGCAGACGAGTTAGACATGCTGGTGACTTCAAAAAATCATGATTTGAAGGCTGCACGGATGTTGCGCTGTACACATGAAGAGTGGGTCTATGCCTTGGTTAGTTTGCAAACTCAAGAGGGTTTTTTAGGTTCAGGAAACTACGGTGTTTCTCGGATGAATGGCGGTTTTGCCAACAGGTGTGGTGTTGGCATCCATCCGAATGGGGGTTGGGGATCACGGTGGATACGAGACTTAGATGCTGTTTTTGGCTCTAGAGAAGTCGCAACAGAATCGTTTGGATTTTCAAGTGTTGACGGTCACGCGTTAGTGTGGATCATTCCATGGGATGGCGGAAATAGCTTGTCATTTGCAAGTCTTGACCCTTGGTATATCGAAATTTGCCGGCGTGTGAGATTGACTCAGGGTGATGGACTAAATGCTCACGTCATAGGTAGCAAAGTGGCTCGTATTGCGGCGAAAGAACTCAACGGTGTTACGGGCGATCCATGGATGCCCGTGGAAACTTCTGCTGCAAAGGCGTTGACCATCGGCGCTCGCGGCTTTGATTACAAATTGGCAACAGAGCTTTTGTTAGGCTCAAAGTACACCAAGTCCTTGGCACAGACTTGGTTGTCGACCGACGACACAGAAGGTGTTTGTTTGATCGCTCAAGGCGTGGCTCGTGGACAAGGAAAGACGGAGGGCTATCACGAAAGACGTATTCCTATTTCTAAGAAAGTACGACAGGCCTTGCTAACAAAGCACACGGATGACTTGGCAAAGTTGGCCGATGAACGTATAGCTGCAATTGGAGAGGTTCGAAAAATGCTTTGGGCTGCTTTAGCGGTCTTGTTTGGTAACGGTGCTAAAGATGACAGTGGTAAAGACAAAGAGGCTAACGATGCAGCCAAAGATCGCGCCAGTGCTTTCGCGCAGCCTTTCGAAGCCCTATGCGACGCACAGTTTTTCCCTGAACTGATGAGCGAAATCGAAGCAGATGATCGCGAAGCAGTACGCAATCAATGGCTTTTGGCTTTGGCCACGCGTGCAGAGCGAGTCTTGCAATCTGCTTTCGTTGCTGGCCCGCGCAACGGTCAACTTCGTTATCGCGCGCAATCCTCAGCACTTGGCCGCTTGCACTCAATGATGCGAGGTAACAAATTACCTGCTCTAGCCAACGCTCTGAAATTCAAAAAATCAAACCCACTCACACCATCTGACGAGGAGACCCATGAGCACACTTGAACTTTCAGAGCCTGATACAGAGCAAGCATTGCCTGCACCTGTAACTACTGCGGGCAATCCTATTGGCAAGCTCGCAGGCTTTATTGACCGCGCCGATCCGGGCACCCGCGCTGCGCTGGCGCGGCTAGACCCACAAGCCATGCGGCCTCATCAAATCGCCGCTTTGTCTCGGGCGTTGATTGAGGCAGGGTTGTCACCAGATACATGGCACACCACCACATGGAAGCGTTGGGCTTTGGTGGCGCACGGCATGGCGTTGGCAAGGCATGACAGTAAGGAACGTATTGGCATCCAACTGGCTAAGGCCGGGGTTGCCGAGGCGCGCGTCACTAAATTATTGGTTTCACGTGGCGATGCCTTCTTGCAAATCGTGCCGCGTTTATTGCGTTTATTGGCCAGCAAACAGGTCAAGCCTAACTGGTACGACCTGAGTCAGCTCATTCACAAGAACGACGCCAAGGAACCCGCACTTCAAGAGGACGCAGAAGCTCTGCGACTTCGCATTGCTGGTGATTACTTCAGCGCCATCGCGCGGTCCAAATAACTCAATTCCGAACTACTTCAACAAGGACATTCATCATGACAACGCTGCCCCGTTTCATCCAAATTCACACGCTGCACAACTACCCCGCAGCATTACTTAACCGCGACGATGCTGGTTTGGCCAAGCGCTTGCCTTATGGCAACGCCATTCGCACACGCATTTCTTCGCAGTGCCTGAAGCGTCACTGGCGCGTTGCAGATGATGTGTTTTCACTATCTAGTCTTGGCGTGCCTATGGCTATTCGCTCGCGTGAACTGCCCCGACAAATGCGCGACATGATGATTGCTCAAGGTATGACCGAAGCGTTGGCACAGGCCGCAGTCGAAGGTATGCGCAATGCAGGATTTTTGGATAAAGCAGGTAAGAGTCCACAAGGTGAAGATGCGTTAAGCACAGGGCAAGCCGTTTTACTTGGCAAAGCTGAACGCGACTACCTAATTGCCAAGTGTGTTGCTCTCGGTCAAGAACACACTGAGATCAAAGCCTTGAAAGAAGCTGTTGCTGCGTGGTTGAAAGAAAAAGACGAGAAGAAAAATATCGAAGCTATGAAACTGGGTAGCGGCTTGGAGTCTGCTTTGTTTGGCCGCATGGTCACGTCTGATGTGTTGACCAGCCGCGATGCCGCTGTGTATGTGGCTCATGCTTTCACCGTTCATGAAGCTCAGGTAGAAAACGACTACTTCACTGTTGTCGATGATTTGCTGCGAGAGTCGGGTGAGCTTGGCTCTGCTGGCATCTTTGACACTGAGTTGGCCTCTGGGCTTTATTACGGATACGTGGTGGTGGATGTGCCGCAGTTGGTGGCCAACCTAGAAGGCGTGAAGATAGAAGACTGCTTCAAGGTCAGTGCAGATCAGCGTGAATTGGCTGCTAAGGTTGTGCACCATTTGTTGCATTTGATTGCCACGGTCAGCCCTGGTGCTAAACGTGGCAGTACTGCACCGTTCGAATGGGCCAAGCTGATGCTGGTGGAGGCGGGTGATTGGCAGCCTCGCAGTTTGGCGGGCGCATTTCAAAATGCATTGAACACTGATGGCGACAAGATTCGCGAGCGTGCAGTCGGTCAATTGGCTGACGAGTTGCAACGACTTGATGCTGCCTATGGCGCACCCAGCGAACGCCGCTTTCTGAGTGTTGATGATTGCCAAGTTCCTGGAGCAGAGCGTTTGCCGTTGGCTAACTTGACGCAGTGGGTGCAAGACCGCATTGTGAGCGGCGCTGTGCAAGGGGTCTGAGATGGCTCGGCATTTGTTGATTCGGTTGCGAGCGCCTTTGATTGCGTTTGGTGGCGAGACGATAGACAACTACGGCGTCATCCGTGACTTTCCTGCCTTGTCTATGGTGACTGGTTTATTTGGTAATGCCCTGGGCTGGGACCGTAGCGATGACGTCAAACACAACCGCTTGCAAGAGCGGATGGTGATGGGTGCAAGGCTTGATGCAGGTGGGCAACGCTTGGTGGATTTTCAGACTGCGCAGCTTCAGGCCAACGACAAGGGCTGGACGACAAGAGGTTTGGTTGAAGAACGGGCTGGTGGGGCTGGTACTTACACAGGACCACACCTGCGTTACCGCCACTACCACGCAGACATGAACGTATTGGTTGCCTTGCGCCTCCAGTCTGCCGATGAATCGCCGACCTTGGACGAGTTGGCTGCTGCGCTCGATAAGCCTGCACGGCCATTGTTTGTTGGGCGCAAGAATTGTTTGCCCACAGACCGCTTGATGGCGGGTTGGGTTGAGGCTGACAATATGTTGAGTGCATTGCAATTGGCAGAGCCCGCTTTGCTAGGCGATGTTCGTGCGCAATGGCCAGACGGCGAAGGCCACCTACTGGGCCAACAAGATCGAAGCTTGGACGTGTGCGATGAACGTAACTGGACCAGCGGCGTCCACGGTGGCTGGCGTCCTGTGCGTGAGGGGCTGTTGCGTTTCGCACTTCTTAGCCCCGCTCACCAGGAGGTTGTATGAGTCAAGACCTTCATTTGATTCACTTGCGCCCTAACTTAAACCGTCTAGTGCCTTGGGCTCAACGGCAAGGCTTGGTCCCAGATCGGGGGCAGGGTGATTTGGGATACGCATTCCATGCGGCACTCAAGGCGGCATTTGGTGAATCGGCTCCTAAGCCTTTTAGCTACCGTACTGGTCAGGGCCTGCTGGCCTACACCGCGAAGGCTGAAGCCATGCGTTCAGCTGTAACCATGGCTACCCCCGAAGTGGCTGACATGCTGGGCCTTGATGTAAAAGCACAATCTCCCGGCTTACTCATTCGTCCATTCCCGCAAAGCTGGAAGGTCGGGCAGTTGCTGTCGTTTGAGGTACGCGTGCGCCCCGTGGTCCGCAAAGATGACAAAGAGTTGGATGCATTTTTGTCAGCAGCTCAACGCATGCCCGATGCCGTTTTGTCGCGTGAGGCGGTATATGCCGATTGGCTCAAGAGACAGTTTCAAAACGCCACTGATTTGCATGAAGTTCGTATGACCGAGTTCAGTCTTAGCACGGTAGTGCGTCGCGCTGCTCCCCACGCCAAGGGCAATCGCCCCAAGCGGCCAGTGCAAGGTCCTGCCGCCGTATTCACGGGGGTGCTGCAAGTTCGTGACAGTGATGCATTTGCGGCACTTATCTCGCGGGGCATTGGTCGACACCGTGCCTTTGGGTTTGGCATGCTATTGCTTAAACCCGCCGCCGCAACCTAGGACTGACGATGCTTAAAGGGCGCTTAGGTCTTGAAACAGCGCGGGTGCCGCATGCCGATAGACATGGCCTGATCTGGCTAGAGCGTGGCGAGTTGTGCGTGGTCAATGGTTGCTTGCACTTTGCACGCAATAAGGACACGTTGACGCCCACGTTTGACCAGATTCCACATCAAGCCGTGTCGATGATCTTGTTGGGACCGGGTAGCAGTGTCACGCACGATGCTTTGCGACTATTGGCAAGGCACGGCACCCTAATGGCGGCTGTTGGTATGGATGGCGTGCGCAGTTACACCGCACCACCCATGATGCCGGATAGGTCAGACATTGCTCGAAGGCAAGCAGAGTTGTGGGGTAATCCAAGACGGCGTATCAGTGTGGCCCGCCACATGTATGCGCTGCGTCTTGGTGAAGTTTTGCCGCACCGCGACTTAGACACATTGCGCGGCATTGAGGGCAGCCGAGTCAAAGCAACTTACCGACTAATGGCTGAAAGGTTTGGCATTGACTGGAAGGGGCGGCACTTTGATCGGGCCAACCCGGAAGCAGACGATCTGCCCAATCAAGCGATCAACCATGCCGCCACAGCCGTGCAAGCTGCAGCGGCTATTGCTGTGCAAGCGGTGGCTGCGATTCCACAACTTGGTTTTATTCACGAAGACTCAGGACAAGCCTTTGTGCTGGATATCGCAGACTTGTATCGTGACCACATCACACTAACGATTGCGTTTTCGGCAGTTAATCAAAGCGAGAAATCTGGCGAACTGATGGATCGAGTGGTTCGGCGTGAAGCAGCGCGGGTCTTTCGCAAGGAGTCGGTCATTCCATCAATGATTGATCGGATCAAACAAGTACTACGCATGGACGAGGTAGCTCATGGCTCTGGTAACGATAGTGACTCGTGATGTGACAGATCGCTTTCGTGGGTTTTTGGCGTCTGTGATGTTAGAGGTGGCTCCCTGCACTTATGTCAGTCCGCGCATGAGCAAAGGTGTGCGAGAACGAGTGTGGAGTGTGATGACTCAGTGGCATGGTGTTGAGCCACGGGGGAGCATTGTCATGATCTGGCGAGAAAGAGAAGCCACTGGTGGTGTGGGGCTTGCTCATTTAGGGACGCCAGTCAAAACATTGTTTGAATTGGATGGCATGTGGATTGCCCGTGCTGGGGTTTAGGCCCAACTGCTCTTTAAAAACTGAATCGAAATAGTGAAATTTATTTCTGGATCAATGACTTGCGATCTAGAGGTTCCCCCGCGCACGCGGGGATAGGCCCGGATATAGGCAGACTCTGCATTGTCTGCAAAGGGTTCCCCCGCGCACGCGGGGATAGGCCCGTCGTGATTACCGAAGACGATGCAGGAAATAAGGTTCCCCCGCGCACGCGGGGATAGGCCCGCGCCCTTATGGTGCAGGCCCGCACCATGGAGGGTTCCCCCGCGCACGCGGGGATAGGCCCGTAGACCGTGCGCTCATTCGCCCATACCTGGGGGTTCCCCCGCGCACGCGGGGATAGGCCCTCCTTGAGGGGAAACCCCTAGCATTCACGAGAGGTTCCCCCGCGCACGCGGGGATAGGCCCCTTTGCGGGCATGCCAACCACCACCCGAGATTGGTTCCCCCGCGCACGCGGGGATAGGCCCTTCACCGACATCACCTACGAGGTGGTGGCCCCGGTTCCCCCGCGCACGCGGGGATAGGCCCTGGCAGTCAGCCTTTTGCGCTACCGCGATATGGGTTCCCCCGCGCACGCGGGGATAGGCCCTGCCGCCACGCCTGAATATCGGTCTGCGCACTGGTTCCCCCGCGCACGCGGGGATAGGCCCCCAAACTAACACCGCACAGTGGCCCACACGCTGGTTCCCCCGCGCACGCGGGGATAGGCCCACGGCGCGTCCTGATTGATCGATTGACCTGATGGTTCCCCCGCGCACGCGGGGATAGGCCCCACTGATTTGTAAATGCTCAACGTGTTATCAGGGTTCCCCCGCGCACGCGGGGATAGGCCGTCGGCACACCTCGCTTGAGCGGTACCGCTCACGGTTCCCCCGCGCACGCGGGGATAGGCCCCTCTGGCAAGAGGCCGAGGCTGGCACCAGCGAGGTTCCCCCGCGCACGCGGGGATAGGCCCGTGTTCACTGTCAGCGGGGGTGGCAATTGACAGGTTCCCCCGCGCACGCGGGGATAGGCCCCTACACTGTGGATACCAGCCAGACAGTGGCGTGGTTCCCCCGCGCACGCGGGGATAGGCCCTGATGTTTATGACGTTGATATGCCTGATAAGGGGTTCCCCCGCGCACGCGGGGATAGGCCCTATGACTTTGCGGCGCAAGGTCAATTTGGAGCGGTTCCCCCGCGCACGCGGGGATAGGCCCGGCACCGTGTCGCTTTTCCCGGTGGACGTGGTGGTTCCCCCGCGCACGCGGGGATAGGCCCACGGCTTGGGCGTCGTACACCGTCAAAGCCAAGGTTCCCCCGCGCACGCGGGGATAGGCCCAGACGAGCCGCTAGAAAAGCCGAGACGAGACCGGTTCCCCCGCGCACGCGGGGATAGGCCCAGCCGTGAGCCTCGGCATGATGGCAATGGGAAGGTTCCCCCGCGCACGCGGGGATAGGCCCTACTTGTTTGCGACGAACAACGCAACTACCCTGGTTCCCCCGCGCACGCGGGGATAGGCCCTTGAGAAAGCGATTGACAGACATGCCCGGCGCGGTTCCCCCGCGCACGCGGGGATAGGCCGCGGGCGAAGGCCTAGCTTCAGCATGAAGGTAGGGTTCCCCCGCGCACGCGGGGATAGGCCCTTTCGGTCATGCGCTGAAATGACTGCGCGACAGGTTCCCCCGCGCACGCGGGGATAGGCCCGAGCTGCTGGACCCGCTGATCGACATGACGTTGGTTCCCCCGCGCACGCGGGGATAGGCCCCATGTGGCGGGATGTTGCAAACTTGCGCGTCAGGTTCCCCCGCGCACGCGGGGATAGGCCCCTTGAATTAGTTCGAGCTGAATTGATCAAAGCGGTTCCCCCGCGCACGCGGGGATAGGCCCTTGATGGCGTCTAAGTCGCGGCTCCTCAAATAGGTTCCCCCGCGCACGCGGGGATAGGCCCGGGTAAAGCGTTTTGCGAGAAAAGAGGATGGCGGTTCCCCCGCGCACGCGGGGATAGGCCCCAGATGTCTGGCCAGCGCGCGACGAGAGGCACGGTTCCCCCGCGCACGCGGGGATAGGCCCTTCAAAGGTGAAGGCGGCGTGGACGGCATTGTGGTTCCCCCGCGCACGCGGGGATAGGCCCGTCCAGCCCTCCACCGTATAGCGTATGCCTAGGGTTCCCCCGCGCACGCGGGGATAGGCCCTACACCAACGCGATCAAAACACAAGACATGGTAGTTCCCCCACGCACGCGGGGATAAGCACGCTGACATCGCGCGCTGATATTTATAAGAGGTCGATTCAGAGTTGTTAGAAGCGGATCAGACACTTGATGGTTCAAGATAGAGCCTTTGTGGTGATGACCACCAAGTAGCGCTGCATCAATTAAAAACCCCCGCAAGCGTTGGCCGCTTACGGGGGTTATGTGGGGTCCCAACGCATGGTTGGGAGGCTCAGGCTTAGATGGTGTCGATGAAGCTGCGCAGTTTGTCGCTGCGGCTGGGGTGCTTGAGTTTGCGCAAAGCCTTGGCTTCGATTTGACGGATGCGTTCGCGCGTGACGTCAAACTGCTTGCCCACTTCTTCCAGCGTGTGGTCGCTGGTCATCTCGATGCCGAAACGCATGCGCAGCACTTTGGCTTCGCGTGGGGTGAGGCCGTCCAAGATGTCTTTGACCACATCGCGCAAGCCCGCTTGCATGGCGGCTTCGATGGGGGCGGTGTTGACGCTGTCTTCGATGAAGTCGCCCAAGTGGCTGTCGTCATCGTCGCCGATGGGGGTTTCCATCGAGATCGGCTCTTTGGCGATCTTCATGATCTTGCGGATCTTGTCTTCTGGAATTTCCATCTTCTCAGCCAAGACGCTGGCATCAGGCTCAAAGCCAAACTCTTGCAAGTGTTGGCGGCTGATGCGGTTCATCTTGTTGATGGTCTCGATCATGTGGACCGGGATGCGGATGGTGCGCGCCTGGTCAGCAATGGAACGGGTGATGGCCTGACGGATCCACCAAGTGGCGTAGGTGGAGAACTTGTAACCACGGCGGTATTCAAACTTGTCGACGGCCTTCATCAAGCCGATGTTGCCTTCTTGGATCAAGTCGAGGAACTGCAAGCCACGGTTGGTGTACTTTTTGGCGATCGAGATCACGAGGCGCAAGTTGGCCTCGATCATTTCTTTCTTGGCGTTGCGCGAGTTACGCTCGCCTTCGTTCATGCGTTTGTTGATGTCTTTCAGTCGTTCCAGGGGCACGACCACGCGCGACTGCAAGTCCATCAATTTTTGTTGCAGTTCTTGAATCGGTGGAATGTTGCGGCCCATGGTGGCTGACCAAGGCTTGCCCGCAGCGGCTTGTTTTTCGACCCACTTCAAGTTGAGCAGGTTGGGTGGGAAGTCTTTGACGAAGGTGGCTTGTGGCATGCCACATTTGTCCACGATGATGCGGCGCAGTTCGCGTTCTTTTTTACGCACTTCGTCGACTTGGCCACGCACCATTTCGCACAGTTTTTCAATGGTCTTGGCGGTGAAGCGGATGGTCATCAGCTCCAAGGTCAGGGCCGTTTGTGCTTTTTCGTAGGCGGGTGTGCCATAGCCTTCTTTGTCGTAGATCTTGCGCAGTTTTTCAAACAGCGAGGACATGCGGTCAAAGTGTTCCAAGGCTTGGTTCTTGAGTTCTTCAAGCTTCTTGGTCAGGGCTTTGGAGCCGCCTTTGCCATCGTCGTCGTCGGCTTCATCGAACTCGTCAAAGTCTTCTTCGGCCACATAGTCGTCGGCTTCGTTGAGGTTGTTGAAGCCGTCCACCACGGTGGAGATCACCACCTTGTTTTCACGGATGTCGTTGGCCATTTCCAAAATGGCTGCGATGGTGGCTGGTGAACCGCTGATGGCTTGCATCATGTCCATCAAGCCGCCTTCGATGCGCTTGGCAATTTCAATTTCGCCTTCGCGCGTCAACAACTCCACCGTGCCCATTTCGCGCATGTACATGCGCACGGGATCGGTGGTGCGCCCGAATTCGCTGTCCACGGTGGACAGGGCGGCTTCGGCTTCTTCTTCGGCTTCTTCTTCGGTGGCTGCGGTGGGGGTGTTGTTGTTGAGCAGCAGGGTTTCTGCGTCAGGGGTGTGTTCGTACACCGCCACGCCCATGTCGTTCAACATGGAGATCACAACTTCCAGGGTTTCGGCATCGACCAACTTGTCGGGCAAGTGGTCGGAGATTTCGCCATGGGTCAGGTAGCCGCGTGTTTTGCCCAGCTTGATCAGGGTTTTCAGGCGCTGACGGCGTTTTTGCATGTCTTCTTCAGACAGCACGGTCTCGTCAAGACCAAACTCTTTCATCAAGGCGCGTTCTTTGGCCTTGCTGATTTTCATGCGCAGGGGTTTGACCTTTTCGGTCGTTGCCACTTCTTCGACTTCGAGGTCAGCCTCGATGTCGCTCATGTCTTCGTCGAGCACAGACTTACCGGCTTTGGCTTTGCCTGTTTTTTTGGCGGCAGCTTTGGGTGCTTTGCCTTCTACGGCAGCTGCTTTCTTTTTCGGTTCTTCGACTTTGGCCTTGGGTGCTTTGGGGATGGATTTGACGACGACGGGTTTGGCGTCAGCTTTGGCTTTGGATGCGGGCACTGGTTTGGCTTTCGTGGCAGGCTGAGTTGCTGTTTTGGCAGCAGATTTCGCAACGGGTTTTGTGGTGCTCTGGGTAACTGCCTTGGCGGCGGCTTTGACGGCAGGTTTCGCCGCAGTTTTGACGACAGGTTTGGCTGTCGTTTTGGCTGCTGGTTTGGCTACCGTTTTGGCCACTTTGGGGGCAGGCTTCTTGGACTTGTGGTCAGCGGGCATGGAAACTCCTAGACATCAAAGAAACAAATACACAGCACCACGCAACCCGGTGCAGGTAAAAAATGGGGGCAGTGGGTTTCAAAGGCAAGGGGGATGGGCGAACATTTGGTATGCAGTCCTTGCGGTAATTTGGCGAGTCGTGCGCTGTGTGTCACGTTTGGCCGGTCCGGAGGTGTTGCTGTCGCTCTTGCCGAGAAAGTTGGATTATACCCAACGAGCGGGGGGATGCCGCGCCAACAGGCGCTTTGTCTCTTAAGTTTCTTGTGAGGCGAGTTGCGCTGATTCGAGTTGGCGGCGACGCATTTGCAGGCTGCGGTAGCGCTGTAGGGCGGTCGGATCGTCTTTGGCGGCTGCAATTGCTTCGGTTTCTTGCGCTTTGAGGCTCTCAATCAGCATGCGGTTGAGCATGCCGCGCAGTTCCATCTGCGCTTCATGGGCCAAAGCTTCGGGCGTGGGGGCATCTTTGGGCAAGTTGCCATCTTCATCAAGCACAGGGGTGAAGGCGGTGGCCATGACTCGCACGGCCAAGTCTTCAGACTCGTGCCCGCGCAAGCCTTCGCGCAAGGCTCCCCAGGGTTGGCTGCCGTGTTCATGGTGTTGGTGGTCGAGCCACGCAAACAAGGGGCCATGGGGCGGAGCGAGGTCGCACAGCAGGTTGTGGTCTTCGCTGGAGAGGTCTTCCCAGATGGACATGTCGGACAGCAACACCCGTGCCGCGTGGTCAGCGCGACCCGCTGGAATTTGACGTGTGTTGCTGCGCCTCCAGCTTTGCGGAGCGCGTTCGCGCGGGCGGTAGTCTTTGGATTTTTGAAAGCTACCAGAGCGTGCAGCGGGTGCAGCCACTGGGGTTGGCAGCCAAAGCTCTTGCAGCTCGTGGGTACCCAGGTCGGCCAAGCTGGCAATTTCGCCCAGCAACTGTCGTTTGAGTGCGCCCTCAGGCAGCGCCATCCACAGGGGCTTGGCATTGCTGGCCATGTGGGCGCGGCCCTCCGCCGTGTGCAGGTCGCAGCCTTCGCGTGCCACCTCAATCAAAAAGCGGCTCAGCGGCATGGCTTCGGTCACGCAGTGGGCAAAGCCCTCTTTGCCGAATTCGCGGATGTAGCTGTCGGGGTCGTGCTCTGCCGGCAGGAACAAAAACTTCACACTGCGCACGTCGCTGGCGTAGGGCAGGGCGCCGTCCAGGGCTTTGCGTGCGGCACGCCGTCCGGCACTGTCGCCATCAAAGCTGAAGACCACCGCATCGGTGAAGCGAAAGAGTTTTTGCACATGGTCCGCGGTACACGCGGTGCCCAGTGTGGCCACGGCATTGGGAAAGCCCAGCTGGGCCAGGGCCACCACGTCCATGTAGCCTTCGGTCACCAACACATAGCCTGCATCGCGTAAGGCATGACGGGCTTCAAACAGGCCGTAGAGTTCGCGGCCTTTGCTGAACACGGGGGTTTCGGGCGAGTTGAGGTACTTGGGGGTGCCTTCGCCCAGCACTCGACCGCCAAAACCAATGCATTCACCTTTGACGTTGCGAATCGGGAACATCACGCGATCCCGGAAACGGTCATAACGTTTCTCGTCTTGGCCGTCTTCTTGGTTCACGATGACTAGGCCACTTTCGGCCAGCAGCGGGTCTTGGTAATCGGGGAACACACTGGCCAAGCTGCGCCAGCCTTCGGGGGCATAGCCGAGGCCAAATTGTTTGGCGATTTCGCCGCTCAGGCCGCGCCCTTTGAGGTATTCCACGGCTTTGGGCGACGACTTGAGGTGCTTGCGATAGGCTTCGCCCGCCTTTTCCAGCACGTCGGTGAGCGTGGCTTGTTTCTCGCGCTGTTGGGCGGCGCGCTCGCGGTCTTGGGGCGAAATGTCTTCTTCGGGCACTTGCAGACCCACGCCTTGGGCCAGGTCTTTGACGGCTTCGACAAAGTTCATGCCGGCGTGCTCCATCAAGAAGCCAATCGCGTTGCCGTTTTTGCCACAGCCAAAGCAGTGGAAGAACTGTTTGGCTGGACTGACCGAGAAAGAGGGCGATTTCTCGCCGTGGAAGGGGCACAAACCCATGAAGTTGGCGCCGCCCTTTTTCAGCTGCACATAGCGGCCGACCACCTCGACCACGTCAACGCGTGCGAGAAGTTCTTGGATGAAGGATTGTGGAATGGCCATGTGAAAAAAGGGTGAAGCCTGATTTTAGGCTCCACCCTTTGCATGGACTTGTTGACGTTACTTCGGTGCCAAGCGGATGGCGCCGTCCAAACGGATCACTTCCCCGTTGAGCATGTCGTTTTCAAAAATATGCAGCGCCAGTTTGGCGTAGTCCTGAGGGGTGCCCAAGCGCGACGGGAAGGGCACGCCAGCTGCCAGCGCGTCTTGTACTTCCTGGGGCATGCCAAACAACATAGGGGTGCCAAAGATGCCGGGTGCGATGGTCATGTTGCGAATGCCGTTGCGGGCCAGGTCGCGTGCGATGGGCAAGGTCATACCCACCACGCCGCCCTTGGACGCGCTGTAAGCCGCTTGGCCAATTTGCCCGTCATAGGCAGCGACCGAGGCGGTGGAGATCAACACACCGCGCTCCCCAGTGGCTTCGGGCTCGTTGTGGCACATGGCCTCGGCGGCTAAACGAATCATGTTGAAGCTGCCCACCAAGTTGACCATGATGGTTTTTGTGTAGACGCTCAAACTGTGCGCGCCGTTTTTGCCCACGGTTTTCTCCGCAGGTGCAATGCCTGCGCAGTTGACCAGGCCCATCAGCTTGCCCATGGACACGGCTTTGGCCACCACGGCCTGGCCGTCGGCTTCACTGCTGACATCGCATTTGACAAACGCACCACCTATGTCTTGGGCCACGGCTTCTCCCTTGTCGCTTTGCATGTCGGCGATGACCACTTTGCCGCCACGTGCCGCCAAAGCGCGTGCTGTGCCTTCGCCCAAGCCCGATGCGCCGCCTGTGACGATGAATACTTTGCCGTTGATGTCCATGAGTGATCTCCTGCTTAAAGGGTTGATGTTTGATGATTGACGTTTACGTTAACGTCAATTATCAGCCAAGTGCGGCATCCGGGACAATCGGCCACTCTTTGCATGCAACTGAAACGTTTGATGGCTTCTTTGTTTACTTTTTCCCACGCACTTTTCCCTGCTTTGCGCCGCAGCATGTGCGCGCTGTGCGTGTTGGCTCTAGCGGCTTGCACCACCTCTGGACCCGTGGCGCCGGTGGGGGACTCTCAGGGCGGAGCCAGTGCTCCGTCGGTGGAGGCACCAGCGCCCAAACGTCCTCCGCGCTTGGGGTTGGCATTGGGTGGGGGCGCTGCACGAGGGTTTGCCCATGTGGGGGTGTTGCAAGTGTTGGAAGAGGCGGGCATCAAGGCTGATTTGGTGGTGGGGACGTCGGCGGGCAGTGTGGTGGCTGCTTTGTATGCGAGCGGCAAAACGGGCGCACAGATGCAGACGGTGGCCGAGACGATGGAGGAGGCGACCATCACCGACTGGACCGTGCCCTTGCTTGGCCGCGGCATGATGCGCGGCGATGCACTGGCGCGCTATGTCAACGCCCAAACCGGTGGGCGACGGATTGAAGATTTCAAAATGCCGCTGGGCATCGTGGCGACCGATCTGCACTCGGGGCAGGGGGTGTTGTTTCAGCGTGGCGACGTGGGCACTGCGGTGCGTGCGTCGAGCTCGGTGCCGTCGGTGTTTGAGCCGGTGCGCATCGGTACCCGCGAGTATGTCGATGGTGGTTTGGTATCACCCGTGCCGGTGCGTTATGCGCGCCAGATGGGGGCCGAGTATGTCTTGGCCGTGGATATTTCAAGTGCGCCAGAAAGCGGCAAAACCGGCGATATTTTTCAAATCTTGTTACAGACCTTCACCATCATGGGCAAGAGCATCAATGCCTTTGAACTGCGTGAGGCCGATTTGGTGGTGCGCCCCGCTTTGGCCAATGTGGGCAGCGCCGAATTCAGCGCCCGCAGGCGTTCGATTGAAGCTGGACGAGCTGCCATGTTGCAGGCGCTGCCCAAACTGCGTGCCGCATTGGCCATGCCATAAAAAAAGGGGCCCGCCTTGCGGCGAGCCCTTGAAGGGATCCCTGCACCCGATGGTGACGAAAGGATCCGAGGAGACAATCGTTGACGAATTAACGCTTTTTGGTAGCGGTTTTCGTGGCTTTCACAGCCGTGTCGGTGACGGCTTGCAGATTGGTTTCAGCCAGGTCAGTGGCTTGTTTGACAACTTTTTGAACCGATTCCACAGCGTTGTTGCTGGCGGTCACGGCTTGCTTGAAGAAGGCCACGGCTGACTCAGAGCCAGCAGGTGCGTTTTTCAAAGCAGCGTCGATGTAACCCAACACAGCTTGTTGACCTTCTGTGGCTTTGGCTTCAATGGCCTTGCTCAGGTCAGCGCTTGTGCTGGAGGCGATGTCATAAATGTGGCGGCTGTAAGCAGCAGATTTTTCAGCCAAGGGCTGGATCAAACCAGCTTGCAGGGCCAACAGCTCTTGCGCGTCTTTCACGCTCAACACGGCTTTGGCGTGGTCAGCAGATTCAGACATGGCGGCGCGAGCAGCGGTCAGGTTGAGTTCAACCAGTTTTTCCACGCCAGCGAAGGCTTGGTTGGTCAGGCTGAACAGGTTGTTCAGGTTAGCTTTGTTGGTGGCGATGACTTGTTCAGCATTCAGCATGGGGTGACTCCAGAGGGTTGAGGTTGGAAATATGTTGCAGTGCAGCATGGGTTGAAGTTTAGGGTTATCCCTGGGTTTTGCAAGTCACTTTGACATGTTTAGAGGTGACGTTCTAAATCTTGATGGGCGTGGAGATTGGCCACAATGGCGGCCATCTCTCTTGTGATCAAAACGTCGATGCGTGCTTTTTATTCCGACCAGTTTGTGTTGCCCTTGCCACCCGGCCACCGCTTCCCAATGGCCAAGTACGCGTTGCTGCGTGAGCGCTTGGCCGTGGAGTTGCCAGACATTGTGTTGAACCCAGCTGAACCCGCCAGCAATGGGGAGCTGGCGTTGGTGCATTCCCCGGCTTATATCCAGTCGGTGATTGCAGGCACCCTCAGCGACGCTGCACAGCGCGAGATTGGATTTCCCTGGACACCTGCGATGGTGGAGCGCTCGCGTCGCTCGGCTGGTGCCACCGTGATGGCCGCACGTACCAGCTTGTTTGGAGCTGAAGGTATTGCGGCCAATTTAGCGGGAGGCACACACCACGCCTATGCTGAGCGTGGCAGTGGTTTTTGTGTGTTCAACGACGCCGCCGTGGCCGCGCGCTTGATGCAAGCTGAATGGGCACGCCAGCATGTGCAGCCGTTGAAGGTGGCGATCATTGATTTGGATGTGCACCAGGGCAATGGCACGGCGCATATTTTTGCCAATGACCCCCATGTGTTCACGCTGTCTCTGCATGGCGCACGCAATTTTCCGTTCGCCAAAGAGATGAGCAACTTGGATGTGGAGTTGCCCGATGGCTGCGGTGACGACGCTTACCTGGAGGCTTTGGATCAAGCCATGAGTACGCTGGAGACGCAGTTTGATCCAGGGTTGGTGATTTACCTCGCCGGTGCCGATCCACACGAAGGTGACAGGCTGGGCCGTTTGAAGTTGAGTTTTGATGGTTTGGAAGCGCGTGATCGACGTGTCTTTGACTGGGCGTTTCAACGCCGTGTGCCCTTGGCCTTTGCCATGGCGGGCGGTTATGGCAACGCCATCGAAGACACAGTTCAGGTGCAAGTCAATACCTACCGTGTCGCCCAAGCGTACTGGCGGGGCTGGCAAAATCTGCCCAGATGACACACACCTCCCAAGTTCGCATTCAGCCTGAGCCGCGCAGCGCGTTCAAGGCCTTTCGCCGCATTGATACGCGGTGGATGGACAACGATGTGTATGGGCATGTCAACAACGTTGTGTACTACAGCTGGTTTGACACGGCGGTGAATGCGCATCTCATAGAGCAAGGTGCGTTGGATATTCATCAAGGCGAGACGATTGGCTTGGTGGTCGAAACCCAGTGCAACTACTTTGCGCCACTGGCTTTTCCGCAGGTGGTGGAGGCGGGCATTCGGGTCGCACGCATGGGGGCGTCTAGCGTGCGTTACGAAGTGGGCTTGTTTGCCCAAGGGGAAGACTTGTGTGCAGCACGTGGCCACTTTGTGCATGTGTATGTGAGCAAAGAAACGCGGCGTCCTGTGACAGCTTTACCGATGAATTTAAAAACAGTTTTGGAGCAACTTGTATGAATGCAACGTCAACTTCTCACGATGTGGCTGCGGTCGACCATGCCATCACTTCGCGCATGTCGGTGCGTGCCTTTACTCAGCAGCCTGTGCCTCGGGAGTTAATTGCCGAGGTGTTGCAGGTGGCTAGCCGCGCGCCATCAGGCACCAACACGCAGCCTTGGAAGGTGTATGTGTTGCAAGGGGCCAGTCGCGACAGCTTGGTGGACAAGGTGTGCGCGACCCATGAGGCCATGCGCACCAACCCCGAGTTGGCCAAGGATTACCAAGAGCAGTACGACTATTACCCGGCGCAGTGGGTCAGCCCCTACATTGACCGCCGCCGTGAAAACGGGTGGAGCTTGTATGGCTTGTTGGGGATTGGCAAGGCCGACAAAGACAAGATGCACCAACAGCAGCAGCGCAATTTCCGCTTCTTTGATGCGCCTGTTGGCTTGATGTTCACGATGGACCCGGTGATGGGGCGCGGCTCGTTGTTGGACTTCGGTATGTTTTTGCAAAACATCATGGTGGCGGCACGTGCACGTGGTTTGCACACCTGCCCGCAGGCAGCTTGGAATGCGTTTCACAGCATCATCTTGCCGCACATCGGTGCAGGCGAAGGAGAGCGCATGGTCTGTGGCATGTCCTTGGGGTGGGCCGATGAGAGTGACAAGGTCAACACCTTGGTCACGCCGCGAGTGCCGGTAGAAGAATTTACACGTTGGGTGGATTGAACGTCATGATCATCACGAGCCTGCTTGACACCGATTTGTACAAGTTCACCATGATGCAAGCGGTGTTGCATCAGTTCCCCAGCGCGCAGGTCTCTTACAAGTTCAAGTGTCGCAACCCCGGCGTACAACTGGCCCCGTATGTGCAGGAAATTCGAGACGAAATTCGCTCGTTGTGCAGCTTGCATTTTCAAGATGCCGAGCTGGCTTGGTTACGCACCTTGCGCTTTATCAAGAGCGACTTTGTCGATTTTTTGGGACTGTTTCGCCTGAACGAAAAGTACATCCAAGTCACCGCCCTACCCAATGGGGAGATTGACATCAGCATCCAGGGCCCATGGCTACACACCATCTTGTTTGAAATTCCTGTGCTGGCCATCGTCAACGAAGTGTACTTTCGCAACACCCAGAAAGTGCCTGACTTTTTGGAGGGACGCAAACGCCTGGATCAAAAAATTGAAGCCTTGCACGCGGAGCGTTTGAGTGATTTGAAGATCGCCGACTACGGAACACGGCGACGTTTTTCGAAGGCCTGGCACGAAGAGTTGTTGCGAGTGCTCAGTGCCAAGTTGGGGACCGGGCCGCAAGGTCAGCTGGCAGGTACCAGCAACGCCCTGTTTGCCATGAAGCTCAACCTCACGCCCTTGGGCACGATGGCCCATGAGTATTTGCAAGCCTGCCAAGCGTTGGGGCCACGGTTGCGTGACAGTCAGGTGTTTGGTTTTGAAACTTGGGCCCGTGAGTACCGCGGCGACTTGGGCATTGCGCTCAGCGATGTGTACGGCATTGAGCCATTCCTGCGCGATTTCGACATGTACTTTTGCAAGTTGTTCGATGGCGCCCGCCACGACAGTGGCGATCCGTTCACTTGGGGCGAACGCATGATTGCGCACTACCGAAACAACCGGGTAGACCCCATGACCAAGACCTTGATTTTCAGCGATGGTCTGACGGTGGAGCGCATCATTGCGCTGTACCAGCAGTTTCGAGGTCGTTGTCAGTTGGCGTTTGGTATTGGCACCAACTTGACCAACGACCTGGGTTACGAGCCGTTACAAATTGTCATCAAGATGGTCAAGTGCAACGGTCAGCCGGTGGCCAAATTGTCGGATACCCCTTCGAAAAACATGTGTGAGGATGAAAAATACTTGGCTTATTTACGCCAGGTGTTTGACATTGCGCAGCCGGTCTAAAACAAACACGTATGTTGACTGCACTGGTTGTTATTTTTGTGCTGGCTTATGCCGCGATTGCGTTTGAGCACCCTCTCAAGATCAACAAATCAGCCTCAGCCTTGGTTGGTGCGGGTTTGTTGTGGACGATTTATGCGGTCAGCACTGGCGATGCACACAAGGTGGGAGAGCACTTGAACGAGTCGCTCATCAGTGCGGCTCAAATTGTGTTTTTCCTGATGGGCGCGATGGCCATCGTTGAAGTGGTTGACGCACACAATGGTTTTGAAGTCATCACATCGCGAATCAAAACCACCCAGCTTTCTGCTTTGATGTGGTTGGTTGGTTTTGTGTCTTTTTTCCTCAGCGCAATTTTGGACAACTTGACCACGACCATTGTGATGGTCTCTTTGATGAAGAAGTTGCTTGACCAACGTGAGGATCGGTTGTTCTTTGCCGGCATCATTGTGATTGCAGCCAATGCTGGTGGTGCTTGGTCACCCATTGGTGATGTGACGACAACCATGTTGTGGATTGGTGGGCAAATCACTGCGTTGGAAATCATCAAAGGGTTGTTTTTGCCGTCACTGGTGAATTTGCTGGTGCCTTTGTTGGTGACGGGTTTTTGGCTCAAAGGTCAACCGGTTGTTGCACCCGCAGCTTCTCAGGCCGACCAGTCCTCGTACGTCACCACGGCGTTTGAGCGAAACCTGATGTTCTTTTTGGGCTTAGGGATTTTGGTGGCCGTGCCTGCGTTTAAAACATGGACACATTTACCGCCATTCATGGGGGTGTTGTTTGGCCTGGGTGTTTTGTGGCTGGTCGGTGATTTGGTGCACCGTGATAAGGGCGATGAGGACAAGGCGCATTTGTCGCTCACACATGCGCTCACACGCATCGACATGTCATCGATTGTTTTCTTTGTCGGGATTTTGTTGTCGGTTGCTGTTTTAGAGCACACACATGTTCTGTCGAGTTTGGCAACCTGGCTTGATGAAACAGTAGGACGCCAAGATGTGATCGTGATGATCATTGGCGTGGTGAGTGCCATTGTGGACAACGTGCCATTGGTCGCAGCGTCGATGGGCATGTACAGCCTGACGCAATACCCCGCAGATAGCTTCTTATGGGAGTTCTTGGCCTATTGCGCAGGCACTGGCGGGTCTATTCTGATCATTGGCTCCGCGGCAGGTGTCGCTGCAATGGGGCTGGAGAAAATAGATTTTGTTTGGTACGTCAAAAAAATCAGTGCGCTTGCTTTGCTCGGTTACTTTTCTGGCGCTGTGTTCTACATCGCTCAATACACACTCACTCATTAATTGAAAGCTGTTTATGAAACCCAAAATCATCGTCGCCCGTCCTATTTTTGAAAGCGTCATACAGCGTCTGTCAGACCACTTTGACGTGACCGACAACCAAGCAGACCATCCATGGACCAAGGCGACTTGGACGGCGGCGTTGGCACAACACGCGGGTGCTTTCACCACTGGCTCTGACCCTGTGGACGCTGAGGTGTTGTCTGCTTGTCCTAATCTCAAGATGTGCGCCAACATGGCGGTGGGATTCAACAACTTTGATGTGCCTAACATGACCGCGCGTGCTGTACTGGCCTCTAACACGCCTGATGTGTTGACCGAGACCACAGCCGATTTCGGGTTCGCGTTGCTGATGGCCACTGCACGTCGCATGACCGAGAGCGAACATTATTTGCGCCGTGGTGAATGGAAACAATGGCGTTATGACATGTTTGCTGGTGCTGAGGTGCATGGCAGCACGATGGGTATTTTGGGCATGGGTCGCATTGGTCAAGCCATTGCACGCCGGGGTGCACATGGCTTTGGCATGAAGGTCATCTATCACAACCGTTCACGCCTGTCGTCAGAGCTAGAGACGGAATGCAAAGCCACCTATGTGAGCAAGGAAGAGTTGCTGCGCACGGCTGACCATGTGGTGTTGGTGGTGCCTTATTCGGCGGCTTCGCACCACACCATTGGTGCGGCAGAACTGGCGCAGATGAAGCCCACAGCCACCCTGGTGAATATTGCGCGTGGCGGCATTGTGGATGATGCGGCCTTGGCCGTGGCTTTGCGTGAGCGTCAAATTGCAGCGGCTGGTCTGGATGTGTTTGAAGGCGAACCCAAGGTGCATCCTGATTTGTTGACGGTGCCCAATGTGGTGTTGACACCGCACATCGCCAGCTCCTCGATTCAAACCCGCTTGGCGATGGCGAACTTGGCTGCAGACAATCTGATTTCTTACTTCACACAAGGCAAGGCCTTGACGCCCTTGAACACGCTGCCATGAATTTTGAGCTTGGATGGGGACTGGCGCTTGGCGTCTTGAACGCTGTGTTGTTGCTGGTTTTGTTGCGACGTTCGGGGTCGAGTAGCTCGGATGCTCAGACTGCGTGGGTGCTCAGTTTGCAGAACATGCAAGACAAACTGGAGCGCATGGAGCGCGAGTTGCGTCATGACATCAGTGAGTCATCACGGGGTGGACGCCAAGAGTTGACCCAAAGCTTGGCCACGTTTCAGCAAAGCCAAGTGCAGCAATTGACCTTGATGCAAAAGTCCATCAGCGACACCTTGAACCAGCAACTGCAACAGCTGCAACGCAGCAACGCCGAAAAGTTGGACGAAATGCGTCGCACCGTGGACGAGAAGTTGCAAACCACGTTGGAGAAGCGCTTGTCCGAGAGCTTCAAGCAAGTGGCCGAGCGTTTGGAGCAGGTACACAACGGTTTGGGCCAAATGCAAAAGTTGGCCGACGGTGTGGGCAGTTTGCAGCGCGTGTTGACCAACGTCAAAACGCGCGGCATGTTTGGCGAGGTGCAGCTAGAGGCCTTGTTGGAACAGGTGCTCACCGTCGAGCAATACGCCAAGCAGGTCGAAACCAAGCCTCGCAGCAACCAGCGGGTGGATTTTGCGATTCGCTTTCCAGGTCGAGGTGGCCATGACGGGGAGCCGGTGTGGCTGCCAATTGATGCCAAGTTCCCACGCGATGATTACGAGCGCTTGCTGGACGCTCACGACCGCGCCGATGCTTTGGCGGCCGAATTGGCCGCCAAAGCCCTGGAGACTCGCATTCGTACCGAAGCCAAGAGCATTGCTGAGAGTTATCTGGCACCACCGCACACCACCGATTTCGCCATTTTGTTTTTACCCGTGGAGGGCTTGTATGCCGAGGTGCTGCGCCGCCCAGGGTTGATGGACAGTTTGCAGCGCGATTACCGTGTCACGTTGGCGGGCCCCACGACCTTGTTGGCCATGCTCAACAGTTTGCACATGGGCTTTCGCACCTTAGCTTTGGAGCAGCAAGCCTCGGAAGTGTGGAAGGTTTTGGGGGCGGTCAAAACCGAATTCGAACGCTATGGCGATTGGGTGGAGAAGGTGCGCGAGCAAGTGCAAAAGGCTGCCGATACCTTGGACCGTGCCGATACCCGTAGCCGACAAATGCGCCGTGCGCTGAAAAATGTCGAGGCCTTGCCTGAGGGTGAAGCACAAGCGCTGCTGCCCAAGTTGGACGAGCCAGACGATACGGACGCTGCGTGAAACGCGAACTCGCCAAGTTGATTGCTGGGCAGGTTTGCCTGCATGCTTGCATGACAGGCATGCGCATGGCAGCCCCTTTGATGGCCTTGCGCAGCGGACAAAGCGAGGCTGCTGTGGGGGTGTTGCTGGCCTTGTTTGCCCTGACCCAAGTTTTCTTGGCCTTGCCAGCAGGGCGCTATGCCGATCGGCATGGCTTGAAACGACCTGTGATGTGGAGTGTGTTGACCTCTTTTGTGGGCGCGGGCATCGCTGCGATCTGGCCCATATTTCCCGTCCTGTGCGTGAGTGCGCTGTTGACGGGCGGTGCGACGGGCGCTGCGGTTATCGCCTTGCAGCGTCACGTTGGGAGAGCGGCACAAGACCTAACTCAACTCAAGCAGGCCTTCAGTTGGCTGGCCATTGGCCCCGCCATTTCTAACTTTATTGGTCCTTTCACTGCGGGTTTGTTGATTGACCATGCTGGGTTTCAATGGGCGTATGGCGCGATGGCTGTGTTGCCCCTGTTGACTTGGGCCTGGGTGCGTCAAACCCGTGAATTGCCCACTTTCGTCAAGCCCGAAGGACATGAAAAAAACAGAGCCTGGGACTTGTTGAATGCCCCCATGTTTCGCCGCCTGATGTTGGTGAACTGGTTTTTGTCGGCTTGCTGGGACGTGCATACCTTTGTGGTGCCGATCATGGGGCACGAGCGGGGTTTGAGTGCGTCGGCCATTGGCTCGATCTTGGGAGCCTTTGCGATTGCTGCTGCGTTGATTCGCATTGGCTTGCCATTTTTAGTCGCTCGCTTGCACGAGTGGCAGGTGCTGACCGGGGCAATGTTGATCACGTCGGTATTCTTGGCGCTATACCCGTTCATGAACACCGCCCTGAGCATGGGCTGTTGTTCGGTTCTGTTGGGTTTTTCGTTGGGTTCGGTGCAACCCATGGTGATGAGCACCTTGCACCAAATCACACCCGAGTCGCGCCATGGTGAAGCGATTGGCTTGCGTTTGATGGGCATCAACGCATCCAGTGTGGTCATGCCCATTGTGTTTGGTGCCGCAGGGGCTGTGGTGGGCATTGGCGGCGTTTTCTGGTGTGTTTCAGCCGTGGTGGGGCTGGGGTCGCGCAGCGCTTATCTGCTCAGAATTGGTAAAAAGCACGGATGACGTGCCATGCGTCCTCCACGCTGTCGACGTACTTGAACAGATCCAAATCTTCGGCGGATACTGCGCCTTCTTCGACCAACACCTGTGGGTTGAACAGGCGCTTCCAGTAGTCCGTGCCGAATAACACAATCGGCACAGGCTTGGCTTTTTTGCATTGAATCAATGTGAGCGTTTCAAACAGCTCGTCCAATGTGCCGAAGCCACCCGGAAAGGCCACCAAGGCTTTGGCGCGCATCATGAAATGCATTTTGCGCAAAGCAAAGTAATGGAACTTGAAGCTCAAGCCCGGCGTGATGTAGGGGTTGGGCGTTTGCTCATGGGGCAGGGCGATGTTGAGCCCCACGCTGATGCCGCCCGCTTCATGGGCACCACGGTTGGCAGCCTCCATGATGCCTGGACCACCGCCCGTGCAGATGAACATCTTGTTGCCATTGGTTTGCGTCAAGGTGTGTTGAGTGATGGTTTTACCCAGCGCACGCGCTTGTTCATAGAAATGGGCATTGCGCACCAAGGTGTGGGCGCGTGCCAAGGCCTCGGGCGAACCTTCTTGTTGTGCCAAGGTCAATTGCTGGGCTGCGACTTCTGCGCTGCGGAATCGGGCACTGCCAAACACCACCACCGTGTGCTCGATGCCCAAGGCCTGCTGTGCCAGGTCTGGCTTGAGCATTTCGAGTTGAAAGCGAATGCCACGCGTCTCTCGGCGCAGCAAAAACTCGGGGTCGGCAAAGGCCAGTCGGTTCGATTCGGGGACCAGCGCATCGGCATTTTCGTGTTGCGCCTTGAGAATTTCCCAGGCTTCGGCCAAGCGTTTGTCGTGAGGGTCAAGCATTCCATCCATGCACGGATGTTACTGGCATGCCGACGTGAAAAAGGCTCCCGAAGGAGCCTTTCTCAAAGAACACACGATAGGTTTAGACGCGTTTGCGGTATTCGCCCGTGCGGGTGTCGATTTCGACCTTGTCGCCTTGCGCCACAAAGATTGGCACACCGATTTCAAAGCCCGTGGAGATCTTGGCAGGCTTGAGCACCTTGCCAGAAGTGTCGCCTTTGACGGCAGGCTCTGTCCAGGTGATCTCACGCACCACGGTGGTGGGCAGTTCAACGGAAATAGCTTTTTCGTCGTAGAACACCACTTCGAGTGACATGCCGTCTTCGAGGTAGTTCAGGGCGTCGCCCATGTTGCTGGCTTCGACTTCGTACTGGTTGAACTCGGTGTCCATGCAGACATACATGGGATCAGCGAAGTAGGTGTAAGTGCACTCTTTTTTGTCCAAGATGACTTGGTCCATCTTGTCGTCGGCCCTGAACACGACTTCGGTGCCGAAGTTGGCGATCAGGCTCTTGAGCTTCATGCGAACGGTGGATGAGCCACGGCCGCCACGTTGGTATTCGGTGCGCAGGACAACCATGGGGTCTTTGCCGTGCATGATGACGTTGCCAGCGCGGATTTCTTGAGCGGTTTTCATAGTGTGTAGGGTTGATGAGTGAAATAGGGCCCACAAGCAACTCAAGCTGAGCAGGGCGAACTAAGCCTCTTATTTTAGCGGGTTTCAAAGTCGCCCCCGACGCTGCGATACCCAGCCGATCAACTGGGTACATAAATCGGTTTGTTTTCGCAATTGATCGCGACACGCTTGGCTCCAAGTCAACCAATCGGGGGGCAGTGTGTCAGGCCAATTGAGGGGTGTCGACGGGGGCACATGGTTCCAAACCTCATGGATTTGGCGCAGGTGACTTGGCATGCCGGTCGTTTGGCAGAACGCGCGCAGTTTGTCGTGGTGCGCCAAATCATCTTGTGGGTAGATGTGCCAAACCAAGGGCTTGCCCGCCCACAGGGCGCGAACCAGAGAGTCTTCACCTCGCACAAAGTTCAGGTCACAGGCCCAGAGCAGGTGGTCGAACTCGGTCTGACTCATGTAGGGCAAGTAGGTGATGTGCAAATGACCAGCACCTTGTGATGGCCATGCCAGCGTTTGGCAGGCTTGCGTTGTGGCCGCTTGCGCACGACCCGCAGTGACGCACAGGTACGTGGGTTGGGGGGCGCAGCTCAGGGCATGCAGCAGCGCCGGCAAGCCATGGGGTTCATAGCAAAACAGCGACATCCAGCGTTCTTGCGCGTGTAAGGGGTGCTGTCCACGTCGGACCGTACGCCAGGCGTGTGTGTCAAATTTTTGCTGCCGTGAGTCCAAATCAGGCTCGCGCAGCAACCCCCCTGTGCCTTCAGTAAAGCCAGGGTAAAAAAACCATTTGGTGGCACCGCGTGCGGGGCCCTGCATCACTGGGGAGGGCAAGCCGTGAGAGCGGCCGACATAGTCTTCGGCGCTGAGGTATTCGAGGTTGACCCATACCGTGCGCGGCTGTTTGGCAATGGCGCATTCGACCGCTTCGGGCAAATGACAGCCAAAGGCTTCAATGACCACGTGGCCGACTTCGGTGGTCTGTTCGGCCGCGGTCCATGGATGGACTTCAACGCCAGCGCAGCCAGAGGGGGCCATCCAAGCCAAGGCCGACGCATCGTCGACCCACAGGCGTACTTGGTGGCCGCGCGTGCCAAGGTCGGCGCACAGCCGCCAGCACACACCCAAGTCACCGTGGTTGTCGATGACGCGGCAAAAAATATCCCAAGTCCATGTGGTTTGTTTCACGCAGGGGATTGTCCACAATACGGGGATGCAAGAAGAACCCGTTTCCCGTCATTCGCCTGAGTTGTTGCAACAAGTGGCGGCCCTGCCTGCGTTGCCTGGTGTGTACCGCTACTTCGATTCGCAAGATCAAGTGTTGTATGTGGGCAAGGCCATCAGCCTGAAGAAGCGGGTGGCGAGTTATTTTCAAAAAGACCATGGCGGCACACGCATCGGGCACATGGTGAGCAAGATCGTGCGTCTGGAGACCACGGTGGTGCGCTCAGAAGCAGAGGCTTTGCTGCTTGAAAACAACCTGATCAAGTCACTCAAACCCAAGTACAACATCTTGTTTCGTGATGACAAGAGTTACCCCTATCTCAAGCTCACACGCGCCTTGCCCGTCAAGACAAAGGACGATGTGACAACGGCAGGCGTTGCCACGCCGAGCGCGACGCAAGTGCCGCGCGTGGTGTATTACCGCGGGGCGGTGGATAAACGGCACGACTACTTCGGACCTTACCCCAGCGTGTGGGCGGTGCGTGAAGCGATTCAGTTGCTGCAAAAAGTATTTCGTCTGCGCACCTGTGAGGACACCGTGTTCAGCAACCGCACCCGACCCTGTTTGCTGTTTCAAATCAAACGTTGCTCGGCGCCGTGCGTGGGGCATATTTCTGTGGCCGACTACCAACGCGATGTGGACAGTGCCATGCGTTTGCTACGCGGCCAAACGCAAGAGGTGATGACCTCGATTGAGCAGCGCATGATGGCGCATGCCGAGCGGCTGGAGTTTGAGCAAGCGGCTGAGTTGCGCAATCAAATGAGCGCCTTGTCCAAGGTGCTGCACAGTCAAGCCATGGACACGGTGGGTGATCAAGACGTGGACATTTTGGCCGTCAAGGTGCAAGGCGGCAAAGCCTGCGTGAACCTGGCGATGGTGCGCGGGGGGCGCCACCTCGGCGACCGGCCTTACTTTCCGGTGCATGTGGACGATGCCGAGCCAGTGGAGGTGTTAGAGGCGTTCTTGAGTCAGCATTACCTGGAGGTGCCGGTGCCTCCCGCGCTGATCACCAGCCATGCGGTCGACAAGGAGCTGATCCATGCGTTGATTGAGCAGACGGGGGTCAAGATATCGGCGGTGCATAACCCTCGCGAACAGCGTCGCGTGTGGCTGGAGATGGCGCAACAAAATGCCGACATTCAATTGGCGCGGTTACTGGCCGAGGAAGGGTCGCAACAGGCACGCACGCGTGCCTTGGTGGACGCGCTGGATTTGGCCCCCGAAGACATCGACAGCTTTCGCATGGAGTGTTTTGATATTTCGCACACGGCGGGTGAATCCACCCAAGCGTCATGTGTGGTGTTTCATCACCACAAGATGCAAAGCAGCGAATACCGCCGATACAACATTGAGGGCATCACGCCAGGAGACGATTACGCGGCCATGCGCCAAGTGCTGACGCGTCGTTACAGCAAATTGGCCGAGGCGGTGCGTGCAGGTGAGGGCAAGTTGCCTGACTTGGTGCTGATCGATGGCGGCAAAGGCCAGGTGTCGATGGCGCGCGAGGTGTTTGAGTCGCTGGGTTTGGACTTGTCGCGCATCGTGGGGGTGGAAAAAGGCGAAGGCCGTAAGGTGGGCCTGGAAGAGTTGGTGTTTGCCGATGGCCGTGAGAAGGTGTATTTGGGCCGTGACTCGGCGGCCTTGATGCTGGTGGCCCAGGTGCGCGATGAGGCGCACCGCTTTGCCATCACGGGCATGCGCGCTGCACGTGCCAAGGTGCGTGTGGGAGGCAGCAAGCTGGAAGAAATTGCAGGAGTTGGCCCCAAGAAACGCGCCAAGTTGTTGCAACGGTTTGGTGGCGCGCGTGGCGTGGCGGATGCCAGCGTGCAAGACTTGATGTCGGTGGATGGCATCTCGGCCGAGCTGGCACAAACGATTTACCAAGCCTTGCGTTGATCACCGGTGGCTGTCTGCGGGCGATGGCTTAAGCCTTCAATACCTCAAGCAAGCGGTCCAAGCCACCGGCATTGATGGCCACCATGGCTTGCTCTCGTACTCTGGGCTTGGCGTGGTAGGCCACGGACAAACCGGCTGCGCCCATCATCAACAGATCATTGGCACCGTCACCCATGGCGATGGCTTGTTGGGGGCTGATGCCCAGCTGAGCGCAGGTCTCCAACATCATCTTGCGTTTCTCAGCGCCGTCACAGATGTCACCCCAGGGTTGATCAACCATGCGACCCGTGAGGTGACCGTCGATGATTTCGAGCACGTTGCTGCGCGAATAGTCAATGTTGAGCAAGCCGCAGACACGCTCGGCAAAAAAAGTGAAGCCGCCGCTGACCAACAGCACTTTCATGCCGTGTGCTTTGCAGGTGTCGATCAGTGTTTTTGCGCCAGCGTTCACACGCAGACGCTTGTCGTACACCTCCCCCAGGGCCTGTTGAGGAACCCCTTTGAGCAGGGTGACGCGGCGACGCAGGCTTTCTTTGAAGTCTGTAATTTCGCCGCGCATGGCGGCTTCGGTGATGGCGGCTACTTCGGCTTTGCGGCCGGCTGCATCGGCGACTTCATCAATGCATTCGATGTTGATGAGGGTCGAGTCCATGTCGAACGCAATGAGCTTGAAGTCCTGCAAGCGCAATGGCGGGGTGAAACCTTGGAGAACCAAATCGGGGGCGAATTCGTAAGACATGTCTTGTCAGGAAAAAAATTAAACCTTGAGGTACATCTGGTCAGACCAAGTGGCCAACCATTGTGGGCGATAGGCGAGGAAGATGGCGCAGACCATGCCAGTGATGAACGCGTCACCCCAGGCCATGAGCCACAGTCCAATCATGGACAAGCTGCTGCTGACGTAGGGCACTTCATGTCCCAGGGATTGAGCCAGCACACTGGACAAAAAGATGCACAGCACGGCACCTAAAAAACCTCGTCCCAACACGTAAACAAACGGATGGTGGCTGACCCATCGCCGCAGTGCGGCGCCTAGCAGCAAGGTGAAGGTGGCAGGGACCAGGCCTTGCCATACCACCAAACCCAAGGCGGCTTCTGCACTGGTGCTGGAAATCACGGTGGTGATCGCCCCAATGGCGGTCAAGGTCAAGACGGCCAGGGGCCAGCCTAGCATCAGCGTGACCAGCGGCGCTCCCGACCAATGAAGTTGCAACGGCATGTGGTGCAAGTTGGGCAAGGCCCACAGCCAGGGGAGAAGCACCACGCTGGCCAGCATGGGGGTGAGTAATGCGGAGCCCGCACCCAGCATGCGCCAAGGCCGCATCCAAAGCGATGCGCCCAGTGCCAGCAGGGTCAGTGCAAGTTCGAGTCCCATCAGGCTTCAGTGCACGGTGGTTGCAGGGGCGGGCGGTGCAGCCGCTGTGGGTGTGCCCAGTGAGCGCAAGGCATCACGCACCATGTGTGCCCTTGCCTTGGGCTCAGGCAGATCACGTTCAATACGCAAGCGGTCATTGCCAGCAAGTTTGATGTGCTTGTTTTTTTGTACCAACTCGATGATGCGCATGGCGTCAAAGGGTGGGTTGGCTTTGAAGCTGATGTGGATCACGCCAGGTGCCGCATCGACTTTGGTGACCCCGTAGCTACGCGCCAGCACGCGCAAGCGGTGCACGTCGATCAAGGTCTGGGCTTGTGTCGGCAGTTTGCCGAAACGATCCACAATTTCTTCCAGCAAGGCGTCGATTTGGTCGGAGGTTTTGGCCGTGGCCAATTTTTTATAGAAGGACAAACGCAGGTGCACGTCGCCGCAATAGTCGTCAGGCAACAAGGCTGGGGCGTGCAGATTGATGTCGGTGGTGGCGCTCAAAGGGCTGAGCAAGTCTGGCTCTTCACCATTTTTGAGCGCACGCACGGCTTCGTTGAGCATTTCGTTGTAGAGCTGAAAGCCAACTTCCAGCATATTGCCGCTTTGGTTTTCGCCCAACACTTCGCCGGCGCCTCGAATTTCGAGGTCGTGCATCGCGAGGTAAAAGCCCGAGCCCAATTCTTCCATTTGCTGAATCGCATCCAAGCGTTGGGCGGCTTGCTTGGTCAGCCCTTGGGTGTCTGGCACCATCAGGTACGCATAGGCTTGGTGGTGGCTGCGTCCGACGCGCCCGCGCAGTTGGTGCAGTTGGGCCAAGCCAAATTTGTCGGCACGGCTCATGATGATGGTGTTGGCGCTTGGCACATCAATGCCGGTCTCAATGATGGTGGAGCACAACAGCACGTTGAAGCGCTGGGCCACGAAGTCGCGCATGACGCGCTCTAGCTCACGCTCTGGCATCTGGCCGTGCGCCACGGCAATGCGCGCTTCAGGTAAGAGTTCTTCCAGGCGCGCACGGCGGTTTTCGATGGTGTCGACTTCGTTGTGCAAAAAGTAGCACTGGCCACCACGTTTGAGTTCGCGCATCACGGCTTCGCGGATGACGCCATTGCCCTCGTTGCGTACAAAGGTTTTGATGGCCAGTCGGCGTTGAGGTGCGGTGGCAATGACGCTCAAGTCACGCAGGCCTTCGAGCGCCATGCCCAAGGTCCTGGGAATCGGCGTGGCAGTTAAGGTGAGCACATCCACTTCGGCGCGCATGGCTTTCATGGCTTCTTTGTGACGCACGCCAAAACGGTGTTCTTCATCGATGATGAGCAGACCGAGGTTTTTGAATTTGACCGATTCGCTCAACAGCTTGTGGGTGCCCACCACGATGTCGACTTGTCCTTCGGCCAAACCTTTGGCAGCGGCGGTGATTTCTTTGGTCGAACGAAAACGGCTCATCTCGGCAATCTTGACCGGCCATTTGCTGAAGCGGTCGGTGAGCGTTTGGTAGTGCTGCTCAGCCAACAAAGTGGTGGGGGCCAGCAAGGCGACTTGCTTGCCGCCCGTGACCGCCACAAAGGCCGCGCGCAAGGCGACTTCTGTTTTACCGAATCCCACATCACCGCAGACGAGGCGGTCCATGGGGCGTGGGCTGATCATGTCTTGTATGACGGCGTGGATGGCGGCGCGTTGGTCTGCCGTTTCTTCAAAACCAAAGTCGTTGGCGAAGGTTTCGTAGTCTTGTGGCGAGTAGCGGAAAGGGTGGCCTTGGCGCGCCGCACGACGGGCGTAAATGTTGAGCAATTCTGCGGCTGCATCGCGCACTTGCTCGGCGGCGCGGCGTTTGGCTTTGTCCCACTGCGCCGAGCCCAGTTTGTGCAACGGGGCCTCGTCGGCGCTGACGCCGGTGTAGCGTCCAATCAAATGCAATTGGCTCACCGGCACGTAGAGCACGGCCTGGTCGGCGTATTCCAGATGCAAGAATTCTTGCAGGGCAGGCGTGCCATCCGGGTTCTTTTCGCCCAAGTCCATGTTGACCAAACCACGGTAGCGACCAATGCCGTGGGCGTTGTGTACCACCGGATCTCCGAGGTTGAGCTCAGACAAGTCTTTGATGAGTGACTCGACGTCGCTGATTTGTTCTTGTTTTTTACGCCGACGTGTGGTGGCCCCTGCGGCAAACAACTCGGTCTCAGTGATCAGGTCGATGCCTGCTTCGGTCCAACTGAAGCCGACTTGCAGAGCCGATGTAGCAATGCCAATTTTTTCGTCGCTGGCTTGGAATTCAGCCAGTGAGTCAAAGGCAGGCGGGCTGAACTGGGACGCGCGCAAGAAGTCCAGCAGGCTTTCACGCCGGCCATCGCTCTCGGCCAGCACCAGCAAGCGTTGGGTGGTGTGCTTGGCGTGATGTTGCAATCGCTGCAAGGGCTCTGCCGCACCACGCACGACGGTCAGGTCTGGCAGTGTTTGGACAAAGGCATTGTCTGGAACGTCGGTGACCTGCGGCCGCAGCGAGAACTGGGCGTAGACGTTGGCTGCCGCATAAAACTGCTCAGCATTGAGGAATAAGTTGATGGGCGGCAGTGCGGGTCGTTCAGGGTCGCCTTGCACCAATCGGTAGCGGTCTTGGGTGTCTTGCCAAAACTGCTGAATGACGGGCTCCAAATCACCGTGCAACACCACGGTGGCGTGGGTGCCCAGGTAATCAAATACGGTGGCGGTTTCTTCAAAAAACAAGGGCAGGTAGTACTCAATACCCGCAGTCGCCACGCCATTGCCAATGTCTTTGTAGATCCGGCTTTTGGTGGGGTCACCCTCTAGCAGCTCTCGCCAGCGGCTTCTGAATTGCGTGCGTGCTGTGTCGTCCATGGGAAATTCACGGCCGGGCAGTAAGCGCACTTCTGCAACGGGATACAGGCTGCGTTGGGTATCAGGGTCAAAGGTTCTGATGGAGTCGATCTCGTTGTCAAACAGATCGACGCGATAAGGCACCAGAGAGCCCATGGGGAAGAGGTCAATCAAGCCCCCGCGTACAGCATATTCGCCCGGACTCACCACTTGGGTCACATGGCTGTAGCCTGCAAGCGTGAGTTGTGCTTTGAGCTTGGCTTCGTCTAAAGCTTGGCGGACTTTGAAGTGAAAGGTATAGCCGGCTAAGAAGGCGGGTGGCGCCAAACGGTAGAGGGCGGTGGTGGCTGGAATCAACACCACATCGGCTTCGCCTTGGGAGATGCGCCACAAAGTTGCCAGGCGCTCGCTGATCAGGTCTTGATGCGGTGAAAAGCTGTCATAGGGCAAGGTTTCCCAATCGGGGAACAGCACGCAACGAAGATCAGGCGCAAAGAAGGCCATTTCGTCTTGTAGACGTTGCGCATCGGTCGCGTTCGCGGTGATGATGGCAACCCGTTGTTGGTTGGTTTTTTCGCGTGCGCTGAGTTGTGCCAACAGCAAAGCGTCCGCAGAACCAACAGGGCGGGGCATGGCAAATCGCTTGCCGGGACTCAAAGAGGGCAGATGCATTGCCGCAATTCTAGAATGGTGGACCGGATGAAGATCCGCATTTATCCCTCTATAACCCTCATGCCCCATTCCTCTGCCCGCTTCTTCGCTTTGATTCCGTGTGCAGGCTCAGGTAGCCGTGCAGGCACATCGCGTCCCAAACAGTACCAAGAGATTGCTGGTTTGCCGATGGTGATGCATACGCTCAGGGCTTTTGCGGCTGTGTTACGCCTTACGCGAGGGTTGTTGGTTGTGGCACCCGATGACTCCCACATGGAGGAGGTGATGGCAGCCGATCCTCAACCTTTGTTCACGGTGGCCCATGTGGGTGGGGCTAGCCGTGCCGCCAGTGTGATGGCCGGTTTACGTGAACTTTCTGCACTAGGCGCGCAAGAGACAGACTGGGTACTGGTCCACGATGCCGCGCGCTGTTTGGTGACACCAGAACAAATCAATGCCCTGATCGACGCCTGCCAAGGCGATGCTGTGGGTGGATTGTTGGCACATCCGGTGGCTGATACGCTCAAGCAAGAGTTTCGTGGCCGTGTGAGCAGCACCATTGCGCGTGACAGCAAATGGCTTGCTCAAACGCCGCAAATGTTTCGCAAGGGCGAGCTGTGGGCTGCGCTAACGCATGCCGGTCATGACGTGACGGATGAGTCCAGCGCCATGGAGGCTGCAGGTTTTGCGCCTCGACTGGTTGCGGCAAGTGCCCAAAATTTCAAAGTGACTTATCCAGAGGATTTTGCTTTGGCGCATGCCGTTTTTATGTTGCGATTGGAAAAGAGATGAAACGATGACAACACCTAGATTTCGTGTTGGTGAAGGTTGGGATGTCCATGCGTTGGTCGAAGGTCGTCCACTCACGATTGGAGGCGTGCAAATTCAACACACGCATGGATTACTTGGGCACTCAGACGCCGATGTGTTGATGCACGCCATCACAGATGCCTTGCTAGGTGCCGCTGCCCTTGGAGATATTGGGCGCCATTTCCCTGATACAGACGCACGCTTTAAAGGTGCCGATTCTTGGGGTTTGTTGCAACAGGCAGGGGCCCGGGTACGCGAGGCTGGCTGGCGTATAGGCAACGTGGACAGCACGGTGATTGCCCAGGCACCTAAGTTGGCCACGTACATACCAGCGATGTGCTTGCGGATTGCACAAGCCTTAGCGATCGAAGTCGATCAGGTCAATGTGAAAGCAAAAACAGCTGAAAAAATGGGCCCCGTTGGTTTGGGGCAGAGCATCGAAGCCCGTGCGCTGACTTTGATTTACTGATCTTTTGCGCTCAAGGCCGCCAATCCGTCAACGACTTCACGAATGACCCGGCGGTGCTCGGGTTGAAGGGCAAAGTAACTGGCGATCAACTGCTGGTCAACCAAGTTCATGGCTTCTTCTTTGCCGGCAGCGTTGTTGGTGCCTACTGGGGGGGTGCCAAATAGTAGGCCTTCTGGAGATACCTTCAGCCATCTCGACAACACCAATAGTTTGTCTTGTTTGGGAATGGATACGCCCATCAGCCAATTGCGCGCGGCATGGGATGAAATGCCATCCCCCCAATAACGCAAATTGAATTCGCTGGCGACGATGGTTGCTGAGACACGAACGCCTGCATCTTTCAAAGCCTCACGGAGGCGGTCTGCAAACGTTCCCGGTACTTTTCTGTTGCTTTTTGTCATGACTCAAGCCTAAAAGGTAATCCGATGAATGAACTAATTCTAAGTTAAAAAACATAGTAAGTTACACCTAAAGAATTACTTCGATGCTTGGTGTTGTCTATGGCTAGATTTATTGTGCGGTCCAGCCACCATCCATGTTCCAAGCTACGCCGCGAACGTTGTTGGCGGCTGTTGAGCACAAAAAGACAGCCAGTTCACCCAACTCTTCTGGTGTCGTGAACTGCATGGACGGCTCCTTTTCTCCCAACAATAGTTTGGTTGCCTCTTCGTTGGAGAGTGACAGTTCGTGGGCTTTGGCGTCGACTTGTTTTTGGACCAAAGGTGTCAGCACCCAGCCAGGACAAATGGCATTGCATGTGATGCCTGAGGTGGCGTTTTCCAGGGCGGTCACTTTTGTGAGTCCCACGATGCCGTGTTTGGCGGCGACATAGGCCGACTTCTGTGCGGAGCCGACCAAGCCATGTACGGATGCCACATTGAGGATGCGGCCCCAATTTTTTTGTTGCATGTACGGCAATGCCAACCGTGAGGTATGAAACGCACTACTTAGGTTGATGGCAATGATGGCATCCCAGCGTTCGACTGGGAAATTCTCAACAGCTGCCACGTGTTGAATTCCTGCGTTATTGACCAAGATGTCTACACCCCCAAAGGCCTCGCTGGCGAACTGCATCATGGCCTGAATTTCTGACGCCTTGCTCATGTCTGCACCGTGGTAGCGAACTTGGACGCCCAAAGCCTCCACCTCGGCTTTGGGGGCTTGGTAGTCACCAAATCCATTCAGCACAATATTGGCGCCTTGTTTTGCCAAGCACTTGGCAATGCCTAAGCCTATACCGCTGGTGGAACCGGTGACCAATGCTGTTTTACCTGAAAGCGTGCGTTCAGCCATGAAAAACTCCATATGAATTACGATGAGAATCGTTTGACATTATGGAGTTTTCAGTTGTCAGTTAACTGAATGCATTTTTCGCTTTTATGAAACAAACTTCAGCCATCTCCCCACAGCCCTTGATGCTGAATGCGACGTTGCAGGACTTGCCTGATCAGCCGGATGCACTGGCGCGTGCGCGAGCATTCGTCGAACCTTTGTTCAGTGGCGCGAGCCTGGATACCGGCGAAGATGTTTTGCAGCATGCAGATGGTGTGGCCACTATTCTGGGTCAAATTGGTGGGTCAGAAGCCATGCAAGCAGCCTGCTATTTGGTTTATGCGACAGAGTTTCTCAACAAACCTGAAGATGTGATCTCCAAGGCGTTTGGCCCCAGTTATGCCGAGCTTGCTTTAGAGACTGTACGTTTGATCCGTGTGCAACGACAGGCACGTGTTGTTGCCTCTGACAAACCTGCTGCGAACTTGCAAACCGAGAATGTGCGAAAAATGCTCTTGGCATTTTCCCGGGACCTGCGTGTTGTCCTTTTACGTTTAGCTTCGCGTTTACAAACCTTACGCTATTACGCAGCCAGCAAGAAAAGTGTGCCTCATGGTTTGGCTCATGAGTCGTTGCATGTTTTTGCCCCTCTTGCCAATCGTTTGGGTATTTGGCAAATCAAATGGGAAATCGAGGACTTATCCCTGAGATTTCTTGAGCCTGAGACATACCGTGAAGTCGCGCGTTGGTTGGATGAGAAACGTGCTGAGCGAGAAAAGTACATGGTTGAGTTGCAGCAACAACTCTCCAGTGCATTGAAAGAGCAACGGATTGAGGCAAGTGTTCAAGGACGGCCCAAGCACATTTACAGCATTGTCAAAAAAATGCGTGGCAAGTCGTTGGGTTTTGAGCGTGTGTTTGATGTGCGCGCATTGCGTGTGATTGTGCCCTCCGTGCCAGATTGCTACGCCGTATTGAGTTGGGTTCATACACATTTCACTCCTATCGTTGAAGAGTTTGACGATTACATTGCGCGTCCTAAGTCGAATGGGTACCAGTCTTTGCATACGGTCGTGCGCGATGCACAAGGACGACCCATCGAAGTGCAAATAAGAACTCGTGCAATGCACGAACATGCAGAGCAGGGCGTTGCTGCACATTGGGCGTACAAAGAAGCCGGAGCACGCGGGTATGCCGGGGTATCTGCTTCAGGTGCTTATGACGCCAAGATTGCTGTCTTGCGTCAATTGCTGGCCTGGGAGCGAGAGTTGGTATCTGCATCCCAGAATGGTTCTGCGGCACCGTCCACCAAGACCGATGCTCTGAGTGATCGCATTTATGTTTTGACGCCTGATGCTGCTGTGGTGGAGTTGCCGCAAGGTGCAACGTCCATTGACTTTGCCTATGCGTTACACACGAATTTAGGTCACCGCTGCCGCGGTGCTCGTGTGGATGGCGCGATGGTGCCCCTTCATACCGTGTTGAAAAATGGTCAAACTGTTGAGGTCACTGCTGTGAAAGAAGGCGGGCCTTCGCGGGACTGGCTGAATACCGAATTGGGGTTTCTTGCGAGTCCAAGAGCGCGTTCAAAAGTACGGGCATGGTTCAACGCACAAGCGATGCAAGACACTGTCGCAAAGGGTCGAGAGGCCGTTGAGAAGTTGTTGCAACGTGAGGGAAAGACGGCCATCAAGCTGGATGACCTTGCGTCTCAACTTGGCTTCAAATCCTCGGATGCTCTGTTTGAGGTTGTGGGTAAAGATGAATTTTCTTTGCGTAACATTGAGACGCTGCTGAATCCACCGGAACCCAGCTTGGCGCCAGATGACTACGTGCTGTTAAAGAAGTCGCGCCATACGGAACAAAATCCCAAAGGCGGCGTGTTGGTTGTCGGCATTGATTCTTTGTTGACCCAATTGGCAAAGTGCTGCAAGCCAGCGCCACCTGACGATATACGGGGGTTTGTGACGCGTGGCAAAGGTGTCAGCATTCACCGTGCTGATTGCGGTAACTTTCGCCAAATGGCGCTGCGTAATGTTGAGCGTGTGATTGAGGTCGACTGGGGTAAATCAAAGCAGGCCCAAGATCAGATCTACCCTGTGGATGTGTATATCGAAGCGTTTGATCGTCAAGGTTTGCTGCGTGACATATCGGAGGTTTTTTCCAAAGAGAAAATGAACGTGATCGGCGTCCAAACACAATCGATCAAAGAGTTGGCTTTGATGACATTCACGGTCGAGGTCAGTGACTCGGGACGTTTGCAGAAAGTTTTGACGGCTGTGCGCGATGTTTCTGGTGTACGTTCTGCCCGTCGTCGCTGAGTCTGCTATACTCACGACTTCGAACAATTAGGCGCGTAGCTCAGCTGGTTAGAGCACCACCTTGACATGGTGGGGGTCGTTGGTTCGAGTCCAATCGCGCCTACCAATTGTTACCCGTCCAGCCCGGCACTGTCAGAGCAGTGACGGGCTTTTGTTTACAACGGGAGCTGACTCATGAGCAGCAAAAATTACATGCGCCCTGCTGAAGACGACAGACGCATCATCAAAAAATACCCCAATCGTCGGCTTTACGACACATCTTCGTCCAGCTATGTTGCGTTGGGTGACATCAAGCGCTTGGTCATGGAAAACACACCTTTTGTGGTGCGCGATGCCAAGACTGGGGCAGATCTAACCCGTAGCATCTTGCTGCAAATCATTCTGGAAGAAGAGTCTGATGGTTCTCCGATTTTGACGGAGCCCATGTTGGCCAACATCATTCGCTTTTATGGCCACGCCATGCAAGGATTCATGGGGTCGTATCTGGAAAAGAACGTGCAGACCTTCATGGATTTTCAAGCTCAGTTGGCTGGAACATCCAAGGATTTGGCGCCCCTTCCCATGATGCAGGGCTTGGTTGGGCGATATGTCGACCAATCAACACAAGTTCTGACAGAAATGCAAGAACAGATGCAGCAACAATTTAAGAAACAAACCGAGCAGATGATGGATGTGATGAGGCTGAAACGCTGATGAATGACGTGACGACACCAAAAGTGGGTTTTGTCAGCTTGGGCTGTCCCAAAGCATTGACAGATTCCGAATTGATCTTGACTCAGCTCAGTGCTGAGGGATACCAAACATCGAAAACCTTTGCCGGTGCTGATTTGGTCATTGTGAATACCTGTGGATTCATTGATGACGCTGTCAAAGAAAGTCTCGACACGATTGGCGAGGCCTTGGCTGAAAATGGCAAAGTTATTGTCACGGGATGTTTGGGTGCGAGAAGCGGTGAAGGTGGAGCCAATCTGGTTCAGCAAATTCATCCGCGCGTGTTGGCTGTCACTGGCCCCCATGCCACGCAAGAGGTGATGGATGCGGTGCATGCACATTTGCCTAAGCCACATGATCCTTTTCTGGATTTGGTGCCCCAAGCTTTTGGTGAAGCAGGTATCAAGCTCACGCCCAAGCATTACGCATATTTGAAAATCAGTGAAGGCTGTAACCATCGCTGTACGTTTTGCATCATCCCTTCAATGCGCGGAGACTTGGTGAGTCGCCCCATCGGTGATGTGCTCAAAGAAGCGCGTGCTTTGTTTGAAGGAGGTGTCAAAGAGTTGCTGGTGATCAGCCAAGACACATCGGCGTACGGCGTTGACGTCAAATACCGCACAGGTTTTTGGGATGGACAGCCGATCAAAACGCGGACCTTGGAGTTGGCGCAGACCTTGGCACAGCTGGCGCAAAGCTATGGTGCGTGGATTCGTTTGCATTATGTGTACCCATATCCCAGCGTGGATGACATCATTCCCTTGATGGCGACTGGACATGTGTTGCCCTATTTAGACGTGCCGTTTCAGCACAGCCATCCGGACGTCTTGAAACGCATGAAAAGACCTGCAAGTGGTGAGAGGAACCTAGAGCGTATTGCTCGTTGGCGAGAGTTGTGTCCTCAGATCGTGATTCGCAGCACATTCATTGCAGGCTTTCCTGGTGAAACAGAGGCTGAGTTTGAACATTTGTTAGATTTTGTCCGTGAAGCCGAAATCGATCGCGCCGGTTGCTTTGCTTATAGCCCGGTAGATGGCGCAACAGCCAACGAATTACCGGGCATGTTGCCTCAAGAGGTTCGTGAGGCGCGCCAAGCGCGTTTCATGGCAGTGGCAGAAGAGGTGTCCATCCAGAAGCTCAAGCGTCGCATAGGTTCTACTTTGCAAGTTTTGGTAGATGAGGCACCGGGTAATGGACGCAAAGGTGGCGTGGGGCGCAGCTACGCAGATGCGCCTGAAATTGATGGTGTGGTCAAGCTGTTGCCATCTGAAAAAATCAGCAAAGTTTTGCGAGTTGGTGAATTCACACGTGCACGTGTGGTGGCCACTGACGGGCATGATCTTGTTGCGTTGCCTGTTTGAAGAGCAAAAACACAAAAGCCACCGTGAAGGTGGCTTTCATTTAACTTATATTGGTGCCCAGGAAGGGACTCGAACCCCCACGATGTTACTCGCTAGTACCTGAAACTAGTGCGTCTACCAATTCCGCCACCTGGGCATTTCAGGAAAGAAAGGCATTGTATCAAAAATTTATCAACAACCAGCGGATTGCTGGAAGAGTTTGAAGGCACCGTCTTCGGTCACCGTGATGGTCATGGCTTTGTGCAGCGCGATGATGGAGCGGCAGATATTTATCTGCCTCCAAATGAAATGCGTGCTGTGCTGCATCGCGATCGTGTCAAAGCACGCGTGGTACGTTTCGATAAAAAAGGGCGTCCAGAAGGACGCGTGGTCGAAATCATGGAGCGTTCGAATCAGCCGATCATTGGCCGCCTACTTCAAGAAAGCGGCGTATGGTTAGTTGCGCCTGAGGACAAGCGCTATGGTCAAGATGTGTTGATTCCCAAAGGGGCGACCGGTCGCGCGAGCACGGGGCAGGTTGTCGTGGTCGAGTTGACCGAGCCTCCGAGCTTGTATGGACAGCCCGTAGGTCGCATCAAAGAAGTTTTGGGCGAAGTTGATGACCCAGGCATGGAGATCGAAATCGCGGTTCGTAAATACGGCGTACCGCACGAATTCTCTGAAGCTTGCTTGGCTTTGGCCCGCGGGTTGCCTGACAAGGTACGTCCTCAAGATAAAAAAGATCGCGTTGATTTGACCGATGTGGCTTTGGTCACGATCGATGGCGAAGATGCGCGTGACTTTGACGATGCTGTGTATTGCGAGCCTGCCAAAGTGGGCCGTGGCAAAGGCTGGCGTCTGTTGGTGGCTATTGCCGATGTGAGCCACTATGTGGAGACGGGCAGTGCGATTGATATTGACGCTTATGACCGCGCCACCAGTGTGTACTTCCCACGTCGGGTCATTCCGATGTTGCCTGAGAAACTATCAAATGGCTTGTGCTCACTCAACCCCGACGTTGAGCGCTTGTGCATGGTGTGTGACATGTTGATCACGGCTAGCGGTGAGATCCATGCCTATCAGTTCTATCCGGCGGTCATGCATAGCCATGCACGTTTTACCTACACCGAAGTGGCGGCTATTTTGGCTAACACACGCGGGCCAGAGGCTGCCAAGCGCAAAGAACGTGTGCCAGATCTGATCAACTTGCACGATGTCTACGGCGCTTTGCTGAAATCACGCCGTGTCCGTGGTGCCGTAGATTTTGAAACCACCGAAACACAAATTGTGTGCGATGACAGTGGTCGTATTGAAAAAATTATTCCTCGTATACGTAACGACGCCCATAAGTTAATTGAAGAAGCGATGTTGGCTGCCAATGTGTGCAGTGCAGACTTCATTTTGCAAAGCAAGCACCCAGGTTTATTTCGAGTTCACGAAGGGCCAACGCCTGAGAAAAAGGACATCCTTCGCAATTACTTGAAGGCGACGGGTGTGGGGTTGACGATCACCGATAACCCCAAGCCTGGAGAGTTTCAGGCGATTGCAGAAGCGACCAAAGAGCGTCCTGATGCGCAGCAAATTCATTCGATGCTGTTGCGTTCAATGCAGCAAGCGATTTACACCCCGATTAACAGCGGTCACTTTGGTTTGGCCTTTGAGGCCTACACCCACTTCACCAGTCCTATTCGGCGCTACCCCGACTTGCTTGTGCACCGTGTGATCAAGGCTATTTTGCTCAAGCGCCGTTACCAATTGCCGGTGTTGCCCACGCCGGGTGAAGCACATGCCAAACTGGCACGTCGCTTGGCAACGCGTGTCCGGGAACCGTCACAAAAGCTGGAGCTAAAAACCAAACCGACACCCGATCAGCAGGCATGGGAAGCTGCGGGCCTGCATTGCAGTGCCAATGAGCGTCGCGCAGACGAGGCCAGTCGCGATGTAGAGGCTTGGCTCAAGTGCAAATACATGCGTGAACATTTGGGAGAAGAGTACGGTGGGGTGGTCACTGCGGCTACAGGCTTTGGCTTATTTGTGACCTTGGATGCGATGTATGTAGAGGGCTTGGTCCACATCACCGAACTGGGAGGCGAGTACTTCCGCTTTGATGAAGCCCGACAAGAGTTGCGTGGCGAACGAACTGGCATTCGTTATGCCATTGGCTCACGAGTTCGGATTCAGGTCAGTCGCGTGGATTTAGACGGTCGAAAAATTGACTTTCGTTTGGTCCGTGACAGCGAGGATGTGTTGCCACGTTCACCCAAAGAGACGACCAAATCTCCGATGCAAAACTTCAAGGCCGCTGTCAAAAAAGCGTTCACAAAGACAAATGATAAGTCGGGTAAACCCAGTGTCAAAAAGTCCGGTGGGGTGAAGAGTAAGAGTCGCAGATCCCGTTGATCGGTTAGCGAATGGATGCTGCCAATAAGGCAGCATCCAACGCTGGGCCTGTTGTTGGCCAAGTGTCTGCGATCAGCCCGTGTGCATGTGCGCCATGGCAAGCAGCTTCAAACGCGCTTTGTCCTTGTGCCATTTTGGCCCCAATGAAACCGGCAAGGACGTCGCCCGTTCCTGCTGTCGCTAGTAAAGCACTCCCTGTGTGGTTGATCACAGGCGTCATCCCTGAGCAGGCAATCACTGTGCCGGAGCCTTTGAGAACGACTACAGCACCGGTCAACTCTGCGAGTTGCTGAGCGGAATGCAGGCGGTTGTTTTGTATGTCGAGCGTGCTGCATTTGAGCAATCGGGCGGCCTCCCGTGGATGTGGCGTGAGCACGGTGGGACGCCTGTTTTGTGTTCGATTCCTCACTAGTTGCAAGAGCGATGCATCGCTCGCAATGGCATTCAATGCATCTGCGTCCAACACCAATTGTGCGGCTGTGCTCAACACCTTTGGCAAGATGGCGCGTACGTCATCTCCTGCGCCGCAGCCACAAACGACACATGCTGTTTTTGGTTCCAGCGTGTCCACCGCGCGAACCATCAAGGCCGGATGCTGAGCTGTCACGCTGGATCGTGAGGCTGCATCCAGCAAGCCCAAATACACGCGACCAGCACCTCCATGCAGTGCCGCCACGCCTGCCAACACGGCCGCACCTGTCATGCCAGATGCTCCACCCATCACGATGAGTTCCCCGAAACTGCCTTTATGGCTGTTGTGTGGGCGCTGTGTGCTCGGGTGGACTGAGACTTGAAGGTACGCAACAGGCGGTGTTGAATGAACTGTTTTGTCAGTTGGAGTGGATACCAAATCGTCAAACCAAACTTGGCCTGCGGCGTCTCGCCCGTCGGCCGTGAAAAGACCCGGTTTGAGGGTGAGTAAGCTCAAGGTATGACGTGGTGATGTGCTTTGATGTGTGTTGTCGCTGCGAAGCCATTCCCCCGTGTCTGCGCACAAGCCGGTGGGCAGATCTATACACAAAACGGGGACATTGCTGGTTTGCATGGTGTGGAGCCAATTGGCGATGGTGCCATCCGGCGCTCTGTTCACACCTAATCCCAGCAAGGCGTCTATGGCCAAATCAAAAGTTTCTGGTGGATCTTCTGCAAAAGTTATGCCTGCTTTGATAGCTCGCTGTCCAGCTCTTTGGGCGTCACTTGGCGTGTTTTGCTTGTTTCCTAGCCAAGTGACCACCACTTGTTTGCCCCAATGCTGGAGGCGAATCGCAGCTTCAAGCCCATCGCCGCCGTTGTTGCCTGGGCCGCAAGCGATCCAAATTCTTTGTGCGTGCGGTGCAATGGCCAATGCCAATTGTGCTGTCGCAAGACCTGCGCGTTCCATCAAGGTGTGCTCAGGTAAAGCCGTCTTGAGTTCGGCCTCAATGTGTTGCGTGCTCAATGTGTCATACAGCGGCCATGCTTGATACGCCGTGAGGGGACAAACAGTCACTGTAGGACGTGTCATCTCTGCGGCTTCAATCGCTCAATGCCAAGACCTTCAAGGTCAATTTCTGGCGTCAGTCTTGACATGCTGTCTGCCAGTGCCTTTGCGCTGCCACACGACAGTGCCCAACCGCTGGATCCGTGGCCTAAATTCAACCAAATACCAGGAATACCACTAGGTCCTATGACAGGTGGTCCATCAGGCAACATGGGACGAGAACCTTTCCATACTTGCACACTGTCTTGTGTGCGCGCTGCGCCGGGAAACCAGTCGTCCAGCACCCGATAGAGCGTCTTGACGCTGGCTGCGTGGTGCTGGCGAGCATTTCCACCAATTTCCGCACTTCCTGAAACGCGCACTCTCTGTCCAAGTCTTGAAATCGCAACTTTATAGCGTTCATCCATGACGCCGCTGCGAGGGGCATCCAGCGGTTCGCGCACAGATGCACTCACAGAATAACCGTGAACAGCTGCCAATGGAATATGCAGGCCCACAGGTGCCAAAAGACGCGCGCTGCCCAAACCGGCGCACACCACAACCTCATCGAACACGATGCCTGGATCTGCTGTGCCGATTCGGATTCGACGCGGCTCACTGGGAGAAAGCGCTTGTACGCTTGCATTGAAATGAAATTTCACACCCTTAGATTCCGCAATGTTTTTCAGCAGCAAGGTGAATTGGCGGCAGTTCCCTACTTCATCGTTGGGAAAATGCAAGGCATAGGCCAGGGGCGTGTCGGGGTTCAACGCTGGTTCGATGCTGCGTGCTTCTGATGCGCTCAAGGTTTTAAAGCTCAAGCCTGCGTCACGCATGATTTTTAGCGACGGTTGCACCATTTGGTGCTCCTGTTCGCCGCGCAACAACACCATATAACCTGGTGTTCGGTCGTGCTCTATGTGAAGACGCTCCGTCAAGCGCTGCAGCCTTTGATGGCTGTAGGTTGATAGGCGTAATAAATGCGCTCGATTTTGGATAAAGGTGTTCTCGTCACAGGCACGCCACCATCGCCACAGCCACTTGACTTCGTCCCAGCTCGGGTGCGACAAGCGGACGGGGCTGTGAGCCCTCCACAAATGTTTCAAGATATGCAGGGTCATCCCTGGTTTTGCCCACGGTGTTACATACCCCGGAGAAATAACGCCTGCATTGGCAAAGCTGCAGCCTTCGGCTGATGAACTGCTGCGTTCATAGACGCTGACATCATGGCCCTGGGCCGCCAGTTCGTACGCTGTTGTCACCCCTATAACACCAGCCCCAATCACTGCGACTTTCATGCACTATGCCTCGCGATGCGTGGTCGTACCTGGGAGTGCTGGGGGGCTTGCTGTGCTAGAATCATTGGGTTTTGTAAGTGTCTCCTTGTTGGGGAGACTTGTTAAAACATCACTCGCAAATCAGCCCACTCAAGGTGTTGCCAAAGATTTTCAAATGAAAATTAGCGGCGATGACGGGCTGAATTTTAGACTCAACCTTTGGAGTAATCACATGTCAGTCACTATGCGCGAAATGCTCGAAGCCGGCGTCCACTTTGGTCACCAAACTCGCTTCTGGAACCCCAAAATGGCGCCGTTCATTTTTGGGCATCGCAACAAAATTCACATTATCAACCTTGAAAAATCGCTTCCGATGTTTCAAGATGCAGCCAAGTTCGTCAAGCAACTGGCTGCCAACCGTGGCACCATTTTGATGGTGGGTACCAAGCGTCAGTCGCGCGAAATCGTTGCTGCTGAAGCGCAACGTGCTGGTGTTCCCTTTGTCGACCAACGTTGGTTGGGTGGTATGTTGACCAACTTCAAAACTGTCAAAACCTCTATCAAGCGTTTGAAAGACATGAAAACGCAGCAAGAAGCTGGTTTGGACGCGCTGTCGAAAAAAGAACAGCTGATGTTCAAGCGCGAGATCGAGAAGCTCGAAAAGGATATCGGTGGTATTCAAGATATGGCAACTTTGCCGGATGCCATTTTTGTCATCGACGTGGGCTATCACAAAATTGCGATCGCAGAAGCCAAAAAGCTTGGGATTCCTTTGATTGGTGTGGTGGACTCTAACCACTCGCCTGAAGGCATCGATTATGTGATTCCAGGTAACGATGACTCTTCCAAAGCCGTGACCTTGTACGCCCGCGGTATCGCTGACGCGATCCTTGAAGGTCGTGCCAACGCTGTCAATGACGTGGTCAAGGCAGTTGCCGAAGCTGGTGACGAATTCGTTGAAGTCGCTGCGTAAGCGACTCCCCAACTTTGAGAAGGGGCTCGTGCAGCCCCTTTTTCACACCCTGATTGAATTGAACTGAAGACGGAGAAACATATGGCAGCTATTACTGCAAGCATGGTCGCTGAACTACGCGCCAAAACAGATGCCCCCATGATGGAGTGCAAAAAGGCCTTGACTGAAGCCGATGGTGACATGGCCAAAGCTGAAGAACTGCTGCGCGTTAAACTTGGCAGCAAAGCAGGCAAGGCCGCAAGTCGTATCACTGCAGAAGGCGTGATCGCCAGCTTCATTGACGGCAACAAAGGTTCGTTGCTTGAAGTGAATTGCGAAACAGACTTTGTGACTAAAAATGACAGCTTCTTGGCGTTGGCCCAAGCAGCAGCCAAGTTGATTGTTGAGCACAACCCCGCCTCTTTAGAGGCCTTGGGTGCTTTGTCTTACAGCCAAGATGGTTTTGGCCCTACGCTAGAAGATGTGCGCAAGGGCTTGATTGGCAAGATCGGCGAGAACATGAGCTTCCGTCGTTTCAAGCGTTTCGAAGGTGCTCAAGTGGCTTCTTACCTGCACGGCACACGCATTGGTGTGGTTGTGGAGTTTGATGGTGACATGACTGCTGCCAAAGACGTTGCCATGCATGTGGCTGCGATGAAACCAGTGGCTTTGACCAGTGCCGATGTGCCTGCTGAGTTGATTGAGAAAGAGCGCTCAGTCGCCACAGCCAAAGCTGCGGAGTCTGGCAAGCCAGCTGACATCGCCAGCAAAATGATTGAAGGCTCTGTGCAGAAATACCTCAAAGAGGTGTCTTTGTTCAATCAGCCTTTTGTCAAAAACGACAAGCAAACCGTTGAGCAAATGCTCAAAGCTGCGAACACCAACGTCAAAGCATTTACTTTGTATGTGGTGGGCGAGGGCATTGAGAAAAAGGTAGACGACTTTGCTGCCGAAGTGGCGGCTCAAGTCGCCGCGGCCAAGCAGTCGGCCTAATCACAAAAAGGGGAGCATCGGCTCCCCTTTTGACGTCAACCTCGCACCCCCATCAAGATAGACCAAGGAGTTTTCTCATGACATCAGTCCAGCCAGCCCACAAGCGTATTTTGCTCAAGCTGTCCGGCGAAGCTTTGATGGGGGACGATGCATTTGGTATCAACCGGGCCACGATTGTGCGCATCGTGGATGAAGTGTCTGAGGTCATTCGTCTCGGGGTTGAGGTCGCCATCGTGATTGGTGGCGGCAACATCTTTCGCGGTGTTGCCGGTGGTGCCGTCGGTATGGACCGTGCAACGGCAGATTACATGGGTATGTTGGCCACGGTGATGAATTCATTGGCTTTGGCAGACACCATGAACAAGGCTGGTTTGACGGCACGGGTCATGTCAGCGATTGCCATTGACCAAGTGGTCGAGCCTTATGTCCGTCCCAAAGCGCTGCAATACCTTGAGGAAGGTAAAGTTGTTATTTTTGCGGCGGGTACAGGCAACCCATTTTTCACCACTGACACAGCAGCAGCTTTGCGTGGCGCTGAAATTGGGGCTGAAATGGTGCTCAAGGCTACCAAAGTGGACGGTGTGTATACCGCTGATCCCAAAAAAGACCCGACAGCAACTCGCTACAGCGAGCTGAGTTTTGACGATGCCATCAGCCAAAACCTTGGCATCATGGATGCCACGGCATTTGCGTTGTGTCGCGATCAAAAATTACCAGTGAAAGTCTTTTCAATTTTTAAAAATGGTGCGCTCAAACGCGTGGTCTTGGGTGAGGATGAAGGCACGCTTGTGCACGCTTGAGCCCACGGTTTTTGAGACTTTTCACGCCTAGATTCAGGAGGAACACATGACGATTGCTGACATCAAGAAAAATATCGAAACCAAGATGGATCAGTCCATTGCGTCTTTCAGCAGTAGCCTGACGAAAATCCGTACGGGTCGCGCCAGTCCAGCTTTGCTGGATGCTGTGCAAGTTGATTACTACGGTTCGATGGTGCCAATCAGTCAAGTGGCCAACGTGTCCTTGCTTGATGCGCGCACCATCAGCGTTCAGCCTTGGGAGAAAAGCATGTCTGCCAAGATTGAAAAAGCCATTCGCGACAGCGACCTAGGTTTGAATCCCTCGTCAATGGGTGAGCTCATTCGCGTGCCCATGCCACCGATGTCTGAAGAGCGTCGCAAAGAGTTGACCAAGGTGGTTCGCTCTGAAGGTGAAAACGCCAAAGTTGCGGTACGTAACCTGCGTCGCGACGCCAATGAGTCCGTTAAGAAATTGGTCAAAGATAAATTGGCATCAGAAGACGATCAAAAACGTGCGGAAGCAGACATTCAAAAAGTGACCGACAAACACATTGCTGACATTGACAAAGTGATCGCCAGCAAAGAACAAGAAATCATGGCGGTCTAAGCACCCCATGCTCAAGCAACGCATCATCACGGCACTTGTGTTGTTGGCGCTTTTGTTGCCAGCACTTCTGGCTTCCACGGCGGAACCGCTTGCCACCTTCACCTTGGTGTTGATTGCTGCCGGTGCTTGGGAGTGGGGCCGTTTGAATGGTTTGGGCATGCGCGGTGCATTGCGATGCGCCGCGGTTTGTTTGTTCGCTTGCTTTTTGACTTGGGCCGCGCATTGGGCTTACCACCCCCCCGTCTGGGTCTGGCCGATTGCTGGTGGTTTGTGGGTGTTGGGGGGCGGAGCGTTGATTCGTGGCGGGGTTGAGGCATGGCCTCGCATTCCGCGTATGTTGCGTTTGATCGTTGGTTTGTTGGCCTTGTGGGCGACTTGGCTTGCTCTGTACCAAGCCAAGGTTATGGGTACCAACTTTTTGCTGTCTTTGCTGCTGATTGTTTGGATGGCCGATATAGCTGCTTACTTTTTTGGGCGTGCCTTTGGTCGTCGTAAGTTGGCGATCCACATCAGTCCCGGTAAAAGTTGGGAAGGTGTGTGGGGTGGGATGGCCGGGGTGCTTCTGATGGCCTTGGTTTGGATCTGGCTCGATACCCAATACCCCATGGATAGCCAGAGTTTATTCACGCACTTACAAGCGCGTGGTTGGCCATTCTTGCTGTTGGCCACTTTATTTTTAGTGGCAATGAGTGTGATGGGGGATTTGGTAGAGTCTTTGGTCAAACGCAGTGCCGGTATGAAAGACAGCAGCCAGTTATTGCCCGGACACGGAGGGGTGTTGGATCGGGTGGATGCCTTGCTGCCTACCTTGCCGATTGCCCTCATGCTGATGCAGTCACTGTGATGAACGCATTGGACCGACTCAAGCCGCAAAAGCTCACCGTATTGGGCTCAACGGGCTCCATTGGCACCAATACTCTGGACGTGGTCGCACGTCACCCAGATCGATTCCAAGTCTTTGCTTTAACGGGTGCCTCTCAAGTGGACTTGATGCTGCAACAGTGCGTGCAATTCAAACCCCAGGTTGTCGTGATGGCGCACGCGCAGGCCGCACGCTCACTCCAAGACAAAGTGCACGCGCAAGGCTTGGATGTGCAGGTGCGTACCGGTGCGCAAGCACTTGAAGACGTGGCCTCACATCCCGAGGTTGATGCCGTGATGGCGGCCATCGTTGGCGCTGCTGGATTGGCACCTTGTTTGGCTGCTGCACGAAGCGGTAAGCGTTTGTTGCTGGCCAACAAAGAGGCTTTGGTCGTTGGAGGTGAAGTCTTTTTGTCTGCTGTCAAACGCGGTGGTGCCACTTTGTTGCCTATCGACAGCGAGCACTCTGCGATTTTTCAATCCTTGCCTGAAGATCCTCACACGTGGGATTCACGCGTCGAAAAAATCATTTTGACGGCGTCGGGTGGCCCGTTTCGCACCCGCGATGTGAAGACCCTCAAAGACGTCACGCCTGAGGAAGCTTGCGCTCATCCCAATTGGGTCATGGGGCGAAAGATTTCAGTGGATTCAGCCACGATGATGAACAAAGCCTTGGAGGTCATTGAGGCGCGTTATTTGTTTGGCTTGCCGCCAGAGCGGATTGATGTCGTGATACATCCGCAAAGCGTTATTCATTCGATGGTGCAATACCGCGACGCTTCGGTGGTTGCGCAGTTGGGGACTCCGGATATGCGAGGTCCTATCGCTTATGGTTTGAGTTGGCCTGAGCGCATTGCTTCGGGGGCTCAAGCGCTGGATTTCCACACGCTGTCAGCGATGACGTTTGAGGCATTGAACGACCATGGCCATCCCGAGCGGTTCGCTGGTTTGCGCTTGGCGTGGGACGCCTTGCGTGGTCCCTCAGGCACCACTGCAATTTTGAATGCGGCCAATGAGGTTGCTGTGGCTGCATTCTTGGATCGTCGCATCCGATTTGACCAAATCCATCATCTTAATGTGGCCTGTATCGATCAATTACAGCCTTCGCCACCACACGACTTGATGGATTTATTAGCGCTCGATGCACAAGCTCGCGTCACAGCTGAAACGCTCGTTCAAAAATTTGCATTGCCATGACCGTGTTGGTCTTTCTCGGCACTTTGGGTTTGTTGGTTGCCGTACATGAATGGGGGCATTACAGAATGGCTGTGGCCTGCGGGGTCAAAGTGCTCACGTTTTCTGTGGGTTTTGGTCGACCCTTGCTGAGATGGCGCGCTCGCCGTCCTTTCCCTGGACAGAGTACCGAGTTCATGATTTGTCTCATTCCCTTGGGCGGCTACGTCAAGATGTTGGATGAAAACGAGGAAGTCGTTGCTCCCGGTGATGTCTCCATGGCCCTGAACCGTCAGAGCTTATGGCGACGTGCAGCCATCGTCTCAGCAGGACCCTCGGCCAACCTGTTGCTCGCGGTGGTGTTGTATGCCGCGACTTTTTGGTTAGGGCAGTATGAGTCAAAACCGCTACTGGCGTCGCCTGCCTTGGGTTCTGTGGCCGAGTCCGTGGGTTTGCGCGGTGGCGATTTGGTACTGCGTGTCGGTTTGTCTGAAGCGACCTTGCACGAGGTCGAATCTATGGAGGCCTTGCGTTGGTGGGCCCTGCAAGAAGACACCCTCCATGAGCCATTGGTGTTGGAAGTTGAGTCAGCACACAACCATCGCATTCATACCGTGTCATTGCTGGCTCCTGCTTCGATAGCCGAGAACGCGCAAGATCTATCAGGCTTGTCTGTCTATGGGCTAGGACAGCTCTGGAGCCCTGCTGTTATCGGTAACGTACAGGAGGGGAGTGCAGCGCAGCGTGCCGGTTTGCAACGCGGCGATGTGGTGTTGCACATTGATGGACACCGCATGGAAGACGCTGCCATGCTGCGCGCATGGGTGCGTGCCGCTGGCGAGCGTGGCCCTGTGCCTCTTCAAGTATGGGCGATTCGACGACCTCACCAAGGTGAGCTGATGGTAGAGGTCACGCCTGAGCGCGTGTGGGACAAGGACCGCTATGTCGGGCGTATCGGTGCGTATGTGGGCGAGCCACCCGCGCGTGTTTGGGTGCAAGCTGGGTTCATCGATGGCGTAAGCCGTGCATTTGTACGCACGTCGGAAGTGATCGGACTGACGTTGGACATGGTGGGGCGCATGGTCGTTGGCAGTGCTTCACTCGATAATCTGAGTGGGCCTTTGTCAATGGCTGATTACGCGGGACGCTCAGCCAGTATCGGCTTGTCTGCGTATTTGTCGTATTTGGCCTTGATCAGCATCAGTCTTGGGGTGCTCAATCTGATGCCTTTGCCCGTCCTCGACGGGGGGCACCTGTTGTATTATCTTTATGAGGCTTTGACCGGCCGTCCCCCCGCAGCACAGTGGCTCGACGTTTTACAACGCTTGGGTTTGTTGATGTTAGTGGCACTCATGTTTTTTTCTCTCTTCAATGATTTGGTCCGTCTGGGCTGGCTCAGTTAAGCTCCTTCATCATTCACCCAGACCCTGAAGTTTTCTCTTCATGAACAAGCAACCTATCAGTTTCACCCGCGCTCCGCTGTCTTATGCTGCTGCTTTGTTGGCGGGCACTGCGCTGGCTTTCAATGCTTGGGCCGTCGATCCTTTCACAGTTCGCGACATCCGTGTCGAGGGCTTACAGCGTGTGGAGCCTGGGACGATCTTTGCATCTATTCCTTTCCGCGTTGGGGATGATTACACCGACGACAAGGGCGCTGCTGCCATTCGCAGTTTGTTTGCCCTGGGGCTCTTCAAGGACGTTCGCATTGAAGTCACGGGTGATGTGTTGGTGCTGATTGTGGAAGAGCGTCCGAACATCGCTGCGGTGGAGTTCATTGGCACAAAAGAGTTTGACAAAGACATATTGCGTAAAGCTTTGCGCGACATCGGCTTGGCCGAAGGACGGCCTTTCGACAAAGCGTTGGCTGATCGTGCAGAGCAAGAACTCAAGCGTCAGTACGTCAGCCGCAGTCTGTACGGTGCTGAGGTGATCACCACCGTGACGCCGAGCGACCGTAACCGGGTCAATTTGTCTTTCACCGTCGTGGAAGGCGATCTGGCCAAAATCAAAGAAATCCGAGTCGTTGGTAGCAAAACCTTCAGTGAATCCACACTGCTTGATCAGTTTGACCAAAGTACGGGCAATTGGCTGAGCTGGTACACCAAGTCAGATCGCTATTCGCGTGCCAAACTGAATGCTGACCTGGAAACTTTGCGTGCTTGGTACATGTCTCGCGGTTATTTGGAGTTTCGAATTGATTCCACGCAAGTGGCCATTTCACCTAACAAGCAAGACATCAGCATCACCATCAGCATCACAGAGGGTGACCGTTTCGTGGTGTCTGAGGTGGCTCTGGAGGGGTATTACCTGGGCAAAGATGACGACTTCAAGTCATTGATTGAAATCAAAGCAGGTCAACCCTACAACGCAGACGATGTCGCCAAAACCACCAAAGCCTTCAATGAATACTTTGGCAACTTCGGGTTTGCGTTTGCCCGCACCGATGTGCGACCTGAGATTGACCGAGCGACCAATCGCGTCAAGCTGGTCTTGGTGGCAGATCCGTCACGTCGTGCCTATGTGAGGCGTATCAACATTCTGGGGAATAACCGAACCCGAGATGAAATTGTGCGCCGTGAGTTCCGCCAGATGGAGTCATCTTGGTATGACGGCGAGCGCATCCGCTTGTCACGCGACCGCATCAATCGCTTGGGCTACTTCAAAGAGGTTGATATAGATACCCAAGAAGTTGCCGCTTCACAAGATCAGGTGGACTTGAATGTCAATGTGACGGAAAAGCCCACAGGCATGCTCACACTGGGCGCTGGGTTTTCGAGTGCTGAAAAGGTCACCTTTTCTTTTGGCATTCAGCAGGAAAACGTTTTTGGTTCGGGCCAAAACTTAGGACTCCAAGTCAGCACCAGCAAGTACAACCAGTACTACGTGATCAGTACAACCGATCCGTACTTCACCCAAGACGGTGTGTCGCGCACCTTTGATTACTACCATCGGTCGAGCAAACCTTACGTGGAGCAGGGCGGAGATTACCGACTTGTGACTTCTGGCCTTGGCATCCGTTTTGGCGTTCCATTTAGTGAGCTGGACCGCGTTTTCGTAGGTACATCGCTCGAACAGACCGAAATTATTCCCGGCACCAATTTGCCAGCCTCTTGGCTGGTGTACGCATACAACCACGGGTACACCACCAAAACTGTGCCTGTGACTTTGGGCTGGGCGAGAGATGGTCGTGACAGTTACCTGAATCCATCGACGGGTAAGTTGATTCGAGCCAACACCGAAGTGGGGGCAGCAGGCGACACGCGCTACGCCAAGATCGGTGGTCAATACCAACAGTACTTCGCACTCAGCAAGCAATACACATTTGCATTCAATGCCGATTTAGGCGTTGGTAAAGGCTTGCAAGGGCAAAGCTTCCCAGTTTTCAAGAACTACTTCTCGGGTGGTTTAGGCTCCGTGCGTGGCTTTGAGCAAGGCACCCTGGGCCCTCGTGACGTCTACGGCATTGTGTCGGGTGGTACCAAAAAAATCACCCTCAACAGTGAGTTTTTGATGCCATTCCCAGGTGCGGGTAACGACAGAAGTCTGAGGCTCTATGGCTTCTATGACATGGGTAACGTGTTTGGTGAGTTCGACAAAGTTCAGTTGAACCAACTTCGTAGTTCATATGGCGTGGGGCTGAGTTGGGTCTCTCCCATGGGGCCTCTGCGCTTTGCCTGGGCCTTACCCGCCAGAACCTTCACTGGCGATAGAATTCAAAGATTGCAATTCCAAATCGGGACATCTTTCTGATGAAAAAGTTTTTTAGCCAACTTTCTTTGGCGTTGATGGTGGGCGTGGTCAGCTTGACTGCCTATGCTGACGAAATTCGTATTGGCTTTATCAATACAGACCGTATTTTCAAAGAAGCCAACACGGCCAAGCAGGCACAGCAGAAATTAGAGCAAGAGTTCTCCAAGCGCGACAAAGAACTCAATGATGCGGGTGCTGCCTTGAAATCTGCTGTTGAAAAGTTCGAACGTGAAGCCCCCACTTTGTCAGAGTCACAGCGCTTGAGCCGACAAAAGCAATTGGGCGAGCAAGACCGCGACTTTCAACGCAAGCGTCGTGAATTTCAAGAAGAACTCAATGCGCGCAAAAACGAAGAGTTCCAACTGGTTCTTGAGCGCACCAACCGCGTGATCAAGCAAGTGGCTGAAGCCGAAAAATACGACCTCGTTTTGCAAGAGGCGGTCTATATCAGCCCTAAGCACGACATCACTGACAAAGTGCTCAAGGTCATCAATTCGACCAAGTAATCTGCCGTGGCACTGCGTCTCGGCCAAATCGTTGAAAGTCTTGGGGGCCAGCTGCATGGAAACCCCGAGCAATGGATTCAAAAACTCGCACCGCTTGACACTGCGCATGCCGATGCCTTGAGTTTTCTAAGTAATCCCAAATACCAATCTCAACTCACGACGTCTCAGGCAGCTTGCGTGATTGTGTCGCCCATGATGGCGACACTGGCGCAAGCACGTGGTGCCTGCATCGTGACCGACAACCCCTACCACTACTTTGCACGTTTGACGCAGTTGTGGCGTGCTCAGCATCAGCAGCACGATGAGCCGATGGTTCATCCAAGCGCCGTGATTCATCCCTTTGCACACGTTGACGCCAGCGCACGCATTGGTCCTTTGTGTGTGATTGAACGCGGTGCACGTATTGGTGCGCACACTTGGCTCAAGTCTGGTGTGACTGTGGGTGAAGATTGCGTCTTGGGGCAACGCTGCATCGTGCATGCTGGTGTTGTCATCGGTGCAGATGGGTTCGGTTTTGCGCTGTTTGAAGGGCGCTGGGAAAAAATTGAACAACTCGGTGCAGTGCACATTGGCAACGATGTCGAGATCGGTGCCAATACCTGCATTGACCGTGGCGCTCTAGATGACACCGTGATTGAAGATGGTGTGAAGCTCGATAACTTGGTGCAAATAGGCCATAACGTTCACATTGGCGCACACACGGCCATGGCTGGTTGCGCAGGCGTGGCAGGTAGCGCACGCATCGGCGCTCACTGCACGGTCGGTGGTGGAGCCGTGGTGTTGGGGCATTTGGAGTTGGCCGATGGTGTGCATATTTCTGCTGCATCGGTCGTGATGCGTTCAATTCGTCAGCCTGGACAGTACAGCGGCGTGTTTCCCATCGACGACAATGCCTCGTGGGAAAAAAATGCTGCCACCTTGCGTCAACTGCACCGTTTGCGTGACCGCATCAAATCTCTTGAATCAGCTTTAGAAAGTCAAAAAAAATGAGCATGGACATCCATCAAATCCTGAAGCAATTGCCGCACCGCTATCCCATCTTGCTGGTTGACCGCGTGTTGGAGATCGAAAAAGGTAAACGCATCAAGGCGCTCAAGAATGTCTCAATCAACGAACCGTATTTCACCGGTCACTTTCCGCATCGCCCTGTGATGCCGGGTGTGTTGATGCTGGAGGCCTTGGCCCAAGCAGCCGCTTTGCTGGCATTTGATGCCGTGGGCGTGACCCCAGATGACAAAACGGTGTACTACTTCGCTGGCATCGATGGTGCGCGTTTCAAACGACCAGTTGAGCCAGGCGACCAGCTGATTTTGGAAGTTGAGCTGGACCGCATGAAAGCTGGCATTTTCAAATTCAAAGCCCGAGCCAAAGTGGGGGATGAAATTGCCACCGAAGCCGAGTTGATGTGCACCATGCGCACCATTGCCTGATCAACACCCTGCGACGATGAGTCTTATCCATCCCTCGGCGATTGTTGACCCCCGAGCCGAGCTCGACAGCTCGGTGCAAGTGGGGCCATACACCATCATTGGCCCCCATGTGTGTATAGGGGCGGGTACCACGGTCGGTGCCCATTGCGTGATCGAAGGCCACACCACCATTGGGCACGACAACCGTATTTTTCAATTCAACTCTTTGGGCGCGATCCCGCAAGATAAGAAATACGCGGGGGAGCCCTGCGAATTGGTGATCGGTGACCGCAACACCATCCGCGAGTTTTGTACCTTCAACATCGGTTCTCCCGGCGACACGGGTGTGACGCGTGTGGGTGATGACAACTGGATCATGGCCTATGTGCATTTGGCGCACGATTGTGTGGTGGGCAACCACACAATCTTTGCCAACAGTGCGCAATTGGCTGGCCACGTGCACGTGGGTGATTGGGTGATCTTGGGTGGGTTTACCGTGGTGCATCAGTTTGTGCGTATTGGCGCTCACAGTTTCACGGCTATGCATTCGTTGCTGTTTGCAGATTTGCCACCTTTTGTGATGTGCCAAGGGCAGCCGGCAGAGGCGCGCTCCATGAATTACGAAGGGCTGCGTCGTCGCGGCTTTTCCCCTGAGCGTATCAGCGCAGTCAAGGCCATGCACAAGGCCTTGTACCGTGAAGACTTGACGCTCGACAAAGCCAAAGAGCGCATCGCAGCGCTGGTGCAATCCAAACCTGAATCTGCACCCGATGTGCAGATGATGCTCGACTTCTTGAACCAGACCTCGCCACAACGTGGCATCGTGCGCTGAGCCTATGTCGGCACTTGTGACCTTCTCGCTTGTCGCTGGCGAGGCCTCGGGTGATTTGCTCGCAGGCCTGTTGCTGCAGGGAATGCACCAAACATGGCCCGAGATGCGAAGCACCGGCATTGGGGGGCCGCGCATGGCGCAGCAAGGGTTTGAAGCTTGGTGGCCCTACGAAAAATTAGCTGTGCGTGGCTATGTGGAAGTGCTGCGGCACTACCGTGAAATTGTGGGTATTCGTCAGCAGCTCAAAGCGCGTTTGTTGGCCCAACCACCCAGCGCCTTCATTGGTGTGGATGCGCCAGACTTCAATCTTGACTTAGAGCATGATCTGAAGGCGAGCGGCATTCCGACAGTGCATTTTGTGTGTCCTTCTATTTGGGCTTGGCGTGCTGACAGAGTCGACAAAATTCGACGCAGCGTAGACCATGTGCTGTGCATCTTTCCGTTTGAAAAAGCCTTGCTCGAAGCGCACGGCATTGCTGCCACCTACGTGGGGCATCCACTGGCACAAACGATTCCTGAACATGTTGACCGTGCTGCGGCACGTGTTGCACTGGGCTTGCCACAAGACGCGACTGTGGTTGCGTTATTGCCTGGCAGTCGACATTCTGAAATTGAATATTTGGCACGTCGTTTTTTACAAGCGGCGCAGCGCATGGCCCAGCAACAGCCTGGGCTGATCTTTGTCTTGCCCGCCATGTCTGCGTTACGTGCCCGCATCGATGCGCTGGTTCGCGAGGTAGGTGGCGTGCCTGGGCTGACGGTGTTGACCGGACAATCGCACACTGCTCTGGCCGCTTGCGATGTGACACTGATTGCCAGTGGTACCGCCACGCTGGAAGCCGCGCTTTTCAAACGTCCGATGGTCATCGCTTACAACATGAACTGGATCAGTTGGCAAATCATGCGTCGTAAAAAACTCCAACCCTGGGTGGGTCTGCCCAATATCTTGTGCCAGGAGTTTGTGGTGCCTGAGTTGTTGCAAGACGCTGCCACCCCGGACGCCATGGCGCATGAGGTATTGCAGTGGCTGGCACAACCCGCCGCCATGACCGCCGTTCAACAACGTTTTGCCGCACTGCATGACAGTTTGCGCTGTGACACCCCTGCATTGGCTGCCCATGCGATCCAAAAAATTCTTGCGCGCTGAACAGGCTTCGCTGGTCTGGGATGCCCCGGGTCTGATTGCCGGCGTGGATGAGGCTGGGCGAGGTCCTTTGGCTGGGCCCGTCGTGGCCGCTGCCGTCATCTTGGATGACTTGAACCCAATCGTGGGCTTGGCGGACTCCAAAAAACTCACGGCCTTGAAGCGCGAGCGTTTGTATGAGGAGATCCGTGCCAAAGCTCTGTGTTGTTCGATTGCTGAGGCCTCGGTGGAGGAAATTGACAGTCTGAATATTTTGAATGCCACCCTTCTCGCGATGCGTCGGGCGGTAGAAGGGTTGCGCCTCAAGCCGCACAAAGTGTTGGTGGATGGCAACCGTCTACCTGTCCTCGATGTGTTGGCCGAAGCCATTGTCAAAGGCGACAGCAAGGTACCCGCCATTTCTGCCGCATCCATCTTGGCCAAGGTACACCGTGACCGCTGGTGTCTGCAATTGCATGCTCAATACCCAGAGTACGGCTTTGACCGTCACAAGGGATACGGCACCGAAGCACATTTGCAGGCTTTGCGTACCCATGGGGCCACGCCCTGGCATCGTCACAGTTTTTCACCCGTTGCCGAGGTGCTGCGATGAACGTGATTACTTCGCGTGACAACCCCTTGGTCAAAGAGCTGCGTCGCCTGTCGCAAGACAGCACGGCCTATCGCAAACTCGGTCGTGTTTGGTTGGAAGGCGACCACCTGTGTCGTGCGGCGTTGGCACGTGGTGTTCGGCCTGAGCATGCCGTGTTTGCACAATCGCAATGGGACATCGCTCCGCGCGACTGGACCGAGGCTGCCCCCCGCAACACGGTGTTGCCCGATGCCCTGTTTGCCGAGGTGAGTGGACTCGAATCCCCCGCGCGGATGGGGTTTGTGATGACGGTGCCAGTGGCACCCGACATCTTGCGTCACACCCCCACCGTGGTGCTGGATCGGGTGCAAGACGCGGGCAACGTTGGCTCAATTTTGCGCAGCGCGTCCGCCTTTGGTTTTGGCCAGGTGTTGGCCATCAAAGGTGCTGCTGCCCTGTGGTCTCCTAAAGTCTTACGCGCTGGCATGGGCGCGCATTTTGGTTTGCATTTGGTGGAGGGCCTGGAGCCTTCGGCGTTGGACGCACTGGACATGCCTTGGGTGGCCACCAGTTCGCACCAAGGCCCATTCCTGCACCAGTTGCTCGCTCAGCAGGCATTGCCCATGCCGTGCGCCTGGCTGATGGGGCATGAGGGGCAGGGCGTTTCACCTCAGCTCGCCGACCATGCGGCATTGTCGGTGCGTATTGCGCAACCCGGTGGCGAAGAGTCATTGAATGTGGCCGCTGCTGCCGCGATTTGTTTGCACGCCAGTGCCACTTGTCGTGTGACGTGACGCAAGGGTAAACGAGTGCCTCGGATATAATGAGAGGCTTTCCCGCATCAACCTGTACGCCCCAGCTCAACCAAGGCCCATTCCTCGAACAAGCAGCCAAAAAGAGACCCGTTCTCTTGTAAGCGCTGAGGCGTACCCGAACTACTCCGGAGAACCCAGTGCTTTTGTCTCTTCAGGGAACCTTCCCGCCCGCCATCTTGGCGCTTGCAGACGGCACGGTCTTTATCGGCAATTCGATTGGAGCCTCTGGCTCCACCGTAGGCGAGGTGGTGTTCAATACATCGCTCACCGGCTACCAAGAAATTCTGACCGACCCCAGCTATTGCCAGCAGATCGTCACCTTGACGTACCCGCACATTGGCAACTATGGCGTCAACGTGGAAGACATCGAAGCTGACAAAGTCCATGCTGCTGGCCTGATCATCAAAGACCTTCCTTTGGTGGCCAGCAACTTTCGATCACATCAAACCTTGTCGGCTTATCTGACCGAGAGTGGCACGGTGGCGATTGCCAATATCGATACCCGTCAATTGACACGCATCTTGCGTACCAAAGGGGCGCAAAACGGTGCGATCTTGGCCCTGGCGCCAGGTCAGCAAGTCAGCCAAGCGCTGAAAGAACAAGCCATTGTCGCCGCCCAAGGGGCACCCAGCATGGCCGGTCTCGATTTGGCACAACAAGTCACCGTGACCGCGCCCTATGCCTGGACGCAAACCGAATGGGCGCTGGGCAAGGGTTATGGCGAACAAACCACGCCTAAGTTTCACGTCGTGGCGTACGACTTTGGCGTCAAGAAAAATATCTTGCGTATGTTGGCCGAGCGCGGTTGCAAAGTGACCGTGGTGCCCGCCAAAACTTCGGCAGCCGAAGTGCTCAAACACCAGCCGGATGGGATCTTTTTGTCCAACGGTCCCGGCGACCCGCAGCCGTGCGACTACGCCATTGCCGCTACGGCCGAGTTGATTGAAACAGGTATCCCGACTTTTGGTATCTGTTTGGGTCATCAAATCATGGCCTTGGCCAGCGGTGCCAAAACCTTCAAGATGAAATTTGGACACCACGGTGCCAACCACCCGGTCAAAGACCTTGACAGTGGCCGCGTGTCGATCACCAGCCAAAACCACGGTTTTGCGGTGGATGAAAAAACATTGCCTGCCAATTTACGAGCCACCCACGTGTCCTTGTTTGACGGCACCTTGCAGGGCTTGGCCCGCACAGACAAACCCGCGTTTTGTTTTCAGGGACACCCCGAGGCATCGCCTGGTCCTCATGACATCACCTATCTTTTCGACCGCTTCATCAACTTGATGGAGAAAAAATAAATGCCTAAGCGCACCGACCTAAAAAGCATCCTCATCATTGGCGCTGGCCCCATCATCATTGGGCAGGCGTGTGAATTTGACTACTCTGGTGTGCAGGCTTGCAAAGCCTTGCGTGAAGAGGGATACAAAGTCATTTTGATCAACAGCAATCCCGCCACGATCATGACTGACCCCGCCACGGCAGACGTCACGTACATCGAGCCCATCACCTGGCAAACGGTTGAAAAAATCATTGCCAAAGAGCGTCCAGACGCTATCTTGCCCACCATGGGTGGGCAGACCGCTTTGAACTGCGCTTTGGATTTGTGGCACCACGGGGTGCTTGATAAATACAAAGTGGAATTGATCGGTGCCACACCCGAGGCGATTGACAAAGCGGAAGACCGCTTGAAGTTCAAAGATGCCATGACCAAAATTGGTCTGGGCTCAGCACGTTCTGGCATTGCCCACAGCATGGAAGAAGCTTGGGATGTGCAACGGCAGGTGGGCTTTCCTACCGTGATTCGTCCCAGCTTCACCTTGGGTGGCACCGGTGGTGGCATTGCCTACAACCCGGAAGAGTTCGAGGTCATCTGCAAGCGTGGCCTGGAAGCTTCGCCTACCAATGAGTTGTTGATTGAAGAGTCGCTGCTGGGGTGGAAAGAGTACGAGATGGAAGTGGTGCGCGACAAAGCGGACAACTGCATCATCATTTGCTCGATCGAGAACTTGGATCCCATGGGGGTGCACACCGGTGACTCGATCACCGTGGCTCCGGCCCAAACCTTGACCGACAAGGAATACCAAATCATGCGCAACGCCTCGTTGGCTGTGTTGCGTGAAATTGGTGTGGACACGGGGGGCTCGAACGTGCAGTTCTCCATCAATCCCAAAGATGGTCGCATGGTGGTGATTGAGATGAACCCGCGCGTGTCGCGTTCATCTGCTTTGGCGTCCAAGGCCACGGGCTTTCCGATTGCCAAGGTAGCGGCCAAGTTGGCCGTGGGTTACACGCTTGATGAGTTGCGCAACGAAATCACCGGTGGTGCTACGCCCGCGAGCTTTGAGCCCAGCATTGACTACGTGGTCACCAAAATCCCACGTTTTGCCTTTGAAAAATTTCCCACAGCCGACAGCCGCTTGACCACCCAGATGAAATCGGTGGGCGAAGTCATGGCCATGGGCCGTACCTTCCAAGAGTCGTTCCAAAAAGCCCTGCGCGGCTTGGAGGTTGGCGTGGACGGGATGAACGAAAAGACCCAAGACCGCGAAGTGCTTGAAAAAGAGCTGGGTGAGCCCGGCCCTGAGCGCATTTGGTATGTGGGCGACGCGTTCGCCCAGGGCCTGAGCGTCGACGAGGTGTTTGAGTTGACCAAAATTGACCGCTGGTTCTTGGTGCAAATCGAAGAGATCGTGAAAATTGAGTTGGAACTCGAAACTACGACGCTGGATGCCATCACCGCTGACGAGTTGCGCGCCTTGAAGAAAAAAGGCTTTTCCGACCGTCGTTTGGCCAAGCTGCTCAAAACCACTGAGCATGTGGTGCGCGCCAAGCGTCATGCCTTGAATGTGCGCCCTGTCTACAAACGCGTGGACACCTGCGCCGCAGAGTTCTCCACCGATACCGCCTACATGTACTCCAGCTACGAAGGCAACGGAGACGGCGAGTGCGAGGCTGAGCCGACACAGAACAAGAAGATCATGGTGTTGGGCGGAGGCCCCAACCGCATTGGTCAAGGCATTGAGTTTGATTATTGCTGCGTCCATGCCGCACTCGCCATGCGCGAAGACGGCTACGAAACCATCATGGTCAACTGCAACCCAGAAACGGTGTCGACCGACTACGACACGTCGGACCGTCTGTATTTCGAGCCTTTGACACTGGAAGACGTGTTGGAGATTGTGGACAAAGAAAAGCCTACCGGTGTGATTGTTCAGTACGGTGGCCAAACCCCCTTGAAACTGGCCCTGGGTCTTGAGGCGGCAGGCGTGCCCATCATTGGCACCAGCCCAGACATGATCGACGCAGCCGAAGACCGCGAGCGCTTCCAGCACCTGTTGCAAGAGCTGGGGCTGCGTCAACCGCCCAACGCCACCGCACGCACCGAACCCGAAGCTTTGGAAAAAGCGGCTGCCTTGGGCTATCCCCTGGTGGTGCGTCCCAGTTATGTGCTGGGTGGACGCGCCATGGAGATCGTGCACGAGCAACGCGACTTGGAGCGCTACATGCGCGAAGCCGTCAAAGTGAGCCACGATTCACCGGTGTTGTTAGATCGCTTTTTGAACGATGCCATCGAGTGTGATGTGGACTGCCTACGTGATCCAGAAGGCAAAACATTCATCGGTGGCGTGATGGAGCACATCGAACAAGCTGGCGTGCACAGTGGTGACTCGGCTTGCTCGTTGCCACCGTACTCGCTGTCTGCAGAGACCGTGAACGAACTCAAGCGTCAATCTGCCGCCATGGCCGGTGCCTTGAACGTGGTGGGCTTGATGAACGTTCAGTTCGCCATTCAGCATGTGGATGGCAAAGACGTGATCTATGTGTTGGAAGTCAATCCACGCGCTTCACGCACGGTGCCCTACGTGTCCAAGGCCACAGGCATTCAGCTGGCCAAAGTGGCTGCGCGTTGCATGGCCGGTCAGACACTGGCCTCGCAAGGCATTCTTCATGAAGTGACGCCACCTTATTTCAGCGTCAAAGAGGCGGTGTTCCCGTTCGTCAAGTTCCCTGGCGTCGACACCATCCTGGGCCCTGAGATGAAGTCCACGGGTGAAGTGATGGGGGTTGGCAAAACCTTTGGCGAAGCTTTTGTCAAAAGCCAATTGGGCGCTGGCACCAAGTTGCCCCGCCCACACCAAGCCGACGGCTCATCCACGGGCAAAGTGTTCATTTCGGTCAAAAACAACGACAAGGTGCGAGCCATTGAGGTGGCTCGTCAACTGGTCGCCCAAGGTTTTGAGTTGATCGCCACCAAAGGTACTGCTTTGGCCATCACCACAGCGGGTGTCGCCTGTGCCACGGTGAACAAGGTGACCGAAGGTCGTCCGCACATCGTGGACATGATCAAGAACAATGAGATCGCCTTGGTGATCAACACCGTCGAAGAGCGCCGCAACGCGATTGCGGACTCGCGTCACATTCGCACCTCTGCCTTGCTCAACCGTGTCACCACCTTCACCACCATCGCAGGTGCTGAAGCGGCGGTGGAGGGGATGAAGTACATGGACCAACTCGATGTCATTTCTGTGCAAGAGATGCACGCTCAGTTGACTGCTTAAAGAACACAAGCTTATGACCACCATTCCTATCACCAAGCGCGGTGCCGAAAAGCTCAAAGAAGAGCTGCACAAACTCAAAACTGTGGAGCGTCCTTCAGTCATCAATGCGATTGCTGAGGCACGCGCTCAAGGCGACTTGAGCGAAAACGCTGAGTACGACGCAGCCAAGGACCGTCAAGGTTTCATCGAAGGACGCATTCAAGAAATTGAAGGCAAGCTGTCTGCCGCTCAAATCATTGATCCAGCTGCCGTCGATGCGGGTGGTCGTGTGGTGTTTGGGGCCACGGTTGATTTGGAAGACGAAGACTCAGGCGACGCCGTGACGTATCAAATCGTGGGTGAAGACGAAGCCGATCTGAAGCTCGGTCTGATCAATATCAGCAGCCCGATTGCCCGCGCCTTGATTGGCAAGGAGGAGGGCGACGTGGCTGAAGTTCAGGCGCCTGGCGGTATCAAACGTTACGAAATCGTCGCGGTGGCTTACCGCTGATCATCCCGTGGCGCGGTTGCAAATTTATTTGGCAGCGCTGTGGTGGGGCAGCATGACGACCATCGGCTTGCTGGTGGTGCCCTTGTTGTTTGTGCATTTGGACACGCCAGCCATGGCCGGCCTTATGGCGGCCAAGCTGTTTGCAGCGCAAACCTGGCTGTCTCTCGCATGTGGCATGTTGCTGGTGCTGTCGGCGCAGCGGCAAGCCCGTGCAAAAGGGCTGACACAGTCCCCCTCACCTTGGGTGTTGGGCGGGGTGTTGCTGGCTTTGCTGTTGGAGTTTGCGGTGGCACCACACATCGTGGCGCGTGACAACTTGAAACTTTGGCACAACCTGGGCAGTGCTTTGTATTTGGCGCAGTGTTTGTGTGCTGCGAAAGTGCTCTGGGACACTCAATCGCCAGTTGCTTGAGCTGGCCTGAGTGCGGGCCGATTAGCCCAGCGTGCGCTTTTTGACCGATGTTTTCTTCGGCTTGGCGCGTTTGACTTGACCGCCAGAGGTCAGTCGTTGGTTGCCCAATACGCGCAACATCTTGACTTCGGGGCGTTGGCCACCACGTTTGCTGTACTTGAGCACTTTGACATCGCGTGGGCCTGGCAAACGATCTTCGTCCACTTCGCGGACTTTTTCAGGTTGTGGGCGCCACAGAACCAGCAACTTGCCAATGTGTTGAATCGGTGCTGCATTGAGTTGGTCTGCCAAGGCGGCAAACATCTCTTCGCGCGCGGCGCGGTCATCGCCCAAGACGCGAATTTTGATCAGGCCGTGGGCGCTGAGCGCCATCTCGGCTTCTTTGAGGACGGCAGGCGTTAAACCATCATTGCCGATCATCACGACGGGGTCGAGATGGTGGGCTTCTGAGCGGTGGATTTTGCGTTGTGCAGGGGTGAGTTGAATTGCGGGCATGGGGGTATTATCCCCGCTCGTTCAAAGGTATGAATTGAAAGTTAAAACTAAAAGCAAAAAGGTCAACAAGTCATGGCTCAACGACCATGTCAACGACCCTTACGTCAAGATGGCGAAGAAGGATGGCTACCGCGCGCGTGCTGCGTTCAAGCTGAAAGAAATTGACGAGCAACTGGGCTTGATCAAGCCGGGCCATCTGGTGGTTGATCTGGGTTCCACGCCTGGTGCCTGGAGTCAATATGTGCGACGTCGCTTATCACCCGAAGGGGCTGCGGTTGGCACCTTGAATGGCACCATCATCGCGTTGGATATTTTGCCGATGGAGCCTGTAGAAGGCGTTCAATTTTTGAACGGTGACTTTCGCGAGCCTGAGATGTTGGTTCAGCTCGAGCAGGCCTTGCAAGGTCGTCTGGCCGATGTGGTGGTGTCTGACATGGCCCCCAATTTGTCCGGCATCGAGTCAGCAGACGCGGCCCGTATTACCCATCTGGTGGAGTTGGCGGTCGATTTCGCACAACACCATATGAAAGACGAAGGCGCCTTGGTGGTCAAACTCTTTCATGGCAGTAGCTACGGCCCACTCACCAAGTTGTTCAAGGACACTTTTCACGTAGTCAAACCGATCAAACCCAAAGCCAGCCGTGATAAATCAAGTGAAACCTTTTTGGTTGGTATCGGCCTGAAACATCGCCATGTGGCAAACCCTTGACGCCGGGATGGCTGATTCCTGCAAATAACGCGGGTTGATGGCTTGAAAGGCCTAAAATGGGGCGCATCTAAGTACGACCCGTACTCTCTTTCTATTCGGAGCCCACATTGAACAATCAATGGTTCTCAAAAGTCGCTGTTTGGTTGGTGATCGCCTTGGTGCTGTTCACCGTGTTCAAACAATTTGAAACACGTCCCGGCGCTGGCTCTGGCTACATGGGCTATTCGGACTTCCTTGAAGAAGTTCGAGCTAAGCGCATCAAGACCGCCACCATTCAAGAAGGTCAAGGGGGCACCGAAATCGTCGCTGTCACCAACGACGAACGAAAAATCCGCACCACCGCTACTTACCTGGACCGTGGTTTGGTGGGCGACTTGATTGCCAATGGTGTCAAGTTCGATGTCAAACCGCGCGAAGAAGGCTCTTTGCTCATGACCTTGTTGGTCAGTTGGGGCCCCATGTTGCTGTTGATTGGCGTGTGGGTGTACTTCATGCGTCAAATGCAAGGCGGCGGTAAAGGCGGGGCCTTCAGCTTTGGCAAAAGCAAAGCGCGCATGCTCGACGAGAACAACAACACCGTGACCTTTGCCGACGTGGCCGGTTGCGATGAGGCCAAAGAAGAAGTCAAAGAAGTGGTCGACTTCCTCAAAGACCCGCAAAAATTCCAAAAGCTCGGTGGACGTATCCCTCGTGGCTTGCTGCTGGTCGGGCCTCCAGGTACAGGTAAAACCTTGTTGGCCAAAGGCATTGCTGGCGAAGCCAAGGTGCCGTTCTTCAGCATTTCAGGCTCGGACTTTGTGGAGATGTTCGTTGGTGTCGGTGCAGCCCGTGTGCGCGACATGTTTGAGAACGCCAAGAAAAATGCACCTTGCATCATCTTCATCGATGAGATCGACGCAGTAGGTCGCCAACGTGGCGCAGGTTTGGGTGGCGGCAATGATGAACGCGAACAAACCCTGAACCAAATGCTGGTGGAGATGGATGGTTTCGAAACCAACCTCGGCGTGATCGTGGTCGCGGCCACCAACCGTCCCGATATTTTGGATGCTGCCTTGCTGCGTCCAGGCCGCTTTGACCGCCAGGTCTACGTGACACTGCCCGACATCCGTGGCCGCGAACAAATCTTGAACGTTCACATGCGCAAAGTGCCTTTGGGCCAAGATGTCAACGCCAGCGTGATCGCGCGCGGTACACCCGGCATGAGCGGTGCTGACTTGGCCAACCTGTGTAACGAAGCCGCCTTGATGGCCGCGCGTCGCAACGCCCGTGTGGTTGAGATGGTCGACTTTGAAAAAGCCAAAGACAAAATCTTGATGGGGCCTGAGCGCAAGAGCATGGTCATGCCGGAAGAGGAGCGTCGCAACACGGCGTATCACGAGTCTGGTCATGCCTTGATTGGCAAGCTCTTGCCTAAGTGCGACCCTGTGCACAAAGTGACCATCATTCCCCGTGGCCGCGCCTTGGGTGTGACCATGAGTCTGCCGGCGCAAGACCGCTACAGCTACGACCGTGAATACATGTTGAACCAAATCAGCATGCTCTTTGGTGGCCGTATTGCAGAAGAAGTGTTCATGCACCAAATGACCACCGGTGCGAGCAACGACTTTGAACGTGCCACCTCGATCGCCCGTGACATGGTGATGCGCTACGGCATGACCCAGGCATTAGGACCCATGGTGTACGCCGAAAACGAAGGCGAAGTGTTCTTGGGCCGCTCGGTCACCAAGACCACCAACATGTCCGAAGCCACCATGCAAAAAGTGGACATGGAAGTGCGCAGCATCATTGACGCGCAATATGCCTTGGCGCGCGGTCTGATTGAAGAGAACGCCGACAAAATGCACGCCATGGCCAAAGCGCTGCTGGAATGGGAAACCATTGACACCGAGCAGCTCGATGACATCATGGCTGGCCGTGAGCCACGTCCTCCCAAAGACTGGACACCTCGCACCCCTTCGTCGGGTGGTGGCAGTGGTGGCACGCCGGCTGTTCAACCTGATCCAGCCCCATCGGCTGCGTGATGGAGGTTCAGTCAGTGGATGACATCAACCAACGGGGCGCAAGCCCCGTTTTTCATGGACGCTTTATGTTTTGGCAAACCACACGCTTTCGCATTGACCTGAGCCGCCCCCAAGTGATGGGCATCGTCAACGTCACACCAGACTCCTTTTCAGACGGTGGCCAGCACCCCACCACACAAGCCGCCTTGGCGCATGCCGAGCAATTGCTCAAAGAAGGGGCCGATATGCTGGACATTGGCGGGGAGTCAACCCGTCCTGGAGCGCCTGCGGTGTCGTTGGAGGAGGAATTGGCGCGCGTGCTTCCCGTGGTGCGAGAGGCTTTGCAGTGGCAGGTGCCGCTGTCGATAGATACCTACAAACCACAGGTCATGCAAGCCGTGTTGGATGCGGGGGTTGACATCGTGAACGACATCTGGGCTTTGCGCCAACCGGGTGCCCAGGCCGTGCTGGCAGCACACCCGAGTTGTGGTGTGTGTCTGATGCACATGGCGGGTGAACCACGCACCATGCAATTGCGTCCGATGGAAGGTTTGGCCTTGCCTGTTGTCCGTGAGTTTTTGAACGAACAGGCGCAACAACTACATGCTTTGGGCGTATCCCGTGAGCGCATCACGCTTGATCCGGGGGTAGGGTTTGGCAAAACAGTGGCACAGAATTTTGAATTGCTGTCTGGCCAAGCCGAGTTGCTTGCTTTGGGTTATCCCTTGCTGGTGGGGTGGTCGCGCAAGTCCTCGCTCGGTGCTGTGACTGGCTGTGAGGTGCACGAGCGCTTAGTGCCCAGTGTGGCGGCTGCGCTGTTGGCGGTTGAGCGAGGCGCACGCATTGTGCGTGTGCATGACGTTGTGCAAACTGTCCACGCCTTGAAGGTCTGGCAGTCAGCCACTCTTTGAGACAATCTCTCCATCATTCCTCAAAAAACAAAAAATATGACACGTCAATACTTTGGCACCGATGGCATTCGTGGCACCGTGGGGCAAGCTCCCATCACGCCTGACTTTGTGTTGCGTTTGGCTCATGCCGTGGGCCGTGTGCTCAAACAAACCGAGGCCAACCCCACGGTGTTGATTGGCAAAGACACCCGCATTTCAGGCTACATGCTGGAGTCTGCCCTGGAGTCAGGCTTTAACTCTGCGGGTGTTCATGTGGTGCTGCTGGGCCCTTTGCCTACGCCGGGTGTGGCCTATCTCACACGTGCGCAGCGTGCGAGCTTGGGCGTGGTCATCAGTGCCAGTCACAACCCTTTTGCTGACAACGGCATCAAGTTCTTCAGTGCCCAAGGCACCAAACTCAGCGACGCGTGGGAACAAGCCGTGGAGACCGCGTTAGAAGAAGCCCCCGTCTGGGTGGATTCCGCGAACCTGGGCAAAACCCGCCGTTTGGACGATGCGGCAGGTCGCTACATCGAGTTTTGCAAAAGCACCTTTGCACATGACTTGACCCTCAAAGGCCTCAAAGTCGTGGTCGATGCCGCGCACGGTGCGGCCTATCACATCGCCCCCAAAGTGTTCCATGAGCTCGGCGCAGAGGTGGTGGCGATTGGTTGTAGCCCCGATGGCCTCAACATCAACCACGAGGTGGGGGCTACCCACCCCGAGGCGTTGGTACGCGCGGTCAAAGCCAACCATGCTGACTTCGGCGTGGCTCTGGATGGCGACGCCGACCGTCTGCAAATCGTGGATGACCAAGGTCGCCTGTACAACGGTGATGAGTTGCTGTATCTCATGGCCGATGACCGCTTGGCCAGAGACGAGGTGTTACCTGGCGTGGTGGGCACACTCATGACCAACATGGCCGTTGAAGTGGCCTTGACCCGCCGTGGTGTGCAATTTGTGCGTGCCAAGGTCGGCGACCGTTATGTGTTGGAAGAGCTTGAAAAACACCATTGGATCTTGGGAGGCGAGGGCTCCGGGCATTTGCTGGCGTTGGACAAGCACACCACGGGCGATGGCTTGGTCAGCGCTTTGCAGGTGCTGCAAACTTGCGTGCGCAGTGGCCGCACCATGGCTGATTTGCTCAAGGATGTCACCTTGTTCCCGCAAACGCTGGTCAATGTGCGCTTGCGTCCAGGCCAAGACTGGCAGGCCAACACCCGCATGCAAGAAGAAACCGAGAAAGTTCGCACCGAGTTGGGCCAGAGCGGACGCGTGTTGATTCGCGCCAGTGGCACCGAGCCTCTGGTGCGCGTGATGGTGGAAGCACAAGATGCAGACCAAGCCCAGCGCTGCGCACAGCGTATTGCCGACACCTTGCTTGTCTGAGCATGATCAAGCGATGCGCTGGCTTGGTACTGTGGTGTGCGCTGGGTTGCAGCAGCACACAGGCTGAGGAGCCTTCGTACAAGTTCACCACCGGTGTGTACGCCTTATCTGGCGGGGGGCTGTCCAACAGCCATGGGTTGGACATCAATGTCCGGCAAACGTCCCAGCTAGGCAATATCTGGGGGGCTTGGTACCGTTCACCCGAGCAGCAAGTGTCTCAACCTCGCATGGGGTGGGACAAAAGCTTCGAGGCCTCGCACTGGCGCATCATGCCTTCGGTGCAAACCGCTTCCGGTGGTTTTTGGGGGGGGAGTTTGCCGGTTGAAACGGGCGACACATTGTTTGCGGGGGTCGGCTTAGGACGTACCAACCTGCACCCCTACGTCAACCTCAACTTTGACCCCAACGATGCCTGGATGGCCTCTGTGGGCTACCGTTGGTCGTCCTTGCAATCGGTGTCTGTGCAAGTGGTGCGAGACAACCGCCAAAACCCCGATCAACAGCATCTGCACTTGCTGTATCGCACCCCCATGCCTGATGGTCAGCGCTTGACGCTCGATGTGTTGTTCAAAAGTGGTCTGGTCGAAGACCGCATGGTGCACCGCACGGGCCTGAGTGTGACGTATGACTTTGCGCACTTCTTCACCCGCATTGCTTATGACCCGGTAATCAACTTCACACCGCAGACCATGTGGCGTTTCTCGGTGGGGCATCGTTATTGAGTGCTTGAACGTGTAAGTTAGGGTTTTCGTCACGAAGCTGTCACAAAGTGTTCATACAGTACACACATCTCTTCATGACCTACAAGGAAACTCCATGAAATCAAATGTCATTCAATCACTGCTGGCCATCACCGCTCTGGCTTTTGGCGGTGTCACCGCTTCGGCGCAAGACATCACGGGCGCTGGCGCCAGTTTTCCTGCCCCCATCTACAGCAAATGGGCGGCTGAGTACAACAAAGCCACGGGCCACAAGGTCAACTACCAATCAGTGGGTTCAGGTGCTGGCATCAAGCAAATCGATGCCAAGACGGTGGACTTTGGCGCGTCGGACATGCCCTTGAAAGATGAAGAGCTGGCTCAGAAAAACCAAATGCAATTCCCCACTGTCATTGGTGGTGTGGTGCCTGTCGTCAACATCGCCGGTCTGACTCCTGGTCAGTTGAAGCTAACGGGCGAGGTGCTGGGTGACATTTACCTGGGCAAGATCACCAAGTGGAGCGACGCTGCCATCAAGGCCTTGAACCCTAACGTCAAATTGCCCGATGAGACGATTGCTCCAGTGCGCCGCTCTGACGGTTCCGGCACCACCTTCTTGTTCACCAACTACCTGAGCAAAGTCAATGCCGATTGGAAAGCCAAAGTCGGTGACGGTACAGCTGTGAACTGGCCCACAGGTGCAGGTGGCAAAGGCAACGAAGGCGTGGCAGCGTTTGTGAGCCGCTTGCCCAACTCCATTGGCTACGTGGAATACGCTTATGTGAAGCAAAACAAAATGGTTTTTGCGCAAGTCAAAAATGCTTCTGGCAACTTTGTCTCGCCTGACGACTCAGCCTTCAAGGCGGCTGCTGCCGGTGCCGACTGGTCCAAGAGCTTCTACCAAATTTTGACCAACCAAGCTGGCAAAGATGCATGGCCCATCACTGGCGCCACTTTCATCTTGATGCACAAAGTGCAAGACAAGCCTGACAACGGCTCTGCAGCGCTCAAGTTCTTTGACTGGGGTTACAAAAACGGTGACAAGATTGCCGACGATCTGGACTATGTGCCCATGCCCGACAAGGTGAAAGACGTCATCCGTAAGTCGTGGAGCCAAATCAAAGACGCTTCCGGCAAGTCGGTCGCGTTCTAAATTTATTCATCTTGAAACCAAGACCCCAGACGTGACGAGTCATACACTCTCAGACCGTGGGCCTGCTGTTTCCGGCGGCCCCTTTTCACGACGTGACGAGCGAGACATGAATCCACCACCTTTACCTCCCAGTTTGCGCATGGGGTCCTTCATTGACCGTTTGTTTGGCTGGGCGGCACTTGCTGCGGCATGTCTGACCTTGGCGTTGTTGTTTGGTATTTTGTTGTCCTTGGTGGTGGGAGCATGGCCTGCCATTGATGCCTATGGCCTGGGCTTTTTGACCCGCACCGTGTGGGACCCCGTGAAGAACGACTACGGCGGCTTGGTCATGATTTATGGCACGCTGACCACCTCGTTCATCGCGTTGTTGATTGCAGTGCCGGTCAGTTTTGGCATTGCCTTGTTTTTGACTGAGCTGTCGCCCGCCTGGCTCAAACGTCCTCTGGGGACTGCCATCGAGTTGTTGGCCGCTATTCCCTCTATCGTCTATGGCATGTGGGGCCTGCTGGTGTTTGGCCCCATTTTGTCGACCTATGTGCAAGTGCCCTTGCAAAAGTTGTTGACGGGCGTGCCGTATTTGGGGGCCATGGTTTCCGGGCCGCCAGTGGGGATTGGTATTTTGTCTGCTGGCATTATTTTGGCCATCATGATCATTCCGTTCATCGCATCGGTCATGCGAGATGTGTTTGAAGTCACGCCTCCTTTGTTGAAAGAGTCTGCCTACGGCTTGGGGGCGACCACTTGGGAAGTGGTGTCCACCGTGGTGTTGCCCTACACCAAAGCGGGTGTCATCGGCGGCATCATGTTGGGGTTGGGCCGTGCCTTGGGCGAGACGATGGCCGTGACTTTTGTGATTGGCAACATGAACCAACTCAACTCCCTGAGTGTGTTTGAGGCCGCCAACAGCATCACGTCTGCATTGGCCAATGAGTTTGCAGAAGCTTCAGAAGGGCTGCACCAAGCGTCGTTGATTTATTTGGGACTGGTGTTGTTCTTCATCACTTTCGTGGTGTTGGCGCTGTCAAAAGTGTTGTTGGCTCGCATGCAGCGCAGCGAAGGGACCAAGTCATGAGCGATCCCCGTTTGGCTAAATTTGCAGCACGTCAGCGTGTCAACCGTGTGGCCTTGTTTTTGTCCATGTCGGCGATGGCGTTTGGCTTGGTGTGGCTGGTTTGGATTTTGTGGGAAACCATCCGCTTGGGTGTGGGCGGTTTGACTTGGGTGGCATTGACCGAGTCCACCCCAGCGCCTAACGATGTGGGCGGCATTGCCAATGCTATTTACGGTTCGTTCTTGATGGTGACATTGGCCACGTTCGTGGGCACGCCCATCGGCATCATGGCTGGCATTTACTTGGCCGAGTATTCACCCAAGAGCCTGCTTGCAAGTGTCACCCGTTTTGTGAACGACATCTTGCTATCAGCGCCATCGATTGTGATTGGCCTGTTTGTCTACACCCTGGTGGTGGCGCGATTCAAGTCTTTTTCGGGTTGGGCCGGTGTGGTGGCCTTGGCGCTGATTGTGATTCCTGTGGTGATTCGCACCACCGAAAACATGTTGCAGCTGGTGCCCTCCGGTTTGCGTGAGGCGGCTTACGCCTTGGGTGCTCCGAAGTGGAAAGTGATCTCCAGCATCACCTTGCGGGCTGCGCGTGCAGGGGTCGTTACAGGTATTTTGTTGGCTGTGGCGCGTATTTCAGGAGAGACGGCGCCCTTGTTGTTCACAGCACTGAGCAACCAGTTCTGGACCTCCAGTTTGTCTGAACCTATGGCCAGTTTGCCCGTGACGATTTTTAAATTTGCCATGAGCCCTTACCAAAACTGGCAAGAGCTGGCTTGGGCTGGCGTGTTTCTCATCACCGTGGCGGTGTTGGGCCTCAATATTTTGGCGCGTGTGCTCACGCGTCAAAAAGACTAATCTTCCAAAGGCGAACCATGGATACCGCAGTTGCGACCAAAGCCAAAATTTCAGTCAAAGACCTGAATTTTTATTACGGCAAATTCCACGCGCTCAAAAACATCAACCTTGAAATTCCCGAAAACCAGGTCACCGCTTTCATCGGTCCTTCGGGGTGTGGCAAGTCCACCTTGTTGCGCACCTTCAACCGCATGTTTGAGCTCTATCCCGAGCAGCGTGCCGAAGGCGTGATTGAACTCGATGGTGAGAACCTGCTCACTTCCAAGCAAGACGTGGCCTTGATCCGTGCCAAAGTCGGCATGGTGTTTCAAAAGCCCACCCCGTTTCCGATGTCGATCTACAACAACATCGCCTTTGGTGTGAAGCTGTTTGAAAACCTCAATGCCAGCGACATGGATGACCGCGTGGAATGGGCGTTGCGCAAAGCGGCCTTGTGGACCGAAGTCAAAGACAAGTTGCAACAAAGCGGCTCGGGTCTCTCGGGTGGTCAGCAACAGCGTTTGTGCATTGCACGTGGTATTGCCATCAAGCCTGAAGTGTTGTTGTTGGATGAGCCTTGCTCTGCCCTGGACCCGATTTCAACCGCCAAAGTAGAAGAGTTGATCATTGAACTCAAGCGTGACTACACCGTGGTCATCGTGACGCACAACATGCAACAAGCGGCGCGTTGCAGTGACAACACGGCGTACATGTACCTGGGGGACTTGGTGGAATTTGGTCAGACCGAACAAATTTTCTTCAAACCCAAGCGCCAAGAGACCGAAGACTACATCACTGGCCGATTCGGCTAATGCTTTTTGGAAGAGATGCACCATGCCTGATAAACACCTGTCCTCCCAGTTCGACAACGACCTCAACAACCTGTCTTCTCGCGTCATGGAGATGGGCGGATTGGTTGAGTCGCAAATTCGACAAGCCATCCATGCCTTGTCACATTTCAGTGCCGAGGTGGCTGAAGATGTGTTGCATCAAGAAGCACGTGTCAATGCACTGGAAGTTGAAATCGACCGCGACATCTCATCCATCATTGGTCGCAGGCAGCCTACTGCGCGCGATTTGCGTTTGCTGATGGCCATGTCAAAAACCACTGCTAACCTGGAGCGTGTGGGTGATGAGGCTTCGAAGATTGCACGCATGGTCAAGTCCATCATCGATGGGGGTACTCCCCGCACCTTGCCTTCGACCGATTTGCGCATGTGTGCAGAGCTGGCGTCGGGCTTGCTGCGCAAAGCACTGGATGCTTTTGCCCGTTTGGATGTGCCTGCTGCTGTCAGCATCTTGCGTGAAGACGATCAGATTGACCAAGAGTTCGATGGCTTTGTTCGCAAGCTCATCACCTACATGATGGAAGACCCGCGCACCATCTCCGCCAGCTTGGATTTGTTGTTCATTGCCAAAGCCATTGAGCGGATTGGCGACCATGCCAAGAACATTGCAGAGTTCATCATTTACATCGTCAAAGGCGAAGATGTGCGCCACACACCATTGGCCGATGTTGAATCGTCCATGGGTTGAGCAGGACTGATCTGACATGAAAATGGCCCGAGTGTTGGTGGTGGAAGATGAGTCGGCCATTGCCGAATTGATTGCAGTCAATTTGCGCCACCAGGGCATGCTGGCTGTGCTGGCGTCCGATGGTGAGGCTGCCCAAAAAGAAATCGATGAGGTGTTGCCCGACGTCATCTTGCTGGATTGGATGCTGCCTGGCCACAGTGGTTTGGTGTTGGCGCGTCGCTGGCGTGCAGACCCACGCACCAAGACCATTCCAATTTTGATGCTGACAGCGCGTGGCGATGAGCCTGACAAGGTGGCGGGCTTGGACGCTGGCGCAGATGACTACATCACCAAGCCGTTCTCGACCCAGGAGCTGTTGGCACGCATCCGTGCGGTTTTGCGTCGGCGTGCACCCGAACAAGCCAGCGATGTGGTCAAGGTCGGTTTGCTGCAACTCGATGGTTCCACGCACCGTGTGAGTTATCAGGATCAGTCCATCAAGCTAGGGCCGACTGAATTCAAGCTGCTCAATTATTTGATGCACCATGCCGAGCGTGTACATAGCCGCAGCCAGTTGCTCGATCGCGTGTGGGGGGATCATGTGTTCATTGAAGAACGCACGGTCGACGTGCACGTCAAGCGCTTGCGTGAGGCTTTGGGTGAGGCCGGTGCCATGGTGGAAACGGTGCGTGGCGTAGGATACCGAATCACAGCCAAGACCTGATAGGTCTCTGAAGGGTCACGTGTTCTGGCGTTTTTTCAGTCTTCTTTTTCTGCTTTCTTTCGGCGCAGCCCTGGGTTATTTCTGGGGTGGTGCCAAAACGGCGCTCACCGCATGGGCCTCTTTGCTCAGTGGGGCCTTGCTGGCCGGATTGTTGTGGTGGCTGCTCGATGCTTTGCGTGGCTTGCGTGTGGTGTCGTGGTTGCGTCAGGGTGACTTAGACCGAGCTCCGCAAACCATAGGTCTATGGGGCGAAGTGGTGGACCGTACCCGCCGCTTGCTGCGCGAGCGTGAACGTGCTTTGCTGGCCAGCGAGCAACGATTGAAAGACTTTTTGTTGGCCATTCAGGCCTCACCCAATGGCGTGATGCTGTTGGATGACCAAACCCAAATCGAGTGGTGCAACCAAACAGCGGCTGCGCAATTGGGCATCAACACTGAGCGTGATTTGATGCAGCGCATTGGTAATTTGGTGCGCGACCCGGTGTTCATGGCGTACATGAGCACTCCTGAGCCCTGCGAACCGGTGGTCATCGCCGGGCGAGATGACCGCGAGGGGCATCCCGTGCGCATTTTTGTGCAGCGTCATCGGTATGGTGAGGGTAAACAACTCCTGATCACACGCGATGTCACCGCACTGGAGCAGGCCGAAGCCATGCGCCGCGATTTCGTGGCCAATGTGTCACACGAAATCCGTACGCCACTCACGGTGTTGTCGGGCTTTGTGGAGACTTTGCAAACGCTACCCTTGAGTGCACACGAGCAGCAGCGTTATCTCGCCTTGATGGCAACACAAGCACATCGCATGCAAAGCTTGGTGGAAGACCTGCTCACCCTGTCACGCTTGGAAGGTAGTCCGAACCCGGGCTACCAATCCAACCTGAGCGTGTCCCAACTGCTGCGCTTTTGCCAGCAAGAAGCACAAGCTTTGTCGTCTTTGTTGGACGCACAAGGCACGCCCCAAAGTTTGACGTTCTCGGCAGATCCCAGTTTGTCGGATGCCGTTTTGCTGGGCGAGCCACGTGAGCTGCAAAGCGCGCTGTCTAACCTGGTGAGCAACGCGGTGCGTTACACGCCAGCCGGGGGACACATTGACGTCAAGGCGCAGGTATTGCCCGACGCAAGCTTGCGCTTCGCGGTTCAAGACACCGGCCCCGGAATCGCGGCCGAACATGTGCCACGCCTGACCGAGCGCTTTTACCGTGTTGACCGCAGCCGTTCACGCGAATCGGGGGGCACGGGTTTGGGGCTGGCCATTGTCAAACACGTGATGCAGCGTCACGGTGGCCATTTGTCAATTCAAAGTGTGCAGGGCCAAGGGTCATGCTTTACCTTGACTTTGCCGCCAGCACGTTGGCGTCAGCACGCGGCTTAAGAGCGCACCATCAGCGTTGCGTGCGGGTTTGGTAAGCAGCACGCCACAACACACTCAACAGCACCGCAGCCGTCAGACATAAGGCGACGCTGCTGGTTTGCCAAAACGCAATGGGCGACTCAGCCACCAACCAGGACAGTGCACTGCTATCTACCTGGCCGTAGGCCACGGCATAACCGCCCGCCAAGCCCAGTCCCCATAGCAGCAAGGTGTAGGTGAGCAGGGGCAGTACGGTGATGCCATAGCTGCGTAAGGTGAACACACAAAACACCTGCAAGGCATCGGCCAAGTGGTACAGCGCGACCCACAGCAGCAGGGTGCTGGCCAGTGTGGCGACTTGTGGGGACACCGTGTAAAGAGCCGCAATGCCGTCCCGTTGCCAGCCCATCAGGGTGGCCAACAAACACGCCATGCCAACCACCCACACCAGGCCTGTGCGCAAGGCGCGGCGTGCGCGTTGGATGTCTCCTGCACCCAACCAGTAGCTCACACGTGCGCTGCTGGCAATCGACAACGCCAGCGGCACCATGTAGAGCACGGCGGCCATGTTGCTGACGATTTGGTGGCTGGCGGTGGCCACCACACCCAGGCGAGAAATGAACAACGACATCAAGGTGAACGAGGTCACTTCCACCCCAATCGCCAAGCCACTGGGCAGGCCCAGTTGAACAAAGCGCTTGAGTTGCGCCCAGTCGGGGCGTTCCAGGCGTGACCAGATGCGATAGGGGCGGTAGAAGTCTTGCGTTTTGAGCAACCACAGGGCCAAGCCCAGCATCAGGTAATTGACCGCCAGGGTGGCCCAGGCACAACCCGCCAAGCCCATGGGATCGAACCAGCCAGGTATGCCAAGTACCAACACGATGGAGAGTGGCACTTTCACGGCCAACGCGCCCACCTGCACCCAGGTCACCAACTTGGGTTTGCCCAGGCTTTGGTTCAGTGTGCCGTACATGCGAAACAACAGGGAGGCGGGCAAACCCACGGCCACGATAGCCAGGTACTCGCGCACCTCGGCTTGCAGCGTTGCGGGCACCTGGGTCCAGTTGAGCAACGGTCCAGGAAAAAACAAAGCCACCATGCCAATGGCCATGGTGAACGCGCACAGGTAAAGCGCCTGCCGCACAGACTGTCCGACCGCCGTTTGACGGCCTGCGCCATGCAATTCAGCCCACACCGGCAGCAGGGCTTGCAACATGCCCATCAATGAGATGTGTACCGTGATATAGGTGGCCGAGCCCACTGACAATGCCGCCAAGGCGGTGTCGGCAAAACGTCCGGCCACCAGGGTGTCGGTGATGCCAAACGCCATGACAGCCAATTGCCCCACCAGCACCGTGCTGGCGTGACGCACGATGGTGGCTCCTTCGCTGCGACTCATGGTTGGCGATGGAACAAGATCACGTCTTCGTCGTTGTCAGACGGACGACGTATGGTTTGAATGCGCGTCCACTCGCTGAGCTTGACCACCTGGGATAAGCCAGGGCGCAAATCGTTGTCGACCAGCAGCCACTCGCAACTGGCGTGTTGTGGGCGTGAGCTGCTATCTAGGGGTTTGATCTCAAAGCCACCGTGGTAGCGAAAGGCCGTCATTTGACCCGCATCCAGCCCGTAGGCCATCAGACAGTTCGGTGCCGTGCTGCTGACGCGCGCCATCACGGTTTGAATTTGTGCCACCCAGGGTTTGTAGCTGCGGGCAAAGTCAAGCAAGGGCAACCACAAGGTCATCAGCAGCAGCCAGCACAAGGCCGCACCGCCGGCTGGCAACACCACGCTTTTCCACAAGGCATGGCGGTGTTTGCCAACCCGCCACAGCACCAGCCAGGCCCAGGCCAGGGTGGCCATGACAGCCACCACGCAGGCCAGCACACCAAAGCTTGGCACAAAGCCAGGTGCCAGGCGTGCCACGTTGGCCGCAGGTTGCGTTGGCCAACCGGTTTGCATGGCAATCCACACCACCCAAATGACCAAGGCGCAACCTGAGAAGAACAGCAGTGTGAACCAGTCAATGAATGCGCTCATGCTGCGTCGCAGGGTAGGCAAGGCAAACGCGGCCAGGGTGGCCAGAGGGGGGAGTGCCAGCAGCAGCGTGCGGTCCGCAGAAGGCGTGAACAGTGCGGTCACCACGGTCAGGGCGGCAAACCACATAGGCAGCACCACATGGCGGCTCCAGTGCAACGACGTCCAATGGCTACGCCAACGCCACAGTGTCCACAAGGCCAGTGGCCAGACAGGCCAGGTGAACCAGGCCAACAAGCGCAACACACTGCGCCACTCAGACCAGTTGTTGTGCGGGGTTTGCAGACGCCATTGCCAGACGTCCAAAGCACTGGCAATGCATGCCACGGCCAGGCCCATGCCCACCAGCCACAAGGCATGACGGCGTCCTGTTGTGGCCGATGTGCTTTCCAGATCCAGCAAGCACAACAGGCCGCTGCCCGCGGCCATCAGCACAGCAAAGCTGGGCGCGCCACTCAAGGAGAGACCTGACAGGCCCAGTCCCAGGGCAACCAAGCTGTAACGCGGGTGGTAGGGCAGGGCTGCCACACCATAAAACGCACAACTGACAAAAGCCAGTTGCGCCAAGATAGGGCTGGCTTCGTGTGACAACTGCGCCAGGCCAAGACAGGCGATCAAGGCCAGCAAAGCCCCGTCGGCCATGGTGCGGGCGTAATCTTTGGGTTGGGCTTCACCCCCGAAGGCAAAAGCCACAGGTTGGGCTTGTGGACTGAGCGCCAGGTAGTAGGCGCCGTGCCAAGTGGCGGCCATGGTCAAGCCCAGCAGCATGGCGAAAGGAATGCGCACAGCCAGTGCTGCGGACATGCCATGCGGGGCCATTTGGATGGCCCATGCGCCGAGCCAATAGGGCAGCAAGGCATCCAGATCCGGAGCCTGACCCCACAGCATGGGGGTGAGCCAACTGCTGGGGCCATCGACCAAAGCCAGCATTTGGCCAAAGGCCGTGATTTCGTTGCCTTTCCACGGCTCGCGACCAAACAAGCCCGGCACTACAAACGCCAGGCAAAACAGCCACATGGCCAAGCGTGGCAAGCGGCGAACGGCGTGTTGGGCGACGATGGCGGGGGTGGTTTCGGTCATAAAAAAAGGCAGCACCTTGTCGGGCTGCCTTCTTGGAAGTGAGCGAGTGGCTTACTTGGCGGCAGTTTTGCCGTACTTGTTGCGGAAACGTTCCACGCGACCACCCATGTTGTCCACAGATTTCTGTGTACCTGTGTAGAAGGGATGTGATTCGCTGGTGGTATCCAGTTTGAACAAGGGCAGCTCGCGGCCATCGTCCATCTTCACCATTTCTTTGGTGTTGGCGCACGAACGGGTCACAAACTTGAAACCGTTGGACATGTCCACGAAGCAAACTTCGCGGTAGTTGGGGTGAATGCCTTCTTTCATGATCTTCCTTGTCAGCTGCGGTAGCCACGTCAACCTATTTCAACGCACTTTCCGCAAAACGCGATATTGTGCCACAAAAGACAGCAGTTTCAGCGCAACACTCCCAAGGCAAACGGTAGGCTGAACATGCCCAACAGGGTGGAAAGCGTCACCAGTCCAGCCACAAAGGCCCCGTTGTAGCCCATGCGCGTTGCCAGCACATAGCAACTGGATGCCGTGGGCAGTGCTGAAAAGGCCAGCAACACACTGGTTTGGGTGGCGTCGAGCGCAAACCAGTTCGCTAAGCCCCATGCCATGAGCGGCGTCAGCAAGTGACGAATCGCGAGTAATGCGAGGCCTAAGGTCTTGGCTTGTGCCAGCGTGGCGAATTGCATGCCCGCACCTGCGGCCATCAGTCCCAAGGCCAGTGAGGCCGCGCCAATGCGTTGCAAGGTGGGTTCGGTCCAATTGGGGATGTGCAAGCCCACGATGTTGGCAAGCAGCCCTGAGGCGGTGGCGATGACGAGCGGGTTACGTGACAGCTCGCGCACAAAGCCCCGCTGCCCGTGCCTGGCCATGGGCCAGATTGCTCCAATGTTGAAGAGGGGCACACAGACGCCAATCAACACCGCAATCAACAGCAAGCCTTGAGGCCCCGCAATGCGGTCGGCCAAAGCCAGCGCCACAAACGAGTTGAAGCGAAAGCCCACCTGAGCACTGGCCGCATGCAGCCGTGTGTCCATGTGTCGTCCAATCAGCGGCAGCCAAGGCAGGGCATAAGACAAACCGATGCTGCCGACACCCAAGGCGAGGCCCGCCATGATCAGGTGAGAGGCGGCATTCAAGTCCAACGGGCTGCGCACGATGGAGTGAAACAACAAGACTGGAAATAGAAAAAAGTACACCAAACTCTCGACCTGCTCCCAGACGGTGCGGTTGAGTGCGGTGTAGCGGCAGACCAGGTAACCGCAAAGAATCAATGAGAAATCGGGGAAGAGCAGTTGAGCGTAATTCACCCGCCAAGAATAACCGCTTGCAGGTCGGTGTCAGGCGCAGTTGCGGATACGATCAGGGCTATGTTTTGGTATTGCTCAAGGAGTACAGATATGCACAAGCGTCATGGGTTCGGGCTCTTACTTGGTTTCGCAGCGTCTGCTGTGATGGCACAGGCGTATCCCAGCCGACCTATTCAGTTGCAGGTGCCATTTGCGCCTGGTGGTACCACCGACATCATTGCCCGTGTCATTGCTGAGCCTTTGGGCAAAGCTTTGGGCCAAACGGTGGTGGTGATCAACAAAGCAGGTGGCGGCGGCGTGGTGGGGGCCAACGAAACGGCCAAGGCGCCTCCAGATGGTTACTCGTTGGGTCTGGCGACTGTGTCGACCACGGCGGCCAACCCCGCCATCAACACCAAGATCCCTTACAACGCATTGACCGATTTCACGGCCATCATCAACATTGCGGCCACGCCCAACATCATTGCGGTGCACCCGAGTTTTCCTGCCAAAGACTACAAGGGGTTTATTGCCGAAGTCAAACGCTCGCCCGGCAAGTACTCGTACTCATCGTCGGGCACGGGTGGCATTGGGCATTTGCAAATGGAGTTGTATAAAAACCTCAGCAACACCTTCATCACCCACATTCCTTACCGCGGTGCAGGCCCGGCGCTCAACGACACCGTAGCGGGTCAAGTGCCGATGATTTTTGACAACTTGCCTTCGGCCTTGCCTTTCATCAAAGACAACCGTTTGGTGCCCATCGTGGTGGCTGCCCCTCAGCGTTTGGCTGTATTACCGAACGTACCCACGTTCAAAGAAGTGGGCTTGGAGCCGGTCAACCGCATGGCTTATTACGGTATTTATGGACCTAAAGGTTTGCCCAAAGACATCGTGGATAAAGTCAGCGCCGGTGTGAAGAAGGCCTTGGAAGACCCCGCTGTGCGCAAGCGCATCGAAGACACGGGTTCGTTGATCGTGGCCAATACGCCTGAGCAATTTGCGGCCCAGATGAAGGCTGAATATGAGGTCTACAAGCGCGTGGTGATTGAGCAAAAGCTCTCGCTCGATTAACTTGGGCGTTTCTCCGTTGGGAGGGCGTTTGTGGCCGCTGTAGATTCGCAGATCGACACCTTCATCGATGCCCTCTGGCTGGAGGACGGCTTAGCGGCCAATTCTCTGGCCGCTTATCGACGTGATTTAAATGCCCTGTCGCATTGGTTGAGCAAGCGCAGCAGGTCTTTGCTGGCTGCTCAAGAGGCAGACTTACACGATTACTTTGCGGCACGCCACAGCCAGACCAAAGCTACCAGTGCCAACCGTCGCCTCACGGTGCTCAAGCGCTTTTACCGTTGGGCTTTGCGTGAGCGCTTGGTGACGGTCGACCCCACACTCAAGCTGCTGGCGGCCAAGCAGCCGCTGCGCGTGCCCAAGAGTTTGAGCGAAGCCCATGTCGAGAGTTTGCTCAACGCACCCGATGTGAACACGCCATTGGGTGTGCGTGACCGGACCATGATGGAGTTGCTCTATGCCAGTGGCTTGCGTGTGAGCGAGTTGGTAGGGCTCAAAACCTTGCATGTCGGGCTCAACGAAGGCGTGTTGCGTGTCATGGGCAAAGGCAGCAAAGAGCGCTTGGTACCGTTTGGTGAAGTGGCCCGCGAATGGCTGCAACGTTACTTGACACAAGCGCGGCCAGCTTTGCTTAAGCTGCACCAGACCGATGCTTTGTTTGTCACGGTGCGTGGCCAGCATGCAGGCGAGGCCATGACGCGGGTCATGTTTTGGCAACTGATCAAACGCTATGCCGTGTTGGCCGGCGTGCAAGTGCCGTTGTCGCCGCACACCCTGCGCCACGCGTTTGCGACCCATTTGCTCAACCACGGTGCTGATTTGCGTGCCGTGCAGCTGTTACTCGGCCATGCCGACATTTCCACCACCACCATCTACACGCACATTGCGCGCGAGCGCCTCAAAACCTTGCATGCGGCACACCACCCGCGTGGCTGACGTTGGGTGTGTTCACCCCAACAGGTCATTCAGTTCGGTATCGGTAAAGCCCGCTTTTTTACGAGCTTCGGTATTGAACGGTGGTTTGAGCCGAGGTGCTTCGTAGCGCAGCACCAATTCGCCATACAGCGTGACAGGGTCTAGTCCGCGTTGTGCGCACAACCAGCGGTACCAGTGGTTGCCAATCGCCACATGTCCGACTTCGTCGCGCAAGATCACGTCCAGAACCTCCACCGCACGCAAAGCGCCAGGACTGTTGGCTTTGCGTAGCTTACTTTGAATCAGGGGTGTGGCGTCGAGCCCGCGTGCCTCAAGCGTACGAGGTACCAAGGCCATGCGGGCCAACACATCGGCCGCTGTTTTCTCGCACATCTGCCACAAGCCATCGTGCGCATCAAAGTCCCCATACTGGTAACCCAAACTTTGCAGCAAGGTGTGAAGCAGCTCAAAGTGTTGTGACTCCTCAAAGGCCACCTGCATCCAGTCGGTGTAGAAGTTCTCGGGCATGTTGTCGAAGCGCCATACGGCATCCAATGCAAGGTTGATGGCGTTGAACTCAATGTGACACACGGCATGGATCAAACCTGCCAATCCTTGAGGGGTAAAGGGCGAACGTGTGACCACCTGCTTAGGAGGCACCAAGCGCGGTGCCGCGGGACGCCCTGGTAGAAGCTCTTCGGGGGGCAATGCGATGCACTGCGTTGGGTCAAGCACCCAGCTGGGGGACTTTTTCCACAAGCTCTGAACGGCATCCACTTTGTCACGTGGGTGTGCCAAACAAAGGGCTTGGAGGGCATGGGATCTGAGCTGCATCCCTACAATTGTAGAAATTACCCAAACATGCAAAGGATGTGTCATGGCTGTTTATGAATTGGATGCGCTCAAGCCTCACGTGGCTGACTCGGCCTGGGTGGCCGACAACGCACAAGTGATGGGTGACGTCGAGATGGGCGCGCACAGCAGCGTCTGGTACAGCAGCGTGGTGCGAGGAGATTCGGACAAGATCACCATCGGTGAAGGCAGCAATGTGCAAGACGGCAGTGTGCTGCATGCCGATGTGGGCATGCCTTTGACCTTGGGCAAGCATGTGACGGTGGGCCACATGGTGCAGTTGCATGGGTGCACGATTGGCGATGAATCGCTGATTGGCATCGGGGCCATCGTGCTCAACGGCGCCAAGATTGGCAAAAACTGTTTGGTGGGTGCTGGCTCGTTGGTGACCGAGGGCAAAGAATTTCCTGATGGATCGATGATCTTGGGCAGCCCCGCCAAGGCGGTCCGCCAGCTCACCCCTGAGCAAATCGCAGGACTGCGCCGCAGTGCGCAGCACTACATTGACAATGCCCAGCGCCATAAGCTGGGACTGAAGAAAATCGCTTGATGACTCAGCTCCATAAATTTTTGTTTGATGGCTTGCCCGTGCGAGGCATGCTGGTGCAACTCACCGATGTCTGGCAAGAGGTGCTCAAGCGCCGCGCTGCCAATGTCGAGACCGGCGCCTATCCTGAGCCCGTGCGCCACTTGCTCGGTGAGATGACCGCTGCCGCTGTGCTGATGCAAGCCAATATCAAATTCAATGGCGCTTTGGTGATGCAAATTTTTGGCGATGGTCCCTTGAAGCTGGCCGTGGTTGAAGTGCAGCCCGATTTGAGCTTTCGTGCCACCGCCAAAGTGGTCGGTGACATTGGGGACGCCAGCAGCTTGCCCGAGATGGTGAACCAGAACAACGAGGGGCGTTGCGCCATTACCCTGGATCCGAAAGACAAGTTGCCTGGACAACAGCCTTATCAAGGTGTGGTTCCGTTGTTTGGGGATCAACGCGAAAAACTCATGCAGTTCAACCAGGTGCTTGAGCATTACATGCTGCAAAGTGAGCAGCTCGACACCACCTTGGTGCTGGCAGCCGATGACAAAACTGCGGCAGGTTTGTTGATCCAGCGCTTGCCTGTCATGGGCGAGGGCAACTTGTCCGCCCGCTCCACCGCTGCCGATGAAGATGAGATTGGTCGCAACGAAGACTACAACCGAATCGCTATTTTGGCCGCCAGTTTGAAGCGCGAGGAGTTGTTGACCTTGGACGCAGACACCATCTTGCGGCGCCTCTTCTGGGAAGAGCCCGTGGTGCGTTTTGAGCCTCAAACCCCGCGTTTTGCTTGCTCATGCAACCGTGAGCGCGTGAGTCAGATGATTCGCAGCCTGGGCGTGGCCGAGGCGGAGAGTATCTTGGCCGAGCGCGGCGACATTGAGGTGGGCTGTGATTTTTGTGGCCAGCAATACCGCTATGACCCGGTGGATGCAGCGCAAATTTTCACCAGCACAGAACAACAAGTGCCAGGCCCTTCGTCGTTGCACTGAGACCGCATCAGCGAGATTTGTTGCTCAGCAAGTCCATGAACAGCCGGTGCTCGCAGTCCCCATCAGCGCAACGCTCGCAGGGACCGGACCAACGGTTCAGGGCTTGCGGGCGCTGTGGTGTGGCGGCCCACCCAGGCGCTTGGCGTGCAATGCAAAACAAAGCGTTCTCCAGCCGCTCGGCACCCACGCCATAGACCACTTGGTAGGCGATCTGCGCGGTATCGAGTTGGTGGCGAATGCGTTGGTCAATGGCTTCGCGTTCAACCGCTGTGCGCTTATGCCCTGTCGCAGCAGGGTCTGGCAAATCCAAGCCACACAACAAAGTGACGTCGAATGCATGCGCCAGCGGGCGTTGCGTGATATCTGGCGCGTCGAACACTTCCACATGCTGTGGCTGCAGATGGCGTGTCAACGCTTGAGCCAGTTGGGTTTTTCCGGTGCGTGGGGCACCGAGCAAGGCGATCTGCATGCCCTGGACAACTCAGTTACTTCGCGATCTGCACAAAAATTTCATTCGGCTTGACCATGCCGATTTCTGTGCGTGCGCGCTCTTCGACCATCTCGAGGCCATCTTTGAGGTCGTGCAGCTCAGCGCCCAACCGGTCATTGGCCAATTGGGCGGCTGCATTGTTTTGTTTTTGTTCGGCCAGTTGCTGGCGCAAACGCATGACATCGGGCACGCTGCCACGTCCAAACCACATCTGGCCTTGCAGTACCAACAGCAAGGCAATCAGAACCAGGTGGAGGGGGCGTAGCACGCGTGTGACCGTTTAACGCAGGTTGTAGAACGCGGCGCGACCTGGGTACTGGGCAATGTCACCCAAGTCTTCTTCGATGCGCAGCAGCTGGTTGTACTTGGCCATGCGGTCTGAACGGCTCATCGAGCCGGTTTTGATTTGTCCCGCGTTCAAGCCCACAGCGATATCGGCGATGGTGCTGTCTTCGGTCTCGCCCGAGCGGTGGCTGATGACCGCTGTGTAGCCTGCACGCTTGGCCATTTCGATGGCGGCGAATGTTTCGGTCAGGGTGCCAATTTGATTGATCTTGATCAGGATGGAGTTGGCGATGTGTTTGTCGATGCCTTCTTGCAAGATCTTGGTGTTGGTGACAAACAGGTCGTCGCCCACCAATTGCACTTTTTTACCCAGACGTTCAGTCAACAGTTTCCAGCCGTCCCAGTCGCCTTCATGCATGCCATCTTCGATGCTGATGATGGGGTATTTGTCGACCCAAGTGGCCAGCATGTCGGTCCATTGCTCAGCGGTGAGCTGCAGACCTTCACCTTCGAGGTGGTATTTGCCGTCTTTGTAGAACTCGCTGGCGGCGCAGTCCAAGCCAATGGCAATTTGCTCACCGGCGGTGTAGCCCGCAGCTGCAATGGCGTCCAAGATCATTTGGATGGCTGCTTCGTGGCTGGGCACGTTCGGGGCAAAGCCGCCTTCGTCGCCCACTGCAATGCTCATGCCTTTGTCGTGGATGATTTTCTTGAGTGCGTGAAACACTTCTGCGCCGTAGCGAACGGCTTCGCGGAAGTTGGGAGCGCCCACGGGAATGATCATGAACTCTTGCAAGTCCAGGTTGTTGTTGGCGTGTGCGCCGCCGTTGATGACGTTCATCATGGGTACGGGCAATTGGCAACCATTCATGCCGCCAAAGTAGCGATAAAGGGGCAGACCAGACTCTTCAGCAGCAGCGCGTGCCACGGCCATGGACACCGCCAGCATGGCGTTCGCGCCCAAGCGGCTTTTGTTTTCGGTGCCGTCGAGGTCGATCAAAGTTTTGTCGAGGAAGGCTTGCTCAGAGGCGTCCAAACCCAGCACGGCTTCGGAGATTTCGGTGTTGATGTGCTCCACAGCTTTGAGCACACCTTTGCCTAGGTAGCGGCTCTTGTCGCCATCGCGCAGCTCAATGGCTTCGCGGCTGCCGGTCGATGCACCTGACGGTACCGCTGCACGACCCATGGTGCCGGACTCCAACAACACATCACATTCCACGGTGGGGTTGCCGCGGCTGTCCAAAATTTCACGACCAACGATGTCAACGATAGCGCTCATGGGTTTTCTCTCAAAGCTTGAAGTTAAAAATCAGAATCAAATACCGAAATTGTTTTCTAGGAATGGGTGCTTCTTGGTCACACGATCCAAGTCCACCAACGTCTCCAGCAAGGCCTTCATGTGTTTCAACGGCACGGCGTTGGGGCCATCGGACCAGGCCTCGTTCGGGCATGGGTGTGTTTCCATGAAAAGCCCGGCGACGCCAGCCGCAACGCCTGCACGCGCCAGTACCGGCACCATGTCACGGGCGCCACCACTGCTGGTGCCTTGACCCCCTGGTTTTTGCACCGAATGGGTCACATCAAACACCACAGGCGCGCCAGACTTGCGCATCTCTGCCAAGCTGGTCATGTCGGCCACCAGGTTGTTGTAGCCAAAGCTCACGCCGCGTTCGCAGGCCAAAAAGTTATCTTCTGGCAAGCCGGCTTCTCGCGCGGCGTCACGCGCTTTGTCGATGACGTTTTTCATATCCCAAGGGGCTAAAAACTGGCCCTTCTTGATGTTGACGGGCTTACCCGATTGCGCCACGGCACGGATGAAATCGGTCTGCCGACACAAAAAAGCAGGCGTTTGCAACACATCCACCACGCTGGCGACAGCGCTGACTTGCGACGTTTCATGCACATCGGTGAGGATGGGCACTTGAATTTGACGGCGTACTTCGTCGAGGATTTTCAAGCCTGCATCCATGCCTAGGCCACGCTTGGTGTTGCCCGAGGAACGGTTGGCTTTGTCAAAGGAACCTTTGTAGATTAGGGGAATACCCAGGGTCGAACAAATTTCTTTGAGTTGACCTGCGACATCGAGCGACATCTCCAAGCCTTCGATGGAGCAGGTGCCTGCAATCAGAAAGAAGGGCTGGTTCAGACCGACGTCAAATCCGCAAAGTTTCATGGCGTGTCCTGTGTTTGAAGTGCTCAGGCATTGGCCTTGTGTTCAAGAGCCGCTTTCACATAAGCGTTGAACAGGGGGTGGCCGTCCCAAGGAGTGGATTTGAATTCAGGGTGGAATTGCACGCCCATGTACCAAGGGTGAACTGTTTGAGGCAACTCCACGATTTCTGTTAATTGTTCGCGCTGGGTCAAGGCGGAAATCACTAACCCTGCCTGGCGCAAGGTGTCGAGGTAATTCACGTTGGCTTCATAGCGATGGCGATGACGCTCAGTCACCACGTCCCCGTAGATTTGGTGGGCGAGCGTGCCCTTGGCCACGTCTGAGCTTTGTGCGCCCAGGCGCATGGTGCCTCCGAGGTCGGAGTTGCTGTCGCGGGTTTGGATGCTGCCATCGGCGTCTTTCCACTCGTTGATCAAGGCGATCACGGGGTAGGGGCTGTTGGGCTCGAACTCAGTGCTGTTGGCGTCTTTGAGCCCCGCGACGTGGCGTGCGTATTCGATGGTGGCGACTTGCATGCCCAAGCAAATACCGAGGTATGGGACTTTGTGTTCACGGGCGAACTGTGCTGCGGAAATTTTGCCTTCAACGCCGCGCACACCAAAACCGCCTGGCACCAACACACCGTCGAACTTGGCCAGTTGCGACACGTTGTCGGGGGTGATGGTTTCGGAGTCGATGTATTCGATCTTCACACGTGCATGGTTTTTCATGCCAGCGTGACGCAGGGCTTCATTGAGCGATTTGTAGCTGTCAGACAAGTCCACGTACTTGCCCACCATGGCAATGGTGACGTCCTTGGCAGGGTGTTCGACTTCATGAACCAAGTCGTCCCAACGCTTGAGGTTGGCTGGCTGAGCGCTGATGCGCAGCTTGTCGCAAATCAGACGATCCAGTCCTTGCTCGTGCAGCATGCGTGGGACTTTGTAGATGGTGTCCACGTCCCACATGGAGATCACACCCCATTCAGGCACGTTGGAGAACAAGCTGATCTTGGCGCGCTCGTCCTCGGGGATGGGACGGTCGGCACGGCACAACAGACAGTCGGCTTGGATGCCAATTTCACGCAGCTTTTGTGCGGTGTGTTGTGTGGGTTTCGTTTTGAGCTCGCCTGCGGCAGCAATCCATGGCACATAGCTCAAGTGAACAAAGGCCGTGTTGTGTGAGCCCAGCTTGAGGCTCATCTGGCGTGCGGCTTCGAGGAAGGGCAGGGACTCGATGTCGCCCACCGTGCCACCGATTTCCACAATGGCCACATCCACCGCTTCAGGTGTTTCAAAACCTGCGCCGCGTTTGATGAAATCTTGGATTTCGTTGGTGATGTGCGGGATGACCTGAACGGTTTTACCCAAGTAGTCACCACGGCGCTCTTTTTCGAGCACGCTCTTGTAAATTTGACCTGTCGTGAAGTTGTTTGCCTTCTTCATGCGTGTCGTGATGAAACGCTCGTAGTGGCCTAAATCCAGGTCGGTTTCAGCGCCATCGTCCGTCACAAACACTTCGCCGTGCTGAAACGGCGACATGGTGCCTGGGTCTACGTTGATGTAGGGGTCGAGCTTGATGAGGGTGACGGAGAGGCCGCGTGATTCAAGGATCGCGGCGAGAGAGGCGGAAGCGATTCCCTTGCCCAGGGAAGACACTACACCGCCGGTGACGAAGACAAATTGGGTCATGCCAGATCGGGAGTTGAATCTCCCGGTAGGTGGAAATCGAAATTATAGGCGCTCTGCTACATTGCGACCCATGTCTGATCTGTCAAACAAACATATTGTGTTGGGCCTGAGTGGCGGCATTGCCTGCTACAAAGCGGCGGAGCTGTGTCGTGCGTTGATCAAGGCGGGCGCCAGCGTTCAGGTGGTGATGACCGAGGCTGCGGCACAGTTCATCACGCCGGTTACGCTACAGGCCTTGAGCAACCGTCCCGTGTATGTGTCGCAATGGGACGGGCGTGAGCCCAACAACATGGCGCACATCAATTTGAGTCGGGAGGCCGATGCCATTGTGGTGGCACCTGCCAGCGCCGATTTCATGGCCAAGTTGCTGCACGGGCGGGCCGATGATTTACTCAGTTTGATGTGCTTGGCGCGACCTATTCAAAGTGTCCCCTTGATATTGGCACCCGCCATGAACCGTGAGATGTGGCAACACCCCGCCACACAACGCAATGTGACGCAGTTGCGAGCCGATGGCGCGCATGTGTTGGATGTCGGGCAGGGTGAGCAGGCGTGCGGTGAAACCGGTGACGGACGCATGTTGGAGCCCGAGGAAATATTAGAAGATTTGGTGGCGTTTTTTCAACCCAAGGTGTTGCAAGGACAGCATGTGCTGGTCACGGCAGGGCCCACGTTCGAAGCCATCGATCCGGTTCGCGGCATCACCAATTTGTCGAGCGGCAAGATGGGCTTTGCGATTGCACGTGCCGCCCGCGAAGCGGGGGCTGAGGTCACGCTGGTCGCTGGCCCTGTTCATCAGGCCACACCACGTGGCGTGCGACGTGTCGATGTGCGATCGGCTTTGGACATGCAAGCAGCTGTTGCGCAGCATGTGGATCAGGCCACGGTGTTTGTGGCAACGGCTGCAGTGGCCGATTGGCGATTGGCTCAGGTGGCGACACAAAAAATCAAGAAAGACGGCTCAGGGCAATTGCCGCAACTGCAGTTCACTGAAAACCCTGACATTTTGGCGGGCGTCGCACAGTCTGAGCGGGCACAAAACGGGACATTGTTTTGCGTGGGTTTTGCAGCTGAGAGCCATGACCTGCTGGAGCACGCAACGGCTAAGCGCGCGCGCAAAGGCGTGCCGTTGCTGGTGGGCAATATTGGCCCTGCGACGTTCGGCTTGGACGACAACGCGTTGCTGTTGGTCGACGCGCAAGGCAGTCAAGCGTTGCCCCATGCGAGCAAACTCAGCCTGGCCCGTCAATTGGTGGCCGAAATTGCGCGTCGCCGCGGCTGAATCTTTTTCTTTTCCGATGCGGCAAGTCCGCGCCTCACCTTGAACTTGAATCTATGAAACTCGATGTCAAAATTTTGGATCCCCGCATGGCAGACCAACTGCCTCAGTACGCCACACCTGGCAGTGCCGGACTGGATTTGCGGGCCTGCTTGGATGCGCCGTTGACACTGGTGCCCAACGCCTGGCAACTGGTGCCTACAGGCATCGCGATCCATTTGGCAGACCCCGCATATGCCGCTTTGATCTTGCCGCGCTCAGGTCTAGGTCACAAGCACGGCATTGTGTTGGGCAATTTGGTGGGGCTCATCGACAGCGACTACCAAGGCCAATTGATGGTCAGTGCCTGGAATCGCAGCGATGTGGCTTTCACGCTGGAGCCGATGGAGCGATTGGCTCAGTTGGTGATCGTGCCGGTGGTGCAGGCGCAATTCAACGTGGTCCATGAGTTCGCCGCACCCAGTGAGCGCGGCGAAGGTGGTTACGGGTCCACCGGTAAAAATTAAATCAATGCAGCAGGTTGCTGCCTGGCGCCTGCGGTTCGATTTTGAAAAAACCAGTGCCAGCTGTGCCACGGTCTTTTTCTTCGTCAGAGGCTTCGCGCACGGACTTCACTTCGAGGTGAATGCGAATGGCAATGCCCGCCAGTGGATGGTTGCCGTCAAGCACCACATGCTCAGGATAAATGTCGGTCACGGTGTAGAGCAAATCGCGCGGTGCGTCGGGGTTGCAGCCATCGGGCAGGGCGTGACCTTCAATCGTGTGGCCTTCTTCTAGCTCTTTCGGGAAACGCGCGCGGTCTTCTAAAAACACGCGTTCTTCGTCATAGTCACCAAATGCCTCTTCAGGCTCAAGATGTAAGTCAATCAGCGCACCCACGCTGTGACCTTGCAGCGCCTCTTCGATTTTGTGCAGCAAATCGTCACCGCCGAGCAAAAACTCAACGGGCTCGTCCAATTCGTCGAGCACCTCGCCCAAGGTGTCTTTCAAGGTCCAGGTCAAGCCGACCACGCAGTGTTGGGTAATTTCCATAGGGCAAAATTGTCGCACGATGAATGTGAAACACCCTTTAACCCTACTTGGCGGCTTGACACCCGCTGAATTCATGCAGCGCCATTGGCAACGCAAACCTTTGCTGGTGCGTCAAGCCATTCCCAATTTCTCCCCTTTTCTGAGCCGCGCCGAGCTGTTCGATCTGGCTGCACAGGACGGCGTGGAGTCCCGCCTGGTGCAAGGAGAAAACAATGGGCGGCGCGCTTGGCAAATGCAGCGCGGCCCTTTCAAGCGTCGCGCTATTCCCAAGCTGAGCGAGCGTGACTGGACCTTGTTGGTTCAAGGCGTGGATTTACACGACGACGCTGTGGCCGATCTGATGCAGAAGTTTCGTTTCGTGCCCGATGCACGCTTGGATGATGTGATGATCAGCTACGCCAGCGATGGCGGAGGCGTTGGGCCCCACTTTGACAGCTATGACGTGTTTCTGTTGCAGGCGCATGGTCAGCGTCGTTGGCGTATTGGGCGGCAAAAAGATTTATCCCTACGCCCCGACTTGCCGCTCAAGGTGCTGGCCCATTTCAAACCTGAGCATGAGTATGTGCTCAACCCCGGGGACATGCTGTATTTGCCACCGAGATATGCCCACGATGGTGTGGCCGAGGGCGAATGCATGACTTACTCCATTGGTTTTCGTGCCCCTCAGATGGGCGAGTTGGCACGTGAGTTGTTGGTCCGGGGGAGCGAGTCTGTTGACGAATTTTTGGGAGACGACTTGTACAAAGATGCCGACCAGCCTGCAGTTCAACGACCTGCTTGTATTCCAGAGGGCTTGCGCGAGTTCGCTAAAACTGCGCTTCAGCGTGCGCTCAAAGACCCCTTGTCGTTGGAGCGTGCCTTGGGTGAGTTGCTGACAGAGCCCAAAGCCAACGTGTGGTTTGAAGCTAGTGCCGTACCACGCAAACTCAAGCGCGTTCGTTTGGACCGTCGCAGTCGCATGATGTACGACAAGCACCACATCTTCTTGAACGGTGAGAGCTGGCGTGCTTCAGGAGCGGATGCCGTATTGATGCGGCGATTGGCCGACGATAGGCAACTGGTTGCGCAAGACTTAGCTGGGGCAAGCGCCGCGGCTTTGGGTTTGCTGATGGATTGGTGTGACGATGGGTGGCTTCACGCCATTACTGAAAAAGACCGCGTATGACACGAAGCTGACAAGAGCGTGTCGATCACATGGGATTTACCCTATAATTTCCTGCTGAGTTGGAGGGGCTCGAGTCCATCAGCTCGGTCGCAGTGTGAACTGCGGCAATTTCTAGAAATTGTTTTCATCCCTATCAAAGGAAAATTGACATGAAAAAATCGCTCCTGCTGGCGACCCTCTTGGCTGCTGCTGCTCTCGTCGCTTGCGGTAAAAAAGAAGCTCCTGCTGCCGCTCCTGCTGCTCCTGCTGAAGTGGCCTCGGCTCCTGCTGCTGACGCATCTGCACCTGCTGCACCCGCTTCTGAAGCCGCCAGCAAGTAATTTTTTTACTGTGCTGACTCAAAAAGCCACCCTTGGGTGGCTTTTTTCATGGGCCATCACACGGTGAACCACGGTGTTCCTGTGTTGGGTGTCGCCACTTCAATGTCATCTGGGTTGCAACCCAGTGCATCGCTCAAACACCGTTGTGCCAGCTCTGGCGTGTTGTTGCGTTCGCTCAGGTGTGCTGCCACCACCCGCGTCAGTTGCGCGTGGGAGATGCGGCGCAATAAGTAGGCAGATGCCTCGTTGGCCAGATGTCCCCAATCGCCCTCAACACGTTGTTTGAGAAAGTGGGGGTAGTTGGAGCGTTCCAGCAACTCTGGGTCGTGGTTGGTTTCAAGGACCAGTGCATGGCTATTTTGCAGAGCTTGCACCACGTGTGTGGTGACATGCCCCAGGTCTGTGACCACACCCAATTGCCGATCGCCATTGCTGCAACGCAACTGCAACGGCTCACGGGCATCGTGTGGCACTGTGAAAGGCGTGAGTTGTAGGTTGTGGATTTCTAGGGTGGTGCTGTCACGAGCTATTCGAATCCAGGGTTCAAGAGCTTGCCAATGGGGATCTCGAATCGCCAGCCATGAGCCTTGACTCATCCAAATTGGGATTGGGTGACGTTTGAGCAGACTGCGGGCGCACCCAATGTGGTCGCCGTGCTCGTGCGTGATAAATATGGCATCGAGCTCAGCCATCGCGGTGCCTGCCTCTTGCAGTCGTACCTCTAAGTCGCGTAGCCGTAGACCGCAATCAATGAGCAGGCGTGTGGTGTGGATGCCTTGTGTTGCCTCCACCAATGTTGCATTGCCCGAGCTACCACTGCCCAGGCTTTTGAAGCGCAGCATCGCGCAAAGCTATCTGCGTTTGCCTTCAGCGCAAGTCGTCGGCAACCAGCTTCAAGATACGTTGGGATATCGGAGAGTTTTCAGCTTGTCCGGCCGCATTGAGGACGCTGACCTCCGACTTGCCATTGACGCTGCGTACCACCACGCGGTACTTCAAAGGTCCCGTGTCAGCTTTGGTGCCACTGAAGAGATTGCTGAAAAAGCCTTTTTCTTCCTTGGTCGTGGTGTCTACGTAACGGACAAAGTAAGTGCCTTGCGTGCGGTCCCGATCTTCTACAGTGAAGCCTGTGCGATCCAGTGCCACACCCACGCGTCGCCAAGTCACATCAAACGAATCAGACATGGTCAGCACGTTGCCGTTGCTCACCAGGTTGGTGTTTGAAGTGACGGTGTTTGAGTTGGCAACAACTGTCGTTGCTTGTTTGCCAGATACGCCTAACTTCACCATCAAGCGGGTCAAAAACTCGGCTTCCAATTCGCTGTCACTGGGGCGTGGCTGCCAAATGGTGGTGCTCTTGATCTGGTCTGCGTAGTCTTCTTTCATGCCACGGTGTGTGATGAAAATGTCGACGCCACCGTTGCTGTTGCGCTCTAGACGCGTGCGAAATTTGTCACGTTCGCCGGATGAATACAGACCATCCAAGACTTTGCCCAATGTTCGACGTATGAAGTCTTGCGGAATTTTGGCGCGGTTCTCGGCCCATTCGGTTTCAAGCAAACCCAATTGCTGCTGGTCAATGACGTACTCGAAGCCGTTTTCTTTCCAGAAGCCATGCACGATAGGCCAGACTTCATCGGCAGAGCGATTGACCACCAGCCAGCGCTGTTTGCCGTCACGTTCAATGCGTACATCATTGACTTCCTTGGCCGCTGTGCTGGCCACGCCCATAGCTGCCGGGCGACTGGCCATGCCGCTTGCCGTGACCACGCCACCAGGCACTGCATAGCGTGTGTCGCGCGTCAACTGGGTCAAATCAGGCGGAATGTCCAATGGAACGATCTTGGCCACACCGTCTGTTTTGTAATTGACCTTGTCGTTGTCCATCACGGAGCCGCAAGCGCTCACAAGGACGGTCATAGCACATGCCACGCAGGCGCGAATGAAAGAGGATGAATGCATCACAGAGATGGCCTTAGTCAGGATCAGATCAAACCGGCAGCGCGCAATGCGCCTTCAACCACAGGTTCGTTGGCTGTTGTCAGCGGCGTCATGGGTAGACGCAATGTCGGGCCACTCAGCCCCATGCGGTGCATCGCCCATTTGACGGGAATTGGATTGGCTTCGACGAACAAATGCTTGTGCACCGGCATGAGCTTGAATTGAATTTCCATGGCGCGCTTCACATCACCGGAAATCGCTGCCATGCACAGCTCATGCATCCAGCGGGGTGCCACGTTTGCTGTGACACTGATGTTGCCTTGGCCACCACACAGCATCAAGGCAACCGCTGTTGGGTCGTCACCCGAATAGACGGCAAAACCTTTGGGTACGTCACGGATCAGCCATTGAGCGCGCTCAACGTTGCCGGTTGCCTCTTTGATGCCGACGATGCCCGGCACTTGGGTCAAGCGCAGCACCGTGTCGTGGGCCATATCAGCCACACTGCGGCCAGGCACGTTGTAGAGCACCACAGGCAGATCAACCGCTTCGGCAATCGCTTTGAAATGCAGGTATTGCCCCTCTTGGGTCGGCTTGTTGTAGTAGGGCACCACTTGCAACTGGCAATCCGCGCCAACACCCTTGGCAAATTTGGCCAATTCGATGGCTTCAGCCGTGGAGTTGGCGCCACAGCCCGCCATGATGGGGACATGACGCTCGGTGTGTTTGGCAGCTTGTTCGACGGAAACGCGGATGATTTCGCAATGTTCCTCGACATTGACAGTCGGCGATTCGCCGGTGGTGCCGACCACGCCAATGCAGTCGGTGCCTTCTGCAATGTGCCAGTCAATCAGCTTGCGCAGGGTGGGGTAATCCACGCTGCCGTCTTCTAACATGGGGGTGGTCAAAGCCACGATGCTGCCGGTGATGGGTGTCATGTCCGCAGGTTCGGTCAAGATAAAACAATCATTCTAGCGAGTGCAGGCTCGGGCTCAGGTGAAAGCGCTGCACAAGACGTTGCGTTGCCAAAGTTTGCACGGCCACGATGCGTTGCACAAAGCGCTCAGGGCTGTTTAAAAAGCCGTCTTCATACGCTACAACGCGTAAACCAGCACAACGTGACAGCAGTTCACCGGGCTGCAACAAAAAATCAGGGCGGGAAGGTTTGCCCACGGTCTCATTACCCGCCGCAAATGTTTCATAAATCAGCACGGCGCCTGGTGCCAGGCTGCTCAAGATGCTTGGCCACACAGGGCGCCACAGGTAGTTGGTCACCACGACAGCACCAAACTGGCGGTTGGGCAGTGGCCAAGCCGCATTTTCAATATCTGCCTCGATCGCCTCTCCAAGGTCCGCCACCGCGGCGATGGCTTGCGCATCACGGTCGACACCCACCACCGCGTGTCCTTGCTGGGACAAATAGCGCATGTGCCGGCCTCGGCCACAGGCCACATCAAGGACAGTGGAGTTTTGGGGGATCAGGTGAGCCCAGCGCTGAACCCACAGCGAAGGTGGCTCTGTGCCGTGTGTGGAGGTAGGGGCCGTCATCTCAAAAGCATCCCCACACTTGGTTGGCCATGTTCATCACAAAACCCGGGCGCAAGTACAAAGACAAAACGGTCAGCAATACCAGGGCACATGCCACTGCAAGCAGCAATTGACGCAGCCAAGGCTTCATCACGCAGCAGCCACCTTGTGCCCGCGCGCAATGGCGTTTTCACGCACAGGCAAATTGATCAGCGCGGCAAACACCCCAAGCGCAATGGAGATGTACCAAACAATGTCGTAGCTCCCCGTCTTGTCATACAGGTAGCCGCCCAGCCAAACCCCCATGAAGCTGCCGATCTGGTGACTGAAAAAGACAAAACCACTCAACATGGACAAGTGGGCCACGCCAAAAATTTGCGCCACCACGGCGTTGGTCGGTGGCACGGTTGAGAGCCACAGCAAGCCCATGGCCGCCGCAAAGACATACACACTCATCGGCGTGAGCGGGGCCAACAAAAACAAGCTGATGGCAATGGCTCGTGAAAAGTAAATGAATGACAAAATTTTGCGTTTGGCCAAACGCTGCCCCAGAGAGCCTGCGATGTAGGTGCCAAACACGTTGAACAAGCCAATCAGTGCCAGCGCCATGCTGGCGACTTCAGGTGACAAGCCCTTGTCTTTCAGGTAACTGGGCATGTGCACACCAATGAAAACTACTTGGAAGCCGCAAACGAAATAACCCGCCATCAGCAGTTGAAAGCTCGGGTAAGCAAACGCTTCGCGCAAGGCGTGCAGGATGGTTTGGTCGCGTTTGGGGGCTGCTCCGCCCGCAAAACCAGGTTCGCGCAGACCAAATGCCAGCGGAATGACCATGATGGCGGCCAAACTCAGCATCACCAAGGCCTGCTGCCAGCCAAAGGTTTGGATCAAAAAGCCTTCGGTGGGGACCATCAAAAACTGACCAAACGAGCCCGCCGCTGCCGCAACCCCCATGGCCCAAGAGCGTTTTTCAGCGCTCACATTGCGGCCAATCACGCCGTAAATCACCGCGTACGTGGTGCCGGCTTGGGCAATGCCAATCAACACACCGGCTGAAGCCGTGAACAAGGCCGGTGTGTCAGAGTAGGCCATGCCGACCAAACCCAGCGCATACAGCACCGAACACACCACGATGACGCGAAACGCGCCAAAGCGATCGGCCAACATGCCTGAGAAGATGCCCGCAAAGCCCCAGGTGAGGTTTTGGATGGCAATGGCGAACGCAAAGTTTTCACGCGTCCAGTCTTGGGCCTGGGTGATGGGTTGCAACCACAAGCCAAAGCCATGGCGTACGCCCATGGACAGGGTCACGATGGCTGCGCCGCAAATCAGCACCTGCCACATGGGCAGGGTTTTGGTAGATGAATGAGTCATAAAGAGCGACTTTAACTAAAACCTACAATGCCCGCCCATGGCTACCAAGCAACCCACTACACCGCCCCAGTACTCCGAAGGTTCAATTCGCGTTCTCAAAGGACTCGAACCCGTCAAGCAGCGTCCGGGCATGTACACCCGCACCGACAACCCGCTGCACATCATCCAAGAAGTGCTGGACAACGCTGCTGACGAGGCGCTGGCTGGGCACGGCAAGAAAATTGGCGTGACCTTGCACGCCGACGGTTCGGTGACGATCGATGACGATGGTCGCGGCATTCCCTTTGGCATGCACCCCGAGGAAAAAGCGCCAGTCATTGAGCTGGTTTTTACCCGGCTGCACGCGGGTGGCAAGTTTGACAAAGGGCAGGGTGGCGCTTACAGCTTTTCAGGTGGCTTGCACGGCGTGGGTGTGAGCGTGACCAATGCACTGGCCAAGCGCATGGAAGTCACGTCGTACCGCGAAGGCCAAGTGGCCCGCTTGGTGTTTTCTGCGGGCGACGTGATTGAAGCCTTGACCCTGCGCCCCCAAGCAGCCGGGGATCGCAAATGGGGTACCTCGGTGCGCGTGTGGCCCGACGCCAAATACTTTGAATCCTCGGCGCTGCCGATGAACGAGTTGGTTCATCTGCTGCGCAGCAAGGCCGTGTTGATGCCAGGTGTTAGCGTGACACTGGCCAACGAAAAAAGCAAAGAAACCCAAAACTGGCTCTACAAAGGTGGCTTGCGCGACTATCTGATGCAGTCGCTCAACGGTGAGTTGGTGATCCCCATGTTCGAGGGCGATGGCTACGCCGACAGCAACCACGACAGCTTTGCAGAAGGCGAGGGCGCTGCTTGGGCGGTGGCTTTCACCGAAGATGGCCAGCCTGTACGCGAGAGCTACGTGAACCTGATTCCCACCAGCGCGGGCGGCACGCATGACAGCGGTTTGCGCGATGGTTTGTTCACGGCGGTCAAGAGCTTCATTGAGTTGCATGCCTTGCTGCCCAAAGGCGTGAAGTTGTTGCCTGAAGACGTGTTTGCCCGTGCCAGCTATGTCCTGAGCGCCAAAGTCTTGGACCCGCAGTTCCAGGGCCAAATCAAAGAGCGCCTCAACTCACGCGATGCGGTGCGCTTGGTGTCGAGCTATGTGCGTCCCACCATGGAGTTGTGGCTCAACCAGCACGTGGAGTACGGCAAAAAGCTCGCGGAGCTGGCTATCAAAGCGGCGCAAAGCCGCCAAAAGGCGGGGCAAAAAGTTGAAAAACGCAAAGGCTCAGGCGTGGCCGTGCTGCCTGGCAAGCTGACCGACTGCGAAAGCAAAGACATCGCCCACAACGAGGTGTTTTTGGTCGAGGGTGACTCTGCCGGCGGCAGCGCCAAGATGGGTCGCAACAAAGAAAACCAAGCCATCCTGCCGCTGCGCGGCAAAGTGCTCAACACCTGGGAGGTCGAGCGTGACCGCTTGTTTGCCAACAACGAAATTCACGACATTTCGGTAGCCATCGGGGTCGACCCACACGGCCCCAACGACAGCCCCGATATGAGCGGCTTGCGCTACGGCAAGGTGTGCATCTTGAGCGATGCAGATGTGGATGGCTCGCACATTCAAGTGCTGCTGCTCACCCTGTTCTTTCGTCATTTCCCTAAGCTCATTGAAGCAGGCCATGTGTACGTGGCGCGCCCCCCCTTGTTCCGCGTCGATGCGCCCGCGCGAGGTAAAAAACCAGCCTCTAAGGTGTATGCCTTGGACGAAGGTGAGCTCACCGCCATTTTGGACAAGCTGCGCAAAGACGGCGTGCGCGAAGGTTCCTGGAGCATCAGCCGCTTCAAGGGCTTGGGCGAAATGAGCGCCGAGCAACTGTGGGACACCACCCTCAACCCAGACACCCGCCGTTTGATGCCAGTGCAACTGGGCGTGCTGGACTTTTTGCAGACCGAAGGTTTGATCACCCAACTCATGGGCAAAGGCGAAGCTGCCGCCCGCCGCGAGCTGATGGAACTGCATGGCGATTCGATTGAGATTGACGTATGACCGATTTGTTGACCCCAGACCTGCCCGCTGCTGACAGCGAGGGCGACATTGCACTGGGCCACTACGCCCAACGTGCTTACCTTGAGTACGCCCTGAGCGTGGTCAAAGGCCGTGCTTTACCGGATGTGTGCGACGGCCAAAAGCCCGTGCAGCGCCGCATTTTGTATTCCATGTCCCGCATGGGCCTGGGCTTCAGTGGCCCCAACAACAACACCGGTGCCAAGCCCGTCAAGTGCGCGCGTGTGGTGGGTGATGTGCTGGGCCGTTACCACCCGCACGGCGACAGCGCAGCGTATGAAGCACTGGTGCGTATGGCGCAAGACTTTGCACAACGCTACCCGCTGATTGACGGGCAAGGCAACTTTGGCTCACGCGATGGCGACGGCGCTGCCGCCATGCGCTACACCGAAGCTCGTTTGGCCAAAATCACCACGCTGCTGCTGGACGAGATTGACGAAGGCACGGTGGACTTTCAGCCCAACTACGACGGCTCGACTGAAGAGCCTAAGCAGTTGCCCGCGCGCCTGCCTTTTAACTTGCTCAATGGCGCGAGCGGTATTGCCGTGGGCATGGCCACCGAAATTCCAAGCCACAACCTGCGTGAAGTGGCCGATGCCTGTGTGGCCCTGATCAAATCCCCCAAGCTGAGCGACGAAGAGCTGTTGCAGATATTGCCTGCCCCCGACTACCCAGGCGGCGGTCAAATCATCAGCAGTGCATCCGATATCGCCGACGCCTACCGCACCGGGCGCGGCTCGCTCAAGGTACGTGCGCGTTGGGTCATCGAAGACTTGGCCCGTGGTCAATGGCAGCTGGTGGTCAATGAGTTGCCACCGGGCGTGAGCAGCCAGCGTGTGCTGGAAGAGATTGAAGAGCTGACCAATCCCAAAGTCAAAGCGGGCAAAAAAGCCCTCAGCGCCGACCAAACCCAACTCAAAGCCACCGTGCTGGCGGTGTTGGATGTGGTGCGTGACGAGTCGAGCAAAGACGCCCCGGTGCGCTTGGTGTTCGAGCCCAAGACGCGCACCGTTGAGCAGCAAGAACTCATCACCACCTTGTTGGCGCACACCAGCCTGGAAACCTCATCGTCGATCAACCTCACCATGGTGGGGCTGGACGGTCGTCCGGTGCAGAAGTCGCTGCGCGACATGCTCACGGAATGGATTGAGTTTCGCCAAACCACCATCCTGCGCCGCTCACAGCATCGCTTGAACAAAGTGCTTGACCGCGTCCACATCTTGGAAGGTCGTCAACTGGTCTTGCTCAACATTGACGAGGTGATTGCCATCATCCGCCAGAGCGACGAGCCCAAGCAGGCCTTGATGGAGCGTTTCAAACTCAGCGAGCGACAAGCCGAAGACATTTTGGAAATTCGCTTGCGCCAGCTGGCTCGTCTTGAGGCGATCAAGATTGAGCAAGAACTCAAAGAGTTGCGCGAGGAACAGGCCAAGCTCGAAGACATCGTGGGCAACCCGGTGGCCCTGCGCCGTTTGATGGTCAAAGAAATCGAAGCCGATGCCAAGCAGTTTGCCGATCCACGTCGCACCCTCATTCAAGAAGAAAAGAAAGCCGTCGCTGAAATCAAGGTCGTTGATGAGCCAGTGACCGTGGTGGTGTCTGAAAAAGGCTGGGTGCGTGCGCGTACCGGCCACGGCCACGACCCTGCCAGCTTTGCGTTCAAGGCGGGGGATGGTTTGTATGGCACGTTCGAATGCCGCACGGTGGACACCTTCATCGCATTTGGCTCGAATGGCCGTATTTACTCGGTCCCCGTCTCAGTGCTGCCGGGAGCGCGTGGCGATGGTCAACCGGTGACCACCTTGGTGGATCTGGAGACGGGCACCCAACTGCTGCATTACGTGGCCGGCCCTGCGGGCGCTACTTATTTGCTCAGCAGCTCAGGAGGCTATGGTTTTATGGCCAACATTGAGCACATGATTTCGCGCAACAAAGGTGGCAAAGCCTTTATCACTGTGGCCGAAGGTGAAACCGTGTGTCGCCCGTCTCCTGCCAGCGGTGGCTCTGGCGCACAGCCTGTGGCACCTGCTACGCATGTGGCGTGCGCCTCAACCGGTGGTCGCTTCCTGACCTTTGAGCTGTCGGAGCTCAAATTGATGGAAAAGGGCGGTCGCGGCTTGATGCTGATTGACCTAGAAGCCAAGGACAACTTGGCTGGTGCAGCGGCGTACACCCGCAGCGTACGCATCGAAGGCATTGGCCGAGGCGGTAAGGTGCGCGAAGAGATTCTGGAAATTCGCAGCTTGAACAATGCCAAGGCTGCACGTGCCAAAAAAGGCAAAGTGGCCGATTTGGGCTTCAAGCCAAATGCAGTGGTGCGGGTCGAGTAACCCACAGTAAAAGTAAAAAGCGGCTCTTTGAGCCGCTTTTTCGTGGAAGTCGAGGGATCAAGCCTTGACTTTGGTTGCCGCGCCAGGTGTTGCGGGGTCTGCTTCTTTCTTGGGTGGGCTGCAATCGAAGCACACAAACATGGACGAGCCCAAGATGCGCTTGAACGAGCCGTTGTTGCGCGGCTTGTGCACGCCGCATTTGATGCAGCTCATGGTGTCGCCGGTGCGGCCGAGGCCTTCAAAAGGTGAACCGCCCTTTTTTGACTTGTAGCGCAGTCCGTCGTTGGAAATCTCTGTTTTTTCTGGGCGTGACATCGTTTTTGTTCTCTGTGACAAAAACGCTATTTTCGCAAATTTATCAAGCCACTTTGGCTGTTGGGCGAAAAAGCTGACTGAATTAACGGAAAAATCGCTTGGAAAATCGTAAAAGTGCCGGCCCGAAGCGTTTTGACAGGGTGTGACGATGTTTGGCGAACAACACATAGGCAGGTCCAAGCACAGGCTGTAGCCAAGGCCGTGAAAGTATCCACGCCAAAACAGGTAGCCGCGCCAACTGATAGGCCTGGGCGAAGACCGGTACACCCACCAACACTTGGCCGTTGGCCAGACGCCCATGAATTTGCGCCATGGCGGCTTCACAGGAAATATGGTGGGCGTTCGCCGCAAAGTTGGCCTCGGTCACATCCACAAAATCGAGCTTGCCTTCGCCGTTGCGTGACTGCAGGAAGTGAATTTCTGCTTGGCACAACGGACATTGCCCGTCGTAATACAAGGTGAGTTCAGGGACGTGTGGCATGCAGTGGTACGGTGCAAAAGCAAACAATAATGAGGTGCCGCAAGGCTAGCACAGGAGTTTTTTGCACGTGACCACACCGTATACCCACCACACCACCAGCGAGGTCTGGATACAAGACATCTTGGCTTTGGCCCAAAGTGCTGCGGCTGAGCATGTCTTTACCCGCCTTGATGCGCAAAGCGCCTTGACACAAGCACGTACGGCCGATGCGGTTCGCGCATCGGGTGCACCCCTTGGCGCTTTGCATGGCTTACCCATCACGCTCAAAGACAACATCGATGTTGCCGGTCAAACCACTTTGGCAGGTACTTTGGTGTGTGAGGGCGAACCTGTCGCAACCCACGATGCCCCTGTGGTGCAGCGTTTGCGCCAAGCGGGTGCCGTGTTGGTGGGCAAAACCAATATGAGTGAGTTTGCGTTTTCGGGGGTGGGCATCAACCCACACTACGGCACGCCGCGCAACCCTTGTGACACAGAGGTGGCCCGTATACCCGGTGGTTCGTCTTCAGGTGCTGCTGTGTCGGTCGCTTTGGGGCTGGCATTTGCAGCGTTGGGGACGGATACCGGTGGCTCCATTCGCATTCCCGCAGCGCTGTGCGGCTTGGTGGGGTTCAAAGGGTCGCAATCACGCATTCCCTTGGCGGGTGTGATGGAGTTGTCGCGCTCACTGGATACCGTGGGCGTGATTGCGCACCATGTGCGCGATAGCCTGCAAGTCGATGCGGTGCTGTCGCAGCAACCGTTACCCAGACAGCCTGCAGACCTGAGGCATCTGCGCTTTGCGGTGCCACACACCCTGCTGTTGGATGACTTGGAGCCTGCGGTGGCCGAGGTATTTCAGCGTGCGCTCTCGCGCATTTCAGCCGCAGGCGCACAAGTTGTGGACATCGCGTTTTCAGGCTTGGGGGATATCGCAGCGCTCAGCATGCCTGGCGGCTTTTCACCCGTCGAGGGTTATGCCGCCCATCACGCCCGTTTGGCCCGGGCGCCCGATCGCATTGACCCACGTGTGATGGCTCGTATGACCCTGGGGCGTGACGTGAGTGCGCGGGAGTACATCGGTTTGCTGGACCGTCGCCGTGCTTGGATGGCTCAAGCCCAAGAGACGCTGAAAGGCTTTGATGCCATGCTCTGTCCCACCGTACCGATGTGCGCACCTGAGATCGCTCCTTTACTGGCCAGCGATGAGGCGTTTTTCAAAGTGAACCGTTTACTGTTGCGCAATCCATCTGCCATCAATTACTTGGATGGGTGCGCTTTCAGTTTGCCTTGTCAGGCGCCAGATGCCTTGCCTGTGGGTCTGATGGTGTCGGCTGTACACGGCTGCGATGCACACTTGGCATGTGTGGCGCTGGCGCTGGAGGCTCTGCTGGCTTGAGTTCAGCCTTTCACCTGTGCGTGAGACCTTTACATGCCAGATATGCTGACTTTCAATGCCTCGTAGAGAATGGAGCTTGTTGTTGCGAAGGAGAAGGTCATGCGCATTCATTCCACATCTCGCTGTTGTGCCATAGGTTTGTTGCTGCTGTTAGCGGCGACATTGGCACAAGCGCATGGCCCACGTGGCGGTTATGGCTACCGACACGGCGGCTGGGGTTACGACCCCTGGATTGCCCCATTGGTGTTTGGTGCAGCGGTGGGTACAACGTTGTACTTTTCGCGCCCTTATCCGCCGGTACCTCCCTCGACCGTGGTCATCACCAACCCACCTGCGGTGATTGTGCAAACACCACCACCGCCGACGACCTGGGTGCAAGGCGCTCCCGTTCCTGCACCTGTCGAGGCGTATTACTGCCGTGACTCGGCACAGTATTTTCCTGTGGTGCAAACCTGTCCCACGCCTTGGTTGGTGGTGAATCCGCAATGAATATTGCCTTTGTCTGTGTCTTAATTGCTGGTTTGTTGCCCTTTGTCTGCGCCATTGCGGCGAAGTGGGGTTTTCGTGAGTTTGATAACCACAATCCGCGCCAGTGGCTGGCTCGGCAAACTGGCTTTCGTGCGCGCGCAAATGCCGCGCAAAGCAACAGCTTTGAAGCCTTTCCGTTGTTCGCCGTCGGCGTGGTCTTGGCGACGCTGGTGCATGCTGACAGCCTACGTGTTGATGCGTGTGCCCTCGTGTTTGTGGGTGCACGTGTAGGCTTTATCGCTTGCTATTTGGCCGATCGAGCGAGTTTGCGTTCGTTGTTTTGGCTGCTCGGTTTGCTAAGTTCTCTAGGTCTTTATGCGGCGGCACTGGCGTATTGAAGATAAGGACTGACTTTACGTCCCGTTTGTCATCCGCCTGCGTTCACCATGCGTTGTAGGTGTGACCTGGTGGTCATTGATCGCAACCTTTCTTAAGCGAGACCTGTCATGAAACGTCTTTCAACTCTTTTGCTTTGTGTCTTGGCCTGTGTGGCGGTGGTGCCTGCCCAAGCGCATGGCGGCGGCTGGCACGGAGGTGGTCATGGCGGTGGCGGCTATGGCTACGCACACCCAGGGGGTGGCTGGCGCAATGATTGGGTGGGCCCTGTGCTGGGCGCGGCCTTGGTTGGTAGCGTGATTTACGCAGCCAGCACACCTCGTTATGTGGTGACGCCCCCTGTGGTGGTGGCTCAGCCCCCGATGTACCCCAATCGGGTGGCCTATTTCTGTAGTACCGCTCAGCAGTACTACCCCAATGTGCCAAGCTGCAACGTGCCTTGGCAAGTGGTGAGTTACTGATTTAAATCGTCACCACTTCTTTGTCACCTTGGCGGCTGGAGTAACGCACCTTGCCGCCCAGTGATTCCACTTCCACGCGAGCGCTGCGCTCGCCGTAGACCTTGCGTTTGAGCCAAGACAACTCTTCTTGTAGTTCTTGGTCACCCGACACCAAACGACTCCAGCACCGCAGCTCTGCCGACCAGCGGTAATTGCGGGCTTTGAGCATGTCTTTGGTCTCAAAGGGCGAGCCCACGGCGTACACCTTTTGCTGTGCTTGGTTGAGCGTCTCTAGCAAGGCCAACAGCGCTGTGCGTTGACTTTGCGGCAGGATGTGACTCAATAAGGCCAGCAATGCCCAACAATCTGCTTCAGCGCGGTGAGCTTCGTAAAAATATCCTTGGGTGCTGAGCAAGTACTCCAGCTTGGCGGATCCGAAGCCTTCTTCGCGCCAATCGATGTCTTTGATGCTGCATGCCCAGTTCAGCTGTTCAAACAAGGGCCAGCGCGCCTCCACAAAAGGGCGGTCAAACGCTGCGTTATGCGCAATCACGACCTCCACACCTTGCATCAGAGATGCGACACGGGCGTCGTCAATACGTTGGCCTTGCACCATCTCGTCGGTGATGTGATGCACGGCTGTGGTGGCAGGTGGAATGGGAAAACCCGGGTCTTCCAACTCGTCGAACACGTCCAGCACCCGATAGACCATGCCTGAGATCGGGTCGAACTCGAACACCAACATTCCGAGTTCAATCACCCGGTCGTTTTGCGCATCAAAGCCTGTGGTTTCGGTATCCAGCACCACGCCCTTGGACAGTCGTTGTCCGGGCACCGGCGTGTTGAACATTGGCGTGGGCGTCAAGCGTCGCAGCACGCGGTAATCAGGGTGTTGTTCCAGTTGCTGTGCCAACTGTTCAAAGTCTTGGGTCATGGTCTGTGTTGTTTGGGTCAGTAAGGTTAGACATGGTCTGCTTGGCTGGCGTTTCGATGGATCAGCGCATAGCCAAAGTACCACGCCAGAGCTGTCACACCCAACGCATCCCAGGCCATGACGTGGGCAGATTGTGCATACGCCATGAGTTTGGCCAGTACCAACACACCAAGCGATTGACCTAGAAACAAAGCGCCCGCGAACAGGGTCACGCTGGTTCCCCTGGCTGTTGGCACCATTTGGGTGGCCTTGGCTTGCATGGTGTTGTGGAACATGGCAAATCCAAAGCCTGCAAAGAAACAAGCCGGTATGGCCAATGGCCACCAAGGGGTGAATGCGATCACCATGAAAGACAGGCCCAGGGTTCCACCGCCATAGCGTGCCAAGCCAATCTCCCCAAAGCGACGGATGGTGTATTTCGCCGTGGCCATGTAGAGCATGCCGCCAAAGCCAAACAAGGCGGTTGTGCCCCCGGCCAGAGTGAGCGAAATTTGATGCGTGTTGTGCAGGTGCGAGGCGGTGACGGCCAACATGCCAAACACAGACGCGCCTTCAAGCAACGCAATGCTCAAGAGTGTGCGTGCCCATGGGTCGCGTGCCACCTGTAGGAGTTGTCCAAAAAAACCGTGGGTCGGTACATAGGGCTCACTGGGTGCTTCGATGCGCTTGGCATGGCGCCACAGCATGACGCTCACCGCACAAAACAACACGGCCATCATGCCAAAGGACCAGCGCCAACCCAGTGTGTCGGTCAGCAAACCGCCAAATAACTGCCCTGCGGTGATGCCCAGCATGGTGCCCAAGCCGACGCGTGCCAGGGTTTCTTGGCGGTGTTCGTAATGCACTTGGTCGCCCACCCAAGCCATAGACAAAGGAATGATGGCCGCAGCAGATACCGCTGTGCCAACACGTGCCATCACCAAAAAGTCGAGTCCTTCGCTAAGCGAAGACAAAACGCATCCGATGCTGCAACCCAAGGTGGCCAGCATCACCACCTTGTACTTGCCCCAACGGTCACCAATGGGGCCAAAGACCAATTGCATCAAGCCGTAGGTGATGGCGAACATAGAAACCACTTGCGCAACGTCCCCTATGGGGGCGTTGAAGACCCGTGATAGCTCGGGCAGCATCGGGTCACAAATACGTTGGATGGCCATGCTGGAAAACGTGGCCAATGACAACAGAAAAATCGCCTTGCGGGTGGCTGGCGAGAGACTGTACGAAGCAGGGTGGGGGGGGTGTTTGGACTTCAAAGCACAGCTACTTTACACGAGGGTTTGTACTCGGTCGTCACAGCCTGTCACCTGCGTCATTTATTGAATTAATCGAATAAATAATAAAAACACAAAATTCAACAATTGACGTTTAGCATCATCGGTATGAGAAAGAAGTTGTCTGTTGGTGCTGTCGTGTGTGGGTTGGTTCTGTTTCAAGTTTTCAGCTTGATGCGGGAGCACAACCACTGGGGCGATGTCAACGCGAGTCCTGCCACACCCACTACGGCTGAGGTGTTGGGCGTTTACTTCACACCGCCAGCGGGTGCTGCTGGCGCAATTGTCAAAGCCATTGACGCCAGTGAGCGCGAGGTGTTGGTGCAGGCTTATGGCTTCACACACAACGCCATCGCGCAGGCCTTGTTGCGCGCACATGCGCGAGGCGTGGTGGTGCGTGTCCTGTTAGATCTGAAAAGTGACCACACCAACCGGTATGTGATTGATTTGCTCAACCAAGGGCATGTGTCGATGCGCGAAGATGGCAAGCATGCGATTGCGCATAACAAGGTGATGGTGATTGATGAGTCTGTCGTCATCACAGGTAGTTTCAATTTCACCAACTCTGCGGAGACACGCAATGCAGAAAACTTTTTGATCCTCAGGTCGCCAGAGGTGGCCAACCAGTACAAGGCGCAATGGCAGACCCATTGGGCACACAGTGTGGAATGAACCAGGATGTGATGGGTAGAGGGATTTAGTCTGCCAGCTCTAAAACGCACGTTTAAAGGCTCAAAATACTTGTCGTTTCTGTTTTTATCCCTAGAATTCAATCCATGCTGCACTGCAACATGATGCAAGCCCACGGGGCAGATTCAGAGCAGTTATTCAGACCTTTTCATTTTTTGGAGAATTGACATGACCCTGACCCCTGAACAAGTGATCGCCGCCAACAAAGCCAATTTGGAAACCTTGGTGGGCCTGACCAACAAGGCGTTTTCTGGCCTAGAGCAATTGATTGAGCTGAACTTGGCGGCTGCCAAGTCCACCTTGGCAGACTCACAACAACAAGCCCAATCGGTTTTGAGCGTGAAAGACGCCCAAGAGCTGTTGGCTCTGCAAGCCAGCTTGTTCCAGCCTTTGGCTGAAAAAGCGGTGTCTTACAACCGTCACCTCTATGAAATTGCAACCGGTACTGGTTCGCACCTCAGCAGCGCGGTTGAAGAAAAAATGGCTGAAGCGCAAAAAGCTTTCGCCTCCATGATTGAAACCGCCACCCAAAATGCACCTGCGGGTTCTGAGGCTGCTGTGGCTGCTTTCAAAACGGCTGTGTCGGCTGGCAACAATGCTCTGGAGTCGGTGCAAAAGGCTGTCAAGCAAGCCACCGATGTGGCTGAAGCCAACTACAAAAACATGGCTTCTACAGCCCTGAATGCTGGCAAGACGGCTGCTAAAAAGCGTTGATTGTTCAAGTCTTCCAAGGCTTTGAAACGGCACCTTCGGGTGCCGTTTTTTTTGGTCAAATAGCCATACTTTCTTGGAGTGCAATTTGGACAAAGTTGATGGGTTGGTGATTGGTGCGGGCGTGGTGGGATTGGCTGTGGCACGGGCTTTGATACAAGCTGCGCCAGAGTCGAGTCGTGAATGGATGGTGCTTGAAGCCGCTGATGCGATTGGAACCGGCACCAGTTCGCGCAACAGTGAGGTGATTCACGCTGGCATTTATTACCCTCAAGGCTCTCTCAAGGCCCAGTTGTGCGTGCAGGGGCGCGACATGCTCTATGCCTATTCGCTTGAGCGCTGCATTGCCCACCAACGCTGTGGCAAGTTGATTGTCGCGACCCACCCCGACCAAGTGCCGACGCTGCATGCCATCATGGCCAAAGCCCAGGCCAACGGAGTGACTGACTTGCGGTTGTTAAATGCTGCTGAGGCTCAAACGATGGAGCCTGCCCTGGCCTGTGTTGCGGCGGTACATTCGCCGAGCACGGGCATTGTGGACAGTCATGGGTTGATGCTCAGCCTGCAAGGTGATTTTGAAAATGCAGGTGGCTTGGTGGCATTGAACTCCCCGGTCGCGGGTGCCGTCTGTACGCCTGAAGGCATCGTGGTGCGCATGGTCGATGGCACTGAGTTGATGGCCCAAACCGTGGTCAATGCCGCTGGATTGACAGCACCTTGGTTGGCTGCCAAGTTTGAAGGACTTGCTCCCGGCCATGTGCCCCAAGCGTTTTTCGCCAAGGGCAATTACTTCACCCTGTCTGGCAAATCGCCGTTTTCACGCTTGATCTACCCGGTGCCACAAGCCGCGGGTTTGGGCGTTCATCTCACGCTCGATTTAGGAGGGCAAGCCAAGTTTGGTCCCGACGTGCAGTGGGTGGACTCGCCCGATGACTTGGTTGTCTCTGCTGAGCACGAGCAGGCTTTTTACCAAGAGGTCCGCAAGTATTGGCCCGCTTTGGCTGATGGGGCCTTGCAGGCGGGCTATGCGGGAATTAGACCCAAGATTTCTGGACCGCATGACGCTGCGGCCGACTTTTGCATCCAAGGTCCTCAGGTACACGGTATCCCTGGCTTGGTCAATCTGTTTGGTATTGAGTCTCCAGGTTTGACCAGCTCGTTGGCCATCGGCACAGCAGTTGTACACACATTGGGTGGGTAACACGTGACGCAGACCATGGAGATGATGAACCGTCGTTTCTTGCTGACGTCAGTGGGGGTCTCTCTTCTGTGGGGCTGCTCAACAGACACAACGTATCTGTTGCCTGCTCCAAGCCGTCAGGAACCATCGCCAAGTCAGGTGCGCTCTTCCAAGCGACAAGACATCGTGATGCATGCCATGGCCATGCTGGATCGGGGGTACACCTATGGCGGTAAAAAGCTGCACACCGGGTTTGATTGCTCAGGCCTGGTGAGCTTTGTCTACCAAGAGTCGGCTGGCATCGCCATCAAAGGCAGTGCCTTTGACATGGCGCGTGCTGCGCGCGTGGTTCCGCCAGAGCAAGCCAGTCCGGGTGACTTGGTTTTTTTCAACACCCTGGGCAGTCCGTTTTCTCATGTGGGCATCTACATCGGATCGGACAAATTCATCCATGCTGCCAACGAAAAAACGGGCGTTACCGCTGAGTTACTGAGTCGGCGTTATTGGGCTCGGCGCTTTCAAGGCTACCGAACCCTATTGGCTTGATCAGGCTTGATCGCGGATGGCCCGTGCGGCCTCTTTCACCAACGCCGGTCCCTTGTAAATCAACCCGGTGTAGATCTGAACCACATTAGCCCCGGCCTTGATTTTTGCCACGGCATCTGTGCCGCTGAAAATTCCGCCCACCCCAATGATGGGGACATCTGGCCCTAAGGCCGCGCGCAATTGACGAATCACTGCATTGCTTTTCTCAAACACCGGCGCACCAGACAGCCCGCCAGTTTCTTCCCCGAAGGGCAGTCCTTGCACCGCATCGCGGGCAATGGTGGTGTTGGTGGCCACCACGCCCCAAGAGGCCGTCGCGGCGGATTGCCCACGGGTCATGCAATGGCGTTGCAGGGTGGCCGCAATCACGGCCACTTGGGCTTCATCCAAATCGGGGGCGATCTTGATGAACACCGGCACTTGCTTGTTGTATTGCTGCGCCAAAGTGTCGCGTCGTTTGGCCAAGGTGCTGATGAGCGCATCCAGGGCCTCATCGCTTTGCAGGGCGCGCAAGTTTTTGGTGTTGGGGCTAGAGATATTGACTGTCACGTAGTCTGCATAGGGGTAGACGCCGTCTAGGCAAGTCAGGTAATCATCGGCGGCACGCTCATTCGGGGTGGCTCCGTTTTTGCCAATGTTCAAACCCAGCAACATGGGCGTGCCACTGTGTTGGCGGAACTTGGCTTGTTGGACGTTGGCAATAAAAGCTTCCAAGCCCTCGTTGTTGAAGCCCAGGCGGTTGATCAGTGCGTTGGCTTGCGGCAAGCGAAACATACGTGGTTTGGGGTTCCCTGGCTGTCCCTTGGGGGTGACCGTTCCCACCTCCACAAAGCCAAACCCAATTGCGGCCAAGCCGTCGATGCAGCGCGCGTTTTTGTCTAGCCCTGCGCCCAAGCCCACACGGTTGGGAAACGTCAAGCCGGCCAGGGTGATGGGGTCGGCGATGCGCGATTGGCCGTAGGCCCATTGCAGCGGTGTGTTTTGCGTGCGCGCCAGCATCGACAAGGTGAGATCGTGTGCGGTTTCTGCATCCATCGAAAACAGAACGGGGCGGGCCAACGAATAGGGGAACAACGACATGGATAATCTCAAGCTTTGAATTGAACCCTGGATTTTCGCCCATGAGCACCCCCACATCTTCTGCCCCCTTGAGCCAAGACGAACTCAAAACCTTGGTTGGCCAAGCTGCCTTGCAATACGTGGTGCCCGGCGAGGTGGTCGGCGTGGGCACGGGGTCGACGGTGAACAAATTCATCGATGCACTGGCGACCATCAAAGACCAAATCAAAGGTGCGGTGTCCAGCTCTGTCGCGTCCACCGAACGTCTCAAGGCTTGTGGCATTGCGGTGTTTGAAGCGTCAGACGTGGACAGTTTGTCGGTCTACATCGACGGTGCCGACGAGATTGATCACCAGGGTTACATGGTCAAAGGCGGGGGTGCGGCATTGACCCGCGAAAAGATTGTGGCGGCTCAGTCCAAGATGTTTGTTTGCATTGCGGATGAGAGCAAATTGGTCGACACCTTGGGTGCTTTTCCATTGCCGGTGGAGGTCATTCCCATGGCCACTGCCCGTGTGATCCGCCAATTCGCAGCCATGGGCGGCATGGCCACGGTGCGTTTGAAAAATGGCCAAGCGCTGGTCACTGACAACGGGCAGCACATCGTCGACGTGACAGGCCTGAAAATTGACGATCCCTTGACCTTTGAAACCGTGGTCAGCCAATGGCCTGGCGTGGTGACGGTCGGGGTCTTTGCCCATCAAAAAGCCCAAGTGTGTTTGCTGGGCACCTTGACAGGCGTCAAGACCTTGAAGTTCTAAGCCTGATGTTTCAAGGTTTTCTCAGGCCATACCTTGGTGGCGCAACAAAGCATCCAGTTTTGGCTCGCGGCCACGAAACGCTTTGAACGACGCCATGGCCGGGCGACTGCCCCCGGCTTCCAAAATTTCCCTGCGATAACGGCGACCCGTCTCCACACTGGGCTCACCGTCGGCACCCACGGTTTCTTCAAAGGCAGCGTAAGCATCGGCGCTCAGCACCTCGGCCCACTTGTAGCTGTAATAGCCAGCGGAATAACCACCCGCAAAGATGTGGCTAAAGGTATGCGGCGTGCGCCCCCAGTTGGGTGAGGGCAGCACGGCCACCTCAGCACGCACCTCGCGCAGCACCTGCATCACGTCTTGGGCGGCAGATGGTTCGGTATGCAAGCGCATGTCGAACAACGAGAACTCAATTTGACGCAAGGTTTGCAAACCACTTTGGAAGTTCTTGGCGGCCAGCATTTTGTCGAACAGTGCGCGTGGCAGGGGTTCGCCCGTGTCCACATGTGCTGTCATGTGGCGCAGCACGCTCCATTCCCAGCAAAAGTTTTCCATGAATTGGCTGGGCAGCTCCACCGCATCCCATTCCACACCGCTGATGCCAGACACATCGCGCTCGTTAATTTGGGTGAGCAGGTGGTGTAAGCCATGCCCACATTCGTGGAACAGGGTGATCACATCGTCGTGTGTGAGCAGGGGTGGTTTGCCACCCACGCCCTCAGCAAAGTTACACACCAAATGCGCCACGGGGGTTTGTAGTTGTTGGTTGTCGGGGCGCAGCCAGCGGGCGCGGACGTCGTCCATCCAAGCGCCGCCGCGTTTGCCTGAGCGCGACCCTGGGTCGAGGTAGAACTGACCGACCAACTGACCTGCACGTTCAATCCGGTAAAACTCGACCGCAGGGTGCCACACCGGTGCGCTGTCGCGACGGATGCTCACTTCAAACAAGGTCTCCACAATTTTGAACAAACCTGCCAATACCTTAGGCGCTGTGAAGTAGGGCTTGACCTCTTGCTCGCTGAAGGCGTAGCGCGCTTCTTTGAGCTTTTCCCCGATGTAGGGCCAGTCCCAGGCTTGAGGTTCTGCCAGGTTCAGGTGCTCGGCGGCAAAGGCGCGCATTTCGGCCACATCTTTTTCAGCAAAGGGACGGGCACGTTGTGCCAGGTCACGCAAGAAGGCCATCACCTCGGCGGGCGATTGGGCCATCTTCGTTGCCAACGAGACTTCGGCGTGGTTGGCGTAACCCAACAGCTGTGCTTCTTCTTGGCGCAGCGTCAAGATGTCTTGGATCCAGGGCGTGTTGTCTTGCTCGGTCTTGCCCGCTTGCACCGCTTCTGATTGGTCAGAGGCCCGCGTGGCGTAGGCGCGGTAGAGCTTTTCGCGCAAGGCGGAGCTGTGGGCAAACTGCATCACCGGCAGATAGCAGGGCATTTTCAAATTCAATTTGTGACCGGCCACGCCGTCTTTGTCAGCGGCGGCGCGTGTGGCCTGCAACACATCGTCAGGCACGCCAGCCAACGCATCGGCATTGACGACGAGCGACCACTGGTCGGTTGCGTCCAGCACGTTCTCGCTGAACTTTTGGCTCACCTCCGCCAGGCGCTCTTGAATGGCGGCAAAGCGCTCTTTGGCTGCGCCTTCAAGCTCTGCACCTGACAGCACAAAGTTGCGCATGGCCAGTGTGTGGGCGCGTTGCTGCTCGGCGTTGAGGCTGCTCAGGGGAACAGCTTTGTACTTGGCGTACAAGCGTTCATCAGCCCCCAGACGGGTCCAAAACTCGGTCACGCATGGCAAGGCTTCGGTATATGCGGCGCGCAACTCGGGTGTGTCGGCCACCGAGTGCAAATGGCTGATGGCGCCCCACGCACGGCTGAGCTTTTCAGTGGCCACATCCAGCACGCCGGCAATCGCTTGCCAATCCGCAGGAAACTCGGCGGCGGTGACTTTTTCGAGGGCCAGGTTGGCATCGGCCAGCAGCGGGTCAAGCGCCGGTGCAATGTGCTCAGGCCGAATGGCGTCAAACAGGGGATGGTCTGTGAAATTGAGCAGCGGGTTGGCGTGTGACATGTAGAAAATTTCTTTGATTCAGTGCTGAGCAGATAAGGCCCGCTTGGCCGATTCCAAGGTGTTCACCAGCAACATGGTGATGGTCATTGGGCCCACACCTCCTGGCACGGGGGTGATGTAGCTGGCCACTTGGCTCACACCGTCAAAGTCGACATCGCCACACAGCTTGCCTTCTGCATTGCGGTTCATGCCCACGTCCAGCACCACGGCACCGGGTTTGACCATGTCTGCCGTCAGCACATTGCGCTTGCCCACCGCCGCCACGATCACGTCGGCCTGCAAGGTGTGCACCTTCAGGTCGGGCGTGGCGCTGTGGCAAATGGTGACTGTGGCGTTTTGTTGCAACAGCATCAGCGCCATGGGTTTGCCCACGATGTTGCTGCGGCCAATCACCACCGCATGCTTGCCGCGCAAGTTGTAGCCAATGCTCTCGAGCATCTTCATACAGCCATAAGGCGTACAGGGCCAAAACCCTGGCATGCCCGTCATCAAAGCACCTGCGCTGGCGATGTGAAAACCGTCCACGTCCTTGGCTGGGCTGATGGCTTCAATCACCTTTTGTGCGTCGATGTGAGCAGGCAAGGGCAGTTGCACCAAGATCCCGTGGATGAGTGGGTCGTTGTTGAGCGCTTCGACACGCGCCAACAAATCAGCCTCGCTCATCGTGGCCTCGTATTTTTCAAGCACCGAATGCAAACCCGCATCTTGACAGGCCTTGACCTTGTTGCGCACATAGACCTGGCTGGCAGGGTTGTCGCCCACCAGTACCACGGCCAAGCCAGGGGTGAGGCCTTGGGCCTTGAGCGCTGCGGTGTCTGCGGCCACTTGGGCGCGCAGTTGTTGAGAGAGGGCGTTGCCGTCGATGCGTTGTGCGGTCATGGTCAAAGAGAAGTGAAAACGCCCGTAGAGAACGGGCGTCATGGTTACGTGAAAGGCCGGGGACTCAGGCTTTGGCGGCAGTTTGACCCAAGGCCGTTTTCAACAAGTCGGCCACGGTGTTGGCATTGAGCTTTTCCATGATGTTGGCGCGGTGCGCTTCCACCGTTTTGATGCTGATGCCCAAATCGTCGGCAATTTGCTTGTTCAGACGTCCGGCCACGATGCGCTCTAGCACTTGGGCTTCACGTCCGGTCAGCTTGGCCATCAAGGCATCACGGCTGGCCGCTTGCTGGAAGTCGGCAAAGGCGTCTTTGGCGTGCTCCAGCATGCGCTCGACCAAGCTGACGAGCTCGTCTTCTTTGAAGGGCTTTTGGATGAAGTCCATGGCCCCTTTTTTCATGGTGTTCACAGCCATGGGCACATCGCCGTGGCCGGTAATGAACACAATGGGCAAAGGAGATTTGCGCTCGATCAGTTTGTCTTGCAGTTCCAGGCCTGTCATGCCACCCATGCGGATGTCAACAATCAAGCAGGCCACTTCACGCGCGTCATAGCGGCTCAAAAAAGTTTCAGCGGAATCAAAGCAGCGGACGCGGTAGTCCTTGCCCTCTAACAACCATTGCAACGAATCGCGCACAGCCTCGTCATCATCAACGACGTAGACCGTACCTTTTTTGGGAATCAAACTCATGCAGATGCTCCGACGGTACGGGCCGGTATCCAGAAGGAAAAGCGGCAGCCCGTAATTTCGTTCGCATTGTAGAGGTTCTCAGCTTTCATCCTGCCCTGGTGAGATTCGACGATGCTGCGGCACAAATTCAGGCCAATGCCCATACCTTCCGGTTTGGTCGAGAAGAAGGCTTCAAACAAGCGCTCCATCACTTCAGGGGCGAGGCCGCGCCCAGTGTCACTGACCGAAAACTCCACCACGGGTTGTCCTTCTTCGACACGGGGCACCACTTTGAGTTCCACATTGCGTCCAGGCATCGGGCGCTGGGCCAGGTCCACCGATTCGGCGGCGTTCTTCATCAAATTGACCAGCACTTGTTCAATCAAGATGGGATCGACGTGGAGTTTTGGCACCCGTGCCGCCACCACCTGGGTCAGGCGCACCTGGCGACGGCGCAATTCAATGTCTGCCAATTCAACCGCTTCCGTCACCATGTGCGCCACATCCGACTCCGTGCGGTTGGGCTCGCTGCGCTTCACAAAGGTGCGGATGCGCTGAATGATCTGCCCCGCGCGTTGCGCCTGATGTGCGGTTTTTTCCAAGGCTTTGAGCAGGTCCTCTTCCATCAAATTGTTTGACTTGATGCGCGAGACCATGCCGTTGCAGTAATTGTTGATGGCTGTCAGCGGCTGATTCAGTTCATGCGCCACGCTGGACGCCATTTCACCCATGGTGATCAAGCGGCTGGCCGACTGTGCGCGTTCCGCCTGTGCCTGAGATTGTTCTTCTGCTTGGCGGCGCGGCGTGATGTCGGTCGCAATCACCATTTGAGCCAAACGTCCATCGACCCAATTCAGGTAGCGTGAACGCACCTCCAGCCATTTGTTCAGCGAGGGCACATAAATTTCGGCGTTCTCACTGGAGCCTTCGGTCAACTCGTCGGTAGGAAAGCCGACCAGAGGGTCATCGGCCTCACCGTTCTGGTTGCCGTTTTCTTCATACGGCACTTGCTTAGGCTGCCCAGCTTGAGCGACCAAGCTGAGGTGCCCTTCGCTAGACACCTGAAACCATTGTCGATACAGCTTGTTGGCAAACAGCAGTTCTTGACTGCCTAGCGGGGCCACCGAGACGGATGCGTCCAAGCCTTCCAGCACGGTGGTGAAGCGGTCATGCGACGCTGACAACTGCTCGCGAATGCGGTTGGGTTCGGTGATGTCGGTCATGGATGTCATCCAGCCCGTTTGCTGCCCCAAGGCATCAATCAGTGGTGACACATACAAACGTGCGTCAAACAAATGGCCGTCTTTGCGCTTGACGCGCACCTGAAACCCACTGGATGTGGTGTTGCCCTGTAGCTCGAGTTGCAGCTTTTGCTCCAGACTCACCCTGTCTTGGTCTGGCCAGTAAGGGAAGGGGGGTGTACACCCCACCAACTCCTCCTCGGTCCACCCCGTCATTTGGCAAAACGCCGTGTTCACATAAGTGATGCGACCTTTGAGGTCCATGGCGCGCATGCCGGTGAGCACCGAGTTTTCCATGGCGCGACGAAAGTTAGTCTCTGCCACCAAGGCTTGCTGAGCTTGCACACGGCGTCGTGTGTGACGCCAGGTGCCAATCAACATCCAGGCCGTCATCAAACTCAAGGCGGTCACCAACCAGAACACGCCATTGCCAATCAGGCCTTGTGAGGTGCGGTAAGCCCGCGCATGCAAGGTGAGCGCATAACCCACGGGCGTGACAGGTACTTCGTAGTCGTTGGTGCGGTTGAGCCAGGGCAGCACCTCGCTGACCTTGGGACCCGGCATGTTGGCTTGCCCCGCCAACACGGTGTTGTTCACATCACGCAGAGACACCGCGTATTTGCTCGTGATCTCGTTGGGCACGACGTAGCGAAAAATGCCATCCAACGGGTACTCCGCCAAGATCACACCTTCAAACTTGGTGTGGTTGACGATGGGTACTTGCAACTGCAATTGGCTGACCTGACCCTGCAAGGCGGTGGCTTGCTTGATCGGCTGTGAATAGACCGGCTGTAGCAATGCATGGGCCAAATCAAAAGTGTCTTTGGTTTCGGTTTGCGTCAGCACATCACCTGTTTGGTGAATCATGGCTGGATTGGCACTTGCGCTGGAGTCGGTGGCACGTACGCGACGGCGTGTGTCGAGCCACGTCAGACTCGATAGCTCGGGGCTTTGGTCTAACAGTGAGTTAGCTTCGCTGACAAACTCTTGTGGATTGGTTTCGCGGTTAGCGACATCACGCGCGATGCGCATGATCTGTTCCTGGCGTTCCAGCAAACGCAAACGCAAGCGCTGCTGGGCGTACTCCACGTCGCGGCGAACGATCTCTTGCTCGCGGTCGAGTTCTTCGTACTTCAAATACCAAAGTGCCGTGGTGATGGCAACCAAAAACAACACCACGGCAGCCAATGGCCCCATCAATGCGAAACGGTCTTGTTTGCTTGGGCTTTGCTGTCGCCACCATCGGTTCCAGCGGGCGACCAAGGGTTGAAATGGGGTGGATAAACGTTGTTTGAACATGTGCCTTGAGTTTAGCGTGTGCTCCGCGTTTTGATTGTTGAATTTCATAATAAGAAATCAATGACCGCAATTTGAAATTTATATTTTTTATGTGACAATTAGTTACAGTCGATCGAAACAAGTGCCAACACTAGGAGACAAGCATGTCAGCACAACCCAACGACCTGCGCACATTTGCCACGAATGATGCAGACACACAAGAGACACGTGAATGGATGGACGCTCTGTCCGCTGTCATCAACGCAGAAGGCCCCGAGCGTGCGCACTTCTTGTTGGAACAGTTGCTAGAACACGCGCGCGAGAGCAGCATCGACATGCCGTTCTCAGCCAACACGGGCTACGTCAACACCATCGAACCCAGCCAAGAGGCGCATTGCCCGGGCAACATCGAAATCGAAGAGCGACTTCGCGCCTACATGCGCTGGAACGCCATGGCCATGGTGGTTAAAGCCAACCGCCACAACCCTGAAGACGGCGGCGACTTAGGTGGCCACATCGGTTCGTTTGCCTCGTTGGCCCACATGTTCGGTGCAGGCTTCAATCACTTTTGGCACGCAGAAAACGAAAACCATGGCGGTGACTGCCTGTACATCCAGGGCCACGTGTCGCCCGGTGTTTACGCCCGTGCTTACCTAGAAGGGCGTTTGACCGAAGAGCAATTGCTCAACTTCCGCCAAGAGGTGGACGGCAACGGCCTCTCCAGCTACCCACACCCCAAACTCATGCCTGAGTTTTGGCAGTTCCCCACCGTCTCTATGGGCCTCGGGCCTTTGATGGCCATTTACCAAGCGCGCTTTTTGAAGTACTTGCATGCCCGTGGTATTGCCAACACAGAAAACCGCAAAGTGTGGGTGTTCTGTGGCGACGGTGAAATGGACGAAGTCGAGTCTTTGGGTGCGATTGGTTTGGCCGCTCGCGAAAAGCTCGACAACCTGATCTTTGTGGTGAACTGCAACTTGCAGCGCCTGGACGGCCCCGTGCGTGGCAACGGCAAGATCGTGCAAGAGCTCGAAGGCGAATTCCGTGGTTCAGGCTGGAACGTGATCAAACTGTTGTGGGGCAGCGAGTGGGACCCACTCTTGGCCCGCGACAAAGACGGTGCCTTGCGCAAACTGATGATGGAAACCTTGGATGGCGACTACCAAGCCTTCAAAGCCAACGATGGCGCTTACGTGCGCAAACATTTCTTTGGTCGTGATCCACGCACCCTGGAGATGGTGGCGCACATGAGCGACGACGAAATTTGGAACCTCAAGCGCGGTGGCCACGACCCCCAAAAGGTGTATGCCGCCTACCACCAGGCGGTGAACCACAAAGGCCAACCCACCGTGTTGTTGATCAAAACCGTCAAAGGTTTTGGCATGGGTAAAGCGGGCGAGGGCAAGAACAACGTTCACCAAACCAAGAAGCTCACGGACGAAGACATCAAGTACATGCGTGACCGCTTCAACATTCCGGTCCCCGACAGCGAGTTGTCCAAGATTCCTTTCTACAAGCCCGCTGACGACACGCCTGAAATGCGTTACCTGCACGAACGCCGTAAGGCCTTGGGTGGGTACTTGCCGCACCGCCGCACCAAAGCCGAAGAAAGCTTCACGGTTCCCTCGTTGGACATTTTCAAATCGGTGATGGAGCCCACCGCCGAAGGCCGTGAAATCTCGACCACCCAAGCCTATGTGCGCTTTCTCACGCAGTTGCTGCGTGACCAAGCTTTGGGTCCACGTGTGGTGCCTATTTTGGTGGACGAGGCCCGTACCTTTGGTATGGAAGGCTTGTTCCGTCAAATCGGTATTTACAACCCTGCCGGCCAGCAGTACACCCCGGTCGATAAAGACCAGGTCATGTATTACAAGGAAGACGTGGCGGGCCAGATCTTGCAAGAAGGCATCAACGAAGCCGGCGGCATGTCGAGCTGGATTGCAGCGGCCACCAGCTACTCCACCAGTAACCGCATCATGGTGCCGTTCTACGTGTACTACTCGATGTTTGGCTTCCAGCGCATTGGCGACTTGGCCTGGGCAGCTGGCGACATGCAAGCACGTGGCTTCTTGTTGGGCGGCACCTCGGGCCGTACCACCTTGAACGGCGAAGGCTTGCAGCACGAAGACGGTCACAGCCACATCATGGCCAACACCATTCCGAACTGCGTGTCGTATGACCCGACCTTCGCACACGAAGTGGGCATCATCCTGCACCACGGTTTGAAGCGCATGGTCGAGAAGCAAGACAACGTCTTCTACTACCTGACCTTGTTGAACGAGAACTACGCCATGCCAGGCCTCAAGGCTGGTACCGAAGAGCAAATCATCAAAGGCATGTACTTGTTGCAACAAGGTGAAGGCGCCAAGAAAGCGCCTCGCGTCAACCTGTTGGGCTCGGGCACCATCTTGCGCGAATCCATTGCAGCCCGCGACTTGCTGGCCGCCGACTGGGGCGTGGCAGCCAACGTGTGGAGCTGCCCGAGCTTCAACGAATTGACCCGCGACGGTCAAGACGCCGAGCGTTACAACCTGTTGCACCCGACAGACGCACCGAAAGTGCCGTTTGTGACCGCACAGCTCGACCCGTACACCGGGCCAGTGGTGGCATCGACCGACTACATGAAGGCCTATGCCGAGCAAATTCGCCCGTTCATTCCAAAGGGTCGCACCTACAAAGTGTTGGGCACCGATGGTTTTGGCCGCAGCGACTTCCGCAGCAAACTGCGCGAGCACTTTGAAATCAACCGTCACTACATCGTCGTGGCGGCACTCAAGGCGCTGAGCGAAGACGGCACCGTGCCGGTGAGCCAAGTGGCTGAAGCGATCAAAAAGTACGGCATCAAAGTCGACAAAATCAACCCGCTTTACGCTTAATGAATAACTTTGTGGGACTGTCCAAAGCTGCAAGCTTTGCTCTGTCCTCAACATACTAAGTGAGACAAACATGGCATTGGTAGAAGTAAAAGTCCCAGACATTGGGGATTTCGATGAAGTCGCAGTCATTGAACTGCTGGTCAAGGTGGGCGACACCGTCAAGGCTGAGCAGTCCTTGATCACGGTGGAGTCCGACAAGGCCTCGATGGAAATTCCATCCAGCACCGCCGGTGTGGTCAAAGAACTGCGCGTGAAGTTGGGTGACAAGGTCAAAGAAGGCTCGGTGGTCTTGGTGGTGGAGGCTGCAGGTGCTGCCGCAGCCGCCGCAGCCGTGGCGTCGGCACTGCCCGCAGCCGCCGCCGCCCCTGTGGCTGTCGTGGCTCCCGCCGCAGCCCCAACAGCCTCAGGCTTGATTGAAATTCATGTGCCAGACATTGGCGACTTCAAAGACGTGGCCGTCATTGAAGTGTTCGTCAAACCGGGTGACACCATCAAGGTTGAGCAATCGCTCATCACGGTGGAGTCTGACAAAGCTTCGATGGAAATTCCATCCTCACACGCCGGTGTGCTCAAAGAGCTCAAAGTCAAAGTGGGTGACAAGGTCAACATCGGTGACTTGCTGGCCATTTTGGAAGGCAGTGTGGCTGTTGCTACTGCCGCTGTGGCAGCCCCTGTGGCTGCTGCGGTCGCCGCTGCGCCCGCTGCCGTCTCTGCGCCCACCGCAGTGGCTGTGGCCGCAGCCGTCGTGGCCGCCCCAGCGCACGCACCCGGTGCCTCGACGCTGGGCTTGCCCCATGCCTCGCCTTCGGTGCGCAAGTTTGCGCGTGAACTGGGTGTGCCACTGGAAGAGGTCAAGGGCCAAGGCCCCAAAGGCCGCATCACCCAAGACGACGTGCAAGCCTTCACCAAGGCCGTCATGTCGGGTGCCACCCAAACCAAAGCACAGGCTGCCAAAGCACCTGCTGGCGGTGGCGATGGTGCTGGTTTGGGCCTCATTCCTTGGCCCAAGGTTGACTTTGCCAAGTTCGGTCCCATTGAGCGCAAGGAGATGGGGCGCATCAAGAAGATCAGCGGAGCCAACCTGTTGCGCAACGCGGTGATGATTCCTGCTGTCACCAACCATGACGACGCAGACATCACCGACCTCGAAGCCTTCCGCGTCTCGACCAACAAAGAAAACGAGAAGTCGGGCGTCAAAGTCACCATGCTGGCTTTCTTGATCAAGGCCTGTGTGGCTGCACTCAAGAAGTACCCTGAATTCAACAGCAGCTTGGATGGTGATGCACTGGTTTACAAAAACTACTGGCACATCGGCTTTGCCGCTGACACGCCCAATGGGTTGATGGTTCCCGTCATCCGCGATTGCGACAAAAAAGGCGTGCTGCAAATCAGCCAAGAAATGTCTGAGCTGGCCAAGAAAGCGCGCGACGGCAAACTCGGCCCCGCTGAAATGACCGGTGCCACCTTCACCATCTCAAGCTTGGGCGGCATTGGCGGCAAGTACTTCACCCCCATCATCAATGCGCCTGAAGTGGCCATCTTGGGTGTGTGCAAGAGCACCATGGAACCGGTGTGGGACGGCAAGGCTTTCCAGCCCCGTTTGATGTTGCCACTGAGCTTGACCTGGGATCACCGCGTGATCGACGGCGCGGCTGCTGCACGCTTCAATGCCTTCTTGGGCCAAATCCTCAGCGACTTCCGTCGCGTGTTGCTCTAAGGCGAAGGAACAGACATGGCATCCATTGACATTCAAGTTCCAGACATTGGCGACTTCGACGAAGTGGCTGTGATCGAGTTGCTGGTCAAACCCGGCGACACCGTCAAGGCCGAGCAATCGCTCATCACCGTCGAGTCCGACAAAGCTTCGATGGAAATTCCATCGTCACACGCGGGTGTGGTCAAAGAGCTGCGCGTGAAACTCGGTGACAAAGTCAAACAAGGCTCAGTGGTCTTGGTGCTCGAAGGCGAGGGCGCTTCAGCGGCCCCTGCTGCTGCACCCTCGCCCGCGCCAGCTGCAACAACAGCCGCTGCACCTGTGGCTGCCGTGCCAGCACCCACTGCCTCGTCGTTTGGCGGCTCCGCCGACATCGAGTGCGATGTGCTTGTGCTAGGTGGTGGCCCTGGCGGTTACTCGGCAGCATTTCGTGCCGCAGACTTAGGGCTCAATGTGGTCATCGTTGAGCGCTATGCCACCCTGGGTGGCGTGTGCCTGAACGTGGGTTGCATTCCTTCCAAAGCCCTGTTGCACGTGGCCGCCGTGATGGACGAAGTCAGCCATATGGCTGACCTCGGCGTGGACTTTGGCGCACCGGTGGTCAACATCGACAAGCTGCGCGGCCACAAAGAAAAAGTCATTGGCAAATTGACGGGCGGCCTGGCTGCCATGGCCAAGATGCGCAAGGTCACCACCGTGCGTGGTTACGGCGCATTCGTTGGCGCCAACCACCTGGAAGTGGAAGAAACCAGCGGCACGGCGCAAGAAAAAACCGGCACCAAAAAAGTGGTGGCGTTCAAGCGCGCCATCATTGCGGCAGGCTCGCAAGCCGTGCGTCTACCTTTCATGCCCAACGACCCCCGCGTGGTCGATAGCACGGGTGCCTTGGCCCTCAAAGAAGTGCCCAAGCGCATGCTTATTTTGGGCGGCGGCATCATTGGCCTGGAGATGGGCACCGTTTACAGCACGCTGGGCGCACGCCTGGACGTGGTGGAAATGATGGACGGCCTCATGCAAGGCGCTGACCGGGACTTGGTGAAGATCTGGCAAAAGATGAATGCCAAGCGTTTTGACAACATCATGCTCAAAACCAAGACCGTGTCAGCACGCGCCTTGCCCGAAGGCATTGAAGTCACGTTTGCACCAGCAGAAGAGGGCGAGAACGGAAGCAACGCAAGCGTTGCGGCCCCCGCGCCGCAGGTGTACGACCTCGTGTTGCAAGCCGTGGGACGCACGCCCAATGGCAAGAAGATTGCGGCGGACAAAGCCGGCGTGGCCGTGACCGACCGTGGCTTCATCAACGTCGACATTCAGATGCGCACCAACGTGCCGCACATCTTTGCCATTGGCGACATCGTCGGCCAGCCCATGTTGGCGCACAAGGCTGTGCACGAAGCCCACGTGGCGGCTGAAGTCATTGCCGGTGAAATTCAAGGCAACAAAGAATTGGCCGCAAGCGCTTTCAATGCTCGCGTCATTCCGAGCGTGGCCTACACCGACCCTGAAGTGGCATGGGTGGGCTTGACCGAAGACCAGGCCAAGGCCCAAGGCATCAAGGTCAAAAAAGGCCTGTTCCCTTGGACGGCCTCAGGCCGCGCCATTGCCAATGGCCGCGACGAAGGCGTGACCAAACTGCTGTTTGACGATTCTCCTGAGGCCCACGGCCACGGCAAGATCTTGGGCGGCGGCATGGTGGGTACGCACGCCGGCGACATGATTGGCGAAATCGCCCTGGCGATTGAGATGGGCGCAGACGCAGTGGACATCGGCAAAACCATTCACCCACACCCCACGCTGGGCGAAAGCATTGGCATGGCGGCAGAAGTGGCGCATGGGAGTTGCACGGATTTGCCGCCGAGCAAGAAGTAAACCGCTTCACAGTGCAAAAATACAAGCCGCCTCGCTGCAAAGCCAGGCGGCTTTTCCATCACTTATGCCAGCTCCGCTTCTCTACACCTACCGCCGCTGCCCCTACGCCATGCGTGCCCGCATGGCCTTGCTGCAAGCGGGTGTGACATACCAGCCGCGTGAGGTGTCTTTGCGTGACAAGCCGTCCGCCATGCTGGCCGTGTCGCCCAAAGGCACCGTGCCCGTGCTGGTGCTGCCAAATGGCGCGGTACTGGAGCAAAGCTTGGACATCATGCGCTGGGCTTTTGAGCAAAGTGGCGACCTAGACCAGTGGTGGGCGAGGGCCCAAATTTCGTCGAGCGTAGCCTTGCAGCAGGCGTGTGACGGACCCTTCAAACACCACCTCGACCGCTACAAATACCCGCAGCGCTTTGCCGATGCCATGATGCGCGAACATCACTTTCAGCAAGCTGTGGCCGTGCTGCTTGAACCTCTGGAGCAAGAACTGCACAGCCAACCGCAGCTGGGCGGAGCCAGCCCCTGTGCGGCAGACATCGGAATCTTTCCCTTTGTGCGTCAGTTCGCCGCCGTTGACCCCGAGTGGTTCGAGGCCTTGCCTCTGCCAGCGGTGAAGGCATGGCTGGCGGGTTGGTTGGGGAGTGGGTTATTTGCCGAGGCGATGAAAAAGCCGGTGCTTTAGCTGAACGAGTCTGCCATCTCAACCCAGCGGCGAAACGCCGACCACCCGAGCATGCAAAACAAAGGTGATCAGCCCCCAAAGAACAACACCAACGCCGACTGTGATGAGCGTGGCAGATGTTTTGGGGAGAGCAGGTTGCGCAGATTCATCTGACACCTGCGCTTGTGTTTCGGCTTGGATGCGGTCACGTGCACGTGCAGATTTGAAGTTCATGACGGACCACGCCAAAAACGCACCGAACAAAATCAGATCAGCCAAATTCCCGTTTGACAACAAATGCGCCAAGGCCCACACCTTGACCGACAGCACCATTGGGTGGCGCAGGCGCACTTTGAAATGGTTGGCAGGGATGTACGCTGCAACCAGCAAGATACTTGCAAACAACATCAGCAACACACTGATATGGCGAGTCGCGATGGGGGGCTGCCAGATGACAACCGGCTCAAGACGCACTTGGGCATAGCCAACGATCAGGGCATAAAAACCCAACAAAGACACCAAAGCGTAGACCCCTTTGAACGGCTTTTCACCCCAGGCCTCGATGGATTTGGTTCGCCATCCTTCAGCAAAAATGCGCGTTGAATGCGCGCCTAAAAAAAGAACCAAACCCAAGATCAACCACGTCATACAAACTCCAGATGAAGGAAAGAAAAGACATTCTCTAGGAGTTTGAGGCCATTCTGTGGTGAATGTTCTGGTAACAACACCTGCATCTCAATGCGCCCCAAGGTAACACCCCTCAGCCCGCTCCCCATCCTCTTCATCACCGTCCTCACTGCACAGCGCCGCAATCAAGGCTTGATCCACCACTTGGCCGGGTAGCAGCAGCTCTTCATTCGTCCAGTTCTTGACCAAGGTCCAAGGTTCAAAGTAGGCACCATACACACCCTACGCTGGGCGAAAGCATTGGCATGGTGGCGCATGGTTCTTGTACCGACTTGCCATCATCAAAGAAGTAAAACACTTTGCTATCGACATACCTAGCATTCAAAATATTTCAAAATAAAAATTGATCTTGATCTAAGAAGATTATCGGGGCAATCCCATAATATGATTTTGCGAACTTTAGTGGGCATTTGGTCTTGACCCTGTAATCCAGTACCGTCGGTATATTCAAGTTACCGATTGTTTTTCCCTGAACACGGTCGGTGGCAAATATCCCAACGCACTGTGCGGGTGATAAGAATTGTAGTCATCGAACCA
>NZ_NESA01000005.1 GCF_002778315.1 Limnohabitans sp. JirII-31 | reverse complement strand
CGCCAAACTTGGTCGACAAAATGGTCGTGATCGCCGCCGTCAGCGTCGTCTTGCCGTGGTCCACGTGGCCAATCGTGCCCACGTTGACGTGCGGCTTGGTACGTTCAAATTTTCCTTTTGCCATTTCAATTCTCCAAAGAGCAGGCCCGTGTACAAGTTTTATGTTTGCACGATGCTGCTGATTCGCCCCGCACGGGGAACAGGGCGGCGCATCGTCGCAGACAGAGGGCAACCGCAGTTACCCTCAAGGGATTTTTTTACTTGGCGCGTGCGGCCACAATGGCTTCGGCCACGTTACGCGGAGCTTCCGAGTAATGCTTGAATTCCATGGTGTAAGTCGCGCGACCTTGTGACATCGAGCGCAATGTGGTCGAGTAACCGAACATTTCGGACAATGGCACTTCAGCTTTGATCGCCTTACCGCCACCGACCATGTCGTCCATACCTTGCACCATGCCGCGACGTGAGGACAAATCGCCCATCACGCTGCCAGCGTAGTCTTCAGGTGTCTCCACTTCCACAGCCATCATCGGCTCTAGAATCACAGGACTTGCTTTGCGGCAACCTTCTTTGAAACCAAAGATGGCTGCCATCTTGAAGGCCATTTCGTTTGAGTCCACATCGTGGTACGAACCGAAGTGCAGTGTGACTTTCACGTCAACCACAGGGTAGCCCGCGAGCACGCCTTGACCCAAAGCCTCAATCACGCCTTTTTCCACTGCAGGGATGTATTCACGAGGAACCACACCGCCCTTGATCGCGTCAACGAACTCAAAGCCTTTGCCAGCCTCTTGCGGCTCAACCTTGAGCACCACATGACCGTACTGACCCTTACCGCCAGACTGACGAACGAACTTGCCTTCAGCATCTTCGACCGTCTTGCGAATGGTTTCGCGATAAGCCACCTGGGGCTTGCCCACGTTAGCTTCCACGCCGAACTCACGCTTCATGCGGTCAACAATGATTTCCAAGTGCAATTCGCCCTGGCCACCGATGATGGTCTGACCAGACTCTTCATCGGTTTGCACACGGAAGGATGGATCCTCAGCAGCCAAACGCGACAAAGCCATGCCCATTTTTTCTTGGTCAGCCTTGGTCTTAGGCTCCACAGCTTGACGAATCACGGAGTCAGGGAACACCATGCGTTCCAAGGTGATCACCGCCGCAGGATCGCACAAGGTCTCGCCCGTGGTGACATCTTTCAAGCCCACGCAAGCAGCAATATCACCCGCACGGATTTCGTCCACTTCTTCACGGTTGTTGGCGTGCATTTGCACGATACGACCGATGCGCTCTTTCTTGCCGCGCACCGAGTTGTACACCGTGTCGCCCTTTTTCAGAACGCCAGAATAAACACGCACAAATGTCAACTGCCCCACAAACGGGTCGGTCATCAACTTGAACGCCAAGGCAGAGAATTTTTCGTCGTCGTCGGCCTTACGGATGACTTCCTTCTCGTCTTCGTCATAGCCTTTAATGGCTTTCACATCCAAAGGAGAAGGCATCAGCTCAAGCACAGCATCCAGCATGCGCTGAACACCTTTGTTCTTGAAAGCCGTACCGCACAACATGGGCTGAATTTCGCTGTTGATGGTACGCACACGCAAACCATGCGTGATCTCTTCTTCCGTCAAGTCACCCTCTTCGAGGTACTTGTTCATCAACTCTTCAGACGCTTCGGCCGCAGCTTCCACCATCTTTTCGCGCCACTCTTTGGCCAATTCGACCAAATTGGCTGGAATTTCTTCAAAAGTGAACTTCATGCCTTGAGACGCTTCGTCCCAAATGATGGCTTTCATTTTGCGAAGGTCAACCACGCCGGTGAAGTTTTCTTCAGCGCCAATTGGAATCACGATAGGCACAGGGTTGGCCTTCAAGCGCAACTTCATTTGGTCGACGACCTTGAAGAAGTTGGCACCCGTGCGATCCATCTTGTTCACAAAGGCCAAGCGCGGCACTTTGTACTTGTTGGCTTGACGCCACACAGTTTCAGACTGGGGCTGCACGCCGCCCACCGCACAGTAAACCATGCAAGCACCGTCGAGCACGCGCATAGAGCGCTCCACCTCAATGGTGAAGTCCACGTGACCGGGGGTGTCAATGATGTTGATGCGATGGTCTGGGAAAGAGCCATCCATACCCTTCCAGAAACAGGTGGTCGCAGCAGAAGTGATCGTGATGCCACGCTCTTGCTCTTGCTCCATCCAGTCCATGGTGGCAGCGCCGTCATGCACTTCACCAATCTTGTGGTTCACACCGGTGTAAAAAAGAATACGCTCTGTCGTGGTGGTCTTACCAGCGTCAATGTGCGCTGAAATACCAATGTTGCGATAGCGCTCAATGGGGGTATTGCGAGCCATGTTTTACCTTTGAATTTAGAAGCGGAAGTGGCTGAATGCCTTGTTGGCTTCGGCCATGCGGTGCACTTCGTCACGCTTCTTCATGGCACCACCACGGCCTTCGGAGGCTTCCAGCAGTTCGTTGGCCAGGCGCAGCGCCATGGACTTTTCGCCACGCTTGCGCGCAGCTTCTTTGAGCCAACGCATAGACAAGGCCAAGCGGCGCACAGGACGCACTTCGACAGGCACCTGATAGTTGGCACCACCGACACGGCGAGACTTGACCTCAACCATTGGCTTGACGTTGTTGATGGCGACAGAGAACAGTTCGAGCGGATCTTTGCCCGACTTCTGTTCGATTTGCTCCAACGCACCATAAATGATGCGCTCAGCAACCGCCTTTTTGCCGCCTTCCATGATCACGTTCATGAATTTGGACAGCTCGACATTGCCGTACTTAGGATCCGGCAGGATTTCACGTTTAGGGACTTCGCGACGACGTGGCATTTGATCACCTCTATTGCTTCAGTTGGCATCCTTTCGGACACCGCGAAAGTCATCATGACTTCCACTTACTCGACCCACACCCAACACGGGCGCTTGGGGCCACTTCGTTTTGTGCCGTCTGCCTGACGACCAAAACACCATTTTTGCGACTTAAGCCTCGCAGGGCCTGCAGCTTTTATGCCTTAACACAAGAGCCGTCTTTGAAAGCAATTAAGCCTTCTTAGGACGCTTAGCGCCGTACTTGGAGCGAGACTGCTTGCGATCTTTCACGCCTTGCAAGTCAAGCGAACCACGCACGATGTGATAACGCACACCAGGCAAGTCCTTGACACGACCACCGCGCACCAGAACCACCGAGTGTTCTTGCAGGTTGTGGCCTTCACCGCCGATGTAGGAAATGACTTCAAACCCGTTGGTCAGACGCACCTTGGCGACTTTACGCAGAGCAGAGTTAGGCTTTTTAGGCGTCGTTGTGTACACGCGAGTGCACACACCGCGACGCTGCGGCGAATTTTGCATCGCAGGGCTTTTTGACTTGGTCTGTTCGACCTCGCGCCCCTGACGCACCAGTTGATTGATGGTTGGCATTGAAAAACGTCCCTAAACGTTTGATTAAAAAAGAAAACGTGAATCCCTTCGGAAATTCCGAAAAGCCTTCTAGTGTATCAGCATCGCCCCAACAGGTAAAGCCAGCTACAGTATGACGAAGAAAGAATTACTTAACCCACAGCCGCACAGCATCCCAAGCGCGGCCAAGCACGCCTGCCTGTTCAACTGTCTCTAGAACCGTCAAGGGCACGTCCACCAACGGCTGTTGATCCAACGTCACCTTCAGTGCGCCCAGCACCTGTCCGCGCACCATAGGGGCAACCAAGGGCTCAGGGCGTGCCGCTTGTGTTTGAATCCGACTCGCTGCGCCAGCGGGCACCGCCACCACAATAGCTTGGGAACGACCTAGCTTGACCACATTGCTGCGCCCCTTCCACACACTGGGGGAAACTACGGCTTGGTTGGCCTCAAACAATTTGACGGCATCAAACGCTGTATATCCCCAGTTGAGTAGTTTTTGCGACTCCGTAGCCCTCGCATTTTCGCTTGAGGCGCCCAACACAATGGACAACAAACGACGCGGTCCGACGCCAGGGGCCTCACGCTTGGCCGTCGCGATCAGACAAAAGCCTGCCGCTTCGGTATGCCCAGTTTTCAACCCGTCCACACTGGGATCTCGAAACAACAACAAATTACGGTTGCTCTCGTTGGCAGTCGGTGTGCCTGGGTAGCGGTACTTTTTGATGGCGTAATAGCCTACATAATCAGGAAAGTCCTGCACCAAACGACTGGCCAAAATACTCAAATCACGCGCGGTGGTGATATGGCCAGCCTCGGTCAATCCTTCGGGATTTTTATACCCAGTGGACTTCATGCCCAGCACCTTCGCCTGAGCATTCATCATCTGCACAAAATGCTCAGCAGTTCCGCCGACCCCCTCTGCCAAGGCCATCGTCGCGTCATTGCCCGACTGAACAATCATGCCCTTGACCAAGTCCTCCACAGGAACTTTCATTTTGGGATCGATGAACATCCGCGAGCCCGGCATCTTCCATGCGCGCTCGCTCACGGGCATGGTTTGTTGCAACGTGATCTTTTTAGATTTGAGTGCGTCAAAGACCAAGTAAGCGCTCATTAGCTTCGTCAAAGAGGCCGGCTCCACAGGCTTGTCGGCATCTAGCTCAGCCAGGACTTGGTTAGCAGTCACATCAACCAGCAAGTAAGCACGGGCAGCAATTTCAGGCGGCTGAGGCATTTGAGCATGCGCATGCAGCAGACACATTGCCGCCATCCAAAAACCAAGGGAGACAGTACGCAAGGTTCGGATCATGGCCATCTTCAATTCAAAAGGAAAACGAGTCAAAGCCCTGCCGTCGGCATCTCAGGCATTCAGGTGGCGAACCACCAAGCTCTTCAAAAGAGGCAATTGTCCATGAAAGAAGTGCCCGCCCCCCGGGACCACCGTGACCGGCAAGCTTTGTGGACGCGCCCAATCCATCACCGCCGACAGAGGGACTGTGTCATCTTGCTCGCCATGCACGACCAGGGTTCGCTCATGCGCCTCCAACGGCACATTGGCCACCGTAAAACGCGATGCAGCAGTTCCCACAAACACCACTTTTTCAACTGTGCGCTGCCCCCACAAGGCGGCCAACGCATGGCTTGCAACAAAAGAACCGAACGAAAAACCCGCCAAGGCCAAAGGCCCCTCAGGCGCTACCTGTTCGACCACACGCAAAAAATCTTGCGCTTCGCCTTGGCCAGCATCGTGCGCCCCCGCTGACGCGCCGACCCCCCGAAAATTAAAACGCACGACAGACCAACCGCACTGAACAAAAGCGCGTGCCAAGGTCTGCACCACTTTGTTGTCCATGGTCCCGCCAAACAAAGGATGAGGGTGCGCTACGACGGCCACACCACGGGAGGGGCCCGTCGGTTCGTCGCGTAACGCTTCAATTTCGCCGACCTCGCCTTGCAAAATCAGCCGTTGAGTTTGTGAGTTCATGGCGCAGCCTTTTCAGCGACCTACGTCCGCAGGAACCAGCAAACGCTCAACAGGCTTGCCATTTTTGAGATGGCTTTCAACAATTTCGCTGATGTCTGCCTTGTCGACAAAGCTGTACCAAACAGCCTCCGGATACACCACAGCCACAGGCCCACCTGCACAGCGGTCCAGGCACCCCGCCTTGTTCACGCGCACCCCGCCCGGCCCAGACAAGCCAGCGGCCTTGACCTGTGCTTTGCAATGCTCGAAGGCTTCCTGTGCGCCGTGCTCAGCGCAGCTTGCTTGGCCGTTGTCGCGCTGGTTCAAACAAAAGAAGATGTGGTGCTTGTAGTAAGAGGCTTGTGTCATGCCTTGAATTCTAGGTTTACCCAGTCTCACCGGTCACTCAACCGTTCTCGACTCAAACGCGACAGCGTAAACACCAACGCCACATAAGGCCACAACCAACCCAGCCACTGCACCAGCCCATGGAAGCGAATGAACTGCCCTTGTTCCCAAGCCTGCAGAGTTTGCGCAAAGTAAGCGCTCTCTGGCGATTGGTTGAGCACGCTTTGCTGCACCAACAGCGCCAACATCAAAAACGCCAAGCACATACGACCCGAGGCAAAAACAAACACCAAAGCCAGCACAAAGCCCAAACCCAAACCCAGCATCACAGGCAAGTCCAACCATGTCCACGCGTGGCTTGGGCCATAACTCAACGCGGCCGACAAGGCGCTCATGCCCAAAGCCATAGCCAAAACAAGCAGCAAATACGCCACGCGTTGCCACCGTTGGCGAATCACGGCAAAACCCAACAAACCAGGAATCAACAAACCCAACACCACACAGAGCAACTCTGCACCGGGCAACAAAGGCTCCAATTCAAAACCGCGCAGAGGGATCCAATCTTGAAATGGTGACGCATCGAAAGCGCTCGTCAGTGCATCTTCCACGCGCTCCCACACCTGCCCTAAACCCAAAGGCACCGCCACGGGAAACAACAAGGCAACTGGCCACAACGCCATCAGCACCAACGCCAAGTGCGCATCACGCACAAACCAGCGCGACTTGAACTGACTCCAGCGGTGCAACAGCCCCAACTGCTCCAAGGCACTTGCCACACAGGCACCGAGCCACGCACCTAGCGTGTTGAGTAAAAAATCTGCCTGCGACGGCACGCGCGCTGGCAAATAACTTTGCAGCCCTTCCATTGAAAAAGAAAGCAACGCGGCTGCAGCCGTGCTCCAAGTCACGGCACGCCAGCGCCAACCCATACGCATGGCACTGAGCGTTAGAAAAAATCCGAGGGGGGCGTATCCCAAGACATTGGACGCCACATCAAACCCGGTCCAATATTTGGGCCACGGCGCAGTCAGAAATGACCAGGGCTCAATGCCTTGGTCGCGCCAATGATCAAAAGGATACAGGCTGGCGTAAATGATCAACGCCACGCAAATTTGCGACAAAGGCCACGCAGAGGTTTTTTGCATGGGCCACCCAATTCAAACCTCAGAAAGGCTTGACCACCACCAAGATCACAGCGACCAGCAACAAGACCACGGGAACTTCGTTGAACCAACGAAACCATACATGACCGCGCTGGTTGGTGTGTGCTTCAAATTTACGCAACAAGACGCCACAAGCGTGGTGGTACCCCAAGGCCAACAACACCACCGTGAGCTTGGCATGCATCCAACCGTTGCCAGGCCCCCAACCAATGCCATAACCCAACCACAGCCAAAGCCCCAGCGCCACGGCGGGAATCATCAACAGCGTGGTAAAGCGCATCAGCTTGCGCGCCATCAACAACAGGCGCTGCTCCTCCGCCACCGACTCAGGCGAGACCTGGGCCAAGTTGACGAAGATACGTGGCAAATAAAACAAGCCGGCAAACCAGCTAGCCACAAAGACGATATGAAAAGATTTAACCCACAACATGCAGTCAGTTTAGCCGGGTCTAAAAAAAGCCCGACACAAGGTCGGGCATAAATGCCTGCGTGCTGATCGCGCAACAGGCCCCGCTTAGGGAGGAAAAGCGGGGAGCAGCAAGCTGCTCCATGTCAATCTAGCAAACGCTTTGATGCAAAACAATGGGGGAAACGTCAGGCTTGAGGCACAATTTTGCCCATGACACACCCGTACACCGCAGCTCTCGCCCCCTTCCCCGCCAACCGCCCTCGTCGGCTGCGACGCGACGACTTCACGCGTCGCTTGGTGCGCGAACATGCCTTGAGCACCAACGACCTGATCTACCCCGTGTTCGTGCTCGAAGGCGAGAAACGCCGTGAAGCAGTCGCCTCCATGCCCGGCGTAGAGCGTCTGAGCCTTGATTTGTTATTACCCGTGGCTGAGCAATGTGTGGCATTGGGCATCCCTGTGATGGCCTTGTTCCCAGTCATCAGCAACCACCTGAAAACACCCGATGGCAGAGAAGCCACCAACCCCAAAGGCTTGGTACCTCACGTGGTGCGCGAACTGAAAAAGCACTTTCCCGAGCTTGGCGTCATGACCGACGTTGCCCTAGACCCATTCACCAGCCACGGACAAGACGGCTTACTCGATGACACCGGTTACATCCTGAACGACGAGACCGTGGCCGTATTGACCCAACAAGCCCTGACCCAAGCGCAAGCAGGCGTAGACATCGTGGCACCCAGCGACATGATGGATGGGCGCATAGGCGCAATCCGAACAGCACTAGAGGCGCAAGGTCACATTCACACGCGCATCATGGCCTACAGCGCCAAATACGCGAGCGCGTTTTATGGCCCATTTCGTGACGCCGTGGGCTCTGCGGGCAACCTGGGCAAAAGCGACAAAAAGGTCTACCAAATGGACCCCGGCAACAGCGACGAGGCCCTGCGCGAGGTCGCTCTGGACATCGCAGAAGGCGCCGACATGGTGATGGTCAAACCTGGCATGCCTTATCTCGACATCGTGCGTCGCGTCAAAGACACCTTCCAGGTTCCGACCTTTGCCTATCAAGTTTCTGGCGAATACGCCATGCTCAAAGCGGCCGCGCAAAACGGCTGGCTCGACCATGACGCGGTGATGATGGAAAGCTTGCTCGCCTTCAAACGTGCCGGCGCAGACGGCGTATTGACCTACTTTGCCCTGGATGTGGCACGCCTGCTGAAAAAGTAAGCGCCATCAAGCCAGGTGCTTGGCAAAAAATGCCATGGTGCGCTCCAACGCCAATTTGGCCGACGGCTCATGCCATGCACCCCGGTGGTTGCAGTTGAAGCCATGGTCAGCGGCATAAACGTGTACCTCCACCGTGGGTTGTGCTTTTTTGAATGCCTCGACAGTGTCCAGAGGAATCCAGTGATCTTGCTCTGCGTAATGCGCCAGCACTGGGCAATGTGGCTGACGTGCGCGCTCTTCGTGACTGGTGCTGCCTCCCCCGTAATACGGCACAGCTGCGCTCAACCCTTTGACCAATGAGGCCGCGCGCCAAGCCAGCAGCCCACCCCAGCAATAGCCCACGATGCCCACTTTGCCGCCGCTGTGTTTGGCAGCGTAATCAACCGCCGCTTGTATGTCCGCCATCACGCCCGGAGCGGGCAGCGCCTCCACCGCCGCTTTAAGCGCAATACCGGCTTGCATGTCATCGGGCGTATAGCCCATCTGCACCGCTGGTTTGACGCGGTCAAACGTGGCTGGCGCTACCGCCAAATAGCCCGCAGCAGCATAGCCATCGGCCACTTCGCGAATATGGGCATTGACACCAAAAATTTCCTGCACCACAACGATCGCGCCTTTGGGCTTGCCGTGGGGTTGGGCGACGTAGGCAGAAAAAGCAAATCCATCAGAAGAAGTCAAATGCACGGTGGTCATGGTGTTACCTTCAAAATCTAAAAACAGAATGTCCATCAGGTTACTCTGTTTTAAAACCCTACATGCTATCGTGGTGCGCTTGAAAATAGACTCGCTAAAAAACCAGGAGACTTACTTGAAACCCGTTCTTTTGATCACCGGCGCAAGCCGTGGCATTGGCGCTGCCACCGCCCTGTTGGCCGCCCAAAATGGCTGGGGCGTAGCTGTCAACTACACCCAAAATGCACTGGCCGCCGATGACGTGGTGCGCCAGATTCGCCAAGCCGGTGGAACGGCAATCAGCGTGCAAGGCGATGTCGGTCACGAAGACCAAATCCTGGCCATGTTTGCGCAAGTTGACGCCAAACTCGGACGTATCCGTGGCTTGGTCAACAGCGCCGGCATTGTCGATATGACCAGCCGCGTGGACGAAATGAGCTGGACCCGCGTCGAGCGCATGATGCGCGTCAACGTGTTGGGGTCATTTGCCTGCACCCGTGAAGCCATCCGCCGCATGAGCACCCGTCACGGTGGTGAAGGCGGCGTCATCGTCAACCTCAGCAGCGCAGCTGCACGACTTGGCGCGTCCGGCCAGTACGTCGACTACGCCGCTAGCAAAGCCGCCATCGACACCCTGACTTTGGGCGTCTCTAAAGAAGTCGCCGCTGAAGGCATTCGCGTCAACGCGGTGCGTCCCGGTGTGATCGACACCGACATTCATGGCAGCGGCGGCTTACCCAACCGCGCCAAAGAGCTCGCACCGCTCATCCCCATGCAGCGCGCAGGCACTGCGCAAGAAGTGGCACAAACCATTGTCTGGTTGCTCAGCGACGCCTCCAGTTACATCACGGGCACCTGCATCGACATAACCGGCGGCCGCTGATTCGCCCCTGACCACACCATCTGATTGACTTAGGACTCTTCATGACCATTGCCTCCATCCAGCACTTCATCGCCGGGCAGCACGCCGCAGGCGTGAGCACCCGCACGCAGCCGGTGTACAACCCCGCCACCGGTGCCGTCACTGCCAACGTCTCCCTGGCCAGCAGCGACGATGTCAACGTGGCCGTCGCAGCCGCACAAAAAGCTTTCCCGGCCTGGGCCGACACCTCACCGCTGCGCCGCGCACGCGTGATGTTCAAGTTCTTGGAGCTACTCAACAAACACAAAGACGACCTGGCCCGCATGATCACCGCCGAACACGGCAAGGTGTTCACCGACGCGCAGGGCGAGGTCACGCGTGGCATCGAAATCGTCGAGTTCGCCACCGGCATTCCGCAGCTCCTCAAGGGCGACTACACCGAACAGGTGTCCACCGGGATCGACAACTGGACCATGCGCCAGCCCCTGGGCGTGGTGGCAGGCATCACCCCTTTCAACTTTCCAGTCATGGTGCCCATGTGGATGTTCCCGGTAGCCATCGCCACAGGCAACACCTTTGTCTTGAAGCCCAGCCCGATTGACCCCACCCCCGCACTCTTCATGGCCGACTTGCTCAAACAAGCGGGCCTGCCCGACGGCGTGTTCAACGTGGTGCAAGGCGACAAAGAAGCCGTAGACGCCCTGTTGGTTCACCCCGACGTCAAGGCGATCAGCTTTGTCGGCTCCACCCCCATTGCCAACTACATCTACGAAACCGGCGCCCACCACGGCAAGCGCGTGCAAGCCCTGGGCGGCGCGAAAAATCACATGGTGGTGATGCCCGATGCCGACATCGACCAAGCAGTAGATGCCCTGATTGGCGCGGCGTATGGCTCTGCTGGCGAGCGTTGCATGGCCATCAGCGTGGCCGTGTTGGTAGGCGATGTCGGCGACCGCATCATGCCCAAGCTGATCGAACGCACCAAAACTTTGAAAGTACTCAACGGCACCAACTTGGCCGCAGAGATGGGCCCCATCGTCACCGACATTGCGCACAAGCGCATCACCGGCTACATCGAGCAAGGCGCCAAAGAAGGCGCTCAGCTGCTGGTCGATGGCCGGGTGTTTGACGGCAAACAAGCAGGCGAAGGTTGCGGCAACGGGTTCTGGATGGGTGGCACCTTGTTTGACCACGTCACGCCAGAGATGCGCATCTACAAAGAAGAAATTTTTGGCCCCGTCTTGAGTTGCGTGCGCGTGGCCGACTTTGCCCAAGCTGTGACGCTGATCAACGCCCACGAGTTTGGCAACGGCGTGAGCTGCTTCACCCGTGACGGTGGGGTGGCGCGCGAGTTTGCCCGTCGCATCCAAGTCGGGATGGTAGGCATCAACGTGCCCATTCCTGTGCCGATGGCGTGGCACGGTTTTGGCGGTTGGAAGAAGAGTTTGTTTGGCGACATGCACGCCTACGGCGAAGAGGGTGTGCGTTTCTACACCAAGCAAAAGAGCGTCATGCAGCGCTGGCCGGACAGCATTGGCAAAGGTGCTGAGTTCGCCATGCCAACGTCTAAGTGATGCTCGCATTGCGCTGGTGCGACGTGGGCAGCCAGCCATGGCGCCTCAGTCGCTTCGCGCCAGAAAGTTGCCATGTCTGGCCACCCACGCCACACCATCGCAACGCTTTAGCCAAGGCTTGACCCTCCATGAGCGACACCCAGTTTGACTACATCATCGTCGGCGCAGGCACTGCCGGCTGCCTGTTGGCCAACCGCCTGAGCGCCGACGCCAGCAAACGGGTGTTGTTGATCGAAGCGGGTCGCCGTGACGATTACCACTGGGTGCATATTCCCGTGGGTTACCTCTACTGCATTGGCAACCCACGCACCGACTGGCTCTACAACACCGCTGCTGAGGCAGGTCTGAATGGCCGCAGCTTGCGCTACCCACGTGGCAAGGTGCTGGGTGGGTGCTCCAGCATCAACGGCATGATTTATATGCGCGGCCAAGCCCGTGACTACAACCACTGGGCTGAACTCACGGGCGACGCACGCTGGCGCTGGGACAACTGCGTGCCGTACTTCAAGCTGCACGAAGACCACCACGGCGGGGCCGATGCCCTGCACGGTGCCAAAGGCACACGCAGCGAGGTGCTGCTCAATGACCGCACGGTGTATGGCGAAACCCTGCGCCACCACATCGCAGGTGGCGAGTGGCGGGTAGAACGCCAACGCTTGCGCTGGGACGTGCTCGACGCCTTCGCCCAAGCTGCCGTGCAAGCAGGCATTCCCGTCACCGACGACTTCAACCGAGGCGACAACGAAGGCGTGGGCTATTTCGAAGTCAATCAAAAAAATGGCTGGCGCTGGAATACACCCAAAGCCTTTGTGCGCCCCACCTGTTACGCGCGACCCAACTTTGAACTCTGGACCTCGGCCCAGGTCGTCAAACTGCTGATGACCACCGACGCCGACGGCCAAGCCCACTGCACAGGCGCGCAGGTGTGGACAGGCCACGGTCATGTCACCGTCACAGCCAAGCAAGCCGTGGTGCTGAGCGCGGGCAGCATTGGCACACCACAGATCTTGCAACTCTCGGGCCTAGGCCCCGCAGCGTTGCTCCAACAGCACGGCATTGAACCCGTCATCGACTTACCCGGCGTGGGCGCCAACCTGCAAGACCATTTGCAAATTCGCTCGGTCTTCAAGGTGCAAGGCGTCGCGACGCTCAACACGCTGGCCAACAGTTGGTGGGGCAAGGCCAAGATTGGCTTGGAATACCTGTTCAAGCAAAGTGGCCCCATGAGCATGGCGCCATCGCAACTGGGCGCCTTCACGCGCAGCAGCCCCACCCAGCCTTACCCCAACATCGAATACCACGTGCAACCCCTCAGCCTGGATGCGTTTGGCGAACCCTTGCACAACTTCCCTGCCTTCACGGCCAGCGTGTGCAACCTCAACCCCACCAGCCGTGGCACGGTGCATATCCGCAGCCCGCACTTTGCTGACTCGCCCCACATCGCGCCCAACTACCTCAGCACCCCCGAAGACCGCCAAGTGGCCGCCGATTCATTGCGTGTGACGCGGCGCATCGCGGCTCAACCCGCACTTGCCAAATACCAGCCCGTTGAGTGGAAACCGGGCGTGCAATACCAAACCGACGCCGAGCTGGCACGCTTGGCGGGCGACATTGCCACCACCATCTTTCACCCTGTGGGCACTGCACGCATGGGGCGCTTAGATGACCCACTCGCCGTGGTCGACACCGAACTGCGCGTGCGCGATGGACGCGGCGGCGTGGTGCGCGGCCTGCGCGTGGTGGATGCCAGCGTGATGCCCACCATCACCAGCGGCAACACCAACAGCCCCACCTTGATGCTGGCTGAAAAAGCCGCCCAATGGCTGGCCCACGAGGCACTCAAGAATTGACGCGCCCGGGTAAGCCCGCAAGGGAAAGTCCTGAGGACTACCGCACACAAGAAAACGTACATTCTCAGCACTCACAACAGCCAACGCGCTGTTGAAAGAGGGTCCGAGGAGACATACAAACAGCTCTGCTCACAGAGCGTTGATAGGAAAAGGCACCGGTTGATCCCGGTGCCTTTTGCTTTTGCCCTCTTCATTTCAGACCACAATCCCCGCATGGAACTTTTGATCGCCACCTTCGCCTCGGCGCTGGCTGGTTTTGTGGATTCGATCGTCGGTGGCGGCGGCTTGATTTTGCTGCCCGCCCTATTTGCCGTTTATCCCGCTGCCACGCCCGCCACCCTGCTAGGCACCAACAAAAGCGCCTCCGTCTGGGGCACCAGCTTTGCTGCCTGGCAATACAGCCAACGCGTGTCCATGCGCTGGCGTGCACTGCTGCCAGCCGCAGGTTTGGCCATGGCCGGGTCGTTTGCAGGCGCGTGGTGGGTCACCCTCATCTCACCCGACTTTTTACGCCGCCTGTTGCCCTTGGTGCTGTTTGCCGTGCTGCTGTACACACTGGCGCGCAAAGACATGGGCCGTCACCACCGGCCACGCTTTGAAGGTCGCGCCGAGCTGTGGGCCACTTGCGCCGTGGGCCTGTCGATTGGGTTTTACGACGGGTTCTTTGGCCCCGGCACAGGCAGTTTTTTCGTCTTTTTGCTGGTGCGTTGGTTGGGGTACGACTTTTTGAATGCGTCGGTCGCGGCCAAGCTGCTCAATTTGTCGAGCAACGCCGCTGCGTTGGTGCTCTTCACCTGGAAAGGCCACGTCTGGTGGCACCTGGCGTTGCCACTGGCCATGGCCAATGTGGCAGGCAGCTTGTTGGGCACACGCATGGCCTTGCAGCACGGTGTAGGCTTTGTGCGCGGCATGTTCTTGGTGGTGGTGAGTGCCTTGATTTGCAAAACAAGCTACGACGCTTTTTTGCGTTAACCACTCAACTCAACGCTTGGCTTTGAGATCCAAACTGGCTTTGTCGGCCAATGCTTCATCCACCTCTAAAGACTTAGGTGGCCAAGGCACCGTAGCCACAGGGCGTGGCTTGCCGATTGGGCGCGTCGCTTGGCCCTTTTGCACGGCCTCAATGTCTTCGAGCGCCGGGTATTGGCCCAAGATCACAAAGTCAAACACACGACGTGCAATCGGTGCCGCATTTTGAGCACCAAAGCCAGCGTTTTCCACCACCATAGCCAAGGCCACTTTGGGGTCATCCGCCGGGGCAAATGCGATGAACAAGGCATGGTCGCGCATGCGCTCGTCAATGTTGGCGGCGTTGTATTTTTCGTTTTGTTTGACGGTGTAAACCTGCGCCGTACCTGTCTTACCGGCGCTCACATACTGCGCGCCAATAAAACTGCTGGCCGAGGTGCCTTCAATGTTGACGCCCACCATGCCACGCTTGATGACCTCTAAGTTCTCTGGCGTCAACGGCAATTGCCCCACCGGTTCTTTGGCCACCAAGGTGGCCACCTTGGTCTCGACATCCACCACTTCACGCACCAAGTGCGGCTTCATCTTCAAGCCATTGTTCGCCACCGTGCCCGTGGCATGCGCAATTTGCAACATGGTGAAGCTGTTGTAGCCCTGACCAATCCCCAGTGAAATGGTTTCACCCGAGTACCAACGCTGTTGCTCAGGCTTCTTATAGGTGGTGCGCTTCCATTCGGTCGATGGCAACACACCGCGCGATTCACCCAAGATGTCGATGCCCGTGATTTGTCCAAAGCCGAGCGGCTTCATTTGCTCGTACATCAGGTCCACGCCCATGTCGCGCGCCAGGGTGTAGTAGTAAGTGTCACACGACTCCACGATGGACTTGTACATGTCCACCATGCCGTGCCCGCCTTCTTTGTCGTCACGGAAACGGTGGTTACCAAACATGAAGTAACCCGGGTCAGGAATCAAGGTTTTCTCAGCGCGCTTGCCCGTTTGCAAGGCTGCCAACGCCATGAAAGGCTTGTAGGTCGACCCCGGTGGATAGGTGCCACGCAACGCACGGTTGAGCAAGGGCTTGTCGGGCGACTCGTTGAGCGCCTGCCAGTTTTCAAAGTCAATGCCATCGACAAACAGGTTCGGATCGAAGGTGGGTTTGCTCACAAAAGCCAAAACTTCACCCGTCTTCGGGTCTAACGCCACCAAGGCACCGCGACGTTTGCCGTAGAGGTCTTCCACCAGCTTTTGCAGCTTGATGTCGATCGACAGCACCACACTGTTGCCCGGCACCGCCTGGCTGCTGTTGAGGCGCCGCACAGCACGGCCACCGGCCGAGGTCTCCATCTCTTGCACCCCGGTCGTGCCATGCAATTGCGCTTCGTAACTTTGCTCGACGCCAAGCTTGCCAATGTAATCTGTGCCGCGGTAGTTGCCAGAGTCTTCCGACTCTTCGATCTTGGCTTTTTCAGCCTGGTTGATGCGCCCGATGTAACCAATCACATGGCTGGCCAACTCGTTGTAGGGGTAGCTGCGAAACAAGCGCGCCTTGATCTCAACCCCAGGGAATCGGTAGCGCTGCGCCGCAAAGCGTGCCACCTCTTCATCACTCAAGCGGTTACGAATCGGCACCGACTCGAAACTCTTGGACTCGTCCATTTGTTTTTTAAAACGGCGCTTGTCGCGACTTTGGATATCGACGACAGATGCCAACTGCTCAATCACCTCTTCGAGTGGTACCACCAATTTAGAGGGCGTGATCTCCAAGGTATAGGCCGAGTAATTGGTCGCCAAGACAATGCCGTTGCGGTCCATGATGACGCCACGGTTAGGAACAATTGGCACGATGGCCGTGCGGTTGTTCTCGGCCTGTTCGTTCAGGTCCTCGTAGCGGATGACCTGCAAATAAAACAGCCGCAGCACCAAGACCAGAAAAGCCACCAAAATGGCGGCCGTCACCACCACCATGCGCTCCCTGAAACGGCGCAAGTCGCCTTCGATGTTGCGAATCACCCTCATAAGGGCCTTGTCACATCCGGATTAGGCGCGCGTCTTTGAGGCGCCAGCAACAACACGCTGACCGCTGGCCACAACAAGGCTTCGAGCAGCGGTGCCAACACAATCGACCAGCCCGGGAACACCGAGCCCGACATCATGCGCACGGTCAACTCCAAGGCATGGGCCGTCAAAAACAAAGGCAGCACTTGCATGGCTTGTGACGGCACAGTGAACCACAACAAGCGCCGATGCACCATCACCGCCAGAAAGCCCAATGCGGTGTAAGTCAATGCGTGTTGCCCCAGCAAAGCCGCTTGGTGCACATCGGTCACCACACCAAAGAAAAACGCGACGCCGATGCCCACCATGCGCGGCTGATGGACACACCAAAACACCAACACCAGCGCCAGAAAGTCAGGCATCCACGCTGCATTACCGATCAGACTCATGTTGACCAACATATTCACCAACAAAGCTGCCAGCAACGTGCCGCCAATAAACCAAGGACTGGCTGGCAGCAACAACTGATGACCGCGCGGCATGATCATCGGCGACCTCCTTTGAGGTTGGCCAAGGGCTGCGGCTTGTCAATCTGAGGCCGCGCAGGCAATTTGTCGGTCAGCGGCTCCAGAACCATCACGTGACGTGCGCCTTGCACGTGGCCCACTGGCTCACACAAGATGCGGGCAAATGCGGTTTCAGCGCGACGCTCTACTTTGGTCACCTTGGCTACTGGAATGCCCGGCGGGTATACGCCGTCCACACCACTGGTAGAGAGCAAGTCGCCTACCTCGATGTCCGCATTGGTAGCCATAAAACGCAGCTCTAGCAGGGGCGCGCCACCGGCCTCGCCAAAGGCCACGCCACGCGCACCCGTGCGGGTGTTGAGCACAGGAATCGAATGCTCGCGGTCAGTGACCAGCGTCACCTCACTCACCAGGGGCAACACACGCGTGACTTGACCCAAGATGCCATGCTCATCCATCACCGGTGAGCTAGCCTTGACACCGTGGGTCATGCCTTTGTCCACAATCAGTTTGCGGGTGTACGGGTCGGCCGCGTCATACAACACCTCGGCAGCCACGCCTGTCGTGCTCAAACGCTCGCGTAATCCCAGTAGCTCGCGCAATTGACGGTTTTCCAGCGCCAGTTGCTCCACCTGTCCCGATCGTTGGGCTTGCACCAACAGCTGCTGACGTGCTTGCCGCTCAGCGGCTTGTGCCACATCACGGGCCTGCATGTAGTCACTGCTGTACTCAGCCATCATCTGGGGGCGCAAAGCCAACCACTGCACCGGGTACAAAGCCACGGAAAGTACAGCCCGGATCGGCTGTGTCACCCCAAAGCGGACATCAGCCACCATCAACAGCACCGACAAGGCGCTGAAGAACAACAGTTTGGAGATGGCCGATGGGCCTTGTTTGAAAAAGGCCGGTGGCGATCTGTCCAGCGTGCCAAGTGGCATGGGGTGCCGAGTTCAGTTGTAGGTGGGGTGATCGGCCAGCTTATTCGCTGGTGAAGATAGAGCCCAAACGCTCCATGCGCTCCAAGGCCAAACCGCAACCGCGCACCACACACGTCAGTGGGTCTTCGGCCACCAACACGGGCAAGCCGGTCTCTTCAGCCAGCAAGCGGTCCAAGTCGCGCAACAACGCACCGCCACCTGTCAGCATCATGCCGCGCTCGGCAATGTCCGCACCCAGCTCGGGTGGCGTTTGCTCTAACGCGTTCTTAACCGCAGACACGATGTTGTTGAGCGGGTCGGTCAGGGCTTCCAAGATTTCGTTCGACGAAATGGTGAACGAGCGTGGCACGCCTTCAGACAGGTTGCGGCCCTTGACTTCCATTTCCTTGACTTCAGAGCCAGGGAAAGCCGAACCGATTTTCTTTTTGATGGCTTCTGCCGTGGGCTCGCCAATCAACATGCCGTAGTTGCGACGGATGTAGTTGATGATGGCCTCGTCAAACTTGTCGCCACCCACGCGCACGCTGCCTTTGTAGACCATGCCGCCGAGCGAAATCACGCCCACTTCGGTGGTGCCACCGCCAATGTCGACCACCATCGACCCGGAGGCGTCCGACACGGGCAAGCCCGCACCGATGGCAGCAGCCATCGGCTCTTCGATCAAATACACCTCTGAGGCCCCAGCGCCCAAGGCCGATTCGCGAATGGCGCGGCGCTCCACCTGGGTCGAGCCGCAAGGCACGCAAATGATGATGCGGGGGCTGGGCTTCAACACCGAGCGGGGGTGCACCATCTTGATGAACTGCTTGAGCATTTGCTCGGTCACCGTGAAGTCGGCGATCACGCCGTCTTTCATGGGACGAATTGCCTCGATGTTGCCGGGCACTTTGCCCAACATGGCCTTGGCTTCGTGGCCCACGGCTTGAATGGTTTTTTTGCCTTGCGGGCCGCCTTCGTGACGAATCGACACCACCGAAGGTTCGTCCAGCACAATGCCTTTGTCGCGCACGTAAATCAGGGTGTTGGCGGTACCCAAGTCAATCGCCAAGTCGGTGGAAAAATACCGACGAAAAGATCCAAACATCACTGTCCTCTCAGGCGATGCGCAACAGGCGCATCACCACGTTGTTCGTGGTGCCCGCGGGCGCGGACACAAAGGCGAGATAATACCGCATCCCCCATAAAACACGGGTTTTTTCGGGCTGGCGCGCCCCTTTCACAGACCGCCCACCTTGACCATAAACCTTGACTGCACACGTATGTCCCTGACCGACCAAGACATCAGCCGCATTGCCAATTTGGCCCGGCTTGAGCTCCAGCCTGACGAACAACAGCGCATGCTGAGCAAAATCAACGATTTTTTCAGCATCGTCGAGCAAATCAGCGCCGTCGACACCACCGGCGTGGTGCCCATGGCCCACCCGGTCGACGCCATGGCCAATACAGGCGGCATCCACCTGCGACTGCGCCCTGACGTGGCGAGCGAGCCCAACCAGCGCGACGCCAACCAACGCAGTGCCCCCGCCGTGGAGCGCGGTTTGTTTTTGGTTCCCAAAGTGATTGAGTAAGCCATGACCGATTTGCACACCCTGAGCGTCAAAGCGCTCGCCGAGAGTTTGCGCAGCAGACAAGTCAGCGCCGTCGAAGTAGCGACCCGTTTTTTGGCGCGCACAGGCGGTAATCCGAACAACGCCTTTTTGGACATCGACAGCGAAGTCACCCTCGCCCAAGCCCGCGCCAGCGACGCCAAACTGGCGGACGGTACCGCCGGACCGCTCGAAGGCGTGCCCGTGGCCCACAAAGACGTGTTTGTGACCCGCGACTTCGCCACCACGGCGGGCTCCAAAATTTTGAACGGCTACCGCTCACCCTTCGATGCTACCGTGGTGCAGCGCTTGCGCTCAGCCGGCATGGTGAGCTTGGGCAAACTCAATTGCGACGAGTTCGCCATGGGGTCAAGCAACGAAAACTCGGCCTACGGCGCAGTCACCAACCCGTGGGACACCACGCGCGTACCCGGCGGCTCATCGGGCGGCAGTGCGGCCGCTGTGGCCGCAGGCCTGACCCCCGCCGCCACCGGCACCGACACTGGCGGCTCCATCCGCCAACCCGCTGCGTTTTGCGGCATCACCGGCATCAAGCCCACCTATGGCCGCGCCTCGCGTTACGGCATGATCGCCTACGCGTCTAGCCTGGACCAAGCAGGCCCCATGGCCCGCAGCGCCGAAGACTGCGCCCTGCTGCTGAGCGCTATGTGCGGGCCCGACCTGGACCGCGACTCCACCTCACTTGATGTGCCTGCCGAGAACTTCTCAGCCAAGCTGGACAACAGTTTGGCCGGTGTGCGTGTGGGGATTCCCAAAGAGTTTTTCGGAGACGGTCTGGCCAGCGATGTGCGCAGCGCCATCGACACGGCGCTCACCCAATTGCAAGACCTGGGTGCCAAGCTGGTGCCCATCAGCTTGCCGCGTACCGAGTTGTCCATTCCGGTGTACTACATCATTGCGCCCGCTGAAGCCAGCTCCAACCTGAGCCGCTTTGACGGCGTGAAGTTTGGTCACCGCACCCAGGACTACACCGACCTCGGTGACATGTACAAAAAAACCCGCGCCGAGGGCTTTGGCGAAGAGGTCAAACGCCGCATCATGACCGGCGCCTACGTGCTCTCACACGGCTACTACGACGCCTACTACCTGCAAGCCCAAAAAATTCGCCGCATGATTGCCGACGACTTTCAACGCGCCTTTGCCGAGTGCGACGTGATCGCCGGGCCTGTGGCTCCCACCGTGGCTTGGACCCTAGGCAACAACGCCAACGATCCGCTAGCGGACTACCTGGCCGACATCTTCACCCTACCCGCGTCACTGGCGGGCTTGCCCGGCATGAGCCTGCCGGTGGGTTTTGGCACAGGACATATGCCCGTGGGCATGCAACTGATTGGTAACTATCTGCAAGAAGCCCAGCTGCTCAACGTGGCGCACCAGTACCAGATGAACACCGATTTCCACCTCCAACATCCAGCGGGGGTTTAAGACTTATGAGCAAACTTGTCCAAGGCTATGAAGTCGTGATCGGCTTCGAGACCCATGCCCAACTCTCTACGCAGAGCAAAATTTTCAGTCGCGCCCCCACCGCCTTTGGTGCCGAGCCCAACACCCAGGCTTGCGCCGTGGACATGGCGCTGCCCGGCACCTTGCCCGTGATGAACGTGGGCGCCGTGGAGCGTGCCATTGAGTTTGGCTTGGCCGTCAACGCACACGTCGCTGAGCGCAGCATCTTTGCGCGCAAAAACTATTTCTACCCCGACCTGCCCAAGGGCTACCAAATCAGCCAATTTGAAATCCCGGTGGTGCAAGGCGGCGAGGTGTCGTTCTTCTTGGAAATCGGCAAAGAAACCGCGCACAAAACGGTGCGCTTGGTGCGTGCCCACCTGGAAGAAGACGCGGGCAAGTCGTTGCACGAAGATTTCATTGGACAAAGCGGCATCGACTTGAACCGCGCAGGCACACCACTGTTAGAAATCGTCACCGAGCCCGACATGCGCAGCAGCGACGAGGCCGTGGCCTACGCCAAAGAGTTGCACAAGATCGTCACCTGGATTGGCATTTGCGACGGCAACATGCAAGAAGGCTCGTTCCGCTGCGACGCCAACGTGTCGGTGCGCAAGCCTGGCGCTGCGTTGGGCACACGCCGCGAGATCAAAAACTTGAACAGCTTCAAGTTCATGCAACAAGCCATTGACTATGAAGTGCGCTGGCAAATCGACCAACTGGAAGACGGCCACGCGATTGAGCAAGCCACCGTGCTGTTCGACCCCGACACGGGCGAAACTCGCGCCATGCGCACCAAGGAAGACGCCGCCGACTACCGCTACTTCCCCGACCCCGACCTGCCCCCTCTGGTGATTGGTCGCGACTGGGTGGAGCGCGTGAAAACCGAGATGGCCGAACTGCCCCGTGTGATGGCCGAGCGCTTTGTCACGCAGTACGGCTTGCCCGACTACGACGCCACCTTGCTCACACAAAGCAAAGCCGCCGCTGCCTACTTTGAAGCCACCTCGCAAGCCTGCGGCCAACCGAAGTTGGCTAGCAACTGGATCATGGGCGAAGTGTCACGCCGCCTGAACACCGGCGACGTGACATTTGACAACCTGCCCGTCAGCGCCGCACAACTGGGTGCGTTGATCAGCCGCATCACTGACAACACCATCAGCAATAGCGCGGCGCGTCAGGTGTTTGATCGTCTTTGGAATAATCCAGACCAACGTGTGCATGATTTCAATGAACGTGGTGGCTTTGACTACGCCCTCACCATCGTCGACAAAATAATTGTTGATGACGGCCTCAAACAGATGAACGACAGCAGTGCCCTCGAAGCCATCGTCGATGAAGTGCTGGCCGCCAATCCCAAGAACGTGCAAGAGTTCAAGGCCGGCAACGCCAAAGCACTCAATGGCTTGGTGGGTCAAATCATGAAGGCCAGCAAGGGCAAGGCCAACCCGGCGCAAGTCAACGAGATGCTCAACCAGAAGCTAGGGTAAGCCATCGCCCAAGAGCTTGACACCCTCACACCCGCCCCCGCGCCCCACAGCACCTGGGAGGACGCACAAGGGCTCTTGACGGGCTGCCTGTTCGTCGCCTTGGGGGTGTGTTTGTTTCGCGAGGCGGGCTTGTTCACAGGCGGCACCACTGGCGTGGCGTTTTTGGCGCATTACCTGTTGGGCTATTCGCTGGGTGGCGTGTTGTTTGTCATCAACCTGCCTTTTTATGTGTTCGGCTGGCGCAAGCTGGGGCGCATCTTCACCCTCAAAACTTTTGCCGCAGTAGGCTTGCTGTCTGCCTATGTAGAGCTGCTGCCGCGCTGGGTTGGGTTTACGCACCTCAACCCCGTGTTTGCAGCTGTGATGGCGGGGCTGTTGGCGGGTGCCGGCATTTTGATTTTGATTCGCCACGGCGCCAGCTTAGGCGGCGTGTGAGCTGATTCAGCGCACGCCATAGCGGTCCCGATACGCCTGTGTGCGCGCCAGATGCTCACCCATGGCGTTGCCCGGCTGGGCATTTAAGTAAGTCAGCAAGTCGCTCAGCTCCGCAATGGCGCACACCTGCAAGCCCACTTGTTCGCGCACATACTGCACCGCGCTGTAGGGCACGTCTTGGATGGTGCCGTCTGCTTTTTTCTCGGTCGCCATTTCTTGGCGGTCCAGGGCAATCACCACCGCATGCGGCGTGGCGCCTGCGGCCTTGATCAAGGCAATCGATTCACGCGCCGCAGTGCCTGCGCTCATGACGTCATCCACGATCAACACCCGGCCTTTGAGCGGCGCGCCTACCAGACTGCCGCCTTCGCCGTGGTCTTTGGCTTCTTTGCGGTTGTAGGCAAACGGCACGTTCTTGCCTAAACGGGCCAACTCAATCGCCACCGCAGCACCCAACGGAATGCCCTTGTAGGCGGGGCCAAAAATCATGTCGAACGCGATGCCGCTTTGCATCAGGCGCTGCGCATAAAAGCTGGCCAATTTGCCCAGCTTGGCGCCATCGTCAAATAAGCCAGCATTGAAGAAGTAAGGCGACATGCGCCCGGCCTTGGTTTTGAACTCCCCAAATTTCAGCACACCGCAATCCAGCGAGAATTGCACAAATTCTTGCGCCAACGTGTTGTTGGCTGCCGTACCTTCTGTCATGGGAAATTCCTTGTTCAAACTGACCAGCCTCAACCTCAATGGCATCCGTTCTGCCGCCCGCAAAGGCGTTGAAGCTTGGCTCGATAAAGCCAAGCCCGATTGTATTTGCGTACAAGAAATCAAAGCCCAAGCCGCCGACGTACAGGGCCAGTTCGACACCTTGGCCGGCTTGAACGGCCACTTTCAGTTCGCCGAGAAGAAAGGCTACTCCGGCGTGGGCGTCTACACCCGTCATGAGCCCAGCGACGTTGTGGTGGGTTTTGATGGCGGCGAGTTCGATTCTGAGGGTCGCTATGTCGAACTGCGCTTTGACACGCCCACACAAAAGCTCTCCATCATCAGCAGCTACTTTCCCAGCGGCTCATCGGGCCCTGAACGCCAAGAAGCCAAGTACCGCTTTTTGGCGGCGCTGTACCCACACCTCACCGCACTCAAAGCCGAACGCGAATTTGTGCTGTGCGGTGACGTGAACATTGCACACAAAGAAGCGGACCTGAAGAACTGGCGTGGCAACCTGAAAAACAGCGGCTTCTTGCCCGAAGAACGCGCCTGGATGACACAACTCACCACCGAAGCCGGCGTGGTCGACGTGTACCGCCAACTCCACCCTGACACCACCGACGCTTGCTACACCTGGTGGAGCAACCGTGGCCAGGCTTATGCCAACAACGTGGGCTGGCGTTTGGACTACCACCTGGCTACACCCAACATGGCAGCCAAAGCACGGCAGGCCCACATCTACAAAGAAGAAAAATTTTCTGACCACGCGCCCATCACCCTGCACTACGAAGGCGTTCTGTGACACATCTCAGTCCAACGGTGGCCATCATCGGCGCCGGTCCTGCCGGGCTCATGGCCGCTGAAGTGCTGAGTCAGGCCAGCTTGAACGTCCACTTGTACGACGCCATGCCTTCGGTGGGGCGCAAGTTTTTGCTGGCTGGTTTGGGCGGGCTCAACCTCACCCACGCCGAACCTTTGGAACAATTTGTCACCCGCTACGGCGAACGCACGGCAGCCTGCACGCCGTGGCTGCACAGCTTTGGGCCCCAGGCCGCGCGGGATTGGGCGCAAGGCTTGGGGATCAACACCTTTGTGGGCACCTCACAGCGCGTGTTTCCCACCGACATGAAAGCTGCGCCTTTGTTGCGCGCCTGGTTGCACCGCTTGCGTCACCCCACACAAGGCACACCGGTCACCTTTCACATGCGGCACCGCTGGAATGGCCAGTTAGCGCGCAACACGCCCGAGCCATCGCCTACGCCAACCCACACGTTCACCTTGGCGTTTGACACCCCACGCGGCCCGCACACAGCACAAGCCGATGTGGTGCTTTTGGCCTTAGGCGGGGGCAGTTGGGCACGCTTGGGCTCTGACGGTGCGTGGCAAAGCTGGCTCGCTCAACAGCACATTGATGTGGCACCGCTGCGCCCGTCCAACTGCGGGTTTGACGTGCAGATCAACCAACGCCAAGGCTGGAGCGAGCACTTTGCCAGCCGCTTTGCGGGAGAAGCCTTCAAGTCGGTGCAACTGTCGTTCACCGATTCATTAGGGCATGTGTTCAAGCGTAAAGGCGAGTTTGTGGCCACGGCCACCGGCGTTGAAGGCAGCTTGGTGTATGCCGCGTCTGCCTTGTTGCGCGACGAAATTGAACGCACAGGCCACGCCACCTTGCATCTGAACTTGCGCCCCGAATGGAGCGCTGAACGTGTGCTGGAGGAGGTGTCACACCCGCGTGGTTCTAAGTCGTTGTCGAGCCACCTCAAAAGCCGCTTGAACCTCAACAACTTGCACATGGGCCTGCTGCACGAAGTGCTGAGCAAAGAAGCCATGCACAACCCTGCGCAACTGGCACACACCATCCAACACCTGCCCATCACCCTGCATGCCGCACGCCCACTGGACGAGGCCATCAGCAGCGCGGGCGGCGTGCGTTTGGAAGCACTCACCGCAGACTTGATGGCACAGTCCCAGCCAGGCCTGTTCATGGCAGGCGAAATGCTTGACTGGGAAGCACCGACTGGCGGCTACTTGCTCACAGCCTGCTTGGCCAGTGGACGTGTGGCCGCAGGCGGCGTGTTGGCGCATGTGCAAGCACACAGGCACCAGAGCCCACTATGATTCGTACTTTCTCTCACGCGCCCTTGTTTGAACCATGTTCCGCACCCTGCTCAAATCCAAAATTCACCGCGTTGCCACCACCCAATGTGAGCTCCATTACGAAGGCTCGTGCGCGATTGATGAAAACCTGCTCGAAGCAGCCAACATTTGCGAGAACGAGCAAGTCCACATCTGGAACATCAACAACGGAGAACGCTTCATCACCTACGCCATCAAAGGTGAACGTGACTCGGGCATGATTTCGGTCAACGGCTCTGCCGCACGTCGCGCCAGCGTGGGCGACTTGTTGATCATTGCGTCATTCGCGCAAGTGCATGAAGACCAGGTAGCTGGCCATGAGCCTCAACTGGTGTTTGTGGATGACAAGAACCAACAAGTGGGCTTGCGCCACCATGTGCCCACGCAGGCGGCGCCTGGGCATAGCACGGATGAGTGTTGAGCTACCGATTTACTGAGTTTTAAAACCCCGCTTTGCGGGGTTTTTTATGGGCGTAAATTAAATTACGCTTGAAGCGTCAATCGCCAAAGCGGCGATGCTGACAGACGCTCTCCACCATGCGAGAGCAAAGTACTCTATCGCTAGCCATACATAAAGTCTAGAACTAAGCGTTGATTGTCTTCGCCCCTTGCACACAGTTGAATGTGCCTAAGCACAACTTATCAAGGGGTTCACATGCAGATTTACTTTGCCGACCTCTGAAATACAGCCGGCTGTAGGAATTGCTCCGCCGATAAAGATTGAAAACATTTCCCAAGATTATTCACGCGCACACTCAGAGCTTATGAAGAAGCCAGACGAAGTAATTGCGGGCACATTTTGAGAAAACGCAGCACGATTACAAACGTGCGATCTAAAACTCGTCTTGCGTTTTTCTTTACACAGTGACACGACACATTGGTTCTAGAGCGTATTTGTTATTGAGTTTGTATGGAGCTGCCACTACGATTTTCATTTTCTTAATTCAGCTATCCCCATGAGATTTGTCATCGTCATGTCTTTGATATCAACAGCATTCATCGCCCTTATCAGCATCGTCTCCATCACCCTTCTTTCTCGAATTTACCCAACAGCGTCTAACTACACAGCATCGCCTGAAGTCAAAACGGAAATCTCATGGGGACAAGGTAGTTAAATCATGAAGAAGCCCAGTATTCTGATCGCGTTGCTTTTATCTATTGCCAGTATCAGCACAGCGTCCATGCTCTTTCTGCGTGGTTCGCCAACATCATCAAACTACCGAACTGCTGCACAAGCTCCTATCGATTTCAGATGGGGTGAAGGCTCTGAGGCTGGCGTGCCAGACAGCGCAGCAGATGAAAAAATGCGCGTGGCCCTTGGCAACGACGAAGAAACATTTGTCTTCGCAGGAAAGTGCGCAAACGGCGAGTCCTATCGGCTTTTTTCATACAAGAAATATGCGCATGGGTTGTCTCAGTCTTACTACGACTACGACGGCCCGGTTGGTCAAGGAACCGTTCAGTCTGCAACGGCACCCAAAATCATGGCTGTAAGAATTTGCCACAAATTGGCAGAGATCGTGAGCGAAAATCTCTTTCAGTAGTGCATCACAGTTTTTTAAAAATACACATAAGAAACAATATATTAAATATAAATGAAGCATTTTTAGTTATTCATGAGTGAATGCAGCATCATGATGACAAATCTGTAACTAAAGTTCAGTTGATGCAATCAGTACACGCCTGTAGCATCGCTCGAACATGAATGCAATTTTCAAAAAGTCCGTACTCATCATTGACGACCATCCGGTGTACCGTGATGCGTTGAGCGAAAAACTTGCACGTGAATTCTTTGAGGATGGTATTGAAGTTGCCGTCGCAAGCAGCACCAACGAAGGCCTAGAACTTATTGAAAACACGAACAAGCAATGGGTCATTTTGCTTGACATTTTGATGCCGGGGCTGAGTGGCTTAGCCGGCATCAAAGTTTTCAAAGAGCGGCACAACGTTCAACAAGTTGTGGCAATTTCTGGTCTGGACGAACACGCGTGGGAACCGAAAACAGTTTCTGCCGGTGCCTCTATGTTTTTGTCGAAAAATAGCACGGCCGAATTCATGATTCGCAAGCTCAAGCCTCTGGTGACACTTCAAAGCGACTATGTCGCGATCAATGAAAGCGTCAAGCCTAAAGAGTTTCGCCTGACACAACGGCAGCTAGAAGTTCTTAATTTGATTTCGCAAGGCCATTCAAACAAAGTGATTGCCGATTACTTAGACATCAGCGAACAAACCGTCAAGATTCACATCAATCAAATATTCAAAGAGCTGCGCGTGTTTAACAGGACGCAAGCCGTACTCAAAGCCCAAAAGCATCAAATTTTGCAATGACGCTTGAATTAACAGCCAACGAGGTCAACAACGTCTATCTGCTGCGTGAAAAATCGGCCCACATCACAAAAGCAGCACGCTCAGCCACGGTTGCAAATGTATTGGCACCTTTGCTCTGCATACCGATGTTCAAAGATGAGGTGCACCCCTCACATTTAGCAATTTGGCTCGGTTATATGTTCATCGTCATCGTTATTCGAACGTGGATGATTTTTAAACTGGAATACGAGGCTGAGAAAATTCTCAATCCACAGCGTGATTTAAAAATCGTGACTTACGCCGTTGGAATCGTTGGTTTTGGTTGGGGCTTAGGCTGGATTTTGATGGCGCCTGATTTGCTAATGGTGAATCGGATGATTTATGTCTACATGACCACTGCTGCGATGATTTCGAGCATGTTCGCATACAGCGTGAACCCCGCCACGTTTTTTGCGTTCACATTGCCCATCATGATTCCCTCGTTGAGTACGGTGTTATGGTCTGTGCATATTTTTCCGTGGCCATTTTCTGTAGGGTTAGCGTCGCTATACATCGTCGTCCTAAGCATTGCTAAAAACTTTGCCAAAATTTTTGAAGATTCAGTGCGGCTCAGATTTCGCAACGAGTGTCTTTACCAAGAGTTGGCGACTGAGAGAGATCAGTCGATTGCAGCCAATGTGGCTAAATCCAAGTTCATTGCCGTCGCGAGCCATGATTTACGTCAGCCCATGCATGCCGTTAACGTCTATCTCGATTTGATCAACTTAAACAACTTACCCACGGTAGAAAAGAAATCTCTTTCGAAAATTAAAAACGGTATCACCACGCTGAATGCGATGTTTGACTCTTTGTTGAACATCAGCAAACTCGATGCAGATGCGATGCAAGTTACCCACCGTGTTTTCCGTTTGGATGAATTCGCAAACACCATTCGCGACCTGACGGAATCCAAAGCGACGAACAAAGGTTTGATTTTTAATATCAACCACCCCAACTTGTTGGTGCGCGGAGACAAACTACTGCTTCAACAAATCATTGGCAACCTGGTTTCAAATGCCATTCAATACACGGAAAGCGGTCAAGTCAATGTGCGTTTTGAGTCTGAGAACGGTTGTTTGATCATCGAAGTCAGTGACACAGGATGCGGAATAACTGCATCTGAGCAACAGCAGATCTTCAATGAGTTCTACCGCGCAGACAAAACACGAGAACTGCACGATGGTCTGGGGCTTGGGCTGTCCATCGTTCAACGTTTGTGCGACCTCATCGGCGCTGACGTTCACGTGATATCAACACAGGGACAAGGTGCGAAATTCACAGTGACCACGCCGTTTCCAGTCTCTACAAATGAAGAAGGCATCCATGCCGCACAACCGGCGCACAAGACGCAGGATTCACACCGTAGTCTTCAAGGCAAATACATCGCAGTGATTGAAGACAACCCTATCATCGTTGAAGCGTACAAGCAAACGCTTGCAAGCAAAGGGGCGTACGTCCAAGTACTGTCAGAGCATCAGAGCGAACTTGACGATCAACTTGTCGCGATTGATCGCATTGATTGCATCTTGAGCGATTACCGCTTGAGTCAAACCACTGGCGATGTGCTCATACAAAAGCTGAGAGATAACTACAACGAAGAAATACCCGCCATCATCGTCACAGCCGATACATCACCATCTCATATCAACTTATTTGCTCAGTTAAATGTACAAGTGCTGCACAAGCCGATTAGTTTTCATGATGTCGCGGCAGCCATTGAAAAAATAATTTTTACTGAAAAGATACTTTGAAATTCCAGGTGACCTCAAGGTCAAGTGGTCACGAAGGATATTTCAAAGCATGCAATAAATGCCGCACTATCAGCACTCGTTTTGGTGCGAAGGTGTACGAGGCAGCAGGCTGACCACTGCAAAGGTGATGCACGAAGTGGCAGCCATGACCCACAGCAGGGTCGTGAAGCCCGCAGATTTCACGATCGGCCCAATCAACCAAATCGCCAGTGAGCTGGCACCCAACGCAACAGCCAAACGCATGCCCGAGACACGGGAACGCATGCCGTCATCCACAAACCGCACCACCATCGCATCGGTGAATGGAACGGCACCAAAAATCGCAGCCATGAAGATGATTTGCGAAAGATAAAACAGCCAACCTTCTGTGGCCGTGGCCGTGGCCAATGCAATGCACTGAATGGTCACGACACAAAGATAGAGCGTTTTCAGTGGCACCCGGTCCAGCAAATGTCCAACCAGCAATTGGGTCAAAGAGGCCAGCACATAAGCCACGGCCAGAAAAATGCCAATTTGTGCTGGATCTTGAGAGACTTGACCAAACTTGCTCGTCAGCATCTCGTAATTGCTGCCGGTAGAAAAGTTGAACAGCATGCTTGCACTGGTGGCCGCTATCGTCATGATGAGCAGCAGTTTGGAAATTGACATACCCGCGTGCTTGCCTGACGCCACTTTTTTCTTTGCAGGTGCGATCGCATCATGAGGGACACAGGCAGCAAAGACCACGCCTAAAAGAACGCTGATCACACCGGGAACGACAAACGTCATGCGCCAGTTGAAATACTTGATCAACAGCCCGGTCACCACCGCCGCCAGCGCCAGTCCCAGGTTGCCAGCCAAACCATTCACTCCAATCGTCCAGCCAGGCCGGCTCGCGCCTTGAACAAGCATAGGAATGCCAACAGGGTGGTAAATGGATGCCGCACAACCCAGCAGTGCCAGAGCCAACGCCAACTCCATGGGTGTGCGGGTCATGCCAACCAGGATGGAGGCGAGCCCAATCCCTACAAAAAAGACGATCATCATCTGGCGACGACCCCACAAGTCACCCAAACGCCCGGCAGGCAATGAACCGAGACCGAAAAAGAAAAAGGCCGCCACGCTGTAGGGCATCAGGTCTTCCCAGCGCGTCAATCCAAAATCATTCGCGATAGAAGTGACGGCGGTGGCAAAAACCAACAAAAGCATGTGGTCCATGGCGTGGCCGATATTAAGTAGAAGACGTGTGGGCGTGTTGTGCATACCTCTATATTGCCTTATTGCTTACAAGACCTGCGCTTGGCAAGCTCACGCGCACGGTATATTGGCAATATGCTTCAGTACGAAACCATCCCCGTCACCCCCTTCCAGCAAAACTGTTCCATCGTCTGGTGCGATGAAACGATGCAAGCCGCCATCATTGATCCAGGTGGCGACTTGGATGTGTTGCTTTCTGCGGTCAAACAACTTGGCTTGAAACTAGAACAAATCTGGATCACGCACGCTCACATCGACCACGCCGGTGGCACCGCCGAATTAGCCGAGCGCTTGGGGCTTCCCATCATCGGCCCACAAGAAGACGATCAGTTTTGGATTGATGGCTTAGCACAGGCTGCGGCGAGTTATGGTTTTCCACCATCGCGCGCCTTCACGCCGACGCGTTGGCTGCATGACGGTGACACCGTCACACTGGGTGCGCACACGCTGCAAGTGCGCCACTGCCCGGGCCACACCCCGGGACATGTGGTGTTTTATTCGCCAGAGATCAAACGTGCGTTTGTGGGCGATGTGCTATTTGCTGGCAGCATAGGCCGCACCGACTTTCCGCGTGGTAACCACCAAGACTTGATCGACAGCATCACCCAACGCTTGTGGCCCATGGGCGACGACACGGTGTTCATTCCAGGGCACGGACCTGAAAGCACCTTTGGGCGCGAGCGGGTGAGCAACCCTTATGTGGGTGGGACGTGAGCCCACCCACACGGCTCATCACTTAGGTCCTGGGCCTTTGCCTGAAGGGCCGGTTTTTTCTTTACCGGACTTGCCACCCTTACCTGACTGGTCAGTATCGCCGCCACAAGTAGTCGTCGTAACCGTGTCCTTACCAACAATGGTGCTCGTCTTCTTTCCTCGAACAGACAAAGTCCAATCTGACACATTTCCGGCACTGATGGTGGGCTTGATGGTGAACGTGCAATCCGTGCCAACCAAAGAGTAGCTGGTCAAGCCGTTGCTGACGTACCAAGCAGGAAGGGTCACACTCCAATAATCTGATGTGTCTGCGCTGTCACCAATCTCTTGCAAATAGATACTGCCGTCTGCATTGATATGCGCGACTGCGACGTTATACACGTACCTGTACGACAAAGCGTCTGTTGCCGTGAACAGACATGTCCATGAAAGACTGCTGTCGCACGTAATGCTGGGCTTGGTGGGTATCACGACGCTGCCGCTGCCACGGTTTGTACGTGTGAAATCGACCACTGCTGCAGATTGAACAGTGTTGGTGCACAACGCGGCAAGTGCGATAGCTGTGAAATAGCAGACACACAATTTAAAGTTTTTCATACATTTCCTTATTTACAGTTGAAACATCAATAAACACAATATGTCATTGCAAGCGCATCACCTTGAATCGCATTTCCATTGGCGTCTAGTATTGAAATCGACCAAGAAGTGGTGTTGTCAGTTGCACTCCTGTACACAATCTGGTTGGTTTGCACATCGGTCACAGGGAATAAATAAATGGCCGAATTAACACCTGCAACAGCACAAGTAGGTTTGGTAACCGTTGAGCCGTTGGACACAATCAGTGACTCCATCGCCACCAAGCTACCCATACGGCTGACGAAATCTACATAGGCCAAAGTTGTTCCTTGACAAATCAATGTGGCTCCGGCAGCTGTTGCGGCCAGAGTCCCGGCTGTAGTGCAGGTCGTACCCGCGGTAGAAATCGGCAGTCCTCCGCCTGTTGCAACCCATGTTGTACCGCTACAGCGAGCTGGTAAATAACTACTCCCGCTTGATACCCAGCCCATCGCACCTGACGTGCTGCATGTTGCGCTAGCAGTTACCGCTGGAATGACCAATGTGCCATTACTGGCATCTACAGTGCCTGTGGCAGTGAACGTCCCTGTTGCCGTGACAGCACCTGTGGTGTTGAGCGGACCAGAAAAATTCAATGTCCTTGATTCGCTGGTGCGTGCAAAGAAGTTGTAGAAGGTGTTGGTGTTATATACCGCACACAAAATACCTGCCGTGTTAGTAACCGGATTAGTGACTGTGTTGGTTGCCAACGTTGGGCCATTGATATACCCAGCACTGCCAGCAAAGCTTCGCCCACCCATGCCATTCATGCTCATCATGGCTTGGGTCGCCAAATCATCGCGTACCTGCCCCCTCACACTCAAGGCAGTTTTCAAGCAAGCCGTGGCTTGCACGATGGCACAGGTTTGCCCAGAGCTGCATGGGGACGCTCGCGTGATATCAAAACGCAACTCTTGCCCTGTCGGAGACAAGCTAGCAAAAGTGGTGGCAATCAGCGGCACTCCATCTAACGTAGCCGCCTGCAAGGCTGCCAATGTAGGTGTCAAGGAAGCAGTGTTCGCATATGCCGTCAACCCGCTGACGTTCAGAATCAGGTATCTTTGCAATCCAACCGATGCGGCCACCATATAAGCGCCTGTTGCAGCAGCCGCAGAATCATCCATATCCTGTAATACCTTGCCTCGCGCAAATATGGCGATGAACGCCACCACAACCAAGGTGATCGCCAGTTCTACCAACGAAGAGTAACCTCTTTGCCGCTTTGCCAAAACCATCTCCTGCGCGAAAGCACATCGCAAGATGGCTAGATTTGCATGAGGTGTTGTGTTGTTTGACATTCAAATCAACCGATCACCGGAAGGTGAAAACAAACTTGTTGGTGTCGCCGTCAGTGCAAAGACCAGCGGCCACTTGCCCATTAAAAGTGGCACTTGCAGAGGCTTTCACGGTTGTCAGCGACCCGCCTGTAGGGCCCATGGCGATGATTTCTGCCACTGTCTGCAACGCGGTAGCTAACTCTGGACAAGCCGCAATATTGACCGCGTCAAGAGTCACCGTGAACGCATCGCTGCTAGCGGCTATGCTTGTTGTGGCAGTGGTCACCGCTGTCGTACTGCTGCCAATTTTGTGATAAAGGGTCGTTCCATTTGCCGTGAATGCATTGGTGCGGTACATCATGGTGGTCGACAGCAATGCCGCCGTGACCCCCCCATAAGACGCCGTGCCATTGGTTGTGTTGTTGGTACGAATTCTTGCCACCGCAGAGGCAAGTTCATCCGCCGTCGGTTGAACCTTCGCACCGAGAATTAAGCTACGTGCTTTAGGCACAGCAAACAACGTCAGAACAGCCACGATGGTCAACACAATGCTCAGCTCAATCAGGGTGAAGCCCCACTGTTTGAAAACAGGCACCACCCCTCTTGCAACCTTGCATCGCATGATGCCTAGGCTCGCATGAGGTGTGGGCTTTTTAAGCATTCAAAGTTCGATCAACGGAAGGTGAAAACGAATGTGTTGTTGTCGCCGTCTGAGCATTTAGTGGCGGCTGTTTGAGCATCTAGCGTGGCGCTGGCATTGGCCTTCACAGTAGTACCTCCAACCGTGATGACTTCAGCCGCAGACTGCAAATTAGTTGCCAGATCAGGGCAGGCTGAAATGTTGACATTACTAAAAGTAACTGTAAAAGCATCGTTAGATGCAGTGATCGTCGCAGGAGCTGTTGTCACCGCAGCCGTGCTGCTACCAATTTTGTGATAAATAGTTGTTACAGTTGCATCTACGGTGAATGCGTTGGTACGGTTCACTAAGGCCTTTGCCAGCACGGCGGTAGTCATGCTTGTGTAGGCGGGTACCGCTGCTATACCCGCAGCATTACCGCGAATCCTTGCGACCGCTGTCGTTAAGTCATCGCCGGTCGATTGGACCTTTCCAGTGATGATGAATCCACGCACTTTAGGCACGGCAAACAGCGTCAGAATGGCTACGATGGTCAACACAATGCCCAGCTCAATCAGGGTGAAGCCCCTCTGACGACTTTTGCTCATAATGAATTTCTCACGATACAAAGTGAAGGGCCACACCTCTCGAAGTGACATCGCAAAATGCCTACGCTTGCATGAGGTGTGGGCTTTTCAGACATTCAAATCACCAGATCAACGGAAGGTGAAAACGAAGCTGTTTGTATCGCCGTCAGTGCATTTAGTGGCTGCTAATTGAGCGTCTAGCGTTGCGGCGGAACTGGCCTTCACAGTAGTACCTGCAACCGTGATGACTTCAGCCAAAGACTGCAAATTACTTGCCAGATCAGGGCAAGCTGCAATGTTGACACCACTAAAACTAACTGTAAAAGCATCGTTAGATGCAGTGATCGTTGCAGGAGCTGCTGTCACCGCAGACGCACTGTCGCCAATTTTGTGATATACAGTTGTCCCATTTGCGGTGAATGCGTTGGTACGGGTCAGTAGGGCCTTTGACAGCACGGTGGAGTCAATGTTTGAGTAGGTAGGCGTCGTAGCCATACCTGTACCATTACCGCGAATCCTTGCGACCGCTGCCGTTAAGTCATCGCCGGTAGATTGAACCTTTCCACTGATAATGAATCCGCGTACTTTAGGTACGGCAAACAACGCCAAGATGGCCACGATGGTCAACACAATACCCAGTTCAATCAGGGTAAAACCCCTCTGACGGCCTTTTTTGGCGGCTGCTGGCATTGCCGCTGGCTGTGCCAGCGTAGGTGGTTGATGGTTTTTCATGATGAGTTCCTTTGATAAGTTGGATCGTTTAAGTTGCTATCGCTTGAGAAATTGATTTTTTTTCAATTTGTCTATTTCATATAGTTCATCGCAGCCCCTTTCATTTCATAGCTTGCTGTTTGAATCCAAAAGGCCATGCCGCCTGTACACGCCACGCCCAGCAGCAGCAAAGCCCAACGCCAAAACGACAAACGCGCAATCAAACGTGGAACCAAGTCTGCCGCCACATATTGACTGGTGACTTCAAAAGCGGCAGCAAACCCGCGGCCTTCCTCCACGTCTCGCAAGCGCCAGTACATTTCTTGCGAGAGAAGCCCGGCATCAAAAACCTCACAGGTTGTGGCACCCGTATCGGCAATTCGGTCCAGCATTTGCTCAATCCGCCATTGAAACCAAGCTGAAATATTGCTCTCGGTGAGGCTGAGCAAACCCTCTTCCAAGGTGCTCATCACATTGCCACGTTTTTGTGTCAGTGTGCTCATGGTCATCAAAAACCGTACAGCCGTGACATCGCGCACCATCCGGTACAAAACGATGACCCGGTCTGCCACTTCACGCCCCGGTCCAACCCAGTTGTCGATAGACCACACCACCCAAGTCACACCCAGCATCAGCCCCACACCAACTGGCACGCACCAAGTACGTACCAGCTCATCCCAAGTCAACATTGCTGTCCCAACAGGTCCCCAGTAAGAAACGGGTATGTCCATAGAGGCCTTCAAAGCATCCACCGCAAAACCAGGCAATAAAGTAAGCGCCCCCACGGCCAGCGATAAGGCTAAAAGTCCAACGCCTAGGGTGGTGAACACGGCCGCACGCATTTTGTCCACAAGGCGCGCCATCGTGGCCAAGTCACGCAATGCGGAAGGAATCGCATCGTTGCCCGCATCTTGCAAAACATACAGAATAGAAAGCTCTTGGTCTGGCAACGTGCCTTGCCAGGCACTTGCCAAATTGGCACCGTTGTCAATGAAGCGTTGTGCCCACAATGCGGACAACACGCCACGCGGTGTGCCTTCAAATCTTGTGCTGTCCGACTCAAAGATTGACAGCATTTTGCGATTGGTCGTCACCAACAGCGACGCCATGTCTTCGTAGTATTCAGCGCGGCTTTTGTGGAACTTGCCGACCGCTCTTTTTTCAAGCAATGTGAGATCGCTCATGGTGCAATCTCTGTCTTGGCGTGAGGGACTGCAACCGGATGGACACGTGGCCGCTGCGCGACGCCACGCTTGTGCTCAATGGCAGCAAAGCTTTCAAACTGAAGCTCGATCTCTCTTGGGTCAACCTCGCCACATGAAGCTTTGTAAATGGCTGACTCCATGGCGGTTTTGCCTGTGAAGTCAGGGTTGTCAAACTTGTTGTTAGACAACTCACGCCAATACCGAAACAGCTGCACGTGGTTACCAGCCAGCAAAAACTCGCAAATGTTTTCATCGGGCTCCACCATCTCGCACGCGATGGTGCGACCAGAAAAACCGGTGAGTGCAGACAAGTCTTTGTTGACGCAGTGCGGGCAACCGTTGGCGTTCCGCAGTTTGAGCTTGTTGCTGTCGAATTGGTACAAGCGCTCAAAGCGGTCCATGTAGTGATGGTGCTCATTGAGCGCCACCGAGTCGAGTTTGAACTCAAGGATGTAATCCGTGGGGGAGAGTGCGCAATGCGGACAATTTTTGGGCAGTAGCGCCTGGTACACATTCAAACGAATGTTGCCGGGCGTGGCCAACACATCGACGGGAATACCCACTTGCGGGCTGACAAACTTTGAAAAAATACCCAAGGCGCTGGGCGCGTGGGTGGTGGTGAACACCGAGTGCCCAGACTCCAACACCGCACGGGCCACGCGTGCGCCCTCTGGGTCGCGTATTTCACCCAGCATGAACACATCCAAAGCCGAGCGAAACAGCGCACGCACCCCAGCCGCAAAAGAAGAGTTGGAGCCTTCGCCGGTTTGCACCAAATCACGGATGATGGTTTTTTGGTAGACCCCCGGCATGTCTAGCTCCACCGGGTCTTCAAAGGTCACCTTTTTGATGTGGCTTGGCAACATGCCCATCAAAATGGCGGTGGTCACCGACTTGCCTGAGCCCACCGTGCCAGCGAGTGTGGTCAGCCCGCCTTTCGTATGAAGCGCTCGATTGAACACGTCTAAGTGCCAGGGCAAATAACCCGCACCCTCTAAGGTTCGGACCACGGCAGCAGCACCCAGCTTTTGCAAACGCAAGGTGATGACGGGGCCTTTGTCTGTCGCCATGCCCGACCAACGCAACCGCACGCGCACGTTGTTGGCCAAGTCAATTTGCAGCTGACACTGCTGCTCAATGCGCTGCTGAAAGGTGGCGTCACTTCCACCGTCCCCTCGTTGCCAGGCAATGCCCAACATTTGCAACACGGTGTCTGTGGGCAACCTCCAACGCTCGGGCTGTAGGTATCGGCCATCAATTTTGAAAGCCACTTGGGACATCGGCTCATGGCTGTAAACCGCAAAGTCAATGTCGTTGGCGCCTTGGTCAAACGCCCATTGGGTGACATCGACAAACGATTGCCACAAAGCGCTTTTGCCACTGTCCCCCAGCGACACGCCTGCGCTGTGGTTGCCAGCATGCCCTTGGCTCACCGCCATGATGATCGACGGTGCAGCGCGCCACGCGACAGGCCCTTGCTCTGGCAAGGACCACCCGTGCTCCGTCAATATCTCGACGTAGCTGTTGATATCATCCACAGTGACGGTGGGCGCGACCAGCAAAATGGCGTTTTTATTGACCTTCGAAGACTGAATCATCGCAACCGACACAAACAAGTGTGTTGAAAGCGACAACGCACCATTTAAACAAGCTTCAAAAGGCACATGAACCAAGTCTTCAAACCGATTGATTTCTCCAACCGCAACACGATAAGGGCCAAAGTTTGTGAACGCAGAATGCTTGCGTGATTGGCTGTTCTCCGAGCCATGTTCACTTGTGGATGCGCCCAGCGTGCGTACCAGCCGGACAACTGGCGTATCCGAACTTGGGTTTGGTTTGTTATGACTGAAGGCAAACATGGTGAAAGCTCTCACTGTTTAGGCGCAGATAGGCGCGCATCTGTCGTAGGCCGCCCGAGAGGCATGCCAGACATGAGGCCTTGCAAAAGCGAAGGGTCGGCGATTGAGCCAACAGGAGACAACGCGCCTGTGGGCAACGGTCCTGTGGGTGGCGCTCCTACGGGTAGCGCACCTGCAGGCGACGGTGCCACTGATGGGCGCGGGTCGACAGAGGCCGACAAGGTCCAACACACTACTTGTCTGGTTTTGTTTTTTAATGCATCAGCACCCACCAAATCCACACACATGCCATGAATAGCGGCCACCACCCAAGGCCCTGCGTGGTCGCCAACAACCAATCTTTTAAAACGAAGGTCGCCATACTTCAAATCCACCTGTAGTTCCGAGCCCAGGCCGTAGACCGACAGCAAAGTAAGCTCTACTTCGCTGGCCGCAATTTGACGTGCCTGCGCTGGCGCAGAGGCTGGATTGGCGCGCTCAAACACGGCTTTGTTTTCTGCTTGCAACAGAGCTTCGACCGTTTGGGCACTGGTCATCACCGTGCCGGTTTGTGCATACGCCTGGATGACGCCACACATGGCGAGTAAAGCAAGCACCTGTTTGAAGTTAGTCCTTGGCATACAGCACCCCACTGATCTGTACTTGCAAAGCAGAGCCAAGCAAGGTGTTCACTGGACCAGACATAGCAGCATAGGTGAGCGACAGCGCGCGCCACTCTGCGGCAATGCCACGGTCAACCAGCGTGTCTATGGTTCGCAAAGGGCCACTGATACTGAAAGGTGCCTCGCTGGGCAACACAATGTTGGCAGGTTTAGGAATATCGGCCCCCGAATTGCTTTTAGGCGGCGATACGCCCGAAGACGTGAAAGACAAGCTGGGTATGCTCGACATGGCCGGAAGCAAGGTTTGCAGTTGCGACGCTGTTTCTAATGAGTGTTGATTTCTGGTGAGAAGTTTGTTCAAGTCCAAAGGCTCCACCTTGTAGACTGGCTTCCACTCCAAAGACACCTGCTGCATAGACTCAAATTTGATATCAAACCCCTCGGGCATTGACGCTTTCAGGTCTGCATTGGTACCAGCACCTGACTTGGCTTCTGGCGTGTAGCTTGCAGAACAATCCCAAACTTGTTGTCCAGCCGCAGGGGGTTGTGCTTTGCAGTTCGCGCTGCCCAATTTCCAGCCTTTCCAATGAAGCGGCAATTGACCTAGGCTTTTGCGAACAACCCGCAGGCCTTCTAAGCCGGGATGGGCTCGTGAACGAGCAAACTCCGCCATAGCTTGAGGCCAACGTATGGCTGGGTCATCCACTTGCAATTCTTGGGTTTTTTTCATGGCCCTGAGCTCATCAGCCACTTGCGCAGACCACAGGTCATAAGCCTTGTTAGCCAACCACAGAAGCACCAAAACAGCCAACACTTTGAACACAGGCTTGGGTATTTCTATCTTGGCCAACCAACTGACAGGGGGCAGCTTCAACAGCCGATCACCGGCCATCGTGGTGGCCGTCATCAAATTGGCCAAAGAGCAGTTTTGGATTTTGAAATCAAACGCACCCAGATCAATATCCGAATACACAGCAGCTTGGGTGTATTGACCCAACTTTTCGACCAACCAGTCACGGGCGATCACCGTCAAACTGCCACCCGGGTCTGCCAACACTTCATCCATACCGTAGGGGCGACCATTGCGAATCACAGCGACCCACACTTCTGTGGAACTCAAGGTCAAAGCGAACAATGCGTCGCCAGATGTCAGACGACTGGCCAGCAAAGCGGCTGGATAGGCTTGTTCTGGAATGTCAGGGGCCCCTTTGCCCAATGGAACTTTTCCATACGCCAAGGTTTGTGTGCCCAGCATGCAATAGTGTGTGGCACCCGCTGATCTGGCTTTCTGTAAAGCCGCCTGTGCGCCACCGGAAATCAAAATCGCACGCCAGTTCAAACCCAGCACCAATGTTCGGCTGGCGTTGGCACTCTGCACAAATTGCAATGGACGTGCTGCAAATCGGTCCGACGAGGCCTGCTTGGATGCAGCGTCCGCACCCTCTTTCTTTCGCATCAAATTAAAAAGTGCCAGTGTTGCCATATCAAATGCTGTCTTCTGCGATGGCTGTGACCAACAACACAATGCGCCGTGTCGTTTGACTGGTCAGGTCAGAGCCGCCCAGAACAATCGGCGCGTTTTCGTCCATACGACGGGCCGATGCCGTATTGAGGGCTTCATCCAGCCCCCCCACCAGGTGCGTCACCCCTGAGCGCACCACCGTGCGCGCGGTGAGGTTGGCCTCTTTGATGTTGCGTTGCTGGACCGTGGTACCCGAGCCGTTGACTTGCACGGTATAGCCCGTTAAGGTGCCTGAGCGATCCGCCAAGTTCAGACCAATCAAAATTTGGCCGTCATCTTGAGCCTCTGGGGTAACAGTTAAAAACACCCCGTATTTGTCTTCTTTTTGTGTCACCGTCGGCGCGCTGTAGGTACCTGATGTGGAGGTGGTTGTGCTACTGGTCACCGAAGCCACATAGTCAAACACGGTAGGCAAACCAATGGTTTGCGCATTGCCCGACAAAGTAGAAATAGGAAAGGTTCTGCGGTTGACCATCAAGCCCATTTCACTCAAAGCTCTGATAAATCCCGTCGATCCGGCGTAGTCGCCCATAGTTGCAGCACTGAACCCCACCTTGCCACCATTCAGCGTAGCCAAACTACCAGGCGAGGTCAAACTTCCAGTTGCACCATTGGTTTTTGTGTACAACACATTCCAGTCAATTACAGCCTCACGCCCTTGGACGTTCGTGACATACAGCTCTTCAAAGATAAGCGTGATGCGGCGCGTCAAGCGCTTGTTCTCTGACTCAAGATAAGCCTCGATCCTGGCAATGGCCTCAGGCGTGTCGACGACCACCACGGACTTGGTGTCTAAGTTGATGTCGATCGTTCCAGCCTGGGTACCTAGCGCCGTCAATGAGGTTTTGATACTTGTCAGCACGTCGACCGCTGTGTTTTCGTAAGTGGTTTTAGACTCGTCTTTGAACCCTGCAGAGGACGTGACTGTGGAGGGAATTCGCTGCGCCAAAGCTTTCAGACGGAGTACACGAGATTCAAGTCGGTAGATTTCAATCGTGCCAGTGTCCGTGAGGCGATGGTTAACGCCCCAGGTGGCATCGGCCAAGTCGAGCAAGGCGTTAAGCTCTATATCCACCGGAGGAATTGTCAACAAGTCAGCTTGGGGCGCGCCGCCAACGCCACCCCCTGCGGGTGCTGCTCCGCCGCCGCCTCCAGCACCACGACGCAAAGCAAATTGCGACACGGGCAGTAGTGCTTCCGGTTTGATGCGTACCGGAACTCCAACCAGCGCCATGATGCAACTGGCCAAGCGCTGCAAGGTGTAGTTGCTGGGGTTGCACTCTGGGGTGAGCGCCGTGATTTTGGTCTGCCCCAAGGCGTCAAGCGTCTCACCTTTCAAGCGCAAACGTGTTCGCAACACGGCGGGCAAAGCCACATCGCGCGACAGCGGAACACTCTTACCCGCCAACCAGGGTTCGTCCACATCTTGCTGTTGAATGGCTTGTGCCGAATAATTTTTGGCACGCTGAGTCACCGCTTGCTGCATGGTGTTGGCCGTATTGGTCATGTCCGCAAAATCTGTTTTGATTTGCTGACTTGCAACAAAGGTGCCACAGCCACTGCTTGTCAGCGTGACGGCGATGATCGCGATATATTGAAAGAATTTCACGAGGTGTGCCGCCCTTTAATTTTCTGTACGCGAGCAAAGCTCAGACGCAGGAATTACACGCAACACCTTGTTCGAATAAAAGCAAGGCTGCACTGGCAAATCTGTCAACAAAGTGCTTTTGAGCAAACGCCTCACGGCGGTCTTGAAATCAGCCATCACCGAATCCGTCCCGCCCACTGGAATATCACGCGCCACGCTCCAGTGCTCCGGCTCAAACATCCAACCCGACGTATTGGCCCAACGCGTCAACACCTTGCGAAAGTTCTGATCGGACAGCCCCACCGAATAGGTTTGCTGTTGCACGGCAAGCGGCGCAGGCTGATCTGACACGGCGTTGTCTTTGGCTTGCACAGGCACAACAGGTGGGGTAGCAGGTAACACGATGGCTGGCTGGTTATCTATCACTATCGGCTGAGCCAACACGGGCACTGGCGTTGCTGGCAGCACGGTGGTCACCGAAGGTTCAAGCTGCGCCACAGTTCGGGGCTCAGGCGTGAGCACCGCTGCGAATTGGATCGGCAAGGGCACATCAGGCACCTGAATGTCGTCCCCGCGCATGAGCCAACGACCATCCACCATTTCTGCAGCAAACGGCAAGGTCGTTTGGCCAGTTTTCACAAACGGAAGTGCCTGAGCCACCTTGGCTTGGTCAGCGCTGACATACAGGGGCAACAACATAGCCAGATCACCCAAGGCAATGCCTTGTTGCCACTGCGTGACCAGTTGTTGCAGGCTATCCAAACCAGCCTCGTCTTTGGCATAGGCGGGCGACAACCAACACATGACGCACACAGCGGCAATGCCTTGTCGAAAAAATGGAAGCCAGGCGTTCATTGTTTTGTGCTGACTTGACTCAGCGTTGGCATCAATTTGAGGGTCACTTCTTTCAGAAGCAGGTTTTCTGAATCCAAAAATCGAAGCATCCGATCCAGCGAGACAAACGTGCGAGGACGACCGCCTCTGACCGTGAACAGGGTAAAAACACCCGATGCCCAAGACAAGGTGAAGGTCAATATGAATCCTTCGTCTGTTTGAACAATGGACTCCTCTTTCACGGCCTTGGCTTTGGCGTACTCACGCAATTGGCCTTCTGTCACTTTTTGCAACGACAACCCAAAATCAATCGGCTTGGGCGGCTTTTTGAAATGCAAACCATTTCCCGAACTGTGTAGCCCCAAGGTATTGATTTTTGTCATTTAGATATAAAAAGTAATACGTTGGATGTATGTTATGGCGTACTCTGTGCAAACACCATGCATAAAACTATTTGGTTAACAAAATCTCCTAAATCGTTGTTTTATAGAGACATTTTTAGTAACTTTTAGCGTTTCAAGAAAATCTTGAAGGTGATTTGCGAAAAACGAATCACCGCCGCGCTTCGGACAGCGCCATGCCGCGCAAAGCTCACCGCCGTGAGCTGCGCACCTACATTTGGTTAGACGGTGTTACTTGCTGTCTTTGGCCCGCTGGTACAGCGGCAAGACTTTGGGCAAGTTGGCCTGGATTTCATCAATCCGGGTCGTGCCCGAAGGGTGAGTACTGAGCCACTGCGGAGGTGCCCCTTTGCTGGCCGCACTCATTTTTTGCCACAGCGTCACGCCCGCACGCGGGTCATAGCCCGCACGAGCGGCCAACTCCATGCCCACCAAGTCAGCTTCAGTTTCGTCGTCGCGGCTGAATTTGAGGTTGATCAAGTTGGCCCCTTGCTTGGCCACGAAGTCGGTCAAGTTGGGGTTGACGCCAAAAAACACCGATGCCACGGTGCTGCCAATGGTGGCCAGCCCATTGGTGGCGGCCGACTTGCCCATGCGCTCGCGCGCGTGTTCGCGCAAGGCATGGGCAATCTCGTGGCCCATCACCATGGCCACTTCGTCGTCCGTCAACTCCAGTTGCTTCAAGATGCCCGTGTAGAACGCAATCTTGCCGCCGGGCATACAAAAGGCGTTGATTTGGTTGGAGCCAATCAGGTTCACTTCCCACTTCCACTCGCGAGCGCGAGGGTTCCAGTCATAACTGTGTGGAATCAAGTCTTTGGCAATGCGACGCAAGCGCAGCACTTGCGGGTGGTCGGCAGGCCCCAAGGCATTTTTTTCTGCCGCCTGTTTGAGCATTTGGCTGTATTGCTGCAAGGACGATTGCTCCACCTCTGCAGCGGGTACCAGTTTGGCAAACGCCGACTCTTGCCCCACCTCCACGCCCTCGCGCGCCAACAACGCACCGCTGGGTGCGCAACAGACAAAAGCCAAACAAGCATGGAGAACAGCACGTTGAAGACGCATGGCAAAAAGCTCTCTCAGAAAGCCTGAAAATAAGGACGATGAACGATACAACAAGTCCCCCAACTGCGCAGCCTGCGGCCAAGCCCGCGCAAAGCTGGCACGATGCGGTGCGGGTGTACTTGGAGCCTGCCTCGTGGCGCATGCTCTGCCTGGGGTTTTCGGCCGGGCTGCCCCTGCTGTTGGTGTTAGGTACCTTGAGTTTCAGGCTGCGGGAAGCGGGCATCGACCGCAGCACGATTGGATTTTTAAGTTGGGTCGGCTTGACCTACGCCTTCAAGTGGGTGTGGTCACCTTTGGTCGACCTCTTGCCCTTGCCACTGTTGCACCGTTGGCTGGGGCGACGCCGCAGCTGGTTGTTGTTGGCGCAAAGTGTGGTTGTGGCCGGGTTGGTAGGCATGGCACTGCTGGACCCGCAGCAGGCCCTGGAGCCTGTGGTGTGGTGCGCCTTGTTGGTCGCCTTTGGTTCAGCCACCCAAGACATTGCGCTTGACGCCTACCGCATCGAATCGGCCGACCAGCAACGCCAAGCAGCCTTGGCGGCCACCTACCAAACCGGTTACCGACTGGCCATGATTTGGGCCGGAGCCGGTGTGTTGTGGGTGGCCGCACGCGCCTCCGGCACAGACAGCAACAGCTACCAACACGCAGCGTGGCAAACCGCTTACTTGGTCATGGCGGCGTCCATGGGGCTGGGGGTACTCACCGTGTTGCTGTCGCCAGAGCCTGCGCAACGCCCCACGCCCCCTGCACGCAACCTGCGGGCGTGGTTGCAAGAGGCCTTGGTGGCACCCTTTGCCGACTTCATCGGCCGCTACCGCTGGCAAGCCGCCTTGATCTTGGGGTTGATCGCGGTCTACCGCATCAGCGATGTGGTGATGGGCATCATGGCCAATCCGTTTTACGTGGATATGGGCTACACCAAAGACGAAGTGGCCGCCGTCACCAAAGTATTTGGCGTGGTCATGACGCTGTTGGGGGCATTCATTGGCGGTGTGTTGTCGATGCGCCTGGGTGTCATGCGCATCTTGATGCTGGGCGCGGTGTTGAGCGCGCTGACCAACTTGCTGTTTGCCTGGCTGGCCACCCGTGGGCATGACCTGACCGCGCTGGTGTGGATCATCTCCGCCGACAACCTGGCCAGCGGCATCGCCTCGGCGGCCTTCATTGCGTATCTCTCGGGCCTGACCAACGTCAACTACTCCGCCACGCAATACGCCTTGTTCAGCTCCATGATGCTGCTCGCGCCCAAATGGCTGGCGGGGTTTTCAGGCGTGTATGTCGATGCCCATGGCTATGAAGCGTTCTTCACCAGCACGGCCCTGCTAGGGGCACCAGTGCTGGTGCTGGTGTGGCTGGCTTCACGCGTGCTGCCGGTTCAAGCCAACACGTCTGAGGGCAGACATTGATTTACACAGTCTTTACAGAGCAGCAAGCGCGTCTTGGCAAAGCTTGTCCATGATGGAGACACCATGAACACACTGTTAATGATTGAAGATGACCATCGTCTCGCACAGATGGTGGGCGAGTACCTCACCCAATCGGGTTTTCAAGTGCTGCACGCGGCCAACGGGCAAAGCGGTTTGAATGTGTTGCAACACAGCCTCTCACTCAAAACCCCTGTGGACTTGGTGCTGCTGGACTTGATGCTGCCCGACATCGACGGACTGGAAGTGTGCCGCCGCATCCGCGCCCTGCCTGGCACCTTGGCACAAACACCGGTGCTCATGCTCACCGCCAAGGGCGACCCAATGGACCGCATCGTGGGCCTGGAACTGGGGGCTGACGACTACCTGCCCAAACCGTTCGAACCGCGAGAGCTGTTGGCGCGCATCCGCGCCGTGCTGCGCCGCCACCAACCCGGCAACACAAGCGCCGCAGGTGCAGAGCCTCTCAAGTTTGGCTCGCTGGTGCTCGACCGTGACGCACGCAGCGTCACCGTGCGCGGCCAGCCCTGTGATCTCACGTCCTACCAGTTTGATTTGCTGTGGGTCTTGGCCGAGCGTGCCGGGCGCGTGCTCTCGCGCGATCAAATCATGGAGGCCGTGCGTGGCCGTGAGTTAGAAGCATTTGACCGCTCCATCGACGTCCACATGGGCCGCATCCGCGCGGCCATTGAAGACGACGCCAAAACACCCAAACGTATCTTGACGGTGCGCGGCGTGGGCTACGTGTTTGCCAAACAACAAGACTGACAACTCCATGCCCGAAGTGACCCCGTCCAGCCGCGCCTTGCACCTGCCCTTGTATGTGCGCATTTGGCTGGCCGTGGTGTTGGCGGTGGCCTTGCTCACCCTGTTGGCAGGGTGGGTGGCGCGCATCAGCGCAGACCCACCCTTGCGCGAAGTGGTCTTGCGCAACGCAGCCGGGGAAGTGGTGGGTCAAGGCCGTCGTCCTTTGCACCCGCAGGAAAGGGAGGCGGGGGACGGGCCTGCAACGCCAATGCCCCCTCAAGGCATGCACAACTCACCCGACATGGATACACCACCACCTGGCCGCTTCGGCACCGGGCCTGAATTCATGGTGCGCATGCAAGACGGCGAACTCATCCACATTCACTTGCCACGCCAGCAACGGTCGTTTTGGACGCGCCCGCCGTTTGGTTTTTTCTGGACCCTCGGTCTGGTAGGCCTTGCTGTGGCCTTGGCCACCTACCCCATCGTGCGACGGTTGACGCGTCGGCTCGAACAATTGCAAAAAGGCGTCGAGCAATGGGGCACTGGCAATTTGTCTGCCCGCGTGGCGGTGCACGGCGGTGACGAAGTGGCTTACCTGGCCGAACGCTTCAACCATGCCGCCGAGCAAGTCGAGCAACTGGTCACCTCGCACAAGTCCTTGCTGGCCAATGCCTCGCATGAATTGCGCTCGCCGCTCACGCGCATTCGCATGGGGCTGGAGCTGATGGGCGACACACCCTCGCCGACCATGAAAGAAGAAATCTCGCGCAGTGTGGGCGAGCTGGATCAGTTGATTGACGAAATTTTGCTGGCCAGCCGACTGGATGCCAAAGAGGCCGACATTGGCACGGTGGAGAACGTCGACCTGACGGGCCTGGCCAGCGAAGAATGCGCGCGCGTCAACGCCGCACTTGAGCTGGGGGCTCAACCCCAAAGTTTGCTCGTGCCCGGTGTGCCCAAGCTGCTACGTCGCATGCTGCGCAATTTGTTAGAAAACGCGCGCCGTTATGGCACCGCAGACATCGAGGTGCAACTCGAACCCAGCGAGCCCAACCGCGTGGTGTTGCGGGTGTGTGACCGTGGTCCTGGCGTGCCGCCCGAGTTGCGAGAACGTATTTTTGAGCCGTTTTATCGCCTGCCCGGCGCCAGCGAACGCGATGGTGGCGTGGGCCTGGGGCTGGCCTTGGTGCGCTCCATCGTGCAGCGCCACGGTGGCGAAGTGCACTGCGAAGACCGCCCAGGCGGCGGTGCCAGCTTTGTGGTGCAACTGCCCAGAGCTTGAGGTGCCCAGCGCACAGGACACGCGCCCAAACAACGCCTGATTTAAGCGTTGATCACCGAGCCCAAACCCAAAGCTTGGTTGACACGCGGCATCACCTCTTGCGCCATCAACTCCATGGAGCGGCGACCCAAAGCGGGGTCCACCAAGTCCATGCCCGCGTAGACGATTTCGCCAAAGTCACCAGCGGTCTCGCGCAGCGCCAAGATTTGATCGACCACCTCATTGACCGTGCCGGTGATCACCAAATCGCCCATCAAGCGGTCCAAGGTCAACAAGCTGTCGTCCTCGTCGGGCGAGCGCTTGAAAATGACGTGACGGTTCGAGATCTTCATCTTCGTCAACATCTGTTGGTAGTAGTAGCGGTAAGGGCTGTTGGCGTCTTCGTGGCCGTAGCGCTTGGCGGTGCTGGCGTCGTCACTGACGAAAATCGTGCGCGCCACGCGCCAGTCGGCGGCTTTGGCTTGTTGGCCCACCGAAGCCTTGCCTTCGGCGTAGTTGGCCCAGTGGCTGGGCAACCAGTGCGAGAGCAAGAAGTTGGCCGACATGGGGTGAAAGTCGCGCTGGCCCATGGCGATCACGCCCTTGGAGAACGGCGCCACCACCGTGCCCACCACTTCGGGATAGGGTTTTTGGAAAGGCTTCATCAACTCCCCGCGACCAATTGCGGGCACCGCCGTTTGACGGGTGGTGACCTTGAAGCGGTTGTTCTCAAAGTCAATGTCATAGGGCGGGTCGCGCTGCCAAATGGCCAAGATCACGTCGATGGCTTCGGCAAACAATTTGTTGCGATCTTGGTCCAACATGCCCAAAGATTCCGCGTCAGACGCCAAGGCACCGGGGCTGATGCCAAAGATGAAGCGGCCTTTGGCCAGGTGGTCAAACATGGCTGCTTGCGAGGCAATCAAGGTGGGGTGCGCATGCGACAAATTGCTGGTGCCCGAACCGAGCAAGATGCTCTGCGTTTCAAAAATCAGCGTCGCCAAAAACATCAAGCTGTTGGTGACGTTCTCGGCTTTGTCGGTCAAATGCTCGCCCACGAATGCGTCGTAAAAGCCCAAGCGGTCGGCATAGATGATGGTTTGCCGATCTTCGTGCAGCGTTTCCGTGGTGTCCCGATGCAAAGGGTGCAAGGGCATGGTGAAGTAGCCTAAACGCATGGTGTTTCTCTCTGTGTTTTCAATTGAAAATTTCTGCCGCTCATTCGGGCTGCACGCCCGCGTCTTTGATGACTTGCGCCCAGCGCGTGATCTCGCTGCCCACAAACTTGGTGTAGTCGGTGCGTGACAACTTGGAAGGCTCCAAGCCCAGTTGGTTCAAGCGCGCCAAAAAGCCCTCGTCTTTCAAGGCGGCGTTCAACCAGCCTTCCATTTTTTTCATCACGTCTGGCGGCATGCCAGCAGGTGCGGCCAGGCCCAAGAAAAAGCCCAACTCATAACCGGGATAAGTTTCAGCAATGGCGGGGACTTGCGGCCACGCCTTGAAGCGTGTCGGCGCGGTCACGCCCAACGCCAGCACCTTGCCGTTGTCGATTTGCGCCATCGCAGGCAGGTACTCGATGAACATCACTTGCAGCTGTTTGCCATAAAAGTCTTGCAGCGCTGAGCCAATGGCTTTGTAGGGCACGCCGGTCATGGGCGCACCGGTTTTGACGCGAAACATTTCTGCCGTCATTTGCGAAGCCGAGTTGTAGTGGCCATAAAACACTTTGTCCGGGTTGGCCTTGGAATAGCTCACCAAATCGGCCACCGAATTGATGCCTGAGCCTTTGAGCACCAAGGCCACCGACGCTGCGGTGCCAAACATGCCCACATGGTCCAAATCTTTGAGCGGGTCGTAGGGCACTTTTTTGTACAAGCTCAAGTTGGCAGCCAAGGTGGTGTTGGTGGTCAACAACATGGTGTAGCCATCGGCGGGTGCGTTCTTCACCATCTCGGTACCCAAGATGCCGTTGGCCCCCGCCCGGTTGTCAATCACCACGGGCTGCTTGGTTTGCGCTTCGAGATACTGCGCAAACGCACGCGCGGTGATATCGCCCGAACCACCCGGCCCAAAAGGCACCACCAAACGAATCGCTTTGTTGGGATAGGTTGACGCTGGGGTCTGAGCCTGGGCATTGAGCACCGTCAGTGCCAGTAAGGCACCAACGACACAACACAGCCATTGAAAAAACGAAGTACGCAGGTGTTTCATCTTGTCTCTCGGTGTGGGTACGGGTTGACAACGCAGGTCTTGGATGTGCGGCGATTTTGACGGCGCTCACGCCAAGTCGTAGCGTCGCAAGCGCTCAGATGTGTAGCCTTTGCGACTCGACACGTTGGGGTTTTACGCCGATTGCACATAGAAACACCTCAGCGCATACTGCGCCACCTTTGACAACCCCTACCTAGCAGGAGAACTCATGAGCATGCGCCGATGGCCCCTCTACGCCGCACAAACGCTTCTCACGGTGTGCGCCATCGCATGCAGCGCAGGGGCGCTGGCCCAGGCCTATCCCAACCGCCCCATCAAGATGGTGGTGCCCTATGCGGCAGGTGGCTTTTCTGACCAAGCCTCTCGCATCTTGGCTGAAGGCATGTCACGTGCGCTCGGACAGGCCATCGTCATCGACAACCGCGCGGGCGGGGGCGGGCGCATTGGCAGCGAAGTCATCAGCCGCGCCACCCCCGACGGCTACCAATTGCTGATGACCACCAACGGCACCCACACCTACATGGCGGTGACCGAAAAGAACTTGTCGTATGACCCGGTGGCCGACTTCACGCCCGTCTCGCTGGTGGGCAGCTATGGCTTGCTCATGGTCACCCACCCCTCGGTGCCCGCGCGCAACCTGCAAGAGTTCATCGCCTACGCACGCGCCAACCCCGGCAAGGTCAACTACGCCTCCTCGGGCATGGGCAGCGGCTTGCACTTTGCAGGTGAGTTGTTCAACGGCATGGCCAAGACCAGCATGGTCCATGTGCCCTACAAAGGCTCCGGCCCTGGCATGCAAGACGTGCTCGCGGGCGTGTGCCAAGTCATTTTTGACGGCGCTGCCAAAACCCAAATCGATGCGGGCAAGGTGCGATTTTTGGGCACCACCAGCGCCATTCGCGACCCGCGTTTTCCAGACATGCCCACCCTGGCTGAAGCGGGCTTGCCGGGCTATGACTTGACCTACTGGGTGGGCTTGTTTGGCCCCAAGGGCATGGCCCCTGAAATTCAAGCCCGCTTGAACGCCGCCGTGCGCACCGTGCTGGCCGAGCCCGAGACCCAACGCAAACTCACCGCCATGGGCATGACCCTGGTGGGCAGCACGCCCGAGCAGCTGGTGCGCGAAATTCGCACCGAGACCGACAAGCTGCGCCAAATTGCAGCCGCCATTCCAGGCGGCATTCAATAAACCACTCCCACTCTCACACAAGGACACCTCTCTCATGTCAGACGAAGAAGCCAACGCATGGCGCCCGCACGAGCGGCTTGATTTTTCAGCCATCGTCGACCGCCCTCCCTTGCAACTGCCAGGCGGCGCACGCGTGGTGGTGTGGCCGGTGGTCAACATCGAAGAATGGGACATTGCACGCCCCATGCCCCGCATGGCCTCGCCCCCGCCCGGCGGTGTGGCGCCAGTGCCCGATGTGCCCAACTGGACCTGGCATGAGTACGGCATGCGGGTGGGCTTTTGGCGCTTGCTCGACGCCTTCAAGCGCTACAACATCCAACCCACCATGTCGATCAACGCCAAGGTGTGCGAAACCCGCCCCCGCGTGCCACAAGCAGCCCTCGATGCAGGCTGGGAGTTCATGGCCCACTGCTACGAACAAATTCCGATTCAAAAAATCACCGACCAGCGCGCCATGATGGAACAGACGCTCGACGTCTTGACCCGCTTCACCGGCCAGCGCCCCAAAGGCTGGTTGGGCCCAGGCCGCAGCCAAACCTTTGTCACGCCGGATCTGATCAAAGAACTCGGCATGCAGTGGTTTGGCGACTGGGTGCTCGATGATCAGCCGCAATTCGTCAACACCCGCCATGGCCGCTTGGTGTCGGTGCCTTACACAATTGAGCTCAACGACATCGGCATCATGCTGACCGCCCACCAAGCCTCCGACGCCATGCTCAACCGCACCCGCGATGCCTTTGACCGCCTCTACATGGACTCGGCCAACGGCGCGCGCATTCTGGCCTTTGGGGTGCACCCGTACATTTCGGGTGCCTCACACCGCATTCGCTACTTTGAAGAAATGCTGGAGTTCCTCAGCGGCCGCGACGACGTGGTATTTTGGAATGGCCAACAAATCTGTGATTGGTTTGAGCAACAGGCGCTCACCGGCACACCACGCACGTGATGCCCGCGATGGATGTGCCGCTGCATGCCTTGTCGATCGCGCAAGCGGGTGAGCTGCTGCGCACCCGCGCGCTGACACCGCTGCAGCTGGTGCAGGCGTGCTTGACGCGCACCGACGCGCAAGAGCCTCAGCTTCACGCCTTCATCACCCGCACGGCCGACGCAGCCTTGGCACAGGCCGAGCAGGCCACGCGCGAGATCGCCGCAGGCCACTGGCGCGGACCGATGCATGGCATTCCCATCGCCCACAAAGATGTGTTGCTCACGCGTGGCGTGCGCACCACCGCGCACTCACGCGCGCTGGAACACTGGGTGCCCGACACCGACGCGGTGGTGGTACAGCGCTTGGCCAAAGCAGGTGCCATCAGCCTAGGCAAAACCGCCTGCCATGAATTTGCCTTTGGCTCACCCGCCTCTGACGATGTGTTTCCTCCCGCCCGCAATCCGTGGAACCCGCAGCACATGCCCGGGAGTTCGAGCAGTGGCTCGGGCACCGCGGTGGCCGCCGGATTTTGCTTGGGCGCCACCGGCACCGACACCGGCGGCTCGGTGCGTCACCCCGCCGCCGCCTGCGGCTTGGTGGGCTTCAAGCCCACCCGGGGCGTGCTGCCCATGGACGGGGTGATTCCACTGGCGCCCAGCATGGACCATGTGGGCCTGCTCACGCGCAGCGTGGGCGATGCGGTGTGGATGTTTGCCGCCATGCGCGGTGACGCGGCAGCTGCGCCCACCGTGCACACACCCCACACGTCTGGTGCGTCTGGTGCGCCCTCGCCACAAGCCAGCGCATCCTCAGGCACCTTACCCCCACCGCGCACCGCCTTGCCCGGCCTGCGCATTGGCGTGATGCGCCGCCAGTTGCAAACGCAAGCCCACGACCCCGAAATTTGGCAATGCTTTGAAGCGGTGCTGGCACGCTGCCGCGCCAGCGGCGCGCACGTCATGGACATCGACCTCGAGGGCAGCGACCAAGCCGTGAGCCTGGCCAACACCTTGATTGGCTTTCAGGGCTACCAACAGTTGCAGCACTGGGTGCGCGACCAGCCGCAGCTGCTGGGCCAAGGCCTGCGCCGCCGCTTGGTGAGCGCCGCCGAGGTGACCCCACAAGACCATTGGCAAGCCAACGTCACCCGCTGGCAACTTGAACAAGCGCTTGAACAGGTGCTGACCCAGCAGGTGGATGTGCTGCTGTCGCCCGGGCGCGAAATGCCACCCGAAACACTGGAAGCCTTGATGCACAACCCCACCGGCCAGCGCAGCAGTTGCAACCGGCTCTACAGCCTCACCGGCCACCCGGCACTCACCCTGCCCATGGGCCTGCACAGCAGTGGCCTGCCCATGGCCTTGCAACTGGCCACCGCCCAACACAGCGACGACCGGCTATTGGGCCTGGCATTGCGGCTGCAAAGCTGCCTGCCGTGGGACCCACTGCACCCGGCGCGGCCTTGGGTCTGAACCAAATTCTGAGTCAAGGCCTGCGCCATCTGGCTGGCCTGTTGCAGCCCTCTTGCAAACCTCTTGGAAAGGGCTGTCACCGACTGGACGCCCGCCAGTCGGCAAGCGGCTTGCGGGTGGTCAGAATCGCAGCACCCACCGAGAGACCCTGATGCCGCACACCTTCAACCCACACCGCCGCCAATGGCTACAGGCCAGCGTCGCGGCGAGCTTGGGCGCGCTGGGGCAGCACGCACACGCGCAGAGCTGGCCCAGCAAACCGATTCGCTTTGTGGTGCCCTTTGTGCCTGGCGGCACGTCCGACATCGTGGCGCGCACGGTGGCCCAAGAGCTGTCGCGCCAGCTGCCCTTTCCCGTCGTACTCGACAACAAGGCGGGCGGCGGCGGCGTGCCCGCCATGCAAGAGGTGGCGCGCGCGGCGGGGGACGGTCACACCGTCATCCTGGGCCATGTGGGCTCGCTGGCGGTCAACCCCTACATCTTTGCCAACACCGGCTACGACGTGAACCACGACTTCGCCCCTGTGACCTTGCTGGCCAAAGTGCCTAGCTTGTTTGTGGTCCACCCCGACGTGCCGGCCAAAAACCTGCGCGAATTGGTGGACTACGCCAAACGCCGCCCCGGACAGCTCAACTACGCCTCGGCAGGCAACGCCAGTGCGGGCCACTTGGCCATGGAGTACCTCAAGCTCACCACCGGCATGTTCATGACCCACATTCCCTACCGGGGCACGGGCCCAGCCTTGACGGATTTGTTGGCCGGGCGCACGCAAGCGTTTTCTGCTGGCACCCCGGCCTTGCTGCCCCACATCCGCAGTGGCCGACTGCGCGCCATTGCCACCGGCACGCCACAGCGGCTGGCCTCGCTGCCCGACTTGCCGACCGTGGCCGAGTCGGGCTACAAGGGCTTTGAGTCGGTGCAGTGGTACGGCATGATGGCGCCCGCCAGCACGCCCAGCGACATCGTCAAGCGCTTGCAAGAAGAGTGCAACAAAGCCTTGCACACCGCCACCATTGCCGAACGCTTTGCCAGCGAAGACGCCTTGGTGGGCGGCGGCCCGCCCGCCGAATTTGCCGCCCTGATTGCCCAACAACAACGCCTTTGGAAAGACGTGGTGGCGCGTGCGCGCATCCGCGCCGACTGAAACACACAGGAGACTTCGCCCATGACCGCACACACCGCACCCGAGGCACCACGCGCTGGCTCCGGCTCAAGCTATGGGTCTGCCTCTGCCTCTGCCTCTGCCTCTGCCTCTGCCTCTGCCTCTGCCTCTGCCTCTGCCTCTGCCTCTGGCTCTGGCTTTGACTTTGGTCTGCGCGCATGGCATGGGGCCCACCAGACCACAAGACGCGTGCAGCAGTTTTTGGGGCTGTCTTGGAGGCTGTCTTTGGGTCTGTGTCTGGGCCTGCTGGCTGCGCACACCGCGCAGGCGCAAAACAACGCCGACACCTTCCCCGCCAAACCCATCAAGGTGATGGTGGGTTACGGCCCCGGCGGCACGGGTGATTTGACGGTGCGTTTGGTGGCGCAAAAAATGGGCGACAAACTAGGCCAACCGCTGGTGATTGAAAACCGCCCCAGCGCCGGCGGCATCGTGGCCTCGCAAGCGGTGCAACAGGCCGCGCCCGATGGCTACACGGTGAACTTCATCGCGGCGGGTAACTTTGCCATGACGCCTTCGCTGTTCAAGTCGCTGCCGTTTGACCCGGTGAAAGATTTTGAGATGGTGTCGCTGATCGGCACCTTTGGCTTTGCCTTGGCAGTCGACGGCAACGCCAAGTTCAAAGACACACGCGACTTCATCGAGCAAGCACGCGCCAACCCCGGCAAGCTGTTCATTGGCACCATCTCGGTGGGTAGCGCGCAGTTTTTGGCAGCCGAAGTCTTCAAATCGATGGCCAAGATCGATGTGACCATCGTCACCTACAAAACCTCGGGCGACGTGATGCGTGCCCTGCGTGGCGGCGATGTGCAGGCGATTTTTGAAACCTTGGCCCCGGTGATTCCACAGGCCAAGGCCGGCACCGTCAAGGTCTTGGGCGTGACCGAAGAGCAGCGCTTTCCAGGCCTGCCGCAGGTGCCCACGATTGCCGAGAGCGGTGTGCCCAACTACGCCGTGGCCGGTTGGAACGGCTTGGCCGTGCCCGCCAAAACACCGCGTGAGGTGATTCAAAAACTCAACGCCGAAGTCAACGCAGCGGTGGCGCAACCCGACATCAAACAAAAATTCCTCGACCTGGGCGTGACCGCCAAGGGCAACACCCCCGAACAAATGCAGGCCCTGCTGGTACGCGACATCCAGTGGTGGCGTGACGTCATTGGCAAAGCCAAGATCGACAAGCAATGAAAAAAATCTACATCCTCGACGCCTTCCACGAGGCCGGCATCGCGCTGGCCAAGGCCCATGCCGAGGTGGTGTGTTGGCCAGACCCGGCCATTGCCGACTGGCCCGAACACGCCGATGGTGTGATGGTGCGCATGCGCCCCATCACCGCCGAAGAGATTGAGCGCGCCAAGCATGTGCAGGTGATTTGCAAGCAAGGCGTGGGCACCGACACCATCGACTTGCAAGCCGCCAAGCGACACGGCATTGCGGTGTCGCGCACACCGGGTGTCAACAGCGAAGCGGTGGCGGAGTTGGCCTTTGCCTTGTCGCTGTCGGTGACGCGGCGCGTGTCACGCTTTGACCGTTTGTTGCGCGCGGGCGCACCCATCGTGCGGCCGCAGCATTTAGGCATCGAGATGCAAGGCAAGTCGGTGGGCATTGTGGGCATGGGCAATATTGGCTCGATCGTGGCCAAGAAGTGGCGCGGCGCCTTTGACGCGCAGATCTGGGCCTACGACCCCCATGTGTCCAGCGACCGCTGGGCTGACCTGCCGCACCAGCGCGTGCAGCACCTACACGACATGCTGCCGCATGTGGACCTGCTGACGCTGCACCTGCCGCTCACGCCAGAGAGCCGCCACCTGATCGGCGAAGCCGAGCTGGCTTTGATGAAACCCGATGCGGTGCTCATCAATGTTTCGCGCGGCGGCATCGTCGACGAGGTGGCTCTGGCTGCTGCTCTGCAACGTGGCCACCTGTTTGGCGCAGGGCTGGATGTGTTCGAGGTGGAACCACCGCCCGCCGACCACCCGCTGCTTGCGTTTGACAATCTGATTGCCACCCCACACGCCGCTGGCGGCACCCACGACACCCAACGCCGCAGTGCCACCCAAGTGGCTCAGCAAGTGATTGATGTGTTGAACGGTGGGCCGGTCGCCCACCGCGTGGTCTGACATTTTTGAAACATCCCCCATGAACACCTCCCCCCTGACCGTGCTTGGCGTGGCCCACGACGCGCTGAACTTTGCCATGCCCGCTGAGGCCTGCGACTGCCACACCCATGTGTTTGGCCCCAGCGCCAACTACCCGCTGTCGCCCGAGCGCAACTACATGCCGGGCGACGCCTTGGTGCCCGACCTGCTGGCTTTGCATGACGGCTTACAGATTGCACGCGTGGTGATTGTTCACCCCAGCCCCTATGGCACTGACAACGCTTGCACCCTGGACGCTTTGCGGTTGTTGGGCCCGCGTGGACGCGGCGTGGCGGTGATCGATGCCCACACCACCGACGCAGAGCTACAGGCCATGCACAAGGTGGGTGTGCGCGGCATTCGCTTGAACCTAGAGACCAGCGGCATCCACGACTCCGACTACGCCGCCACACAACTGCGCTGGGCCACGGCGCGCGTGGCGCCGCTGGGCTGGCACTTGCAAATGTTCACCAACCTCAGCGTGATGGCGTCCTTGCGTGAGGTGATCAACACCTTGGATACGCCCGTGGTGTTCGACCACTTCTGTTTGGCCCGGGCCGAGTTGGGCACCTCGCAACCGCACTTTGACACCTTGCTGGCGCTGCTGGCGAGTGGCCGTGTCTGGCTCAAGTTGTCGGCTCCGCACCGGGTGGCACAAGACCCCGACGGCGCGGCCATGACCGAGATGGCGCGCACGCTGATTGCCCACCGGCCCGATCGCCTGCTGTGGGGCAGCGACTGGCCGCATCCCGGGGGTCGCCCCGGTCAGCCGCGCCATCGCGATCAGGTGGAAGCCTTCAACCCCATCAACGATGGCCATGCGCTCAACCGCTTGGCGGCGTGGGTGGATGACGCCGCCACGCTGCGCCAAATACTCGCCACCAACCCTGCGCGCTTGTACGACTTCTGAGTCGCCCACCGCCATCCACACCGTGCCGCCTATGTCTTTGCCCCACACCTCCCCTGAGTTGCAACGACCTCGCTCCGATGCTGCGGCCTCTCGGCGGCGCTTCACTCAGTGGCTGCTCGCCTCATCCTTGGGTGCCGGCGCACTCGGCCACACGCCTTTGGCGCAGGCACAAGACAACAAGCCGCTGCGCATCGTGGTGCCGTTTGCGCCGGGTGGCAGCAACGACATCGTGGGACGCAGCATGGCGCAGCAACTCACGGCCCGCCTCAAGCGCAGCGTGATTGTTGAAAACCGCCCCGGCGCCGGAGGCGCGATGGGCACCGAGCTGGTGGCGCGCGCCGAACCCGATGGCAACACGCTGGTGCTGATCTCGTCGACCTACACCATGAACGCGTCGATCATGAAGCTCAGCTACGACCCGGTGAAGTCGTTCATCCCGGTGGCCATGCTGGGCATGGGCCCGAGCGTGATTGCGGTGGCGGCAGACCTGCCGGTCAACTCCATCAAAGAATTGGTGGAGTACTCCAAGAAAAACGCGGGCAAGGTGTTTTTTGGCTCGGCAGGCGTGGCGAGTTTTCAGCACTTCGCCATCGAGTTGTTCATGCAACGCAGTGGTGCCGTTCTGAGTGTGGTGCACTACAAAGGCGGTGGCCCAGCCTTGGTGGATTTGGCGGCAGGGCACGTGCAGGTGTCCTTGGGCAGCTTGATTCAGATGCAAACCTTTTTGCGTGCGGGCAAGATCAAACTGCTGGCGGTGGCGGGCCCCAAACGGGTGGACCTGATTCCCACCGTGCCCACGCTGCGCGAGTCGGGCATCGACATGGAAGCCAGCAACTGGTGGGCGCTGCTGGCCCCAGCGGGCACGCCCATGCCCTTGGTGGACGCGCTGCACCGCGAAGTGAATGCGGTGCTGACCACGCCCGAGATGCACCAGCGCTTTGCCTCGGAAGGGGCCGAAGCCCTACCACTCAAACGCAGCGAATTGGAAAAACTCATCGCCGACGACACCGTCAAATGGGCACAACTGGCCAAACAAACCGGCATCAAAGCCGAGTAAGTGCAGCCCTTCAGGAGACTTTGCATGACCCTCCATGTACAACCCATTCGCGCCGGGTTTGGCGCTGAAGTTTCAGGCCTGGATTTGACCCAGCCGCAAAACGCCGAGATCCGCGCGCAGCTCAACGACTTGTTCGCTACCTACGCCGTGCTGGTGTTTCGTCAGCAGCCGCTGACGCCGCCGCAGTTCATGCAAGCCGCCGAAATCTTTGGCCCCTTGACGCCGCAGCAAATCAAAAAGTTTGTGCTGCCCGACTACCCGTTGGTGGGCTACAACTCCACCCACGACTTGCCGCGCAAAAACGGCAAGCTGCAAGTGCGCGGCGAGAACTACCACACCGACCACTCCAACGACTTGGCACCGCCCAAAGCCACCACCTTGGTGGCGGTGGAAATTCCGTCCCACGGCGGCGACACCCAGTTTGTCGATGCGCGCCAAGCGTTTGACGATTTGCCCGAGGCCATGCAGCAGCGCATCGTGGGCCTGCGCTCGCTGCATGTGCACCAAAGCAGCCGCAGCCCGCGCAGCTTTGCCAAACTCAGCGACGAAGAGATGGCCCGCATTCCACGCACGCTGCAGCCCTTGGTGATTCGCCACCCCGACAGCGGACGGGCTGCGCTGTACCTGAACACCGGACGCATGGAAGGCATTGATGGCCTGGACGACGAGGCGGGTTACGCCTTGATTGAAGCGCTCTACGCCCACGCCACCCAACCGCGCTACGAATACCGCCACCGCTGGCAAGTGGGGGACTTGGTGATTTGGGACAACCGCTCGGTGCTGCACCAAGCCAATGCGGACTACGACCCCGAGGAATACCGCTACCTGTTGCGCATCATGCTGCAAGGCGCGCCACTGCTGGCCTACGGCGGCAGCACTCAAATGTCGTAAGGCGGGTAGCCCGAGTTTTTGCCCTCGGCTTGCAACAGACGAAGCATGGCGGGCCACTCCAGCACCCCATAGGGGCGGCGTGTGCCCGGTTGGTACAGATGGGCCGTGTGCGCCAGCACCTCGGGCGAGGGCAGGGTCAGCTCGGTGCGGGCGGCCATGGCGTCCACCTGCGCACGGCACGACATTTCCAACTGGTACATGGTGTTGAAGGCTTGCTGAATGGTGGCGCCACAGGTGAGCAAGCCGTGGTTGCGCAAAATCATGGCGTCGTGAGGCCCCAGGTCTTGCACCAAGCGCACGCGCTCGGCCAGGTCAATGGCCGGGCCTTCAAAGTCGTGGTAACCGAGGTGGCCCACAAAACGGATGGAGGTTTGCGTCATCGGCAACAAGCCGCATTGCATGCTGGCCACCGCCATGCCCGCGCGGGTGTGGGTGTGAATCACACAGCGCACATCGGGGCGCGCTTCGTGGATGCAACCGTGGATCACATAGCCCGACTTGTTGATGCCGTAGTCGGTGTCGGGCTGGCTGATGATCTGGCCAGATGCATCAATTTTCACCAAGCTCGATGCCGTGATTTCTTTGTAGAGCAAGCCGTAGAGGTTGATCAGCAAATGGTCGGTGCCTGGAATGCGCGCCGTGATGTGGTTGTAGATCAGATCGGTCATGCCGAACTGGTCCATCAAACGGTAGCAAGCGGCCAGCTCGACACGGGTTTGCCATTCTTCAGGCGAGACGCTGTGTTGCAGGCTGGGGAAGTCGGTGCTGTAGTTCATGGCAAAAAATCAATCAGGATTGAAAGGCCTGCAACACACGCTCGGGGGTGATGTCTTCCAGGCAACGGGTATGGCCCAACGGACACACGCGTTCATAGCAAGGTGCACAGGCCAGTGGCGGGTGGTAGTTGGGGTCCACACGCAGCCACAACACGCGTGCTTTGTCGTTCAACGGTGGCGTGTGTTCGGGACTGGACGAGCCGTACACCGCCACTTGGGGCACGCCAAAGGCGGCTGCCACATGCATCAGGCCCGAGTCGTTGCTGACCACGCGGTAGGCCGAGGCGATCAAGGCAAAGGCTTGCACCAGCGAGGTTTTGCCGGCCAGGTTGACGCATTGGCCGGGACGCACGGCATTGGCTTGGCGCGCGATGTCATCACACAAGGCTTGCTCTTTGGCCGAGCCCAGCAACAAGACGGGGACATCCAGCTTGGCCGCCAGCTCGGCAAAGTGGTGGGCTGGCCAGCGCTTGGCAGGGCCGTACTCGGCACCGGGGGCAAACACCACATAGCTGTTGCGCGCCAGCGTGGGCACATGCGGCATGCGGCCCACCAACTCCAGCGCCTCGTCCAGCAAGGCCGGCGCGAGTTGCAGCACGGGGCGCAAGTCACCACTGAGCTGCATCGACCCTTGGGTCCCGAGCAAGCTCAGAGCGGCGTAAAACTCCACCATCGGGGGGCGTACTTCGCCACTGGGGTTGTCCAAACGGTCGGTCAACAAACCAAAACGCATTTCGCCGGTGTAGCCCACGCGTTGGGGAATGCGCGCCAGCCAAGGGATGAGTGCGCTTTTGAGGGAGTTCGGACACACATAGGCCACGTCAAAGCGCCCGCGCAGGGCACGCGCCATGGCCAGTCGGCCTTGCCATTGCAGGCCACCGTGCTGGAATGGAAACTCGATCACCTCGGCCACACAGGGCATGGCGCGGTAAACCGGGGCCACCCAAGGCAAGGCACCTACGGTGAGGCGCTCACCGCGTGCGGCCAGGCGACGCAGCAAAGGCTCGGTCATCACCGCGTCGCCGATCCATTGCGGCGCGATGACGAGGGCGTTTTTAGTGGTGGCCGCCAACGTGTTCGCCGGCTTTGAGTTTGTACACCGTGCCGCAATAGGGGCACTTGGCTTCGCCGGTTTTGGCCACATCCAGGTACACCTTGGGGTGGCTGTTCCAGAGCTTCATGTCGGCTTTGGCGCTGGGGCAAAACACGCCGCCATGGCCATTGAGGTCTTTGGCCAGGAGTTCAACTGGGTGTGTCATGTGTGCGTTCCCTGTGCTTCAGACTTGGGTCAACCAATGGGCGTACTTGGGGTTGCGGCCATTGACGATGTCAAAGAAGGCGCTTTGAATTTTTTCGGTGATGGGGCCGCGGCTACCCACATAGCCTTCTTTGCCCAACTCGATGCGGTCGAGCTCACGAATCGGCGTGACTTCAGCCGCCGTGCCGGTGAAGAAGGCCTCGTCGGCGATGTACACCTCGTCGCGAGTAATGCGCTTTTGCACAATCTCCAGCCCCAGGTCTTTGGCGATGTGGAACACCGTGTTGCGGGTGATGCCGTTGAGGGCACCGGCCGACAAATCGGGGGTGTAGATCACACCGTCTTTCACCACAAAAATGTTTTCGCCAGCGCCTTCAGACACAAAGCCCGAGGTGTCGAGCAACAGGGCTTCGTCGTAGCCCTCGTCGGTGACTTCCATGTTGGCCAGGATCGAGTTGGTGTAGTTGCTCACCGCCTTGGCCTGCGTCATGGTGATGTTGACGTGGTGGCGGGTGTAGCTGCTGGTCTTGACGCGGATGCCGCGCTTCATGCCTTCTTCGCCCAGGTACGCGCCCCAGGTCCAAGCCGCCACCATCAGGTGGATGGTGTTGCCTTTGGGGCTGACACCGAGCTTTTTGTCACCAATCCAGGTGAGCGGGCGGATGTAGCCGCTCTCCAGGTTGTTCTCGCGCACCACAGCGCGCTGGGCTTCGTTGACCTGTTCTTTGGTGAACGGAATGGCCATACGCAAAATTTTGGCGCTGTTGAACAGGCGGTCGGTGTGCTCTTGCAGGCGAAAGATCGCGGTGCCATTGGCGGTTTTGTAAGCACGCACGCCTTCGAACGCGCCGCAGCCGTAGTGCAGGGTGTGCGACAGCACGTGGATCTTGGCGTCGCGCCATTCCACCATCTGGCCATCCATCCAAATCTTGCCGTCACGGTCAGACATTGAGGGAATTACGACGCTCATGGGTTTTCCTTTGGACTTGTATGGGAGGTGTGCTGGGCCGATCCAGCCTAGCGTTTGATTTTAACGAGGGCAGAGAAGTCGCTCAGAGGCTCATGCCTTGGCGGTCACATCCGAGACCTCTGCGGCTGCCAGTGCGGGCGCGTCGTGGTCTGGCTCAGCCTCTGGTCGCGTCAGGTCCCAGCTTTGCAGCTTGCCATGCAAGAAGGTGCAGCGCACCACCGACTCGGAGCCATCGCGCCAGCTGAAAACTTCAGGCTGGGCGTCTTTCTCGGTCTCAAGTTGCCCCAGGGCACGCGTCATGGCAATGACGTGCATCAAGCTCAAGCCGGTTTTGAGCTTGGCGTTGAGCATGACCGCGCTGTCCACATAGCCGATCGGGCGCTTACTGGCGCGTTTCATGATTTGCACCAAGCGGGTGAAGTAGAGCAACAGCCACATCACCCCGCCAGTGAAGACCATGGCCACGCCCATCCACTGCATGGATTGCCAAGCCCAAGCAGTCAGGCCCACAGCACCTATCGGTATCGCATATCGTTGAAAGTTCATGGCGCTATTGTCTCAGGCCCGTGATCGTCCGATCGTCTTTGCCCGCGCCACACAGGCGACGCAAACCTGCGGCTCCTTTGGTCCCGCTTCAACCCAGCGAGCGCACCAAACCAATCGCCTCATCCACACGTTCCACCGGGTGCAAAGTCATGCCTTCGATGGGCTTTTTAGGCATGTTGGCTTTCGGAATCACAGCCACCGTGAAGCCCAGTTTGGCGGCTTCTTTCAAGCGTTCTTGGCCGCGCGGGGCCGGGCGCACTTCGCCCGCCAGGCCCACCTCGCCAAAGGCAATGAAACCCTGGGGCAAGGGCTTGCCACGCAAGCTGCTCTGGATGGCCAGCATGACGGCCAAGTCGGCGGCGGGCTCGCTGATGCGCACACCGCCCACGGCGTTGACAAACACATCTTGGTCCATGCACGCCACACCGGCATGGCGGTGCAACACCGCCAGCAACATGGCCAAACGGTCGCGGTCCAGGCCCACGCTCAAGCGACGTGGCGAGGGGCCCCCGGTGTCGACCAAGGCCTGGATTTCGACCAGCATGGGGCGCGTGCCTTCGAGCGTGACCAACACACAGCTGCCGGGCACGGGCTCGGGGTGCTGGCTCAAGAAAATGGCGCTGGGGTTGCTCACGCCTTTGAGGCCTTTTTCGGTCATGGCGAAGACGCCAATTTCGTTGACCGCACCAAAACGGTTTTTGATGGCCCGCACCAGCCGGTAGGTGGAGTGGGTGTCGCCTTCAAAGTACAACACGGTGTCGACCATGTGTTCCAAGACACGCGGCCCGGCCAACGCGCCCTCTTTGGTGACGTGGCCCACCAACACCACCGCCGTGCCGGTGGACTTGGCCATGCGGGTGAGGTGGGCCGCGCATTCGCGCACCTGCGCCACCGAGCCGGGGGCGCTGGTGAGTTGGTCGGAGTAAACCGTTTGGATCGAGTCCATCACCACCACCGCAGGCTTGAGTTTGTCGACCGTCGCCAGCACTTTTTCGAGCAGGGTTTCGGCCAGCACCTGCACCTGGCTGTGGTCAAGCCCCAAACGGCGCGAGCGCAGCGCCACTTGGGCCGCCGACTCTTCGCCCGTCACATACAAGGTGGCCATGCCGCTGCGCTGCAAGCCGTCCATGGCTTGCAACAACAAGGTGGATTTGCCAATGCCGGGGTCGCCGCCAATCAACACCACGCCGCCGTCCACCATGCCACCACCGAGCACCCGGTCGAGCTCTTCTTGGCCGGTGGGGGTGCGGGCCACGTCGTGGGCTTCAATGTCAGACAGCGTGGCCACCTCGGCACTGGGCGCGAGCGCGGCCATGCCCGCGTAGCGGTTCTTGCTGCCAGCGCCCGCCGACTCGACCGCGCTCTCGATGAGCGTGTTCCAGGCGTTGCAGCTCGGGCATTTGCCCAGCCATTTGGGGCTGCTGCCACCGCATTCGGTGCAGACATAGTGGGTTTTTTCTTTGGCCATGCCGCAATAGTACTGGACAAACAAACAGTGTCTGTGCTTTTCAAGGGTAAATCCCAGGCGGCAACGTCGTTTCAGGGCTTGGTCCATGCAAAGCATTCACTTAACATGTTAAATAAATTCCATCTCGTGTTGCTCCCATGCGCCAACCCTTCGTCCATCGCAACCTGCCGCGTTTGCTGCTGCAAGCACGCGAATCGGTGATGGCCCACACCCGACCGGGCTTGCGCAGCCATGGTCTGAGCGACCAGCAATGGCGGGTGTTGCGGGTGCTGGGCGAAGACCACGGCAACGGAGGCCAAGGCGTCGAAACCGGACGCATTGGGCGTGAGGCCTTCATCACCGGCCCCAGCCTTAGCGGCGTGCTCACGCGCATGGAGCGCGATGGCCTGGTGCAACGCCAACGCGACCCCAGCGACCAACGCCGCACTGTGGTGAGACCCACCGCCTTGGGGCTGCAACGCGTGGACACCCTGTCACACACCATCGAAGCGCACTACCAAACCATGGAGCAGCACCTAGGTAAAACCAAATTGGCCCAGCTGTATGCCTTGCTCGACGAGGTGATCGCGCTCGACCTGCCGCCGACCGACTGAACGCAACGCCGCCAACCCTTCACACCTCAAACCTATGACCGCCCACATCCCCTCACCCGACCTGCCCATTCATGGCATGGTCTACGGCGTTTTGCTCAACAGCCAGGCTGAATGGCAAGTGGCCGCACCGCTGATGAGCAGCGCGCCCTACCAAGCGCCGCCCAAAGCGCCGGTGCTCTACATCAAGACGGCCAACACCTGGACCTTGAGCGAACATGCCATCGCGGTGCCTTCGCACCTTTCTGAGGTGGAGATCGGCGCCACCCTGGGGGCGGTGCTGAGCGAACAAGGCGCGCTGCGCGGCTATGTGTTGCTCAACGACCTGTCGGTGCCGCACAGCGTGGCCGAGCAAGGCTTTTACCGCCCGCCCGTGAAATACAAATGCATCGATGGATTTTTGGGAATTGGCGCGCAGCTGCTGCCCGCTGCCGACTTGCCAGACCCCAACGCCATCACGCTGGAAGTGCGCATCAACGGCACGCTGCGTCAAACGGTGCAGCTCGGCCAGATGCGCCGCCTGTTGCCCCAGCTGTTGGCGGATGTGAATGAGTTCATGACCTTGCGACCCGGCGATGTATTGATGTTGGGCTTGGACGTTTGCCATGACGGCGCCGAGGCCGGACAACGCCCGCATGCCGTGGTGGGCGACGTGGTGGAAATTCATGCACCCGGCGTGCCAGGCTTAGGCGTCTTGCGTAACCATTTGATGGGAGCTGTGGCATGAAACACGCACGCGTGATCTACCAACACCAGACCCACGACGCGACCGAGCGCGACGGCCAACTGCTGCTGGACGATGGACGGTCTGTCGCCTTTGACGCCGTGCGTTGGCTGCCGCCCTTGGCCCCGGTGGCGCGCCCGCGCACGGTGCTGGCACTGGGCTTGAACTATGCCGACCACGCCAAAGAGCTGGCCTTCAAAGAGCCGCCCAAAGAGCCCTTGGTGTTTGTCAAAGGCGAAGGCGGCTTGATCGGTCACCACGAACACACGCTGCGCCCGAACGAGGTGAGGTTCATGCACTACGAGTGCGAATTGGCGGTGGTGATCGGCAAAACCGCCAAGCGGGTGCGCCGCAGCGATGCCTACGACTTTGTGGGTGGCTACAGCGTGGCCAACGACTACGCCATCCGCGACTACTTAGAGAACTGGTACCGCCCCAACATGCGGGTGAAAAACCGTGACACCTGCACCCCCCTGGGCCCCTGGTTGGTAGACGCGGCGTCGCTGCACCGAACCTATGGCGACCCGTCGAATTTGGCGCTGCAAACCACAGTGAATGGCCAGGTCACACAAAGCGGCAACACCCGCGACATGATTTTTGATGTGCCCACCTTGATCGAGTACCTCAGCGAGTTCATGACGCTCTACCCCGGCGACCTGATCTTGACCGGCACCCCCGACGGCGTGGTGGACTGCCAGCCGGGCGATGTGGTCGTGACCGAGATCGAGGGCGTGGGCTCGCTCACCAACACCATCGCAGCCGCCCCGGCGCGCCTGTAACCCCCCACTTTTGGAGACCGCTATGCAGACCATCGACCACCTCATCAACGGCCAATCGGTGAGCCACGGCCCGCGCTTTGAAACCATCAACCCCGCGACCCAAGAGGTGTTGGCCGAAGTGGCCAGCGGGGGCGAGGCCGAAGTCAACGCTGCGGTGGCCGCCGCCAAAGCCGCGTTTCCCAAATGGGCCAACACGCCCGCCCCCGAACGCGCCAAGGTGATGCGTCGCTTGGGCGAGCTGATCACCCAGCACGTGCCCGAGATTGCCCGCACCGAAACCCAAGACTGCGGCCAAGTGATTGCCCAAACTGGCAAGCAACTGGTGCCGCGTGCAGCCGACAACTTTTCGTACTTTGCCGAGATGTGCACGCGCGTCGATGGCCACACCTACCCCACCCCCACCCACCTGAACTACACGCTGTTTCACCCGGTGGGCGTGTGCGCATTGATCAGCCCGTGGAACGTGCCCTTCATGACCGCCACCTGGAAGGTGGCACCCTGCTTGGCGTTTGGCAACACGGCGGTGCTCAAGATGAGCGAGCTGTCGCCCTTGAGCGCCGCGCGCTTGGGCGAGTTGGCGCTGGAAGCCGGTGTGCCACCGGGCGTGCTGAACTTGGTCCACGGCTACGGCAAAGACGCGGGTGAACCGCTGGTGGCACACCCCGATGTGCGCGCCATTTCGTTCACCGGATCGACCGCCACCGGCAACCGCATTGTGCAAACCGCAGGCCTGAAAAAGTTCAGCATGGAGCTGGGTGGCAAGTCGCCCTTTGTGGTGTTTGAAGACGCCGACTTGGAGCGCGCCATGGACGCGGCCGTGTTCATGATTTTCTCGAACAACGGCGAGCGCTGCACGGCGGGCAGCCGCATCCTGGTGCAGCAAAGCATCTACGCCGACTTTGTGGCCAAGTTCACCGAACGCGCCAAGCGCATCCGCGTGGGTGACCCACTCGATGAAGCCACCGTGGTGGGCCCGATGATCAGCCAGGCCCATTTGGCCAAGGTGCGCAGCTACATCGACCTCGGTCCCAAAGAAGGCGCCACGCTGCTCTGCGGCGGACTCGACCGACCCTCGTATGCCCCCGCGCTGCCGGCCCACGTGGCACGCGGCAACTATGTGTGGCCCACGGTGTTTGCCGATGTGGACAACCGCATGAAGATCGCGCAAGACGAAATTTTTGGTCCCGTGGCCTGCCTGATTCCGTTCAAGGACGAAGCCCACGCCATTGCCCTGGCCAACGACATCGCCTACGGCTTGAGCAGCTATGTGTGGACCGAGAACATTGGCCGCGCCCACCGCGTGGCCGCTGCGGTGGAAGCGGGCATGTGCTTTGTGAACAGCCAAAACGTGCGCGACTTGCGCCAGCCCTTTGGTGGCACCAAGGCCAGTGGCACCGGGCGCGAAGGCGGCACCTGGAGTTACGAGGTGTTTTGCGAACCCAAAAACGTGGCGGTGTCGATGGGCAGCCACCACATTCCACATTGGGGCGTGTGATGGGACAGCTCGCCCTCGCCGCCAAGATCACCCACGTGCCCAGCATGTACCTGAGCGAGTTGCCGGGCCCGCGCCACGGCACGCGCCAAGACGCCATTGCGGGGCACCAAGAGATCAGCCGCCGGTGCCGGGCTCTGGGTGTGGACACCTTGGTGGTGTTTGACACCCACTGGCTGGTGAATGCGAACTACCACATCAACTGCGCCGCGCATTTCAAAGGCAGCTACACCAGCAACGAGTTGCCGCACTTCATCCGCAACATGGATTTTGAGTCGCCCGGCAACCCAGCACTCGGGCAACTGCTGGCACGCGTGTGCAACGAGTACGGCGTGGAAACGCTGGCGCACGACGCCACCACCTTGTCGCCCGAGTACGGCACGCTGGTGCCGCTGCGCTACATGAATGCCGACCAGCACTTCAAGGTGGTGTCGGTGTCGGCCCTGTGCATGGCGCATTACCTGAATGACAGCGCGCGCCTAGGCTGGGCCATGCGCCAAGCGATCGAACAACACTACGACGGACGGGTGGCGTTTTTGGCCAGTGGCTCGCTGAGCCACCGCTTTGCACAAAACGGCTTGGCGCCTGAATTTGCCTTCAAGGTCTGGAGTCCGTTGTTGGAAAAGCTCGACGCGCAAGTCATCCGCATGTGGCAGATGGGCGAATGGGCGGCGTTTTGCGAGATGCTGCCCGAGTACGCGAGCAAAGGCCATGGCGAAGGTTTCATGCATGACACCGCCATGCTGTTGGGTGCCTTGGGTTGGTCGGGCTACGACGGCAGTGCCGAAATCATCACGCCATACTTTGGCGCTTCGGGCACCGGGCAAATCAATGCCGTGTTTCCTGTCACGCCCCAAGACGGCTCACACATCCCTGCCGCACAAGCCAGCGCGGCCACTGCCTACCAAGCGTTTGGCCGTTTGTAAGATCCAAGCTCTTTGTTGACACCCCCATGCCACACCTCGTCATCCTCTACAGCGGCCAACTCGACCACGACACCGACATGACGCAGCTGTGCCGCCGCTTGGCCGACACCATGCTCACGGTGCGTGACGAAGCGGGTGAACAGGTGTTCCCCACCGGTGGCGTGCGTGTGTTCGCCTACCCAGCGGCGCATTACGCCGTGGCTGACGGCAGTGGCGACCACGGCTTTGTCTATCTGAATTTGCGCATGGGCAAGGGCCGCAGCGAGGCCACGCAACAAGATGCGGGGCAACGCTTGATGGCCACCGCACGCGCCCACTTGGCCGACCTGTTGACGCGTCGCCATGTGGGCATCACCTTGCAAATCGATGTGGGCTTGCCCGTGTTTGATGGGCGTTTCGGTAACCTCCACCCCCTGTTCACCGCGCCCACCTGAGTGAACTCAAAGACGCACACACTTTCTTTTTTTTTCAACCCACCACACTGCCATGCAAACACCTGTCAACCTTTTCAAACAAGCGCTCCACCAACAGCAAGCCCAAATTGGTTTGTGGATGGGCCTGGGCAATGCCGTGACCACCGACATCTGTGCGGGGGCCGGTTTTGACTGGCTGGTGATCGACGGCGAGCACGGCCCCAACGACTTGACCACCCTCTTGGCCCAGTTGCAAACCGTGGCGGCTTACCCCAACTCGCACCCAGTGGTGCGCATTCCGCACCACGACCCGGCCTTGATCAAGCAAGTGCTGGACTTGGGCGCGACCACCTTGCTGGTGCCGATGGTGGACACCGCAGAACAAGCGGCCGCGATTGTGCAAGCCAGCCGCTACCCGCAAGACGATGGCCAAGGTGGCATCCGTGGCATGGCAGGCACGCGTGCCTCGCGCTGGGGGCGCTATCCCAACTACGGCAAAGAAGCCAATGCACAAGTGTGCGTGCTGGTGCAGGCCGAAACGCGTGAAGCACTCAAGAACCTCGACGCGATTGCCGCCACACCAGGCGTGGATGGGGTGTTCATCGGGCCCGCCGATTTGTCGGCCTCGATGGGGCACATCGGCAACCAAACCCACCCCGAAGTGCAAGCGGCCATCGTGGACGCGATGGCACGCATTCGAAAAGCGGGCAAAGCGCCCGGCATCTTGATGGGCGACGAAACCTTGGCGCGCCAGTATCTGGCCCTCGGTGCCTTGTTTGTGGCGGTGGGCGTGGACAGCATGATCTTGTCGCGCCAAACCTCAGCCTTGGCCGCCAAATACAAAGAAGGCTTAACCGCCGCACCTGCCACAACCAAAGGCCAGGTCTACTGAGCCAGACGCCATGAGCCACCGTTTTCACCCCGACGAATGGGCCACCCGTGTTGAGCTGGCGGCTTGCTACCGCGTGTTCGCCATGCTGGGCTGGACCGAGATGATTTACAACCACCTCACGGTGCGCCTGCCGCACAGCGTGAGCGGTGACGACAAGCAGTTTTTGATCAACCCATTCGGCCTGCACTACAGCGAGGTCACGGCCAGCAACTTGGTGAAGATCAACCTACAAGGCGAGGTGCTGGACGGTTCCGCGCACCGCATCAACCCCGCAGGCTTTGTGGTGCATGCCACCTTGCATGGCGGCATAGACGGCGCGCATTGCGTGATGCACACCCACACCACCGCCGGGGTGGCTGTGTCCAGCTTGCAAGGCGGGCTGTCGCAAAGCAATTTTTATTCGGCGCAGTTGCACGACATGGTGGCGTACCACGACTTTGAAGGCATCACCATCCACGCCGACGAAGGCCCACGCGTGCTGCACAGCATTGGCCACAAGCAAGCTGTGATTTTGCGCAACCATGGCCTGTTGGCTTGGGGGCGCACGGTGCCCGAAACCTTTGCGATTTTGTGGACGCTGCAACGCGCCTGCGAAATTCAACTCGCCACGCTGAGCATGGGCACGCCCATTGCCGTGCCCGAAGCCATTGCCGCCAGGTGCACCCGCGACTCGCTGCAATTCGACAACCAGCACGGGGGCGCAGGGGTGGATGTGTTTGAGGCCCTGGTGCGTCAGGTGGACCGCATCGACATGGGGTACCGGCAATGATGTTTTCCAAGGTGTGCATCTACGGCGCAGGTGCCATTGGCGGCTGGGTTGGCGCGCGCGTGGGGCAATTGCCCGGCGTGCAGCTGTCGGTGGTGGCACGCGGTCACACGCTGAGCGCCTTGCAAGCGCATGGCCTGCGTCTGCACAGCGGCGGGGTGAGCCATGCGGTGCCTGTGCGCGCCAGCGCGCAACCGGCCGATCTGGGGGTGCAAGACCTGGTGGTGATCGCCGTCAAGGCCCCCGCATTGCACGATGTGGCGCGCCACATCGCCCCGCTGATCGGTCCGTACACGGTGGTGCTGACGGCGATGAATGGCGTGCCTTGGTGGTTCTTGCAACAGTTCGGTGGCGACTATGCCAACACGCCCTTGGTGAGTGTTGACGCCGACGGCAGCATTGCACGCGCCATTCCTGCCCAACACGTGCTGGGGGGCGTGGTGCACGCGAGTTGTTCTTTGCGTTCTCCCGGCGAGATCGCTCACCACTTTGGCAACGGCTTGATCGTGGGCGAGCCCTGCGGTGCGCTGAGCGAGCGAGGCCAGGCCTTGCAAGCGCTGCTGGCCCAAGCGGGGTTTGACGCCACGCTGTCGCCGCAGATTCAAAAAGACGTTTGGTACAAGCTGTGGGGCAATATGAGCGTGAACCCGATCAGTGCGCTGACCGGTGCCACGACCGACAAGATCATGGACGACCCGCTGGTGCGCAGCTTTATTTCCAGCGTGATGCTGGAAGCCAAAGAGATTGGCACGCGGATCGGCTTGGCCATTGCACAAGAGCCCGAAGATCGGCACGCGGTGACACGCAAGCTCGGCGCTTTCAAAACCTCGATGTTGCAAGACGTGCAAGCACACCGCGCGGTGGAGCTGGATGCACTGGTGGGTGCGGTGCGCGAGCTGGGGCAGATCACCGGCGTGACAACACCCTTCACCGATGCCCTGATGGGTTTGGCACGTTTGCAAGCGCAAGGCTTGGGGCTTTACCCTGCGTGACGGGCGCGCCAGCGCGGCCACAACACGTTGAGCGCCAAGCCTGCCATCACCAAGGCGGCGGCACCCAGCTTCCAGCCCGGTAAGGGCTCGCCCAATAAGAGCGCCGAAGAAGCCATGCCAAACACGGGCACCAGCAAGGACAAAGGCGCTACGGTGGCTGCCGGATGACGGGCCATCAACCAGCCCCACACGGCGTAGCCAAACAAGGTATTGGCCCAGGCCTGCCACGCCACGCCCGCCCAGGTGAGGGCGTGCGCCTGTTGCAGTGCTTCTTGAATGGCAGGCCAGCCTTCAAACACCAAGGACAAGCCGAGCAAAGGAAACGTGGCCCACACGCTGGACCACACCACATAGCTCAACAGGTTCACACCACCGGCTTGTTTGCACACCAGAGTGCCCGACGACCAGCCCAGCGCCGCCGTCAACACAAGCACCAGGCCCAACAGCGACGTGTCGCCATCGGTGTGCCAAGCAATCAGCCCCAAACCACACATGGCCAAGCACAAGGCCCCCCACTGGAAGGCTTGAACGCGCTCACGCAAAAAGTACATGGCTAAACCGGTGGTGAAGAACGCTTGGGTCTGGACCACCAAAGACGCCAGCCCCGGCGTGATGTGCCCTTGGATCGCGGTGTAGAGGCAAGAAAACTGGACCACACCAATCAAAAAGCCATAGGCCGCCACATTGCGCCAATCCACCGCAGGTCGAGGTAACCACAGCAAGGCCGGAAATGCCGCCAACGCAAAGCGCAAGGCGGCCATGAGCAAAGGGGGCAGTTGATGGAGCGTGGTTTTGACCACCACAAAGTTGCTGCCCCACACCACCATCAGCAGCAAGGCAAGCAGCAGGTGACGCAGCGGCACGTGCGTGACTCAGTCGACTTGAAAACCAACGCGCGCGCTGACAGCGCACATCAGCTCGTAACCCACCGTGCCTGCGGCATGGGCCACCTCGTCGATGGGCAGCACGGCGCCATTGGAGGCACGCCCCCACAAGGTGACTTCGCTGCCATAACCGGCCTGGGGACAAGGCGTGAGGTCAACCGCGAGCATGTCCATGCTCACGCGCCCCAAGGTGCGGGTGCGCACCCCATGGACCAAGACCGGTGTGCCCGTGAGGCAATGGCGCGGGTATCCATCGGCATAGCCACATGCCACCACCCCCATGCGCAAGGGCGCTTCGGCGCGAAACAACGAGCCATAGCCCACGCTGTCGCCTGCTTGCAGCTCTTGCACCGCAATGATTTGGCTGCGCAAACTCAGCGTCGGCTGTAGATGCCAATGCGCCAGGTCATGCTCAGGAAAGTCGGGGGCGCTGCCGTACAACGCAATGCCAGGACGCACCCAATCGGCGGCCACTTCAGGCGCTTGTGCATGGCGCAGCGACGCGGCGCTGTTGGCGGTGCTGCGCTCACCCGGCAAGTCTTGGGTGGTGCGGGCAAACACGGCCATTTGTTCGGCCACGCCTCGCGGGCCATCGGCATCGCTGAAGTGGGTGACGAGAGAAATTTCATCCACTTGCGGCAGTTGGTTCAAACGATTCCATGCTGAGCGAAAACTTTGTGGTTTAAAGCCCAAGCGGTTCATGCCACTGTTCATTTTGAGAAAGACCCTGTGCGGCACCTGCGTTTTATGACGGCTGAGCATGTCGATTTGTTCGTCGCAATGCACCGTGTGCCACAGGTCCAAACGCGAACAAAGTTCTAAATCGCGGGCTTCAAAGACGCCTTCCAGCAGCAACACCGGACCACGCCAGCCCAAAGTACGCACGCGTTGGGCCTCGTCCAAGTCCAACAAGGCAAAGCCATCCGCGCCTCGCAGCCCCTCAAAAACATGCTCAATGCCGTGGCCATACGCATTGGCTTTGACCACCGCCCAAACCCGTGCATCGGGTGCTGCCGTACGGACTTGCTGCAAGTTGTGACGAAGGGCTTGGGTGTGAACGATGGCTTGTATCGGGCGGGGCATGGTCAATATTGTGGCACCCGCGTGATATAACCAAAGCGTTGCGATCCATAAGAAAGAGGAGTTTGCATGTCACGTCGCTGGCGACGGCATGCCCATGTTTCATGAAGCGCGGTTTTTACACCATCATGTCGGCCCAGTTTTTCAGTTCGTTGGCCGACAACGCGTTGTTTGTCACCGCGGTTGAACTCCTCAAAGCAGATGGCGCTGCGGAATGGCAACGCGCGGCCTTGGTGCCCATGTTTGCGCTGTTTTATGTGGTGCTGGCCCCGTTCGTGGGCGCATTTGCCGACTCGCAACCCAAAGGCCAGGTGATGCTGATGAGCAACAGCATCAAAGTCATCGGCTGCTTGATGATGCTGTTTGGCGTACACCCTCTGGCTGCTTATGCCGTGGTGGGTTTGGGTGCGGCAGCTTATTCACCCGCCAAATACGGCATCTTGACGGAGCTGTTGCCCTCCTCCCAGTTGGTCAAGGCCAATGGCTGGATTGAAGGACTGACGATTGCCTCCATCATCTTGGGTGTGTTGTTGGGCGGCCAGTTGGTCGGCCATGCGCTCTCGAGTGCTTTGTTGTCTTTGGATGTGCCGTTTGTGACCACGGGCATCGACACACCCAGCGAAGCTGCGATTTGCTTGCTGGTGCTGATCTACGCGCTGGCGGCTTGGTTCAACACCCGCATTCCCTACACCGGTGCTGCGTTGATTCCCATGCGTTTGGATCCTGAAAAAAGCATGGCGCGCAATCTGTGGGCGCTGATTCCAGACTTTTGGCACTGCACCCAGCGCTTATGGCACGACAAGCTGGGACAAATTTCTCTCGCCACCACCACCTTGTTTTGGGGTGTGAGTGGCAACCTGCGCTACATCGTGTTGGCCTGGAGTGCGGCAGCTTTGGGCTACACCACCACGCAGGCGTCCAGCCTAGTGGGCGTGGTGGCCATTGGCACAGCGGTGGGTGCGGTCGCAGCGTCCATGAAGATGCGCCTCGACCACGCCACACGCCTGATGCCTTTGGGCATCTTGATGGGCGTGTGCGTGGTGGCCATGAACTTCATCGACAACCTGTGGATCGCCGTGCCGTTCTTGATTGTGCTGGGTGGCTTGGGCGGCTTTTTGGTGGTGCCCATGAACGCCTTGCTCCAGCACCGTGGTCACAACCTGATGGGGGCGGGTCGCTCCATCGCCGTACAAAACCTGAATGAACAACTGTGCATCTTGGGCCTGGGTGGGCTGTACACCCTGTGCACCAGCATGGGCTTGAGTGCCTTTGGCGCCATCACCGCGTTTGGCGTGTTGGTCGCCTATGTGATGTGGCTGATCAAACTCTGGCACGAGTCGAACCACATCCACCACCGCGAAGAGTTGGCGCGCTTGATGCACATCGCACGCAACGACGACTTGCACGGCTGAGGTGAACACACCGCGCCTGCTGCCCGTCTTGGCCCTGGGCTTGAATGCCTTGGTGTGGGGCCTTTCTTGGTGGCCTTTGCGTCAATTGCATGCCGATGGCTTGCACCCCTTGTGGACCACCGCCTGTGTGTTCACCACCGCCTGGATCTGCATCACGTTGTGGCGCCCTTCGGCGTGGCGTGGCCTGAAACAACACCCCGAACTGTGGTGGCTGTTGGTGGCCTCAGGGCTGACCAATGTCGGCTTTAACTGGGCCGTGACCACAGGCGATGTGGTGCGGGTGGTGTTGCTGTTTTATTTGATGCCCACGTGGTCGCTGCTGCTGGCCTGGTGGTTGTTGGGCGAGCGCCCCAACACCCCAGCGCTTGCACGCATGGGCTTGGCCTTGCTCGGCGTGGTGCTGGTGCTCAAAACGCCCGATACGCCATGGCCTGTGCCGCAAAGCTTGCCTGACCTGCTGGCTTTGATGGGGGGGCTGAGCTTTGCCCTCACCAATGTGTTGCTGTTGCGCTTGCAGCACACCCCGGAGCCTTCGCGCATGGTGGCCATGTTTGGCGGCGGTGCACTCATGGCTTTGTTGTGTGCGGTGTTGGCGCAAGCCTCGGGCTTGCTACCTGGGTTGACCTGGGATGTGGCCGCTTGGTGGCCCTGGGCGTTGGTGCTGACCTTGGCTTTTCTGATGGGCAACTTAGCACTGCAATATGGTGCAGCACGCCTGAGTGCTCACACCACATCGATGGTGATGCTGTCTGAGGTGGTGTTTGCCAGCGTTTCTTCGGTCAGTCTGGGCGCATCGGTGCTGACTTGGCGCATTGCGCTGGGTGGTGGCTTGATCGTTCTGGCCGCACTGTTGGCCTCACAATCTCAACGTACACCCCTTACGAAAGACACACGATGAGCACCCTCTATGACTTTGAAGCGATCCGGTTGGATGGCAGTGTCATGCCCTTGTCCGCCCTGAAAGATCGGGTGGTGCTGATCGTCAACACCGCGAGCGCATGTGGGTTTACACCGCAATTCGCTGGATTGGAGGACTTGCACCAACGCTATCAACACCAAGGGTTGACGGTGCTGGGGTTTCCTTGCAACCAATTTGGCGCACAAGACCCGGGCAGCAACGCCGAGATTGGCGCTTTTTGCCAAAAAAATTACGGCGTGAGCTTTGAGATGATGGCCAAGATCGATGTCAACGGCAACGCAGCCCACCCTTTGTATCAATGGCTCAAGGCCGAAGCCCCAGGCTTGCTGGGCAGCGAAGCAATCAAATGGAATTTCACCAAGTTCTTGGCGGGTAAGGATGGGCACGTGATCAAGCGCTACGCACCGCAAGACACCCCCGCCAAACTGGCACCGGCCATTGAAGCCGCGCTCAACGATAGGTAAAAATAGATTTTTAAAGTAACAAATATTACTATTTAGTTTTATTTTTGTTACTTTTTACGGATTTATGGGTACTATCGATGCATGCAGCCTCTCTACAAAACTTGGCTCAATGCATTTCCTCAGGATTTGCCCCGTCAAAAACATGTGATGTTGGTGATCTTTTTGAGCACCATGGTGCTCGATTGCTTGGCTTTTTACTTCATCAACTCACCCCTCCCGCCTGAGCACCGTTGGGTTCAACTGGCCACTTCTGCTGGCTTGCTGATTTTGTTGGTGGGTTATCTGTGGGCTGGCTGGAGCATGCGTGCCGTTGTGCATGCCATGCTGCTGATTGGCCTGGCCTTGATACTGACGGTGACGCAACAAACCGGTGGCATCAATTCGCCCAAGCTCATTTGCATGGCGTTGTTGCCCATTCCCGCCGTGTTTTTCATCGGCCAAACCGCGGCCTTGGTGTGGGCAGGGGTGGTGGTGCTGACCATGGTGATGCTGGCAGTTGCAACCTATCTTGGGGTTTTGCAAGAGCACTTCTACCTTGCGCCGCAGTACGTCGGCTGGGCCTTGCTCGCCAAAGTGACGGTCATGTTGGCTGTGTTCATGATTCCCATGATGTACCACGTGTTGCACAGCCGCCAAATGGCATCGGTCAAAACACGCAACCAAGAACTGGAGAGGATGCGCGAAGAGCTGATTCAGGCCGAGTCCTACAAAGACGCATTTGTGGCGGGTGTCGGCCATGAGTTACGCACGCCGATGAACGCCATTTTGGGCTTCAACGATGTGTTGCGGGGCGAAGTCAAAGGCGACCCTAAAGCTGAAGCGACGGTCGATTTGATTCGGGACTCCACCGAACGCCTGCTGAAATTGACCAACCACATCTTGGATTTTTCACAGCTGCAAGCCGGTCGGCTGCAACTGCAACAAGTCCCTGTGCATTTGTACGAAGCCTTGCACGTGTGCGTTGGGTCGTTTGCACAGCAACCCGACAGCCCGGTGCGGTTTGTCACCCAGATCGAAGACGGATTGCCCGCCTGGGTGATGACCGACCCCTTGCGCGTCAAAGAAATCCTGTGCCACTTGCTTGAAAACGCGTTCAAGTTCACCGCACAAGGCGAAGTGTGTCTGGGTCTGCGTCGGCAAGGAAATGCGCTGCGCTTTGATGTCATCGATTCGGGCGTGGGCATCCCTTTGGAGCTTCAACGCATCATCTTTAACCGCTTTGAACATGCAGACGCAGAAACGCGTCGGCAGTTTGGTGGCGCAGGCCTGGGCTTGTCGATTTGCGAGCGCCTGGTGCAGTTGTTCGGAGGTGAGATCGGGGTGCGAAGCCAACCTGGTCAGGGCTCATATTTTTGGTTTTGTATTCCGTGCCAACCTTGTGATGCACCCAGTCCACCCAGAGCAAACCTGCCAAGCCAAGCAGACGCCAAATTTTGCATTCTGGTGGTCGACGACAACGCCGTGAATTTGCAAGTGGCCGTGCACTTCTGTCGAACCTTATGGCCACAAGCGAGTGTGATGACGGCACACAGTGCAAAAAGTTGCCTGGAGCAAGTGATGACATCGCCTGTCGACATCATCTTGATGGACATGATCATGCCCGACATGGATGGCGCGCAAGCCACACGCGAAATACGCACCCAGTTGCCCGAACCCATATGTCGCATCCCCATCGTGGGCTTGACCGCCAGCACCCATCCGAGCGACCGTGCCACATGCTTGATGGCGGGGATGAACGCCGTGCTGCACAAGCCCATTGACAAACTGCAATTGTTCGACCGCGTACACGCGTTGCTGAGCGCAGAGGGAGTGCTCGATGACGCATGACACCTCGGCACACAAAAAAATCCAGGGCTCGTTTTATTTGTTTTTTACGTTGTTCTTGGTCCTGATCGCCACGCTCTTTCATTACTTTGACTTCATGCCCGCAGGCACTACCAGCATCGACATCGGTTTGGTGTTTTTATTGCTCACTTACGCCCATATCAAAGGCTTGCCACCCGTCATAGGGCTCACGCTTGGCACGCTGTATGCCGTGGCTCGCGTGGCCTATGTCTCCATGTTGACGGGTGGCATATTTGCAGCCACCACCGGATGGTTGGTGCTGTTGCCCTTGTCACCATTGTTTGTCCTGGGTATTCGACACGGACTGGCATGGATGCTCATCAGCCTGCTGTGCATGACTACTTTGGCTGTCTTGGCTTGGTTTGGCTACATTCCGGCAGACCACACCACCGATATGCGGCTTGGCTGGTGGTCTCTGAGCAACCACATCGCCATTGCGCTGAGTGTGCTCATATTGCCTTTGTTTTATGAACACCTATTCAGAAAAAGTCTGCAACGCAACCAGCAACGTCAAGCCGAGTTGTTGAGCAAACGCGCAGAGCTGCTGAGGGCACAAACCCAAAAGAATTCTTTCATCGCGGCGCTGAGCCATGAAATGCGCACACCCATGAACGCCATTTTGGGTTTCAACGATTTGCTGCAACAACAGCTAGCGCACAACCCGCGCGCATCCGAAGTGGTGAGCCTGGTCAACCAATCGGCAGACCACCTGCTCACGGTCATCAACGACATCCTGGATTACTCGCAGATGCAGACCGGGAAGATCTCTGTGCAGCATGAGCCATTCGATCTGATCAAAACAGCACGCAGCGCATTCGCGTTGTTCCAACAACGCGTCGCAAGCATGAAAATTGAATACACCTTGGACATTCAAGATGACCTGCCTGCCATCGTGATGGGTGACCGCCATCGACTGGTACAAGTTCTGGTGAATTTGCTAGGCAATGCGCTCAAGTTCACGCATCGTGGCTCGGTCACGCTGCACGTCAGCCGCGCGGGCAATGACTTGCTGTTCGTGGTCAAAGACACCGGCATCGGCATTGCCCCACACCGATTGGACAAAATCTTCGACCGGTTCGAGCAAGCCACACCACAAACGGCCAGCCTGTATGGTGGCAATGGTTTGGGTCTTTCGATTGGTCACCATTTGGTGACGCTGATGGGTGGCACGATGGGTGTTGAGAGCGCGCTTGGCGTGGGCTCACGGTTTTGGTTTCGCTTGCCGCTGGTCGCCGCATCGGCGCTTCGTGAAACCAACACACCCTCTTCTTTGGAAATAACCTGGCAAGACCTGCCCTTGCGCGTACTGGTGGTGGACGACAACCCCGTCAACCGCTTGCTGGCTTGCCAAGTCGTTCAATCACGTTGGCCCAAAGCCGATCTGGAGCAAGCCACCAACGGGGTAGAAGCCATGAACGCCTTGCGCGGTCATGCGTTTGATTTGGTGTTGATGGACATGGTCATGCCGGTGATGGATGGCATCGCTGCCACGGCCGCGCTACGAACCGAACTCCCCGAACCTCAATGCCATGTCCCGGTGTTGGGCTTGACCGCTAACGTCAACACCGACGACCACGCACGTTGCATGCAAGCGGGCATGAACGGCCTTGTGCTCAAACCCTTTGACCGCAAACAACTGTGCGCGCAGATCGAGGCGCTGCTGCTTGATTCGCCGCATTTTTGGACCTCACACGGCCTGTCACCACTGCAAGCCGTTGCCACATCGCGCGCACAGTGACGCCGCGCGGCACTCAGGCCAACGCCGCGTCCACCACCTCTATCCAGTGCTTCACTGGCAAGGCGGTGCCACTTTGCAAGTGCGTGATGCAGCCCACATTGGCACTCAAAATCGCTTGCGGTTGCAAGGCGTCTAAGTGACCCAGCTTGCGGTCGCGCAATGTGTACGCAATGTCCGGGTTCAAGACAGAGTAGGTGCCCGCCGAGCCACAGCACAAATGGGACTCCACCTCAGCCACTTGCACCGCAAAACCCAAATCAGCCAGATGTTTTTCCACCCCACCTTTGAGCTGTTGACCATGCTGCAAAGTGCAAGGCGGATGGAAGGCTTGCAGGCCTGCTTGCGCCAAGGTTGCGGCCTTGAGTTTGGGTTTGAGCACGGGCACCAATGCAGGTAACAGCTCACTCAGGTCGCGCGTGAGCGCGCTGATGCGTTGTGCTTTCTCGGCATAGACGGGATCATCGCGCAGCACGTGGCCATAGTCCTTGACCATCACACCACAGCCCGACGCGTTCATCACAATCGCTTCGACCCCTTGCTGCACAAACGGCCACCAGGCATCGATGTTGGCGCGCATGTGGTCCTTGCCACCCTCGTGGTCATTGAGGTGAAACTTCACGGCCCCACAGCAACCCGCTTTAGGCACAACCAAAGTTTGAATGCCCGCAGCATCCAACACACGTGCGGTGGCACTGTTGATGTTGGGCAACATGGCCGGTTGCACGCACCCAGCCAGCATGAGCACTTGCCGCGCGTGGGTTTGCGTGGGCCATGTACCTGCCGTTTGAGGCGCGGGCACTTTGGCGCGCAAGGCGGCAGGCAGCACATCACGCACGGCTTGGCCCAGCTTCATCGCCGGGGCAAACAAGGGCGATGGCAAGCCTTCTTTGAGCGCCCAACGCACCACCCGTTCACCCAAGGGGCGAGGCACTTTGGCATCCACCAATTGGCGGCCAATGTCCACCAAATGGCCGTATTGCACCCCACTCGGACAGGTGCTCTCGCAGTTGCGACAGGTCAGGCAGCGGTCCAGGTGCAACTGGGTTTTGCGCGTGGGCTGTGCACCCTCCAACACCTGCTTCATCAGGTAGATGCGACCACGCGGCCCATCCAACTCATCACCCAGCAATTGGTACGTCGGACAGGTGGCGGTACAAAAACCGCAATGCACGCATTTGCGCAAAATCGCTTCGGCCTCACGACCTTGCGGCGTGTCTTGGTATTCGGGGGCGAGGTGGGTTTGCATGATGGATGTGCTGCTTTCAAATGCGCCCTGGGTTCAAGATACCCGCTGGATCGAATTGTTTTTTCAGTTGGTCCTGGATGCGTTGCTGCACCGCATCGAGCGGCGAAAACACACCCACCGCCTTGTCTGCGTCACCGTGCAACGTGCTGGTTCTGAACAACACGGCATGACCACCCGCGCTGTGTGCCAACGCACGCAATGCGCCCGCCTGCGACGCGGCGGCCCAGACCCAGCGCTGTGCGCCATGCCACTCCACGTATTGACGGTCCGGCAAGCCCAACAAGGCCTGCACGTTGAGCGCAGGCGCTGTTTGCGGCACCGACAAGCGCCACAAACACGCATCCGGCGTTGGCGCTTGGGTAAAGAAAGGCAAGGTCTGCTCGCCACTGGCCTGCCAATCAGGCATGGCCTGGGCGTTGTCCATGCGCGTCACGGCTGCGCCAAGGGCCTGCACTTGCGCGCCCATCTTCTGCACCGCCGCTTCCACCGCCGCCACCGCACCGCGCAAACGCACAAACAAACAGTCTTGTGCAACAGGCAAGGTGTCGTCGTGCACCCAAGCACTGGCATTGAGCGGCAGCGGCTGCCCGCCCCACTGGTTGAGCAAACTCAGGGCCTGAGACTGCCCCACGCCCGCACACATCAAGGTGGCTTCGGCAGGCGCCACGGGCAGGACTTTCAAGGACACCTCGGTGATCAACCCCAACTGCCCCAAGCTACCCGCCATCAAACGCGACACGTCATAGCCCGCCACGTTCTTCATCACTTGGCCACCAAACGTCAAGTCTTGTCCTTGGCCATTGAGCATGCGCACACCCAACACAAAGTCCCTCACCGTGCCCACACTGGCACGGGCAGGGCCCGCCAATCCCGAAGCCACCATGCCACCCACCGTGGCCGCGCCAAACAGCGGCGGCTCAAACGGCAAGCACTGGCCTTGTTCGGCCAAGGCAGCTTGCACTTCGGCCATGGGGGTACCCGCACGCACGGTGATGACCAACTCGCTGGGCTCGTAGCTCAAGATGCCGCGGTACGCACGGGTGTCTAAGACTTCGCCTTGCAGTGTTTGACCATAGAAGTCTTTGCTGCCGCCACCACGAAAACGCAGAGGTGTGGCGTTGCTGGATGCGGCGCGTAAGCGCTCGGAGAAATAGTGCAGGGTCGCTTGCATGGCAGGCATGTTAGCGGCAGGCTGGAATGCAGGGTTTGAATTTTTTGAACAGCTTGATCAAAAATAAAAAAAGCCCGCCGGTTAGGCGGGCTCAAAGTCCAAGGAAAACTTGAAATAAACCTGGATGGATTAACGGTGGTAGGCCGTTTCGCCGTGTGAGCTGATGTCCAAGCCTTCGCGCTCTTCTTCTTCAGAGACACGCAGACCCAAGACCAAGTCAACCAGTTTGTAGGCGATGTAAGACACCACGGCCGACCACACGATGGTGGTGATCACGGCTTGGAACTGAATCCACACTTGACCTGAGATGGAGTACTCAGGGCTCACCGCATTGGCCACGTAGTCAAAGATGCCCGTGCCGCCCAAAGAAGGCGCAGCAAACACACCGGTCAACAAAGCACCCAAGATACCGCCCACGCCGTGGACGCCAAACACGTCGAGCGAGTCGTCAGCACCGAGCATGCGCTTGAGGCCGTTGACACCCCACAGGCACAAGAAACCTGCCAACAAACCGATCACGATGGCACCCATGGGGCCCACGAATCCGCAAGCTGGGGTGATCGCCACCAAACCAGCCACAGCACCCGAAGCAGCACCCAACATGGAGGCTTTGCCTTTAGACAGGGACTCCCCGGTGATCCAGCTCAAGGTTGCAGCAGCGGTGGCCACCAAGGTGTTGATGAATGCCAGTGCGGTCACGCCGTTGGCTTCCAGGTTAGAACCTGCGTTGAAACCGAACCAACCCACCCACAGCAGCGATGCGCCCACCATGGTCAAGGTCAAGCTGTGAGGTGCCATGGACTCTTTGCCATAACCCGTGCGCTTGCCGATCACATAAGCGCCCACCAAACCTGCCACAGCAGCGTTGATGTGCACGACGGTACCGCCAGCGAAGTCGAGTGCACCCTTAGCCCACAACCAACCTGCGGCAGCTGTGACAGTTTCCAAAGAAGCAGCGTCGGTGATGGCGTCAGGGCCGTCCCAATACCAAACCATGTGGGCCACAGGCATGTAGCTGAAGGTGAACCACAAAGCGCAGAACAACAACACCGCAGAGAAGCGAGCGCGCTCAGCGAAAGCACCCACGATCAAGGTACAAGTGATGGCCGCAAACGTGGCTTGGAAGGCAGCGAAGGTCAACTCGGGAATCACCACACCTTTGCTGAACGTGGCAGCAATGGAGTCAGGCGTGATGCCTTTGAAGAACAACTTGTCCAGTCCACCAATGAACGGATTACCCGCCGAGAAGGTCATGGAGTAGCCGTAGATCACCCACAAGACATAAATCAAGGAGGTCACGACAAACACCTGCATCAACACGGACAGCATGTTCTTGCTGCGGACCAAACCGCCGTAGAACAAGGCCAGACCAGGGATGGTCATCAGAATCACGAGCACAGTGGCCACGGTCATCCAAGCGGTATCGCCTTTGTTAGGCACGGGAGCTGGAGCAGCTTCGGCAGCAGCAGGTGCGGCGGCTGCAGCAGCAGCAGCTGGCGCAGTGGCCTTGGCTTCAGCAACAGGAGCAGCGGGCGCTGCGGTCTGCGCCATGACGGCAGAGCCGCCGAGCAGCAGGCCTAGCCCGAGGGCGAGGGAGGCAAGCAGTTTTTTCATGATGGGGTCTTTCAAAAAGGGCGTCTGTGCGACACGATCAAAGGGCTTCGGGACCGGTTTCACCGGTGCGAATGCGAACCACTTGTTCGAGGTCGTAGACAAAAATCTTGCCGTCGCCAATCTTGCCGGTGCGGGCAGAACCCTCAATGGCTTCGATGGCGCGGTCGACTTGTTCTGAAGCCACAGCGGCTTCAATCTTGACCTTAGGCAAGAAGTCAACCACGTACTCGGCACCGCGATACAACTCGGTATGACCTTTCTGACGGCCAAAGCCTTTGACTTCTGTGACAGTGATGCCTTGAACCCCAATTTGCGACAAGGCTTCGCGAACCTCGTCCAACTTGAAAGGTTTGATGATGGCGGTGATGAGTTTCATGGTTGCTCCTAGAGAAGACGACGCGCTTGGTTTAGAAGCTGTATTTCACGCCAAGGACAACAGTGCTCTTGGCTTGGTTGAAGGACTGGTAAGGGCTGCTGTAGAAGCCACCCGAAGCGCCATTACCGTTTGTGCTGATTGCAGATGCACTGGCAGACAAGCCGTCACCCAGATCTTTGTTCAAAGTCAACGCCAAGTCTGTGTAATTGGCAGCAGCGGTGTTCTTCACCACTTGACGGCCAACGTGGGGGACCAGCGAGTAGCCGTCACCCAGATCAAAGGTGGCGCTCAAGTCAATGTAGGTGCTGCCTTTGGAGTTGATGTTGCCGAACAAGTCAGACAAAGAATAAGAGTACTTTGCGGTGTAAGCGCCAGCAGTCACTGCCCCATAAATTTCGTCCGTGTTGGCATTGGTCCACGTCGTGCCTGTTCCCGTGTCTTTCAGGGTGTTGCCCTGGTATTGGTAGCGCAGGTAACCCACGTCATAAGCCAAACCAGCTGCTTCGCCTTTGTAGCCACCGTAAAGGTCGATTTCAACGGGACCTTTGACTGGGCTAGCTGCCGTGCTGTTGTCTTTGATCCAACGAATGGTTGAAGCCCAAGCCCCCAGGTAAAAGCCATTGGTGTTCGCGTAATCCACGCCACCTTGCAGCGCAGGTTGGCCGTGCGTTTGTGCAATGCCGCGGTAGCGGTACTCGCTCACCACACCCACGTTGTAGCCCAAGGTCGACTCAGGCGCAGCAGGTGCGGTTTGAGCAAAAGCAGCCGAAGAGGTGGCCAAGAGGGCCAGCAGAAGTTTGGACTTGATGTTCATTTGTTTTCTCCATGAAAAAGATTGGGTACATGTTCAGTTAGCAGGGTCCGTGCCAGGGAAGGAGTAAACAAAAGTGTTTATCGCACCTACACAACCCCCCAAAGTGATGCGGTAGTCTGAACACAGAACCATTTTGGCGCACATATTTGGTGCGCACCTTCGCCTTGCTTGCCCTGCATTGGGGCTCAATCACACGAAAGAAAGCCATGACACTTGCTTTGATTCACAGCCGTGCGCTGTTGGGATTGCGTGCTCCTGCCGTGACGGTCGAGGTGCATCTGGCCAATGGCTTGCCCAGTTTCACCCTGGTGGGCTTGGCCGACACCGAGGTCAAAGAGGCGCGTGAACGGGTGCGCTGCGCCATTCAAAATTCGGGGTTCGACTTTCCCAGCAACAAACGCATCACCGTCAATTTGGCCCCTGCGGATCTGCCCAAAGATTCGGGGCGCTTCGATTTGCCCATCGCGCTCGGCATCTTGGCCGCTCATGGGCAACTGAATACCGAAGCCTTGGCACTGCACGAGTTTGCAGGTGAGTTGTCGCTCTCGGGCGAGCTGCGCCCGGTACGCGGGGCCTTGGCCATGGGGCTGGCTTTGCATGGCGCGGGGGTACGCACACGCTTGGTGCTGCCACGCACCAGCGCCGAAGAAGCGGCTTTGGTTCCTACTGCCGAGGTGTACTGTGCGCACCATTTGAAAGATGTGGTTGCGCACTTTGCCAAATCAGAAGCTAGCCAAGTGCAAGCACCTCCCCCCGATGGAACGGGTTGGGCTCGGCTATTGCCTGCACCAAAGAACGGCTCACGGCCCCATGACGGTGCTGATCTGGCCGATGTCAAAGGTCAAGCCGTCCCCAGACGTGCGCTTGAAATCGCCGCCGCAGGCGGTCATTCGCTGCTGTTTATCGGTCCCCCGGGCTCGGGCAAATCCATGCTCGCGCAGCGCTTTGCCGCGTTGTTACCAGACATGAGCTTGGACGAAGCCTTAGAGAGTGCCGCCATTGCCAGCTTGGCGGGTCGGTTTGCATTGTCGCAGTGGATGCAACGCCCCACGCGCAGTCCACACCACACCGCCACCTCCGTTGCGCTGGTCGGCGGAGGCACGCCACCACGTCCCGGCGAAATCTCGCTCGCACACCACGGCGTGTTGTTTTTGGACGAACTGCCTGAGTTTCCCAGGCGCGCACTCGAAGCACTGCGTGAGCCACTAGAGAGCGGGCACATCACCTTGTCACGTGCAGCCACGCAAGCGGAGTTTCCGGCGCAGTTTCAGTTGATTGCTGCGATGAACCCTTGCCCATGCGGCCACTTGGGCTCAGCCATCAAGGCCTGCCGCTGCACGCCAGACCAAGTCGCGCGTTACCAAGCCAAACTCAGCGGCCCGCTGCTAGACCGCATTGATTTGCAAGTGGAAGTTCCGGCACTGGCCTCCGAGGTGTTGCTGCAATCCGGGCCCAGCGAAAGCACAGCGCAAGTCCGCATGCGTTGCTTAAACGCCCATGCCCGGGCCATGGCCAGGCAAGGCGCACCCAACCAAGCATTGCATGGACAAGCGCTTGAGACCCACCTGCGTCTCGACACAGCCGCCACACAGTTTTTGAACCATGCCGCCACCAAACTCGGCTGGTCAAGCCGCAGCATCCACCGCGTGCTGCGTGTGGCGCGCACCATCGCCGACTTGGCCGAGAGCGATGCCGTCCATACCGCGCATGTGGCAGAAGCGGTGCAATACAGACGGGTTCTGTCCACGCACTGAGAAGGTATGGCTCACTTTTTATCTGTGTGCGATGTGTTCCCGTTTGGGTTGTGCGTGATCGAATTTATCGACCCTCGCTGCGGTTGCATGAGGGCTTCACTTTCACACAACGGAGAAACACGATGAACAAACTTTTGGCATGGACCAGCTTGGCGTGCGCCTTGGCTTTCAACACCGCACACGCCGAAGGCGACAAACCGACCCAGCAAACCAAGATGGCCACTTGTAACAAGAGCGCCGAAGGCAAGAAAGGCGACGAGCGCAAAGCCTTCATGAAGGAGTGCCTGAGCGCCAAAGCGCCTGCTGCCGACACAGAAACAGCCAAGTCCAAAGGCACTGGCTCACAACAAAACAAAATGAAGCGCTGCAACGAAGAAGCCGCAGGACTCAAAGGCGACGAGCGCAAACAAAAAATGAGTGCTTGCCTCAAGGCTTGACGCACCATGCTCCCCAACACAAAGGGCGCTCCGAGGAGCGCCCTTTGTGTTTTGCAAACGTGTCGCAAACGTCGCCGCTGTTTACAAATTAGGTGCCAACAAACGCGTCAGGTCTTTGACCGCCACCCCCTGGCGCTGCGCCAAGTCATTCACCTGATCATCACCAATACGGCCCACGTTGAAGTACGTCGCGTCGGGGTGTGCCAAATAAAAGCCGCTCACGCTGGCCGCTGGCGTCATGGCCAGGCTCTCGGTCACGCCCATGCCAATGTCGTCACACTGCAAAAGTTCAAACATGGGTTTTTTGGCGCTGTGGTCGGGACACGCCGGGTAGCCGGGTGCAGGACGAATGCCTTGGTATTTTTCTTGAATGAGCTCCGTGTTGCTCAACGCCTCGTCGGCCGCATAGCCCCACAAATCGGTGCGCACGCGCTGGTGCATGCATTCAGCAAAAGCTTCTGCCAAGCGGTCAGCCAGGGCCTTGAACAAAATGGCCGAGTAGTCATCGTGCGCATCGATGAAGCGCTTTTCTTGCTTCTCAGAACCAATGCCCGCCGTCACCGCAAACAGGCCCACGTAATCGGCCGCTTGGGTTTGGTCGGCCACAAAGTCGGCCAGACACCGGTTGGGACGCCCTTGTGGTTTCACGGTTTGCTGGCGCAGGCCATACCAAGTCATCACGGGTTGTTGGCGGCTTTCGTCGGCATACAACACGATGTCGTCACCCATCCGCTGGGCGGGGTACAGGCCCACCACCGCATTGGCGGTGAGCCAACGGTTGGCAATGATTTTTTTCAACATCGCCTGGCCATCGGCGAACACCTTCTTGGCTTCCTCGCCGACCACCGCATCATCCAAGATGGCGGGATAGGGTCCGGCCAAATCCCAGGTCTGGAAGAACGGTGCCCAATCGATGTACTTTTCCAACTCGGCGAGATCAAAGTTTTTGAACACCCGACGCCCGATGAATTTGGGCTTGGTCGGCTTGTAGATGTCCCAGCCAATAGGCGTGGCGTTGGCACGCGCTTGCGCCAGCGTGACCAAGGGCGTTTGTTTTTTATTGGCGTGCTGTTCGCGCACTTTGGCGTAGTCGGCGTTGAGCTCAGCAATGTAGGTCGCCGCTTGGTCTGACAACAAGCCTTGCGCCACGCCCACGCTGCGCGAAGCGTCGGGCACATACACGACCGGACCTTCGTAATGCGGAGCGATCTTCACAGCGGTGTGCACACGGCTGGTGGTGGCGCCGCCAATCATCAGCGGCATCATGCGGCTGCGGAAGTAGTCGTCTTTTTGCATTTCGCCGGCGACGTACTGCATTTCTTCCAACGAGGGCGTGATCAGACCGGACAAGCCAATGATGTCGGCGTTTTCTTCTTTGGCTTTAGCCAAAATTTCATGGCAAGGCACCATCACGCCCATGTTCACCACTTCGTAGTTGTTGCACTGCAAGACCACAGTCACGATGTTCTTGCCAATGTCATGCACGTCGCCTTTGACGGTAGCCATGACGATCTTGCCCTTGGCTTTCACGTCTTCACCCGCAGCGGCCTGCAAGCGTTTTTCTTCTTCGATGTAGGGCACCAAATGCGCCACAGCCTGCTTCATCACGCGGGCGCTCTTGACCACCTGGGGCAAGAACATCTTGCCCTGGCCAAACAGATCGCCCACCACGTTCATGCCGTCCATCAAGGGGCCTTCGATCACATGCAAAGGGCGCCCACCCTTGGCCAAAATGGCCTGGTAAGCCTCTTCGGTGTCCTCCGAGATGAAGTCAGTAATGCCATGCACCAGCGCGTGGCTCAGACGCGCCTCCACCGACACGGGCACATCCGGCGTGCCACGCCAAGCAAGTTTGGCGCTGTCGTCTTTGGCCGCGCCTTTGGCGCTTTCGGCGACTTCAATCAAACGCTCACCAGGGGTGAGGTGTTCTTCGCCGTCTTTGTACTTCGGAGTGCGGTTCAACACCACGTCTTCCACGCGCTCGCGCAGCGTGGGTTCTAAGTCGTCGTACACGCCCACCATGCCGGCGTTGACGATGCCCATGTCCATGCCTGCTTTGATGGCGTGGTACAGAAACACGGTGTGGATGGCTTCACGCACCGGGTCGTTGCCACGAAAACTGAACGACACATTCGACACGCCGCCACTCACCTTGGCGCCGGGCAAGTTGTGCTTGATCCAGCGCGTGGCTTCGATGAAGTCGACCGCATAGTTGTCGTGCTCTTCAATGCCGGTGGCAATGGCAAAGATGTTCGGGTCAAAGATGATGTCTTCGGGCGCAAAGCCCACCTCGTCCACCAGCACGCGGTAAGCGCGTTCGCAAATCTCAATCTTGCGCGCGTAGGTGTCGGCTTGGCCTTTTTCATCAAACGCCATCACCACCGCTGCCGCGCCATAACGCTTGACCAACTTGGCCTGGCGCTTGAACTCCTCCACACCTTCTTTCATGCTGATCGAGTTGACGATGCCCTTGCCTTGGATGCAGCGCAAGCCCGCTTCGATGACCGACCACTTGCTGGAGTCCACCATCACCGGCACGCGGGCGATGTCGGGTTCGCCTGCCATCAGGTTCAAAAAACGCACCATCGCGGCCTGGCTGTCCAACATGGCTTCGTCCATGTTGACGTCAATCACTTGCGCGCCGTTCTCCACCTGCTGACGGGCCACGGCCAGGGCTTGCTCGTACTCGCCGTTCAAGATCATGCGAGCAAAGGCTTTGGAGCCCGTCACGTTGGTGCGCTCACCGACGTTGACGAACAAAGTGTCCGCGCCAATAGAGACTGGCTCTAAACCAGACAGTTTCATGGGAGGAACGGCTATCGAATTCATGGGGGATCTCACCTGGGGTCATCGTTCAGGTGAGCGTCGTTGCAAAGATACGGCCCCAAGCCTGACTTCACGCACGCACCAGACACGGTGGGATGAAGCTGCAACGCTCCTTGGGGAAGGCGTTATTTTAACTGGTGCAGCGCATGCGCAGCAGCCAACGTGAACGCATCACCCCCCACCGGCCCCACCACCTGCAACCCCACAGGCATGCCGTTGGGCGCGTGGCCTGCTGGAATGTTCACCGTGGGGGTGTGCAGCACGGTCCAGATGCGGCAAAACACCGGGTCACCCGTGTTGTCCAAGCCCACTGGTGCCGCACCTGCTGCGCTGGGCGCGAGCAGCACATCCACATCTTTGAACACATCAGCCAACTGGGCGCGGCAGCGCGCCACCAAGGCTTGGGCCTGGTCGTATTGCGCAGCGGTCACGGCCACTCCCGATTGCATGATGCCCTGCAAGCGCGGGCTCAAGCGCTCAAAATGTTGCAAGCGTTCGTAGGCCAAACACTGGGCTTGTTCAGCCAACTGAATGTGGGTTTGAGCCTGCACCAGCAGCTCGTAGTCCACGGGCAGGCGCACCTCGTGCAAGGTCATCGCACCCGACGCTTGAATGCGCGCAGCCGCTTGCTGCATGGCGTCTTGGGTTTCGGACAAAGCCTGCGGCCACTCATAGGTGTGACACAGGCCCACGCGCAAGGGGCGGGCCAGGTGTTCGCCCATGGGGCGCACCAACCAGTCATGGCGACCGCTCAAGGCCGCAGCAAACAAGGCCGCATCGGGCACGCTGCGCGCCAGGGTGCCCACGGTGTCAAGCGTGTCCGACAAAGGCTTGGCCCCGGCACGGTTGATGCCCCCAAAACTGGGCTTGAACGCCACGATGCCGCAATACGCAGCAGGTCGCGTGAGCGAGCCTGCGGTTTGCGTGCCCAACGCCAGCGGCACCATGCCATCGGCCACCGCAGCCGCCGAGCCCGACGACGAGCCACCTGGCGTGTGCGCCGTGTTGTGCGGGTTGCGGGTTTGGTTGGGCTGAAAGGTGGCGAACTCGGTGGTCACGGTTTTGCCCAACACCACCGCGCCCGACGCACGCGCCAAGGCCACACAACTGGCGTCGTTGGCCGGTTGATGCCCGGCATAGATGGGCGAGCCATAGGTAGTGGGCATATCGGCGGTGGCGATCAGGTCTTTCACACCAATCGGCAGGCCATGCAACAAGCCTTGGTGGGCACCTTGGTCCAAAGCCCGCGCACGCGCTAGTGCGGCATCGCGCGCCACATGGTTCCAAGCCTGCACCTCAGCTTCACGGGCGTCGATGCGGGCCAAGCAATCACGCACCAAGTCTTCAGCACGCAGTGTGCGTTGGGCTAGTTGTTGGGCCGCCTGACAGGCGCTCAGGAGATGGTGTGACATGGATTACGCCTTACGCAGATTCGCGGTAGAAAGGGCCCGCACTCAAAGCACGGGTATGTTGGTCAGACACCGCTTGACCAATGGCCGCGATGTGCTCAGGGGTGGTGCCGCAGCAGCCGCCCACGATGTTGACCAACCCCTCGGCCGCAAACTCGTGCAGCAAGCGGGCTGTCACATCGGGTGTTTCGTCAAATCCAGTGTCGCTCATGGGGTTGGGCAAGCCCGCATTGGGGTAGCAACTGATGAAGGTGTCGCCTGCCACCCGCGCCAACTCTTGGATGTAGGGACGCATCAGCGCCGCACCCAACGCGCAATTCAAGCCCACCGCCAGCGGCTGGGCATGGCGCACGCTGTGCCAAAACGCGGTCACGGTTTGGCCACTCAAGATGCGCCCTGAGGCATCGGTCACGGTGCCACTGATGATCAAGGGCAAGCGCTCACCGCTCGCCTCGAAGTACTCGTCAATCGCAAACAAGGCGGCTTTGGCGTTGAGCGTGTCAAAAATGGTTTCCACCATCAGCACATCAGCGCCACCCTCCACCAAGGCTTGCACCTGCTCGTAATACGCTGCGCGCAACTGCTCGAAATCCACATTGCGTGCGCTGGGATCGTTGACATCCGGGCTGATGCTGGCCGTTTTGGGCGTGGGGCCCAAAGCGCCGACCACAAAGCGGGGCTTCTCGGGGGTGCTGTATTTGTCGCAGGCTGCGCGCGCAATTTGGGCCGAGCGCAGGTTCATCTCGCGGGCCAAATCGGCCATGTCGTAATCGGCCTGGGCAATCGTGGTCGCACCAAAGGTGTTGGTCTCAATCAAGTCGGCACCCGCTGCGAGATAGCTTTCATGGATGTCGCGAATCACATCGGGACGCGTCAAGCTGAGCAACTCGTTGTTGCCTTTGACGTCTTTGTGAAAGTCTTTGAAACGCGCGTACTGCGCGTCGGGGCCGGTGTAGCCTTCACCCCGGTATTGGGCCTCGCTCAGCTTGAAACGCTGAATCATGGTGCCCATGGCACCGTCCAAAATGACAATGCGTTGGGCCAGCAATGCGGGCAATTGTTGGGCTCGGGTGTAAGACTGGGTCATGGGGAGATTGTAAGAAGAGGGACAATCACGCCCCATGCGAAACCTGCTTCCCTCCGATACCTGGGCCCTGATGCAAGCCAATCCCGACGTGCTGATGATCGACATCCGCATGGAGATCGAGTCCATGTATGTGGGTCGCCCGCCGGGTGCGGTGCATATTTCCTGGTACGAATACCCCGAGTTCACCACCGACGCGCCAGCGTTTTGTGCCGCAGTGCTTGCCGAAGCGGGCCGCCAAGACCGCACGGTGGTGCTGTTGTGCCGCAGCGGCCAGCGCTCAGTCGATGCAGGTCGCGCCTTAGAGGCCGCAGGCTTCACCGACGTGGTGAACGTGTTGCACGGGTTTGAAGGCGACTTGAACGCCAACTTCCAGCGTTCTAGCCTCAACGGCTGGCGCTTTGATGGGCTGCCGTGGGAACAGATGTAAGCACGCACGACATCCTGCGCGAGGTTTTTGGTTACAACGCATTCCGTGGTCCGCAAGAAGCCATCGTGGCGCACGTGTGCGCCGGTGGCGACGCGCTGGTGCTCATGCCCACGGGTGGCGGCAAGTCGCTGTGCTACCAAATACCGGCCATTGCGCGCCAGCGCATGGGTCACGGCATCACCATCGTGGTGTCACCCCTCATCGCGCTCATGCACGATCAGGTGGGCGCGCTGCACGAAGCCGGTGTGGAAGCGGCCTTTCTCAACTCCAGCCTGAGCGGCGAAGAAGCCTATGCGGTGGAGCAACGGCTGCGCCGGGGCGACATCACCTTGCTGTATGCCGCGCCAGAGCGCGTCACCACGCCCCGCTTTTTGGCCCAGCTCGATGCCCTGCATGCCCAAGGGCAGCTCAGCCTGTTTGCCATTGACGAAGCGCATTGCGTGAGCCAATGGGGCCACGACTTTCGCCCAGAGTACCGCGCCCTCACCGTGCTGCACGAACGCTATGCGGGCGTGCCGCGCCTGGCACTCACCGCCACTGCCGATGCCCTCACCCGCGCGGACATCGTGGAGCGTTTGCAGTTGGAGGACGCCCAACAGTTTGTCAGCAGCTTTGACCGTCCCAACATCCGCTACACCATCGTCGAGAAAAAAGACGCCTCCTTGCAGTTGCTGCGCTTCATCCAACGCGAACACAGCGGGGCCTGGGGCCAAGACAGCGGCATCGTTTACTGCCAATCTCGCCGACGGGTGGAAGAAGTGGCCAAGCTGTTGTGCGACGCCGGCATTGCCGCGTTGCCTTACCACGCGGGCTTGGACGGCGCGATTCGCCAGCGGCACCAAAACCGTTTCTTGCGCGAAGAAGGTTTGGTGATGGTCGCCACCGTGGCGTTTGGCATGGGCATCGACAAACCCGATGTGCGCTTTGTGGCGCATCTGGACATGCCCAAAAACATCGAAGGCTACTACCAAGAAACCGGGCGTGCCGGTCGCGATGGCCAAGACGCCCACGCCTGGATGGCCTATGGCCTGAACGATGTGGTCAACCAGCGCCGCATGATCGACGAGAGCCCAGCGGGAGAAGACTTCAAACAAGTCATGCGCGGCAAACTCGACGCCCTGCTGGCCCTGGCCGAAGCCACCGACTGCCGCCGCGTGCGGCTGCTGCGCTACTTTGGCGAAACCTACCAACCCGACACGCCAGTGCCGAGCGTGGGGGCAGCCGGACTGCCGCCGGGCCGTTCCCAAGGCAGGCCAACCCCCTCGGGGGGCAGCGAGGACACGCCAGTGCCGAGCGTGGGGGCACTTCAGTATTTTTGCGGCAACTGCGACAACTGCCTTCAGCCCCCCGAGATTTGGGACGGCACCGAAGCGGCCCGCATGCTGCTGTCCACCATCTACCGGGTGCAACAACAAAGCGGCATCTCCTTCGGAGCCGGGCATCTGATGGACATCTTGCGCGGCAAGACCACTGAAAAAGTACAGCAATACGGCCACCAGGCCTTGAGCACGTTTGGCATTGGCGCCCACTTCACCGAGGTGCAGTTGCGCGGGGTGTTGCGCCAGCTCATCGCCATCGGCGCCTTGGGCGTGGATGCCCAAGCCTTCAGCACGCTGTATTTGACCGAGGCCTCACGCGCCGTTTTGAAAGGCGAAGTCACGGTGCGCTTGCGCGCTTCGGTGTCCACACCGGCTGATCGCAAAGCCAAACGGGGCACGAGCGGGGCGGCCAAGCCCGCGCCCGTTGAACTGGATGCCCAAGGCCAGATCCGCTATGCGGCGCTCAAAGCTTGGCGGGCCGAAGTGGCACGCGCCCACAACCTGCCCGCGTATGTGATTTTTCACGACGCCACTTTGGGTGCCATCGCGCAGGCCGGTCCCGACAGCTTGGAAGCCTTGCAAGGCATTGCCGGCATTGGCGTGAAAAAGCTCGAAGCCTATGGCGAAGAAGTCTTGCGCGTGGTCACCCATGCGTGACCCAAGCCCACATCGCCCGGGCCCATGTCGCAGCTGATTTAGAATTCGCAGCATTCATCGATTGAGGAAACCCACATGTCCCACGACAACCACACACCCCACAACGGCGAACAAGACGTTGTGGAGTCCATCGTCCCCCTGATGCCCATCGTGCTGCCTGTGGCGGGTGCTATCCTGATTTTCTTGCTGGCGTTCATCGCCGTGTTCATGTCTTGATGCACCAAATCTGTCGCCAAAGCGGCAGAGCACCTCAAAAAAGCGCCTTCTCAGGCGCTTTTTTGCACCCTTTTGGGTTCTTTTTCTGCTTTGAGTCACCTTTGCAAGCCTGGGTAAGGCCATCCATTCTTAGAATGTGCGACCTTTTGTCATCAGGATGAAATTGTTTGAGGTCAGGGCTTCGCGCCCTACGCGGTCGGCTGAGCCCTGACCTCCAACAATTTTTGACTTAGGAGCTTTGATGAACGCACCCGCTTATGTGAAGAACCCCAAGCTGATCGCTTGGGTAGCCGAGATGGCCGCTTTGTGCAAACCCGCCAAGATTCATTGGTGTGATGGCAGCGAAGAGGAATACAACGCCCTGTGCCAGCAATTGGTCGACGCCGGCACCTTCAAAAAACTCAACCCAGTCAAACGGCCCAACTCGTTCTTGGCTTGCTCCGACCCCACCGATGTGGCGCGCGTGGAAGACCGCACCTACATCTGTTCTGAGAAAAAAGAAAACGCCGGCCCCACCAACAACTGGGTGGCTCCCGCCGACATGCGCGCCACCTTGCAACCTCTGTTTGACGGTTGCATGCAAGGCCGCACCATGTACGTGATTCCGTTCAGCATGGGCCCCTTGGGCTCGCACATTGCCCACGTAGGCATTGAACTGTCGGACAGCCCTTATGTGGCCGTGAGCCAAAAAATCATGACCCGCATGGGCAAAGCCGTGTACGACGTGATCGGCACCGACGGCGCGTTTGTGCCTTGCGTGCACACCGTGGGCGCACCACTGGCCGCTGGCCAAACCGACGTGACGTGGCCGTGCAACAAGACCAAGTACATCGTGCACTACCCCGAGACCCGCGAAATCTGGTCTTATGGTTCGGGCTACGGCGGCAATGCGCTGCTAGGCAAGAAGTGCTTTGCGCTGCGCATCGCTTCCAACATGGGCCGCGACCAAGGCTGGTTGGCCGAACACATGCTGATTTTGGGTGTGACCAACCCCCAGGGCAAAAAGTACCACGTGGCTGCAGCCTTCCCCAGCGCCTGTGGCAAAACCAACTTCTCCATGCTGGTGCCACCCGCTGGCTTTGAAGGCTGGAAAGTCACCACCATCGGTGACGACATTGCCTGGATCAAGCCGCACGACGACGGCAAGCTTTACGCCATCAACCCCGAAGCGGGTTACTTTGGTGTGGCCCCTGGCACCAACTTCCACACCAACCCCAACTGCATGGCCAGCCTGGACAAGAACGTGATCTACACCAACGTCGCCCTGACCGACGACGGCGACGTGTGGTGGGAAGGCATGGACAAAGACACCGGCAAATTGCCCGATCACCTGATCGACTGGCAAGGCAAAGACTGGACGCCCCAGATTGCCAAAGAAACCGGTGCCAAAGCCGCCCACCCCAACGCACGCTTCACCGTCGCAGCCACCAATAACCCGGCCCTCGACCCCGCCTGGGACGACCCTGCCGGCGTGGTGATCGACGCCTTCATCTTCGGTGGCCGTCGCTCCACCACCGTGCCTTTGGTGACCGAAGCACGCAGCTGGACCGAAGGCGTCTACATGGCCGCCACGATGGGCTCGGAGACCACCGCTGCAGCCGCTGGCCAGCAAGGCGTGGTGCGCCGCGACCCCTTCGCCATGCTGCCGTTCACGGGCTACAACATGAGCGACTACTTCCAGCACTGGCTCGACATGGGCGACAAGCTCACCCAAGCCAAGGCCAAGTTGCCCGCCATCTTCTGTGTCAACTGGTTCCGCAAGGGCGAAGACGGCAAATTTGTGTGGCCTGGTTACGGCGAGAACATGCGCGTGCTCAAGTGGATGATCGACCGCATCGAAGGCACCGCCCAAGGCGCCGAGAACGTGTTCGGCATCAGCCCCTCGTACAACGAACTGAACTGGACCGGCCTCAATTTCTCGGCCGACCAATTCAAAACCGTCACCCACGTCGACAAAGCCGCTTGGGTGGAAGAGTTGAAGTTGCACGAAGAGCTGTTCACCCAACTGGCCTACCACCTGCCGGTTGAAATGACAGCCACCAAAGCAGCATTGGCTGCCCGCTTGGCCACCGCCTGAACATAGCCCGGCACGCTGCAACACGTTGGGTGGCTCGGCTCAGCCACCCAAAAACCTGTTAATTCAAAGTTTGATTTTGAATTAACAGGTTTTTGCTAAACTTCTGCGCATGATCAGGCGCAACATTGAAGCCCTTCTTCGCCAGTTGGCTGGGCAGTACCCCATCGTCACGCTGGTGGGGCCACGCCAAAGCGGCAAGACCACGCTGGCACGCATGGTGTTTCCAGACAAGCCCTATGTGTCGCTGGAAGACCCCGATGTACGCCGCTTTGCCACCGAAGACCCGCGCAGCTTTTTGTCTGCCTACAAGGGCGGCGCAGTTTTTGACGAAATTCAACGCGCGCCAGAGCTGCCCTCTTACTTGCAATCGATGGTGGACAACCATCCTGAGGCCGGGCAGTTCATTCTCACGGGCAGTCAGCAGTTTGAGTTGATGACGCAAGTCAGCCAATCATTGGCGGGGCGCACGGCGTTGCTGCGGTTGTTGCCATTGACGCTGTCTGAACTAGAGTCGCTTCGCCCCATCGATTCGCAAGCGCCACTGGCGCTGCCCTCGTGTTTGCTGAACGGGTTTTACCCACGTGTACACGACCAAAATCTGCAAGCCTCACAGGCCATGGGCGACTACTTCGCCACCTATGTTGAGCGCGATTTACGGCAACTCGCTGCCGTGCAAGACCTGCGCTTGTTCGAGCACTTTGTGCGTTTGTGCGCAGGACGCACCGGGCAGCTGCTCAACCTCAACAGCTTGGCCAATGACGCGGGCGTATCGCAACCCACGGCACGCGCCTGGATAGATTTGCTGCAAAGCAGTTTCATTGTTCATTTGCTGCCCCCTTGGTTTGTGAACACGGGCAAGCGCTTGATCAAAACGCCCAAACTTTATTTTTACGACACCGGCTTGGCCTGCTGGCTTTTGGGTTTGCGCACGCCGGAGCAGGTGCAACGTGACCCGCTGTGGGGTGCGTTGTTTGAAAATTTTGTCGTGGCCGAAGCCTTGAAAGACCGTTTCAACCAAGGCGAAAACAGCGCGCTGTATTTCTACCGAGACTCGGAAGGCAACGAGGTGGACTTGCTCATGCCCGTAGGGCGACAACTGCACGCCATTGAGATCAAAGCCGGTGGCACCGTCAACCCCGACTACTTCAAAGGCCTCAAACGCTTCGATGCACACCACCCGCACGTGCTGCTCAGCGGCTGCGTGGTGTTTGGTGGCGAGATGCCGCAGGCGCGTGAGCCCTGGCCCGTGCATTCGTGGCTGCAACTGCGCCACCCACCGACCCGCTAAGCACGCTGAATCACGGCAATCAAGGCGTTCACCGCTTGCTGTGCCTGCTCACCTTCGGCAGACAGGGCCACCAAGTCATCCTGCATGGCACCTAAGGCCATCACCTCAACGATCGACTTGGCATTCACCACATGTCCATGGCAAGCCAAGGTGATGTCGCAATTGAAATGTGAGGCTTGCATCGCCAGCAACGCAGAAGCCCTGGGGTCCAACCCATCTTTGCCAGTGAGTTTGATGGTGATGGGCAAGGTGGTGTGGTTCATATTTGCACCCGTGTGCCCAGCTCCACCACCGAGTTGTCGGGCAAGTGGAAAAATTCCACCACACCGCCTGCATTGCGCGTCATGGCGGCAAACATCTTTTCTCGCCATTGCGCCATGCCGCTGCCCGGGGTAGACACCACGGTTTCTCGGCTCAAGAAGTAGGTGGTTTCAAAGACGGGAATCTCCAGGCCCAAGGCTTGGCATTGCAGCAAGGCTTTGGGCACATCGGGCGTGTTCATGAAACCAAACACCACCACCACTTGCCAGAAGTGCTCGCTCAAACGCTCGACCTTCACACGCTGATTGACCGACACCCAAGGCACCTCGTCAAAGCGAACCGTCAAGATGACGTTCTTTTCGTGCAGCACCTGGTTGTGCTTCATGTTGTGCAGCAACGCTTGCGGCACGGTTTCTGGATTGGCCACCGCATAGACCGCCGTGCGTTGGACCAAGTGGGTGGACCCGGAATCGATGTGCTGGATGAACGACTGCATATCCAGCCCGTCGCGACGGATGGTCTCGACCACCAACTCACGACCGCGTGACCAGGTGGTCATCACCACATACAAGGTCAAGCCCATGACCAGAGGGAACCACCCCCCATCAAAGAATTTGATGATGCAGCCCGCAAACAAAAACACATCGATGCTGAGAAAAAACAAGGTTGCGGTCAACGCCAGAGGCAAAGACATCTTCCAGGCGTCACGCACCACAAAAAAGGTCATGGTGGTGGTGATCACCATGGTCAAGGTCACGGCAATGCCATAGGCACCGGCCAAAGCGGATGAGCTTTTGAACGCCAGCACAGCGGCCACCACGCCCACCAACAAAATCCAGTTGACGGCGGGCATGTAAATTTGACCCACCTCTTGCTCAGAGGTGTACTTGATGTCCATGCGTGGCAAAAAGCCCAACAAAATGGCCTGCTTGGTCATGGAATACGCACCCGAAATCACGGCCTGCGAAGCAATCACGGCCGCCACCGTGGCCAACACCACAGCAGGAATCAACCAAGCCTCTGGAAACATGCGAAAGAAGGGGTTTTCAATCGCGCTGGCATCGCGCATCAGCAACGCACCTTGCCCCATGTAGTGCAAGGCCAAACCGGGCAACACCAATGTCATCCATGCCCACTGAATGGGTTTGCGGCCAAAGTGCCCCATGTCCGCATACAGCGCTTCAGCGCCGGTCAAGGCCAGCACCACGGCACCCACCGCCGCCAAAATCAACGGCCCACGGTCCCACAAAAAAGTGGCCGCATGCCAGGGGTTGAGCGCTTGCAAAATGCTGGGCTCTTGCGCAATCTGCACCACCCCTGTGGCTCCGAGCACTGTGAACCACACCACGATGATGGGACCAAAAAACTTGCCCACCCGTTGCGTGCCCCAACGTTGCATGACAAACAACAGCACCAGCACCACCACCGCAATGGGCACGACATACGGCTGCAACACGGGGGTGACCATCTCCAGGCCTTCGACAGCGCCGATCACCGAAATCGCGGGCGTGATCACACTGTCGCCATAAAACAAAGTGGCGCCAAACAAGCCCAACAGCAACAAGAAACGGCGCAACGCAGGGCGGTCCTTGACGGCATGGGCGGCCAGCGCGGTCAATGCCAAAGCACCTCCCTCGCCCCGGTTGTCCGCACGCAAAATCAGCAGCACGTACTTGAGTGTGACGATGAGCATCAAAGCCCAGAAGATGGTGGAGACAGCACCGATCAGGTTTTCAGGCGTCATGGCCACACCCGTGGCTGGCAAAAACACTTCTTTGACGGTGTACAACGGGCTGGTGCCAATGTCGCCATACACCACGCCAATGGCAGCCAAGGTCAAGGCCGCTGTGGACTGGCGTTTGATGTGGGCCGAGGGGTTGCCTGAATCTATCGCTGCAACTGACATGGGCTCTCCTGTATGAAGTGCCCCGAGCTTGCCGAAGTTCGCGTTAGGAACGCATAAGTATCCGCAAGCGCTTAATCCGGCTCGCTCAAACGATAGCCCACACCGGGTTCGGTCAACAACATCTGTGGCTCTGTCGGGTTGTGTTCTAACTTGGCCCGCAACTGCCCCATGTACAAGCGCAAGTAGTGGGTGTGCGCCACGTACTCCGCACCCCAGACATCCAACAGCAACTGGCGATGCGTCACCACCTGCCCCGCTTGCCGCACCAAGCGCGCCAGCAGATTGAACTCGGTCGGTGTCAGATGGACCGCCTGGACGCCCATGCGCACCTCGTGCTTGGCCAAGTCCACCGCGAGGTCACCCCGGCGGTAATGTGTTTGAGGGGCCTGCACGGCGGTTCCGCGGTGGCGCAAGGTCACGCGCATGCGGGCCAGCAACTCACTGATGCTGAAGGGCTTGACCAAGTAATCGTCCGCGCCCGCATCGAGCAAATGCACCTTGTTGTCATCGTCGTGCCGGGCCGAAATGATCAGGACCGGCACGTCATACTGCGCGCGCACCGCGTGCAACACCTCAGCCCCGTCGCCATCGGGCAAGCCCAAATCCAAAATCAACAAATCCAGCGGCGTGTGCGACGGCATGGTGTGCCGCAACACGGCGGCAGCGTCAGCAGCGCTGCCACTGAGCACCACCTCATAGCCTTCCACCATCAACGCATCGCGCAAGGTGCGACGCAGTTCACGGTCATCTTCTACCAACAGCACACGCAAAGCCATGTCCGTCAAACCTCCGAGCTTGGGCTATTCATTTCAGGCTGCACGTCCACGGGCCATGCCACGCACACCGTTGCGCCATGGGGCTGCGTGTCTTGAATCCAAATCTTGGCGCCATGCACTTTGGCAATGGCTTGGCACACCGCCAGCCCCACCCCCACGCCACGGCGCAACTGCGTCTCGTCCGAGGCGTCGGCTTGCGCCGCCTGCGGATGTATGCGCTCAAACGCTTGAAACACTTTGTCTTTCCAGGCATCGGGAATGCCAGGCCCTTGGTCGATCACCCGCACCTCGATGGTGTCGCCTTGCCGTTGTGCGTGGAGCTGGATCAAGGACTCGTCAGGGCTGTATTTGATGGCGTTTTCCACCAAGTTATCCAGCAGCTGCACCAGCAGCATGGCATCGCAAAAAATCAGCGGCAAGCCCGCGGGCAACACCACGTCGATCTGGCGCTGCGGATAGCGCAGACGCGTTTTGGACAGCACCGCACCCACCACCTCTTGCAGGGACTCCCAGTCTTTGTGCACTTGCCATGGGGCCGCGTCCAGGCGTGCCAGCTGCAAGGTGTTGGTGGTCATGCGGTTGAGGTGTTGTGCCTCCAGCAGCACGGTGTGCGCGAGGTCGGTGATCTGCTGCGCACTCAAGAGCGCGCCCTGGTCGTGAATGGCGGACGCCGCCCCCATGAGGTTGGCCAAGGGTGTTCGGTAGTCATGAGAGATCGACGTCAACAAGGTGTTGCGCAAGCTCTGGCTCTGCGCCTCTTCTTTGGCGTGCTGTGCCAGTTGCAAGGTGTGGGCGCGCTCGATCTCTAGCCCCAACACATCGCACATCTGCTGCGCCGTGTGGCGTGTGAACGCGCTCAACGACAAAGAAGACACATCGTGAAGAGCCACCGCACCCCAGGCACACGATGGGCCGCGCAACGGCAAAAACAAGGTGCCCTGGTTTTCGTAACGCCCCGTCCCCGGCCCCATGGCCGCAAACTGCTTCACACAAGCCCACAAGCCTTGTGTGTCTTGTGCGTCGGGGTGCCCTATCAAGCTGCTCGCAGCAGCTTGGGTGTTCAGTGCGTTTGGCTCTCGCAGCAGCAACACCGACACTGTGCCCTGCACACTCGTCTGAAGCACCGACTGCAACAGGCGGCCTTGCGCTGATAAATCCAAGCCTTCTCGAAACTGTTCGCTCAAAGCCCGCAGCTGTTGGGCCGACTGTGCATGCTGGCTCTCTCGTTCGGCGGCCAAGCGCAAACGTGCCATCAGATAACTCACCATCACACTCACGCCCAACATCGTGACCAGCAGCAGCAAGTCTTGGTGCAAATGCACATGGAAGGTGAAGCGCGGTGGCACAAACCACCAGTTGAAGCCCAGCACCGACAACGCACTGAGCACCACCGAGGCCGTGGCCGACAACCACATGCTCGCCATGGCACTGGCCAAGACCAGCAACAAGGCCAAGTTGCCCAAATTGAGCACGCCATCGCAGGCCCACAGCAACGCCCATGCGCTCAGCCAGATGGCCACGCCTGGCCAGCGAATTTCAAGTTTGGGCACGAGGTGACGGTTGGGCTGTGACACCCGCGCAGACTAGCACAGACATTCAGTGCACCACCACTGGCACCTCGGTGGCAGGCGGTGTGTTGCGGCTGCGGGTGCAACGCACCAAGCCGTCGATCATCACCATGCCAATGCCAGGAATGTCACCCAGCTGCACGCTCTCAAGTAAGGTTTTGCCAGCGGTGTGCTGGGCACGGTCCATGAACACAAAGTCGGCAGCACGACCCACCTCGATCAAGCCACAGTTCAAGTTGCGAATGCGTGCGGTGTTGCCGGTGGCAAAACAAAACACCAACTCGGCCGGGATGTTGGCCAGGCTGGAGAGCAAAGCCACCATGCGCAGCATGCCCAAGGGTTGAACGCCTGAGCCCGCAGGTCCGTCGGTGCCCAAGATCACGCGGTGCGGGCACTTCAGCTCCAGCGCAGCTTTGGCAGCGGCAATGGCCACGCGCTCGTTGCCGTTGTGCACGATTTCAATCGCACGGCTCGACTTTTCGCACAACTCACACACATGCGCCTCAGGCAACGAGGTGTGACCACCGTTGATGTGACCAATCACGTCGGCATCGGCTTCGAGCACCACGTCTTTGTCGATCAAGCCCGAGCCCGGGATTGACGGCCCCCCGGTGTGGATGGTGCTTTGGATGCCGTACTTGCGCGCCCAGGCCACCATCTCTTTGGCTTCGTAGCCCGCCTTCACCGAGCCCAAACCCACCTCGCCCAGCAGCGTCACGCCGGCAGCGGCGAGTTCCTGAAAATCATGTTCGGTCATGCCTTTTTCGATGATGGGGGCACCCGCAATCACCTTCACGCCGCCGGGGCGGAAGTTGTCAAACGCACGTTGCGCGGTGATGGCCAGGGCTTTCAAACCCACGATGTCTTTGGGGCGGCCAGGCAAGTGCACTTCACCCGCAGAAATCATGGTGGTCACGCCGCCATGCATGGTGGAGTCAATCCAGCCGATTTGGTTTTGCCGTGGCGTCCAATCACCAAACACCGGGTGCACGTGGCTGTCGATCAAGCCCGGGGCCACGCAGGTCTGGCGCACATCGATGGTGGTCTTGGCCTCGGAGATATCGCAGTCTTTTTCACGCCCAACCGCGGTGATCAGGCCATCATGGATCACGATGGTGTCGGCGTCCAAGATCGGATGGTCGATGTCGCCCGAGAGCAGCAGCCCGATATTGCGCAAAACAACTTTGCCAGATTTTTCTTCAACAGCGGCGGTGGCCATGGGGTTCTCCAATCAAAGGGTTAGAACGTGGAAATTCACCGCTTCACCGTGCGTAGCACCGTGTCGGTCACGAAGTCTTGCCAATGCTGCACCGCCTCGGGCGTTTGCAAATCTTCGCCCATGAAGGCCGACAAGGTGTAGCGGTTGGACATGAAGAAATACCCGGTAGACACAATGAGCAAATACACATCGCGCGCCACCAAGTCTTGACGAAATAGTTTTTTGCGCACCCCGGTCTCCAAGATGCGTCGGATCACATCAATCGCAGGCGACGAGTACTGCGCGGCCCGGTCTGACTTGGTGATGTGACGCCCCAAGTGCAAGTTCTCGGTGTTGAGCAGCGTCACAAACTCGGGGTTGCGACGGTAGTAATTCAGCACAAAGGCGATCACGTCTTTGAGCGCCTGCACAGGCTCGTCGGTGTTGAGATCGAGTTGCGACTCGGCCTCGTTCATGCGGCGGTAAATGTCTTCGATCACCTCGATGAACAAACCCTCTTTGTTGCCGAAGTAGTAGTACAGCATGCGGTCCACCGACTTGGCCGCTTTGGAAATTTTCTCCACGCTACCGCCATCGAAACCGTATTTGGCAAACACCCGCGTGGCTGCTTTCAAAATGCTCTCACGCGTGGCCTGAGCCGACAACTCGCGCACGCCCGTTTTACGCTGCGGGGCCACACGCTTAGCCAAACGCACGCCCGTCACGGCGCGCTTGGGCGCAGGTGTGGCTGGGGTGCGCGTGCTGGCCATGGTCACTGCTCGGCGAACGCGCGCTCGATCACAAAGTCGCCCGGTTTGGTGGTGTTGCCCTCTTTGAAGCCACGCGTTTCGAGCATGTGCTTCAAATCCTTGAGCATTTGTGGGCTGCCACAAATCATCACCCGGTCATCGGCGGGATTGAAGGCCGGCAGCCCCAGGTCGCTGAACAACTTACCGCTCTCGATGGCGTCGGTCAGACGGCCCTGATTTTTGAATGGTTCACGCGTGACGGTCGGGTAGTACAGAAATTTCTCACGCACCATCTCGCCCAAGAACTCGTGCTGGGGCAACTCGTGCGTGAGGTAGTCGTGGTAGGCCAGCTCTTTGACCTCGCGCACGCCGTGTACCAGGATCACTTTGTCAAAACGCTCATACGTGTCAGGGTCACGGATCACGCTCAGAAACGGTGCCATGCCGGTGCCGGTGGAGAGCAGGTACAGATTTTTTCCGGGCAACAAATAGTCAATGAGCAGCGTGCCGGTGGGCTTGCGTCCGACGATGATTTTGTCGCCCACCTGGATGTGTTGCAGGCGTGAGGTGAGGGGGCCGTCTGGCACCTTGATGCTCAAGAACTCCAGGTGCTCTTCGTAGTTGGGGCTGACGATGCTGTAGGCGCGCAGCAGGGGTTTGTTGTTGACGCGCAGGCCGATCATGGTGAAGTGGCCGTTGGAGAAACGCAGCGCGGTGTCGCGCGTGGTGGTGAAGCTGAACAAGCGGTCGGTCCAGTGGTGAACCGTCAACACTTCTTCTTCGTGGAATGCACTCATGGGTTGGGCCCAAAGGTTAAAAAAAGAAACGTCTGTCGTGAATGTCCCTCTTGCTGAGCGACGTTGAATGCTCTATATTGCGATTTCATGTAGTGTTTGCAACATCAAGTTGTGGTGAATACTACACAAAAACATTGGGCTGTACAACATGACGACGCACACCAAAGGCGATGGCCTGCCAGGCCCCGACGATGCTTCTCCCAACTGGGGACTGGAGCGCGCAACACCGCGCAACGAGCAAATGGCCGGCAACAAGGTCGAGTGCAATGCCTGTCCCGTCTTGTGCCAAATCTCTGACGGACGCGTCGGCGCGTGTGACCGCTATGCCAACCGCAACGGCGTGTTGGTGCGCCTCGATCCGGTGGTGCTGTTGCACCAAGGCACCACGCCCGAGCCTGACACCGAAGCGTTAACGCCACGCAGCGACCTGAAGGTCGATGCCAAAGACCAAGCCGCCAGCGCTTCGCGTGGCGTGTTTGTCACCGGCATTGGGTCTTCCACCACCTACCCCGACTACAAACCCGCCCCCTTCATCGTGGCCTCGCAATCGCGCGGGGTGGACATGGTGACGGTGGTGACAGAAGGCATCTTCAGCTACTGCAGCTTGAAAGTGAAGATCGACACCGACCGCTACCTCGGCCCCGAACAAGCCTCTGTGCTGTGCAAGGGCGAAGTGGTGGGCCACGTCACCACGGCCGAATACGGCTCACAAATGCTCAGCCTGGGCGGCGTGCACCACCTGACCGGTGGCAGCAAAAAAGAAGGCCGCGTCACCATGAACCTGATGCAGGCCCTGGGCAACCACGAGGCGGTGGAAGTGTCCATCGACGGCGGTGCCACCGTGGTGTTGCAAGCAGGCCAAGCGCCCATCGTCAACGGTGTGACCGAGCAACGCATGCGCGTGGGCTGCGGCTCAGCCGCCATTGGCATCTTTGCCCAGCAATGGCTGGGCCTGTGCGACGAGGTGGTGGTCGTGGACGACCACATCACCGGTGTGCTCAGCGAGCACCAAGCCGGGCGTTGCCTGCACATTCCACCCAGCGGCATCCGCATCAAAGGGCGCAAGTCCACGCCGGGTCGTTACTTTCAGGTGGCCAATCCGGGCACCGGCTGGGGTGGCACCGACATCGAAGACCCGTTGTCCATCTTGGACAGCTGGGACCCCGAGGTGGCACGCCCTGGGCTGCGCTTGTTGATGACCTCGACCACGGGCGAACACGCGGCGTGGTATGTGCTGGATGAACAATTGCAACCCCAAGTGGCCGACATGCCCGAAGCCGTGCGTCGCGTGGTCGAACGCATTGGCGAAAACTGCGAACCCTCGCTCGTGTCGGTGCTGTTCCTGGGCGGCGCGGGCGGCAGCTTGCGCGCGGGCGTGACCGACAACCCGGTGCAACTGACACGCGCCATCAAACGCGCACTGGTCAATGTCACCTGCGGCGGCGCACCGTCTTATGTATGGCCGGGCGGCGGCATCACCTTGATGGTGGACGTGCTGCGCATGCCTCGCGGCAGCTTTGGCACCGTGCCCACACCGGCCATCGTGGCGCCCATTGAGTTCACCATGCGCTTGAGTGACTACCAAGCCTTGGGCGGTCACATGGGCTTTGTGCGCAGCCTGGACGACACGCTGCGCCACGGCGCTTGGCACAACGACGGCGCACCCACACAACTGCGTTGGGTGGCACCACCCGCCAGCGACAGCCCTTGGCCGCTGGACACACCCCCGATGTTGGGCTGACCCACCCATGCAAGCCCATCGCCAAGCCCTGGACCCGCAACGCTGGCATTTCCAGCACGGCCCGATCGACTTGGTGATTCAGGCCGACGGTGACGCCGCTTGCGTGCAAGCCGCGCACGAGGCCGCGTGGGCCGCGTTTCAACCCATGCTGCCCAGCTTGGTGCAAGAGTTGCCCCAGCTGCGCCAAGCCGTGCCAGCGCGTGCACACAATCTCCTGCGCGGTGCCATTGCGCGCAGCATGTGGCAAGCCTGTGCGCCACTGGCCGCTCCCTGCCCCACACACCCCGACGGCTTCATCACGGCCATGGCGGCCGTCGCCGGGGCCGTGGCGCAAGCGGTGCTGGCCAGCTACCAACGCGCAGGCATTGCACGCGCTTGGGTCAACAACGGCGGTGACATTGCCTTGCATTTGACGCCAGGTACTTCAGTGCGCATTGGTTTGGTGAGCGACATCGCACGCGCTTGGGGTGAGTCGCCGCTGAGTGACTGGGTGCTCGATGGCGCGCTGCACATCAGCGCCGACATGCCCGTGCGTGGCATCGCCACCAGCGGTTGGCGCGGCCGCAGCCAGTCGCTCGGCATTGCCGACAGCGTGACCGTGTTGGCCGCCACCGCCGCACAAGCCGACGCCGCCGCCACCTTGATTGCCAACGCCGTCAACGTGGACGACCCACGCATCGTGCGCCAGCCTGCGAATCAGTTGCGTGACGACGCCGACCTGGGCACACGCTGGGTCACGGTGGATGTGCCGCCACTCAGTGCCTGCCAAATTAGCCAGGCCTTGACACGTGGTCAACGCTATGCCCACCAGTTGCAAGCCCAAGGTTTGATACACGCCGCCTTGTTGTGTTGCCAAGGCCAGATCGAAGTCGCCGGGCACGAAGCCTGCTTAGCCTGATAGGAGAAATGAACCCCATGAAAGCCACCATTCGCAAGATCGTCGTGCAAGTCGACGAAACCCATGTCGAAGGCGGTCAAGCCATTGACCCACCCACACGCCGCGCCCTGGCGATGGCGGTGATCGACAACCCCTACGCGGGCCACTACAGCGCCAACCTCGACATCCTGATCGAAATCGGCGAAGAGCTGGGCGGTCTGTTGGGCCAACGTTGCGTCCAGGCTTTGGGCATCACGCCCGAGCAAGCGCAAAGCTACGGCAAAGCCGCCATCGTGGGCGAAGCGGGCGAGCTTGAACACGCCGCCGCTGTGTTGCACCCCAAACTGGGTGCGCCGCTGCGCAAAGCCGTGAGCCATGGCGCCGCCTTGGTGCCATCGGCCAAAAAGCGCGGCACCTTGGGCACCATCATCGATGTGCCCTTGGGCCACAAAGACGCCGCCTTTGTGCGCAGCCACTTTGATGCCATGGAAGCCCGCGTGAGCGACGCCCCGCGCGCCAACGAAATGGTGGTGGCCGTGGTGGTGACCGACAGTGGTCGTCCCGCACCGCGCATCGGCGGCTTGCAAGTGTCAGAGATTGTGGGCCAAGACGGCCTGCGCTGAGGGTGAAGTGATTTGTTTCGTTTATCGTTCACGTTTCGTTTTTTAAAGGAGCCAGCATGAAGAGTTTTCGCAGCCTGACCCGTGCCGCCGCCGCCGCGGCCTTGGCCTGGGGTCTTGCCCCGGCGATGGCACAAGGTGTCATCAAGATCGGTGAGATCAACAGCTACAAGGCCCAGCCCGCCTTCTTGGAACCGTACAAAAAAGGCATGGAACTGGCCGTTGACGAAATCAACGCCGCCGGAGGTGTGAACGGTAAAAAACTGCAACTCGTCATCCGCGACGACAACGCCAACCCCGGTGACGCCGTGCGTGCCGCTGAAGAGCTGGTGTCACGCGAACAAGTGGATGTGCTGAGTGGCACCTTCCTCTCGCACATTGGTTTGGCGGTGGCCGACTTCTCCAAGCAAAAGAAATTTTTCTTCCTGGCGGGCGAACCCCTGACCGACAAAATTGTTTGGCAAGGTGGCAACAAATACACCTTCCGTCTGCGCGCCTCCACCTACATGCAAGCCGCCATGCTGGTGCCCGAAGCCGCCAAGCTCAAGAAAAAGCGTTGGGCCGTGGTGTACCCCAATTACGAATACGGCCAATCGGCTGCGGCCACCTTCAAGCAATTGCTCAAGGCCGCACAACCTGATGTGGAGTTCGTGGCCGAACAAGCGCCAGCACTGGGCAAGGTCGACGCTGGAGCGGTGGCCCAAGCCTTGGCAGACGCCAAGCCCGATGCCATCTTCAACGTGTTGTTTGGCGCTGACTTGACCAAGTTTGTGCGCGAAGGCAACACGCGTGGTCTGTTCCAAGGCCGTGAGGTGGTGAGCTTGCTGACCGGTGAACCCGAGTACCTGGACCCGCTGAAAGACGAAACGCCCAACGGCTGGATCGTCACCGGCTACCCCTGGAACGGCATCAACACCGCAGAGCACAAAACCTTCTTGGGTGCTTACCAGGCCAAGTTCAACGACTACCCACGTCTGGGTTCGATCGTGGGCTACAGCATGATTCAGGCACTGGCCGCTGGCATCAAAAAAGCCGGCAGCACCGACTCTGAAAAACTCGCCGTGTCGTTCCGCGACCTGAGCTTCACCAGCCCGTTTGGCAAAGTGAGCTTTCGGGCGCAAGACCACCAATCCACTATGGGTGCCTTTGTGGGTCGCATCAAGAATGACAACGGCAAGGGCGTGATGGTCGACTACCGTTACCTCGACGGCGCGGCCTTCCAGCCGAGCAACGACGAAGTCAAGAAACTGCGCGCTGCCGACTAAGCAGCCCCTGTCCGCATGCAGCGCACCTCGGTGCTGCATGCGGATGTTCACGGAAATGTAGACATGGATTTTTCTGGCTTTGTGGTGCAAGGACTCAACGGCTTGGCCGGTGCATCCTCTTTGTTTTTGGTCGCTGCCGGCCTGTCGCTGATCTTTGGGGTCACGCGCATCGTCAACTTTGCCCATGGCTCGTTTTTCATGCTCGGCATTTACATCGCGTACTCGCTGGTGGAACACGTGGGTCGCTCCATCGGTTTGGCGCTGAGCTTTTGGTGGTTGCTGCTGTTGGCCGCGCTCATCTCAGGCCTGCTGGGCGGCTTGGTGGAGATGCTGCTGTTGCGCCGCATTTACCGCGCGCCTGAGTTGTTTCAATTGCTGGCCACGTTTGCCTTGGTGCTGGTCATCAAAGACGCGGCCTTGTGGCTGTGGGGCCCCGAAGATTTGTTGGGCCCACGCGCACCGGGCTTGTCCGGTGCGGTCGATATTTTGGGTCGTCGCTTTCCCAGCTACGACTTGTTGTTGATCGTCATTGGCCCGGTGGTGTTGGGCCTGTTGTGGTTGCTGCTCACGCGCACCCGCTTTGGCACCTTGGTGCGTGCCGCCACCCAAGACCGTGAGATGGTGGGCGCTTTGGGCATCCACCAACGTTGGTTGTTCACCAGTGTGTTCGCCCTGGGCTGCGCACTGGCGGGCTTGGGCGGCGCCTTGCAGCTGCCACGTGAACCCGCCAACTTGGGGTTGGACTTGCTGACCATTGGCGACGCGTTTGTGATCGTGGTGGTCGGCGGCATGGGCTCAATTCCGGGGGCCTATGTGGCGGCGCTGATGATTGCCGAGATCAAAGCCCTGTGCGTGGGCCTGGGCACGGTGGAGCTCTGGGGCATGTCGTTCGCATTTTCCAAGCTCACCCTGGTGGCTGAATTTTTGGTGATGGCCGTGGTGCTGATGGTGCGCCCCTGGGGCCTGATGGGCAAACCCCAAAGCACGCCACGCCATGGCGGCGAAGCCGAGGCCCCGCTGCGCTTGGGCGGTCGCGGTCAACTGCTGGTCTGGGTGTTGTGTGGCTTGGTGTTATGGGCCTTGCCCCTGTTGACCGCGCAGTCGCCCTACACCACCGTGTTGGCGATTGACCTGCTGACGGCCGCGTTGTTTGCCTGCAGCTTGCACTTCATCATGGGGCCTGCCGGCATGCATTCGTTTGGTCACGCAGCTTACTTTGGGCTGGGGGCTTATGTGGCCGCCTTGCTGGCTTTGCGCGCGAACATGCCCATGGAGTTGACCTTGGTGTGCGCACCGCTGCTCACCGCCGTGGCGGCGGCTGTGTTTGGTTGGTTTTGTGTGCGCCTGTCGGGCGTGTACCTGGCCATGCTGACCTTGGCCTTTGGCCAAATCTTGTGGTCGATTTGTTTTCAGTGGGACAACTTCACCGGTGGCAGCAACGGGCTCACCGGCGTGTGGCCCAGCCCCTGGCTGGCCGACAAGCGCATGTACTACTACCTCACGCTCGCCTTGTGCGGCTTGAGCGTGTACGCCCTGCGGCGCATGCTGTTTGCACCGTTTGGCTATGCCTTGCGCGCCAGCCGGGACTCGGTGCTGCGCGCCGAAGCTATTGGCATGAACGTCAAACACTTGCAGTGGGCGGGCTTTGTGGTGGCCGCTGCATTTGCCGGTTTGGCGGGCGCTTTGTTTGCCTTCTCCAAAGGCAGCATTTCGCCCGACGCCTTGGGTGTGTCCAAGTCGGTCGATGGCTTGGTCATGGTCTTGCTGGGCGGCGTGCAAACCGTGGTGGGGCCGTTGGTGGGGGCCATCACCTTCACCGGCCTGCAAGACACCATCGCACGCAGCACCGACTATTGGCGCGCCGTGTTGGGCGGCACCATCTTGCTGTTGGTGATGGTCTTCCCACAGGGCTTGGCAGGTTTTGTCAGCAGCAAATTACAGGCACGCTTTCAGCGTGGCCACACACACGCGCAGCGACAAGGGGGTACGACATGAGCCTGCTTCAAGTGCAAGGGCTGGGCAAATCGTTTGGTGGCAACCGGGCGGTGGACGACATCAGCTTCAGCCTCGCACCCGGTGAGTTGTTGGCCCTGATTGGGCCCAACGGCGCAGGCAAATCGACCACTTTCAACATGCTCAACGGCCAGTTGCAACCCGACAGCGGCAGCATCACGCTGGGCGGTCACAACCTGGTGGGGCGCAAGCCGCGCGAGGTGTGGCAGATGGGGGTGAGCCGCACCTTCCAGATCGCCGAAACCTTCAGCTCCCTCACCGTGGCCGAGAACGTGCAAATGGCCTTGCTGTCTGACGACGCACGCTTGTTTGCCATGTGGCGCCGTGCCACCTTGTACCGCCGTGCCGACGCCTTGGCCCTGCTGGCACAAGTGGGCCTGGTCGAACAAGCCGATCGACCGTGCAGCGAACTCGCCTATGGCGACGTCAAGCGCCTGGAGCTGGCGATTGCCATGGCCAACCAACCGCGCCTGCTGTTGATGGACGAACCCACCGCCGGCATGGCGCCGGGCGAACGCAACAAATTGATGGCCCTCACGCGTGAGCTGGTGACACAACGCGGCATGGCCGTGTTGTTCACCGAGCACAGCATGGATGTGGTGTTTGGCTTTGCCGACCGCATCATCGTGCTGGCCCGTGGACGCTTGATTGCCGAAGGCCAGGCGCAAGACATTCGCGACCACCCCAAAGTGCAAGAGGTTTACTTTGGCAGCGGCAAAACCTTTGAACGGAAAGAACCGGCATGAACCCGAGCCCCAACACCTTGCTGCAAACGCAAGGCCTCAACGCCTGGTATGGTGCAGCGCAAATTTTGTTCGATGTCAGCCTGCACGTCGGACGTGGCGAAGTGGTGGCGCTGATGGGTCGCAACGGCGCGGGCAAGTCCACCACCCTCAAAGCCATCATGGGGCTCATGCCCAAACGCAGCGGCGCAGTGCGGTTTTTGAACCACGACATCTCACACGCCGAACCCTACCAAGTGGCGCGCCTTGGTTTGGGCTTTGTACCGGAAGACCGCCGCGTGTTCAGCGAACTCACGGTGCTGGAAAACCTGAGCGTGGGCCGACAGGCCCCACGCCATTTCCCCGATGGCACGCCCGCGCCTTACTGGACCCACGAGAAGCTGTTCAAGCTGTTTCCCAACCTCGGTGAAATGCAAGACCGCGCGGGGGGCCGCATGAGCGGTGGCGAGCAGCAAATGCTCACCGTGGCACGCACCTTGATGGGCAACCCCTTGCTGGTATTGCTGGACGAGCCGTCTGAGGGCGTGGCCCCGGTGATCGTGGAGCAAATGGCCGACATGATCTTGGCGCTCAAAGCCGAAGGCGTGAGCATCTTGCTGTCTGAGCAGAACCTGCACTTTGCGCAGTGGGTGTCGGACCGCGCCTACGTGTTGGAAAAAGGGCAGATTCGCCACGAGGCCGCCATGGCTGCGCTGGTAGAAGACGACGAAATTCGCCGCAACTACCTGAGCGTCTGACGCCAAGCCTCAACACACACCCGATGAAGCCCGTCCATCTGTCTGTCAACGGCGAATCGCACCACCTGCCGCTCACGCGGCACACCACCTTGCTGAACGCCTTGCGCAACGACCTGGGCCTCAACGGCCCCAAGTTTGGCTGCGGCTTGGGCGAGTGTGGCGCTTGCACGGTGCTGGTGGACGGCGTGGCAGCACGCGCGTGCGTGATCCCGGCCTGCGAGGTGCAAGACCGCGCCATCACCACCTTGGAAGGGCTGGGCAATGCGCAACAGTTGCACGTGGTGCAGCAGGCGTTCATCGACGCGCAAGCGGCCCAATGCGGCTATTGCTTGAATGGCATGGTGATGATGACCGTCGCCTTGTTGGCCCACACGCCCAACCCAAGCGACGCCCAAATTCGCCACGCACTGGCTGGCAATTTGTGTCGCTGCGGCGCGCACCTTGAAATCATGGATGCGGTACGCCGCGCCGCTTCGCTGATGGCCAACCCCGCATGAACACACTGCGCGCCCAACAGGTGCGTTCGCGCGCCGACTTTCACCAAGCCCATGGCGTGTTGCTGGTGGTGCGCGACCCGCCTGCCGCACCGCCACCCGCGCCGGGCCAACCCACCTTGGTGGCGGGCAACCCCGCCGAAGGCGTCGAAATTTTGCTGGCGGTGTGGGACGACGGCAGTGTGACCGCCTTGCACGGCCATGTGGACTTGGGCACCGGCTTACGCACCGCGCTCACCCAGGTGGTGGCCGAAGAGCTGGACGTGCTGCCACAGCGCGTGCACCTGGTGATGGGCAGCACCGCCGCTGCGCCCAACCAAGGTGCCACCATTGCCAGCGCCTCGCTACAAATTCATGCCCAGCCTTTGCGTTTGGCTGCAGCACAAGCACGCCAATGGTTGCTCGCCCAAGCAGCACACCAATGGGCTGTCGACGCCAGCCAAGTGCAACTGCGCGACGGGGTGGTGCACGGGCCCGCCCAACAGGCCGACATTGGTGAGTGGGTGCGCGAACAGCACACCGCCTTGATGCTGGACGCCAACACACCTCTCAAATCGCCCGACGACTACCGCCTGGTGGGCAGCAGCTTGCCTCGGGTCGACCTGCTGACCAAAGCCACCGGGCAGCAAATTTTTGTGCATGACATGCGCTTGCCCGGCATGCTGCATGGCCGTGTGGTGCGCCCACCCTACGCGGGGGCCGACAGCGGCGACTTTGTGGGCAACACCTTGGAGCGGGTGGACGCACAGTCGATCGCGCACATTCCCGGCATCCGTGCTGTGGTGACGCAACGCGACTTTGTGGGCATCGTGGCCGAGCGCGAAGAACAAGCCGAACAAGCGCTGCGCGAACTGGTGGTGCACTGGAAGCCGTGGCCTGGCATGCGTGGCCTGGACGACACCGAACAAGCCTTGCGCAACAACCCCAGCACACCACGCGAGCTGGTCAACGAAGGCGCGGTGGACCAAGCCCTGCACGATGCCGTGCAGACCTTCGACCGCACCTATGTGTGGCCCTACCAAATGCATGCGTCCATCGGCCCCTCGTGCGCCGTGGCCGCGTGGATGAAAGACGGCGACCCTGACGCACCCCAGACCCTGCTGCGGGTCTGGGCCGGCAGCCAAAACCCGCATGTGCTGCGTGCTGATCTGGCGCTGCTGATGGGCCTGCCCGACACCGCGGTAGACGTGGTGCGCATGGAAGCTGCGGGTTGCTATGGCCGCAACGGCGCCGACGACGTGGCCGCTGATGCGGCCCTGCTGTCCAAAGCCGTGCGCGCGCCGGTGCGGGTGCAACTCACGCGCGAGCAAGAGCATGCGTGGGAGCCCAAAGGCGCGGCACAACTCATGCAAGTGCGCGGTGGCTTGAAGGCCGACGGCATGCCTGCGGCCTACGACTTTCAAACCGCCTACCCCTCCAACGGCGCGCCCACACTGGCCCTGCTGCTGACGCGCACGCTCGACCCGGTGTCGCGTGCGTATGAGATGGGCGACCGCACCGCACGCCCACCCTACGCCTACGACAACTTGCGCGTGACCGTCAACGACATGCCCGCCATCTTGCGTGCCTCGTGGTTGCGCGGTGTGTCGGCCTTGCCCAATTCGTTTGCGCATGAGAGCTTCATTGACGAGCTGGCCAGTGCGGCCAAGGTGGACCCGGTGGACTACCGCTTGCGCATCTTGCAAGACCCACGCGCCCATGAGCTGGTGCAAGCCACCGCCGAGCGCGCCCACTGGAAGCCACACCGCCTGCCGCAACAACAAGCCGCACAGGGCGACTGGTTGCAAGGCCAAGGCTTTGCCTATGCGCGCTACATCCACAGCAAATGGCCGGGCTTTGGTGCAGCGTGGGCGGCCTGGGTGGCCGATGTGGAGGTACACCAACACACCGGTGAAGTGCATGTGAAACGCGTGGTGGTGGGCCACGATGCTGGCTTGATGGTCAACCCACAAGGCGTGCAACACCAGGTGCACGGCAACGTGCTGCAAACCACCAGCCGCGCCCTCAAAGAACAGGTGCAGGTCGACCCCCAAACCGGCAGCGTGACCAGCCAAGAGTGGGGCAGCTACCCGATTTTGAGTTTCCGCGAAGTGCCTGTGATCGAGGTCATGCACATGCCGCGTCCGGGCGAGCCGTCGCTGGGGGCGGGCGAATCGTCGTCGGTGCCGGGCACCGCCGCGATTGCCAATGCCATTTTTGATGCCACCGGCATTCGCTTTCGCAACCCGCCGTTCACCCCCGAGGTGGTGCGCGCCGCCTTGCACCCGCTGGGCCACACCACCCCGCCCACGCCACCTGCCGACCAGGTCACGCCGTCCAAGCCAGGCTGGGACCGGCGCACGCCGCGCAGCCGCCAACCGGGCGTGGCGTCGGCATGGCGTCGCCGCTGGGGGCAGCTGGCCTCTTTGGGGCTGGGGGTGTTCACCGTGAGCGCCGCTTTGCTGGGTTGGCGCAGCAGCTTGCCGCTGGTGGGCCCGCTCGACACCTCACCTTTTAGCGCCAGCATGTTGGCACGCGGCCAGCAAGTGGCGGCGCTGGGCAACTGTGCGGGCTGCCACACCACCGAAGACGGCGAGCGCAACGCCGGGGGCCGTGCCATGGCCACCCCATTTGGCACGGTCTACACCACCAACCTCACGCCCGACCGCGAGAGTGGTATCGGCGCTTGGTCATACCGCGCGTTTGAGCGTGCCATGCGCGAGGGCGTGTCGCGCGACGGGCACCGGCTCTACCCGGCATTTCCGTACACCGCCTTTGCACACATGCGCGACGACGACATGATGGCTTTGTACGCCTACCTGATGTCGCAGCCTGCGGTGGCATCACGCCCGCCGCAAACACAGTTGGCGTTTCCGTTCAGTCTGCGGCCTTTGATGGGGCTGTGGAATGCGCTGTTCCACACCGAGACCGGCTACACGCCCAACCCCCAACAGTCTGAAGCCTGGAACCGTGGGGCCGAGTTGGTCAACGGCCTGGGCCACTGCGGCGGCTGCCACACACCTCGCGGGTGGTTGGGTGCGGAAAAGTCGCAAGCCGCCTACCTGCAAGGCGCGCTGGTGGACGGCTGGGAAGCTCCCGCACTGACCGCGCTCAACCGCAGCCCCGTGCCGTGGACCGAGGACGCCTTGTTCAGTTATTTGCGCCGTGGCCACAGCCCGCAGCACGGCATGGCGGCAGGCCCCATGGGTGAGGTGGTGCGTGAATTGGCCGTGGTGCCCGACGCCGACCTGCGCGCCATGGCGGTGTACCTGAGCAGCCTCAACCCCGTGAGCGACACCCCCAATCTGGCCCAGCAAGCCCGTGCCTTGGTGCAAACCGCCGCCGCCCAAGCGCCGCCGCCCAGTGCCGCCCAACGCCAATTCGAAGGCAGTTGCAGCAGCTGTCACCACGACGGCGACGGCCCGCAACTGCTGGGCTTGAACCAGCCGTTGGCACTCAACACCAACCTGCACAGCGACCGCCCGGACAACTTGATCCGCGTCATCTTGGAGGGCGTGCAACGCCCGGCTTCACGCGACATTGGCTTCATGCCCAGCTTTGCACAAAGCCTCAGCGACAGCCAAATTGCCGAGCTGGCAGGCTGGATGCGGGCCCGCTATGCGCCACAACAACCGGCGTGGCAAAACTTGCCAGAAGCGGTGGCGCGGGTGCGCGGGCGCTGAGGCAGACACCAAAACAAACGGCCACCCGAAGGTGGCCGTGCGCGTGAAACGTGACGAGGCTCAACGCTGACCGTCGTGCACCGTCACGTTTTCTTTGAGCAAACCGCCCAGGCGCGAATGCACGCGTCCACCGGTGCCCATGACCAAGGCAAACAAGATTTCGTTGGGGCGCGGTGCATCTTGAATGCCCACCTCGATGCTGTTGAAGTGGCTGCGTACATACGACGCGTGGATGTAGTGCACGGGCACCATCATGCGGTAGCCCGCACTGGCCACGGCCTTGACGGCGGGCACCATCGATTTGGGTTCACCCAACACCGAGCGCATGGCCCAACCGCCCGCTTCGTGCCACACGGCGCCATGCTCCATCTCGCCGTTGATGCCCACGATGGCGGCCTTGCTGTAGACCTCGATGTTGTCTTTGCCCAAGGTGTCCACCAGCTCTTGTGCGAGCAATGTTCCCAGGCTGCGCAACTCGGCCATGAAGGGCATCAGATCGGGTTCGTAACGACCGGCATAGGGATTGCGAATGACAGCACACGAGGCCGCCAGCTTGAGTGGCTTGTCCACCACCGGGCCACCCTCGTGGTAGGTGGTTTCTACGATCAGGCAGCGCTTGCGAATTTCGATCAAAGACATGAAGGAGCTTTCTCGGTCATTGGAGGATGACGTGTGACACGTCGCATACTTGTATTTTTACAGATCACACACTCTGCACGCCAGCCTTGCCTTTGTTCACCACAAAGCTGGCTTGCGTCTTCATGCCGACTTCGCTGCCGGCAGGAAACGCGGTGGTCCTGAAGTCACAGCGCACACGCTCTGGCGTGACCGTGATCAGGCTGTAGCCGCGCTCATCGGCGCGTGCGTGGATGAGGTCTGGGTTGTTGGCTTTGATCACTGCCAGCACGTTGTCGCCCATGCCGCGTGAGGTGATGGAGGTGGTGACAAACTCGCTCGCCACGATGGGCGAGAGCGGGTCGTTGGGCACCAAGCGCAAGTTGCTGGCCACGTTCATGTGCACGTCACCACCCAGGGTGACGACGTTTTGCAAGCGTGCGTCAACCACGGTTTGCAGCAAGCGCTGGCGGGCCTGGGGGTAGCCGTCCCAGGCATCGGTGTAGGTGGCACGCCCCACAGGCGCGGGAATGCTGGTGGGCGCAATCAAGGTGGCTTGGCCCAACAACTTCCAGGTGCGTTTGGAAGCACTCAGGGTTTGGTTCAACCACCGTTCTTGCGTGGCACCCAGCATGCTGCGCTGCGGGTCGTCCAAGGCCTCGCACTGGGTGACCATGCGCCCGCCGCCGCGCACCGGGTCGCGACAAGCCTGGGGACTGCGGTATTGACGGCAATCGAGGGTCCACAGATCAGCCAACTGGCCCCAGCTGAGTTGGTCGTACAGCCGCATCGATGCAGCCTGCGGGCTGTTGGCGTCCGGCCCCAACAACACGGGCTGGTGTTCAAAGTAGGCTTGGTAGGCCGCCGCGCGGCGCAACAAAAATTGTTGCGGGTCGGTGTAGTTGCGGTCTTGGTCGTTGGCGTAGTCGTTGACCACTTCGTGGTCGTCCCACATCAACACCCAAGGGTGTGCTGCGTGTGCGGCTTGCAGCATGGGGTCGCGTTTGTATTGCTCGTAGCGTTCGCGGTACTGCGGCAAGGTTTTGGGTTCGGGCCCGCTGTGTTTGCGCAGCGCGTATTGCGGGTTGCTGCTTTCGTAGATGTAGTCGCCCACAAACAGCACCAGGTCGAGCGACTGCTGGGCGATGTCTTGGTGCGCCACATACTGGCCCTGCTCGTAGTGCTGGCACGAGGCGAGCGCGATGCGCAACTGGCGCACATCGGCATGGAGGGCCGGTGCCGTGCGGGTGTGACCCACGGCGCTGAGCGCATCGCCTTGGCGAAAGCGGTACCAATAATCGGTCGCGGGTTGCAGGTGCTGCGCATGCAGGTGCACGCTGTGGCCACGGCTGGCATCGGTCAACACCTCGGCGTGTTGCACGCGGCGCTTCAAGCCCTCATCGGCAAACAGCTCCACCTGCACGCGCAGCGTGCCATCGCCCAAAGCCGCACGGTCTTCCTGCGACAACAGCAAGCGCGTCCACAGCACGATCGAGTCGGCGCGCGGTCGGCCACTGGCCACGCCCAAGGCAAAGGGCTGGACACGCCAGGTGTAGGCACGCACGGCAGGCTCGGCCAGGGCGGTCATCCAAGGCGAGAGCGCCAGCGCCAGGGCACTGCGTTGAAGGTGTTGGTTGAAAGCGCGTCTTTGCATGGAAAGGGTCAGAGGTGAGGCCAGGAACAGCCGGTCATGTTAAGTTCAATCTGATGAAAACACGACGTACACATTTGGATGGGCTGGCCATGAGCCTGTTGGTGATCTGCTGCTTGTTTTGGGGCCTGCAACAGGTCTTGGTCAAAGCCACCTTGGCCGATGTGCCTCCCATGCTGCAAGCCGCGATCCGGTTTGCAGGCGCAACGGTGTTGTTGTGGCTGTGGTGCCGTCTGCGGCACGTGGCCTTGTTTGAAGCCGATGGCAGTCTGGGGGCCGGCTTGTTGGCGGGTGCGTTGTTTTGCAGCGAGTTCGTGTGCATCTACCTGGGCTTGCAATACACCTCGGCCTCGCGGCTGACGCTGTTCTTGTACTCGGCGCCGTTTTGGGTCGCATTGCTGCTGCCTTTGCGGGTCAAGGCCGAACGCTTGCGCGCCGTGCAATGGCTTGGGCTTGGGGTTGCCTTTGCCTCGGTGGGCGTGGCGCTGAAGGACGGACTGCAAACCGCACATGCCGACAGTCACGGGCTGTCGTGGCTGGGCGACGCCTTGGCGCTGGGCGCGGGTGTGTTGTGGGCGTTGACCACGGTGGTGATTCGCAGCACGCGCATGGCCACGGTGAGCGCAGAAAAAATGTTGTTCTACCAAGTGGGCGTGAGCGCATGCGTCTTGCCCTGTTTGTCTTGGCTCATGCACGAAAGCTGGCCGAGCAACTTCGGCGTGTTTGCCTGGACGTCGATCGCGGTGCAAACCGTGATGGGGGCCTTTGCCAGCTATTTGGTGTGGATGTGGTTGCTGCGCCACTACCCCGCAACACGCTTGAATGCGTTTGTCTTTCTCACCCCCATCTTTGCGTTGGCAGCGGGCGCCTTGTGGCTGGGTGAACCGGTGACCCTCGGTTTGTTGATGGCGCTCGCCGGTGTGGCGCTGGGCATTGTGTTGGTGAACCGCACCGCCAAGGCTTAGATTTTTTTAGCCAGCCCCAAGCGCTCCACCGTGGCGCGCTCGGACTCGTAGGTGCGCTGCGCGTACTTGGTGTAGTCCTCGCTGTTCATGTAGATCACGGGCTGGTTGAAGCGGTCCAGGGTCTCGATCACCTTGGGGTCATCCAGCGTTTTTTTGAAGGCCTCGTGGAGCACGCGCACCACCGCCGGATCCATGCCTTTGGGGCCGCCAATGCCAAAGGGCGACTCAGAGACCGTGTCCCACCCACTCTCTTTGACGGTGGGCACATCGGGAAACGCCTTGGCGCGTTTGCTGCCCAAGGTGGCCAACAAACGCAGCTTGCCTTCTTTCACCAAAGGCATCACCTCGGTGGTGCTGCTCATCAAACGGATGTGGCCCCCCAGGATGGCCTGCAAAATTTCTGCTGCGCCTTTGTAGGGAATCGGGTTGAGCACCATGCCTGCTTTTTGGCAAAACTCCTCCACCGCCAAATGCGGTGTGGTGCCGGTCCCCGTGTGACCGTATTCCAATTTGCCCGGGTTGGCTTTGGCATAGGTCACCATCTCTTGCAAGGTTTTGAACGGTGCGTCCATGGACGCGGCCAAGCAGAAGGTGTAGCCCGTCAAGCACGCGATATGGGTGATGTCTTTGATCGGGTCAAAGTTGGTTTTTTGCATGTGGGGCAAGCGGTAAATGCCCAAGGGCAACTGGGTCAAGGTGTAGCCATCGGGCTTGGCACTCACCATGGCCGTGGCGCCCAAGATGCCGCCCGCGCCGGGTTTGTTGTCGGGCACCACCGCCACGCCCAAGGCGCGGCTGGCACTCTCGGCAAAGGCGCGCAACACCGCATCGCTGGGACCGCCCGCGGGCCACGGCACGATCAAAGAGATGGGTTTGCTGGGGAATTTGTCTTGCGCCCAGGCCTGCGGGCTCAGGAACGCGGGGGCGCCCAAGGTGGCCAAAGAACCGGCCAAGCCCTGCAAAGTTTGACGGCGGGTGATGCTGGGAGAAGAGGGTTGGGTCAACGGGCGCTCCAGAAAACAAAAACTCCAGAGGCCCACGGTAGCCGCTCAGGGCCAACAGCAACAGCGGGACAACACCCATGTCCCGCTGTTGCTCATCACGCCAGACTCAGTTGGCGAATGCGGCGATGCCGGTTTGCGCACGACCCAAGATCAGGGCGTGGATGTCGTGTGTGCCTTCGTAGGTGTTGACCACTTCAAGGTTGACCAGGTGACGCGCCACACCAAACTCGTCACTGATGCCGTTGCCACCCATCATGTCGCGCGCCATGCGGGCAATGTCCAAGGCTTTGCCGCACGAGTTGCGCTTCAAGATGGAGGTGATTTCCACGCTGGCCGTGCCTTCGTCTTTCATGCGCCCCAGGCGCAAGCAGCCTTGCAGGCCGAGCGCAATTTCGGTTTGCATGTCGGCCAACTTCTTTTGAATCAACTGGTTGGCAGCGAGCGGGCGACCAAACTGTTGGCGGTCCAAGGTGTACTGGCGGGCGCGGTGCCAGCAGTCTTCGGCCGCACCCAGGGCGCCCCAGGCAATGCCGTAGCGCGCGCTGTTCAAGCAGGTGAACGGGCCTTTCAAGCCTTGCACTTCGGGGAAGGCGTTTTCTTCGGGCACAAACACGCCGTCCATCACGATTTCACCGGTGATCGAGGCACGCAAGCCCACCTTGCCGTGGATGGCCGGGGCGCTCAAGCCCTTCATGCCCTTTTCCAAAATGAAGCCGCGGATGGGGCCCACTTGACCGCCTTCGCTGACCTCTTTGGCCCACACCACAAACACATCGGCGATAGGGCTGTTGGAGATCCACATCTTGTTGCCCTTGAGCTGGTAGCCGCCCGCCACTTTCTTGGCGCGGGTGGCCATGCTGGCGGGGTCGGAGCCATGGTCGGGCTCTGTCAGGCCAAAGCAACCGATCCACTCGCCGGTGGCCAGCTTGGGCAGGTATTTTTGTTTTTGCTCTTCGGTGCCGAAGTCGTTGATGGGCACCATCACCAGTGACGACTGCACGCTCATCATGGAGCGGTAGCCCGAGTCCACACGCTCGACCTCACGCGCAATCAAACCGTAGGCCACGTAGTTCAATCCAGGGCCGCCGTATTGCGTGGGGATGGTGGGGCCCAACAAACCGAGCTCACCCATTTCGCGAAAAATTTCGATGTCGGTTTTTTCGTTGCGAAAGGCGTTCAGCACACGCGGCTGCAACTTGTCTTGGCAATACGCCGCTGCCGCTTCGCGGATCATGCGTTCTTCGTCGGTGAGTTGTTGGTCCAGCAAAAACGGGTCTTGCCAATTGAAAGCGGCGTGGGCCATGAGGGAGCTCCTGTGTGTCTGAATAAAGGTTGGGGTGATCTTAAATGCCCCGAGGACCGCGGAGAAACGGTGATTTAACATCCAGTTATGCTCAATCCTGATATCTGAACAGACGATGCGCCGCAAAATACCGTCTACCCAAGCCCTGTTGTGCTTCGACGCTGCCGCCCGGCATGAGAGCTACACACGGGCTGCGCAAGAGCTGGTGCTGACGCAAAGTGCGGTGTCACGTCAAGTCACGCTGTTAGAAGACTTTTTAGGGTTGAAGCTGTTTCGCCGCACCCGCCACGGCGTGGCGCTCACCCCGGCGGGGGTGGATTACGCCCGCCAAGTGGGGCAGCGGCTCGACGGCCTGGAGCGCGACACGCTCGACACCATGACACGCCAAGGCACGGGTGGTCACCTCACCCTGGCCGCCGTGCCCACCTTTGCCACCCATTGGCTGATTCCGCGTCTGGCCACCCTGGCCCAGCGTCACCCCGACATCACAGTGCACATCGACACCCGCACGCGGCCCTTTTTGTTTGCAGACACCGCCTTCGATGCCGCGCTCTACACCGGCACGCCCGAACAAGTGCGCAACTGGCCCGGCACGCGGGCCGACAAACTGCTGGACGAAGAGGTGGTGCCCGTGTGCAGCCCCCAGCTGATGGCTGGGCGCACCCACCTCACGCCCAAAGCCCTGGCACAACTGCCCCTGCTGCAACAAAGCACACGGCCCGAAGGTTGGCGCCAGTGGTTTGACGCCATGGGCGTGAGCGCGCCCAACGCTCTGGGTGGCCCGCGTTATGAACTGTTCTCCATGCTGGCGGTGGCCGCCACCCACCACCTGGGTGTGGCCTTGATGCCACGGCTGTTGATTGCGGGTGAGTTGGCGCGTGGCGAATTGGTGGTGGCCTGCCCCAAGGCCTTGCGCGGCACACGCAGTTACTACTTGATCACGCCCGATGTGGGCCACGCGCCTGAAGTGCTCACGCGCTTTCGCACGTGGGTGCAAGAGCAGGCGCTGCTGAGCACGCGCTAGTTCATGCGTGCGCGTGGGTGGCGCGCAAGAGGGCCTCAAACTCTCGCACCGGCACCGGCCGACTGAAGAGATACCCCTGGTAATTGGTGCAGCCCATGTTGGCCAGTGCTTGGCGCTGGGCGTCGGTTTCAACCCCCTCGGCAATCACGGACAGGCCCAGGCTGTCGCCCAGGGCAATCACCATCTTGGCAATGGCAGCATCGTTGTGGTCCACCAAGATGTCGCGCACAAAGCCCTGGTCGATTTTGAGCTGGTCCAGAGGCAAGCGCTTCAGATAGGCCAACGATGAGAAGCCGGTGCCAAAGTCATCGAGAGAAAAACCCACGCCCACTTTTTTCAGCGCATGCATCTTGGCAATGACGCCTTGCATGTGGGTCACCATCATGCCCTCGGTCAATTCAAGTTTGAGCTTGTTCGGCGGCGCGCCGGTGGCGCGCAAGGCCTCTTGCACCTGGTCGACAAAATCATCTTGGTTGAACTGACGGGCGCTGACGTTGACGGCCAATGTGAGGTGCGCCATGTCTTCGTGGTGCTGCCACACAGCCAACTGTTTGCAGGCCTCATGCAAGATCCACGTGCCCAAGGGAACGATGAGCCCCGTTTCCTCAGCCAACGGAATGAACTCGCCAGGAGGCACCAGGCCTCGCTCAGGCGAAATCCAGCGCACCATGACCTCCACACCAAAAATCTGCTGCTGATCCGACACCTGCGCTTGGTAATAGAGCACGAACTGCTGCTTTTGCAAGGCCTCTCGGAGGTTGCGTTGCATGACCGCGCGTGCGCTGACCATTTCCTGCATTTCGGGCTCAAAAAAGAGCGTGGTGTTGGGGCCCATGCGCTTGGCCTTGTGCAAAGCCAAATCGGCACGCTTGAGCAACTCTGTGGCCGTCTCATGCGCAGGCCCAAACAAGGTGATGCCAATGCCGCACGTCATTTGATGTTCCATGCGGTCAAGGTACATGGGCAAATTCAGCGCGGCTACGATTTTCTTGGCCACGTGTTCAGCCTCGGTGGCCGCCTCGCCAGTGTCTTGGCTCAGATCATCAAACAACACAATGAATTCGTCGCCAGCAAGTCGGGCCACGGTGTCTTGAGCCCTCACACAAGTTTCAAGACGTGTGGCAATTTGTTGCAGCAGTCGATCACCTTTTTCGTGGCCTTGCGTGTCGTTGAGGGTTTTGAAGTCGTCCAGGTCAATGTGCATCAAGGCGCCCCAGCGACGTTTTTGAAGACTCGACGTCAAGGCCTGGTTGAGTCGGTCCAAAAAGTAGCGTCGGTTGGGCAACCCGGTCAAGGTGTCGGTGTAGACCAATTGATGAATTTGACTCAAGGCCTCCTTGCGCTCGGTGATGTCGTGTGTCACCGACAACAGGCAAGGTTCGCCGTCGACTGTCAGCGGTGTAGAGGACACCCAGCTTGAAATTCGCTGCCCCGTCTTGGTGAGAAACTCAAACTCCATGTTTTGACATTGGCCCTGTGTTTGCATCGTGTGGATGAAGACCGCACGGTCCTCCAGACGGTGCCAAATGTTGAGTTTCAAGGAAGTGGCACCGATGACCTCTTCACGCGACCAACCAAACAGGCGGACGAAGCCCTCGTTGATGTCGAGGTACTGGCCGTCAGACAAACGCGTGATCGAGAGCGCATCCGGGCTGGTCATGAACGCGGTTCGGTAACGCAGCTCGTTCTCCCTCAAGCCTTGCTGGCGTTTCTCCAACTCGACCAGCAGGTGGTTAAAGCCACCAATCACCTGACCAATTTCATCCTGCCGGGTGACCACCAGCGGCTGCAAGGGCGCGCTTTCTTGCGCCATCTCCGCCAACGCCCGTGCCGTGGATTGCAGGGGCAAAAGCTGCCAACCCAACATCCACCACGTCACGGCCCCAGCGAGCAACGTGGTCACGAAAGCAGCCCACAAGATGCGTTGGTGCATCACCTCTATCGGGGCAAAGGCCTCTTGTGTCGGCAGCACAACGGCCGCATACCAACCCGCCACCGGGATCCGCTTGACCGACGCCAACACTTCAATGCCCAGCGGGCTCACGAACACCGCCGAGCCTTCTGCGCCACGAATGAAATGGTCCAAGGTGGGGCTCACATGCTCGGCTGGCAAGGTCTCCATGATGCGGCGCTTGTCACTGGAGGTCACGATCATGCGTTGCTCGGGCGCCACCACCAAGTAACTGCCAGTCTCACCGTAATGGCTGTCTTGCACGATGTCCATGAAGTTGGGTAACTCCAAGTTGATGCCTGCGACCAACGCCCCGATGCGCTGCCCTTGCGCATCCAGCACCGGCGTGGCCATGACGAAAACGGGCGCTTTCAGCAGCTGGGCCATGACAGGCTGCGTGATCACGGTTTCCCCTCTGTCGAGCACCGCACGAAGGTAGGCACGGCCGGCGTAATTCACACCTTGGCGATGCAAGGATTCAGGATAGGAGGCGAGCACCGTGCCGCGTGTGTCGGTCACAAATGTGCCGCCGCTGAACATCTCTTGCAGCACGACCAAGGACGAGAGTTGTGTCTGTGTGGCCTGCGGTTTCTGGCGTATCACTTCGCCGATAACCGTGGCTGCTTTTTGCAGTGCGTTACGACGCTCGGTGAGGCCACGGTTGACTTCGTTGGCCAACAACGTGACGGTTGAAAGTTGCTGCGCTTCCAATTGCGTTTGCATGTCTCTGCGCAACATGTGGTCGGCATACAACGCCAAGGACCACATGCTGCTCAGAAATATAAACAGCGTGAACAGGGTGACCCTTGCTTTTAGAGAGCGGCCCGGGAGACGACTTAAATGCATGGGGAGGTTCTTCTTTTTCGGACGTAAACCGAAGGGATAAGTGACTTTACTCCGCTTATCCAAACTGATGCGCGTCATTTGTCTGACGCTTGAAAAAATCAGGCCCTGCTAAGCTTGCGCTCACAACAGGAGACAAGCCGTGGAAGTTTCATTCAGCAAAGAAGTTGAGATGCTGCGCATGGGCGCGGGCGAGACGTTTCATGGGGAAGGCATCTTGGCCATCACCAAAGCGCTGCTGCAATCGGGCGTGGCCTATGTGGGCGGCTACCAAGGTGCACCGGTGTCGCACTTGCTGGATGTGATGGTGCAAGCCAAGGACTACATGCAAGAGCTCGGCGTGCATGTGGAGGCCTGTGCCAACGAAGCCTCGGCAGCGGCCATGTTGGGCGCCTCCATCCACTACCCCTTGCGCGGTGCCGTGACTTGGAAATCCATCGTCGGCACCAACGTGGCGGCGGACGCACTGAGCAATTTGTCATCGCCGGGTGTGAAAGGTGGCGTGCTGATTGTGGTGGGCGAAGACTACGGCGAAGGCGCGTCGGTGATACAAGAACGCACCCACGCCTACGCGCTCAAGTCTGGCATGGTCTTGCTGGACCCACGTCCCGATCTGAGCCGCATGGTCGACATGGTGGAGCACGGCTTTCGACTCTCCGAAGCGTCGAACATGCCCACCGTGATGGAGTTGCGCATCCGCGCCTGCCATGTGCGCGGCAGCTTTGTGGCCAAAGACAACCAAGCGCCCGCGCAGTCAGCGTTGCACCTGTTGGCCGAGCCCGCCAAGTTTGACTACAGCCGCTTGGCCCATCCACCGGTGACGTTTGGCCAAGAAAAGCTCAAGCACCAAGAACGCATTCCGGCCGCACGCGCCTACATCGAGGCGCATGGCCTGAACGAACACTTTGACGGCGAGCACCACGACTTGGGGCTCATCGTGCAAGGCGGTCTCTACAACACCTTGATCCGCGCCTTGCAGCAGTTCGACTTGGCCGACGCGTTTGGCAACAGCCGCATTCCGCTGTTGGTGCTCAACGTGACCTGCCCTTTGCTGCCCGACCAAATCGCCAACTTCTGCCAAGGCAAGCGCGGCGTGTTGCTGATGGAAGAAGGTCAGCCCGAATACATCGAACAAGAAGTGGCCACCTTGCTGCGTCGCCGTGACTTGCAAACCCCCTTGCACGGCAAAGACGTGTTGCCCCAAGGCGGCGAGTACACCGCCGAGGTGATGGCGCAAGGCCTGCTGCAGTTTGTGAACCGTTATTTGACGGTGCCGTCAAACGAAGCTTCTGCGTCTGGCGCAACCGACGCCACAGCCACCGCCACGTCGGGCGTGCAGGCGTGGCTGCAAGGCAACCAAACACGCCGCACTGGTGTGGCCCAAGCGCTGCAAGCCCAAGGCCAAACCCTGCCGCCGCGCCCGCCCGGGTTTTGCATTGGCTGTCCGGAGCGTCCGGTGTTTTCGGCCATCAAGTTGGCGCAACAAGACATTGGCGCGGTGCATGTGTCGGCCGACATTGGCTGCCATGCGCTAGGCACCTTCGAGCCGTTTTCCACCGGCCACACGATCTTGGGTTATGGCATGAGCCTGGCGAGTCGGGCCGGTGTGTCGCCGTCGATGCAACGGCGCGTGCTCTCGATCATGGGCGACGGTGGCTTCTGGCACAACGGCTTGCTCACCGGGGTGCAAAGCGCACTGTTCAACGGGGGCGACGCGGTGTTGCTGATTTTTAAAAATGGCTACACCTCGGCGACGGGCACGCAAGACATCATCTCCACCCCAGACGACGCGGCCAAACTGGCCGCCGCCGACAAGTGGCAAAGCCTGGCCCACACCAACCAAACCATTGAACGCACGCTGCAAGGCCTGGGTGTGCAATGGCTGCGCACCGTGCACACCTACGAAGTGGCCAAGGTGCGCGAGACCTTGGTGGAGGCTTTCACCTCGGACTTCAACGGGCTCAAGGTGATCGTGGCCGAGGGCGAATGCCAGCTCGAGCGACAGCGCCGCATCAAACCCTGGATCGCCAGTTTGCTCAAACAAGGCGAGCGCGTGCAACGCGTGAAGTACGGCGTGGACGAAGACGTGTGCAACGGCGACCATGCCTGCATTCGCCTCTCCGGCTGCCCCACGCTGACCCTGAAAGACAACCCCGACCCCTTGAAGGTAGACCCGGTGGCCACCGTGATCGACGGCTGTGTGGGCTGCGGTTTGTGTGGCGAGAACGCGCATGCGGCCACGCTGTGCCCCTCGTTTTACCGGGCCGAGGTGGTGCAAAACCCAGGTGTGTGGGAACGTTTGCTGGCCTCATTGCGCGCAGGGCTGGTCCGCGTGCTTCAACCTGCGTAAGGCATTGACATGACCCAAGCGATTTCTATTTTGTTGTGCGCCCTCGGCGGCGAAGGCGGCGGTGTGCTGGCCGACTGGCTGGTGGACGCGGCGCGTCACGCGGGCTACCCGGCCCAAGCCACCTCGGTACCCGGCGTGGCCCAGCGCACCGGCGCCACCACGTATTACCTGGAGGTGTTTCCCACCCACATCAGCGCCTTGGGCGGACAACGCCCGGTGTTTGGCTTGAACCCTTTGCCGGGACGTTTGGACTTGCTGGTGTCGTCGGAGTTGCTGGAAACCGCCAGGCAAACCGCGCTCGGGCTGTGCTCGGCAGACCGCACCTGCGTGGTCAGCGCCAGCAACCGCGCCTTGACCACGCAAGAAAAAATGCAAATCGGCGATGGCCGTTTGGACGACGCCGCGCTGGTGCACCTGTTGCAACAGCACAGCCAAACCAGCCATGTGCTCGACATGGCGGCACTGACCCGCCAAGCCGGCACCGTGGTGAGCGCCACCATGCTCGGCTGCATTGCCGCCAGCGGTGTGCTGCCCATGCAACGCGCCGATTACGAGGCGGCCATTTTGGACGGCCACGCCACGGGCAACGCCAGCCAGCAAGCCAGCTTGCGCGGCTTTGCCTTGGGACTGGACGCGGTGCAAGAGCAACGCAGCCAGTCGCGTTATGTCGATGCCGTGCTCGCGCCGACAGCCAACGTCACAGCCGACGCAGCGGATGCGCCCGCGCTGCCAGAGGGCGTGGCGGCTTTGTTTCCAGCCGCCGTGCACCCCATGCTGCGCTTGGGCCACGCCCGCTTGATCGACTACCAAGGCGCCAACTACGCGGCGCTGTATGTGCAACGTTTGCAAGCCGTGTGGGCCGCCGAGCAGTCGGGCGCGCCGGGGCAAAGCCGCGCCACCGAAGAGGTGGCGCGTTGGTTGGCACTGTGGATGGCGTTTGACGACATCGTGCGCGTGGCCGACTTGAAAAGCCGGGCCTCGCGTCTGCAACGCGTGCGCGACGAGGTCAAGGCCAAGCCCGACGATGTGGTCAAGCTGTACGACCACTTCAAACCCGGCGTGCCGGAGTTTGCCGGGCTCTTGCCCAGCCCCCTGGCCGAACGTTTGATAGCTTGGGAGCAACGCCGTGTGGCAAGCGGCAAAGCGCCGTTGGGCTTGCCGATCAAGGTGGGCACGCACACGGTGGGTGGCTTGCTGATGCTGCGGCTCTTGAGCAGCATGCGCGGCTTGCGTCGCTTGGGCCACCGCTACGCGCAAGAACAAGCGCTGATCACCGACTGGTTGGCAGCCGTCGAGGCAGGCGCACGCGCGCACCCAGACTTGGGGCTGGCGCTGGCGAAGTGCGGCCGCCTGATCAAAGGCTATGGCAGCACCCACACACGCGGGCGCGACAACCTGTTGCACATCGTGCGTCACCTGGCACAGGGTGCCGTGTTTGACACGCCACAAGCCCGCGCGCAGGCGATTGACCAAGCGCGCGAAGCCGCCTTGCGCGACGAAGCTGGTCAGGCCTTGGACGTGGCCTTGCGTGCACACGGCGCACCGGCGCGCGAGCTGCGCGCGCAACCCATCCGCTGGATGCCACGGGTGCGCACGCAGCACGCAGACAAAGGTTGACAGGGGGAAACACCCGTAGTCAGTCCCAAGTTCAGCGATTACAAATAAGCCCTTTCTTTGCGAGACACACCCATGCCCATCCCACTCTCCCGCACCCTGCTCACCACCGCCGCATTGGCCTTCAGTTTGGGCGCCGCCCAGGCCCAAGACAAACCGGTGGCCTTGAAGTTCGCCAGCTGGGTGCCCGCGCAGCACGCACTGAACCCGGCCTTGGTGGCGTGGGGCGAGAGCTTGAAAGCGGCCTCAGGCGGCACACTCACCGCCACCATGTTTCCGTCCGAACAACTGGGCAAAGCGTTTGACCACTACGACATGGCGCGCGACGGCATTGCCGATTTTTCGTACGTGAACCCTGGCTACCAACCGGGGCGCTTCCCGATCTTTGCCGCCGCCTCACTGCCCTTCATGATCAGCAACGCCAAAGCAGGCTCTGCCGCGATTGACGCGTGGTACCGCGCTTACGCGGCCAAAGAAATGAAGGACGTGCACTTTTGCTTTGCCTTCGCGCATGACCCCGGCGCGTTTCACTCGCGCAAAAAAATCGTGCTGCCTACCGACATCAAAGGCATGAAAGTGCGTCCCGCCACCTCGACCGTGGGCCAGATGATCACGCTCTTGGGCGGCACCAACGTGCAAGCCTCGGCCCCCGAGTCACGCGACATGCTCGAGCGCGGTGTGGCCGAGGCCATCACCTTCCCTTGGGGTTCGGTGATGTTGTTTGGGATCGACAAAGTGGTGAAGTACCACATGGACGTGCCCCTCTACGCCACGCCTTTCGTGTGGGTGATGAACAACGACAAATACAACGCCTTGTCGGCCAACCAAAAGAAAGCCGTGGACAGTCACTGCACCAGCGAGTGGGCCGAAAAAGTGGGCAGTGCCTGGGCCGACTTTGAAATTTCGGGTCGCGTCAAACTGGCTGCCGACCCCAGCCGCGAGGTGTACAAGCTCACGCCCGAGCAACTTGCGGCGTGGAAACAAGCCGTGGCTCCGGTGGAAGTGCAGTGGGCCAACGACGTGAAGAAAACCGGCCAAGACCCTGCAGCGGTGATGTCGGCCTTCAAGCAATCGCTGGCCAAGTACAAGTCGGGCCTGTGATCGCGGCATGACGGGTCTGACCGAGAAAGCCAAGAGTCCATTCGATCGCATCATCGATGCCATCGAGTGGATGGCGGCCTTGTTTGTGGGCATTGTGGCGGCCAACATCTTCCTTGCGGTGGTGCTGCGCAAGTTCTTTGACACCTCGATTCCCGACAGCTACGACTTCGGTCGCATGCTGCTGGGCATCTTGATCTTTTGGGGCATTGCCGCCACCAGTTACCGTGGCAGCCACATCACGGTGGACTTGCTGTGGACCGGTGCGAGCCCGCGCATGCGCCGCTTCATCGATGTGTTTGCCACCTTGGTGTTGCTGTTTGTGGTGACGGTGCAAACCATCATGCTGTTTGACAAGGTGGCGGTGACGATGCGCGACAACGTGCTCACCTACGACCTGAACCTACCCACCTGGCCGTTCTTTGCCGTGGCCTGGATGGGCGATGTGTGCGCCGTGCTGCTGATTGGCATCCGCACCTGGCGGCTGATCATGCAGCCCGAAGCGCTGGAAGATCACCCCGAAACAAAAACTAACGAGTGACCATGGAACTGAGTACCGATGCTGTGGCCGTAATCGGCTTTGTGGTCTTGTTTGTCTTGATGCTGTTGCGCGTGCCCGTGGGCATGGCCATGGGGCTGGTGGGCGTGGTGGGCTACAGCTACATCGCGGGCACGGGCCCGGCCTTGAAGCTGGTGGGCCAGACCTCGATGCGCACCGTGACCGACTACACCTTTGGCGTGATTCCTATGTTCATGCTGATGGGTGCGTTTGTGTCGGTGTCGGGCGTGAGCCGTGAATTGTTTCGCGCCGCCAATGCCTTCATTGGTCATTTGCGCGGCGGCTTGGGTGTGGCCACCGTGCTGGCCTGCGGCGGCTTTGCCGCCATTTGTGGTTCATCGGTCGCCACCGCCGCCACCTTTTCTGCCGTGGCCTACCCGGAGATGCGCCGCTTTGGCTACCCCCAATCGTTTGCCACCGGCGTGATTGCCGCGGGCGGCACCTTGGGTGCCATGCTGCCACCCTCCACCGTGCTCGCGGTGTACGCGATTCTGACGCAGCAAGACATTGGCAAACTCTTCATGGCGGGCATCGTGCCGGGTTTGTTGGCCATGAGCATGTACGTGATCACCATTTTCTTGATCGTGCAATTTCGCCCCGATTGGCTGCCTGCTGGCGAGCGCAAGTCCTTCGGTGAGCGCATGAACGGCCTCAAAGAAGTGTGGGCTCCACTGACCTTGTTCTTGTTTGTCATTGGCGGTTTGTACGGCGGCTTTTTCACCCCCACCGAAGCCGGTGGCGTGGGCGCCAGTGGTGCCTTTTTGCTGGGCGTGTTGCGCGGCAAGCTGGACCGTGCGGGCATTCGTGAAGCCTTGTTGTCCGCCACCCGCACCTCGGCGGCGGTGTTCACGGTGTTGATTGGTGCGCTGCTGTTTGGCTACTTTCTTACCATCACCCAAACCCCGCAAAAGCTGACCGAGTTCTTGACCGGCTTAGGCATTGGCCGCTACGGGGTGCTGGCCATGATCATGGTGATGTACCTGGTGCTGGGCTGCTTGATGGACGCCATGGCCATGATCATCTTGACCGTGCCCATCATCTATCCCGTCATCTTGCAGCTTGGGTTTGATCCGATCTGGTTTGGCATCATCATCGTCATGACCGTGGAGCTGGGGCTCATTCACCCGCCCGTGGGCATGAACGTGTTTGTGATCAAGAGCGTGGTCAAAGACGTCAGCTTCATGACCATCTTCAAAGGCGTGATTCCGTTTGTCGTGACCGACATCTTGCGCTTGATCATCTTGATCGCGTTTCCCATCATCGCGCTGTGGTTGCCCAACCGCTTGTGACCCCACCCGGTCTCAGCGCGAACCCACGCAACGCCAAGTCGCCCTCACCCTCACTCTCGCCCGTAGCCAAGGCGAGCAGTCAGCGCCCGATGCGGCGACATCAAGCGCGTAGCGCACAGCCGCAGCGGGTGCTGGCTGATCACCCAGCTGCTGTGACCAAGCCACCCCAACCCAACCGTAGCCAAGGCGAGCAGTCAGTGCCCGATGCGGCGACATAAAGCGCGCAGCGCGGAGCAGCAGCGGGTGCTGGCTGATCGTCTTGGCGAAGCGAATGAACTAAGCAAGGCAAGCAGGCAAACAAAGTAAGCGCCTGAACCTCAACAGACTTTGTAAAAACTCAAATGCACCGCATCCGGCAAACGTAACCCCACACCAATGAACTGGTGCTCAGCCAACCAAGACCACTGCGGCGTACTCGCCTCAAAAATGGGTTGACAGCGAAAGTACACCCGCGTCGGGTCCACCGGCTCACCGCGCCGAATCTTCGCGGAGTCCTCGGCACTGGCCACACGCAGTGCCTTGTTCTGCACAAACACCCGCGTGCCGTCATTGAGTTCCAACACATAGCGCGCATCCAAGTGCGCCTGCGTGCCATCGCCCACGATCAACTGAAAGTCAGCCCCACCCGCCACGATGCGCCCACGCATCAGCGGCCCCGTGACCGTGCCACCGGTGATGGGAATCATGCGGCGCAGGCCCATGGCGGTGGTGCCCACTTCCACCGGGGTGTCGATGGTGACGGCCAAGTCGCACACATGTTCTAAGGCAGGTGCGGGCAAGCTCATGCGGACTCCAAGTGGCGCTTCGCCAAGCTCACATACCAAGGCAGGCAACCCGGGTTGGCCATGGCGTCTTGGTTGACCACTTTTTCCAGCGGCTGACCCAGCATGAGTTTTTTGATGGGCAGCTCTTGCTTCTTGCCCGTGAGGGTGCGCGGAATTTGCACGACCTGAAAAATGTCATTCGGCACAAAGCGCGGACTGAGTGCGGTTCGGATCGCCTCGTTGAGTTTGGACTTCATGGCCTCGTCCAACACCAGGCCATCGCGCAGCACCACAAACAAAGGCATGTAGCTCTCACGCCCCAGATACTCCAGGTCCACCACCATGCTGTCCATCACTTCGGGCAAGGCTTCTACTGCGCTGTACAACTCGCTGGTGCCCATGCGCAGGCCATGGCGGTTGATGGTGGCGTCGCTGCGGCCATAAATCACACATGCGCCGCTGGGTGTGACTTTGAGCCAATCGCCATGCCGCCACACCGCGCCCATCTCAGGCGAGGCGTCGCCGCCACCGGGCTGACGGCCATGCCCGGCAGGGTACATGTCAAAGTAGCTGGCGAGGTAACGCGCGTTGCCCGCGTCGTTCCAAAAATACAGCGGCATGGACGGCATGGGTTGGGTACACACCAATTCGCCCACCGCATCGACCACCGGCTGGCCTTGTTCGTTCCAAGACTCCACCGCACACCCGAGCAAGCGGCATTGCATTTGGCCGGGGATGAGTGGCAACTCACGGTTGCCACCGATGAAGGCACCCGCAAAGTCGGTGCCGCCCGAGATGTTGCACCACCAAATGTCTTGGTCTGCGGCTTGCGCGCCCGCCATGCCTGAGCGGGCCGCCATGGCACGCAGGGTGCGGAACTGTTCGGTGCCCCAGCGTTGCGCGTCTTCGCTCAAGGGCGAACCGGTGGTGCCCAAAGCGCGCACACGCGCCAAGGCCGGCCACTGCGACAGATCAAGCCCCGACTTGAGACAGTTGGCAAAGAAGGCCGCACCGGCACCAAAAAAAGTGGCACCGGTGTCTGCCGCAAAGCGCCACAGCGTGCCCCAGTCGGGTTGGTCTTTGTCGGTGCCACCAGGGTTGCCGTCATAGATGACGCAGGTGGTGCCGTTGAGCAGGCCACTCATTTGGGCGTTCCACATCACCCAGCCCGTCGAGCTGTACCAGTGGTAGCGCTCGCCCCAGCTGTTGGGGTGGTAGCTGCAGCCCACGTCGTTGTGCAAGACCTTCAAGGCCAAGGCGACGATGGTGCTGCCACCGTGGCCATGCACGATGGGCTTGGGCAAGCCCGTGGTGCCGCTCGAATAGACAATCCACAGCGGGTGGTCAAAGGGCAGTGACAACGGCTGGAACTGCGCCGTAGCCGCGTCGTCGCGGGTGATGGTGCTGTCGTAGTCTGTGCTGTCAGGCAAGCGGGCATCGGCGTTGAGGTTGCGCAGCAAGATCAGGTGTTGCACGCTGGGCAGTTGGGCGCGCATGTCGGAGACCACCTGCATGCGGTCGTGCTCGCGACCGCCGTAGCGCACGCCGTCGCAGGCGATCAAAATTTTGGGTTCGATTTGCGCAAACCGGTCGAGCACGGCGTGGGTCCCCATGTCGGGCGCGCAAATGCTCCACACGCCCCCCAAACTCACCGTGGCCAAAAACGCCACCATGGCCTGCGGGATGTTGGGCAAGTAGGCGGCCACACGGTCGCCGGGTTGCAGGCCTTGGGCTTTCAGGTGCAGCGCCAACGAGGCCGCCTGGCGTTTGAGTTCGGGCCATGACAGTTCTTGGTGCAGACCTTTTTCGTTGCGACTCACCAGGGCCATCAAGCCTGCCGCATGGGCTGCCTCCACGTGGCGAAACACCTGTTGGGCATAGTTCAGGCGCGCGCCGGTGAACCACTGGGCACCGGGCATGGCGTTTTTCACCAAGGCGGCTTGGTGCGGTGTGGGCGAGCGCAAATCAAAGTAGTCCCAGATGCTTTGCCAAAACGCATCCAAGTCGGTGGTGGACCAACGCCACAAGTCGTCGTAGCTGTCAAAGCGTAAGCCTTTGTGCTGGCTGAGCCAGTCTTGGTAGAGGCGGATTTGGGGAATGTACGCAGGCGTGGTCATGCAGCAAGATTAACAGGCGACAGCCCTGCATGGCCCCCGAGAGAACACCAAGTTAAGCTCCGCCTACAAGACTATTTCAGGAGATACCGATGGCACGACGCTTTGTGGACTTGTCTATTTTTTTAGAGAACGATGTGGTCAGTGACCCGCCCGCGTTCGCGCCCAAGATCGAGTACTTCACGCACGAAAACACTTATGCGCAGATCGAGCCGTTTTTTCCAGGGCTGAAAAAAGAGGACTTGCCCGATGGCGAAGGCTGGGCCGTAGAGTTTGTGCAACTGTCCACCCACAACGGCACCCACTTGGATGCGCCCTACCACTTTCACTCCACCATGGACAACGCCTTGGGCACCAAAAAGCCGGCCATCGCGATTCACGATGTGCCGCTGGAGTGGTGCTTTCAACCCGGCGTGAAGCTGGACTTTCGCCACCTGCCCGACGGCTATGTGGTGACCGCCGCTGACGTGGAGGCCGAGTTGCTGCGCATTGGCCACACCTTGAGCCCGCTGGAGATTGTGGTGGTCAATACCCGCGCCGGGTCGCGCTATGGGCACAACGACTTTGTGTCGAGCGGTTGCGGCATGGGCTATGAGGCCACCATGTATTTGCTGGAGCGCGGCATTCGATTGACCGGCACCGACGCTTGGAGTTGGGACGCGCCCTTTGTGCACACAGCAAAAAAATATGGCGAAACGCAGGACGCATCACTGATTTGGGAGGGCCACAAAGCCGGGCGTGACATTGGCTACTGCCACATCGAAAAAATGCACAACCTCGAAGCCTTGCCGCACACAGGTTTTTACATCAGCTGCTTTCCACACAAGATTCGTGGCGCATCCGCCGGGTGGACACGTGCGGTGGCTATTTTTGACGACGCGTTGATGGCATCGTCGTCCAACACCTGAAAGACGAAGACCATGCGTATTTGGCAAAAACCCATTTCTGTGGCGCTGCTCAGTGAAAGCCACCACGACACAGCGCCCGCACATTTGGGCATGGAGTTTTTGGAGGTGGGCGACGACTTCATCCGCGCGCGCGTGCCGGTGGATCACCGCACGCGGCAACCGCATGGCATCTTGCACGGTGGGGTCAGTGTGGTGCTGGCTGAAACCCTGGGCTCATGCGGGGCGCATTACAGCTGCCCCGAGGGTTTTCGGGCCGTGGGCCTGGACATCAACGCCAACCACATCAAGGCGGCCAGCAGCGGCTGGGTCACCGGCATCACGCGGGCGGTTCACATCGGACGCAGCACACAGGTGTGGCAGATTGAAATGCACAACGATGCAGGTGAGCTGACCTGCGTGTCGCGCATCACGATGGCCGTTTTGTCGCCGCGTTAACGTGAAAGATCTGTAGTTAGTCCTGACTGTTGGCGCGCTGCATGCGCTCGCTCTTCCAGTAGACATCGTCGCCGCCGTTGAGGCGGTTGAGCACACGGGCCAAGACAAACATCAAGTCGCTGAGTCGGTTGAGGTATTGGCGCGGGGCCTCTTGAATGGCCTCTTCGTTGCCCAAGGCCACCACCGCACGTTCGGCGCGGCGCGCCACGGTGCGACACACATGGGCCAGCGATGCGGCGCGGTTGCCCGCCGGCAAGATGAACTCTTGCAGACGTGGCAGCTGCGCGTTGTATTTCTCCAGCGCGTCGTCCAAAGCCAACACCGCTTCGTCTTTGAGCAACTCAAAGCCGGGAATGGACAACTCGCCACCCAGGTTGAACAGCTGGTGCTGAATTTCCACCAACACCTCGCGCACATCGACCCCCATGTCTTCGCACAACAGCACACCAATGTGGGAGTTGAGTTCGTCCACGTCGCCCATGGCATGCACGCGCAAGCTGTTTTTGGACACGCGTTGGTTGTTGCCCAGGCCCGTGGTGCCTGCGTCTCCGGTGCGGGTGGCAATTTGCGTCAGTCGGTTGCTCATGGTGTGGGGTCCTTGTCTCGTCGAAGGCTTATTGTGCCTGTCGCACACGATGCGCCCAAGCCACAAAGCTTGTCCGTAGAATCTTTGGCAAACACGGAGACTGCCCCATGAACGCCCCCACATCCCACGCCCATCTTGCCCCCACGGTGTCCCAGCGCGAAGTGCCGCAAGCCCTGCTCGACGCTCTGGTCCAACGCTTTGGTGCCAACTGTTCCACCGCGCAGATCGTGCGCGAACAGCATGGCCGTGACGAGTCGGCGTTCACCACGGTGCCACCACCCGCTGCGGTGGTGTTTGCCGAAAGCACCCAAGACGTGGCCGACGCAGTGGGCTTGGCCGCGCAATACAAAGTGCCCGTGATTCCGTTTGGCGTGGGCTCGTCGCTCGAAGGTCACTTGTTGGCCGTGCAAGGCGGCATCAGCCTGGACGTGGGGCGCATGAACCGCGTGCTGAGCATCAACGCCGAAGACTTGACCGTGACGGTGCAACCCGGCGTGACACGCAAACAACTCAATGAAGAAATCAAAAGCACGGGCTTGTTCTTTCCGATCGACCCCGGGGCCGACGCCACCATCGGCGGCATGAGCGCCACCCGCGCCAGCGGCACCAACGCCGTGCGCTACGGCACCATGCGCGAGAACGTGTTGGCCCTCGAAGTGGTAACCGCCAGTGGCGAGGTGATTCGCACCGGCACCCGTGCCAAAAAGTCGAGCGCTGGCTACGACCTGACCCGCTTGATGGTGGGCAGCGAAGGCACGCTGGGGGTGATGACGGAAATCACCCTGCGCCTGTACCCCTTGCCCGAAGCCGTGTCTGCGGCGGTGTGCTCTTTCCCCAGCATTGAAGCCGCTGTGCAGGCCACGATCACCATCATTCAAATGGGCGTGCCGATTGCGCGTGTGGAGTTGATCGACGCCAACACTGTGCGCATGGTCAATGCGTATGCCAAGCTGGGCCTGAACGAGTCGCCCATGCTGTTGATGGAGTTTCATGGCTCGCCCAACGGTGTGAAAGAGCAGGCCGAAACCGTGCAAGAGATTGCCTCTGAACACGGCGGGCAATCGTTTGAGTGGGCCACCACGCCCGAGGAGCGCACGCGCTTGTGGACGGCGCGGCACAACGCGTATTTCGCCGCCATTCAAAGCCGCGCCGGATGCCGCGCCATCAGCACCGACACCTGTGTGCCCATCAGCCGACTGGCCGACTGCTTGCTTGACTCGGTGGCCGAAGCCGATGCCTCAGGCATTCCGTATTTCTTGGTGGGCCATGTGGGCGATGGCAACTTCCACTTTGGCTATTTGATCGACCCCAACATTCCCGCCGAGCGTGAAACCGCTGAAAAGCTGAACCACCAACTGGTGCAACGCGCCTTGGCACTGGAAGGCACCTGCACCGGGGAGCACGGCATTGGCTTGCACAAAATGGATTTCTTGTTGACCGAAACGGGCCACGGGGCGGTGGACATGATGCGCACCATCAAACGTGCGCTGGACCCACACAACATCATGAACCCGGGCAAGATTTTTAGCCTCTAAGACCTTGCGCAATCAGGTAGCGCGTGTGTGGGCGGTGGCCGACACCAACGCCTCCACTTGATGACACAGCTTGTCTTGGTCGAAGGGTTTGAGCAGCACGGCATTCACGCCAGCAGCCTCAAAGCGGGCCAGATCTTGCGGATTGACGTTGGCCGTCAACCCCAACACCGGGGTGTTGCATGCAGGGGCGGGCAAAGCCTTGCGCAGGCTTTGGGTGGCTTCAATGCCATCCATCTCGGGCATGACCATGTCCATCAACACCACATCGAACGGTTGGCTCTTGAGCGCATGCAAGGCCTTGAGGCCGTTTTCGGCTTCCACCAACACACAGTTTTTCCAGGTGTTGTGCAGGATTTGACGAATCAACAAACGGTTGATGGGGTGATCGTCCACCACCAAAAAACGCAGCGACGCATCGACGGTTTTATGCACGGCCCCATGGTGGGTTTGGCCTGTGGTCGGCTCGGCCACCTCACGCAATGGCAAGTCAAACCAAAACACAGCGCCTCGACCGGGCTCGCTTTCAAAGCCAATTTCTCCGCCCAGCAAGGCCACCAAACGTTGCGAGATGGACAAGCCGAGTCCATTGCCACCATAGCGGTTTTGGATGCCCGAATCGGCCTGGGAAAAGCGTTGAAAAATGCGCCCACGCTGCTCGTGAGAAATGCCAATGCCAGAGTCTTCCACCAAAAATCGCACGCCGTTGTCATGCGCACGCACACGCAAAATCACATGGCCTTGGTGGGTGAACTTGATGGCATTGCCCAGCAAGTTCACCAGCACTTGCATCAAGCGATGGCGGTCTGTCTTGACCCAAACCGGCACATCAGGATCGATGATGCAGTAATAGTCAATGCGCATGCTTTGCACACGCAGATGGAACAGGCCGAAGGCGTTGTTCACCGTGTCCCTGAGTGCAAAAGTTTCGGTGTGAACGCTGAGTTGACCCGCTTGTAACTGCGAGTAGTCCAGCACATCGTTGATGACCGTCAGCAAATGGTCGGCGGACTGGCGTGTGTGGTTCAAAATTTTGAGCGCCTCAGGCCGATCTTGCACACGCGACAACAGCATGGCGTTGAATCCCAAAATGGCATTCATGGGAGTGCGCAATTCGTGGCTGACGGTGCTGATGAAGTGCTCGCGTATTTCTGAGGCGCGCAGCAGTTCCTGTCGTTTTTGTTCAAGCGCCAGGGTGCGTTCTTTGCTGGTTTGCAAGCCGCGCTTGTAGAGCTTGTCGTAGAGCATGGGAACCAACATCAACGCAACGGGAACGACCAAGTTGATGATGAGCGATGTCCACGCCAAACCCTCTGAGAGCACAAAGGCAGGCTCTAACAGACCTTGTGCGTTGGCATAGGCCATGCACAGCACCAAGGCATACACACCGCCGGTCCACCACAAGCCCTGGCGACGACCCACCAGGTGAAAGGAAATGACCGGCACCATGGTCAGCCATGCCAAAAAGGGAGAGAACAAACCGCCGGTCGACCAAGCGATGTAGCACAGCGCAACCAAACCCACCCACAACACATGCTGAATGCAGGTGCGCAAAGACACGCCCTTGTACAAGGCCAGCAGGCCCAACACTTGGGCCAACACAATGGCGCTGGCGCCCAGGGTTTGCGCGGACGCGCCAAGCGCGGCACACAGCAACCAGCCAACGATCACCAGCAAAGAAGACAAGACGAAAGACTGCATCTTGTTTTCACGCAAACGTGCCGGCACACACGCAGCCAGCCGGTCCATGAGGCGACGCCAGGCCATCATGCGGTCACCCCTGCGAGTCGGTGACGCGACAAGAATTTGCAAATATGTTGCACCGTCTCCACCGGGTCGAGCGGCTTGTAGAGCACATCGTCCATGCCACTGTCCAAGCAGCGCTCGCGGTCCACCGGGTTCACACTCGCGGTCAACGCCAGCACCGGCACATCGCAGATAGGCGCGGGAAAGGTTTGGCGCAAGGTGCGGGTGGCCTCCAGGCCATCCATGTCCGGCATCATCATGTCCATCAAGACCAGATCAAAGCGTTGCTCTCGCAGCAGATTCAAGGCATGTTCGCCGGTGTCGGTTTGTTGCACCGAGGCGTTGGGGAAATGCTTTTTCAACATCAGGCCCGCCACCAGCAAGTTCACGGCGTTGTCGTCGACCAATAAAAAGTTCAAGGGCTCTTGCGTCAAGCTGGCCCAGTCTTGTGATGCCAAGGTGGGCGTGGCCACCATGGGCATGGGCAGGGTGAACCAAAAATAAGCGCCCTCGCCCACATGGCTGCGCACGCCCAAGGTGCCACCTTGCAAGGTCACCAGACGCTCGCAAATGGACATGCCCAAACCGGTTCCACCGTACTGGCGGTTGGTTTGAATATTGGCGTGTTCAAAGCGGTCAAAAATGACTTGTTGTCGGTCCTCGGCGATGCCAATGCCCGTGTCTTGCACGGCCACCCGGACATGTGCGTCTTGCAACACAACAGACACCGAGACGAGACCTTGGTCGGTGAATTTGATGGCGTTGTCAACCAGGTTTTGCAAGATTTGTTGGAACCGGCCTTTGTCAGCATAGACCCACGCATGGTCGTCGAATGGCATCTCGACGTTCATGGCCAAGCCCTTGCGCTGGGCGATTTCTCGGTAAGGTTTCAAGACCGAGGTGACGGCATCGGTCAAATCAAACTCTTGCGCATGCAACACCAGGCGTCCGGCTTGCAATTGCGAAAAGTCCAGGATGTCGTTGACCACCTGTAGCAAGCGCTCGGTGGAGACACGGATGTGGTCCACCACCGCCACATCGTCGGGTCGGTCAGCGAGTTGCCCATGCAAGATGCCGTTGAAGCCCAAAATTGCATTCATGGGCGTGCGCAACTCGTGGCCAACCGAGGCAATGAATTCATCTTTGTGGGCCTGGGCGCGTTGCAAGTCGTCGTGGGTTGCTTCTAGCGCCTGGTTATGTTGTTCGTTGGCCTGCACTTGCTGGCGGTACATGCGCTCATACAGATGCACCCCAAAAACCCAAGCACCTACCACGCACACTTGGTTGAAAACGCCCCAGGCAATCATGTGGTGCCAGTCGACACGGGTATCGATCAGGCCCCGCATGCCCGCCCACATGAGCCCACACTGAACCAGCGAGATCAGTCCGAGCCACCACACCGCAGCCGTTCGGCCGACCGTGAGCAAAGCCACCATGGGCAGCAGGCTGAACCACAAGTTTTTCGAGGAGTTCACGCCCCCGGTTTGCGCCGCAGCCCAGGTCAGGGTCACCAGACCCGTCAGCAACACGGCATTGGCCGAGTACAAGGTCGAAAAACCTCGCCGCAGCAACACCATCAGAACCAGACAAAGGGCCGCGCTGAACAAATAAATGCGATGGTCGTAACCGGGATGATCGAGAAAGTAAAAGAGCAGCGCCGAGGCCAGGGTCAGCTGCAAACAGTATTTGGAAAACAGCCGCCGCCGGGCGGCAGACATGTCTTCCAGCACACGATCGGCATCGTCCAGCGAAGGGTCAACGACGGGGTTTACAGCCATCGTGCATCAGTGTGGGTATCGGTCGAACAGGCTCAAGCCCTGAGCTTGTCGATCAAGCCATTGAGTTCGTCCAACGAGCCAAATTGAATCGCCAGTTCGCCCATTTCCTCGATGCGGCCTTGGCGTTTGACGCGCTTTTTGATGCGCACATCGACCTCCGCTGTGAGCAAGTCGGACAACTCTTCTTCCACGCGCTTCAAATCGCGTGATTTTTCTTTTTTGGGCTTTTGCGGCACCAGATTGAATTCGGCACTGAGCTTTTTGACCAGGCTCTCGGCCTCGCGCACCGACATGTGCTTGGCGGTGATTTGGTTGGCCGCCGTGATTTGCGTTGCGCGGTCCAGGGCCAACAAGGCACGGGCATGGCCCATGTCCAAATCACCCGCCATCAGCATGGTTTGCACGGGCTCGGCCAGATTGAGCAAGCGCAGCAAGTTGCTGGCCGCGCTGCGCGAGCGGCCCACCGCCTGGGCGGCAGTTTCGTGGGTCAGGCCAAACTCTTTGATCAAGCGTTGCAGTCCTTGGGCTTCTTCCAGTGGGTTGAGGTCTTCACGCTGGATGTTTTCAATCAAGGCCATGGCCGCAGCGGCCTCGTTGGGCACGTCGCGCACCAGCACAGGCACGGTGTCGAGCCCAGCCAGTTTGGCCGCGCGGCTGCGGCGTTCACCGGCAATGATTTCGTATTTGCCTGCGTTGGGGCCGTCGGTGAGTTGGCGCACCAGAATCGGCTGCATGATGCCTTGGGCTTTGATGCTTTCGGCCAACTCGTACAACGCGCCTTCGTCCATGCGCGTGCGTGGCTGGTACATGCCAGGCACCATCTCACTCAAAGGCAAGGTATGGGGTAAGCCCTCGTTGGCCGCGGCTTTGGCTGCTGCGCTATCGTCCACTTTGGGGCCCAACAAGGCTTCGAGTCCGCGGCCTAAGCCTTTGGGTTTTTTAGTGACCATGGTGTGTTTTCTCTTTGATTTTGAATTCGTCCAACAAGGCTCGGCCTTGAGGCCAGTCACCCACATTTGAGTCGCTGTTGATGTGTCCTCGGTTGCCCACATCGACCAAGCGCGAGCCCCAGTCCATGGCCAACCGGCTGGCGCGCATGAAGCTGCAATACGGGTCATTGCGGCTGGTGACCAAGGTGCTTGGAAACGGCAGCCGCTCACGCACGATAGGGCTCCAGCTGTGCAGCACGTGCCGCATTTCTGGCCGCTCCACGTCACCCGGCGCCACCAACAAAGCGCCCAACACACGCTCGGTGTGCTGGGAATGCGCAGCCCATGCGGCCACCAGAATGCAGCCCAGGCTGTGGGCGACCAACGTCACCTCGTCATGGGCCAACACGGCCTCTTCAAGTTGCGCCATCCAGTCGCCGCGCAGAGGGAACGACCAGTCATGCTGGGCCACACGGGTGTCGCCATGCTGCGCCTCCCACAGGCTTTGCCAATGGTCAGCGCCGCTGTTGTGCCAGCCGGGCAAAAGTAAGACGGTGGACATGGCGGTCTGGGAACTCAAAGGGTTTGGACGCGCTGGACCATCTCTTGCGCGAAATCGACAAAGGCCTGACTGCCTTTGGCCGACGGGTCAAACACCACGCCTGGCAGGCCGTAGCTGGGGGCCTCGGCCAAGCGCACATTGCGCGGAATGACGGCGTTGAACACTTTGTCGCCAAAGTGGTCCTTGAGCTGGTCGCTCACCTGTTGCTGCAAGGTGATGCGAGGGTCAAACATGACGCGCAACAAGCCAATGATTTTGAGCTCGCGGTTCAGATTGGCATGCACCTGCTTGATGGTGTTGACCAAGTCCGTGAGGCCTTCCAGCGCAAAGTATTCGCACTGCATGGGCACGATCACGCCATGCGCAGAGCACAAACCGTTGAGCGTCAACATAGACAATGAAGGCGGACAATCGATCAGCACAAAGTCATAGTCTTGGGCCACGCTGGCCAGGGCTTGCTTGAGGCGGTTCTCACGGTTGTCCAGATCGACCAACTCCACCTCGGCCCCCGCCAAATCTCGGTTGGCACCCAGCACGTCGTAGGTCGGAGCCTTGGCGCGTGCGCCCTCGTCACCCCAGTTGCTGCGCACCCGCGCCTCCGCAATGCTGGCGGACTCCAGCAGCACGTCGTAAACCGACAAAGTGAGTTGGCGCTTATCAATTCCAGAGCCCATGGTGGCATTGCCCTGCGGGTCCAAGTCCACCATCAACACGCGCTGCCCCACCGAGGCCAAACCAGCCGCCAAGTTCACCGTGGTGGTGGTTTTGCCCACGCCACCTTTTTGGTTGGCGACACAGAAGATTTTGGCCATGGAGACTTTCCGTTGAGAGTATTTATTTAGACAAGGCCAATTTCAGACCAAAACCAATCAGCAACAAGCCGGCGACCTTGTTCAACAAGGTAGAGGCCAGCGCGCTGGCGCGCACGCGCGCGGCCAGGAAATGCGCCAACACGACGACCACCAAGCCATAGACAAAGGTCAACGCGGCAATGGTTGCGGCCATGAGCGCAAAGGTCACCCAGCCCTGATGCACCGTCGGATCGACAAACAATGGGAAAAACGCCATGTAAAACACAATGGCTTTGGGGTTGAACACGGTGATAACGAAGGCTTGTCGCAAGTAGTGGTGGGGCTTGAGTTCCAGCACCGGGGCATCTCCTGGTTTGGCACTGAGCAACTTGGCACCCAACCAAACCAAATAAATCGACCCGACCCACTGAACGGTGTGAAACACGCCCGGATTGGTCAACAACAAGGCGGCCACACCGGCGACGGCCATCCACAACAAAGCCTGGTCGCCCGCAATCACGCCCAAGGTTGCTGCCAATCCAGCTCGCACGCCGCCCTTGGCCGTTGCCGTCAACAACGCCAAATTACCAGGACCGGGAATGGCCAAAAACACAATGATGGCCACGACGAAAGCGCCGTAGTCGGACACACCGAGCATGCAAGCCTCAAAACAGGGGATGGGGATGGGAGTTTAACCGCGCATCCAAACGATACAGCGTTCAGCGTCCAGACCGGGGACGGTCAATGGTTCCACGTGAAACACTTTCACGCTTTTCGGCAAGGCCTGGATCTCTGCCTCGGGGTACTTGCCCTTCATGGCCAACCAAACACCATGCGGCGCCAGTGCCGAGGCGGACCATGCGGTGAAGTCCACCAACGAGGCAAAGGCACGCGAACACACCACATCGAACGGGTCGGTCAAGGTCTCGACCCGGGCGTGCAGGCCGCGCAAATTGGGCAGGCGCAAACTAACGGCCACCTGCTGCACAAATGCTGCTTTTTTGGCCACGGTGTCGACACAAGTCACCGACACCTCCGGGCAAGTGATGGCAATGACCACGCCCGGCAAACCGGCACCTGCACCCACATCCAACAAACGGTATCGCGGCGAGCCCGCCTCAGCAGGCAAAGGCGAAATATGGGGCCAAGCCGCATCAGCCGGCACGGCCAAGGGTTGCGCCAACTTAGCCAACTCGCGACGCAATGGCGCAACGACCGCCAGACTGTCGAGCAAATGGTGCGTCAACATTTCCTGTGCATCACGCACCGCCGTGAGGTTGTAGACCTTGTTCCACTTGGCAATCAAGTCCATGTAGGCCAAGAGCTGCGCCTGCGCGGCCTCATCCAAAGGCAAGTCCAGCTCAAGCAAACCTTGGCGCAAAGCGCCAGCCAAGGGGTGCGACATGGTCAGGCCGCCGCCGCCACGTCGGAAGACTCTAGCGCCGAGGCCTCGGGCACAAAGCCTTTGACACGGGCGCGCTTGAGGTGGATCAGCAACAAGGACATGGCAGCAGGCGTGATGCCCGACAAGCGCGAAGCCTGCCCCAGCGTTTCGGGACGGTGGCGACTGAGCTTTTGTCGCACCTCGATAGACAGTGCCGTCACCTGGTTGTAGTCCAGGTCTTCTGGGAGACTGAGGTTTTCGTAATGGGCGGCACGCTGCACCTCATCACGCTGACGGTCAATGTAGCCCGAGTACTTGGCAGCAATTTCCACCTGCTCCACCACGGCACGGGTGGTTTCACGTGAAACATCATCGCCGCCCAAACCAGCCACCAACTCGGGGCTTTGATAGCGACCGCCATCCAGCGACATCAGCGCGTCATAACTCACATCTGGGCGGCGCAACAAATCAGCCAGGTTGTGCTCATGCTCAATGGCCTTGCCCAACACCCGCTCAGACTCGGCGGACGGCAAATTGCGGGGATTGACCCAGACCGACCTCAGGCGCTCTGTTTCACGTGAAACAGCATCGCGCTTGCGGCTGAAGGCTTCCCACCGTGCGTCATCGACCAACCCCATCTGGCGACCCATCTCGGTCAAGCGCATGTCGGCGTTGTCTTCGCGCAGTTGCAGGCGGAACTCAGCCCGGCTGGTGAACATGCGGTAGGGCTCAGTCACGCCTTTGGTGGTCAGGTCGTCAACCAACACGCCCAAATAGGCCTGGTCACGCCCAGGCGTCCAAGCGCCGCCAAAATCATTGGCTTGCCCCGCCATGGCACGGCACTGCAGGGCCGCATTGATGCCAGCAAACAAGCCTTGGGCCGCAGCCTCCTCGTAACCTGTTGTGCCGTTGATCTGGCCTGCAAAGAACAGGCCGCCAATGGCCCGGGTTTCAAAGCTGCGCTTGAGCTCACGCGGGTCAAAGTAGTCGTACTCGATGGCGTAACCCGGGCGAATGATGTGGGCGTTTTCCAGCCCTTTCATAGAGCGCACCAACTCGTACTGGATGTCGAAGGGCAAGCTGGTCGAAATGCCGTTGGGGTAGTACTCGTGGGTGGCCAGGCCTTCGGGCTCGAGAAAAATCTGGTGACTGTCTTTGTCGGCAAAGCGGTTGATTTTGTCTTCCACGCTGGGGCAATAGCGTGGCCCCACGCCCTCGATCTTGCCGGTGAACATGGGACTGCGGTCAAAGCCTGAGCGGATGATGTCATGGGTGCGCGCATTGGTGTGGGTGATCCAGCACGGCATGTGCTGAGGGTGCATCACCGCACGACCCATGAAGCTGAACACCGGCACCTCGCCGGGCAAACCACCGGGCATGCCGTCCCCGGGTTGTTCGGTGCATTGGCTGAAGTCAATGGTGCGTCCATCAAGCCTTGGGGGCGTGCCGGTTTTCAGGCGGCCTTGCGGCAACTTGAGCTCTTTCAGACGGGAAGACAAGCTCACCGCCGGTGGGTCGCCTGCACGACCACCCGAATAGTTGTTCAAGCCCACATGGATCTTGCCGTCTAGGAAAGTGCCGGCGGTCAGCACCACGGTACGGCCTTTGAAACGGATGCCGGCTTGGGTCACCGCACCGGCCACACGGTCGCCGTCCATCATCAAGTCGTCGACCGCTTGCTGAAACAACCACAGATTGGGCTGGTTCTCCAAACGGCGGCGGATGGCCGCCTTGTACAAAATGCGATCGGCCTGGGCACGGGTGGCGCGCACGGCTGGCCCTTTGGAGCTGTTCAAAATACGAAACTGAATGCCGCCTTCATCGGTCGCCAAGGCCATGGCGCCACCAAGGGCATCCACCTCTTTGACCAAGTGCCCTTTGCCAATGCCCCCAATGGAAGGGTTGCAGCTCATCTGGCCCAAGGTTTCGATGTTGTGCGACAACAGCAGGGTTTTGGCGCCCATGCGCGCAGCGGCCAACGCGGCCTCCGTACCGGCATGGCCACCGCCGACCACGATGACATCAAACTCTTGGGGATACAACATAAAACAGCCAACCTTTGAATACAGGGGCTGTGTGCCGCCCTGTCAAGCAGGGTGCGATTTTACAAGGCCCTCGCTCGCTGCGCACAGCGCCAAAGGCCCGCAGGGTGTGGGGTTGAGCGCCATATCGCTTATGGGTGCGCCCTGAGCTTCAGGCGGACGGCGTTTTCAAGAAGGTCAAGCTGACCCGCAAGCCAGAGGGTGTCTCGCCTTGCATCGACACCTGCGCACCCAACAAACGGGCGTATTCGCTGACGATGGCCAAGCCCAGCCCCGAGCCCTCTTTGAGCGCCTCGCCGGCCGAGCCCTGCACCCAGCGTTTGGTGAGTTGTTGCATTTGCGCGGCCGACACACCCGGCCCGTTGTCGCTGACCGACAAGACCACGGCTTGCGGTGCCTCGTGCACCGCCACCGTGATGTGGCTCTCGCCTTCTGGCGCTCGGCCATAGCGCAAGGCGTTGTCCAGCAAGTTGTTGAGCACGCCCTCGATCAAGGCCGCACCGCCCATCACCTGCACAGCTTGCTCGACGCCCCGCGCACCCAGGTCCACCCCGGCCGCATCAGCACGGGGCAAAAAGCGCAACACGGCTTCACCCACCAGCACATCCAACGCCACCGGTTCACGCACCAGACTTTGCTGGGCCTCATCGGCCAAAGCCAGTGCCAAAAGCTGGTCCACCAAATGGCTGGCACGCTCTTGGCTTTGCGCAATGCCTTGCAATTGCTCGCGCCACACCTGAGGGTCGGTATGACGCAAACCATAGTCGGCCAGGGCGCGAATGCCCGCCAGCGGCGTGCGCAGTTCGTGGGCCACATTGCCCGAAAACTCACGCTGCGCTTGCACGCTTTGCGCAATGCGCGTCAACAAAGCGTTGACCGCCTGGCCCAAGCGCTGCACGTCACGCGTGCTGCCCGAGACGGGCACGGGCGTGAGGTCACGCGCATCGCGCTTGCCCACCAAGCGGGTCAGCTCGGCCAAGGGGTGCAGGTCGGTTTCGATGGCGCGCTGCAACCACAACGCCAAACCAATCAACAACAAAATCTGCGGCGCAATCGAAAACGCCAGCAAGCGCTGCAACAAGCGGTCACGGCTGGTGGTGGTTTGCGCCATCACCACATAAAAATCCACCGGCTGCTCGCGGTGGATGGTGACACTGCGCAAACTGCGGTTTTGATAGTCCAGGGTGTCAAACACCGGCTGCCCTGTCGTCCCCAGCTTGCCTGGCAACCCGGTATGACCGGCGACCAAACTGCCGTCGGGACGCAGCACAGCAAAGTACAAGGACTCGCTTTGGTCAAACAAGACGGTGCTCATTTCCTGAGCCGACAAGCTCAGCTCTAAGCCCCCCATGCTCACATCGGCATTGCGGCGCACATGGCTGGCCACCAGATAGGCATCGTCCAGCAAGGCACGGTCATAGGCTTGTTGGGTGAAGTACGTGGCAATGCCCACCACCAGCGCCGAGCCAACCAGCCAGGTCAGCGCCAACGGCAGCAACACATGGCGCAACAAGCGGTTGCGCAAGGACGGTTTGACAGTCAGTCGCTCAATGCTCATGCCTGCTCCTCCAGCAAGTAGCCCATGCCTCGCAGGGTCCGAATGGTCGCGCCCGTGTGGGCCAGTTTTTTACGCAAACGGGAAATGAAGGCCTCCAAGGCGTTGTCGCCCAAGGCCTCGTCAAAGCCTGAGAGCTTGTCGGACAACACGCGCTTGCTGACGGTGCGCCCGGGCGGTGTCATCAGCTCCCACAGCACTTCAAACTCACGCGCGGGCAAGGCCAGATCAATCTCATCGACCAAGATCCGGCGGTTCTTGCGCTGCAACACCAAACGGCCCACCTGCACGTGGTCATCTGCCCCCAGGGTTCGACGCACCAAAGCGCGCAGCCGCGCTTCGACCTCTTCCAAGTCGAAGGGTTTGCCCAAGTAGTCATCGGCACCGGCATCCAAACCCGCAATGCGTTCGTCGGTTCTGTTGCGCGCCGTCAACACCAACACCGGTGTGCGGTCACCTCGGCGACGGGCTTCGCGCAAGAGTTGCAAGCCACTGCCCGCCGCTGCGTGAGGCTGTCCATTCAAAGGCAAGTTCAAGTCCAGCAAAACCGCGTCATACGTTTGCACTTGCCAATAGTGGGAGGCCTCCTCCAAATGGCTGGCGGCATCCACACGGTGGCCCGCATCGCTCAGGCTGCGCAACATCACCGCTTGCAGCACGGCGTCGTCTTCAATCAGCAAAATTCGCACGGGCGTAGAAAAAAGTAGTGGTCAGGCTTTGGTCAGGGAGGATGCGCGATAAACGCGGCATGAGCATACGACAGAACCTGCATCCGCGCCGCCTGAGCTGGGTCTTAGGCCTGGCCCTGCCCCTGTGGGGTGGCCTGGCTTGCGCCGACACGCTGGGGTTGCCCCAAGTGCTGGAAGCAGCACGCAACAACCTGGATGTGTCGATGGCACGCCAAGCCGCTGAGGCGGCCCGCGCAGACGTGCTGGCCGCCGATCGATCCCCCTTTCCGATCTTCACGGCCAAGACCAGCCAAATGGACTTGGAACACGGCATTGGCGCTGGCCCCTTCGGTCAAAAGAAGATCGACAAGTCGGGCGGTATCGACTGGACCTGGGAACGCGGCAACAAACGCGGCTTACGCACCCAAAGCGCCGAACGTCAGGCCAACGCCGCCGTGGCTGACCTGCAAGATATGCGGGTGATGCAACAACTCGGGGCTGCGTCTGCTTATTTCGATTTGCTGGCCGCCATGGAGCGCAACCGCGAAATGCAGGCACTGGCCAGCAGCGCCAGACTACTGGCACAAAGCGCCACGGTGCGACTCAAAGCGGGCGATCTGTCGGCCCAAGAGTCGGCGCGGCTGGAAATCGAAGCCCAGCGCGCACAAGCCGATGCGCACAGTGCGCAGCTCGACCAAGAACGCGCCGTGTTGCAACTGGGCCAATTCACCAACTTGCGCATCAACCTGAAAGATTGGCAGATCAACGCCGATTGGCCCTTGCTGCAAGCCATGCTGGACGCCAGCACCGTGCAAGAGGCCTGGCTGGACCAACGCCCCGACGTCGTGGCGGCACTGGAGCGCGTGTCCGCCGCGCGCGCCGCACTGGAGCTGGCACAAGCCCAAAAGAAATCTGACCTGACCTTGGGCAGCAGCCTGGACCACTACCCCTCGCAATCGCGTCGCCTGCTCGAATTGCGCGTCTCGGTGCCTTTGCAATGGGGCTATGGCTATGAGGGTGAAATTGGCCGCGCACAGGCCCAGCTGACCTTGGCCCAAGATCTGTTGGACAAAACCCGCCGCGACGCCTTGGCCGATTTTCAACGCCTGCTGCAAGAACGAAATGCCGCCCAACAGCGCGAAGCCCTGTACGAACAAGACATCTTGCCGCGTGCACGCCGCGTGGCCGAGCAAGCCGAATTGGCCTACACCCAAGGCGCCTCGTCTTTGACCGATTTGCTGGATGCACGCCGCACCTTGCGCAGCACCCTGATTGAAGCCGCCTTCACCCGCGCCGACTACGCCAAAGCGCATACCGCCTGGCAGCTGCGCACCCCCCCTCAGACCGCCAGCACACGCTGAGCCGACACACCATGCACCACAACACTGCGAACGAGCCCAACAAGCTCCAAACCCTCTTGAACACCCCGACCAAACGCTGGGGAGTCGCCGCTGGCTTGGTGGCTGTGCTGGCACTGGGTTACTGGCTGAGCAAACCCGAACTCGCCCCCCACCCTGTGATCGCTCAACCCATCGTGCAAGGGCAACAACTGCGCTTTCCCGCTGGTCACCCGCAGCTGGCCTTGTTGGGCACAGCCCCGGCCGTCGCGGCCCAAAGCGTGACCATTGATTTACCGGCGCGTTTGGTCTGGAACGAAGAGCGCACCCAACGCATTTACCCCGCGTTTGCGGGCCGTGTGGTGCAACTCAACGCGGATGTCGGTCAAAGCGTCAAGGCAGGACAAGTGCTGGCCACGTTTGCCTCTCCCGACTTCGGTGCCGCACAAGCCGACACCGCCAAAGCGCAAGCCGATGCACGTTTGACCGAGCGCGCCTTGGCGCGCCAACAAACCCTGTTCAATGCGGGCATCGTGTCACGCAAAGACCTAGAGCAAGCCGAAGCTGACGCATCGCGTGCGCAAGCCGAGGTTGCGCGGGCACAAGCACGCACCAGCATGTATGGCAGCGGCAACTTGGTGAACCAACAACTGGGCGTGTCAGCAACCATCTCCGGCGTGGTGGTAGAGCGCAACCTCAGCGCGGGCCTGGAAGTGCGCCCCGACCAAGGGGGCCCCGGCAACCCGGCCTTGTTTGTGGTGAGCGACCCCCGTTCGTTGTGGGTGCAAATTGATGCGCGCGAGTCTGACGTGGCATCCCTCAAACCGGGCACCAAAATTGAACTGGTGTTGCCCAACGTCGTAGGCCAAAAATTCGAAGCCACGATTGCGGCCACGGGCGACTTCATTGACCCAACGAGCCGAACCATCAAGGTCCGCGCCGTGATCGACAACCGCCAACGCTTGCTCAAAGCCGAGATGCTGGGCACGGCGCGCATCGAGCGTCAGCTCGCTGCAGGTGTGTTGGTGCCAGCCAGCGCGGTGCAGCTGCGCGGCACCGAACATTGGGCCTATGTGCAAACCGAAACCGGCGTGTTTGAGCCTCGTCGCATCAAACTCGGTTATGAAGGTTTGCAAGAGGTCTTGGTGATCGACGGGCTCAAAGCCAATGAGCTGGTGGTGAAAGACAACGGGTTGCTGCTAGCACGCGAGTTCCGCAACGCCGAAGACCAGGCCAAACCCCACACCTCTGCCGGTGGCACCAGCGCGGATCACAAATGAAACGTCTGATCCACTATGCGCTGAACCAACCGCTGTTCATCCTGCTGGGCACTCTGTTGTTCGTGATGTCTGGCGTGATCGCGTTCAAAAACCTGTCGGTTGAGGCGTTCCCAGACGTGACCGATACCCAAGTGACGGTGATTGCGCTCTACCCTGGGCGCGCGGCGGAGGAGGTGGAGAAGGAGGTTTCTCTGCCCATTGAAGTCGCGCTGTCGGGCTTGCCCAATTCGATCCGCGTGTTCTCACACACCCAATTTGGCTTGTCGTTCACGGTGGTGACGTATGACGACAAGGCCGAAGTCAATTTGGCACGCCAACAAGTCAACGAGCGTTTGCGTGGCGTCGATTTGCCCCCAGGCGTTGAAGCCGAGGTCATGCCCAACGCCACGCCCGTGGGCGAGATCATGCGCTATCGCCTCAAAGGCGATGGCAAGACCTCCACCGATTTGCGCACCATCGAAGACTGGACCGTCGAGCGCGCCTTGCGCCAGATTCCCGGTGTGGCCGACGTGGTGGGCATGGGCGGCTACATCAAACAATACGAGGTTCAGCCCGATCTGCAAAAGCTGCGCGCCTACAAGCTGACGCTGCAAGACTTGCAAGATGCGCTGGGCCGAGGCAACGCCAACGCGGGCGGCAGTTATGTGGCGCAAGGCGCACAGCAGTTCGCCATCCGTGGCTTGGGGCTATTGCGCTCCGCCGACGACATTGGACAAATTGTGGTCACCGCACGCAGCAACACCCCGGTGCTGGTGCGCGATGTGGCCAAGGTCAGCATCGGTGCCGTGCCACGTTTGGGCACCGTGGGCCAAGACTTGGACGACGACGTGGTGACCGGCATTGTGATCATGCGCAAAGGCGAAAACCCCAGCGTGGTGCTCAAGGGCGTGAAAGAAAAAATTGCCGACCTGAACAACCGTGTGCTGCCACACGGCGTGCAAATCGAGCCCTTCTACGACCGTTCGTGGTTGATGGGCAAAACCTTGACCACGGTGTTCAAAAACTTGGTCGAAGGTGCGTTGCTGGTCTCGTTGGTGCTCTACCTGTTCCTGTCCAACATGCGCGCCTCATTGGCGGTGGTGGTGGTGATTCCACTGGCCCTGTTGGCCACGTTCTTAGGCCTCAAGATCATGGGCGTGCCTGCCAACTTGCTGAGCTTGGGCGCGATGGACTTTGGCATCATCGTGGACGGCGCGGTGATCGTGATTGAAAACATCATGCACCGCCTGTCTGAGCGCGGGGAAGGCATGAACGAGAAGGAGCGTCGCACCCTGATCACCAACGCCGCCAACGAGGTGGGGCGTCCTACCCTGTTCTCGATGTTGATCATCATTGCGGCGCACATCCCGATTTTTGCCTTGCAACGCCATGAAGGCCGCATCTTCCAGCCGATGGCGTTGTCGGTGACCACGGCGCTGATTGGGGCTTTGATTTTCTCGCTCACCTTGGTGCCATTGCTCGCCTACTGGATGCTGCGCAAGGGCATTCCACACGGCGACAACCGCCTGGTGGCATGGGCCAAACAGGTGTACACCCCGGTGCTGGACTGGGCCATTGAGAAGCCCCGCAAGGTCGTCACAGTTGCCCTGAGTTGTTTTGCGCTGTCTGTCGTAGCAGCCGCCCATTTGGGCTCGGAGTTCTTGCCTGAGCTCAACGAAGGCACCTTCTGGGTCAACTGGGACATGCCAGCCAGCGTGTCACAAGAAGAGGCGGCCAAGATTTTGCGCAAAGCACGCCTGCAACTGCTCACGGTGCCCGAAGTGCGCACCGTGGTGTCCAAAGCCGGCCAGCCCGAAGACGGCACCGACCCCAAAACCCTCAGCATGGCCGAGGTGTTTGTCGACGTGAAACCCGCAGAAGAATGGCGCAAGGGCATGACGCGTGATTTGCTGATTGAAGAGATGGACGAGAAGCTGGCCGTCATTCCTGGCGTGGACCCCGCGTTCTCGATGCCGATCCGCGACAACGTGCTGGAGTCGATCTCGCAAATCAAAGGACAGATCGTGGTCAAGGTCTCGGGCGACGACCTGACCGAGTTGCGGCGCACCACAGAAGCCATGCAACGCGAGTTCAAACAGGTGCAAGGCGTGCAACGTGCCGAGATTGACCGTTTGGGCGAAGTGCCACAGCTGGTGATTGACATTGACCGTGACCGCGCCTCACGCTTGGGGCTGAATGTGGGCGACGTGCAAGACGTGATCGAGTCAGCACTCGCAGGGCGTGCCACCACCCAAATTTGGGAGGGTGAGCGCAAGTTCAGCGTGGTGGTGCGTTTGAGCGGCGACAAACGCACCGCCGCCAACCTGCCCGCCACACCCATCGCCATACCCGGCGGGGGTTACACGACGCTAGAGAACGTGGCCACCATCCGTCAGGCCAGTGGTGCCATGAACATTGCCCGTGAAGCGGGGCGCCGGACCATGGCCATTGGCATTTTTGTGAAGGGCCGCGACATGGGCTCTATCGTGGCCGACATGAAAGCACGTGTGGCCAAGAACGTGACGATTGCCGACAACTACGCCGTCACCTGGTCGGGCGAGTTCGAAAACCAAGAACGCGCCATGCAACGTTTGGCGGTGGTGGTGCCTATTTCGCTGTTGCTGATTTTTGTGCTGCTGTTTGACGCATTTGCGTCGTTCAAAACGGCTGGCCTGATTTTGCTCAACGTGCCTTTGGCTTTGATTGGTGGCTTTGTGGCGCTGTGGATTTTCAGCATTCCGTTGTCGGTGTCTGCGGCCATTGGCTTTATCGCGCTGTCCGGTCAAGCGGTGCTCAACGGTGTGGTGATGCTGTCCGTATTTCAGCAGTTGCGCAACGCCGGCCTCACCGTGATTGACGCCGTGAAAGAAGGTGCACTTCAGCGCTTGCGCACCGTGCTGATGACGGCCTTGCTGGCCGCTTTGGGCCTGCTGCCCATGGCGCTGAGTCACGACATCGGCTCAGAGACGCAACGTCCTTTGGCCATTGTGGTGATTGGCGGCTTGTTCACCGCCACGCTGCTGACTTTGGTGGTGTTGCCTGCGTTGTATGTGGCCTGGTTCTCCAACAGCCCCAAGCCACCTGGCCACAACGGTCACTGAGGTTTTTCGGTCCCAACACGTGGTGACCAACGCTTGAGCAACAAGGCGTTGGTCATCACACTGACCGAGCTCAAGGCCATGGCAGCACCAGCCACCACCGGGCTCAAGTAGCCCAAAGCGGCCAATGGAATGCCTGCCGCGTTGTAGGCAAAAGCCCAGAACAGGTTTTGCCGAATTTTGGCCACGGTGCGGCTGGAAATGTCCAGCGCCGCCCCGACCAACGCCACCTCGCCACGCATGAGCGTGATGCCTGCGGCTTGCATGGCCACATCGGTGCCGCCCCCGTTGGGGTTGGCCATGGCCATGCCCACATCGGCAGCCGCAAGTGCAGGCGCGTCGTTGATGCCGTCGCCCACAAAGGCCACCACCCGACGGGCCCCGTTGTCGCCCTGCTGCAGGCGCTGCACCAAGGCAAATTTGTCGCCAGGCAAAACCTCGGCATGTACCTCATCATCGTGCAGGCCCAGTCGTTGCGCCATGGCGCGTGCAGCCCCCAGGTTGTCGCCAGAGATCATGACCAAGCGCAAGCCGCGCGCGCGCAACGCGGCCAGGGCGGCTTGCACACCCGGTTTAGGCTCGTCACCAAACGCCAGCAAGGCACGTGGCAACAACTGCGCCGTGTCGCCCGAACCCACGCGCTCCACCAACACCGAGACCGTGGCACCTTGGGCCTGCAAGGCCAGCGCTTGCGCCTCCCAGGGCGCGGCCTGACTGGCAGAGCCAGTTAAGTTCAAGGCCGTCATCCACCGCAAGCTGCCCAACAGCAAGGCGCGCCCCTGCACCTGGCCCTCGCTGCCGTAGCCTGGCACCGCGCGCACGGCTTGTGGAGCGGCAAAGGTGCCGTTCTGGTTTTTGGCAGCCTGCACCACGGCACGTGCCAAGGGGTGCTCGCTGCCGCTTTGCAAACTGGCAGCTATGGCCAACCAATCGTCTGCGCCTTGCGGTGCGTCAACAACGGGTGTGAGCGACAGCAAGCGCGGTTGCCCCACCGTGAGGGTGCCGGTTTTGTCAAAGGCCACCGTGTCCACGCGGTGCGCCACCTCCAAGGCTTGCACATCTTTGATCAAGATGCCGTGCTTGGCCGCCACACCCGTGCCCGCCATGATGGCCGCCGGCGTGGCCAGCCCTAGGGCACACGGACAGGCAATGACCAACACGGCCACGGCATGAATCAGCGACAGCTCGACGCTGTGGCCGCTCCACCACCAGGCCAGCAAGGTCAGCAAGGCCAACACCAACACCACGGGCACAAACACGGCGGAGACTTGATCCACCAGACGTTGAATGGGGGGCTTGGCCGATTGCGCGTCTTCCACCAAACGGATGATGTTGGCCAACACCGTGGCGGTGCCCGTGGCCGAGACCTGCATGACCAAACGGCCTTCCCCGTTGATGCTGCCACCCGTTACCCGGGCCCCAACACCCTTGGGCACAGGCAGCGGTTCGCCAGTGAGCATGGATTCGTCGAGTTGAGAGTCGCCCTCCAAGACCCGGCCATCGGCAGCCACGCGCTCACCTGGCAACACGACCACGTGGTCGCCTACCAACAGCTCTTCAATGGGAATGTCTTGTTCGCCATCCGGCCCGATGACGCGCGCGCGCGCGGGACGCAAGGCATGCAGCGCACGAATGGCGTCGGTGGTTTGGCGCTTGGCGCGGGCTTCCAGCCATTTGCCGAGCAAGACCAGCGTGATGACCACAGCCGAGCCCTCGAAATACAAGTGCACCATGGTGCCATCAGCGGCAGACCACCACAGCCACACCGACAAGGCCCAACCGGCAGTGGTGCCCAGGGCCACCAACAAGTCCATGTTGCCCGTGCCCGCCAACAAAGCGTGCCAACCCGCTTTGTAAAAACGCGCACCCAGCACAAACTGGACCGGGGTAGCCAACAAAAACTGCCACAACGCAGGCAACATCCCATGCTGGCCCAACACATCACCCAGCATGGGCAAGACCAAGGGCAAGCTCAACACCGCGCCCGCGAACACCGGCGAGAAACCCACCCACGGACCTGCGGCTTGTTGTTCGAGGTGCTCGGGTGCCAGGGGTTCGTAGCCCGCATCACGCACCGCACGGCGCAAGCGCGCTTCGTGGCTGGCGTCGTCGTCATTCCAGACTACACGCGCGGACTCCGTGGCCAAATTGACGCTGACATCCGTCACCCCTGGCAGTTTGGCGATGGCTCGCTCCACACGGGCCACGCATGAGGCACAGGTCATGCCGCCAATTCCAATGTCACAGGTGGTATCACTCATAAGAGTTAAGCTTACTCCTTTGTTAAGGAGCCACTGATGAATCACTCATTCCAAGTTCAAGGCATGACCTGCGGTCACTGCGAGATGGCGGTCAAAAAAGCGGTGTTGCGTCTCGACCCCGAAGCCAAGGTGACGATTGACCGAGCACACAACAAAGTGGAGGTCGACAGCACACAAGCCCATGAAGCGTTGGCAAAAGCCATTGCACAAGAAGGGTACCAAGTCGCATGAGCCCCATCACACGACCCCGAGGTGTGGAGCGCCTGGTACGCGGCCAAGACACGCAAGACGGCGCGGGCGTTCGTCTCACCCGCGTGTTGTCGCACGATTTGCAGCAACGCCTAGACCCGTTTTTGATGCTCGATGCCTTTGGCAGCGACAAACCCGACGACTACATTGCCGGTTTTCCCAATCACCCGCACCGCGGTTTTGAGACCGTGACCTACATGATTGCAGGTCGCATGCGGCATCGTGACAGCGGTGGCCATGAAGGCTTGCTGCAAAACGGTGGTGTGCAGTGGATGACCGCAGGACGAGGCCTGGTGCACAGCGAGATGCCCGAGCAAGAAGAAGGTGTGATGGAGGGTTTTCAGCTCTGGCTCAACCTGCCCGCCAAAAACAAGCTGTGTGAGCCCTGGTACCGCGACATTCAAAGTGCAGACATTCCCGAGGTCACCACGCCTGAGCAGGTGTTGGTGCGGGTGATTGCTGGCTCCTCACTGGGAGTGGCAGGTGCCGTGACACGCGAGCACACCGAGCCGCTGTATGTGGATGTGCATTTCCCCGATCGCGACGGCGTGGTTCTGGAACAAGCGATTCCGTCCAGTCATCACGCCTTTTTGTACGTCTACCGAGGCAGCTTAGACGTTGTTCAAGGCAACACGGCAACAACAGTGCCCGCGCAACGGATGGCGATTTTGAGCAATGGTGGCGACGGTGTGGTGCTGCGTGCTCACGCCAACACCCGTGCCATCTTGATCGCAGGCAGGCCCTTGCATGAACCGATTGCGCAATACGGTCCATTTGTGATGAACACCCGCGAAGAGTTGGCCCAAGCCGTGGACGATTTCCGTGCCGGTCTGATGGATTGAGTTACACAACTTTACGTAAGTTGTTGTGTGACACAAGGTGGCGAAACATAGGCCGCGCACAGTCTGAACTTGACCGAAGCATGTCGCTTCTTGTTTCAAAGGACTTTGTCATGAACCGTTTCACACCTTCACGTTTGACTTTCGCCACTGCCCTGGCTGGGCTTGGCTTGGTTTTGAGCCTGGGCGCGCAAGCCCAACCCATGGGGGGCATGGGCATGGCCGGCGACGGCATGATGGGACACACCCACATGGGTGACAGCAGCAGCCCGCACGCACACATGGCCCAACGCTGGGAGGCGCGCCAACAAGAACTCAAAGCCAAACTCAAGCTCAGCAGTAGCCAAGAGCCTGCGTGGAACACGTTTGTAGAGGCCATGAAACCCTCCACACACCCCGCCATGGCGCCCTTGGACCGAGAAGCCTTGGGCAAGCTGACCACGCCTGAGCGCATAGACAAGATGGCGGTATTCCATGAGGCACACCACGCCGCGATGCAAAGCCACATGAAGCAACGCAGCGATGCCACCAAGCAGTTTTATGCACAGCTGACCGCAGAGCAGCAAAAGATCTTTGATGCTGAAACCTTGCCACGCGAACCCCACAACAGGGGTCGCATGGGCCAAGGCCCAGCCAGCAAAGCCAATTAAACGTCGATGTTGGCAGCGCGCAGAGCGTTGCTTTCGATGAAATGGCGACGGGGCTCCACCTCATCGCCCATCAACATGGTGAACACGCGATCGGCTTCGATCGCGTCGTCAATTTGCACGCGCAACAAACGGCGCACATTGGGGTCCATGGTGGTTTCCCACAACTGCTCAGGGTTCATCTCACCCAAGCCCTTGTAGCGCTGACGTGCGGTGGCGTGTTCTGCCTGGGCAATCAACCAACGCATGGCGATGCGGAAGTCACTGACTTTTTCTTCTTTGGCCTTCTCGCCCTCACCGCGCTGAACGCGTGAGCCTTCGTTGAGCAAACCGCGGAAGGTTTGAGCAGCTTCAGCCAGCGCAGCATAGTCGGCACCGTGCACAAAGTCTTGCGTGATGACGCTGCTCTTGACGTTGCCGTGATGGCTTCTGCTGATGCGCAAAATGGGTTTGTCGGTGCGCACATCAAACTCGCCCGAGGCTTCTGAACCACTGCCAAGTTCACGCAACTTGGCTTGCATGGCGACAGCCGAAGCTTCTGCTTCTGCCACTGTGTCTAGGTTGACCGACACTCCGTCGGCCATGGCCCTCAGGGCCTCCGCGTCCATGAAACCGCTCAAACGCGCAATCACCGCTTCGGCCAGTTGGTGCTTACGTGCCAGTTCGGCCAATGTCTCGCCGCTCAAGGTTTGGGGATTGGTGCCACCCGTGGTGATGCTGGCATCTTTGAGCGCAATGCGCAGCAAAAAGCTATCGAGTGCTGGACCATCTTTGAGGTATTGCTCTTCTTTGCCCACTTTGACCTTGTAGAGCGGCGGCTGTGCAATGTAAATATGGCCACGCTCGACCAACTCGGGCATCTGACGGTAAAAGAAAGTCAGCAGCAAGGTTCGAATGTGTGCCCCGTCGACGTCCGCGTCGGTCATGATGATGATGCGGTGGTAGCGCAGTTTGTCGACGTTGAAGTCATCCGTCGCCGACTTACCCGATTCGGCACTGGCTTTGCCAATACCGGTACCCAAGGCCGTGATGAGGGTCAAGATTTCGTTGCTGGTCAGCAGCTTTTCGTAACGTGCTTTTTCGACGTTCAAGATCTTGCCGCGCAAGGGCAGAATAGCTTGGAATTTGCGATCACGTCCTTGCTTGGCGGAGCCACCAGCGGAGTCACCCTCAACGATGTAGATTTCGCACAAGGCAGGATCTTTCTCCTGACAATCGGCCAATTTGCCTGGTAGGCCCATGCCATCCAAGACCCCTTTGCGACGTGTCATCTCACGGGCTTTGCGGGCGGCTTCGCGGGCACGTGCAGCATCCACGATCTTTCCGCAAATGATCTTGGCATCGTTGGGACGCTCTTGCAGGTAGTCGGTCAGTGTTTTGGCGACGATGTCTTCAACCGGCGCACGCACTTCGCTGGACACCAACTTGTCTTTGGTTTGGCTGCTGAACTTCGGTTCAGGTACTTTCACGGACAACACACAACACAAGCCTTCGCGCATGTCATCGCCGGTGACTTCAACTTTGGCTTTTTTAGCAAAGTCGTTTTCTTCAATGTATTTGTTGATGACTCGGGTCATCGCTGCACGCAAGCCCGTCAAATGCGTTCCACCGTCGCGCTGAGGAATGTTGTTGGTAAAACACAGCACGCTCTCGTTGTAGCCATCGTTCCATTGCATGGCCACTTCGACACCAATGCTGGTCCCAGGAATGCCACCGTAGGTGTCGGCAGGGCGCTCACCTTCGGCATAAAAAGCGTTGGGGTGCAAGACTTTTTTACCCGAATTGATGAAGTCGACAAAACCTTTGACACCCCCGGCGCCAGAGAAATCGTCTTCTTTGCCGGTCCGTTCATCGATCAAGCGGATGCGCACACCGTTGTTCAAGAAACTGAGTTCACGCAAGCGCTTGCTTAATATTTCATAGTGGAAGTCACTGTTTTGCGTGAAGATTTCCACGTCGGGTAGAAAGTGAACTTCGGTACCGCGTTTTTCTGTTTCTCCAGTGACCTTCATGGGTGAAACTTCAACACCGTTGACAACCTCAATCAAACGGTTTTGCACAAATCCTTTGGCAAATTCCAGCGTGTGAACTTTGCCTTCGCGACGAACGATCAAACGCAAAGATTTAGACAGAGCATTCACGCACGACACACCAACACCATGCAAACCGCCAGAAACTTTGTAACTGTTCTGGTTGAACTTTCCACCCGCGTGCAATTCGGTCAATGCGATTTCTGCGGCACTGCGCTTGGGCTCATGCTTGTCGTCCATCTTGACACCCGTTGGAATGCCACGACCGTTGTCGGTCACGCTGATGGAGTTGTCGCTGTGGATAGTCACCACGATGTCGTCACAGTGGCCAGCCAATGCTTCGTCGATGGAGTTGTCCACCACTTCAAACACCAAGTGGTGCAAACCTGTGCCATCAGATGTGTCACCGATGTACATACCTGGACGCTTGCGAACGGCTTCAAGACCTTCAAGAATTTGAATCGATCCTTCGCCATAGCCTTCCCCGGCGGCTTCTTGGTTGGTGGTGTTTGTAGGTTCAGTCATGGCAAGTCTTCGTTCGCGATGCGCATGGCATCACGGGATCTATCAATAAAAGTAAGGTCAGATGCAAATCAGATACGCATGGGCATCACAACGTATTTGAAGGTGGCATTTTCAGGAATGGTAATCAGGGCAGAACTGTTGGAATCAGCCAGATCAATTTGAACCATGTCTTGGTCCATGTTGGTCAAGGCGTCGATCAAATACGTCACGTTGAAACCAATTTCAATGGCATCACCGCCGTAATCAATTTCAAGTTCGTCCACTGCTTCTTCTTGTTCTGCATTGCTTGACGCCACACGCAAAACACCAGGCTCCAAATTCAAACGAACACCTTTGAATTTTTCGCTGGTCAAAATGGCTGTGCGTTGCAATGTCGCCAACAAGGCTGTACGGCCCAGAGTGATGGTGTTCTTATGATTTTTTGGAATCACACGGTTGTAATCGGGGAACTTACCTTCAACCAACTTGGTCACAAATTCCATTCCTTCAAAACTGAACTTAGCTTGATTGCTGGCAAATTGCATGTCGATGGCGCCTTCTTTGTCGCTCAGCAAGCGCTGCATTTCCAACACAGTCTTGCGCGGCAAGATGACCTCTTGGCGTGGAACTTCGATGTCTAAGATGGCAGAAGCAAAAGCCAACCGATGTCCATCGGTTGCTACCAGGCTCAACTGCTTTCCTTCTGCAACGAACAAGATGCCGTTGAGGTAGTAGCGAATGTCATGAATGGCCATTGCAAAAGAGACTTGGTGCAACAACTCTTTCAGTGTTTTTTGTGGCACGCTGAAAGAGGGACCAAAGGTTGCCGCTTCTTGAACCAACGGAAAATCTTCTGCTGGCAAAGTTTGCAAAGTGAAACGACTCTTACCACCTTTGAGAATCAATTTGTTTTGGCTTGATTCCAAACTGACGGTTTGATCGGATGGCATGGTGCGCAAAATATCAATCAACTTGCGTGCACCCACTGTGGTTGTGAAATTGCCAGCATCGCCATCAAGTTCGGCTGTTGTGCGGATTTGAATTTCTAGATCGCTTGTGGTTAGTTGCAATGAACCACCTGTTTTACGAATCAGCACATTGGCCAAGATAGGCAAGGTATGACGGCGTTCCACAATACCTGCGACAGATTGCAGGACTGCGAGCACCTTGTCTTGTGTGGCCTTCAGTACGATCATGGGTTCCTCTTGATTTCTTAATTTAGATTAGTAGTAGTAGATAAGCACAGCTTGTTTCTGTGGACAACAGCATTTTCCTCTTTTTTTTCAAGCACTTGAGAGGCTTTCAAAGGTGTTGGCAAATGTGTTTTCTGATGTTTCATCAAACTGGATAACTTCTACAAAGTGGTTGGGTCTGTGGATAAGTCATGTGTTGTGCAAAATTCATCCACAGCTTTATACAGTTACGGTTTAGCCTTTGAGTGTCTGCTCAAGGACATGGAGTTGTTGATTGAGTTCGCTGAGTTGTAATCGTTCAGCTGTGATTTTCCGTACAGCATGAAGTACCGTGGTGTGGTCCCTGCCACCAAACAGTTCACCGATTTCAGGAAGGCTTTTTTGGGTCAATTCTTTAGCCAAATACATGGCAATTTGTCGAGGTCTTGCAATTGAAGCAGGACGCTTCTTTGAATACATGTCTGCAACTTTGATTTTGTAGTAGTCTGCGACGGTTTTTTGGATGTTCTCGACAGAGATCTGTCGGTTTTGAATAGACAGCAAATCACGCAAGGCATCACGTGCCAATTGAATAGAAATTTCTTTTTGGTTGAAACGTGAGTAAGCCAAGATTTTTCTCAGTGCTCCTTCCAACTCACGCACGTTGGATCGAACATTTTTGGCAACAAAGAAAGCCACTTCTTCAGGCATTTCAGTGCCTTCGGTGCGTGATTTACTGATCAAAATTGCAACCCGCATTTCCAGCTCGGGAGGCTCAATGGCAACGGTCAGACCAGCATCAAATCTGGAAACGAGTCGCTCGTGAATGTCTGTCAGACCTTTGGGGTAGGTATCACTGGTCATCACAATGTGTGACTTTTTAGCCAACAATGCCTCAAACGCATTGAAAAACTCTTCTTGTGTTCTTTCTTTGTTAGCAAAAAATTGAACGTCATCAATCAGAAGCAAATCCAAGGAGTGATAGCGCTCTTTGAATTCATCAAATGTTTTGCGTTGATAAGCTTTGACCACATCTGAAACAAACTGTTCTGCATGGATGTAGAGAACTTTTGCATCGGGCCGCTCTGCCAGTAACTTATTACCTACAGCGTGGACCAAGTGCGTTTTACCTAATCCCACGCCACCATAGATAAAGAGTGGGTTGTAAAGTTGTCCTGGCATGGTGGCGACGTGCATGGCGGCTGCACGTGCCATACGGTTTGCAGTTCCTTCAACCAAGCTATCAAATGTCAACGCCGTATTCAATCTGGTTCTGGGGCCGCTGGGAGCGGTTTCTTCCAAACCAATCAGACTTTCAGGCAATGACTCTAATTCTTGTGAATAAGAAATAGGTTTAGTTCTGACGGGCGATTCTTTAGGAGTAATCGCTAACTCAAGTTGTATCGGATGACCATACATTTGATGCAAAATTGACGCAATTCGACTTGCATATTGGGCACGAATCCAATCGAGTTTGAAGCGATTTCCAACCAAAACAAGGATCTTGCTGAGATCTTCAGCAACGGTTGCCGTCAAAGGTTTGATCCAAGTATTGAACTGTTGTTCAGGGAGTTCTTGGGCCAATTGATCGACACAGGCCTGCCATAAACCATCACCAGAACCTGCTGGTAAGCCGTCGGAGCTGCTGGATGGGGATGCACCCTGAATCATGAGTTTTTTCTGTGGATAGCTGTGCATAAAAGCACGCGGAACTGGACTTTATCAAAAATTTATCCACAGAAGAAATAAATGTTTTTTGAAAGGCAAAAACGCTGCTCAAGTTGGTAGGTTGTTTATGGCTTGTCGACAGCTAAAAAATTTGAGATAATAATTGGTTTCCCTGATCTACAGGGTTCAGATATTTGGAATCAACATGAAACGCACTTACCAGCCTTCTAAAACCCGTCGTGCCCGTACCCATGGCTTTTTGGTCCGTATGAAGACCCGTGGCGGCCGTGCCGTGATCAACGCACGCCGCGCCAAAGGTCGTAAGCGTTTAGCTGTCTAATTTTCTTGCGATTGAACCTATCCGCGACCAGCGAGCCGTGGAACGTTTAAAGCAGTGGGTTGAATTTCAGGCAGTCATGCGCGCAAGCACCGCGGCGAAAACACCGCACTTTGTGTTGCACGAATGGCAACCAACTGAAAAAACCTCTACGGGGCTTGGGTTTGAAAAAACTCAGGCCCCGTTTGCTGACGGTGTTTTGATACTTGGTGCCTTGACACCCAAACGGTGGGCCAAGCGTGCTGTCACGCGAAATCTCATCAGGCGTCAAATTCATCACGTGTCACAAGAATTTGCATCAAATCTGAAGCCGACAGCGTATGTTGTTCGCCTGCGTGCAGCGTTTGATTCAAAGAGATTCATGAGTGCTTCTTCTGAGATTCTCAAACAAGCTGTGCGACAAGAACTGACACAGTTGTTTGGCAAAGTGGCTACTTCATGATGCAAGCCTTTTTAATTCGATGTGTCCAGACATACAGACTGTTCTTGAGCCCTTGGTTGGGCTCAGTTTGTCGATTTGAGCCAACATGTTCAGCGTATGCACTTGAAGCGCTGCAGCGCCATGGTGCGCAACATGGTGCCTACATGACATTGCGCCGTTTGGTGCGTTGTCATCCTTGGTGTGCCGGCGGACATGACCCTGTTCCTCCAAAGCAAACCGTCTTTACAGCGCCTTTGACCCCCTCCAACTCAGGAAGAAATCTTCATGAATGACATTCGCCGCACCATTTTGTGGGTGATCTTTGGTTTTTCCATGGTTTTACTGTGGGATCAATGGCAAGTACACAACGGTCATAAAGCCACGTTTTTCCCAACGCCAACGACAGCCTCTTCTTCCAAGGAGGTGCCTGCTATCGCGGCATCATCAACCGCAACAAATAATGCTGGCGTGCCTTCAGCCGTGGCGAGTGCATCTTCGATGACTCTGCCTTTGGCTGATGCTGCAAGCAGCAAAGCTAAAGAATACGTTGACGTGCAAAGCGATGTGTTGAAACTTCGTTTTGATACAGAAGGTGCAACCGTATCACGTGTGGAGTTTTTGGAACATGCAGATGTCAACCATGTGGGCAAAAATGTGGTTTTGCTGGATGACAGCAAGGACCGCATTTATTTAGCTCAAACAGGGCTGATTGGCAGCGCGACAAGCGATGCTTTGCCTACGCATAAAAGCCAAATGACGGTGCATCCCGGCGTGCGCAGCCTACAAAAAGATGCCTCCGAAGTTTCGGTGACGTTTGAGTCCCCCGTACAAAACGGGGTGAAACTGGTGAAAACCTACACCCTCAAGCGTGGCGCATATGACGTTGCTGTGAAACATGAGATTGTGAACGTGGGTCAACAAGACGTTGCGCCTCAGCTTTATTTCCAGTTGGTACGTGACGGCAACAAACCCACTGGCGAGTCGTCTTTCTATTCGACTTTTACGGGTCCCGCGGTTTACACCGAAGCTAAGAAATATCAAAAGGTTGAGTTCGCAGACATCAAGAAGAAAAAAGTAGATGTCGAGAAGCAGTCGCTCAATGGCTATATTGCAATGGTCCAGCATTACTTCTTTAGTGCGTGGATCTTGCCAGACGGGTTGAATCGCAATATTTCTTTGGATGCTGTGGACATTGGTTCTTCGGTTGCAGACTGCTGCTACCGCGCAACGTTGATTGCTCCCCTCGACACCATCAAGGCAGGGGATACCAAAACGGTGGCAGCCACCTTCTATGTGGGCCCTCAAGAAGAGAAAAAACTCGAAGCCGTTTATCCTGGTTTGGAGTTGGTCAAAGACTATGGCTGGCTCACCATCATGGCTAAACCCTTGTACTGGTTGCTCGATAAGTTGAACCATTTCCTGGGTAACTGGGGTTGGTCTATCGTGGCCTTGGTGGTTTTGTTGAAGGCAGGGTTTTATTGGCTCAACGCACATGCGTATCGCAGCATGGCCAAGATGAAGGCGGTGAATCCGCGCATCATGGAAATGCGTGAGCGCCTGAAAGACAACCCGCAACAAATGCAAATGGAGATGATGAAAATTTATCGTGAAGAGAAGGTCAACCCCATGGGTGGGTGTTTGCCGATCGCGATACAAATTCCAGTGTTCATTGCCTTGTACTGGGTTCTGTTGTCAACCGTTGAAATGCGCAACGCTCCTTGGATTGGTTGGATTCATGACTTGGCTGCACCGGATCCATTCTTTATTCTGCCTCTGACCATGACAGCAACCACGATGCTGCAAACAGCTTTGAATCCTGCACCACCAGATCCGATGCAAGCTAAGATGATGTGGATCATGCCGCTCGCGTTCAGTGTCATGTTCTTCTTCTTCCCTGCTGGGTTGGTGTTGTACTGGATCACCAACAACGTTTTGTCAATTGTTCAGCAGTGGGTCATCAACACCCGCATGGGTGTCCCCCCCCAGTTCAACTTGCCTAAGTTCTAAACGAAGGCCATGTTGTTTTTTAAATAAACCCCGCCGTCCGCAAGGACAGCGGGGTTTTTTCCTGACAATCACCACCATGTTTGCCCAACACGACGCACCGATCATTGCCATTGCCACAGCGCCAGGTCGCGGGGCTGTTGGCATTGTTCGTTTGAGTGCCAAACGATTGACGCCTTTGGTCAAGGCCTTGTGTTGTCGAGGGTTGAAGCCACGAGAGGCGACTTATTTACCAGTTCTTGATGCAACTGGCTCGCCCATAGACCATGTGCTGGCGCTTCACTTCGTAGCGCCACACAGTTACACAGGCGAAGACGTGCTTGAACTTCAAGCACATGGTGGTCCGGTGGTTTTGCAGCTTTTGTTGGCGCGTTGTTTGGAGGTCGCGGCAACGTGCGTTGAAGGTCAGCAACCACTTTTGCCTGGTTTGCGTTTGGCGCAGCCAGGTGAGTTCACGCAGCGCGCATTTTTGAACCATAAACTCGATTTGGCTCAAGCAGAGGCTGTGGCCGACTTGATAGATGCCAGCACCGAGTCAGCCGCCCGTAGTGCGAGCCGTTCTCTGGCCGGTGCGTTCTCAGCAGAAATTCATCAATTACGAGATGCACTGATTCACTTGCGCATGTTGGTAGAGGCGACGCTTGATTTTCCGGAAGAAGACATCGACTTTTTGAAGCAGGCGGACGCGCAAGGCCAGCTAGAACGATTGCAAAATCAGCTCAGTCAAGTCATGCTGCGCACACGTCAAGGTGCGCTGTTGCGCGAAGGCATTCGCGTGGTCATTGCTGGACAGCCCAATGCGGGGAAAAGTTCGTTGCTTAATGCGTTGGCGGGTGCCGAACTCGCCATCGTGACGCCTATTGCCGGGACCACCCGTGACGTGGTGCAACAAACCATTCAGATTGAGGGTGTTCCATTGCATGTGGTGGACACGGCCGGTCTACGTGATCACCCAGATGTAGATGAGGTCGAGCGCATAGGCATTGCACGTGCATGGGCGCAAATTGGACAAGCAGATGCGGTGTTGTTTTTACATGACCTCACACGGCAAGACGATCCGATGTATGTTCAAGCCGATGCACAAATTGAAGCGACATTGACAACCACTCTCGCGCGTCATGTCCCACTGCTGCATTTATGGAACAAGGCAGACACAAGCGCTTTCACACAAAAGAGTTGCACTTCAGATGAGCACCTTGTGTTGTCTGCGAAGACAGGACTGGGGCTGTCGGCATTGCGGCAAAAGTTGCTGGATGTTGTGGGTTGGCAGGGCAGTGGCACAGAAGGCTTATTCATGGCGCGGGAAAGGCATGTTCAAGCATTGCGTGATGTGCAAACGCATTTGAATCAAGCCATGGCCTGTTTACAGGTGCAACAACCCGCCTTGGACTTGCTAGCCGAAGAGTTGCGACTGGGGCAAAACGCACTGAATGCGATCACCGGTGAGTTCACATCTGACGACTTGTTAGGCGTGATTTTTTCAAGTTTTTGTATTGGCAAATAAATACAGGTGGACCGATAAAATTAACCCATGACCCAAACTTCTCATAACGCGACCATTCAAAACGTCTTGGATGATCAACGCATCTTGACGCTCGCGCATGACACGCTAGAAATTGAAGCCCAAGCGGTCCATCAACTGCGTGACCGATTGACGCCGAGTTTTGTGCACGCTGTTCGCGCTATTCTGGCTGTGCGTGGCCGCGTGGTGGTGATGGGAATGGGTAAAAGCGGACACATTGGACGCAAGATCACGGCAACCCTGGCGTCGACCGGAACACCAGCCATGTTTGTGCACCCTGCTGAGGCTAGTCACGGGGATTTGGGCATGGTCAAAGACAGTGATTTGGTGATTGCCATCTCCAACAGCGGTGAGAGTGATGAGCTGTCGGCTATCTTGCCAGTCTTGAAGCGGCAAGGTGTGCCGTTGATTGCCATTACCGGAGGAGCTCTTTCCACATTGGCGCGTCATGCGGACATCGTGCTCGATAGCGGAGTAACCAAGGAAGCTTGCCCGTTGAATTTGGCGCCTACAGCCAGTACGACGGCACAAATGGCATTGGGTGATGCCTTGGCCGTTGCATTGCTGGATGCTCGTGGTTTCAAAGCTGAAGACTTTGCACGCTCACATCCCGGAGGCGCTTTGGGTCGTCGCTTGCTCACCCATGTAAGCGATGTCATGCGCAGTGGCGACGCTGTTCCTAGCGTATTGCCGTCCGCCACATTCAGTGATTTGATGCGCGAGATGAGCGCTAAAGGGCTGGGTGCTTCGGCTGTGGTCAATGAACAGCGCAAAGTTCTTGGTATTTTTACCGACGGTGATTTGCGTCGCCTGATTGAAAAAGGTGTAGACATGCGCGCCCTGACGGCAGAACAAGTGATGCACACGACCCCTCGTTCTGTACGCGCCAATGCTTTGGCCGCAGAAGCCGCGGAGTTGATGGAACTCCATCGCATCACCAGTGTGCTGGTGGTTGACGAGGAGGGCCTCCTGTGTGGTGCCATCAACACCAACGACCTGATGCGTGCCAAGGTGATTTGATGTCTCATTCGCCTTTGCGTACGCCTGCTCTCCAAATTGATCCGACATTGTTGTTACGCGCCCAGGGTGTTCGCGTAGTTTTTTTTGATGTCGACGGTGTTTTGACCGATGGCGGTTTGTATTTCACCGACGTCGGCGAAACGATCAAGCGCTTCTCGACCCTGGATGGACATGGTTTAAAAATGTTGCGGCAGGCGGGCATTACACCGGCTGTCATCACCGGTCGGGACAGTGCCCCTTTGCGGACACGACTGAAGGCTCTGGGCATTGAACATGTTCGCTATGGCACGGAAGATAAAGCCCCTGCTGCGCTCGAAATTCTGCAATCGTTGAGGCTTGATTGGTCGCAAGCTGCAGCAATGGGCGATGATTGGCCTGACTTGGCCGTGATGCAGCGCGTTGCTTTTGCTTGTGCACCTAGCAATGCACATATCGAAGCGAAGGCCATCGCCCATTACGTCACCGAACGCGAAGGTGGCCATGGCGCGGCGCGTGAGTTCTGTGATTTGTTATTGGTCGCTTCAGGTCGTTATGCAGATCTGTGGCGAGGTTATTTGGCATGACCGCATTGGCAACACGTGTTTCATGGTGGATGCGAGCTCGACACCTTTGGGATCGTGTGGCGGTTTACCTTCCACTTATCTTGATGGGGTTGATGGCGCTTGCGACGTATTGGCTGGTTCGCAACACCCCAACCGTGTTGGATGTGGAGCTGGAAGCTGCACCCCAGCATGTTCCTGACTATTTCATGCGTGACTTCTCGGTCAAAGTTTTTGATGCACGCGGCGTACTCAAAAGCGAAATGGCAGGAGTGCAAGGCCGACACTATCCAGACACCGATACTCTTGAAATAGACCAGCCACGTATTCGTGCGATCTCTAGAGAGGGTCGTATCACCACGGCGCGTGCTACGCGTGCCGTGATCAATGCCGATGGCTCAGAAATTCAGCTGTTTGAGAAAACAGTATTGATCCGAGAGGCTGCTCAAAGTGCACGGGGTGAGATATGGCCGCGTAGCGAATTGCGCAGTGAGTTTTTACACTTGTTTCCCAATACAGAAAAAATCCGAACGCATTTACCCGTGGAGCTGCTTAGGGGCGATGGCGAACGATTCACGGCTGATCACATGGATTACGACAACATGGACCGCTTGATGCAACTGGGCGGTCGTGTGCATGGCACGATATTGCCGCGTAAAAGCAAACCCTAAGGCGTGTGAGTAGACAGCAAAAAGGCTCCCTCGGGAGCCTTTTGATTTGCTTCAGCGTGAGCTGGGCAGATTAGTAGCTGTTGCCGCCGCCGCCAAAGCCGCCGCGACCACCGCCGCCGCCACTGCGACCACCGCCGCCGCCTTCGCGACCGCCGCCACCGTAGGGGCTACGGAAACCGCCGCCGCCACCACCTTCGCGACCGCCACCACCGTAGCCGCCACCGCCACCACCACCACCACCACCGTAGCCACCGCCGCCGGTACGTGGAGGACGTGCCTCCATGGGGCGTGCTTCGTTGACAACCAGGCTACGACCACCCAAAGGTGCGCCGTTCATGCCTTCAACAGCGGCTTGTGCTTCGGCGTCGCTGCCCATTTCCACAAAACCAAAACCTTTGGAACGACCAGTGTCGCGCTCCATCATGACTTTGGCGCTGGTCACAGTACCGAACTGTCCGAAAGACTGCTCAAGATCGCTGTCGCGTACCGAATACGGCAAATTGCCGACGTACAGTTTATTGCCCATGAAAGGGACTCCTTAAAACACAAAAAACAAGCGATGGAGTCCCGAATGCACAACGCAACCAAAGCGGTGGCGCGAAACTGACCGATCACCAAACACACTGTGCTGGCGCGAGCGCCAACCCAGCAAAGACCATTATGGAGCACAAGTGAGCAGAAAAACCAAGCGTTTACCTGTATTTGAAAGAATTCATGCGTGAAAAACCACAATTCATGCGGCTTACCAGCTCACTTCTCGTTCGGGTGTTCCGCTGATCTTGTGAATTGTCAAATCGGCTCCTTCAAATTCTTCCTCTTGGCTCAGCCGCAAACCAAGGGATATTTTCAAAATACCGTAAACCACAAAGCCCCCAATCAAGGCCCAGCAAACCCCCAATGCCGTACCTGCCAACTGGGCCGACAAGCTCACCCCACCTAGGCCGCCGAGCGTTGTGGTGCCAAAAATGCCAGCGGCAATGCCGCCCCAGGTGCCACACAAACCGTGCAAAGGCCAGACTCCCAACACATCGTCAATACGCCATTTATTTTGTGTCAGCGTGAACATGACCACAAAAATGGCCCCAGCCACAGCGCCAACCACCAAAGCGCCCATCGGGTGCATCACATCAGAGCCAGCGCAAACAGCGACCAAACCGGCAAGTGGGCCGTTGTGCACGAAGCCAGGATCGTTTTTACCCAACAGCAGAGCAACCAAAGTGCCGCCGACCATGGCCATCAGTGAATTTACCGCCACCAAACCAGAAATTTTGTCTAGCGTTTGAGCGCTCATCACGTTGAATCCAAACCAGCCCACGATCAAAATCCATGCGCCTAAGGCGAGAAAGGGGATGCTTGAAGGTGGATGGGCAGAGACAGCCCCGTCTTTGCGGTAACGGTTGCTGCGTGCGCCTAGTAATAATACGGCGGGTAAAGCAATCCAGCCCCCCAAGGCATGCACAACCACGGAGCCTGCGAAATCATGGAACTCTTCACCGGTGCTGGTTTTGAGCCAAGCCTGAACACCGAAATGTTGATTCCAGGCAATGCCTTCATAAAAGGGATAAATAAAACCGACGATCACGGCGGTGGCAATAAGCTGTGGCCAAAACTTGGCGCGCTCAGCAATGCCGCCAGAAATAATCGCAGGAATGGCAGCGGCGAAAGTCAACAAAAAGAAGAACTTCACGAGTTCGTAGCCATTTTTGGCCGCTAGTGTTTCGGCTCCCACCATGAAACTCGTGCCATAGGCTACGCCGTAACCGACCACAAAATAAGCGACGGTCGATACGCAAAAGTCCACCAAAATTTTCACCAAAGCATTGACCTGGTTTTTTTTGCGAACGGTGCCTAGTTCTAAGAAAGCAAAGCCGGCATGCATTGCCAGCACCATGATGGCTCCGAGGAGGATGAACAGTGCATCTGCGCCCTGTTTAAGTGCGTCCATGAATAAATCCTTGATGGGTTGAACTTGTTTGGTGCGAGTCGGTGCTTTTTTTACAAAGCGCACCATATGCAAGCAATAAACGCACCAAACAAGTAGCCCATCACGGTTTTGGGGCGAAATTTTTCACAAGAACAGATTTTTCGTATACGTAGATAGATCGCATCTTCATATTGGCATGGCCATTTGGACGTTGATTCCGGACAAAATCGAAGAGGAAGAAACGCAGATTGCACAACGTTTTGGTGTGGTCGGGGCGACTTTTGTCACGTTTTTTCTGGCGGAGATGGGAGACAAAACCCAAATCGCGACGGTGGCCATGGCGGTTCACTATGGCGATCCACTCCTGGTGGTGATGGGGTCCACGCTAGGCATGCTGATTGCAGACGTACCCGCCGTGTTTTTGGGGAATAGATTGGCAGACCGCATTCCCATGAAGCTTGTTCACACCATGCCCGTCGCCATATTTGCGGCGCTCGGTGTGGGCCATACTGGTTGTGGCATAAAAAACGCCCGCAGCATTCAAGCCCGGGCGCTGGATGCTCAAGGCACCTCGAGTGCCTTGGGCTTGCCGTATTACTTGGCGATGACGCGAACCATCTCCAAACACTTGTTCGAGTAGCCCCACTCGTTGTCGTACCAAGACACGATTTTCACGAAGGTGCTATCCAGTGCAATGCCGGCATCTGCGTCAAACACGCTGGTGCATGGCTCGCCGCGGAAGTCCGTGGCAACCACTTTGTCTTCCGTGTAACCCAACACGCCTTTCAAGGCGCCCTGGCTTTGTGCTTTCATTTCGGCGCAGATTTCAGCGTAGCTGGCTTCTTTGTTCAATTCAACCGTCAAGTCCACCACCGACACGTCAGAGGTTGGCACGCGGAAGGACATGCCAGTGAGCTTTTTGTTCAGCTCTGGAATTACCACGCCCACCGCCTTGGCGGCGCCAGTGCTGGAGGGGATGATGTTTTCCAAGATGCCACGGCCACCGCGCCAGTCTTTGTTGGACGGGCCGTCCACGGTTTTTTGGGTGGCGGTGGCTGCGTGCACGGTGGTCATCAGGCCGCGCTTGATACCCCATTTGTCGTTCAACACTTTGGCCACAGGTGCCAAGCAGTTGGTGGTGCAAGAAGCGTTAGACACGATGGCTTGGCCCGCATACGTGGTGTGGTTCACACCGTACACAAACATGGGGGTGTCGTCTTTGGAAGGCGCTGACAGCAACACTTTCTTGGCACCTGCCGCCAAGTGTTTCTCGGCCGTGGGCTTGTCCAAGAACAAACCAGTGGCTTCAATCACGATGTCAGCACCGATCTCGTTCCACTTCAAAGCCGACGGATCACGTTCTTGGGTCAGTCGAATCTTTTTGCCATTGACCACCAGGTTGCCACCGTCCACAGACACCTCACCTTTGAAGCGGCCATGCACGCTGTCGTACTTGAGCATGTATGCCAAGTAATCGGGTTCCAGCAAGTCGTTGATGCCAACCACTTCGATGTCGTTGAAGTTCTGTACAGCGGCGCGAAACACCATGCGTCCGATACGACCGAAGCCGTTGATACCGATCTTGATAGCCATGAAATTACCCTTCTAAAGTTAAAAATGAAGCAGTGAAACAGTTACTTGGCCAGCACGGCTTGCACCGTCTCGGCCACGTTCTCGGGGGTGAAGCCAAAGTGCTTGAACAGCACCGGTGCAGGCGCGGACTCGCCGTAAGTGTCGATGCCCACCACTGCGGAGACACCATATTTCCACCAGCCGTCGGTCGAGCCCATCTCCACGGCAATGCGTGGGATGCCCGCTGGCAAGACCGCCGATTTGTACGCCACACTTTGACGATCAAAGGTGGTGGTGCTGGGCACAGACACCACGCGCACGGCGATCTTTTTCTCGGCCAGCAGCGCTTGGGCTTTGAGCGCCAAGTGAACTTCAGAGCCCGTGGCCAAGATCACGGCTTGGGCCTTCTTCTTCAAGCCCACTTCGGAGGGCTCTGCCAATACGTAGGCGCCCTTGTTGATGGCATCCAAGCCGGAGATGTCGCCAGCCGTTTGGCTGACCAGCGCCTCACCTTTGGGCAAGTACGGCAGATTTTGACGGCTCAACAACAAAGCCGTGGGCTTGTGTTGGTTTTGCAGTGCCACAGCCCAGGCAACTGCCGTTTCAGCCGTATCTGCGGGACGCCATACGTCCAGGTTGGGAATCAAGCGCAGTGAGGCCGCATGTTCGATGGACTGGTGCGTGGGGCCGTCTTCGCCTAAACCAATGGAGTCGTGGGTGAACACATGCACCACGCGTTGCTTCATCAGTGCCGCCATACGAATGGCGTTGCGTGAATAGTCGCTGAACGTCAAGAACGTGCCGCCGTAGGGAATGAATCCACCATGCAGCGCCACGCCGTTCATGATCGCGGCCATGCCGAACTCACGCACGCCATAGTTGATATGACGTCCACCCACACCGGCTTCGTTTTTCACCACGTGGCCTGCCAAGTCCACGCGCAGATTGGGCGTGCTCTTGGTGTTGGTCAGGTTCGAGCCGGTCAGATCTGCGCTGCCGCCCAGCATCTCGGGCAAAGCCGCGGTGAATGCTTCCAGAGCCAACTGGCTGGCCTTGCGGCTGGCCACAGTCTCAGCTTTGGTGTGTGCACCAATCACCGTGTCGACCACGCTTTGGGCAAAGTTCTTGGGCAGTTCGCCCGCCATGCGGCGCAACAGCTCTTTGGCCAACGCGGGGTAAGCCGCTTTGTAGGCCGCAAAGGTGGTTTTCCATTCGGCTTCCAAGGCTTTGCCTTTGGCGGCGGCATTCCAGTCTGCGTAGACCTCTTTGGGCACGTCAAAGGGCGCGTGGTTCCAGCCAATGGCCGCACGGGTCAATGCAATTTCTTCGGCACCCAAGGGTTCGCCGTGGGCTTTGGCGGTGTCGGCGCGGTTGGGGCTGCCCTTGCCAATGCTGGTTTTGCACACGATCAAGGTGGGTTTGTCGGCACTCAGTTTGGCGGTGGCAATGGCCCTGCTGACTGCCGCGGCGTCGTGCCCGTCGATGGGCCCAATCACTTGCCAGCCATAAGCTTTGAAGCGCTCGGGGGTGTTGTCGGCAAACCATGGGGCCACTTGACCGTCGATCGAGATGCCGTTGTCGTCGTAGAGTGCGATCAACTTGTTGAGTCTCCAAGCGCCTGCCAACGAGCAGGCTTCATGGCTGATGCCTTCCATCAAACAACCATCGCCCATGAAGGCGTAGGTGTGGTGGTCAACCACGTTGTGGCCTTCGCGGTTGAACTCGCTGGCCAGCAGCTTTTCAGCCAAGGCCATGCCCACGGCGTTGGTGATGCCTTGGCCCAGCGGGCCGGTGGTGGTCTCTACGCCAGGAGTCACGCCCACTTCGGGGTGGCCTGCAGTTTTGCTGTGCAGCACGCGAAAGTTTTTCAACTCGCTCATCGGCAAGTCGTAACCGGTGAGGTGCAACAAGGCGTAAATCAGCATTGAGCCGTGTCCGTTGGAGAGCACAAAGCGATCGCGGTTCAACCAATGCGGATTTTTGGGGTTGTGGCGCAGGTGGTCGCCCCATAAGGCAACGGCCATATCGGCCATGCCCATGGGCGCGCCGGGGTGTCCTGAGTTGGCTTGTTGGACAGCGTCCATTGCCAGGGCACGAATTGCACTGGCCATTTGTTGGGTGTTTGCCATGTCAGGCGACTCCGGGGGGTAATGAGGGAAAACCCAGATTTTAGCGAGCCGCCCTACACCGGGCTGAACCCGCCTTGTCGCCTGCGTGTATTGACTCAAAACCGCTGGCTACACTCGTTTGGTCATGAATCGTGCTCCCTCCCATCCAACCCTTGCGGCCGATGCCTTGCTCTTGGCCGCGGGTCGTGGCGAGCGCATGCGCCCGCTCACCGATGCCACGCCTAAACCTTTGTTGACCGTGCGTGGCAAACCCTTGATGCAGTGGGCCATGGAGGGCTTGCAGCGTGGTGGCGTGCAACAGCTGGTGATCAACACGGCCTGGCTGGGCGAGCAAATTCCACAGCACTTTGGCCAAGTGTTTGAAATCGCGGGCCAAGCCCCGATGCACCTGCACTATTCGCAAGAAGGGGTTGACTTTGGTGGCGCACTTGAAACTGCCGGGGGCATTGTTCGCGCACTGCCCCAACTCGATGAGGTGTTTTGGGTGGCTGCGGGCGATGTGTTTGCCCCAGAATTTGTCTTTTCTGCCGAAGTTAAAGCGCGCTTCAAAGCCAGCCCCCAACTCGCCCACATTTGGCTGGTTCCCAACCCGGCGCACAACCCGGGTGGCGATTTTGGCTTGTCCCCTCAAGGCTTGGCCATGAACCTGCCCAAGCATGAGCCGACGACGGGAACGCCAGACGTTCCCCGCTGGACCTTCAGCACGATTGCGCTCTACAAGCGCGCATTTTTCAACGCACCATGGTGTGCCGTTCCCAACGGAAATCCGTTGGGCTTGAAAGCCCCTTTGGCACCGATGTTGCGGGCCGCCATGGACAATCACGCGGTGAGCGCCCAACTCTACGAGGGTCCTTGGACTGACGTGGGCACGCCCGAGCGTTTGGGCCAGCTCAATCGCTGAACCTGTACATCACCATCTCCCTAGCGCGCCATCCTATGATTCAAACGACTCTTTCAATCTATGCGCAACGACGCGCCCAGTTGGCTGCCCAATTGGGCACTGGTGGTGTGGCCATCGTTCCCACGGCGCCTGAGCATGCCCGCAACCGAGACAGCGATTTTCCCTACCGCCACGACAGCTACTTTTATTACCTGACCGGCTTCACCGAGCCCAATGCGTGGTTGGTGCTGGACGCCACAGGGCGAAGCACCTTGTTTTGCCAGCCTAAAGATTTAGAGCGCGAAATTTGGGACGGTTACCGACTGGGCCCTGATGCGGCGGTTGATACGCTGGGCGTCAGCGCTGCGTACTCGGCGGCTGAGCTGGACAAGCAATTGCCCAAGCTGCTGGAGAACCAACACACGGTCTGGTATCCGTTTGCCACGCACAAAGGCTTGGAAACGCGTGTCGACGGTTGGCTCAATGCCGTGCGCGCGCGCGTGCGCTTTGGCGCGCAGTGTCCCGCGCAGCAACGCGATGTGTGTGGCCCCTTGGACGAGATGCGCCTGGTTAAGGACGCACACGAACAAGACATCATGCGTCGCGCCAGTGCCATCAGCGCACGTGCGCACATCCGCGCCATGCAAACCAGCGCGCGCATGTTGCGCGCTGGCCAAGACGTGCGCGAGTACCACTTGGATGCGGAGCTGTTGCATGAGTTCCGCCTGCATGGCTCGCAGTTTCCGGCCTACACCTCCATCGTGGCGGCTGGTGCCAATGCGTGCGTCCTGCACTACCGAGCGGATGTGGCGCCTGTGCGCTCTGGTGAATTGGTGTTGATCGATGCAGGTTGTGAGCTGGACGGCTATGCCAGCGACATCACCCGAACCTTCCCCGCCAATGGTCAATTCACAGGCCCGCAGCGCGACCTCTACAACTTGGTGCTCGCCAGCCAAGACGCCGCCGTGGCAGCGACCCGCGCAGGTGCACGCTTTACCGATCCGCATGAAGCCACCGTGAAGGTACTGGCGCAAGGCTTGTTAGACCTTGGGCTGTTGAATCCAGCCCAACACGGGAACGCACAAGACGTGATTGAAAAGCGGGCTTACTTTCCTTTTTACATGCACCGCACCGGCCATTGGCTGGGCATGGATGTCCATGACTGCGGCAGCTATGTGGAGCAGTCAGAGCTGGGCCAAACCAGCGAGCGCCAAGACCCGCTCTCAGGCGAAACCATCATCAATCGTCCCAGCCGCATCTTGCGCGAGGGCATGGTGCTCACCATCGAGCCAGGCCTGTATGTGCGCCCTGCAGACGATGTGCCCGAGGCGTTTTGGAACATCGGTATCCGCATTGAAGACGATGCGATCGTGACCTCTGATGGTTGCCAGTTGATCACGCGTGGTGTGCCGGTGGTGGCGTCTGAAATTGAAGCCTTGATGCGGGCTTGATTTATTTGGCACGGCGCATAGGGTGTGGGTGGGGTGAGCCCGCCCGACGTAATCGTGACGCAGTCTCTGAGGAGGGCTGGCTTATCCACCCACGCCCTGTACTTCATAGCCCCTATCAATGAATTAGAAAATCTCAATTGGCCCAATCAATTAACTGGGCCTATCATTCCTCCTGTCCCGATTAATTTCGTTAACTGAAGGAGTTCCAGATGACTGCACAGACCCGTCCCGAGATCAAAACCATCGCCAACCTCGAAGCCGCTTTTGCGGGCGAATCGATGGCCCATATCAAGTACCGCTACTTCGCCAAGTTAGCCCGAGAAATGGGCGATGAAGAAACCGCGCGTACGTTCGAAGAAACCGCGGATCAGGAAGTCATGCACGCCTTTGGTCACTTGGACTTGCTCTACCCCAAGGCTGAGATGACCCCTGCCAAAGCCTTGCAAATCGCCATCGATGGTGAAACCTACGAGTACACCGAGATGTACCCCACGTTCCGCAAAACCGCCGAAGCAGAAGGCAATGCCGCTGCCGTGGCCGAGATGGACGAACAAATTGAAGAATCCAAAGTGCACGCCGCCCAGTTTGCTGCCACTTTGTTGAAAGCGCAAAAGCGCTTTGCTGCTTTGGCCAAGGTGGAAGAGCGCCATGCCAACCATTACCAAGCCCAACTCGACAAAGTCAAGGCTGCTGTTTAACCCACGTCCACCGACTGAACTCAAAAAAAGGAATACATCATGAGCAACGCTAATTTCAAATCTTTCATCTGCATCGTGTGTGGTTTTGTGTACGACGAGGCCGCAGGTCGCCCAGAAGATGGCATCGCCCCTGGCACTTTATGGGCTGATGTGCCGCAAGACTGGGCTTGCCCTGACTGCGGTGTGGCCAAAGCTGATTTCGAACCGGTCGAGTTTTAAGGAGTCACCATGACTGCACAGCGTCACCCCGATGCCCCCGTGTTGGTGGTGGGTTCTGGCTTGGCTGGCTGGTCTGTCGTGCGAGAGTTTCGCAAGCTCGACACCACCACACCAGTGCTCATGGTGACGGCCGATGCGGGTGACTTTTATGCCAAACCGGCACTCTCCAACGCGCTGGTACAGGGTAAAGCCCCCGGGCAATTGGTCACTACGTCAGCCGAAAAAATGGTGGCAACGCTAGGCGTCACGCTGTTGCAACACACCCAGGTCAGCGCGGTGGATGTGGTGGGCCAAGAAGTCCAAACTTCCAAAGGCGCATTTGCCTACCGTCAGTTGGTGCTGGCCACGGGAGCCCGACCCATTCGGTTGAGTTTCGCGGGCAACGCGACGCATGACGTGATGTCGGTGAACTCATTGGGCGACTACGCCACGTTCCGCGACAAGTTGGTTGCCGGTGCGCGTGTGTTGGTCATGGGTGCAGGCTTGATTGGTTGCGAGTTCGCCAATGACTTGGCAGCTTCTGGCTACGCGGTTCAGGTGGTAGATCCCGGCGCTGAACCCTTGTCCGCCCTGTTACCTCAAGCGGCCAGCGCCGATCTGCGAACGGCTTTGAGTGCGTTGGGCGTGCAATGGCATTTGGGCACCACAGTGCAGGCAGTAGATCGTGCAGGTCATGAGTTGGTTGTTACCTTGGCCAATGGGCAAAGCACAACCACCGATGTCGTGTTGAGCGCGGTGGGCTTGCGAGCGGACATTGGCTTGGCACAGGCAGCGGGTCTTGAGGTCGACCGTGGGGTGCTCGTGGACATTAACTTGCAGAGCAGTGCTTCTCATGTGTATGCCTTGGGTGACAACACCCAATATGTTGGATCATCGGTCGGTGGGCTTTCTCGCACATTGCCTTACGTCATGCCCATCATGCATGCTGCCAAAGCGCTGGCGCACACCTTGGCGGGTACGCCCACGGAGGTGCGTTTTCCTTTGATGCCCGTGGCCATCAAAACACCCGCCATGCCACTGGTGGTGGCACCTCCTTCGCCAGGTCTAGCCGGGCAATGGCAAAGCACGGCGATAGGTGTTTGGCACTTTGTTGACGCTGAGGCTCAGGTGCGCGGCTTTGTGCTCAGTGGTGCACAGACCGCGCGTCGTGCCGAGCACACGCGGCTCGTGGTTCATTGAGTGGGCTTTGCATAAAAGTAAAAACAGAGCCACCTAGCCACGCACATCACGCGGCCGTGACCGCGGCTTGCCCCGGCCTACAATGAAAGCGCCTTGTTGGGCTGTTGCTTGGAATTCCAAGTGACAGCCCATTGCATTTTCAGGAGATAAACAATGGCCGTGAATTCCAACCAAGCCCGTGAAGAACTGCGCCGTGCGGCGCTTGAGTACCACGAGTTCCCTACCCCCGGAAAAATTGCCATTGCGGCGACCAAGCAGCTGGTCAACCAGCACGACTTGGCCCTGGCTTATTCACCCGGCGTTGCTGCACCTTGCGAAGAAATCGTCAAAGACCCGGAGGCCGCTTACAAATACACCAGCCGTGGTAATTTGGTGGCGGTGATTTCCAACGGCACTGCCGTCTTGGGTTTGGGCGACATCGGCCCACTGGCGTCCAAGCCAGTCATGGAGGGCAAAGGCGTTTTATTCAAAAAATTTGCGGGCATTGATGTGTTTGACTTGGAAATTGAGGAGAAGAACCTCGACAAGTTGGTGGACATCATTGCCGCGTTAGAGCCTACCTTTGGTGGCATCAACCTCGAAGACATCAAGGCCCCAGATTGCTTTTATGTCGAGCGCAAATTGCGCGAACGCATGAAAATCCCAGTCTTCCATGATGACCAGCACGGCACCGCCATCGTGGTGGGCGCGGCCATTTTGAACGGCATCAAAGTCGCCAATAAAGACATCAAAAACGTCAAGGTCGTCACCTCTGGGGCCGGAGCTGCAGCGCTGGCTTGTTTGGGCTTGTTGCTCAAGCTTGGCGTGCCACGTAGCAATATTTTCGTGACGGATTTGGCCGGTGTGGTCTTTGAGGGCCGCACCGAATTGATGGACGAAGACAAGATTCAGTTTGCTCAAAAAACCTCAGCACGCACCTTGGGTGATGTGATTGAAGGTGCAGACATCTTCTTGGGCTTGTCCGCTGGCGGCGTACTCAAGGCCGATATGGTCAAGAAAATGGCAGCCACGCCACTTATCTTGGCATTGGCCAACCCTACGCCAGAAATCTTGCCTGAAGAAGTTCAGGCTGTGCGCAGCGATGCCATCATTGCCACAGGTCGCACCGACTATCACAACCAAGTCAACAACGTCTTGTGTTTCCCATACATCTTTCGCGGTGCTCTGGATGCGGGCGCATCCACCATCAACGATGAGATGGAAATTGCTGCGGTCTATGCGATTGCTGAGCTGGCTCAAGCCGAGCAAAGCGAAGTGGTGGCGGCTGCCTATGCGGGTGAAAGCTTGGCCTTTGGCCCTGAGTACTTGATTCCCAAACCGTTCGACCCTCGCCTGATGATCAAGATCGCGCCAGCTGTGGCCAAAGCCGCAGCGGACAGTGGCGTGGCGCGTCGCCCGATCCAAGACATGCAGGCCTACATTGAAAAACTGCAGAGCTTTGTGTATGCCTCGGGCTCCACCATGAAGCCCATCTATGCGGCAGCCAAGCGCGCCAGCAAAAAACGCGTGTGCTACGCCGAAGGCGAAGAAGAACGCGTGTTGCGTGCGGTCCAGATCGTGGTGGACGAGGGCTTGGCCCAGCCAACCTTGATCGGGCGTCCCGCCGTGATTGCCAAGCGCATTGAAACTTTTGGCTTGCGCCTGAAAGAGGGCGTGGACTACCAAGTGGTCAACGTGGAGCAAGACCACCGCTACCGAGATTTTTGGCAAACCTATTACAAGATGACCGCGCGCAAAGGCGTGACTGAGCAATTGGCCAAAATTGACATGCGTCGCCGCTTGTCTTTGATCGGCACCATGATGCTGCAAAAAGGTGAGGTTGATGGCCTGATTTGTGGCACCTGGAGCACGCCGCATACCCACCTGAATTACGTCGATCAAGTCATTGGCAATCGCCCAGGTGTGAGCACCTATGCCTGCATGAATGGCTTGTTGTTGCCCGATCGTCAGGTGTTTTTGGTGGATACCCACATCAACTACGACCCGACAGCCGAGCAATTGGCAGAAATCACCATCATGGCGGCAGAGGAAATGCGACGCTTCGGCATTCACCCCAAAGCTGCCTTGCTGTCCCACTCCAACTTTGGCAGCAGCAACCAGCCCACCGCTATCAAAATGCGCGAAACCCTTGCATTGGTTCAGAAAAAAGCGCCCTGGCTTGAAATAGATGGCGAAATGCATGGCGACGTCGCCTTGGACGGTGCTTCGCGCGCGGCTCAAATGCCCACCTCCACCCTCATTGGCAATGCCAACTTGTTGGTGTTGCCGAATTTGGATGCCGCCAATATTGCGTACAACCTCCTCAAGACAGCGGCAGGCGGCAACATTGCGATTGGCCCCGTGTTGCTGGGTGCGGCCAAACCGGTCCATATTTTGACGGCGAGCACCACCGTGCGTCGTATCGTCAATATGACGGCACTCACCGTGGCAGACGCCAGCGCCACGCGCTGATGACGTTGTTGTAAGCACCTACTTTTCTTGCATTAACCACTTCGGTGCCCGCCCTTCTTGGGCGGGCACTTGCTTTTTTGTGGGCTTTCAGCGACACTTGCACATCAAATTTCGGGGTTTACCCGAATTCATGCAAACAACTTCCCCAGGAACTAGACGGCGATGGATATGCCACTTCGTACGGTGAAAACCAACATTGTTCAGTCGATTCGCGCATTCCGCGTGCAAGACTTGCAAGATGCTGCACAAGCACTCGGACACCATTTTTTGTATGCCAATTTGGCTCAAACCCAAAGCAAGCAAGATGTTCTGGATTTGATCGCCAAAGAGTTCACCTTCCCTGCCCAAGCCAGCAAGAATTTCGATTCTTTGTACGACGGTATGACCGACCCCTTGCACAAATCAGGTCCTCAGCCAGGTTTTATCTTGGTGTTGGAGCACATCCCTGCTCATGCCAAGTTCGACAAAGAAGCCCGTGAGCAGCTGTTGGACATCTTCCGCGAAGCCTCAGATTACTGGGCAGATCGCAAAGTCCCATTCCGTTGCTTCTATTCTTTCTCGGTGGCACGTGCACCATCGGCTGAAAAAGTCGCTGGTGCTGCGGATGTCGAAGGCGTGGAAGGTCTGGAAGAAGGCGAGAAGATGCCAACCGACAAGCTGGTCGATGTCTCGCCCATGGCCTTGCGTATGAGCAGCCCCTTCAATGCCGGTTACTGGTTGACGGCCGCTTAATCTTTCCCAACACCCGTATCCAAACCAAAAGCCCGTCATTGACGGGCTTTTTGCTGTTGGTTGGGTCTGTGATTTAAACGATCTTTATAAAGATTGAACCAGCGCCACGTATTCGGCGACAGGCACTTCTTCGGCGCGGCGTTGCACGTCAAAATGCCCGCCAAAACCACGTGCTTCTAGCCAGCGCCCCAAGGTATGGCGCAGCAATTTACGCCGCTGGCTGAAGGCGACTTGGACCATGCTTTCAAGTAAACGCAGGTCCAAGGTAGGAGGCTCAGCAAAAGGCACCATGCGCACCACTGCGCTGTCTACCCGTGGTGGTGGGTCAAACGACGCTGGGGGAACGAACAACACGTTTTCCATGGCGTAGCGCCACTGCAACATCACGCTCAATCGTCCGTAGTCGCTGGTGGATGGTTTTGCGACCATGCGGTCGATCACCTCTTTTTGCAACATGAAGTGCTGGTCTTGGATGACGGCCACATGGTCCAGCAGATGAAACAAGATGGGCGACGAAATGTTGTAGGGCAAGTTCCCCACCACGCGCAGACGCGGCACATTCAGCGTTTGTGCCAGGGCTGTGAAATCCACCCGTAGCACGTCAGATTCAATCACCGTCAATTGACCATGCGCACGCAGGCGAACCGCCAAATCACGGTCTAGCTCAATGACGTGCAGGTGGCCCAAGCGCTCCACCAAAGGTTGCGTGAGAGCGGCCAGGCCCGGGCCAATTTCAACCATGGGCTCACCTGGCTGGGGTGCGATGGCGTCGACGATGCCATCGATGATGGCCCCATCGGTCAAAAAGTGTTGGCCGAAGCGTTTGCGGGCAATGTGTTTCAACGCAGATCCAATTTATTGCGGGGAATCGCGGTATTCCACATAAGCGCGCCCACGCACCTCTTGCACCCACAGTTGGAGCGTTTCGTCGTATTTCTTCTCCCGCAGACTGTTGCGCACAATGTCGCGCATTTCGCGTTCACTCAACGCGGCGTCACGACGCGCCAACACCTGAATCAAGTGAACGCCAAAGCGAGAAATGACGGGGTCAGACAACTGGCCCACGGTCAACTTGTTCATCACCTGTTCAAACTCAGGCACAAACATGCCAGGACCCACCCAGCCCAGATCGCCGCCATTGGCGGCGCTGGCATCTTGAGATATTTCCTGTGCCACCTTGGCGAAGTCTGCTTTACCGGCGTCGATTTGGCGACGGCTCTCAGCCAGTTGCGCGCGCGCCGCGGTTTGGCTCAGTTGGCTACTGGGGCGCAGCAAAATATGACGCACACGTGTTTCGGTGACCGTCATGGTGTTGTTGCTGCGCTTGTTCACCAGCTTGAGAATGTGAAAGCCAGCACCCGATCGCACCACGGGGCTCAGTTCACCCACAGACAAGCCTTGGGTGGCTTCGACAAACAACGTGGGGTAACGGTCGGCGGGACGCAAGCCCATCAAGCCCCCCTTGTCTCGGTCCGCGCCGTCAGAGACTTCCTTGGCCACTACTGCAAAGCTGTCACCTCGCTTGAGGCGCGACAAGGTGCTCTGTGCTTTGGCTTGCAACAAGGACACGTGTGCTTCGCTGGCGTTTTCTGGCACCGCAATCAAAATGTGACCGAGCTCAATCTCGGCGGTGGTGTTGACTTGCGAACCTTGGCGGTCCCGAAGCGCTTGCTCAATTTCAAGATCGCTGATTTTGATGCGTGCAGGCACGTTGCGCTCAGTCAGTCGTCGCAGCGTGAGTTGGTCACGTTGATCTTGACGCTCTCGTGCCGAGTTCGCGGGCGTTCCCGTGAGTGGTTCGGTGGGGACGGCCTCTGCTTCGACGCCCGTTTCCTTGGCGAATTGCAACAACGCTTTTTCGTTGATCAAGCCTTCCAAGGCTTCGCGCAGCAAGCTGCTGGTTGGTGGGATCGAACGGCCTTGCTGTGAGAGCTGCTGACGCAACTGTTCTGCGCGCAATTGAACGTCGTGGTTGGTAATGGGTAACGCGTCAACCACGGCAACGATGAAATCACGCCCTGCCAACGCTGTTTGTGGAGATGTTTGTGCATGGGTCGTCACAGTGGCTGCAAAGACAACCAGCAAGACCAGGGGCAACCTGAGTGCAGAGCGAAGCATTGAAAAAGACATGGTCACCATCAATCGTAATTGCCAAAACGGCTAGGCGTCATCGAATTTTGACGCAGGGGTTGGTAGCGTGGCACATTGGTGCGCAACGAGCCCAAGGCATTGGTGCCCAAGCGAGAGAAGCCGACAAACTCCAATTGGAACAGCAAACGTTGGCGAGCCAAACCGTCGGTCACTTGCAAACGCTCGGCCACCACGCGGCTGATCCAGCAGCCTGCATCGTATTCGAAGCCAATGATGGACTCGACCACTTTTTTGTCCAAAGGGCTGTAATTCATGCGTGCCACGCTGTACCAGCGACCTTCTCCCAAGCCACGGCCCTCGCCCAAGGACTCATCCGCGCCACCCCATAGGTCGTGCAATGGCCATTGCCAACCGATATCGATTTGGCGTGAAGACGCCGAACCGTCGTCGTTGTTCTGGCTGCGGTAAGCCGCGTTGATGACGCGGTATGAGCCTGGGCTGTAACGCCCGCCTACCATGCGGCGTATGTAGTTTTCAGTTTTGGGGTTGTATTGCACCGTCGAGTCCAGCGCCCAGGTTCTGCTCAAGTTGAGGGTGGCACCGGCCAAGATATCGCTGATGCCCGATTTAGCCGTTGAGTCTCCGGGAATCACCACGCGTTGATCTTGCATCCGCAAACGCTGTGCAAAGCCAAAGCGCGCACCTTCTGCGCCTGTCTCAGGGTCTATCAAGCGTGAGATCGCGCCCAAGGTCAACAACTTGCTGTCAGAGATACGGTCAGAGCCACCAAACGCGTTTTCTGTGAACACGCTGGCGAAGTTGAACGAATTGCTGCCTGAGTCGTAATTGGGCAAATAGTTCTGGTCTCTGTAGGGGGTGTAGACGTAAAACGCGCGAGGCTCCAGTGTTTGTAACCAGGCACGGTCAAACAAGCGGTGTTTGCGTTCGAAGGTCATACCGCTGTCAAGACTGAAGGTGGGCACGGTCACGCTGGCGCTGGTTTGCCCGGCGTGGCCGTCGTAGAAACTGTTGTTGGGCAAGCCGCCATCGAACTGGTAGCTGCGTGAATTCACCTGCATTTTGGGCGTGACATAACCCAGCGCGTTGGTGAATGGGCGACTCAACTGGAGAGAAGCCACGCTGCGGTTGGCGTTGGGCGCGCAGTTGTACAAGCCGCTGTTGGCACATTCGTAGTCACGGTTCGATTCAAAGCGGGTCAAGTCGCCTTGCACGCTGAAGTCAAACCCCGCCACATTGCTGCGTTGCATCCTGGCGATGAACTGGGGCACACGGTCAAACGGTGGCGTGATGCGGTTGCTGGTGTCTGCCACGTCTTGCAGAGTTTGCCATTTTTGCGCCCGCAAGCTGGTGCTGAAAACGCCGTCTGTCCACGTCAGGCCTGCGTCGCTGGACAACAAACGTTGCACGCCCGAGCTGTTGACCATGGAAAAATCTTTCCAGTAGTTGTCGTCACTCACGCGGTTGAGGTTGAGGTTCAAGCCCAGCGTACCCCCTGCGTATGACGGGTCGATCAAGCCGGTGTGCTTGTATTGCAGACCCCAGCGACGCTCGCCGCGCAGCAGGTCTTTCTCCATGTAATCAATGCGTGCTTCCCCACCAAACGGCGCACCTGCCGATTGACTCTCCAGGTAACGAAACTCGGTGCCCAGGCGCAGCCCACGGCGGCTCCAGTAGGTGGGAAAAAACGTCACATCCCGGTTGGGGGCCAGGTTCACATAGTAGGGCTGCGTGTATTCGAGGCCACCAATGTTGTCCACGCCGATGGTGGGTGGCAAAAAGCCGGACTTGCGTTCTTCGGTCAACGGAAAGTCAATGCTGGGTACCGGCAAGATCGGCACATCTTTGAAGATCAGCGACGCACCTTCGGCAATACCCACATTGCGGTCCGTGTCCAGCGTGATCTTGTCGGCTTTGAAAAACCAGTCGGGCATCCAGCTCGGGCCTGGCTTGCGCGGGCAGGTGGTGAAGTCGGCCTTGTGCAGCACTGTGTGTGCGCTGTCAATGAAATCAATTCGCTCCGCTTTGCCGTAAGCGTTGTTCTTGAGCAGTTGATAACTCGGTTGGGTGAAAAAGCCTTCAAACGCATCCAAGTGAATGTCTAATGCAGGTCCTTGGTAGACATTGCCTGAGCGGTTGATGGTGACGTTGCCACGCGCTTGGGCCAAGTCTTCCACCGGGTCGTAGTCCACCTTGTCGGCTTTGAGCAAGATGTTGCCGCGACGAATCATCACGTTGCCTTCCAGCACGGTTTTGACATCCGTCTGACCGCTCAAATGGTCGCTTTGGATGAAGGTGGGGGACTGCTTGCGCACGTCATCTGGAATGACTTCTTGCAAGGTGCTGCTGGGACGCAGCGTCAACGCTGGTCCGTTGGACTCTTGCGCTTGGGCGGTTGACCCTATGCCCATCACGCCACCCAGCAAGCCCAGTGCCCACCCAAGAGGTAGACGAGACAGACGGGGATACGCAGGCAAGGACATGAACGCGAGACAAGCTTTCAAAAAGCGACGCTCTGGTCACACGCCCCAAAGAACGGTGTGCAAAGCTGGTTTGTAGAATTTGGATTATCCATGAGCACACCCCCTACCCTCGCGCCTTCGGGCCTTTCTACCTCGGCGACCATCGAATGGTCGCAGCCCGAGCGCCATGCCGCTTTCACCCAATGGCTCAACGCCCAAGTGGCGGTGCATGGCGTGCAGCCCACGACGCTGCGTGCCGCATCGGCTGACGCCAGCTTTCGGCGCTACTTTCGGGTGGACACTTCCGCAGGCTCGTGCATCGTCATGGATGCGCCGCCCGACAAAGAAAACTGCCAGCCCTTTGTGCATGTGGCGCGCTTGATGCAAGACGCACATCTGTTGGTGCCGCGCATCCTGGCGTGGGACGAGCCGCAAGGCTTCATGTTGCTCGATGACTTGGGCACGCAGACCATGATGGAGGTCATCGACCCCACCCAGTCACAAGCCAACCATGGGCTGTACATGCGCGCCATCGATGCCTTGTTGGCTTGGCAGCAAGCCAGCCGTCCAGGCGTATTGCCCGCCTATGACGAGGCGCTGCTGACACGCGAGTTGTCGCTGTTTCCCGATTGGTACTTGGCCCAGCACTGTGGTGTGCAACTCGACCCCCAGCAACGTGACATGCTGGCGCGCACCTTTCAAACCATCGTGCAGCGCAACTTGGCGGCACCCTGTGTGTATGTACATCGCGACTTCATGCCGCGCAACCTCATGATGCCGCACGACCCCAGCGAGCCACGGCTGGGCGTGCTTGACTTTCAAGACGCCGTCTACGGCCCAGTGAGTTACGACATCGCCAGCCTCATGCGCGATGCGTTTTTGAGCTGGGACGAAGACTTTGTGCTCGATGTCACCATCCGCTATTGGGAGCGCGCGCGCAAGCTGGGCTTGCTCGACCACGACGGCTGGTCACAAGACTTCGGCGAGTTCTGGCGTGCGGTGGAGTGGATGGGCTTGCAGCGTCACCTCAAGGTGGCAGGCATCTTCGCGCGCCTGACCTTGCGCGATGGCAAGCCCAAATACCTGGCCGACGCGCCGCGATTCATCGGTTACATCCGATCCACCGCCAGCCGCTACAGCGAACTCACCCCCTTGTTGCGTTTGATCGACAAGGTCGAAGGCACCGAACCTGCGCTCAGCCTGGCCTATCCCAAGCTCACGCCCCGTTCTGGCGGGGTCGCGTGAGCATGGCGCGCTTTCATTGCCCCATGCCGCTGGCCAGCGGCACCACCCTCGATTTACCTCCCACCGCCGCACGCCATGTGCAGGTGCTGCGCATGCAACCCGGACACGCCTTGACCTTGTTCAATGGCGAAGGGGGTGAGTTTGCCGCCGAGGTGGAACACATGGGTCGCAGCGATGTGCGCGTGCGTGTGGGCGAACACCATGCCACCGAATGTGAAGCCACGCGGCGTGTCCATCTGGTGGTCGGCATGCCCGCCAACGAACGCATGGACTGGTTGGTTGAAAAAGCCACCGAGCTGGGCGTGACCCGCATCACCCCCGTGATGACCGAACGCAGCGTCGTGCGCTTGACGGGTGAGCGTGCCGACAAAAAACTCGCGCATTGGCAAGCCGTGGCGGCCAGCGCGTGTGAGCAATGTGGGCGCAACCGCCTGCCGCTGATCGACGCGCCTGAGCGCTTGGACGCGTGGTTAGCCCGCCTTGCCAAGACGCCACCGCAGGGACCACAGGTGCATGCGGTCTTGTCTTTGCACCCCAGCAGCCAGCCTTTGGGTGCCTTGCTGGCGCAGCACAGCGTGGCAGACGAAAGCCTCACCTGGGTGCTGCTCAATGGCCCTGAAGGGGGCTTGAGCGACGCCGAAGACGCCGCCGCCCGCGCTCAGGGCTTTGTGGCTTTGAGCTTGGGAGGTCGCGTGTTGCGCGCCGAGACGGCAGCCTTGGGGGCGTTGGCGCGGCTCACGCTGGCATAGCCGCCATCACCTGCGCCACCGCGGCGGTGAGCTTCTTGGCGTAGGGCACATGCAAAAACTCATTCGGCCCGTGGGCGTTGCTCTTGGGGCCCAGCACGCCGCACACCATCATTTGCGCCTTGGGGAAACCGCGGCTGAGCATGTTCATCAGCGGGATCGTGCCGCCTTGGCCGATGTAGCCACAGGGTGCGCCGAAGTGCGCTTGGCTGGCCGTGTTCAAGGCCTGCTCAAACCAAGAGGCTGTGTCAGGCGCATTCCAGCCGTTGGCTGAGCCTTCGGCGTGGAAGGTCACGCGCGCTTGGTAGGGCGCGTTGTCTTCCAGCAGGGCTTTGAGTTCTTGCACCGCTTGCCCAGCATCCACCAGTGGCGGCAAACGCAGGCTGAGCTTGAAGGCGGTGGATGGGCGCAGCACATTGCCCGCGTCTTTGAAGGCGGGCAAGCCTTCGGCGCCGGTCACGCTCAGGGTGGGTACCCAGGTGCGTTGCAACAGCGCTTGCAGCGGGTCTTGGGTCATGGGCAGGGTGACCAGCGTGGCACCGCCACAGTCGTGGTGGGCCCAGGGGAAGCGTTGGTACAGCTCGTCGCCCAGCAGCGCGGCCGTGGCGCGTGCTTGGGCCAAGCGCTCGGGCGGCACCTCCACATGAAAGCTGGCGGGCAGCAAACGCCCGGTGGCGCTGTCTTCTAACCGGTCCAGCACCTGACGCATGATGCGAAAACTCGACGGCACCACGCCCGACGCGTCGCCCGAGTGCACGCCTTCGCTCAGCACCTCCACTTTCAACACGCCACTGGCCATGCCGCGCAAGCTGGTGGTGAGCCACAGCTGGTCGTAGTTGCCCGCGCCACTGTCAAGGCACATCACCAAGCCGACATTGCCCATCCGCGTGCGCAGTGCGTCCACATAGGGCAGCAAGTCGGCTGAGCCGCTTTCTTCGCAGGTTTCAATCAGGCCCACGATGCGCGGGTGGGTGGCGCCTTGAGCCTTGAGCGCTTGGATGGCGGCGATGCTGGCGTACACCGCGTAGCCATCGTCGGCACCACCGCGACCGTAGAGCTTGCCGTCTTCGTACTTGGGCGTCCAAGGGCCCAGGTCGGAGCGCCAACCGCTGAACTCGGGTTGTTTGTCCAAGTGGCCATACATCAGCACGGTTTCGCTTTGGCTGTGGCTGGCGCGCGTGGCCGCCACCTCAAAGAACAGCACCGGCGTGCGGCCAGGCAAGCGCACGATCTCCAGCGTCAGGCCTGCCACCTGTTGTGTCAGTACCCAATCTGCGGCACGTTGCACCACGGTGTCGATGTGACCGTGTTGTGCCCACTCGGCATCAAACGCGGGTGACTTGGCGGGAATGGCGATGTAGTCGCTGAGCTGGGACACGATGTCGCGGTCCCAGGCTTGGGTGACGGATTGCAACACTTGTGCGCTATTGAGCGCGGCGTTGGGAACTCGGGCATTCATACAAACACTCCTCGCGTGGCAACACGCATCAACAAACCGGTGTGGTGAACGCGTGCGCGTCACCCCCGCTGAAACTTGAACACGGCGGTGCCCGCTCGCAAGTTGGGCCACACCGCCACGCGCGCGCCGTTCTGCAGACCAAACGCGTCCAGCAGGTGCAAGCCGTTTTTGGTGGCCAGCACCTCAAAGTCGGCAAACGTACCCACGCGGATATTGGGTGTGTCGTACCACTGGTAGGGCAGACGCTTGGTCACGGGCATGCGGCCCTGCAACACGCTCAAGCGGTTGGGCCAGTGCGCAAAGTTGGGAAAGGACACGATGCCTAAACGGCCCACACGTGCGGTTTCGCGCAGCATGGTTTCGGCGTTGCGCAGGTGCTGCAAGGTGTCGATTTGCAGCACCACATCAAACGACTGGTCGCCAAACAAGCTCAGGCCTTGGTCGAGGTTGAGTTGCAACACATTCACGCCGCGTTGTACGCAGGCGTGCACATTGGTGTCGTTGAGTTCGACCCCATAGCCGGTGCATCCCCGGTGTTGCTGCAAATGCGCCAGCAAAGCGCCGTCGCCGCAGCCCAGGTCGAGCACCCGGCTGCCATGGGGCACCAACGCAGCAATCGCTTGCAAGGTGAGTAGTTGGGTGTCGTGCGTCATGCGGCACCTCCAGCGTGCACGGTCTCTTGGGCGATGCGGTCAAAGTAAGAACGCACCACGTTCATGTAGCGGGCATCGTCCAGCAAAAACGCATCGTGGCCATGGGGCGCGTCAATCTCGGCGTAACTCACATCGCGTTGGTTGTCGAGCAGGGCACGCACCATCTCGCGGCTGCGTGCGGGCGAGAAGCGCCAGTCGGTGGTGAAACTCACCAGCAAAAATTTGGCGGCGGTGCGGGCAAAGGCGGCCGACAAATCACCGCCGTAGCTGCGTGCGGGGTCAAAGTAGTCGAGCGCGCGCGTGATCAGCAAGTAGGTGTTGGCGTCAAAGTACTCGCTGAACTTGTCGCCTTGGTAGCGCAGGTAGCTTTCAATTTGAAACTCTACGTCTTGTGTGGAGTAACGGTAGCCGGTGGCGCTGCCTGCCAAAGCATTTCGCAGCTCTCGGCCAAACTTTTCGTTCATCACATCGTCGCTCAGGTAGGTGATGTGCCCCACCATGCGTGCAATGCGCAAGCCTCGTTTGGGCACCACGCCGTGCTGGTAAAAATGCCCGCCATGAAAGTCTGGGTCGGTCACGATGGCGCGTCGCGCCACCTCGTTGAAGGCGATGTTTTCTGCCGTTAAATTGGGTGCACTGGCCACCACCACGGCGTGACGTACCCGCTCGGGGTGTTGCAGCGTCCAGCTCAGCGCTTGCATGCCGCCCAAGCTGCCACCCATCACGGCGGCCAGTTGGCTGATGCCCAATGCATCCAACAGCAAGGCTTGGGCGTTGACCCAGTCTTCCACTGTCACCACAGGAAAGTCGGCGCCGTACACCTGTCCGGTGTCGGGGTGGGTGTGCATGGGGCCGGTCGAGCCAAAGCAAGAGCCCAGGTTGTTGACGCCAATCACAAAGAAGCGCTCGGTGTCCACGGGCTTGCCAGGGCCAATCATGTTGTCCCACCAGCCTTCGCTGTGGACTTGGTTCTCGTACACGCCTGCCACATGGTGTGAGGCATTCAAGGCGTGGCACACCAGCACTGCATTCGACTTGTCAGCGTTGAGCGTGCCATAGGTTTCATAAGCCAGCGTGTAGTCGCGCAAGCTGGCGCCGCTTTGCAGCCCCAGTGGCGCGGCAAAGTGCATGCTTTGCGGCGTGGCGATCAGGGGGGCGTGGGTCTTGGTGGACATTGCGTTCAGACTCGTTGACTCAACCCTTATTCGCCCACGGGACGCAGGTGCTTGCCCACGATGCCCGCCAGTTCAAACATGGTGACTTGGTCTTTGCCAAACACTTCTTTGAGTTTGGCGTCTGCGTTGATCGCGCGTTTGTTGGTGGCGTCTTGCATGCCGTTGGCCTTGATGTAGTCCCACAGTTTCTTGATCACCTCGGTGCGTGCCACGGCCTCTGTGCCAATCACGGCGGCCAATGCAGCGTTGGGCAAAAAGCCGGCGGTCACTTTGCGCGGCGCTTTGGGTTTGGCCACTTTGTCGGCCTTGATTGCCTTGGCACCCTTGGTGGTTTTGGCGGGGGCTTTCTTGCCAGCGGCTTTGATCAAGGCGTTGGTGGTGGGCGTTTTACCGCCACGCGCCGGGTATTTGCTGGTGCGCGGTTCGAAGGCGAAGTTCACCTTGCCAGCTTCGGGGTCCCACTGCAAAAAGGCCTTGAAGGCGCGGCGTGTGCGCATCGAGACAAACTTGTCGAGCAAGTCGGTTTTGCCTTCACTCAGCAGCTTGGTCATTTGCTCGCGCGCCACGGGTTGCTGCAAGATGATCTTGCCGCTCTTGAAGTCGCAGCTCGGTGTGGCTTGTGCATGCGTGGGCACGGCCTTGCTGCACACATAGTTGCTGCCGTGTTCATAGACAGGGCTGCTGCACTTGGGGCAGTTGCCTAAGGTCTCGCTGTCACCAAACTCCACGATCTCGCCAGACTCGGCGTTCTTGTCGTCGCCAAAGTCGAATTCGAGTTTCCAGTTCTGGTCTTCTTCGCTGTACTTGAGCGCAATTTCTGCCGTGAACGGCCAACCTGCTTTGGAGCGGAAACCGTCCAGTGGGCCAATCTTTTTGTCGCGGATGAACTGCTCCACCTCGGCGGCTTCAAAGGTGCGGCCGCCTGGAATTTTGCTGATCGAAAAGCCGCAGCCTTCCGAAGCGCCGTCTTTGCCCACGCAACCATAGCGGCGGTAGTTTTCTTTCACCACACCGCCGCACTTGGGGCAGGGAGTTTGCAAGGTGGCGTAGTCACCCGGGATGGTGTCACGGTCGAACTCTTTGGCTTTTTTGACGATGTGCTCGGTCATGGCCGCAATCTCGCGCATGAAGGCTTCGCGGCTGAGTTCGCCGTGTTCCATCAGCGCCAGTTTGTGTTCCCAGCCGCCGGTCAACTCGGGCTTGGAGAGCTCTTCCACGCCCAAACCACGCAGCAGGGTGAACAGCTGGAAGGCCTTGGCGGTCGGAATCATTTCTCGGCCATCACGGATCAGGTATTTCTCGTTGATCAAGCCTTCGATGATGGCCGCGCGCGTGGCGGGTGTGCCCAAGCCTTTTTCTTGCATGGCTTCGCGGAATTCGTCGTCCTCCACCAGCTTGCCCGCGCCTTCCATGGCGCCCAACAAGGTGGCTTCGCTGTAGCGCGCCGGTGGGCGGGTCTTGAGGCCTTTGGCGTCTGCTTGCTCGTTCTTGGCCGACTCGCCTGCGGCCAAGGCCACCAGGGTTTTGCCGTCTTCTTCGTTGTCCGAGGCTTCTTGTGCGGCGTCTTTGCCGTACACCGCCATCCAACCGGCGTTGACCAAGACCTTGCCTTCGGTGCGGAAGTGGTGGTCCATGCCGGCGGCTTTGACCGTGCTGATGCGTGTGGTCACCATGTACTCGGCGCTGGGGAAGAACACCGCCATGAAGCGGCGCACCACCATGTCGTAGAGTTTTTGTTCGGCTTCAGACAGGCCGCTGGGGGCTTGCAAGGTGGGGATGATGGCAAAGTGGTCGCTGACCTTTTTGTTGTCAAACACCCGTGGCAGTTTGCGCACGTAGTTGTTGTTCAAGGCCACCAAGGCGTGTGGCTCCAGGTGTTTCATGCCGCTGTCGGCCAGCATCTCAAAGGTTTGTTTCACCACTGGCACATAGTCTTCAGGCAGGTGGCGTGAATCGGTCCTCGGGTAGGTCAAGGCCTTGTGGCGTTCGTACAGGCTTTGCGCCAGTGCCAGCGTGGTTTTGGCGGAGAAGCCAAAGCGGCCGTTGGCCTCGCGTTGCAGCGAGGTCAAGTCAAACAAGCCGGGGCTGGCCTTGGTGGTGGGTTTGCTCTCTTCGGTGACCGTGGCTTGCTGGTGGCGCACGGCATCGGCAATCGCCAAGGCTTCGGCTTCGCTCCACACACGGTCGTGCTTTTTCTCGGCGTCGTCGGCGTCTTTTTTGTGTTCGGGGTTGAACCATTTGCCAGGATAGCTGCCAGCAGCCACCTGAAAGCTGCCGTGAATTTCCCAATAGTCACGGCTGACAAACTTGCGAATTTGTTCTTCACGCTCCACCACCACGCTCAGCGTGGGCGTCTGCACGCGGCCTACCGTGGTCAAGAAGAAGCCGCCTTCGCGCGAGTTGAACGCGGTCAGGGCACGGGTACCGTTGATGCCCACCAGCCAGTCTGCCTCCGAGCGGCTGCGCGCAGCGTCGGCCAGACCTTGCATTTGTTTTTCAGAGCGCAGTGAGTCAAAGCCATCGCGAATGGCTTGTGGTGTCATCGATTGCAACCACAAGCGTTTGACGGGTTTGTCCAGCGGCTTTTTGCCACCGGCGTATTGCTCGATCAAGCGAAAGATCAATTCGCCTTCACGGCCCGCGTCACAGGCGTTGATCAAGGCGGTCACGTCTTTGCGTTTGGCTAACTTGACCACCGCGTTCAAGCGGCTTTTGGTTTTCTCGACCGGCTTTAAATCAAAGTAGGGTGGAATGACAGGCAGGTGGGCAAAGCTCCATTTGCCGCGCTTGACGTCAAACTCTTCGGGCGCTTGGATTTCGACCAAGTGGCCCACAGCGCTGGACACCACATAGGTGTCGCTTTCAAAGTGATCGTCGTGCTTTTCGAACTTCCCCGCCACAGGCGTGAGTGCGCGCACGATGTCTTGCGCGACCGAAGGTTTTTCGGCGATCACGAGGGTTTTGCTCATTTCAAAGGTCCTTAGAAAACTCACCACTACAATTTGCGCTTCTCGCGCGTGCGCGCATGCACACGCGCCTGTGCGCACATGTGTGCGTACGTATTTAAGTTAACAGAGTTTTGACCGTGTCCAAAAATACCCCCGCTCCCGTCACCGGCCGCCGCATTCAAACCCGACGTTCCGGCGTGCACGGCAAAGGGGTGTTTGCCCTGACCGACATCGCCGAAGGCGAAACCATCATTGAGTATGTGGGCGAGATCATCACCTGGAAAGAGGCTTTGCGTCGCCACCCGCATGACCCCAAAGACCCGAACCACACCTTCTACTTTCACCTCGACGACAAGCATGTGATTGACGCCTTGTACGGCGGCAACTCCTCGCGCTGGATCAACCACTCGTGCAAGCCCAATTGCGAGCCTGACGAGGTGGAGGGGCGCGTGTTCATCAAGGCCTTGCGCAACATCGCCGCCGGTGAAGAGCTGAACTACGACTACGGCTTGGTGATTGACGCGCCACTGACCGACAAGCTCAAGGCCGAATACCCCTGCTGGTGTGGTGCCAAGAAATGCCGTGGCACCTTGTTGGCATCAAGCCAGCCCAACAAGCGCGAGCGCCGTGCCCAGAAAAAAGCCAAGCAGGCCGACAAAAAGCATTGACCCATGATCTGGCCCGCTGAAGACCTGTGGCAAGCCTTGGTGGCTTGGCAACCTGGCTTGACGGTGGAGGTGCTGCCCCAGATCGATTCCACCAACACCGAGCTGATGCGCCGTGCGCGTGCGGGCCAGAACGATCCCGTGCTGTTGGTGGCCGAGGCACAAACGGCGGGACGGGGTCGCTTGGGGCGCCCTTGGCATGGCCAGGCGGGCGAGGCGCTCACTTTCTCTTTGGGCTTGCCCCTGATGCCTCGCGACTGGTCGGGTTTGTCGCTGGCGGTGGGTTTGTGTTTGGCGCAAAGCCTTGACCCTGAGGGTGCGCTGGGTGTGCGCCTGAAGTGGCCCAACGACTTGTGGGTGGCCCAAGCGCAGACAAGCGATGGTTGGGGCAAGCTGGCAGGTGTGCTGATCGAAACCGCACTGACGGCACACGCGACGCCAGAGCAACCCCGTTACTGCGTGGTGGGCGTAGGCATCAACATCGCGCCACCCCAAGAGCCCGGGCTGTCCACCACACCTTTGGGTTTGCAACAGTTGTGGCCCGAGGCCACTGCCCCCAGCACATTGACGCAAGTGGCCTTGCCCTTGTTGAAAACCTTGTTGGCGTTTGAGCGTGAAGGGTTTGCCCCCTTGCAAGCGCTGTTCAACGCCCGTGATGCACTGCACGATAGGCCTGTTCGTCTGAGCGATGGCCGTGTGGGCACGGCACGTGGTGTAGACCTGGATGGTGCGCTGCGCGTGGACACGGCACAAGGGCGCGAACGCATCACCAGCGCTGAAGTGAGTGTGCGGCTTCAGTGAGCCCCCTCAGTCACCTTTCAACCTAAGGCACAGCCCCCCATGAACCCTTCTTCTTTTTGGCGCAATGCAGTTGTTGTGTTGGTATTGGCCAACGTGTTGTTTGCGTTGTGGACGGGCGGCTACCTGGGCTTTTTGGGGCTTGACCCCAACCCTGTGCGCGAGCCCGAGCGCCTAGACAACCAAGTGGCGCCTGAGGCGGTGCAAATCAAAGTGCCTGGCACCGTCGCGCCGCAAGAGGCAGCCCCTGCTTCGGCGGCTGCCTCGCAATGATCAAGCCGTGACGGCAGCCGCGGGCGTGACCACGGGCTGGCGAATCAGGTAATCAAACGCGCTCAACGCGGCTTTGGCACCTTCGCCTGCGGCAATCACAATTTGCTTGTAGGGCACGGTGGTCACGTCGCCCGCGGCAAACACGCCCGGCAGGTTGGTGTGGCACTTGGCATCCACCACGATTTCTCCGAACTTGCTCAACTCGATCGTGCCCTTCAAGAACTCGGTGTTGGGCACCAAGCCGATTTGCACAAACACGCCAGCGAGTTCGATGTGGTGCAGCGCTTCGTTGGCGCGATCTTTGTAGCTCAGGCCCGTGACTTTTTGGCCGTCCCCGGTGATCTCGGTGGTTTGCGCATTCACGTGGATGCTCACATTGGGCAGGCTCTTGAGCTTGCTGACCAACACCGCATCGGCTTTCAAGGCGTCGGCAAACTCCACCAAGCTCACATGCGCGACCAGACCAGCCAAATCGATGGCTGCTTCCACGCCGGAGTTACCGCCGCCGATCACCGCCACGCGCTTGCCCTTGAACAAGGGGCCGTCGCAGTGGGGGCAATAGGCCACGCCTTTGTTTTTGTACTGTTCTTCGCCCGGCACATTGACATTGCGCCAGCGTGCGCCGGTGGACAAGATCACGCTGCGTGCAGACAGCACGCCACCGTTGGCCATGTGCACCTGTGTCAATCCGCCAGGTGTGGTGGCAGGTACCACCTTGGCGGCGCGTTGCAGGTTCATGATGTCCACTTCGTAGTGGCGCACTTGGGCTTCCATCGCGGCGGCCATTTTGGGGCCGTCGGTTTCTAACACCGAGATGTAGTTTTCAATCGCCATGGTGTCGTTGACTTGGCCCCCAAAGCGCTCTGCCGCCACACCCACACGAATGCCTTTGCGCGCCGCATACACCGCAGCGGCAGCACCGGCTGGGCCACCGCCCACGATCAGCACATCAAAGGGCTCTTTCTCATTGAGCTTGGCGGCTTCACGGGCTTCTGAATTGGTGTCGAGCTTGGCCACAATTTCTTCCACACCCATGCGGCCTGAGCCAAATACTTGGCCGTTCAAGAACACCATGGGGACAGCCATGATTTGGCGTTCTTCCACTTCTTTCTGGAACGCGCCGCCTTCGATCACCACGGTTTTGACTTTGGGGTTGACGATGGCCATGAGCGAGAGCGCTTGCACCACGTCTGGACAGTTGTGGCAGCTGAGGGACATGTAGACCTCGAAGTTGAAATCACCCTCGAGCGTTTTGATGCCGTCAATCACGTCTTGTTCTACTTTGGGCGGGTGACCACCGGTCCACAACAGGGCCAACACCAGCGAGGTGAACTCGTGGCCTAGGGGCAATCCTGCAAAGCGCACACCTTGAGTCTCGCCTTCCCGAACAACCGCAAATGAAGGTTTGCGTGCATCTGTGCCCGAAGTGTCGAGCGTGACTTTGTCAGACAAGCCTACGATGGTGTTGAGTAACTCCGCCATGTCTTTGCCGGTTTCACTGTCGTCCAAGGATGCGATCAGACGGATGGGCTGGCGCAGCAATGCGAGGTATTGCTGAAGTTGGGCTTTGAGTGTGTCGTCGAGCATGGTGTTCTCCTGTTTCGGGGTGCAAAAGCCCCAGGCCATGCACGGGGGTGCTGACCTTGGTGATGAATCGGGGTGGGGTTCGCTGGGTACAGCGCACGCCAACTTGTGGCTGATGTGCGCTGCGCTCAACGCCCTGCGGTCGCAGGGTGTTTGTATGCTGCCCTGCGCTGGCAGGGTTGTTCTTAGATCTTGCCGACCAAGTCGATCGAAGGAGCCAAGGTCTTCGCGCCTTCTTTCCATTTGGCTGGACACACTTGGCCTGGGTTGGCGGCGGTGTATTGAGCGGCGGTCAGTTTGCGCAGTGTTTCAGACACGTCACGTGCGATCTCGTTGGAGTGAATTTCCATGGTCTTGATGACGCCGTCTGGGTTGATCACGAAGGTGCCGCGCAGTGCCAAGCCTTCGGAATCAATGTGCACGCCAAAAGCGCGTGTCAGCTGGTGGGTGGGGTCGCCCACCAAGGGGAACTTGGCTTTGCCCACGGCAGGTGATGTCTCGTGCCACACCTTGTGCGAGAACTGGGTGTCGGTGGTGACGATGTAAACCTCGGCGCCGGCCTTTTGGAAAGCTGCATAGTTGTCGGCCGCATCTTCAATTTCTGTGGGGCAGTTGAAGGTGAAAGCAGCAGGCATGAAAATCAACACAGACCACTTGCCTTTGAGGCTGGCTTCGGTCACTTCGATGAATTTGCCGTTGTGGAAGGCGTTGGCTTTGAAGGGTTGAACTTGCGTGTTGATCAGAGACATGAGAGTTTCCTAGGTGAAGTTGATGAAAGCTATCGAATGAGTAGAACTCATTGAGCGAATCATAATTCCATCTGGCCCGTCTCTTGATTGGTTGTTTCAATCGGGGCGATTGAGAAAGATGTGTCTGAGGCTTACTTAAAACCCACACGGTCCAACATTTGTTGCACTTTGATTTGGTTCATGCCAACCGCGCTGATCGGCACCAATTCACTTTTGAAGTTGCCTGCGGTCATGGCGTTGAGCACGGGGTTATCAAGCTTCAAACCTTGGACCACGGGCCATTCGTTGTTGCCGTTGGCGAAATGGTTTTGTGCAGCGGGGCTCACCAGATACTCCAAAAACTTCACCGCGTTGGTGGCGTTCTTGGAATGGCGCGCCACGGCACCGCCCGCCACGTTGACGTGCGTGCCCCAGCTTTGCTGGTTGGGAAACACCACGCCCACGCGCTCGGCGACGGCTTTCTCGGCCGGGTTGCTAGAGCGCATCAAGCGCGCTAGGTAATACGTGTTGGTCAAGGCCACACCGCACTCGCCGCTGGCCACCGCTTTGATTTGGTCGGTGTCGCCACCCTGCGGAGCACGAGCCATGTTGTTGACCAAGCCCTTGAGCCATGCCTCGGTTTGAACTGGGCCTAAGTGCTCGGTCATGGCGCCAAACAAGCTCAGGTTGTAGGGGTGCGAGCCCGAGCGCACGCAAAAGCGCCCCTTGTTGATGGGGTCGGCCAGCTTTTCGTAGGTGTCGACGTCTTGTTTCTTGACTTTGAGCTTGTCGTACACCACCACGCGCGCGCGCGTGGACAAACCAAACCAGGCAATGCCGCCGTCGTCGGTGGGCTTTGCATGCAGTTGCTTGGGAACGGCGGTTTCCAGCACTTTGGAGCGAATGGGCAAGAACAGGCCGTCGACCTCGCCCTTCCACAAGCGCGCTGCATCGACCAGCAAAATCACATCGGCAGGTGACGCGCTGCCTTCCGCTTTAAGGCGTGTCACGATGCCTGCATCGTCAGAATCAACGCGGTTGATTTTGATGCCGGTGGCCTTGGTGAAGTCGGCATACAAGGCCTCATCCGTTGGGTAGTGACGCGCGGAATAGAGGTTGAGCACTTGCTCTTGTGCATGCAATGAGCTGCCAAGCAAACTCAAACTTGCCAGGGACAAAGCGGTCAGGATGCGGCGCATGAGAGGGACTCCAAAATTTGAAACTGGCGACAAGCTTACACCAAATGCGAATCGTTCTCAAATGGACGGTGTTTTCAGTTCCCGCTGGCAGCCTGCTGGTCGCGCGTCAGAAGGGGTTTTATTGGCGACGCAGTGTGCGGCTGAGCAAGATCACAGGCAACAAGCCAGCCAGCACCAGCGCCAGCGAGGGCAAAGCCGCTTCACCGAGGCGTTCGTCACGGGCCAATTGATAAGCCATGACGGCCAAGGTGTCTGTGTTGAAGGGGCGCAGCACCAAGGTGGCGGGCAGTTCTTTCATGACGTCCACCAGCACCAACAAGGCGGCAGCAGCAGCCGGTTTGCGCAGCATGGGCCAATGCACCCGTGCGACCAAGCGCAGGCCAGAGACACCCAGCATGCGTGCGCTGTCATCAAGGCTGGGGGACAAGCGGCTGTAGCCGCTTTGCACCGATTGCAAGGCCACAGCCACAAAGCGCACCAGGTAGGCCCAAATCAAGCCCAGCACGGTGGCGGTCAACCAAAAGCCAATGCCAGAGTTGGGCCAGGTGGCTTGCAGCCAGCCCACAGGCAACAGCAAGCCGACCACAATCACAGCGCCGGGTACGGCATAACCCAGCCCCACCAAGCGCATCACCAGGCGTGACATCCAGTTCGGTTGCAAACGCGCGTGGGAGGCCAGCAACACAGCCACGCCGACGGCCAACACCGCTGTGGTCAAGCCCAGCGACAGGCTGGTCAGTGCCCATTGACCAAAGCGCGCCCAAGGCAGATCGGCCCACTCTGTGCCCAAGACCAAGGCACGCAGCATAAAAGCCACCGGAAGCACAAACCCAAACAGCACGGGCAGCGCACACAGCACCAGCGCAGCAACGGCTGCCCAGCCGCTCAGGCGTAAAGGTTGAGACTCTGCACTGACACGATCCGCGCGTGTGCTGGCAAAGCGTAGACGCGATTGCGCACGTTGTTCCAAGGTCAGTAGCACCACCACGACAAGCAGCAGCATGGTGGCCAGTTGCGCGGCGGCTGTGCGGCTGTCCATCACCAACCAAGCTTTGTAGATGCCAGCGGTGAAGGTTTGGATGCCAAAGTAACTCGACACGCCAAAGTCTGCCAGTGTTTCCATCAAGGCCAGTGCGGTACCTGCGGCAATGGCAGGACGTGCCAGCGGCAGTGCCACACGCAAAATGCGTCGGGGCATGGAGGCACCCAGCAAGCGGGCGGCTTCCATCAGGTGGTTGGCCCGTTCAGCCAGCGCTGTACGTGCAAGCAGATAGACATAGGGGTACAGCGCCAAGGTGAACACGCAAGCGGCGCCCCACACGCTGCGCACTTCCGGTAACACGCGACCTTCCAAGTGCCAGCTGTTGCGCATCCAGGTTTGCAAGGGGCCGCTGAACTGCAAAAAATCGGTGTAGGCATAAGCCACCACATAAGCGGGCATGGCCAGTGGCAAGAGCAGTGCCCACTCCAAGGTGCGACGCCCAGGAAAATCAAACAGCGTGACCGCCGCGGCGGTCACCGTCCCCATGCTGATGACACCCAAGCTCACCAAGGCACACAGCCACAAGGTGGTGCCCAGGTAATCGGGCAACACGGTGCTGGCCATTTCGGCCAAGATGGATGACGACTCCGGGGTGAACTGCAGCCAAGACGACAGCACGGTGAGCACTGGCCAGGCCAGCAATACGGCCACACACAAAGTGAACACGCGAACAAGAAGCTGGGCACGAAACGGCATGCGGCATTGTAGGGAGGGGCATGTGCCTGCATGGCGTGTCGTCTCAGATGCGCTCTTTACAATGAAACGATGTTTTTAGATGTTGCCCAGCTTCAAGTGCGTTACCCAGACCGCCCACGCCCATCGGTCGATGCCGTGAGCTTTGGCTTGCGTGCGGGTGAAGTGGGCGTGCTGATTGGTCCCTCGGGCTGCGGCAAAACCACGCTGCTGCGTGCGGTCGCCGGGTTGGAGCGTGTCACGGCGGGCGAGATTCGTCTGGCTGATGCCGTGGTCAGCAGTGCCAGTGTGCGGCTGCCGCCTGAGTCGCGCCGCATTGGCATGGTGTTTCAAGACTATGCCTTGTTCCCCCATTTGTCGGTGCAAGACAACGTGCGCTTTGGGCTGCACCACCAAGCGCGCAGCGAACAACAGCGACGTGTGCGCGAGGTGTTGGACTTGGTGGGCTTGGCGTCGAGCGCGCAGCGCTACCCGCACGAGTTGTCGGGTGGTCAGCAGCAGCGTGTGGCGTTGGCGCGTGCATTGGCCCCCGCCCCACAACTCTTGTTGCTGGATGAGCCGTTTTCAAATTTGGATGTTGAGTTGCGCGAGCGCTTGGCACTGGAGGTGCGTGGCATTTTGAAGGCAGCCAACACCACGGCCTTGTTTGTGACGCATGACCAAATGGAAGCCTTCGCCATCGGCGATGTGATTGGTGTCATGTCTGAAGGTCGTTTGCACCAGTGGGACGATGCGTACACGCTCTACCACCGCCCGGCCACGCGCTTTGTCGCAGACTTTATTGGCCATGGGGTGTTCACGCCAGCCACCCTGCGTGAGGTGAACAACCAAATCGTGGTGTCTACCCCTGTGGGTGAATTGACCGATGTGGCGGAATGCCCGCTGCCCTGCGCTTTCACTGCCGGTGAATGCGATGTCTTGCTGCGTGCCGATGACATCGTGCACGACGACGATGCGCCGGTGAAGGCAGAGATTTTGCGCAAGTCGTTTCGCGGTTCAGAATTTTTGTACACGCTGCGGCTGAAAACGGGTGAGACCGTGATGGCCCATGTTCCCAGCCACCATGACCACACGGTGGGTGAGTGGATTGGCATTCGTGCCGAGGTGGACCATGTGGTGACGTTCAACCGTGCGTGTCCGGTGAATCACCATGAGTTGTGCAGCATGCCGTGCGCGGCCCAGGCCACAAGTGCTGTGCAAGAACATCTTCTTCAACGACAGGAAAAACCATGAGTCTTGTTTTGTACTTCGCCCCCGGCGCGTGTTCGTTTGTGCCCCATTGCTTGCTGGAAGCCAGTGGCGCGTCCTATGAGCCCCACATGGTCAAGCTTCACAAAGGCGAGCAGTACGAACCCGCCTACCAACGCATCAACCCGCGTGGGCAAGTGCCGGTGCTGGTGGATGACGGACAAGTCATCACGCAAATCGTGGCGATTAGCTTGTACTTGGCAGAGAAGTTTCCGCAAGCCAACTTCTTGCCTGCCTCAGGTGTGGCCCGCGCCAAGGTGCTGGAAACCTTGATGTGGATGAACAACACGGTGCACACCACCTTCACCCATGTGTTCATGCCCAACAAGTACAGCAGCTCACCCGAGGTGCAGGCTGATATCAAGACGCATGCTGTTGGCACGTACCGCAACTTGCTGGCGGAGTTGCAAGCCTTGGTCGAGGCTTCCTTGAAACAAGGTCAACCTTGGTTTGGTGGCGCCCACTTTGGCCCCTTGGATGCCTACGCCTTGACCCTCACGCGTTGGGGCACGATTGCGGGCATCAACCCCGAAGACTACCCATCGCTGTGGACTTTTGTACAGCGTGTGGCGCAACACCCACCCGTTCAACGGGCCATCGAACGCGAGCGTTTGCAGCTCAATTTGTTCCAGAGTTAAAGCGTATCGTGAAGCGTGCACCGGGCATGGGCTTGCCAGCTGCCACTTCTTCCAGCGTCACGGTGGCGCTGTGTTGCTGGGCGATCTCAATCACGATGGGCAAGCCCAAGCCTGAGCCATCGGCTTCGGTACCCAAGGCGCGATAGAACGGTTGAAACACCAACTCGCGCTCGGCTTCTGGAATACCAGGCCCTGAGTCTTCCACTTGCAGCAGCACGACTTTGCCAAAGCGATCGGCCAAGATGCGCACGGTCACCACGCCCGGAGTTTCTTCAGTGGACGGGGTGTAGTTGATGGCGTTGTCCACCAAGTTGCGAATCAACTCTTTGAGTAATGTGGCGTTGCCGTTGATGCGCACGTCGGGGCTGCCCAGCGCCACGCCTTCGTAGCCCAGGTCGATGTGCTTGTCCATGGCGCGTGGCAGAGAGTCTTGGATCACATCGCGCGCCAATGCCACCAAGTCGCAGGGCGCGCGCGTGATGTGCGTGCTGCCACTTTCAGCGCGCGCCAGAGACAGCAATTGGTTCACGGTGTGGGTGGCGCGAATGCTGGCTCGGCCAATCAATTTCAACGATTGCTTCAACTCCTCGGCGCTGGCACTTTCGCGTTGTGCCAAATCGGCTTGCATCCGTAATCCCGCCAAAGGCGTTTTGAGTTGATGTGCTGCATCGGCCAAGAAGCGTTTTTGGGTGGCGATGGATTCTTTCAAGCGCGTCAGCAGATCATTGATGGAGGCCACCAGCGGGGCCACTTCCAATGGCACGCTGTGTTCATCCAAGGGGCTCAAGTCGTCGGGTTTGCGCAGGCGAATGCGCTCTTCCAGTAAGTTCAAAGGTTTGATGCCACGTGCCAGGGCCAACCACACCAAGAGCACAGCCAACGGCAAGATGACAAATTGCGGCAGCATCACGCCTTTGATAATTTCAGTGGCCAGCACCGAACGTTTTTCCAAGGTTTCGCCCACTTGAACCAACACCGGTTTGGCGCCTGGTGCGTCGATCTTCACCCAGGTGTAGGCCACGCGCACATCGCTGCCACGCATTTCGTCATCGCGCAAATGCACTTCGCCAGGTTGTGGCAGTTCTTCTTCATGCGGCAGAGGAAAGTCACGTTCCCCACTGACAAACTCGCCTCGTGTTCCGAGCACTTGGTAGTAAATCAAGTCGGCTTCGTCGGCACGCAGAATTTCACGCGCGGGCAGTGGCAGATGAAAGTACATGCGTTGCTGGTCGCTTTTGACCAGTTGCGCCAAGGCTTGTACGTTGTATTCCAAGCCACGGTCAAACGGACGCCCTGCAATGTTTTGTGCCACCAGCCACGTCAGCGCCAAGCTCACAGGCCACAGCAGCAGCAGCGGTGTGAGCATCCAGTCTAGGATCTCACCAAACAGCGAGTGTTGTTCGCGCTGAAACAGCTTGACCATGGACGTACGGATTCGCGGGGCTTAGCCCGGAATCTTTTCCAAGCAATAGCCCAAGCCGCGCACGGTGGCAATGCGGATCGGACCTTTTTCAATCTTCTTGCGCAGGCGGTGGATGTACACCTCGATGGCGTTGTTGCTCACCTCTTCGCCCCATTCGCACAAGCGCTCGACCAATTGGTCTTTGCTGACCAAGCGACCGGTGCGTTGCAGCAGCACTTCCAGCAAGCCCAGCTCACGCGCGGACAACTCGACCATCTTGCCGTCGATGGTGGCCACACGGCCTGTTTGGTCGTACACCAAGGGACCGTGTTTGATGGACGAGGTGGCCCCTCCCATGCCCCGGCGTGTGAGGGCACGCACACGGGCTTCAAGTTCTTGCAGGCTGAACGGTTTGGCCATGTAATCGTCGGCGCCGTAGTCCAGGCCTTTGACGCGTTCTTCCACGCTGTCGGCGGCCGTCAAAATCAACACCGGCATGGAGGACCCGCGTGAACGCAAGCGCTTGAGCACTTCGAGCCCGTGCATCTTGGGCAAGCCCAGGTCGAGGATGAGCAAATCAAACTCGTCGGTGGTCATCAGCGCCGCGTCGGCTTCGCTGCCACTGGCCACATGGTCGGCTGCGGCACCCGATGCGCGCAGTGTGCGCAACAGACCATCGGCTAACACCAAGTCATCTTCGGCAATCAAAATGCGCATGTTTGTCTCCTGCGGGTTGGACGTTTATTGGCAAATTTATGAGTTCAATTCTAGGTCCGGGTAAGCGCCCGCATAGGCCTCTAACCCTAAGCTGACCACGGTGGCTACATCGGCCCCGACTTCTTGGCGAAATTCCGCTTCGGCTTGTGCAACTGCACGCTCAAATGCCCGCAACCAGGCCAATCCCGTGTCGCTAAACACAATGCGCCGCGCCCGTGCGTCACTCGGGTCGGGTGCGCGTGTGACCAAGCCCCAGGCCTCGCACTGCGTGACCAAGTCGCCCATCGCCTGTTTGGTCATGCCTGCAGCCTGTGCCAGTTCGCTCAAGCGAGATCCTTGCAGGTTTAAATGTCGCGTGATGTGGATGTGCGCCGCGCTCACTTGTGCGCGAGCCGCTAAGTTGGAAAGTGCCAATGGCACCTCGTCGTTGTTTGCCATGAGGTGCAGCACGCGTGCATCAAAGCGGCGCATGGCATGTCCGAGTAAACGCCCCAGGTGCAGTTGTCGCCAGTCTTGTGTCGTGTTTGAAAAAATTGGTTTTTTAGCCATCTTTAAATAGTAAGGCAAACTGACCAAAAAAACTGTTTATTAATTTTGACTTTACGTTAAAGTACTGGTCAAGCATCCAGCTGTTGATCAACACAGTGGCTGGGATATCCGGTAAGTCCTTGAATTGATGGAGATTTTTATGAACGCCAAAAACCCAGTCGCCGATGGCGAAAAAGCCAAAGCCCTCCAAGTCGCCCTCGCCCAAATCGAAAAACAATTCGGCAAGGGCACCATCATGCGCTTGGGTGAAGGCGAGGTAATTGACGATATCCAGGTGGTATCAACCGGTTCTTTGGGCTTGGACATTGCCTTGGGCGTGGGCGGTTTGCCACGTGGGCGCGTGATTGAAATCTACGGCCCTGAGTCCTCAGGCAAAACCACGCTGACCTTGCAAGTCATTGCCGAAATGCAAAAACAAGCTGGCACTTGCGCTTTTGTGGATGCTGAACACGCCTTGGATGTGCAGTACGCGCAAAAGCTGGGTGTGAATTTGCAAGAGTTGCTGATCAGCCAGCCTGACACCGGTGAACAAGCCTTGGAAATTGTCGACAGTCTGGTGCGTTCGGGTGCGGTGGATTTGGTGGTCATCGACTCGGTGGCCGCGTTGACACCCAAGGCAGAACTCGAAGGCGACATGGGCGACTCGTTGCCCGGCCTGCAAGCACGTTTGATGAGCCAAGCCCTGCGCAAGCTCACCGCGTCGATCAAGAAAACCAACTGCACGGTCATCTTCATCAACCAAATTCGTATGAAGATTGGTGTGATGTTTGGTTCACCCGAAACCACCACGGGTGGCAACGCACTCAAGTTCTACGCCTCTGTGCGTTTGGACATTCGCCGCACTGGCACCATCAAGAAGGGCGAGGAAGCAATTGGCAACGAGACCAAAGTCAAGGTGGTGAAGAACAAAGTGGCGCCTCCTTTCAGAACCGCCGCCTTCGACATCTTGTTTGGTGAAGGCATCAGCCGTCATGGCGAGATCATCGACATGGGTGTGGAGGCCAAGATCATTGACAAGTCAGGTGCCTGGTACGCCTACCAAGGCGAAAAAATTGGTCAAGGCCGTGACAACGCACGCGAGTTTTTGCGTGAGAACCCCGCCTTGTCCTACGAAATTGAAAACAAGGTGCGCGACTCTTTGGGTATTCCGTTGCTGGCAGAGGCCATTGACGGCAAAGAAGTCACGGCTTAAGGCAAAACATGTCGCAAGTGAATGCTGGCGCAGAGGCTGACGTTCCCAAAGACCGCAAGGTGGGTGGATTTCAGCTCTCTCTCAAAGGCCGTGCTCTACGCTTGTTGTCGCAGCGCGAGCATTCACGCCACGAGTTAGAGCGCAAGCTCAAGGCGTTTGAAGAAACGCCTGGTGAGTTGGCCCAGGCGCTGGACTTTTTACAAGCCAAGGGCTTCATCAACGAACAACGTGTGGTGGAGTCGGTGGTGAATCGGCGTTCGAACAAGCTCGGTGCATCCCGGGTGCGTCAAGAGTTGCAAGCCAAGGGATTGCCTGCAGAGGCGATTGCTGAGGCCGTGCAAGATTTACGCAGCACCGAGCTTGAGCGGGCCCGTGAGGTCTGGCGCAAAAAGTTTGGTACGCCACCCGCAGATGGGGCGGCACGCGCCAAACAAACTCGTTTTTTGGTGAGTCGGGGTTTTGCCCCTGAGGTGGTGCGGCGCGTGGTGGCTGGCGCTGACGAGTTGTGAGTTAGATGCCTAGCATCAACTGCAGGTTTTGTACCGCAGCACCGCTGGCACCTTTGCCCAAGTTGTCCAGGCGCGCCATTAACACCGCGTGGCGATGGCTCTCGTTGGCGAACACCCGAATTTCTAATTGGTTGGTGTCGTTGAGCGCGGTAGCGTCAAGCTTGCCGTTGTCGGTGGCCGGATGCACGCTGACCCAGCTGTCTGGGTTGGTGCCGTAGTGTTTGACCAAGGCGTTGTGCAGGTCTGCTGCTTTGGGCTTACCAGGCAGCAGGTCTAAATGCAGCGGCACTTGCACCAACATGCCTTGACGGAAGTTGCCGACCGACGGCACAAAAATGGGCCGACGCGTCAAGCCCGCATAGGCCATCATTTCTGGCAAATGTTTGTGCTCAAGGCCGAGGGCATAAGCCTCGAACAAAGGGGCGCGTCCTGCTTCGTAGTCTTCTATCATGGCGCGGCCACCACCGGAGTAACCACTGACAGAGGGCAGCGCCAACGGAAAGTCTGCGGGTACCAAGCCGGCATCTACCAAAGGGCGCAACACGGCAATGGCGCCCGTGGCGTAGCAGCCGGGGTTGGCCACGCGGGTGGCTTGAATCACTGCATTGCGCTGGCCTGAGGCCAACTCGGGAAACCCGTAGACCCAGCCAGGTGCGACGCGATGTGCGGTGGATGCATCGATGATTTTGGGGCGGTGTCCGATCAAACTGTCGATCATGGCCACCGAGTCACGTGCTGCATCGTCATGCAGACACAAAATGACCAAGTCGACCTGCGCCATCAGGGCACGTTTGGCGTCAGGGTCTTTGCGCAAGCCGGGGTCAATGCTGACCAGCTCAATCTGTGGCATCTGGGCCAAGCGCTCGCGAATTTGCAGTCCTGTGGTGCCTGCTTCGCCGTCGATAAAAACTTTGGCCATACTTTTAGTTACGCGAATGATCACAAAAATGAGGGCCTTTGTTGGGCGTAAGCCAAATCAAAGGTTGATGCAATGCAGCATGATACATTTATGAGTGCTATATCCGTAACACAAATCTACCGATTCCGAAGAGAGATCTCATGAAGATTCACGAGTACCAAGGCAAGGAAATCTTGCGTCAATTTGGCGTGCCTGTACCCCGCGGCATTCCAGCATTCACGGTTCAAGAGGCGGTGGAAGCCGCTCAAAAACTGGGTGGCCCCGTGTGGGTGGTGAAGGCACAAATTCACGCAGGTGGCCGCGGCAAAGGCGGCGGCGTGAAAGTGGCCAAGACCATTGACGACGTCAAGCGTTTGGCTGGTGAAATCTTGGGCATGCAGCTCAAAACTCATCAGACAGGTCCTGAAGGTCAAAAAGTGCGTCGCCTCTACATTGAAGATGGCGCCGACATCAACAAAGAATATTACGTGTCGGTGGTGACCGACCGTGCCACGCAAAAGATTGCGTTTATCGCGTCCAGCGAAGGCGGCATGGACATTGAAGAAGTGGCCCACAGCACACCCGAGAAAATCATCACCGAGTTCATCGACCCGCTGACCGGTTTGGGCGACGCACAAGCCAAGAAGATTGCAGACGCCATTGGCATGCCTGCTGACTCCACCGCACAAGCCGTGGACATCTTTAAAAAGCTGTACCAGTGCTACATGGATACCGATGCATCGTTGGTCGAGATCAACCCCTTGAACCGCGACAGCAAAGGCCAGGTGATGGCCTTGGACGCGAAGTTCAACTTCGACGCGAACGCCTTGTTCCGTCATCCCGAAATCGTGGCTTACCGCGATTTGGACGAAGAAGATCCTGCCGAAGTCGAAGCTTCGAAGTTCGATTTGGCCTACATCTCGCTCGACGGCAACATCGGTTGCTTGGTCAACGGTGCTGGCTTGGCCATGGCCACGATGGACACCATCAAGCTGTTCGGTGGCGAGCCTGCCAACTTCCTTGACGTGGGCGGCGGCGCAACGGCTGAGAAAGTCACCGAAGCGTTCAAGATCATGTTGAAAAACCCCAATGTCAAAGGCATTTTGGTCAACATCTTTGGCGGCATCATGAAGTGCGACACCATTGCCAGCGGCGTGATCACTGCTTGCAAGGCGGTCAATTTGTCGGTGCCTTTGGTGGTGCGCATGAAGGGCACCAACGACGAGCTGGGCAAGAAAATGCTGGCCGAGTCGGGTTTGCCCATCATCTCTGCCGACACCATGGCCGAAGCCGCAACGTCCATCGTTGCCGCAGTTAAGTAAATAGGACGCCCCATGTCAATCTACATCAACAAAAACACCAAGGTCATCACCCAAGGTATCACCGGCAAAACCGGTCAGTTCCACACCGAGAAGTGCATTGAATACGCAAACGGTAAAAACTGTTTCGTGGCGGGTGTGAACCCCAAGAAGGCTGGCGAAAAGATTTTTGACGTGCCTATCTTTGCCTCGGTCAAAGAGGCTGCGCACAACACAGGCGCCACGGTGTCTGTGATTTACGTGCCACCAGCTGGCGCTGCTGCTGCCATTTGGGAAGCTGTGGAAGCCGACTTGGACTTGGCCATCTGTATCACCGAAGGCATTCCAGTTCGCGACATGCTTGAAGTGCGCAACAAGATGAAAGCCAAAGAAGCGGCTGGCGGTAAGAAGACGCTGCTGTTGGGCCCCAACTGCCCTGGCTTGATCACGCCTGACGAAATCAAGATCGGCATCATGCCGGGTCACATTCACCGCAAAGGCCGCATTGGTGTGGTGTCCCGCTCGGGCACTTTGACCTATGAAGCTGTGGCTATGTTGACCGAAGTGGGTCTGGGCCAATCCAGTGCCGTTGGTATTGGTGGTGACCCGATCAACGGGTTGAAGCACATCGACGTGATGCAAGCATTCAACGACGATCCAGACACCGACGCCGTCATCATGATCGGTGAAATCGGTGGTCCAGACGAGGCCGACGCCGCCCGTTGGTGCAAAGCCAACATGAAAAAGCCCATCGTTGGTTTCATCGCAGGCGTGACCGCACCTCCCGGCAAGCGCATGGGCCATGCAGGGGCTTTGATCTCTGGTGGTGCTGACACGGCCGACGCCAAACTGGCCATCATGGAAGAGTGCGGCTTCATCGTCACGCGTAACCCTTCCGAGTTGGGCAAGCTGCTCAAGGCACAGCTCAAGTAAGGTCTGCTGCGTAAGCAGTAATACCAACGGGCCCACTTTGTCGGGCCCGTTACACTTTGTGCCTTTCAAAGCTGCGACAAGACCGCTGTCTTGCCGCCCCATAACGACAACGGAGCCAGCATGGACTTTCTACAAACCTTTCAGAACCCAGACTTTCTTGTCGGGCTGCTGAAAATCATTTGGATCAACATCCTTTTGTCTGGCGACAACGCGGTGGTGATCGCCTTGGCCGCACGTGGTCTGCCACCGGCACAACAAAAGAAAGCCATTTTCTATGGCTCTGGTGCTGCCGTGTTCTTGCGTATTGGCTTGACCATCGTGGCCGCTTGGTTGCTGGAGTTGCAAGGCTTGCAAATCATTGGTGGTTTGTTGTTGCTATGGATCGGTGCCCAACTGTTGGCCGATGAAGAAGAAGGCGAAGATGAAGGCCATGAGCAATCCAACTTGATGACCGCTGTGCGCACGATTCTGATTGCTGACCTCGTGATGAGTTTGGACAATGTGATTGGCGTGGCTGCTGCGGCCAAAGGCGACCAACTGTTGCTGATCATCGGCTTGGCCATCAGTATTCCTTTGGTGATTTTTGGTAGCTCCATGATGATCAAGTTGATGGAGCGTTTCCCCGTCATCATCACCTTGGGTGCGGCATTGATTGGCTGGGTGGGTGGTGAGACGGTTGCTAGTGACGTGCTGCTGCGCGACTTTGCCGGTGAAAACCACTGGTTCCACATGACAGCTGCCGCCGCCGGAGCAGCGATTGTTCTGGCTTGGGGCAAATTCATGGAGCATCGTCACAAGCAAGAAGCGACAGAGCAAGCGTAAAGCTCGGGTGCTTCTCCAGATACGGCGAGCGGTGACTATTCACCGCTCGCTTTTTTTTGAAGCTTGTCTTGTGGTTGGCATGTAAAAGCGCTTCCTAGAATTCATCACGAATCCCAAGCACTCATCTACACCAGGAGTTTTTATGAAACAGATCGCTCAAAAAGGCTTCACATTGATTGAGCTCATGATTGTGATTGCCATCATTGGCATTTTGGCGTCGGTGGCTTTGCCTGCCTACCAAGACTATGTGGTGCGTGCCCGTGTGGCCGAAGGTTTGGGCTTGGCCACAGCGGCTAAGACGACAGTACTGGATGTAGTCAACAGCGGCAGTGTGGCCAGCTCTACCAATGGCTACCGTTCAGATTACGTGTCGCCGGCCGCGACCAAAAATATCAGCAGCATTGCGATTGCCACAGAAACCGGCGTGATCACCATCACCACCACCACGGCGGCAGGCGGCGGCACTTTGCTGTTGGTACCTTATTCACAGTCGGGCGCCACCGTGTCTGCATTGCCAACTCCTACTGCCACCAGTACCGCTGTGTCGGGTTCGGTGATGTGGAAATGTCTGGCCAAAGGAGCGTCCACGTTTGCCGGCATCAGTGTGGGCAGCGATGCCTTGGACACCAAGTACGTGCCCAGCGATTGCAAGTAACGCTGGGCGGTTTCAAAGAAGGCGCTGCGGCGCCTTTTTTCACGCCTGAAAGATGATGGAAAATCGGCGCTCATGCACACACCATTACGCACCTACGCCATGCATTTGCGCAACGCACTGTTGATGGCTTGCCTCACGCTTCCCTGGCTCAACCCTTTCACGGCCACTCCCACAACCGCAGTCATTCCGCTGTTGGTCAGTTGGATCGCGTCAGCCTGCTTGGTCTTGCTGGTGGTCGACTTGCCTGTGTTGCACCAGCCCATGTCGCGGTCGAGCTTGGTAGCCATGTGGGTGATCGGTCTGGCGTGTTTGACCTCTTTGGTCTTGGTTCCTCAAGAAGTGGACCATGCGCTTACCGTGGGCTTGTTGGCTGCTTTGCTTAGCATCGCCTTGATGGCTCGCGTGGGCATGCACGTGGCTTGGCGCGGCAATGGTTTGATGTTTTGGGTTGCGTTGGCTTGGCTGGTGGCCGCAGCGGTCAGTAGTCTGTTGGGTGTTTTGCAATATTTGGGTTGGGCCAGGGAGCTGGCACCTTGGGTGAGCCAACCGCCTTTCGGCGAGGCCTTTGCCAACTTGCGCCAACGCAACCAGTTTGCAACCCTTACCAGCATTGGCTTGGCTGCAGGGCTCGCCTTGTTGGCCGCACGCGCACAACGCGCACCACTCACACCACGTGTGCTGGCACTTGCTGTGTTGCTATTGAATCTGTTGGCGATGGGTGTGGCTTGCTCTGTGTCACGCACGGGCGCCCTACAGTGGCTGCTATTGGGCGTGTTGGCCGCGTTGTGGGCATGGCGCGCATGTCGCCAGCAGGCAGGGTCACAACGTGCCTTGTTGGTGGCGGCGTTAGCGGCCCCGTGTTTGGTGCTGCTGTGGTCGGCACTGATGCCTTGGATCGCGGCCTACATCACAGGTCATCCAGGCATGAGCGTCATTCAGCGCATTGCAGGTCAGGCGCAGGATTTAGGAGCCTGCGGTGGTCGCAGCGTGTTGTGGTCCAACATCTTGGTGTTGATCGCCCAACACCCCTGGCTTGGCTGGGGCTGGGGTGAGTTGGACTACGCCCATTTCATGACTGCTTATTCCGGCATGCGTTTTTGCGACATGCCCGACAACGCCCATAACCTGCCACTGCAACTGGCAATGGACTTTGGCATTCCCCTCGCGTTGGTCTTGCTCACGTGTGCCGCCATGTGGGTGTGGCAGCGTCAACCCTGGCGAGAGCAAGACACTTGGCGCAGCATGGCTTGGGGGGTGCTCTTGGTGGTAGGGGTGCACAGTTTGCTCGAATACCCCTTGTGGTACGGACCGTTCCAAATGGCGGTTGGGCTTGCCCTGGGGCTGCTGTGGTGCAAGCCGCAGCTGGTGTCGGTTGAGTTGGCAGACCTTGAACAGCCCTCAACCGTGTCACAGGCACGCGTCATCACTTTGGCCGCTTTGATGTTCATTGGGTGTCTGTATGCGGCGTGGGATTTCAACCGTGTGGCACAAGTCTACCGGCCCATCGCTCAGCGTGACGCGGCGTACCGAGACGACCCGATTTCGCACGCCAATGCCTCTTGGTTGTTTCAAAACCAAGCAGAATTTGCAGAACTGACCATGAACACGGTGAATGCCGAGAACGCACAAGACGTGTTCTTTGTCGCTGCACGTGTGGTGCATTACTCGCCTGAACCGCGGGTGGTGCAACGCTTGATCGACAGCGCCAAGCTGCTTGGCCAAGACGAGTTGGCCACCACCTTGACCAAGCTTTTGGACGCCCAAAAAAACGCCCACCCGTGAATGGACCCATCCGATGACACTTCGTGCCCCAACCCTTTCTGTCATCGTGATCACTCGCAACGAGGCGCACAACCTGGACGATTGCTTGATGTCACTCAAAGGTTGGGTGGACGAAATTGTGGTGGTTGATAGTCACAGCACCGATGAGACCGTAGCCATTGCGCTGCGTCATGGTGCCAAGGTGGCGCAGCCCGATGGATGGCCGGGATTTGGCCCACAAAAAAATCGTGCCCTCGACATGGCGACCAGCGATTGGGTGTTGTCCATCGATGCCGATGAACGTGTGACACCGGCTTTGGCTGTAGAGATTCGCGGTGTTTTGACGTCAGGTGCTGACGCTGTGGCATATGAAATCCCGCGCCTGTCTTGGTACTGTGGAAAATTCATTCATCACGCGGGCTGGCGACCTGACCATGTGTTGCGTTTGTTCCCTCGCCTGCAGGCGCAGTTCTCTCAAGACCTGGTGCACGAACGCGTGGTGACCACCTTGCCATGCAAGCAACTTCAAAACGATTTGTTGCATTACAGCTACCGCGATTTTTCGCAAGTTCTGGCCAAAGTGGATGCTTATTCCACTGCCTCGGCCAAGCAAGCATTGGCGCGTGGCAAGCGCGCCACTGTGGGCAGCGCCGTTGGGCACGGTGCATGGGCATTCTTTCGTACCTATGTGCTGCGTGCAGGCTTTTTGGACGGAGGGCATGGCCTTGCTTTGGCCATCTCTAACGCAGAGACCAGCTATTACAAATACCTCAAGATATGGGCGCAGGCACAGTCGGCTGAGTAAAACAGCTCACCGGCGCACGCTGAAAGCGAAAGCGCGAACCTACCGTGCAACACCAACGGTAGCAGTAAAGAAAAGAGGCACTTAAATTCAGTGTCTAGCTCAGATAGTTTAATTTCTTAAATTGTCTTGAGCTAGTAGTTCTTTTTATGTAATTTCGAACAAGCAGCCAATGACGATTGCATTGGAGAGCTGCATGAGAAATTTGACCCAATACGTCCTTGTTGTTCTTTCAGCATTGAGCGCAGTCGAAGCCTTTGCACAGACACCTGCTGAACCTGCGAAAAAAATGTTGCGCTACGAGCGCGAGCATGGAGGTAGCGGTGGTGTGTTTCGGCGTGATCCCAATATTTGGGTGTACACGACAGCGGTGGCGCGGGACGCGGGAATGCCGATGGAATGGGCCAGCGATGAACTCAAAGGCGTAGTGGCCGCAGCATTCAGACGCGAACCTGAAGGCGCAGAACAAGACTGTGGTTGGGGCGGAAACAAAAATGCATGCAGCCCAGTGATGAACTGTGTGTTGGAGTTGTACTTTGATCGCACTGTTCAAAAGCTGCCTTGGCGTGAGGGGTCGCCAGTTGTGGACTTCGATTCTGCAAAGGGGTATTTCTCGTCGATTAAACATGGACAGCTTTGGGCATTCGATTCAGTGACCAAAACCTCAGGTCGTAAACCAAGAGTTATTTTTGGGAATACTCCCTTCGTCGACCCTGAAACAGGAAAAGATTTGTACTGGCAGTCGGTAGGTGCGCGTCAAGGTACGGGACGTTTGCAAACCATGGCTTATGACCGAGAGATTCATGGCCGCTACAGCTATCTAAAGCTCAACCATGGTTGCGGGGGGCATCCGTTTGTCAACGGGCAAACATTGAACCTGCAGCTTGAAGACAAGATGACCTTCAAGGTAGACAAGGTTTTGTACGAAATTTATTTGCCTGCTGCTTGGAGTTCGCGTGCAGGCGAAGTGGTTAAACAAGACCGTGAGCAAGAGCACAACTTTTACAAAGGGGTGTGGGAAGGCATGCCCAAAGGAGATAAGCCATGAGCGATTTGAATTTATCAAGCGTGAGTGGCAAGGCTGTTCAGGCCTCAACTTTTGCGCGCGGGGCCTATGACAGCAAAACGCCGTTCATTCCACCCGCAGGGTTTGAGCCACTTAAAGTTGTTTTAGAAAATCCCCAATCCCCCGACTTTGCCGCCAGTGCATATGTGAACCCTAAAACAGGTGAGTTGGTGGTGGCCTATCGAGGGAGTGATTCAACCACTGACTTAACCACAGCACTCAAAGCAGCAGCTAACGGCACTTGGAATGGACAGTTCACCGATGCGGCTGCTTATATGAAGCAGGCTCAGGGAATGGCAGTCGATGCAGTTGGTAAATATGCTGAGCAGGATAACATTACTGATGCACCAAAAATCACCACCCTAGCCACAGGCCACAGCCTAGGCGGCATGTTGGCTCAAGTGGTGGCCAAGATGTACGGTGTTGACGCACAAGTACAAGATGCGCCTGGTGCGGCACGTTTGATTGATACGCCGCAATTCAAACAAATCGCACTTGAAAATGGCCAGCCTGAAAGTGGGCACGACATCACGGGAAAGATACAAAACGTCACCACATCCAATATTGCCAAACTCGGAGAACAGTTTCAGGAAACACAGGTTGTTCCCATTCCTGCGCTGGGTCAAATGGGTGGCGTGGACACCTTGGCAACGTTGGGTACATTTTTAGCAAACCCGCTAGCTGGACTTGCCACGGGGGAGGCGTTGCAAACCGTGGCAGAGCACAGCTCAGTAAAGATTGAAGATGCCTTGTACATGCTCGCAGGCGTCAAGGGACAAATTGCTGATGCGGGCGCGTTGACATTGCAAACCATGTTTCTGGGTCGTGATGGTAAGCCGGTGCTCTATGCGCCTATTTCTTCGGATGGTTCGTCGAGCAATACATGGCAAATACAAGCGTTGGTCGATAAAAGTGGCAAAGCCATCGCTTTTTTTGATCGTGAGGTTGTTGACGGTGAAATGCAACCCGTGGCGGTAGTTGTGCAAAGTGGCAATCGAATACATCTGGCACACGCACAAGATGCAAGCTCTCCTCAGGTCATCGAAACAACCGTAAGTGGTGAACGGCGGGTTCTTTCGCAGAGTGAATTGTTGACGTCTTTGCAAGACCCTCGGGGAACTCCAGAGATCAATATTTATAGCGCCGACTCTGTGAACGGCATGGACTTGCAAAGCGACCAAGTTCACAAAGCTCAAGAAAACACACAACAGAGCGAATCCGACGCCAGCGGCATGTTGCCCGATACATCCGCCCCCACCAATGCCAACACCAACACTTTCACCCACTACCTAGACACGCAAGGAAGTACTCTCAGCACCGCGCAACAAGACGCACTCGCGGCGCAGATAAACAAACTAGGCCTAGGCACCGACAAATCCCTCTCCTTCTACACCTTGCCTAGTGGCGGCGCATTGATAGCCACCGCAGACGGCGACATCGTGGGCGAGATTAACCGCAGCAGCACGGGTGACCTCAGCCTCAAAGCCACCGCCATCGACGCCAGTGGCAACACGGTAGAAGTCAACCAACACATCAACGAACAAGGCAGCGTTCAAACCCAAGAGCAGTACAACCAAGCCCAGTTACAAAGCGTGGCGCAGGGCATAGGTTTGTTCAACGGACTCATGAACCTCCAGCAGTGGGATCAATTGAGCGATGTCGGCAAACTCAGCGCACTCACGGGTGCGTACAACGCAGCCCACGCTGTAGGCGCAGAGCTAGCCGGCGACTTGGGTGGCTTTGCCAGTGTGCTGGGACTCATGCAAGGCCTCGACAGCGGCAACGGGTGGATGACGCTGCAAAGCGGCTTGCAAGTGGGGCAAATGGGGTTGAACGCGTACAGCAGCTACATGAGCGATGCGGCCATGCAGATGATGGACGACATGATGGCGCAAAGCACCGTCGATGCTGCCAGCAGCGCGGCCTTTGACGCGGCGGCAGAGTCGGCTTTAGAGAGTGCGGCAGCCAGCAACGCCATGTCTAATGCCGTGCCCTACGTCAGCATAGCGTTGGCGCTCAACAATTTAGAAGACAACCCAGCGCAGAGCATTGGCACCTTGGTGGGCATGTACTTTGGTGGGCCACTTGGTGGAGCCATTGGCGGGTTTATCGGTGGTGCTTTGGGCGGCCTCTGGGGCGACGACGACCCACCCCCACCCCCAGATGGCGCTGTGCATTTCAGTTGGGATGCCAACGGCAACATCCAACACACCATCGACTACAACCAAAGTGGCGGTGGTGATGTGGCCAACAACTTGGCCACAGGTGTGCAGAGCTTGCTCGAAGCTGTGGTGCAAGCCATCAACGAGAAGAACCCCAGCAGCGCAGACGACGTGGCCATCAACCCGTACTTGATTCCGCGCATCGGCTACAGCAGCCAAACAGGTGGTGCGTGGCTAGAGGTCACCATGACCGATGGCACCACATTCCATGAGCCTATATTTAGCGAGAGCATTGCGCAGAAATTACTGGAAACTTTGAGCAACAACGGCGGCCTCGCTCCTGCATGGCAAGTGCAGACCGAGCAAGCGAAGTGGCAACATGCTCAAGAACAAATACAACAGCTGCAAGCCCAGCGCGATGCGTTGCTGGAGACCGTTGACGTTCAAACGGAAGATGGTGTTTATTCGCAGCAGCAACTCAAAGCAGGCCAAGAGCAGAACTACAACGCGCTAGGCCATCAAATTAGCCAAGCCCAAGCGCACCTCACTGAGCTAGCCCACGACTTCAAACTAGGCGTAGGCGGCCAATCCTATGCCGGCAATGAGGCGTTTAGCTTGCAAGGCAATGCCGCAGAAAGCGCCGACTTCAAGAGCCAAACATTTGGTGCGCTGGTGCTGCACCTGGGTGACATCCCCGGTGTGCAAGCGGCCCAAACCCAACTCACGCAAGTGCTGCGCGATGTCGAGGGCGATGGATATTTTGAGCAAACCCAAGCAGTGGCCGCCACAGACAGCGCAGGCAACTTGCAAGCGGTACTGACTATTGACTTCAATGGTGATGGCGTCATTCAGACGCGAGACATCTTGAACTTAGGCGGCAACACCAGCGAAGGCAATCCCACTGACGCAGCACGACTGGCCAATGCCAACGCAGACTTGCAACGCAACAACATCGAGTGGTTAGATGCGAACGGGGACGGAACGATTGACAAGAGCGACCCGGCGTTTGCCGCCATCAAACTGTGGGTCGATGTCAACCAAGACGGTGTTCAATCAGGCAACGAAGTCAGCAGTTTGGCTAGCCAGCACATCAGCAGCATCAACTTCAAAACAGGCGAGGTGACGTATGCCGACGGCCACACCGATGCGCTGACAGCACAAACCCTCAAAGCAGACACAGAGGGCATCAAATTCACGCAGATACGAGAAGTCAACCCCGACGGTACGCTGCGCACCCTAGACGCAGGCACGGTCTTGGAACACGAAGGCTACCAAGGCCAAGTGCAGATCACCGATGAAGGTGGCACACGCTGGGTGGACAAGCGCGAACAAACTTATGAGCAGCAAGCCTTGCGCACGGGCGACTGGGAAGGTACCGCAGAGCAAGAAGCACACAGGCAAGGCGGTGGCAATGTGGAGGGTGCACCCACACAGACAACGGCGACAGGTGCCACAAATTTTGGGCCCGTCAAAGCAGCAGCAAATCAAACCACACAAAGCACCGTCGCGGCTGGGGATGCGCGGGTGGTCAGTGATGCACCCACCCAAGCCACAGTCAAGCCCAACGCGCAGGTCACCTTTGTGGCGGGCGACAGTCGAATCAAGAGTGATGCAGTTCCAACACCTAGCCCAGCTGCCAACAGCATCCGCGTCCCAGAGACGCGGCTGGCCTTCGTGCCCAGCACCCAGGCGTCGTCGACCAATGAAATTCGCCTTGTCACACAAGACATGATTGAGAGCGCTGGCAGCAGCATGTTTGGGGCGGCGGGTTTGGGGGTTTTAGGCGCGGTCGGTTTAGGGGCCACCGCCAGTGCGGCAGAGGCGGCAGCGGTGCAGGCCAATGTGGTCAGCGCTGGCAGCAACACCAACCCAAGCAGCAACAGCGCCAACGCGGTGAGCACCAACAACCAGTTCACCACCACCTTGCCGACTTCAGGCGCAAGCTCAAACACGTCACTTGCACCATCCACGCCAGCAGAAGTGGTCGTCAAACAGGCTGAGGTGTTCTCTGCTCCTGTGCTGGTGGTGCAGGGTGTGCAGACGGTGCAAACCGCAGCCACATCCAGTAGCACGTCCTCGCCTGCCTTTGTTTCGTCAACGCCAGCCAGCCCTGTGACAGAGGCTGCACCTGTGGTGGTGGTCAAGGCGGTGGTGATCAGCAGCGCAACCAGCAGCAAAGCCAGTTCAGACAGCACGTCTGCTACCAGCAGTGCAACAGCAACATCGACAGACGCAACATCCACCACGTCCAGCGTGAGCGCGAGTGCCGCTACTTACGTGACACTGGATTACCCCGTCGTCAGTGGCGAAACTTTGCCCGGCACCGAGGACGTAGTGTTGCGCTTGAGCCAAGACGTTTTGTTGGCCAACGACAGCAGCCCCAACGCCAGCGCAGACCCCAATGCACCCGCACTCACCATCACAGCGGTTGCAGATGCGGTGAACGGGCAGGTCAGCTTGAACGACGGTGTGGTGGTGTTCATGCCCAACACCAACTTCCATGGCGAGGCCAGCTTCACCTACACCGTGACAGACCAATATGGTTTGAGCACCACGGGCAGCACGACGCTGGTGATTGCTGCTGTCAACGATGCACCGGTGACGCAGGGTGAAACAGGGCAGACACAAGAAGACATAGCTAGTAGTGACACAAATCAAATAGCGAAAAACGACGAGTTTTTTAGGAGCGCTGCATGAACGCAGAAACGCAAAGCGAAGTAGTTACCAAAGAGCAACCTAAATCCAAGCGGTTGAGTTCGTTGATTTGGATTTTTGTTTTGTGGGGTGGTGTGCGAGCTTGTGCCGAGATGGATGGAATTAGTTGGACACGCGGGTTTTGGGTTGCAGCCAGCTTGTGGGGCGCGATTCCAGCCAGCGTACTTTTGCTTTGTGCGCTCCTTTTCCCATTGCGGCATCAGTCCACATTGAGATGGGCTGCTCTTGGTGCATTTTTCTACGGGTTTGGCGAAACGCTAATTCTTGGCGGCCATTTCCACGAAAACACGACCCCTGCCGAAACGGAGTATTTCTTTCTTAGACAACTCATCTATCCGCTTCTCGTCATTGCATGGCTCACGCTAAAGCACATCAGGGAGACAAAGCATGATTGATGCAAATAACACAAAGCTTCAACAGCAATACGAAGGAACTAACCACAAGGGTTCAGACATTGCTGCGCCACTAGGCTCATCGGTTGTGAATCAAGCTGAAGGCAAAGTGGTGTTTGTGGGCAATGCCATAGGTCAAGCGTGGAGAGGATGCTTGCTTTGTGCTGTGTTTTTAATGACGCCTGCAATTTGGGCGCAAAACAATTTTCAGCAGGAGCAGGAGCAGGTGCAACCGCTTCTTTTTAACGCTCTGAAAGAGCAACGCTTTTCTGCTGCTTACAAAAAAGTATTTGAGCCATATCTTGGACTGAAGTGGGTGTCTTTTGGTTCTGGACCTACAAGTCCCGCTGAAAAGAAAACCCTAAAAAATGGCGACGTGATTTATATCTATTCAACTTGTCGTCCTCATGCGTGTGATGCAGAGTATTTGTATTTCGTTTATGCACCTTCTTCAGGTGCTGGCTGGGGGATGTTGTCTATTCGATCAGACATTGAATCGATATCGTCGCCCAGCACTGAGTTGACGGGTGTTTTGTCGAATTTGCTCGGAGCTAAAAAATGAAAAATATGTCAGATTTTTTGACGAGCTTGGCTGCAAGGGAATCTGGCGGGAATTACTCTGTAGTCAATCAATTCGGATACTTAGGAAAATACCAAGTCGGTGAAACTGCTCTAATCGACGCTGGCTATTACAAGCGAGATGGAAGTACTCAGAATGATTGGAGAGGGCAGTGGACGGGTAAGGATGGTGTATCAAGCAAAGATGATTTTTTATCTAATTCACAGGCGCAAGAGAATGCTATTCGCGCTTACGTTGATAAACAATGGAACTATATAGAAAATCTTGGTTTAGATCAGTACATTGGTAAAACACTTTCAGATGGAACATTTATTACGGAAAGTGGTCTTATTGCTGGGGCGCACCTAAAAGGTGTTGGCGGGCTTCAACGATATTTGAAATCGGATGGAGTAGATGACAACATTGACGGGAATGGGACTCGAATTTCGTCGTATGTAAAGAAATTCTCTGGCTATGACTTACACGATACGAATCGAGAAAATTTAGCTACCGAGACCAGTGCGAATTCTGTAACAAAGCTTGATGACGTGGTCATCATCGCCAAGCGGCCTGCGAGTATTGCCGGCGACGCCATCGACGCCACTCTCCCCGATGGCACTAGCGTAGTCAGCACATCCACCACAGCGAATGGTCAAACCACAGTTACCGCCAAACTGCTCGACAAAGACGGCCATGTGCTGCTGAGTGCAGGGCCAGGTCAAACGATGGAGCGCGACCCTGAGACGGGCATCGTGCAAGTGCGCACAGGCACCAGCGATCAAGTGCAGCAATACGACCCCGCAACAGGTGAGGTGAGCAACGCACTGAGAACAGGTAGCGATGCAGCGCAGGTTTTCGAAAACCTCCTTGATGTGTTCAGCAACCCTAAACTACCTACCGACAAAGGTGTGCAGGTGGCAGACGCCAACGGCACGTTACCCGATACACCCGCCCCCACCAATGCCAACACCAACACTTTCACCCACTACCTAGACACGCAAGCCAACACCCTCACGACAGCGCAACAAGACGCACTCGCGGCGCAGATGGACAAGCTAGGGCTAGGCAACGACAAATCCCTCTCCTTCTACACCTTGCCCGGTGGCGGTGCATTGATAGCCACCGCAGACGGCGACATCGTGGGCGAGATTGTTCACTCGTCATCAGGCGACTTGAACCTCAAAGCCACCGCCATCGATGCCAGTGGCAACACGGTAGAAGTCAACCAACACATCAACGAACAAGGCAGCGTTCTAACCCAAGATCAGTACAACACCCAAGCCCAACAACAAGCCAGCGCCTTGTTCAACAGCCTCATGGCTGCCAACAACTGGGACCACTTGAGCGATGTGGGCAAGCTCAGCGCCTTGGTCAACTTGTATAACGCCACCGACAAATTGGGAGAAGCCTTTGGTGCCACGGGCAACAACCTGCCCGGCGACTTAGGCGCAGCCGCAGGCTGGCTCAGTTTGGCGCAAGGCCTGCAAAGCGGAGACAGCCTCATCATTGCCAACGGCATCAACGTGGTCAGTGACCGTGCGCTGGACAACGCCATGAACGAGGCCTTTGGCAACACGGCTGCGGGCGAGTCGGTGCCTTACCTGAGCTATGCATTGGCCATTCGCAACTTTGAAGATAACCCCGAAGTTGCAGCAGGCACGATGTTGGGCACCTACATTGGTGAAGACATTGGTGCTGTCATGGGCGGGCCAATTGGAGCAGCTATTGGTGGAGCCATTGGCGGGTTTATCGGTGGTGCTTTGGGCGGCCTCTGGGGCGACGACGATCCACCACCTCCGCCCTTAGGCCTTGTGCATTTTGGCTGGAATGCCAATGGAGAAATTATTCCTTTGGTGGATATCGATCAAAGCGGGGGGGCCAATGCTGCAATTTCAGTAGCAAACCAGCTACTTGATGGATTAAATCAAATAGTCACTCAGCGTAACCAGGCAATAGATGAAGCACTATTCGCACAAGGGGTTGATCCTGCTGTATTTACAAGTTTCCACGTTAGTGTGAATGCCTCGACGCTACCAAGCGTGCAGTGGGACCAGAAAAATGGAGCCTTAACAGGTTACACAGACAGCTTTTCTTGGGCATCAGCCACAAGATTTTTATCCTTTGCAGAAGGTCATTTCTGTATCCAACCTAAATGGGCTGTTGATATTGAAAAATTCCAATCAATCACAAAACATGCAGATGTCGGTATTGACGATGTGACGAACGTTGCACGTGACCTCAGCGTTGAAATTAGTGGGACGGCTCAAATTACATTGGATAGCGCAGGTAACGCAACGGCACAGAACCGGAATAACGGATTGGGTGGGCAAATAGCCAAAATGTATGCTCAGGAAATTTTGAGTCAAGCCCAAATACAAGTGGACTTATTAAACGACCGGATTGATCGAAAGCTCAACTTAGATGGCGTACCAGAGCTGCAATGGGATCAGTATCACGTTGCACTAAATCCAGCAAAGCTCCCAGAAATTAAATTTGATGGAGACCGAGCTTATTTTTTAAGCTATTCAGATGAAGGTACAGAGAAGCTTCAAGCCATCAATTTAAATGGGTTCGGAGAGCAGCTACATGACAAGTTAAGCCAAGATGGTTGTATTCAAACATCTTGGGAATATGAGACGATTCGAGAGCATTGGATTAATACGCAATCAGATATTCATGAGCAACAACTTCAAGGTGCTGATACAACAGTTCTCGAAGCCAATGCACTCATCCAGCTTCGATCAAGTGCAGTTTATGGTGATGCATCACAATCTGCAGACTTTAAGAGTCAAACTTATGGCGCACTGTTGGTACATGCGCGAGGAGAGGTTGCCTCGACAATTGAGTTGTTAAGAGATGTCGATGGTGATGGGTATTTAGAAAAAACACAGTTATTTTCCGCAAAAGATTTCTCTGGTAACTTACAAGCTCTTTTAGTTCTTGACTTTAATGGCAACGGTCTGATCGAAACCCGCGACATCTTGAACTTAGGCGGCAACACCAGCGAAGGCAATCCCACTGACGCAGCACGACTGGCCAATGCCAACGCAGACTTGCAACGCAACAACATCGAGTGGTTAGATGCGAACGGGGACGGAACGATTGACAAGAGCGACCCGGCGTTTGCCGCCATCAAACTGTGGGTCGATGTCAACCAAGACGGTGTTCAATCAGGCAACGAAGTCAGCAGTTTGGCTAGCCAGCACATCAGCAGCATCAACTTCAAAACAGGCGAGGTGACGTATGCCGACGGCCACACCGATGCGCTGACAGCACAAACCCTCAAAGCAGACACAGAGGGCATCAAATTCACGCAGATACGAGAAGTCAACCCCGACGGTACGCTGCGCACCCTAGACGCAGGCACGGTCTTGGAACACGAAGGCTACCAAGGCCAAGTGCAGATCACCGATGAAGGTGGCACACGCTGGGTGGACAAGCGCGAACAAACTTATGAGCAGCAAGCCTTGCGCACGGGCGACTGGGAAGGTACCGCAGAGCAAGAAGCACACAGGCAAGGCGGTGGCAATGTGGAGGGTGCACCCACACAGACAACGGCGACAGGTGCCACAAATTTTGGGCCCGTCAAAGCAGCAGCAAATCAAACCACACAAAGCACCGTCGCGGCTGGGGATGCGCGGGTGGTCAGTGATGCACCCACCCAAGCCACAGTCAAGCCCAACGCGCAGGTCACCTTTGTGGCGGGCGACAGTCGAATCAAGAGTGATGCAGTTCCAACACCTAGCCCAGCTGCCAACAGCATCCGCGTCCCAGAGACGCGGCTGGCCTTCGTGCCCAGCACCCAGGCGTCGTCGACCAATGAAATTCGCCTTGTCACACAAGACATGATTGAGAGCGCTGGCAGCAGCATGTTTGGGGCGGCGGGTTTGGGGGTTTTAGGCGCGGTCGGTTTAGGGGCCACCGCCAGTGCGGCAGAGGCGGCAGCGGTGCAGGCCAATGTGGTCAGCGCTGGCAGCAACACCAACCCAAGCAGCAACAGCGCCAACGCGGTGAGCACCAACAACCAGTTCACCACCACCTTGCCGACTTCAGGCGCAAGCTCAAACACGTCACTTGCACCATCCACGCCAGCAGAAGTGGTCGTCAAACAGGCTGAGGTGTTCTCTGCTCCTGTGCTGGTGGTGCAGGGTGTGCAGACGGTGCAAACCGCAGCCACATCCAGTAGCACGTCCTCGCCTGCCTTTGTTTCGTCAACGCCAGCCAGCCCTGTGACAGAGGCTGCACCTGTGGTGGTGGTCAAGGCGGTGGTGATCAGCAGCGCAACCAGCAGCAAAGCCAGTTCAGACAGCACGTCTGCTACCAGCAGTGCAACAGCAACATCGACAGACGCAACATCCACCACGTCCAGCGTGAGCGCGAGTGCCGCTACTTACGTGACACTGGATTACCCCGTCGTCAGTGGCGAAACTTTGCCCGGCACCGAGGACGTAGTGTTGCGCTTGAGCCAAGACGTTTTGTTGGCCAACGACAGCAGCCCCAACGCCAGCGCAGACCCCAATGCACCCGCACTCACCATCACAGCGGTTGCAGATGCGGTGAACGGGCAGGTCAGCTTGAACGACGGTGTGGTGGTGTTCATGCCCAACACCAACTTCCATGGCGAGGCCAGCTTCACCTACACCGTGACAGACCAATATGGTTTGAGCACCACGGGCAGCACGACGCTGGTGATTGCTGCTGTCAACGATGCACCGGTGACGCAGGGTGAAACAGGGCAGACACAAGAAGACACAGCCATCTATTTCAACGTGGCAGACTTGCTGAGCAACGACAGCGATGTGGACTCGGTCACCGATGGTCAGGTGCTAAGCATCACAGGCATTGCCGCCGCACAGAATGGCACGGCAACCTTGTTGGCAGATGGACGCATACGCTTTGTGCCGGACAGCAATTTCCATGGCAGTGCCCAATTCACCTATATCGTCAACGACGGCAACGATGCAAGCAACAACGGCAGCACCACCGCCACAGTCAATGTAGACGTCAGCGCCGTGAACGATGCTCCCGTTACCCAACAAGATACAGACAGTGTGGATGAAGATATTCCCATCTTCTTCACCCAGGCACAACTCTTAAAAAATGACAGCGACGTAGACACCGCCACCGACGGCCAGGTATTGAGCATCACCGCCGTCACGGGCGCGAGCAATGGTACGGTTAGCATGCTCGCCAACGGCGACATCAGCTTCATCCCCAACGCCAACTACCACGGTGCAGCCAGCTTCACCTACACCGTGAGTGATGGCAACGGCGGCACCACCAACGCCAGCGTGAGCATCACCGTCAACGAAGTCAACGACACACCGGTGGTGCAAGGCGAGAGCACCAGTACCAACGAAGACACCACGCTCTATATAGCAGCCAGCAAACTGCTTGACAACGACAGTGACGTAGACACCATCACCGATGGCCAAGTGCTGAGCTTGAGCGCTGTCAGCAGCATCAGTGGCAAAACCCACGGCACAGTGAGTTTGGTCAACAACGCAGACGGCACGCAAACTGTGCAGTTCGCCCCCGATGCCAATTACCACGGTGTAGCCAGCTTCAACTACACGGTGAGTGATGGCAACGGGGGGTACGCCACCGCAGTGGCGACTATCAACCTTGCAGCGGTCAACGATGCGCCGGTGACAGTGGGCGAGACCAGCAGCACAGACGAAGATGTGTGGTTGACCTTCACACAAGCAAAACTCTTAGAAAACGACAGCGATGTAGACACCGCCACCGACGGCCAAGTGCTAACCATCACCGCCGTATCAGGCGCGACAAATGGCAAGGTGAGCATGTTGGCCAATGGCGATATCCGCTTTACTCCCGACGCCAACTACCACGGCACAGCCAGTTTCACCTACACGGTGAGTGACGGCAACGGAGCCACCACAGACGCGAGCGTTAATTTGACGGTGCTTGCAGTCAACGATAGCCCGAAAGCGTTGGGTGATGTGTTTGTCACCCAAGAAGACAGTGCCATCGTGCTGACCTCAAAACAGCTGTTAGCAAATGACACCGATAACGATATTGCGACCGATGCTGACGTCCTCACCATCAGTCGGGTGTTTGACGCCCTGCATTGCACTGTCACCCTCAACACAGATGGCACGATCAACCTCGTGCCCGATGCGCAATACCACGGCAATGTCAGGTTCAGTTACGAAATAACCGATGTATCTGGTGCCACCAGCACCGCGTTTGTTGTGGCGGGTGTGAGTGCCGTCAACGACGCGCCAGTCAGTCAGAGTGACAGCTTTGATGGCACGGAAGACACACTCATCATTCTTGAACAAGCGGATGTATTGGCCAACGACACCGACAACGATGTGCTGACCGATGCCGACAGCCTGTCAGTGCAAAGTGTGGGCAATGCCAGTCACGGCACAGTGCGCTTGTTGAGTTCAGGGCAAATTGAGTTTTTGCCGGATGCCAACTACCACGGCTTAGCGACTTTTGACTATGTGGTGACAGATACTTTTGGTGCCACAAGTACGAACACGGTGACTTTAAGCATTGGGGCTGTCAACGACACCCCGGTGGTGCAAGGCGAGTCTACGAATACCAACGAAGACACTACGTTGAACATAGCAGCCAGCAAGCTGCTCGCTAACGACAGCGATGTGGACACCATCACCGATGGTCAAGTGCTAAGCCTGAGTGGGGTTAGCAGCATCAGTGGCAAAACCCATGGCACGGTGGCTTTGGTCAGCAACGCAGACGGCACGCAAACCGTGCAGTACACGCCAGACGCCAACTACCATGGCACAGCCAGTTTCAACTACACCGTGAGTGACGGCAATGGAGGTTATGCCACTTCAACAGCAACAGTGACGGTGTCAGCCGTCAACGACGCGCCAGTGACAGCAGATGAAACCGACCAAATTGACGAAGACAACGCGATCACATGGACGCAAGCTGAGTTGCTGGCCAATGACAGCGATGTAGACACAGCCACAGATGGCCAGGTGCTGAGCATCACCGCTGTCTCAGACGCCACTCATGGCACGGTGAGCATGCTGGCCAGCGGAGACATTCAATTCATCCCCACAGCCAACTACCACGGCACAGCCAGTTTCACCTACACCGTGAGCGACGGCAACGGGGCCACCACAGACGCCGGCGTGAGCATTACCGTCAACGCGGTCAACGACACGCCGGTGGTGCTGGGAGAGACGGTCAGCACCAGCGAAGACATCACCCTCAACATCGCAGCCAGTACCCTGTTGAGCAACGACAGCGATGTAGACACAGCCACAGACGGCCAAGTGCTGAACTTAAGCTCTGTCAGCAGCATCAGTGGCAAAACCCATGGCACGGTCAGTTTGGTGACCAACGCAGACGGCACACAAACCGTGCAGTACACGCCAGATGCCAACTACCACGGCACAGCCAGTTTCAACTACACCGTGAGCGACGGCAATGGAGGTTATGCCACTTCAACAGCAACAGTGACGGTGTCAGCAGTCAACGACGCGCCAGTGACAGCAGATGAAACCGACCAAATTGATGAAGACAACGCGATCACATGGACGCAAGCTGAATTGCTGGCCAATGACAGCGATGTGGACACCGCCACAGACGGCCAAGTATTGAGCATCACCGCCGTATCGGGCGCGACAAATGGCACGGTGAGCATGCTGGCCAGCGGAGACATTCAATTCATCCCCAACGCCAACTACCACGGCACAGCTAGCTTCACCTACACCGTGAGCGACGGCAACGGCGGCACCACCAACGCCAGCGTGAGCATCACCGTCAACGAGGTCAACGACACCCCGGGGGTGCTGGGAGAGACGGTCAGCACCAGCGAAGACACCACGCTGAACATAGCAGCCAGCAAGCTGCTGGCTAACGACAGTGACGTAGACACCATCACCGATGGCCAAGTGCTGAGCTTGAGCGCTGTCGGCAGCATCAATGGCAAAACCCACGGCACAGTGACTTTGGTCAGCAACGCAGACGGCACGCAAACCGTGCAGTACACGCCAGACGCCAACTACCATGGCACAGCCAGTTTCAACTACACCGTGAGCGACGGCAACGGGGGTTATGCCACCGCCGTGGCGACGGTGACGGTTGCCGCTGTTAACGACGCACCGGTCACGATGGGCGAGACCAGCAGCACAGACGAAGACACCGCCATCGTGTTCACGCAAGCTGACCTATTAGCCAATGACAGCGATGTGGACACCGCCACAGATGGCCAGGTATTGAGCATCACCGCCGTATCGGGCGCGACAAATGGCACGGTGAGCATGCTGGCCAGCGGAGACATTCAATTCATCCCCAACGCCAACTACCACGGCACAGCCAGCTTCACCTACACCGTGAGCGACGGCAACGGGGCCACCACAGACGCCAGCGTGAGCATTACCGTCAACGCGGTCAACGACACGCCGGTGGTGTTGGGAGAGACGGTCAGCACCAGCGAAGACACCACACTCAATATCGCAGTCAGTACCCTATTGAGTAATGACAGCGACGTGGACACAGCGACAGACGGCCAAGTGCTCACATTGAGTTCAGTCAGCACCATCAGCGGCAAGACCCATGGCACGGTGGCGTTGGTCAACAACGCAGACGGCACGCAAACCGTGCAGTACACGCCAGACGCCAACTACCATGGCACAGCCAGCTTCAACTACACCGTGAGCGACGGCAACGGAGGTTATGCCACTGCCGTGGCGACGGTGACGGTTGCAGCTGTTAACGACGCACCGGTCACGGTGGGCGAGACCAGCAGCACAGACGAAGACACCGGGTTGACCTTCACCCAGGCACAGCTCTTAAACAACGACAGCGACGTAGATACCGCTACCGACGGCCAAGTGCTAACCATCACCGCAGTCTCGGGGGCTACCAACGGCACGGTGAGCATGCTAGCCAACGGTGACATCCGCTTCATCCCCAACGCCAATTACCACGGTGCAGCCAGCTTCACCTATACCGTGAGCGACAGCAACGGAGGCACCACAGACGCCAGCGTGAGCATCACCGTCAATGCGGTCAACGACATACCCGTGGTGCTAGGAGAAAGCACAAGTACCAACGAAGACACCACGCTCTACATAGCAGCCAGCAAACTGCTAGCCAACGACAGTGACGTAGACACCATCACCGATGGCCAAGTCCTGAGCTTGAGTTCGGTGAGCAGCATTAGCGGGCAGACCCACGGCGCTGTGAGTTTGATCAACAACGCAGACGGCACGCAAACCGTGCAGTTCACGCCAGACGCCAACTACCACGGTGTAGCGAGCTTCAACTAAACGGTGAGCGACGGCAATGGGGGACATGCCACCGCCCTAGCCACCATCAACCTAGCAGCGGTTAACGATGCACCCGTCACGGTGGGCGAGCTCAGCAGTACCGACGAAGATGTGGGGTTGACCTTCACTCAGGCGCAACTCTTAAACAACGACAGCGACGTAGACACGGCCACCGACGGCCAAGTGCTAACCATCACCGCCGTATCAGGCGCGACAAATGGCACGGTGAGCATGCTCGCCAACGGCGACATCCGCTTCATCCCCAACGCCAACTACCACGGCACAGCCAGCTTCACCTACACCGTGAGTGATGGCAACGGCGGCACCACAGACGCCAGCGTGAGCATTACCGTTAACGCCGTCAATGATGTGCCAGTTGTGACGGGCGAAACAGTCAGTACCAACGAAGACACCACGCTTTGGTTTATCCCCTCTGATTTGCTAACCAACGACACCGATATAGACGTGGCAACCGATGGTCAGGTGCTGAGCATCACCGCAGTCAGCAACGCCACGCATGGCACGGTGGGGTTCGTTACGCAAGCCGATGGCAGCCGACGCATTGCTTTCACGCCCGATGCAAACTATTTCGGTGTTGCAAGTTTTCAATACACCGTGAGCGATGGTGCGGGCGGAACTTCAACAGGCACCGTGTCGATCAATGTGGCTCAGATCAACGACGTACCTGTTGCATCCGATGACAGCTTGAGCGGTAGCGCGGAAGACAACGCGTTGCACATCAGTTTTGCCAAACTGTTATCCAACGACACCGACGCGGATAGCACCAATGCTTTATTGGGCGGTACGAACGATGTCTTGACCGTATCTGCGGTGGGCAACGCCACGCACGGCTCCGTGGCCTTGGTCAATGGCGAGATTGTTTTTACGCCAGATGCCAACTACCACGGGGTGGCAAGCTTTGTGTACCAGGTGCGCGATCAAAGTGGTGCCTTGTCACAGGCAACGGCAGCATTCACCATCACCGCTGTCAACGATGCGCCTGTCGCAACAGGCGAAACCATCAGCTCATCGGAAGATTCAAATTTGCTGCTCAATCAGAGCGACTTGCTTAAAAACGACAGTGACGTGGATGCGGCAACGGACGGACAAGTGCTGACCATCAAAGCCGTTTCAAATGCACGGCACGGCAGCGTGACGCTCAACGCCGATGGCACGATTTTGTTTGTACCCGACGCCAACTACTACGGAACGGCAAGCTTTGATTACACCGTCGATGATGGCAATGGAGGCGCTGCATCTGCTACCGCCACGATCACGCTGCTGAGCGTGAACGATGCGCCTGTGGCAACGGGTGAGACGGTTCAGGACGTGGAAGATCAGCAGCTCACGATATTGAGCAGTGCCTTGCTGCAAAACGACACAGACGTAGATAACACACAAGCTAGCTTGACCATTTCGCGCGTTCTGTCGGGCGCAGGCGGCACGGCCTATTTGAATGCCAGTGGTCATGTGGTGTTCACGCCGAACACCAACTACAACGGCAATGCAACATTCACCTACTGGGTCAAAGACCCTGATGGTTTGGAATCCAATGCGGTGACCGCAACGGTTGTTGTCAGCGCCGTGAACGATGCACCAACGGCGCAAGGCGAAATCGTGACGGGCGCTAGCGAGGATGCGGTTTTTTACATCAACAAATCGACCCTGTTGGCCAACGACAGCGACATTGATGATGCAAGCAGCGCATTGAGTTTGAGCTGGGTTGGCAATGCTTCGGGAGGCTCGGTCAGTTTGGACGGCAATGGCAATGTGGTGTTCACGCCCAATGCCAACTACAACGGCAACGCATCGTTTCAATACAAAGTGCGCGATGCCGCAGGGGCTGAATCAGCCGTAGTGCAAGCAGTCATTCCTGTCACCGCAGTGAACGATGCGCCAGTGGCCGTGGACGACAAGTTTGATACTTATAAAAATACACCCGTGACGGTTGCTTTCAATCAGTTGACCAGCAATGACAGCGATGTGGATGGCGACTCGTTGACCGTCAGTGCCGTGAGAGACCACGCGAACGGTCATGCATCCATCGTGAATGGTCAAGTGCAGTTTCAAGCCACGACGGGATTTACGGGAACTGCATCGTTTGATTATTTGTCAGACGATGGGCATGGCGGGCAGACTTGGGCAACGGCTTATGTGAATGTAAAAGTGCCGCCAAATCAATATCCAACAATGACACTAAAGTATTTTCCCGTGTGTGATGGTAAATATGGCTATGACATTTTGGGTAGTACTATCTTGACTAATGGCATACAAACATTTTCTTTGCATGATGATGGTTCCACTTCAGCAATTTCAATGCGGTTTGTGAGTGCGACTTTCAAGCCCCCGTTGGTCTTGACCCTGTAATCCAGTACCGTCGGTATATTCAAGTTACCGATTGTTTTTCCCTGAACACGGTCGGTGGCAAATATCCCAACGCACTGTGCGGGTGATAAGAATTGTAGTCATCGAACCAA
>NZ_NESA01000044.1 GCF_002778315.1 Limnohabitans sp. JirII-31 | reverse complement strand
CGCGTAACGGCACCGAGGGTGCGGACTACATGGTCGGGTTCACTAACTACGCCAGCCGCATCAACGGCTTGGGTGGCAACGACACGCTGATTGGTGGTAACCAGGACGACGTGTTGGACGGGGGTGAAGGCGATGACTCGTTGAGCGGAGGATACGGCAACGACACGCTGATGGGAGGTGCAGGTAACGACACTCTCAATGCAGCAGATGGCAACGACACGTTGACGGGCGGTGCAGGCAACGACAGCTTGTCTGGAGATTATGGAGACGACACGCTCACAGGTGGGGAGGGCAACGACTACCTCTCGGGAGGATTCGGAAGCGACACCTATGTGTTCAACCAAGGGGATGGGCAAGACACGATCAACGACTATGACTATTGGACGTGGCAAGACACAGACACCTTGCAGTTGGGGGCTGGGTTGTTGATGGGTGACATGCAAATCAGCCAGGAGGGTGAGGACCTCAAGCTGAGCTGGGGCACAGACACGGTCACCCTACAGAGTTACTTCAACAGCAGCGCGTACTACCAAGTGGAGAAGATCAGCTTTGCGGACGGCACGGTGTGGGGCGTTGGAGACATCGCCAGCAGGGTGACGCGTAACGGCACCGAGGGTGCGGACTACATGGTCGGGTTCACTAACTACGCCAGCC
>NZ_NESA01000043.1 GCF_002778315.1 Limnohabitans sp. JirII-31 | reverse complement strand
TCGTCTGCCGTGTTCGCTATCGCCGCTTGCACTGCCGCCAGGTTGTCTGCTGTCACCCCGCTCACACCCAGCGCTTGCAGTTGGGCCAGGCTCGGCCCGCTTGTCCCACCTGCTGCCGCAATCACCGCCTCTGCCGCACTCGCCAAGACCTGCAACTCCGCCGCCGTGTCCACCTCCGTTTGCGCTTTTGCGTCCACCACGTCGTTGAGCAAGCTCGTGCTCTTAGCACCCAAACCCTCCACCCCCAACAAGCCGTATTGCGCTGTCGTCACGCTCACGTTGTCATCGCTCGCGTCTGCATCCGCTCCCGCCAACACCAACTTGTACGCATCCACCAGCGCCTGCACTTCTGCCGTCGTGTCCACGCTCGTTGCACTCACCCCTGTCGTGTTGAGCACGCTGTTGATCGCTTTGAGGTTGTCCGCCGTCACCCCACTCACCCCAGCCGCCCCATACACCTCCACCCCAGGACTGCTGTCGCTTGCGCTGTTGCTTGTCGCCGCTTCGCTCAACGTGCTCAGCGCACTTGCCGCCGCACTTGCCGCTGCACTCACCACCGACTGCAGCGCGCTCAGGCTACTCACCCCTGAGCCATCGTCTGCCGTGTTCGCTATCGCCGCTTGCACTGCCGCCAGGTTGTCTGCTGTCACCCCGCTCACACCCAGCGCTTGCAGTTGGGCCAGGCTCGGCCCGCTTGTCCCACCTGCTGCCGCAATCACCG
>NZ_NESA01000042.1 GCF_002778315.1 Limnohabitans sp. JirII-31 | reverse complement strand
TTCCCATGAAAGCATTGGTCGCTGTCAAACGCGTGGTGGACTACAACGTCAAAGTCCGGGTCAAGTCGGACAACTCGGGCGTGGACATTGCGAACGTGAAGATGAGCATGAACCCGTTTGACGAGATTGCCATCGAAGAAGCGGTGCGTCTCAAAGAGGCGGGCGTGGTGAGCGAAGTCATTGCGGTGTCGTGCGGCGTGACGCAATGCCAAGAAACCCTGCGCACGGCCATGGCCATTGGTGCCGACCGCGGCATCTTGGTCGAAACCAGCGAAGAGCTGCAGCCCCTGGCCGTGGCCAAACTGCTCAAAGCCCTGGTCGACAAAGAACAACCTGGCCTCATCATCTTGGGCAAACAAGCCATTGACGACGACTGCAACCAAACCGGCCAAATGCTCGCGGCCCTGGCCCATCTGCCCCAAGCCACCTTCGCTTCCAAAGTGGTGGTGGCCGATGGCAAAGCCCAGGTGACCCGCGAAGTCGACGGCGGTTTGGAAACCCTCTCCATCAGCCTGCCAGCGGTGATCACCACCGACTTGCGCTTGAACGAGCCGCGCTATGTGACCTTGCCCAACATCATGAAGGCCAAGAAAAAGCAACTCGATGTCTTCAAACCCGAAGACCTGGGCGTCAACGTGGCCCCGCGCATCAAGACCCTGAAAGTCAGCGAGCCGCCCAAGCGCAGCGCGGGCATCAAAGTGGCCGACGTGGCCGCTCTGGTGGACAAGCTCAAAAACGACGCCAAAGTTATCTAAGCACACGCAGAACCGATCAAGGAC
>NZ_NESA01000041.1 GCF_002778315.1 Limnohabitans sp. JirII-31 | reverse complement strand
TCACCCCCGTCCAACACGTCGTCCTGGTTACCACCAATCAGCGTGTCGTTGCCACCCAAGCCGTTGATGCGGCTGGCGTAGTTAGTGAACCCGACCATGTAGTCCGCACCCTCGGTGCCGTTACGCGTCACCCTGCTGGCGATGTCTCCAACGCCCCACACCGTGCCGTCCGCAAAGCTGATCTTCTCCACTTGGTAGTACGCGCTGCTGTTGAAGTAACTCTGTAGGGTGACCGTGTCTGTGCCCCAGCTCAGCTTGAGGTCCTCACCCTCCTGGCTGATTTGCATGTCACCCATCAACAACCCAGCCCCCAACTGCAAGGTGTCTGTGTCTTGCCACGTCCAATAGTCATAGTCGTTGATCGTGTCTTGCCCATCCCCTTGGTTGAACACATAGGTGTCGCTTCCGAATCCTCCCGAGAGGTAGTCGTTGCCCTCCCCACCTGTGAGCGTGTCGTCTCCATAATCTCCAGACAAGCTGTCGTTGCCTGCACCTCCCACCAATGTGTCGTTGCCAGAATCCCCAGACAAGCTGTCATTGCCTGCACCTCCCATCAGCGTGTCGTTGCCGTATCCTCCGCTCAACGAGTCATCGCCCTCACCCCCGTCCAACACGTCGTCCTGGTTGCCACCAATCAGCGTGTCGTTGCCACCCAAGCCGTTGATGCGGCTGGCGTAGTTAGTGAACCCGACCATGTAGTCCGCACCCTCGGTGCCGTTACGCGTCACCCTGCTGGCGATGTCTCCAACGCCCCACACCGTGCCGTCCGCAAAGCTGATCTTCTCCACTTGGTA
>NZ_NESA01000040.1 GCF_002778315.1 Limnohabitans sp. JirII-31 | reverse complement strand
CCCACGCTGAATGCCACCACGGGCACGTCTTTGGCCTTCAAGCCTGCGTTGCCCAGTTCTTTGTAGAACGGCACGTTGGAGTCACCGTTGATGGTGGACACCACCGCTGTCTTGCCACCGGCTGAGAATTTCTTGATGTCGGCCACGATGGTTTGGTAATCGCTGTGGCCAAACGGGGTGTACTTTTCGTCGATGTCAGACTCTTTCACGCCCTTGCTCTTGAGGTAAGCGCGCAAGATTTTGTTGGTGGTGCGGGGGTACACATAGTCGGTACCCAGCAAGACCCAACGCTTGGCAGCACCACCGTCTTTGCTCATCAAATAGTCCACGGCTGGGATGGCTTGTTGGTTCGGGGCAGCACCCGTGTAGAACACGTTCTTGCTCAGCTCTTCACCTTCGTATTGCACGGGGTAGAACAGCAAACCGTTGAGTTCTTCAACCACGGGCAACACCGACTTGCGCGACACGGAGGTCCAGCAACCAAACATCACGGCCACTTTGTCTTGGGTCAGCAACTGCTTGGTTTTTTCTGCAAACAGGGGCCAGTTCGATGCGGGGTCGACCACCACGGGTTCGAGTTTTTTGCCCAGCACGCCGCCTTTGGCGTTGATTTCGTCAATGGCCATCAAGACGGTGTCTTTGAGCACGGTCTCTGAAATGGCCATGGTGCCTGACAGGCTGTGCAGCACGCCCACCTTGATGGTGTCTGCGGCAAAGGCTTGCGGCACAACGGCAAACGATCCCACCGACAGCGCTGCGGCTGCGGCCAGGGCCTTGAGGTTTCCTCGACGATTCATCATG
>NZ_NESA01000004.1 GCF_002778315.1 Limnohabitans sp. JirII-31 | reverse complement strand
TCAGCTGCTGCGCCCCAAGTAGCGTTTGCGCCAGAAAAAGACCACCAGCACCACTGCCAAAAGCCCCATGCTGACCAAGGTCCACCACAGGCCTTGCGCGTCATGGAGGATGGGGAAATTCTCGAAGTTCATGCCAAAGAAGCCGGTGATCAGATTCAGGGGCAAAAAGATGGCCGTCAACACGGTGAGCGTGCGCATGATGTCGTTGGTACGGTTGCTTTGCGCGTTGAAGTGCATTTGCACCGCTGTCTCGGCACTTTGCTCTAAACGACGCACATGGTGGACCACGCGCTCAATGTGCTCCAACACATCGCGGCTGCGCACCTTGAGTAACTCAAACGAGCGCACATGCTCGGCGTGGGGCTCGCTGACTGCATCCAGGGCATCAATCCAATCTTGGATGGCGGCGCGTTGGTCTTCACAAATTTCATCCAAATGATGCAATGACAAACGTGCATCCAACAAAGCACTCCAGTTGTTGAAGCGGGTGTTGGGGTTGATCAGTTCGGTCTGCCAATGGTCGAGTTGGCGGGTCAGTTCGCGGCGCAGATTCAAGTAGCCATCCACCATTTGACTGATGACACGCAGCATCAAGTCGGGCGGGCTCATGGGCATGCGGTTGGCTTGCTGGTTCAGCGACGATTGCGCCGTGTGGAGCAGACGTGCCGCAAAGCTGTCGCGTACCGCACAGTCGGTGGGATGCACGGTGACCACCACACGGTCAAAGACGACAAAAGCGACCGGGCTGGTGTCGATGCGGTGCAGCACAGGCGGACCACCTTTTTCACGCGATCGGTGCAAGATGGCGCCGGGCCGTGACAGGTCAGACTCTGTTTGTCCTGCAGCTAGGCGACGAAACACCATCAGGTGGTAATCCGAGGTGTAGTCGTAATGCGAAGGCAATTGGTTGTTGAGCACGTCTGAGACATGCAAATCGACGATTTGCGCGCCGCACATGTGCTCCAGCGTCGTTTGAATGGCTTGCTGCAAAACCTCGAATTCGCGGCGCGCAAAAGCCATCCACACAAAGCCGTGCTCTGGCATGCAAGCAGGCAATTCAACCGTTTCGACCACGGCTTGCGTAGTGATGTGGAAGATTCTCATGTGCCGATTGTGGGGCACAGGTGTGACAAGAATGTCACATTCGCAGGAGGTGCGTGCCTGCTGTCGTTGAAATTATTTTTGCTTCATGTCGCCGTGAAAACGGCCGCCGCGTTGAATTTCAAGCTCTGAATATTCCAGGCTACCAGTGACTTTGCCGGTGCTGTGGATGAGGATGTGCTCTTTGCAATTGATGTCTTCGTTGAGTTCACCATGCACATCAATTTCACGAGCCTGCACTTTGCCCGTGACTTTGCCGTTCTTGCCAATCTGCAAGTCGTCGGCTTGGAGCTCGCCGCTGACCGAGCCATTGATCAAAACTTTCCCTGGTGCCACGATGGTCCCGTTGAAAGTGACGCCCTCGCCGATGACCAGGTTGTTTGTCAATGCAGCTTGTTCAGCCATGGAGATTCCTTGATGAGTGTGGGGATGTGCAGGCACAGTCCAAAGCAAGGCCTCGAAACTGACAGCCCCCCTATTTTGCGCTGAGTCCAGCAAAAGAATGGCCTAAAACTGCGCAAAGACAGGTTTTTTCTTGCCTCCAGGGCCCACGCCCCCCGGGCTTTGTCGTGCAGATGACAGCGCTCATGTGCAGCGGCAAGGGCTTGATGGCGGCGCCAGCCCTGTGGTTTGCTGGGCCTGTGCTGCGTTCATGATCGATCAGGGCAGATAAAAACCTCGCGCCGTTTGTGTGGATCCATCGGCCTAAAATGAGAGTCTGTACCAAAGGAAGACTCATGGGACGCACCCTGTACGACAAGATTTGGGACGAGCACGTCGTCCATACCGAAGAAGACGGCACCGCCATCCTCTACATTGACCGCCATTTGGTGCACGAAGTGACCAGCCCACAAGCTTTTGAAGGCCTGCGCGAAGCCGGTCGCAAGGTGTGGCGCGTCAGCTCGATCGTGGCCACAGCCGACCACAACACCCCGACCACGGGCTGGGAGCTGGGTTATGACGGCATCACAGACCCCATCAGCAAAGAACAAATCACCACACTGGATAGCAATATCTCAGCTTTTGGCGCGGCAGCGTTCTTCCCGTTCATGTCCAAGCGTCAAGGCATCGTGCACGTGATTGGCCCAGAGAACGGCGCCACCTTGCCCGGCATGACCGTGGTGTGCGGCGACAGCCACACCTCCACCCACGGTGCGTTTGGCGCATTGGCCCACGGCATTGGTACCTCAGAAGTCGAACACGTCATGGCCACGCAAACGCTGCTGGCCAAAAAAGCCAAGAACATGTTGATCAAAGTTGACGGTGCTTTGGCCAAAGGCGTGACGGCCAAAGACGTGGTGCTGGCCATCATTGGCAAGATCGGCACCGCAGGCGGCACGGGCTACACGATTGAGTTTGCCGGTTCAGCAATTCGCGGTTTGAGCATGGAAGGTCGCATGACCTTGTGCAACATGGCCATTGAAGGCGGCGCACGCGCTGGCTTGGTGGCCGTGGACGACAAAACCATTGACTACGTCAAAGGCCGCTTGCTGTCGCCTGGCACCGACAAGGCCACCGGCCAGTTTGTGGGCGGTGTCGAGTGGGACAACGCCGTGTCTTACTGGAAGACCTTGCATTCCGACACCGACGCCAAGTTTGACGCGGTGGTGGAACTCGATGCCACCCAAATCTTGCCGCAAGTGACCTGGGGCACCTCCCCCGAGATGGTGCTGTCTATCGAAGACCGCGTGCCAGACCCGGACAAAGAAAAAGACGCCAACAAGCGCAGCGCCATCGAGCGTGCCTTGACCTACATGAACCTCACGCCAGGCAAGGCCATCAACGATATTTTTGTGGACAAAGTGTTCATCGGTTCGTGCACCAACAGCCGCATCGAAGACATGCGTGAAGCAGCAGCAGTGGTCAAGAAGCTGGGACAGAAAGTGGCCAAGAACGTCAAACAGGCCTTGGTGGTACCAGGCTCTGGCTTGGTGAAAGAACAGGCCGAGCGTGAAGGGCTGCACGAAATTTTCAAGGCCGCTGGCTTTGAGTGGCGTGAACCCGGTTGCTCGATGTGTTTGGCCATGAACGCCGACCGCTTAGAGCCAGGCGAACGCTGTGCATCGACCAGCAACCGCAACTTCGAAGGCCGTCAAGGCGCAGGTGGGCGCACCCACTTGGTCAGCCCTGCCATGGCTGCTGCCGCAGCAATTCACGGCCACTTTGTGGACGTGCGCAAGTTTGCTTGAACCTCAAGGGAGTACGTTGATGAACACCACCAAATTTTTCTGGGTCTGCCTGGCCTTGCTTGCCAGCGCCAGCTTGAGTGCTTGCAACACCGTCAAAGGCATGGGGCAGGATGTGCAAAAAGCCGGCACGGCGATTGAAAACGCAGCGACGAAAAAATAATGCAGAAATTCACACCTCACAAAGGCCTGGTGGCCCCGATGGACCGCGAGAACGTGGACACCGACGCCATCATCCCCAAACAATTCTTGAAGTCGATTCGCAAGACCGGCTTTGGCCCCAACCTGTTTGACGAATGGCGTTACTTGGACCACGGCGAGCCCGGTCAAGACCCCGCCAGCCGCAAGCCCAACCCTGACTTTGTGTTGAACCAACCGCGCTACCAAGGTGCCTCGATCTTGTTGGCACGTAAAAACTTTGGCTGCGGTTCGTCACGTGAACACGCGCCTTGGGCTCTGGACCAGTACGGTTTTCGCTGCGTGATTGCACCCAGCTTTGCCGACATCTTTTTCAACAACTGTTTCAAAAACGGCTTGTTGCCCATCGTGCTGCCTGAGAGCACGGTGGATGCTTTGTTCAACGAAGCACTGGCTTTCCCAGGTTTTGAGTTGACCATCGATCTGGAGCGTCAAGTGGTGGTGCGCCCCCAAGGCGAAACCATTCCGTTTGAAGTGCAGGCTTTCCGCAAGTACTGCTTGCTCAACGGCTTTGACGACATCGGCTTGACTTTGCGCCAAGCCGACAAGATCAAGGCCTTTGAAGCACAACGCCTGGCCACCAAGCCCTGGTTGGCACACACTGCTTAAACACAAGAAAGAAGATTCATGAAAATCGCAGTCTTGCCAGGTGATGGCATTGGCACCGAAATCGTCGCAGAAGCGGTCAAAGTTCTCAACGTTCTTGACTTGAAGTTTGAAACCGAAACCGCCCTGGTGGGTGGTGCTGCATTTGACGCCCACGGCCACCCGCTGCCCGACAGCACCTTGAAGCTGGCCAAAGAGGCCGATGCCATTTTGTTTGGTGCTGTGGGCGACTGGAAATACGACACGTTGGACCGCCCGCTGCGCCCTGAGCAAGCCATTTTGGGTTTGCGCAAGAACTTGGGGCTGTTTGCCAATTTCCGCCCTGCCATTTGCTACGAGCAATTGGTCGGCGCATCCAGTTTGAAACCTGAGCTGATTTCGGGCCTGGATATCTTGATCATCCGCGAGCTGACGGGCGACATTTACTTTGGTCAACCCCGTGGCCGCCGCGTGGCCACCGATGGTCACTTTCCGGGTGCCGAAGAAGCGTTTGACACCATGCGCTACAGCAAACCCGAAATTGAGCGCATTGCCCATGTGGCTTTCCAAGCCGCACGCAAGCGCAAAGCATCGGGCAGCGAAGGCCGCGTGACCAGCGTGGACAAAGCCAACGTGTTGGAAACCTTCCAGTTCTGGAAAGATGTGGTGAGCGAAGTCGGCAAAGAGTACCCCGACATTGCGCTGGACCACATGTACGTGGACAACGCAGCCATGCAATTGGTGAAAGAGCCTAAACGTTTTGACGTGGTGGTGACGGGCAATATGTTTGGCGACATCTTGAGCGATGAGGCGTCGATGTTGACGGGCTCAATTGGCATGTTGCCTTCCGCCTCTTTGAACTCAAAGAACCAAGGCCTGTATGAACCCAGCCATGGCAGTGCGCCCGACATCGCGGGTAAAGGCGTGGCCAACCCCTTGGCCACCATTTTGAGCGCGGCCATGATGCTGCGCTTCAGCTTGAACCAAGCTGAAGCCGCAGACCGCATTGAAACGGCCGTCAAGGCGGTGCTGGCTCAAGGCCTGCGCACACCCGACATTTACAGCGCAGGGACCACCAAGGTGGGCACTTCGCAAATGGGTGACGCCGTGGTGAAAGCTTTGGTATAAAAATCTGCACAAACTCAAACACAAAGAGCGCCGATGGCGCTCTTTGTGTTTGGGGACGTCACACCGAAGAAGTCATCGCCACACGACGTGGCGCGGCCTTGCTGCCTTAGCTGCCAGTCTTTTGTCAGCCAGCACAAAGCCACCATCCGATACAATGAGTGCCATGTTTCACGCCTGCTTGTTCGTCACTCTGAACTCAACAACAGCCGCCAAGGCTGCTGTTGGCACGCGTGCATTCACCCCCAAAACCACGACCATTCAGGGCTGATTCAGCTCCGGTCCGTCGTGCGCCCCCCGGCCAGACGAGCCGGGCAAACAGTCTGGTCTGGCACTGTTTTCTATCTTTGAAAAGGCGTTGAAATGAGCAAGTTAGTAGGTTTAGTCGGTTGGCGCGGCATGGTTGGCTCGGTCTTGATGGACCGCATGGCTCAGGAAAAAGACTTTGAGCTGATTGAGCCCCTGTTCTTCTCCACCTCGAACGCGGGTGGCCCAGCGCCCTCCTTTGCCAAAAACGAAACCCTGCTGCAAGACGCCAATGACATCACGGCGCTCAAGCGCTGCGACATCATCTTGACCTGTCAAGGCGGCGACTACACCAAAGAGGTGTATCCAAAGTTGCGTGCCGCAGGCTGGACGGGCCACTGGATTGACGCTGCGTCGTCGCTGCGCATGGCCGATGACGCCGTGATCGTGCTGGATCCTGTGAACCGCGATGTGATCGACAGCGCCTTGGCCCAAGGCGGCAAAAACTGGATCGGCGGCAATTGCACCGTGAGCCTGATGTTGATGGCCATGGGCGGGTTGTTCAAGCACGACATGATTGAGTGGGTCAGTGCCATGACTTACCAAGCGGCCTCGGGTGCTGGCGCGCAAAACATGCGTGAGCTGTTGTCGCAAATGGGTGCGCTGCACGATGCGGTGAAAACCGAATTGGCCAACCCTTCTTCTGCCATTTTGGACATCGACCGCAAAGTGGCCGCCACCATGCGCGATGCGTCTTTCCCCACCAAGAACTTCCGCAACACGGCGCTGGCTGGTAGCTTGATTCCATGGATCGATGTCCCTGTTGAGCATGGCCAAAGCAAGGAAGAGTGGAAAGGCGGCGCCGAATGCAACAAGATTTTGGGCAAGCCTGCTTTCCGCAGTGCGGGCAGCATTCCGATTGACGGCTTGTGCGTGCGCATTGGCGCCATGCGCTGCCACTCGCAAGGTCTGACCATCAAGCTCAAAAAAGATGTGCCCATGGACGAGATCGAGTCGATCTTGGCCCAAGCCAACGACTGGGTGAAAGTGGTGCCCAACCAACGCGAGATCTCCGAGCGTGACCTCACACCCGCCGCCGTGACCGGCACCCTGACCGTGCCTGTGGGTCGCTTGCACAAACTGGCCATGGGCAACGACTACCTGGGTGCCTTCACCGTCGGCGACCAATTGTTGTGGGGCGCTGCCGAGCCGCTGCGTCGCATGTTGCGCATCCTGCTGGAACGTTGAAATAAACCCGCTACCATTCTGGACATGACCCGAGACCTCCGCCCTGCATCTACCCTGTTCCAACGCACGGCGTTGTGGGCGGCCCTCTCCTTAACACTACTTGGCAGTGCGCAGGCACTCACTTTGAGTCGTCCTGTGGTGCAGTCCAAACAAGGCGAAACCCTCAAGGCCGAGATTGACATTGCGGACATGACGGCCGCAGAACAAGTGAATTTTCAAGCTGCTTTGGCTGGCCTTGAGGTGTACAAGGCCACCAAACTGGAGATCCCTACCAGCCATGGTGCGGTCTTGGAGATTCAGGTCAAGCTGCTCAAGCGCAACAACGGGCGACCTTACCTGGCCATCACCAGCCAGCAAACAGTGACCAGCAATTTCATTGACGTGCTACTGGATTTGCGTTGGGCCAATGGTCGCTTGCTGCGTGCGGTGAGTTTGTCAATGGACGATGGCCGCCAAAACGGGCCTAGCTCACCCACGGTCGTAGGCAGTGGGTCCGCCTCGATCAAGGTCAAACGCGGCGACACCGCAGGCGATCTGGCGGCACGCAACAAACCGACCGACGTCTCGTTGGACCAGATGTTGGTGGCCATGTTGCGCAGCAATCCCGATGCATTTGTGAACGCCAACGTGAACCGGTTGAAATCGGGCTCGTTGCTCAACATGCCGTCGGAGCAAGATGCCAAGGCGGTGTCACGCGAAGAAGCACGCAAAGAAATACAAGTGCAAACTGCCAACTTTCAGGCGTATCGCGCTGAATTGGCAGCCCGCGCCCCGGGCGGCACAGCGCCTATAGCCAGCCGCGACAGCACTGGCAAGCTCGAAGCACGTGTGCAAAACAAAAAGGCCAGTGCCAAAGAAGACAAGCTGACGCTGACCAAGCCCACCCAAGGTGGCGTGGAAGACAAATTAGCCCAACAACGCCAAGCGCAAGAAGTCGCCAGCCGTGCCGCAGAGATGGGCCGCAACATTGCCGAATTGGGCAAGATCGCCGCAGCCACAGCCACGGTAGCGGGTGCCTCTGCCGCATTAGAAACAGATCTTCCAGCCAGTGCCGCCTCGAATGCCCAAGACTGGCTGGGGCAACTCACCCACCACCCTCTGGCCCCAGTGGGTGCGGGCAGTTTGATTGCCCTGCTGGTTTTGGCCAGTCTGTGGAGTCGTCGTGCCAACCGCCAACAGGGTGACAACATTCAGGGCTTGCCGCCCTTGAATGTGAAGTTCGATCTGGACTTGCCCCACGCCAACGACTTGGCGCCGCAAGTGGCTCCCAGCATGGCGCCAAGCACCAGCGCCGATGAAGCAGCCCCCACGCAAGCTGCGGCAGAAAAACCAGTCATGCCCCAAGCGCAACCGGCACGTCCCACGATGGACATTCCGGACATTTCTCTGGACCTGGACGAACCCACCACGCCAGACAACCCGTTCCAAGTGCGCATGGATTTGGCGCAAGAGCTCTGGCAACTTGGCCAGTTGCACACCAGCCGCGCGCTGATGGAAGAAGTCGCCAACGAAGCCAAAGGCGAGGTGCAAGCTCGCGCCAAGCAGTGGCTGGCTGAGCGAGGCTAAAGCCCATGCGTATCGCCATGGGCTTGAGCTACAACGGCCAGGCCTACGAAGGCTGGCAAAGCCAGCTCTCAGGCAAAACCGTGCAAGACCGCCTCGAAGCAGCGCTGCAAAAATTCACCACCACCCGTGTTCAAACCTTGTGCGCAGGTCGCACCGATTCAGGGGTGCATGGCTTGATGCAGGTGATTCACTTTGACACCGATTTAGAACGCGACCCGTACTCGTGGGTGCGTGGCACCAACAGTTTTTTGCCACTCGACATTGCCATTCAGTGGGCTCAAGTAGTACCCGATAGTTTTCACAGCAGAGGCAGCGCCATTTCACGCCGCTATGCCTATGTGCTGCTAGAGTCTCCTGTGCGCCCCAGCGTGGACGTAGGCCGGGTGGGATGGGTGTACCGCCCACTCAACTTGGAAGCGATGGAGCAAGCTGCTGAGTACCTGCTGGGCGAACACGACTTCACCTCGTTTCGCGCCTCCAGCTGCCAAGCGTTGAGCCCCGTCAAAACGCTGCGCAGTATCCGCATCACGAGACGCAGCACGCAGCCCCACTCCGCGTATTGGCGTTTTGAGTTTGAAGCCAATGCGTTCTTGCACCACATGATCCGCAACCTCATGGGTTGTTTGATTCCCATTGGTGAAGGCACCCACCCGCCCGAGTGGATGGCCGAGGTGTTGGTCGCGCGCAGTCGCGACGCTGCCAGCCGCACGTTCAGCCCTGACGGCTTGTACTTTTTAGGACCGCAGTACGACGCCCATTGGGGCTTGCCCAACGGGGCGCCTGCGTATGATGGTTTGCCATGAACCGCACCCGCATCAAAATTTGTGGCCTGACCCGCGAGCAAGACGTGGACGCTGTGGTGGCAGCCGGCGTCGATGCCGTGGGCTTTGTGCTGTACCCACCCAGCGCACGCGCTGTCACCGCTGAACGTGCCGCCGTGTTGGCGCAACGCTTGCCAGCCTTTGTCACGCCCGTGCTGCTGTTTGTCAACGAGACGTCCGAGGCCATCGCACAAGCCTGTTTGCGTGTGCCGGGTGCCTGGCTGCAATTTCATGGCGATGAAACGCCCGAACAATGTCGCCAGATTGCACAGCGACTAGGACGACGCTGGATTCGGGCCGCCCGCATTCCCCTTGAACCAGCCCAGGGCGAAGCCCCGTTCGACCTATTAAAATATGCCCACGATTACAAAGACGCCCAAGCGGTGCTGCTCGACGCGCATGTCGACGGTTACGGCGGTGGCGGCAAGGCATTCAATTGGTCACAGCTTCCTCAAAACGTCAACGCTCACCTCGTCTTGTCTGGTGGACTCAACGCTGCCAACGTGACAGACGGCCTGCATGCCTTGCGTGACCGCGGCTTGTCGCTGGCGGTGGACGTGAGTTCTGGCGTGGAGTCGGCCAAAGGCATCAAAGACCCCGCCCTGATTCGCGGGTTCACAGACGCTGTGCGTGCCGCAGACGCCCACCACGCGCGTTCAGACGCGCGCTGAGACTCCTTCTGAGCTATTTCTTTTTTTGAAGCGCTGGGGTTAAAACCCAGCCCTTTTTTGCAGGCCCCTCTATGTCGAACTACCAACAACCCGATGCACGCGGCCACTTTGGCCCTTATGGCGGCAGCTTTGTCAGCGAAACCCTGACCCACGCCATTGAAGAGCTGAAAGAGGCCTACGCCAAATACCAACACGACCCGGCCTTTATGGCAGAGTTCAAAAGCGAGTTGGCCCACTTTGTCGGACGGCCTTCTCCGATCTACCACGCGGCCCGCATGAGCCGTGAGATGGGTGGTGCACAGATTTACCTCAAACGCGAAGACCTCAACCACACCGGCGCCCACAAAATCAACAACACCATTGGCCAAGCCATGCTGGCCAAGCGCATGGGCAAGCCCCGCGTGATTGCCGAAACCGGTGCTGGCCAACACGGCGTGGCCACCGCCACCATTTGCGCACGCTACGGCTTGGAATGCGTGGTGTACATGGGCGCAGAGGACGTGAAACGCCAAAGCCCCAACGTCTACCGCATGAAGCTCTTGGGCGCCACCGTAGTGCCCGTGGAGAGCGGCAGCCGCACACTCAAAGACGCGCTGAACGAAGCCATGCGCGACTGGGTGGCCAACGTGGACAACACCTTCTACATCATTGGCACCGTGGCCGGACCACACCCTTACCCAATGATGGTGCGCGACTTCCAAAGCGTGATTGGCGAAGAGTGCATCATGCAAATGCCCGCCATGCACCATGGCGCACAACCCGATGTGGTGTTGGCCTGCGTGGGCGGTGGCAGCAACGCCATGGGGATTTTTTATCCCTACATCCCGTTTGAGACAACACGCTTGATCGGCGTGGAAGCCGCAGGCGAAGGCATGGACACAGATCGCCACTCGTGCTCGCTACAGTTGGGCGCGCCCGGCGTGCTGCACGGCAACCGCACCTACATCTTGCAAGACGAGAACGGCCAAATCACCGAAACCCACAGCGTGAGCGCTGGCCTGGACTATCCCGGCGTGGGCCCCGAGCATGCGTTCCTCAAAGACATTGGCCGTGCCGAGTATGTGGGCATCACCGACACCGAAGCCTTGGACGCTTTTCACTACCTATGCCGCACCGAGGGCATCATTCCGGCGCTGGAGTCGAGCCACGCCGTGGCCTACGCCATGAAGCTGGCCAAAACCATGTCACCCGATCAATCGATCTTGGTCAACCTGTCTGGGCGTGGCGACAAAGACATTGGCACGGTGGCCGACTTGAGCGGCGCTGACTTCTTTTGCCGCCCGAGCTGTCAAGGACAGTCGGTCAAAGGCGGCCCCACAGAGCACACCATCAAGGTCACGAAATGAGTCGCATCGACGTCACCCTCTCAGCCCTCAAAGCCCAAGGCCGCAAAGCCTTGATTCCCTATGTGATGGCCGGTTTTCCAAAAGCCGAGATCACGCCCGCGCTGATGCACAGCATGGTGGATGCTGGCGCCGACATCATTGAACTGGGGGTACCTTTCAGCGACCCCATGGCCGATGGCCCGGTGATTCAAAAAGCCGGTGAAGCAGCACTGCGCTTGCACATTGGCACCACGCAAGTGTTGGGCATGGTGCGCGAGTTTCGCCAAACCAACGCCACCACCCCCGTGGTGTTGATGGGCTATGCCAACCCCGTCGAGTGTTACGACCTGAAACACGGGACGCATGCGTTTGTGAAAGACGCATCCGCAGCAGGCGTGGATGGCGTGCTCATCGTGGACTATCCCCCCGAAGAGTGCGAAGAGTTCGCGGCCACGTTGCGTGCGCACAGCATGGACCTGATTTTCTTGCTCGCCCCGACCAGCACCGACCAACGCATGGCGCAAGTGGCACGTGTGGCCAGTGGCTATGTGTATTACGTGTCGCTCAAAGGTGTGACGGGTGCTGGCAATCTCGACACCGACGCGGTGGAAGCCATGCTGCCACGCATTCGTCAGCACGTGCACATCCCTGTAGGTGTAGGTTTTGGCATTCGCGATGCCACCACCGCACGCGCGGTCAGCCGTGTGGCCGACGCCGTTGTGATTGGCAGCCGCATCATCCAGTTGCTGGAAGCTGCGCCCGAGGGCGAAGCGGTGCAAGCGGCCCATGACTTCCTGGCTGGCATTCGCCAAGCCTTGGATGCATAAGCCAGACGACTAAAATCATTTGATTCAGAACTGACGAAGGACTCACCATGAGTTGGCTCGAAAAACTACTGCCCCCAAAAATTCAACACACCGATCCAGCGGATCGCCGCAGCGTGCCGGAAGGCTTGTGGGTCAAGTGTCCTAGCTGCGAAACCGTGCTCTATAAAACCGATCTGGAGCAAAACCAAAACGTCTGCCCCAGTTGCAGCCACCACCTGCGCATTGGGGCGCGTCAACGTCTGGATGCATTTTTAGACGGCGAAGGCCGCTACGAAATTGGCCAAGAAGTGGTGCCTGTGGACGCCTTGAAATTCAAGGACAGCCGCAAATACCCTGAACGCTTGAAAGAAGCGATGAACAACACCGGCGAAACCGACGCTTTGGTGGTGATGGGTGGCGCGGTGCACAGCATCAATGTGGTGGCAGCTTGCTTTGAATTCGATTTCATGGGTGGCTCCATGGGCTCGGTAGTGGGTGAGCGCTTTGTGCGCGGCGTGCACACCGCCATTGAACAAAAAGTGCCGTTCATCTGCTTCACCGCCACGGGTGGCGCGCGCATGCAAGAAGGCTTGCTGTCATTGATGCAAATGGCCAAGACCAACGCATCGCTGACCCGCTTGGCCAAGAAGGGCCTGCCCTACATCAGCGTGCTGACTGACCCCACCATGGGTGGCGTGTCTGCCGGCTTTGCCTTTGTGGGCGACGTGGTGATTGCCGAACCCAAAGCCTTGATTGGCTTTGCGGGCCCTCGTGTGATTGAGAGCACCGTGCGTGTGACCTTGCCCGAGGGCTTTCAACGTGCCGAGTTCTTGCAAACCAAAGGTGCGATTGACTTTATTTGTGATCGCCGTGAACTGCGCAAAACCATTGCCAACACCTTGGCCATGTTGCAAAGACAACCTGCGGATGCGGTGGCTTGATTCAAGCGAGCCACACCCAATCAAAGGCTCTCAGATGAGGGCCTTTTTTTATTTGTCTGCGCTGACTCAAAGTACACACAAGCAACAGGTTTGAACATAAAGTGGCGTTGTTGATGGACTTGTTGTCCATAGACTGCATTGCCAAGGAGCACAGATCATGGAAAAACTATTTCCTCGCTTCTCCGAGCTATTTGCCCAGCTAGGTCTTTCCTCCACACCCGCGGATATCCAGAAATTTCTGACCCAGCACAGCCCACTTGCTTTCAACATCCGGTTGCAAGATGCTGCTTTTTGGACGCCCGCGCAAGCCAGCTTGCTGCAAGAGCTGCTGCAAGAAGATGCCAATTGGGCCGAGGTGGTGGACCAACTCAGTCTGGCTCTGCGCCCCGAGCCAGACGAACCAGAGCCTGGTTAATTGGCAGGCATCAGCTGTGCACGCACTTCGCCACCGGGATGGGCTTTGGTGTGCAGATTGACGTACCACTTGCCAGCCAAGACGTCTCGTGCCTGGTCGGCTGTCAGCGTGGCTGAGCCTTGAATCGGACTGTCCAGATTGCCTTTGAAGCCCAGCGCGACCCCTGCATTGGCACCCATCATGGCTGGGCCGTGAAAGTGGCCTGCCCCAACAGGTCCCGTCAAGCCGGAATAGGTGACACGCCATGTCAGCTCGTTGGTGGTTTTGTTCAACGCAGCGTCCAAGGTGCCACGTCCCATCGTGTTATTGGCCGGCACTTCATTGCCACCGATCAATTGGCTGTTGAATTTCACGATGTTGGGATCTCCGTACATGGAAGCACAGCTCGCGAGGAAGGTGATGCACAAGGACAGGAATCCCCAGGTAAAAATTCTTTTGATGGAGGTCATACGCTTTCTCCTGTGTGAGGTGGAAATGAAATGGGCGGGCCCAAGTTGAGACCCACCGTGTCCATGATGTGGACGACTCATCAATAAAGTCAAGGCTGACAGACTTGGAACTGCGTCATCACACCATGTGTTCAGGTTGGACCCAGCGGTCAAAATCTGCTGCCGAAACAGCCTTCAAAGCCAATGCTGCGTCACGCAAGCTGAGGTTTTCACGTTCCGCAAATTTGGCAATTTCAGCGGCGCGGTCATAGCCAATATGAGGTACCAGTGCCGTGACCAACATGAGCGAGCGTCCCAACAAGTCGGCAATATGCTCTCGTTGTGCTTCTAGGCCACGGATACAGTACTGCTCAAAGCTGTCCATGCCCGCGCTGAGCAAACGCACGCTTTGCAAAAAGTTGTGCGCCATGAGTGGTTTGTAGGCATTGAGCTCAAAATTACCCAGCGCACCGCCCAGACCTATGGTCACATCGTTGCCCATGACCTGACAGGCCACCATGGCCAAGGCTTCGCATTGGGTGGGGTTGACTTTGCCGGGCATGATGGAGCTTCCAGGCTCATTGGCAGGCAGGGTGAGTTCACCCAAGCCACAACGTGGCCCAGAAGCCAACCAACGGATGTCGTTGGCAATCTTCATCAAGGCCACAGCCAGCACTTTGAGGGCTCCATGAGCGCCCACCAATGCATCATGCGATGCTTGGGCCGCAAATTTATTGGACGCGCTGACCAAGGGCAAACCCGTCGAACGCGCCAACGCATCGGCGACACGCGCACCAAATTCAGGGTGTGTGTTCAAGCCCGTCCCGACGGCGGTGCCACCCACGGCGAGAGCGTACACATCGGGTAACACGGCCCGAAGCCCCGCGCCCGCTTGCACCAGTTGTGCCGCATAACCAGAAAACTCCTGGCCCAAGGTCAGGGGCGTGGCATCTTGCAAGTGCGTGCGACCGATCTTGACAATGTGTTCGAACGCCACCGACTTGGCCTGCAGGGTGTCTGTCAGCCGCAGCAACGCTGGCAGCAAAGCACCAGTGATCGCCAAGGCCGCTGAGACATGCATTGCTGTCGGAAATATGTCATTGGAGGACTGTCCTCGGTTGACGTCATCGTTGGGGTGAACACAGCGATGTGGCCCACGTGGCACGCCGAGCAATTCAGAAGCGCGGTTGGCGAGCACCTCGTTCATATTCATATGACTTTGTGTGCCAGAACCGGTCTGCCACACAGAGAGGGGGAACTCTTGCGCGTGAAGCCCCGACACAACCTCTTGTGCGGCCACCCCAATGGCATGGGCCTTGTCTTGTGGCAAGAGCTGGAGTTGCCCATTGACATAGGCACAAGCGGCCTTGATGCGGGCCAGGGCCAAAATGATTTCTGACGGCATTTTTTCAGACGAAATCTGAAAGTACATCAAAGACCGTTGGGTTTGTGCACCCCACAGCCTGTCTGCGGGCACCTCGATGGCACCCATAGAGTCGATCTCGGTGCGGGTGTCATGCATGGCGTGGCCCTCCTGCTGGATGCGATTCATTCTGCGCTTTCAGCGACAGACTGTCGATGTCGACACAGGCGCGAGGGCAACTTGGGCGGCGCCAAGGGAAACTCTTAAAATATGAGGTTTGCTGCCCGTCGCAGCCTTACTGCACAACCTTAGATGTCTCACAACACTCCACCCACCGCCTCAGAAGCCGCTCCCATTGACGAAAACCAATTGATCGCCGAGCGTCGTGAAAAGCTCAAGGCGATTCGTGAGCGTCAGGCCCAAGGCCACGGCGTGGCCTTCCCCAACGATTTCAAGCCCGCGCACCATGCCGCTACCTTGCACGAGTTGCATGGCGACAAGACCTCTGAGGTGTTGACCGAAGAAGGCCAATTCGCCAAGGTGGCAGGTCGCATGATGCTCAAGCGTGTGATGGGCAAGGCCAGCTTTGCCACGCTGCAAGACAGCACGGGACGCATTCAAATTTATGTCACCCGCGACGATGTGAATGAAGAGATTTACGCCGACTTCAAGCACTGGGACTTGGGTGACATCGTGGCCTGCGAAGGCAAGTTGTTCAAAACGCGCACCGGCGAGTTGTCGATCCACGCCAGTAGCATTCGCATGCTCACCAAGAGTTTGCGTCCCATGCCCGACAAGTTTCACGGCGTGCACGACCAAGAGATCAAGTACCGCCAGCGCTACGTCGATTTGATGACCGACGAGACAGCGCGCAAACGTTTTGTGGCGCGCAGCAAAGCGGTCAGTGGCATTCGCGAATTCATGGTGCAACACAACTTCTTGGAGGTTGAAACACCCATGCTGCACCCGATTCCAGGGGGTGCCAACGCCAAACCTTTTACCACGCACCACAACGCGTTGGACCAAGAAATGTTTTTGCGCATTGCGCCTGAGCTTTACCTCAAGCGCTTGATCGTGGGTGGCTTTGAACGCGTGTTTGAGATCAACCGCAACTTCCGCAACGAAGGCATCTCGGTACGCCACAACCCCGAGTTCACCATGATGGAGTTCTATGCGGCGTATTGGAATTACCAAGACCTGATGAGCTTTACCGAAGAGTTGGTGCGCGATGCCGCCATGAAGGCTGCCGGCACACTGCTGCTGACCTATGGTGGCAAGGCGGTGGATTTGAGCCAGCCGTTTGAGCGCTTGACCATTCCTGAAGCGATTCTGAAATACACCGATGCGGGCGACAACGTGGGCAACGCCGAATGGTTGATCGATGCGCTGAAGAAGCTAGGCTTCAAGGAAGACAAAGACAAGCTCAGCACGCGCAGCTTGGCCAGCCTTCAAGTGATGTACTTTGAAGAGACGGTGGAAGAAAAGCTCTGGCAACCGACCTTCATCTGCGAGCACCCGGTTGAAATTTCACCCTTGGCACGCGCCAGCGATGTGCGCCCCGAAGTGACCGAGCGCTTTGAGCTCTACATCACGGGCCGTGAGTTCGGCAACGGATTCAGCGAGTTGAACGATGCCGAAGACCAGGCCGCCCGCTTCCAAGCCCAAGTGACCGCCAAAGACAGCGGCGACGACGAAGCCATGTTCTTTGACCACGACTTTGTGCGTGCACTGGAATACGGCATGCCACCCACAGGCGGCTGCGGCATTGGCATTGACCGCTTGATGATGTTGCTCACCGACAGCCCGAGCATTCGCGATGTGATTTTGTTTCCGGCCTTGCGACGCGAAGCTTGAAATCTGCAAGCTGCATCATGAAAAAAAGCGGGGCCACGGCCTCGCTTTTTTTCATTCTGAATCGACCACTTATTGCGGCTGGAACCCGCTGTCTTTGATCATCTTGGCCCACACCTGGGTGTAAGCACGTTCACGTTGCGCCAACTGTTGCGCGCTCATGAAACCCACAGTCAAACCCATCTTGGTGAGGTGCTCGTTGACATCGGGCATGGCCAGCACTTTGGCAAGCGCTTGACCGAAGTGGTCGATGGTGGCCTTGGGTGTGCCAGCAGGCGCGAAGATGCCGTAGTAAGGCAGGTCTTCCAAACCACCTAAGCCAAGCTCGGTGAAGGTGGGCACATCGGGCAAAGACGCTTGGCGCTTGGCACCGAGCACCGCCACGATGCGAACTTTGCCGGCCTTGTGGTTCTCCATGAAGTCGGGCACCGAGCCCACACCGGCTGCAATTTGATTGCCCAACATGTCGGCCATCATGGGCGCGCTGCCACGGTAGGGGGCAGACACCAAGTCGAGTTTGTATTTTTCACCCACCACTTTGACCAAGAACTCTGGCGTCGATGCGGGCGCTGGAATTCCCACCGCACCTTTGCCGGCGCCTTGCGTTTTGACCCACGCCACATAGTCGTTGAACGACTTGGCAGGTGTGCCAGCCGACACCGCCAAGGCATTCACAAAGGTGGCAAAACCCGCCACAGGCACAAAGTCTTGCGCAGGGTCAAAGCCAGGGTTCTTCACCACCAAAGGCAAGATGGAGATGGTGTGGTCGTGCGACAAAAACAGCACTGTGCCATCGGCAGGCGAGGCTTTGAGCGCTTGGGCCGCCAGTTGTCCACCCGCACCGGGTTTGTTCTCGACCACCACGGCCACGCCCAACTCGTCTTTGAGTTTTTCCGCCAAGGTACGCGCCACTGCATCGGTGCCACCCCCGGGAGGAAAACCGACCATGAGCTTGATGGGCTTGGTGGCTTGTGCAGCCGCCAAGCCGCACGACACCGTAAGGACCAACGCCGCCAGAGGGCGCAAGATGTGGGAAATAACCGATCGACGTGACGCAAACATGTAAGAACTCCTCAGAAGCAATGACAGTGAGTGGGGTGTGAAGACAGTAAAAAATCAAATCAAACGATAGGCGGCTCTTCAGGCGTAGGACCATCCGGGCTTTGTGCGTGGTCAGGGTCTTGGCCGAACTCGCCTTCAGGCGAGTTTTTACGCGCTTCGCGGTCCTTGAGCTTTTCTTCTTTTTTCTTTTTCTTGGCCAATTCGCGTTGACGTTTTTCGTAGTTGTAGTTGGGGGTGGCCATGGTTATTTTTTCTCCAGAGGCGGTTTGCAGTCGAAACAAAAGAAGGCCAGTGTGCCTGCAAAGCGGCGTTGACTGCCCAGACGGCGCGGCTTGTGCACACCGCACTTCATGCAAGACATGGTTTCACCCACCTTGCCCATGCCAACAAAGGGCGAGCCATTTTCACGACTGGTGAAGCGTAGGCCGCTGTCATCGACTTGGTTTTTTCCATTTTTGGTCGCCATCTACTTCCTAGGGGTTAGGGAAAAACTGGCTGCGGTTCAAGGCAGCAAGTCCAGTGCCCGCACATAGGCGGGGTGGGTCATCAGCGCGTCCCAGGCTAGCGGCGAATGGGTAGGTAACAGGGCACGTCGGCGTTGTTCGCTGGCGTCGCTGGCTTGCCAGCGGTTTTTCAACAAACCTTCGGTCAATTCATCGAGCGCGGTGTCCAAGGCCCTGCCCTGGTCAGGCGCTTGCGCCAGACTTTGGTTACACAACAGTACCAGATCACATCCAGCGTTGAGGGCGGTCATGGCTGCATCGGCAAAGCTGACCTCGTGGCCTTGGATGTGGCGCGCGCCAGCCATCGACAAGTCGTCACTGAAGATGGCACCGTTGAAATGCAATTGACCGCGCAAGATGTCTTGCAACCAACGTGGCGAGAAGCCCGCTGGCAAGGCGTCCACCTTGGGGTAGATCACATGGGCCGGCATCACGCTGCTGAGAGTGGTGCTGAGCCAGCTGTAGGGCAAGGCGCAGTCGTTCAGCACCGCTTTGAGGCTGCGCTTGTCGACTGGGATATCCACATGCGAGTCGGCTTTGACAAACCCATGGCCTGGAAAATGTTTGCCGCAGTTGGCCATGCCTGCCAGCAACAGGCCATGCATCAGGCTTTTGGCCAAGGCAGTGACCACACGTGGGTCGCGATGGAAAGCGCGGTCGCCAATGACACCGCTCTCCCCGTGGTCAAGATCCAACACAGGGGTGAAGCTGAAGTCGACCCCACAGGCGCGCAGTTCGCTGGCCAGCACGTAACCACAGGCGGTGGCGGCGTCCATGGCGGCGAGGGCCCCACTGCCCGGCTGACCTTTGGCGTCTTGCATCCACCGCTCGCCCAAAGCCCGCATGGGCGGGATGTGGGTGAAGCCGTCGCTGCGAAAGCGTTGCACGCGCCCGCCTTCGTGGTCCACGCAAATGAGCAAGTCTTGCCGCACGGCCTTGATGTCGGCACACAAGGCGGTGAGCTGAGAGCGGCTGTGCCAGTTGCGACCAAACAAGATGATGCCGCCTGTGAGCGGATGCGCCAGTCGCTGACGATCTACCGCTGTGAGCTCGGTACCTGCGATGTCAAGAATGAGAGGGGCGTGGTGGGACATGAACAACTTATTCTTTTTCAACAATGACGAAGCTGGTGGCGTAGTCGGACTCGTCGCTCACACTGACCTGGGCTTTAAGGCCACGGGCGTCACACCATTCTTTGAGCACACCATGGAGCACGATCACCGGTTGGCCACTGGGCAATTTGGCGACTTCGCACAAACGCCAGGTCATGGGCATGCGCATGCCCAAACCGATGGCTTTGCTGAAGGCCTCTTTGGCTGAGAAGCGGGTGGCCACGTAGCGCACACCGCGCTCTGGCCACCGATGACTGCGGCTGCGCCAAGTGGCCAACTCGTTGTCACTCAATACTTTTTGCGCAAACCGCTCACCGTGCTTTTCCAAAGACGTGCGAATGCGCCGGATGTCACAAATATCGGTGCCAATGCCGTAGATCATGCGGGCATGCACGCGAGGTAGGCGCGCACAGTCTCGGTGTAGCCCATCTCCAGGGCATCGGCGATCAAAGCATGACCAATGGAGACCTCCAGTACGCCGGGCACGGCGCGTAAGAAGGTGCCCAGGTTGTCGCGGTTCAAGTCATGCCCAGCGTTGACGCTCAAGCCCACGGCCAAGGCCGCTTGCGCGGTCGCTTCAAAAGCGGCCAAGACGGCCGCTTGGCTGGGGGTGCCAAAGGCACTGGCATAGGTTTCGGTGTACAGCTCCACCCGGTCGGCCCCCACCGCTTTGGCTGCGGCCATGGCCTCAGGCACGGGGTCCATGAACAGGCTCACGCGCGCGCCCCAGGCTTTGGCTTGGGCGATCAAAGGTTTCAAACGCTCAGTGTCTTGCGGAAAATTCCAACCATGGTCGCTGGTGAATTGACCTTCGCTGTCGGGCACAAAGGTCACCTGATGGGGACGAACCTGCTGCACAAAGTCCATCAGGTTGTGAAACGGATTGCCCTCGATGTTGAACTCGCGATCCGGCCAGGCCTTGAGCAGTTGAGCCAAGGCATGCACATCATCGGCTCGAATGTGTCGCGCATCGGGACGCGGATGAACGGTGATGCCCGCAGCACCCGCTTGCAAGCACAAGGTGGCCGCACGGGTGACACTGGGAATGCCCAGGTGGCGCGTGTTGCGCACCAAGGCCACTTTGTTGAGGTTGACCGACAAGGCGGTACGGGTGTGGGACTGGGACATGAATCAGAAACCTTGAAGGTCCACCATCATCTGCCGGGTGCGCAGGGTGTGGACCCCACAATGGTAGTGCAGCAAGGCGCGCAGTTGGCCTTGCAAAGCGTTGCGTTGGTCGGCGGGCAGCTCGGCACACACGCGCAAGGTGGCGCTCATGGGGCTGTCAGCGTCTAGGCTGGCATCGAGTTGCTGCCACACCGAGCCCACCAAGCCCACGCGGTCTTGTGGGCTGTGGCTGCGCAAGCCCCCTTCAGCGACCAGGCTGTAGGCCGCGTGGTCTTGCAGAGGGGCCAAGGTGAGGGTTTGGGCGTTGAGTTGGGGCAGCAAACCAATGTCGCGCAACAGCAGCAACTCAAAGGCACGCAAGGCCGGCGCCATGGTGCCTTCGTGGCCAGAGGCCAAGACCTGCACCACTTGGGCATACAAATCGAACAGGCGGGGATGGGGGTCGTCACGCGCCAGCAAGCGCAACAGCAACTCGTTGAGGTAGTAGCCCGACAGCAAAGACTCGCCCTGAGGCATGATGTGCCCGCCTACCCATTCAGCGCCTTTGAGGGTGCGAATTTCAGCATCGCCGGTGTAGGTGATGTGCAGGGGTTGCAAAGGCAGCAACACCGGGCGGAAATTGGAGGTGGGACGCTTAGCGCCCTTGGCCACCAATGCCACCCGTCCATGGTGACGGGTGAAGGTTTCGAGAATCAAACTGGACTCACTCCAGTCGTAGCGGTGCAAGACGAACGCAGGTTCCTCTTGAATGCGAGTGATGCCACGCGCGTAGGTGGAGGTGCTGGACTTACTCGTAGCCAAAGCTGCGCACCCGCGCTTCGTCGTCGGCCCAGCCAGAGCGCACTTTGACCCACAATTCCAAGAACACTTTGGCGTCAAAGAGTCTTTCCAACTCGGTACGGGCCTCGGTGCCCATGCGCTTGAGGCGCTCGCCTTTGTCACCAATGACCATGGCTTTGTGGCCATCACGCTCGACCACGATGGTGGCGGCAATGCGAACCATGCGTTTGACACCTTTGGTCTTGCCGGGCTCTTCCTCGAACTTGTCAATGATCACGGTCGAGGTGTAGGGCAACTCGTCACCGGTCAGACGAAACAGTTTTTCGCGCACCATCTCGGCGGCCATGAATTTTTCGCTGCGGTCGGTCAATTCGTCAGCGGCGTACATCCAGCCTTGTTGGGGCAAGTACTTTTCACAAATACCTAGCAAGCGCTCCACGTCTTTGGCGTTCTTGGCCGACATGGGCACAAACTCGGCAAAGGGGTGGCGGGTTTGCATCTCCTGCAACCAAGGGGCCACATCGGCGCGGCTCTTGACCGAGTCGAGCTTGTTAGCCACCAAGAGTGTGGGAATGCCAGGTGCCAGCAGGGCCAGCACACGGGCGTCGGCGGGGGTGAAGCTACCCGCCTCGACCACCAACAGCACCAGGTCCACATCGCCCACCGCGCCTTGCACAGTTTTGTTGAGCGACTTGTTCAATGCATTGCCATGGATGGTTTGAAAACCCGGGGTATCGACAAACACGAACTGCGCAGCACCTTCGGTGCGCATGCCCGTGATGCGATGGCGCGTGGTTTGCGCCTTGCGCGAAGTGATGCTGATTTTTTGGCCCACCAAGGCGTTGAGCAAAGTGGACTTACCCACGTTGGGTTTGCCCACAATGGCAATCAAGCCGCAACGCTGCTCCGCCGGTGGCACAGCCACGGGACTGGCTACCACGCGGTTGCCTTTGCTGGCGGCCAACATGGCGTCAATGTCTTGCAGGCTTTGGCCTGTGGCGTCGTCTTTGGGGGCTTGGGCTGAAGTCATGTCGACTCCTTTAAAACTTGAAGCATGGCTGCTGCGGCGGCCTGCTCTCCTGCACGACGCGATGCGCCAATGCCACGCTCGCAGCGGGCCAGTTCTGGGATTTCGCACTCGACGTCAAAAGTCTGGCGGTGCGCAGCACCCAAAGTACCCACCACGCGATAGATGGGCAGCTTGAGTTTGCGCGCTTGCAACCATTCTTGCAATTCGGTTTTGGGGTCTTTGCCAACGGCTTGCATGTCGGGGTTGATTTCAACGGCCGAAAAGATGCGCTGCACCAGGGCGTGCGCAGCGTCATAGCCCGCGTCGAGGTAGACCGCACCGAGCACCGCCTCCAGCGCATCGGCCAAGATAGAGGCACGCTTTTGACCGCCAGAGCGCATCTCGCCCTCACCCAAGCGCAAGATGCCCGACAAGCCCAGCTCCACAGCCAAGTGGTGCAAGGTGTCTTGCTTGACCAGGTTGGCGCGCACCCGCGAGAGGTCGCCCTCTGGCAAGGTGCTCAGGCGCTGGTACAGCATATGGGCCACGCCCAGGTTGAGCACGGAGTCACCCAAAAACTCAAGGCGCTCGTTGTGGTCGGAGCTGAAGCTGCGGTGGGTCAGTGCCTGCACCAACAGTGCAGGGTTGCGAAAGCTGTACTGCAAGCGTTGTTGCAGGGTTTCAAGGATTTGTTGCTGAGTCAATGAGGCTTGGGCCATGGGGGTGCGTGAGGTCATTCAAAAGCGCCAATGCGCTTGAGATTGCCAAAATTCATCCACACAAAGAAGGCTTTGCCCACGATGTTTTTGTCAGGCACAAAGCCCCAGTAACGCGAGTCGAGCGAGTTGTCGCGGTTGTCGCCCATCATGAAGTAATGGCCTGGCGGTACTTTGCATGTCACGCCCTCGACGGTGTATTGGCAGTTCTCTTTGAACACAAAGTCATCGGCTCCTGGCACGAAGGCAGGACGATCTGCGTCATTGAGCAGGTTGTGGGTACGCAAGCCCGTCATTTCAGAGGGTTTCGAGCCGATGGGCAGCTTCTCTTCGAACTGCTTGATGTAGCGCATGCTGTCTTCTTCAAAGAAGTCGGCACGGGCGTCTTTCGAGATGGGCTGGCCGTTGATGGTGAGCTGCTTGTTCAGGTACGCCACTTCGTCGCCAGGAACACCTACCACGCGCTTGATGTAGTCGAGGCTTGGCTTGGGTGGGTAACGAAAGACCATGACATCGCCGCGCTGCACCGGATTGCCCTCTGTGACTTTGATGTTCAAAACCGGCAAGCGCACACCGTAGTGGAATTTGTTGACCAAGATCAGGTCGCCTACCCAGAGGGTCGGAATCATGGAGCCAGAAGGGATTTTGAAAGGTTCGAACAAGAACGAACGCAAGACAAAGACCACAGCAATGACAGGGAACAGCCCCGCCGTCCAATCGAGCCACCAAGGCTGCATGATGAGACGAACTTTGGCCTCAGACACGTCGACATCGGTTTGGGCAATGCCCAACTTGGTCAAATCAGCTCGGCGTTTGTCGGCCTCTTGCTCCAATGTGGCCGCAGCAGCTTCGCGTTGGGGCAAAAAGTAAAAGCGTTCAGCCAGCCAGTAAATGCCCGTGACCACGGTGGCCATGAACATCAGCAACGCAAAGTTGCCTTCAATCAGGCCGAGGTACCACGACCCGGCGTAGCTCACAAAGGCTGCGAGCACAAAAGCGGTCAAAGTTGCCATCAATCCTCCACTTGCAGGATGGCCAAGAAGGCCTCTTGCGGCACTTCAACGGAACCAATTTGTTTCATGCGTTTCTTACCTGCTTTTTGTTTCTCTAGGAGCTTACGCTTGCGACTAATGTCACCACCGTAGCATTTTGCCAGCACGTTTTTGCGCAGGGCCTTGATGGTTTCACGCGCAATGATGTTGGCACCGATGGCGGCTTGAATGGCCACGTCAAACATTTGACGACTGATGATCTCGCGCATCTTGGCCACCACGGCACGCCCGCGGTATTGCGCTTGGGTGCGGTGCACGATGATGGACAAGGCATCGACTTTTTCGCCATTGAGCAAGATGTCGACCTTCACCACATCGGACGTGCGGAACTCTTTGAATTCATAGTCCATCGACGCATAGCCACGACTGACCGATTTGAGCTTGTCAAAGAAGTCGAGCACGATTTCGCCCAGCGGCATGTCATAGGTGAGCATGACTTGGCGGCCGTGATAAGCCATGTTGAGCTGTACACCACGCTTTTGATTGGCCAAGGTCATGACAGCGCCCACATAGTCTTGCGGCATGTACAAATGCACGGTGACGATGGGTTCGCGAATTTCTTGCATCTTGCCCTGGTCGGGCATCTTGGCTGGGTTCTCGACCAAGACGACTTCGCCATCTGGTTTCACCACTTGGTAGACCACGCTAGGGGCTGTGGTGATGAGGTCTTGGTCGAACTCGCGTTCGAGTCGCTCTTGCACGATCTCCATGTGCAACAGACCCAAGAAGCCGCAACGAAAACCAAAACCCAGCGCTTGCGACACCTCGGGTTCGTAGTGCAAGGAGGAGTCATTGAGCTTGAGTTTTTCCAAGGCGTCGCGCAGGGCGTCGTATTGGTTGGCTTCGGTCGGGTAGAGCCCTGCAAACACTTGTGGCTGAATTTCTTTGAAACCGGGCAAAGCTTGTTCGGCAGGTCCTAAGTTGTTGGGCAGCTTCTTTTCCAGCGTGATGGTGTCGCCCACCTTGGCCGCTTGCAGCTCTTTGATGCCCGCGATGATGTAGCCCACCTGACCCGCTTCGAGTGACTCGCGTGACTCGTTGGCCGGCGTGAAGACACCCAGGTTATCCGCGTTATAGACAGCGTTGGTGGCCATCATCTTGAAGCGTTCTCCTTTGCCCAAGCGGCCATCAACCACACGCACCAGCATGACGACACCCACATAGGTATCAAACCAGCTGTCAACGATCATGGCGCGCAAGGGCGCATTGGGATTGCCTTTGGGTGGCGGAATCTTGGCCACCACGGCTTCGAGAATCTCTTCGATACCCATGCCTGTTTTAGCCGAGCAGGGAATGGCGTCGGTGGCGTCAATGCCAATGACGTCTTCGATTTCTGCTTTCGCGTTGTCGGGATCTGCCTGCGGCAAATCCATCTTGTTGAGCACTGGCACGACCTCCACACCGAGGTCCAGTGCGGTGTAGCAGTTGGCAACGGTTTGCGCTTCGACACCTTGACTGGCATCGACTACCAAGAGCGCGCCTTCGCATGCAGACAGTGAACGCGACACTTCGTAAGAGAAGTCAACGTGGCCCGGTGTATCAATCAGATTCAGGTTGTAGACCTGTCCATCTTTGGCCTTGTAGTGCAGCGCAGCCGTCTGCGCTTTGATGGTTATCCCACGCTCTTTCTCAATGTCCATCGAGTCAAGGACTTGCGCTTCCATGTCGCGCTCTTCTAATCCACCACAGCGCTGAATCAGGCGATCGGCTAGCGTAGATTTGCCGTGATCAATGTGGGCAATGATCGAGAAATTTCTGATGTGGTTCATCAAGGGGGACACTTAAGTGATTGAATTCAAAGGGTTGAAGGCATGAAAAAAGGGCGCGTCAGATGCTGACGCGCCCAGAACCAACAAGCAATGGCAACTGCGATAGTTGGGACTTCATTGTAGGCAAAAACCCGCAAACGTACAGCGACCTAGGCACTGCTGCACGCTCGTTGCAGGCTAACAACATCGACTTATTCACAACTTATCAACATTCTGGAGGCGGGGTTATTTGGACAACTTGTGGGTGATCTGTGGAGCACCTGTGGAGCGTATCTTCCAATCCCATATCGTGGATTTCATGGTTCGCGATATATCGCAAAAGCTCTTTCAGACCCTCGATTCTATACAAAAAGAGCTTGAACCCTCTTATTTAAGTTAGTAAGTGCAAACAAATAAGAGGGCCGAGAAGATTGAAAAATATTTTTCTTTCAACTCACACGCACCAAATCAGCCCCAAACCCGACTGAGTCTTAGGGGTTTAACGCTGTGGACGAATCACCGTGTACTGAGCCCAATCGCCACGACGAATCAAGAGACTGACAGGTTTGCTGCGGTCTAGCTTGGCCACCAAGCCCTCAAAGACCTGGACAGTCGGTGTTTCTGCGTTAGACAGCGCCAAAATCACGTCACCTTCTTGAATGCCAGCACGGGCAGCCAATTCAGCCACGGCATCGACACGCACACCACCACGCAGCTTGAGTTCTTTCTTCTGCGCATCGCTCAAATCGCTCACAGACAGCCCCAAAACTTTTGCAGCCAAGGAAGAAGAGCTCGGCTTCTCCGCTGGTGCAGCAGCTTTTTTGGTAGGTTTTTCAGCTTCAACTTCACCCACCGTGACGGGTATGTCGCGGGTCGTGCCACGACGCAAAATTTGCAACATGCTGCGAGTGCCGGGTTTGGTGTTGCCCACTATGCGTGGCAAGTCTGAGGATTTTTCAATCGCCTTGCCATCGAAGCGCAAGATGATGTCGCCAGCCTCGAGACCCGCTTTTTCAGCAGGAGAGCCTTGCTCCACACCTCGCACCAATGCACCTTGGGCTTTACTCAGCCCCAAAGATTCGGCGACTTCTTTGCTCACTTGATCAATCTGGATCCCCAAACGACCGCGCTGCACCCTACCCGTCGCACGCAGTTGCTCGCTCACGCGAATCGCTTCATCGATAGGAATCGCAAAAGAAATTCCCATGAAGCCCCCGGAGCGGGAATAGATTTGGCTATTGATACCCACCACCTCACCTCGCATATTGATGAGGGGCCCGCCTGAGTTACCTGGATTGATGGCGACGTCGGTTTGAATAAACGGTAAATAGTCTCCGGTGTCACGCTGCTTGGCACTGACAATGCCTGCGGTCACCGTATTTTCCAATCCAAAGGGCGAACCGATGGCCATGACCCACTCGCCAACTTTGAGTCGACTCACATCCCCCACCTTTACGCTAGGCAAGCCACTGGCTTCGATTTTGACCACAGCCACATCGCTGCGCTTGTCAGCACCTACGATGCGGGCTTTGTACTCGCGTTTGTCAGGCAAGGTCACTACCACTTGATCTGCACCGTCGACCACATGGGCGTTGGTCATGATGAAGCCGTCGCTCGACAAGATAAACCCGGAACCCACGCCTCGCGGCTGCTCTTCGTCAGGTTGCTGGGGTTTATTCGGGCGCTGCTGGCGCGGCGAATTAGGGCTTGGCATAGGCACGCCAAAAAAGCGACGGAAAAACTCTTGCATTTCTTCGTCTTGCGGACTGTTTTGAGTCTCACGCACGGAAGCTTTTTCTAGGGTCCGAATGTTCACCACGGATGGCCCGACTTGCTCCACCAAATCCGTGAAGTCAGGCAGGGTACGCACAGATTGCGCGAATGCGGGTTCGGTGACACCAAGCCCTAAACCAGCCACAGACAAGCTGCTGATCATCAGGGCAATCGACAGGTAGCGTTTCAAAGCCATAAGAGCTCTCTTTCAGGACAAATAGGCACGGTCATACACAGCGCGTCGCAGATCTTGCCAGCGTGTGGGCTGAGTTGAGCGATTCAGCCACAGCCAACGGGTGACAACATTGTGTGGTTTAGATAAGGGTTGCCAGCGCAAAAGCAAGATGTGTTGAAAATCCATACAGACATGAGGCTGCCCCAACTGGTCAGAACCATGTTTCGAATTTTCTTCATGTAAAAGCCACACGTCCCCGTTCCAATACAAAGTCGCCAATGGGAGTTGCAGAACACGCCGACCCCAAAGCGCTGCACCAAGAACGCAACTCAAACCCACAAACAACCACACACTTCGAGGCTGTACTATGGCCCATGCGAACCATACGCCGCATGTCGCAATCATGAAAGCTATGTAAAGCCAACGCTCAAAAGCACAACGCCCCACCGGATAAGCAACCGATGGGGCGTTGTACATAGCAGTCGACTCAAACGCGCTTGAAAACCAATGCGCCGTTGGTACCACCAAATCCAAAGTTATTTTTCAGGGCTACATCGATTTTCATATCGCGCGCCACATTGGCGCAGTAGTCCAGATCACACTCGGGATCTTGGTTAAATATGTTGATCGTCGGGGGACTCTTTTGGTGGTGAATGGCCAAGACAGTGAAGACACTCTCAATGCCGCCAGCACCACCCAACAGATGGCCGGTCATAGATTTGGTGGAATTAACCACCACTTTTTTGGCGTGATCGCCCAAAGCTGCCTTGATGGCATTGGTTTCGTTGATGTCACCCAGCGGTGTCGACGTACCGTGTGCATTCAAATAATGAATCTGGTCCGCATTGACACCTGCATTACGCATGGCATTGAGCATGGCTCGCCTTGGACCGTCCATGTTTGGCGCTGTCATGTGGCCCGCATCTGCGCTCATGCCGTAACCAGACAACTCAGCGTAAATCTTGGCACCACGGGCTTTGGCATGCTCATACTCTTCGAGTACCACAACGCCAGCGCCCTCTCCCAATACAAAACCATCGCGATCTCGATCCCATGGGCGCGATGCGGTAGTGGGGTCGTCATTACGGGTCGACAACGCGCGCATGGCGGCAAAACCACCCACGCCCAGGGGCGACACGGTGCATTCAGAGCCACCAGCAATCATCACATCCGCATCACCATATTCGATGATCCGGCCAGCCTCACCAATGCTATGCAAGCCAGTAGTGCAGGCAGTGACCACGGCCAAGTTCGGGCCTTTGAAGCCAAAACGCATGGACACGTGGCCTGAAATCATGTTGATGATGGATGCTGGCACAAAGAAAGGCGAAATGCGTCGTGGGCCTTTGGCCAACAACTCACTGTGCATATCTTCAATCAGTGGCAAGCCACCAATGCCAGAACCAATCAGTACACCGACACGGGTGGACTCTTCCTCGCCTTGGGCTTCGCCCGTAGCAAGGCCAGAGTCATTCACCGCTTGAATGGCAGCCGCCACACCATAGTGGATGAACCGATCCATGGCTCGCGCTTCTTTGGGCGAGATGTATTGATCCAAATCTAAATCTTTGACCTCACCTGCAATGTGGCAGTTGAGGTTAGAGGCATCAAAACGTGTGATGGTGCCAATGCCGGATTTACCAGCCAAAAGATTGGCCCAGGCGTCAGCCACCGTGTTTCCCACGGGGCTGATACATCCCAGACCGGTCACGACGACGCGACGACGGCTCATGCGGAGGTTCCTATGAATTAGGCTTTTTTGTGCGTCAACGCGTAATCAATCGCGTTTTGCACAGTGGTGATTTTTTCGGCATCTTCGTCTGGAATTTCAATACCAAACTCGTCTTCCAATGCCATCACCAATTCCACGGTGTCCAAGGAGTCGGCACCCAAATCAGCCACAAAGGCTTTTTCACTGGTGACTTGTGACTCTTCCACGCCAAGTTGTTCGGCAATGATTTTTTTGACACGTGCTTCGATATCGCTCATGGGGTCCCTCAGAGGGTTGTGAATAAGTCCGCAATTTTAACCGGGCGGACACACCGTTTTGAATCAGTCGGTTCGAGCCAGCTCAAACCATGAACATGCCACCGTTGACATGCAGTTCTTGCCCAGTCACATAAGAAGCGTTGGCACTGGCCAAATACGCCACAGCATGAGCCACGTCAGATGGTTTGCCCAAGTGTCCCAAGGGAATTTGGGACAACAAGGCTTTTTGTTGTTCTGCTGGCAGTGCAGCAGTCATATCGGTTTCAATAAAGCCTGGCGCCACACAGTTGACCGTGATGTTACGACTACCCAGCTCGCGAGCCAGAGCACGCGTCATACCTGCTACCCCCGCTTTGGCGGCGGCGTAGTTGGCTTGACCAGGATTGCCAGAAGCACCCACCACACTGGTGATGTTGATGATGCGACCATAGCGCTGTTTCATCATCGGGCGAATCACGGCACGTGACAGGCGAAATACAGCTTTGAGGTTGGTGTCGAGCACCGCATCCCAATCGTCATCCTTAAGACGCATCGCCAACATGTCGCGTGTAATCCCCGCGTTATTGACGAGCACGTGCAAAGCACCGTGTTCTTTGGTGATGTCATCGACCAGCGCTTCGATCGCTGCCGCATCGTTGACGTTCAGGTTCGTCCCCTTGCAACCTGGATAAGTTGACAGGGTTTGACTGATTTTGGCTGCACCTTCATCCGTTGTGGCTGTGCCTACAACTGAAAACCCTTGTTGCGCCAACAGTTGGGCGATGGCTGCGCCAATTCCACGCGACGCCCCCGTCACCAAAGCCACTTGAGGGGTCATTTGTTGTTCACTCATATTTCAATACTCAGGCCAAGGTCGTTTTGACGTCTGCAAGAGACGCGGGATCAAGTAAAGGCATGCCAACCAATTCAGCATCAATCCGCTTGATCATGCCTGCTAGCACTTTGCCTGGTCCGCACTCTACCAAGGTGGACACCCCACGCGCTTTGATGGCTGCGACACATTCGACCCAACGCACGGGGCCAAACGCTTGGCGATACAAAGCATCGCGAATACGATCCGCATCGCTCTCTACCTGGACATCAATGTTGTTGACCACGGGAATTTGAGGCGCCGCAAAACTTGTTGCAGCCAATTTTTCTTTCAATCGCTCTGCTGCGGGCTTCATCAAACTGGAATGGAAAGGTGCGGAAACTGGCAACAGCAAGGCACGTTTCGCGCCATTGGCCTTAAGAACTTCACAGGCTTTCTCTACAGCAGCTTTGCTGCCTGCAATCACCGTTTGACCTGGATCATTGAAGTTCACAGCTTCCACGACTTCAGCAGAACCAGCACCAGCACCAGCACCAAAAGTAGCTTGGGCCTCAGCGCAACCGGCAATAACTTTGGCAGCATCCAAACCCAAGATGGCCGCCATGGCACCTGTGCCCACAGGTACGGCATCTTGCATAGCCTGTGCCCGAAAGCGCACCAAAGGCGCAGCTTGTGCAAGAGTCAATACGCCAGAGGCCACAAGTGCCGAATACTCGCCCAATGAATGACCCGCGACCACAGAAGGGGCCTCGCCGCCTTCGGCCAACCACACGCGGTAAGCGGCTACAGCAGCGACCAGCATGACGGGTTGGGTATTGGTGGTCAAAGCCAACGCCTCTTTGGGGCCTTCGTGAATCAACTTCGCCACGTCTTCGCTCATGGCATCGGAGGCTTCAGCCAGTGCTTCCAAGACCACTGGGTGATCGCCCCAGGCGTCCAGCATTCCTACCGACTGAGAGCCTTGCCCCGGAAAAATAAATGCAAATGATTTCATAAATGAATGATTGCTTTGATGTCTCCAAGAAATGGAGACTTACAACTTCAAGAGCACGGCACCCCAAGTAAACCCGCCACCCACGCCTTCAAGCATGAGTGTTTGCCCAGGCTTGACTTGGCCACTGCGCACAGCCTCGTCCAAAGCCAAAGGAATGGATGCCGCCGACGTGTTCCCATGGTTGTGGACTGTCAGCACGACCTTGTCCATTGGGAGTTTGAGTTTTTTGGCTGTGCTTTGAATGATTCGAATGTTGGCTTGATGAGGAATCAGCCAGTCGATGTCACTGTCTTGCAAACCTGCCTTGTTCAAAGCAGCCCTAGCAGCGCCTTCCAACAAGCCAACTGCCAATTTGAAAACTGCTTGACCATCCATTTTGAGGACCGGATCGCCCAAAACTTCACCACCTCGCACATGGCCAGGAACACACAAGATGCCTGCATGTTTGCCATCGGCATGGATGTCTGTTGCCAAGATACCGGGCTGATCGGAAGCTTCTAACACCACTGCACCCGCACCATCGCCAAACAACACACACGTGGTGCGATCTTTGAAGTCGAGGATGCGCGAAAAAACCTCCGCACCAACAACCAAAGCACGTGTTGCGGAACCGGCACGAATCATGGCGTCCGCCACGGTCAAGGCGTAAATAAAACCACTGCACACCGCTTGCACATCAAAGGCTGGCGCGCCAGCAATACCAGCGGCAGCCTCATCAATTTGTGCCAACTTGTGTTGCAACAGGCATGCCGTAGACGGAAAGACCATGTCCGGAGTGGACGTCGCCACAATGATCAAATCAATCTCTTGAGGACGCCGCCCAGCTGCGGCCAAAGCATTTTTTGCAGCCTCAAAAGCCAAATCACTGCTACTGACATCTGGAGCGGCAAAGTGGCGAGCATGAATACCTGTGCGCTCCACAATCCAGTCGTCTGAAGTTTCGACGCCTTGGGAGGCCAATTCCGCGACCAAATCTGCATTGGTCAACCGACGAGGGGGGAGAAAACTTCCGGTGCCGGTAATTCGGGAAAAACGGGTCATCAATGAGGTGGGTCAGACGGTCACTTCTGTCGATTGCGCCATAGCCAACAAAGGAGCGGCATGGGCAATGCGAGAGCGTACGCGTTCGAGCAAGTTATGGTGGGCTGCATCATACGCCCGGTTCAATGCTGTCTCGAAGGCCACCTCATCGGCTGAGCCATGACTCTTGAAAACGATGCCATTGAGGCCCAAAAGAGCCGCGCCGTTGTAGCGTCGATGATCCACCTTATCCTTAAAATCAGATAAAACCGGATAAGCAAAAAACGCTGCAATTTTCGTGAAGATATTGCGCGTAAAAGAGTTTTTTAAGGTATCGCTGATCTTGAATGCCAAACCTTCGCTGGCTTTCAAGGCCACATTACCAACAAAACCGTCGCACACAATCAAATCCACCGTACCTTGGTAAATATCATTACCCTCAACATTACCGAAAAAATTCAAATCACCGGATTTGGCAGCAGTTCGAAGCAAATCACCAGTTTTTTTGATGATTTCATTCCCTTTAATCGCTTCTTCACCAATATTCAAAAGACCCACAGAAGGGCTCTCAATCTCATCCAACACAGATACCAAGGCTGAACCCATGACAGCAAACTGGAGCAAGTGGTCAGGCGTGCAATCGACATTGGCCCCCAAATCGAGCATGGTGGTGCCGCCACCTTTGAAATTGGGCATGCGCCCAGCAATTGCGGGCCTATCAATACCATCAATGGTTTTGAGCACATAACGCGCGATCGCCATCAAAGCCCCCGTGTTGCCAGCTGAAACAACCGCTTGGGCAGCACCGTGCTTGATTTGCTCAATGGCCACGCGCATTGAAGAGTCTTTTTTGCGCCGCATGGCAACCTCGACCGGATCGTCCATGGCCACAATTTCAGAAGCAGCAATGACCTCAGCGCGTGGATGAGCAAACGACGACAAAGCCTCCGGCAACCCGACCAACAACAAACGTGCATCAGGATGCGTCTCTAAAAATCGACGACATGCCGCGAGCGTGACACGTGGCCCGTGGTCGCCGCCCATGCAGTCAACAGACACAGTGATCATGTGAGCTCTCGTAGAAAAAACAAAAGCCCGAGGCGCTTACAGTGCCACGGGCCAGTGTGTGCCGAAATCAATCAGGCTTCTGATTTGCTTTTCAGCACTTTGCGACCACGGTAGAAACCGGTGGGGCTGATGTGGTGACGCAGGTGGGTTTCGCCAGTGGTTGGCTCAACAGCGGTACCTGGCACATTCAAAGCATTGTGCGAGCGGTGCATGCCGCGCTTGGAAGGAGATTTTTTGTTTTGCTGGACAGCCATGATTGGCTCCTGGACGTAAAAGTGGGTTGATCATTGGGCCACAAACCAACCTAAGCCAGTGTGACACGAAGCCCACGATTATAGACCAAGTCGCTGATTTCTTAGTTTTTGCGTATTTTCAATCCACGCAAAGCCGCAAAGGGGTGCGGTTTTTCTTCCAAAACATCGGCAGCAGACGCATCAGAAGTTGGCGCATGCTCACTTTCACAGGTCTCATGCATCGGCACAATCGGCATCGCCATCAAGAGCTCGTCCTCAATCAAAGCCAGTACATCAAAGTCTCGACTGAGCACCAGCAAATCCTCGTCAGACTCATCGTCTTCAGCCAAGGCGGTGGCCTCGTCTGCCACGAATCGAAAATCTTGGTCAATGTTCAAAGCAAGGTCGACCTTACCCAAGCAACGCTGACAGATCAGAGGAACGGACGCTGTCGCACTCACATGCAACCAAACTGATTCAGTCCCCGCAGAAGCGGGCTGCATGGATCCCTGCACCGACCACACAACCTCACCCCGAACATCCCCCACACAGTCCTGGGACAAACGCTCAAATTGGCTAAGCGGTGTCTGCCCGGTCAAATGTGTCTGTGCTTTGGCAAAAGCTTTGACGTCAATATGTGGCGCATTCGATTGATTTTCCATTCGGGCAGTGTAAGAGAATTGCACCATGTCTACCTTATCTCGCCCCTTGATTCTGGGTTCTACCTCTCGCTATCGGCACGAACTGCTGAGCCGTTTACAACTTCCTTTTGAAGTGGTCTCACCTCATGTCGATGAAACGCCATTACCCCACGAAGCCCCTCAAGCGTTGGCATGTCGTTTGGCTTTGGCCAAAGCGCAGGCCGTGGCAACGCTGCACCCCGAAGCGGTCGTGATCGGCTCAGACCAAGTCGCCGATTTGGCAGGTGAACCACTCGGTAAACCTGGAACTCACGAGCGTGCAACACAACAATTGCAACGCATGCGTGGTCAAACCGTGGTCTTTCAAACGGCCGTGGCCGTGGTATGCCTGTCCACGGGCTTTGAGCAGTGTGCGCTGGCATCGGTAGAGGTGAAATTTCGAGACTTGAGCGATGCAGAAATAGAGGCTTATTTGCTGGCAGAGCAGCCTTATGACTGCGCAGGCAGCGCCAAAAGTGAAGGACTGGGAATCAGCTTGCTCGACGCCATTCACAACGACGATCCAACGGCCTTGGTTGGATTGCCACTGATTCGAACCTGCCGTATGCTGCGTGCTGCGGGCATACAACTGCTATGACCCCCCAAGCAAACCTTGGCACCTTGTACCTGGTGCCCACCCCCCTGGACTTTGGCTGCGATATCCAGTCCCCCATCACTGACGTTTTGCCACAAGAAACATTGCTTGTGGCAAGCCGTGTAGCTCACTGGATCACAGAAAACGCGAAAAGTACCCGTGCTTTTTTGAAACGTGTCGACGGTTTGCTGCCGCTGGCTCTGCCTGTCCAGCAAGTCAGCATCACCGAGCTGCCGCGTGAAGTCCACAAAAAGGGCGATCATGCGGGGCAGTTCGATGCCAAGCCTTTGTTGAAAGCGGCTTTGGCTGGACACGACATGGCACTGGTCAGCGAAGCAGGCATGCCTGCTGTGGCCGATCCGGGCTCATCGGTCGTACGTGCCGCCCATGAATTGGGGCTGCGTGTCGTACCTTTGGTGGGGCCTGTGTCACTGTTGCTGGCACTGGCAGCGAGCGGACTGAACGGACAAAACTTTGCTTTTGTCGGTTATCTGCCTCAAGACGGGAGCGCACGCACCCAACGCCTGCGCGAGCTGGAAACCCTGGCCCTCAAAACAGGCCAAACCCAACTCTTCATCGAGACCCCTTACCGCAACCAAGCCCTCTGGGACGCATTGCTGCGGGGCCTGCAAAGCAGCACACGCCTGGCACGCGCCAGTGGCTTGACGCTGGCCAGCATGGATGTGAGCTGCCGCAGCGTGCAAACCTGGCGCAACCAGCCTGTAGGTGTCTCGAACCAACCCACAGTGTTTGCCATCGGCAAATGACAAAGGCTCCCTCAGGAGCCTTTGTCATGCAGTCAGCACCGCTTCAGCGCAAGGGCTGCTGACGTTGCAGCGCATGCACCGCACCCTCGCCGATCGCCGCGCCAAACCGCTTAGCCAAACGCTCGGCCACGTTGTCGTGACGGGTGTAGTCGATGATGTCTTCGGCTTTGACAATCTCACGGGCCACAAAGTCCAAGTTACCCAAGCCGTCGGCCAAACCTAAGTCAACCGCTTGTTGGCCACTCCAAAACAATCCGCTGAACAACTCGGGGGTTTCCTTCAAACGCTTACCACGGCCTTCGCGCACCACCTGAATGAACTGCTGGTGAATTTGATCCAACAGCGTTTGGGCGTGGGCGCGCTGAGGTTTGGTTTGGGGACTGAAGGGATCCAAAAATCCTTTGTTCTCACCGGCTGTCATCAAGCGACGCTCCACACCCAGTTTGTCCATCAAACCGGTGAAACCAAAACCATCCATCAGCACACCAATGCTGCCCACAATGCTGGCCTTGTCGACATAAATTTCATCCGCTGCCACCGCGATGTAATAAGCCGCCGAGGCACACGACTCTTCCACCACGGCATACACGGGCTTGTTGTGTTTTTTCTTCAAACGACGAATTTCGTCGTTGATGATGCCGGCCTGCACAGGACTGCCACCCGGCGAATTGACCAGCAACACCACAGCTTGCGAACCCTCGTCTTCAAAGGCAGTGCGCAGCGCGGTCACGATCCACTCTGCACTCGCATCTGCGCCATCGGCAATTTCACCCTTGATCTCCACCACCGCGGTATGCGGCTGGCTGGGGTTCGCCCCCCCCATGCCACCTTTGTGCAGACCCGTCCAAAACAAGGCCACCGCCAACAACAGCCAGGCAAACCGAAAAAAGATACGCCAGCGGCGCGTAGCACGTTGCTCTGCCAAGGTAGCAAAGGCCAAACGCTCCAACGCATCGCGCTCCCACGTCACCTTAGGTTCGGATAGATCGGGATTGGCATCAGACAAATAGGGGTCAGACATGACAGTTTCTTTGCGAAAAATAAATCAAAAAATCAAAACAAAAATTCAAAAGGCTTCAGGTTGTAGGCAGTATGCCAGTGCACCACACCGTCCATTTCCGTGAGGTTAATTTTTACCAAACCACCTCGACACGGGCCGCCAGCGCATTCACCCGTGTCGGGAGCATACGCAGCACCGTGTGTTGCACACAACAACCATTGGCCTGTATCGTCAAACAAACGGTTGGGTTGAAAGTCCATCTCCATCGCCACATGACTGCAACGGTTGAGGTAAGCATGGGCACGCCCTTGAAAACGGACGGCAAAAGCACGGCACGTTTGCCCGGCATACACCACATCGAAGGGTACGGCGAGTCCCCCTTCGACCAAATCAGCGCTTTGACAAAGCGCCAGTTGTACTGGAATGTGCGACTCAGGCATGGGTCAACAACCAATCGTGCAAAGCCCCCACCGAATGCGCCACATAGCGCGGCTTCAAAGGCTCAAACTGATCGTGCGCATGGGCGCCGTAACTCACGCCCACACTGGCACAGCCTGCGTTGAGCGCCATCTGCAAATCATGGGTGGTGTCCCCAATCATCAAAGTCTGTTCCGGCTCAACACCGAACTCACGCATCAACTCATGCAGCATGCGAGGGTGCGGCTTGCCCGCTGTTTCATCCGCAGTACGCGACCCATCAAAGACGCCTTTCAACTCAGAGGAATGCAAAGCCTCATTCAAGCCTCGGCGGCTTTTACCCGTGGCCACCGTCAACCAGTGGTGCCGTGCACGCAACGCATCTAACATGGGTAAGACGCCGTCAAATAACGCAATGTCATCTTTGTGTTGCACGTAATGATGGCGGTAACGCTCGTTGAGCAAGGGGTACTTTGCCTCAGGCACATCAGGCGCGGCATGGGCCAGTGCTGGCATCAAGGCCATGCCAATCACATAAGACGCGGCCTCGTCGCTTGGTTTTGCCCCACCCACATCGACCACGGCCAATTGGATACACCGCGTGATGATTTGGGTGGAGTCAAACAACGTGCCATCCCAATCGAAGGCAATCAAATCAAACTGGCGGGGTCGCAAGGTCATGGCCTCAATGGTCTTGGGTTTTGGATTGAATCGGCGGCTGAATCGAATCGACAAAATTTTGTAACTCAGCCGGCAAGGGGGCTTGCAAGGTAATCGGGCGCCCGCTTTGCGGATGCTGGAACTTGAGTTGCCAGGCATGTAAAAACATGCGTTTTAGCCCTAGCTTTTGCAGCTGTTTGTTTTGCTCAAAGTCACCGTATTTGTCGTCACCTGCAATCGGGTGACCTTGACTGGCCAAGTGCACGCGAATTTGGTGGGTGCGTCCGGTCTTGATGGTCACTTCCAACAAGCTGTAAGGGCCCACCGTGCGTACCACGCGCACCAACGTGATGGAGCGCATGCCGTTCGGGTCATCCTTGCCCACCACCTTGACGCGACGCTCTCCCTCGCCATCCCCTTTTTCCACAATGTATTTGTGCAGCGGTGAATCAATGACTTTTTTATTAGAAGGCCACAGCCCAAGCACCAACGCCAAATACGTCTTACCCGTCTCGCGATCACGAAATTGGTCCTGCAAGTGTTTGAGTGCGCTGCGCTTTTTGGCCACCAGCAGCACCCCCGAGGTTTCGCGGTCCAGCCGGTGCACCAATTCCAAATTCAAGCTGGCCGGCCTTGCCCGACGCAACTGCTCAATCACACCAAAACTCACCCCACTGCCGCCGTGCACGGCCACACCGGCCGGCTTGTCGATGGCGATCAAAGATTCGTCCTCCATCAACACCGGGAACTCGCGTGCCGGCGCCGGACTGTCAGCCTTGGCGGCCACTTGAGCCGAAATACGCACAGGGGGTACGCGAATCAAATCGCCCGCGACCACCCGCTGGTCCGCCGTGGCACGGCCTTTGTTCACTCGCACTTCACCCGAACGAATGATCCGGTAAACGTGCGTTTTGGGGACACCCTTGAGGTGACGCAGTAAAAAGTTGTCCAGGCGCTGACCTGCCGAGTCTTCGTCAACAGCGAGGGTTTTCACCGAGGGGGCGTTGGCAGCAGTGGCTGCCTCTATAATGTTCTTCACCAGCGTTTTGTTCTAAGTGCTTGATTTAACTGAGATTAGAGCACGGACCAACAAACGCGGTGAGGTCGATGCCCCTTTTGTGCCTGCGATGCAGACCCAGTACCCAAGAGACTGGATGGCCCGCACCCCAAGAGATGAGCCGATGCTCAGAAAACACTGAAACGGAATACCCCAAGTTGCTGAAGCTCAGAAAGGCTTCAACAACGGATCACAGCGAGAAGCAAACCCCATGGTTTTGGTAATGATGATGTTGGAACTCTGTGCGCAATGGCTTTGGCCTTTGCAAATGCGCAGCTTTGCCCACATTGCCACCAACCCCAGGTCACGCCCTGCTCCACGTGCAACAGCCATACACATGACGCACGCACAGCCCGGCACACGACTCGCCCCCATCCACGCGCCCACACACCGTCGCCCGCGCTAAAGCGCGAATAGCAGCGGTTTCAGCGGCAATTCCCTTCGTTTTCTGACGTTCGTTCCGGCATCGTTGGCCCGTCATGGGCCTGTGATGATTTGACAACGTGAAGGAATGCATCATGAAACGGATGCTGATCAATGCAACCCAGTCGGAAGAGCGCCGCCTGGCCATCGTCGATGGACAAAAACTGCTCGACTACGAAATCGAAATTGAAGGCCGCGAACAACGCAAAGGCAATATTTACAAAGCCATCGTGACGCGCGTCGAGCCTTCGCTCGAAGCCTGCTTTGTGGATTACGGCGAAGACCGCCACGGCTTTCTGCCATTCAAAGAAATCTCCAAACAGTACTTCGCCCAAGGCGTCTCAGTCAGCCAAGCGCGTATCCAGGACGTGATCCGCGAAGGCCAAGAGCTGCTGGTACAGGTTGAAAAAGAAGAGCGCGGCAACAAGGGCGCTGCCCTCACCACGTTCGTGTCCTTGGCGGGTCGCTATGTGGTGCTCATGCCCAACAATCCACGTGGTGGTGGCGTCAGCCGTCGCATCGAGGGCGATGACCGGGCTGAACTCAAAGAAGCCATGGACCAGTTGGAATATCCCAACGGGATGTCCATCATTGCCCGCACCGCAGGCATTGGCCGCACCGCCCCTGAACTTCAGTGGGACTTGAACTACCTGCTCAAGTTGTGGACGGCCATCGATGGCGCCAGCAAAACCAAAGGCGCTTTCCTGATTTATCAGGAATCGAGCTTGGTGATTCGCGCAATTCGCGACTACTTCAACAACGACATCGGTGACATCCTGATCGACACCGATGACATCTATGACCAAGCGCAGCAGTTCATGGCACACGTCATGCCCGAGCATGCCGCCCGCGTGAAACGCTACAGCGACGACACCCCATTGTTCAGCCGCTTCCAGATCGAACACCAAATCGAATCTGCTTATGCGCGCACCGTCAACCTGCCCTCTGGCGGCGCGATTGTGATTGACCACACCGAAGCCTTGGTCTCGGTGGACGTCAACTCCGCACGTGCCATCAAAGGTGGTGACATCGAAGAAACTGCCACCCGCACCAACCTAGAAGCCGCCGACGAAGTGGCCCGCCAGATGCGCTTGCGCGACTTGGGCGGCCTGATCGTGATCGACTTCATCGACATGGATGAATCGCGCAACCGCCGTGACGTGGAAAATCGCTTGCGCGATGCGCTGCGTCAAGACCGCGCCCGTGTGCAATTTGGCACCATCAGCAAATTCGGCTTGATGGAAATGAGCCGCCAACGCCTGCGCCCAGCGCTGTCGGAAGGTGCGTCTATTCCTTGCCCACGTTGCGGCGGCTCAGGCCATGTACGTGACACTGAAAGCTCGGCACTGCAAATCTTGCGCATCATCCAAGAAGAGTCCATGAAGGACAACACAGCCGCTGTGTACGCTCAGGTGCCGGTGGAAGTGGCTTCGTTCTTGCTCAACGAGAAGCGCACCGAGATCGCCAAGATCGAATTGCAACAGCGCCTCAACGTGCTGTTGGTGCCCAACAAGTCGCTGGAAACGCCCAACTACAAGTTGGAGCGCCTCAAGCACGACGATCCGCGCTTAGACCGCATCGAACCAAGTTACAAAATGGTTGAAATGGTGGAAGACCCCACCGCCGTGACCCGTCGCTCACAAGAGCCCACCAACAAACAAACGCCTGTCATCAAAGGCGTGTTGCCGGATGCACCCGCACCCGTGGTGGAGCCCAAAGCACCTGTAGCACCCAAAGCGGCTGCTGCAACAGCCGCACCCAAAGCCAAACCCCAACCAGCCCCTCAAGCTGAAAAAGGCTTCTTTGGCTGGCTCAAAGGCTTGTTCGGTGGCGGTGATGCGACACCGGCCACAACCCCTGTCGAGAAAAAGCCAGGTGAGAAAAAAGACGAACGACGCGAAGGCCGTGGCCCACGCGGAGAAGGTCGCGGAGAGGGTCGCTCAGAGGGCCGTGGCGAAGGTCGCGGTCGAGGCGGACGTGGTGGCCGAGGCGGTGACCGTGCAGAACGCGGCGAAGGCCGTGGCGAACGCACAGAGCGCGGCGAGACTAGAACAGGTGAGCGCCAAGACCGCAACGGTGAACGCACGGAGAACCGCACAGAGCGAGGAGGCGAACGCCAAGAACGCAACGGCGAGCGCGCAGAACGCGGTGAAGGCCGTGGTCCACGTCAAGACCGCAACCGAGGCCCCCGTCAAACCGCTGAGGGTCAAAACAACCGTCCGGCGGAGGCACAAGCTGGCGCAGAGGTCAGCCCTGAAGCTCAAGCCGAAATGCGTGCCAAAGCGCGCAATGAGCGCATGGCCCGTGAAGAACGCACCAGCGAACCCAATGGCAACGGCGAAGCACCTCGTAGCGAAGGTCGCCGCGAACGAAGCCCCCGTGGCGAGAATCGACGTGGTGAGCGTCCTGCCCGTCAAGATGAGCCAAGCGATGTGCAAAACACACTGCCTTTGACTGAGCAAGACGCGCAACTTGCGCCTGCAGCGCAAGCTCCCGCCGAAGACAACGGTGGCGAACGCCAACGCCGCTCACGTGACCGCTACGGTCGTGACCGTCGTGAACGTGGCGAACGCGCACCGCGTGAAGAAGGTCAAGCGCCTGAAGGCCAGGCCATCGAGGCGGAGCAAGCTCCTCGCGAGTTCGCACAGCAGCAAAACGCACCACGTGCATCCCAGCCAACGGCCCAGGCACCAGCCGCCCCCGCGGCTGTAGCTAACGTGGTGTCCGCATCTGACCCTGTACACCGTGGTATGCCGCCCGTGCAACCGTTCACACTGGTGCTGTCTGACCTGGAAGCCATTGCGCAGCAAAGCGGTTTGCAGTGGGTCAACTCCGATGCTGAACGCGTCGCAGCAGTTCAAGCCGCGATTGCCGCAGAACCCAAGCCCGTCCACATCCCACGTGAGCGTCCAGCCCCTGTGGTGTTGGATGAAGGTCCTCTGGTGTTGGTGGAAACTCGCAAAGACCTGTAAGGCCTTTGTCTCAAGCCGCTGAATTAAGCGGCTGCCACTTCAGCGGCGCGTTTCCAGTACATCTGGGCACGCGCCGTTTCTTCTTTGTGCTCGGCCAATTGGGCCAATGTGCGCCAAGCTTGGCGCTGCAACTCGGCATCAGTGAGCTGAGGTGCCGCCAGTTCCAGCATCTGCTGAGCCTTGCCCCACAGCGTGTGCTGCCAGCACACCATACCGGCCAAATACTGCAATTCAACCCAACGTGGATAGACCTGACGCGCACGATCAATGCTGGCCAACCATTCGGCATCGGCTGGCAACATGGCCAAGGCTTGTGCCAACAACTGCACCAAACGTTGACGAATCACAGGCGTGCAACTGTCTGCCTGCTGGACCATGCGATTCCACAACGGCGTCAACCAAGGCATCACGGACTCGGCCTGTCCACTCAAGCGCAACATGCGTTGTGCCGCATGCAACACAACCTCGGGCAACGCTTGTTCACTGGGCTCCAAAGCGTCCCATGCCCGCTGTAACTGGGCGCTGTCGTGTGCATCATTCAAACTAGCCACGGCCAACTCGCGTACCAAGCTATTGGCCGCCGTGGCAGAAAAAGCCCCATGCTTGGTCAATAAGCGCGCGGTGTCCAATGCCAACGTATGTTGGCGATTCAGGCGCGTCGCTTTGAGTCGCATGCGCAAACTCAAGGTGCGACGTGCCGTGCCATGTGGCAGGCTATCTAGCCAACGCAACGCTTGGGTCGCATCGCGGTCACTCAGCGACCAGCGGGCTGCGCCTAATTTGGCCGCGTCCACAGCCTCGGTCATGGCTTCGCTGGGATGCTGCTCGGCCAGTTGGAGCACCGATTGAAAATGGCTGTCTCGGTCATCGCGATCGCGCAAGACTTGGGCGCTCTCGGCGGCAATCAAATGCGCCAAGGCGCGCAGTTGCTGGGCATGACGTGGTGCAGGGTCATCACGGGTGCGGGTGTCGGCCAACAACGCCTCCAGTTGCAACACCTGCTGAGCCGATTTGACAGCACGCAGATAACGCCCCGTCATCCACTGCGTCAATGCATCCAGCAAAGCGGCATGCATGGCACGTTCTTTTTGCTGCAAACGCCAGCGACGTGCCTGATGCGGCAACTCAAACAAAGCGGACAAAGCACGCAGTGCCACATGCACCGTGACAAACAGCAGCGTCAGCACGGCCAAAGCCAGATTCAACGAGACATCCACCCGATAAGGTGCCCAAAACACGGTCACCGTGCTTTGGTTGCTGCCGGCCAACAAAGCCGAGGCCACAGCCACACCAAACAAAGCCACCAACCAGAGTGCCGCTCTCATGTCAACGCCCCGCTGCAGCTGTGGTGAGCGCCGCCAAAGTGTCGTCAACCCTGGGCAACTCGGTTTGCTTGGCTTGGGCCAAAACTTCGCGAGCCAATGCCAAGGTGGTTTGGCCTTGGCGGTTTTGGGTATCAAAGTACTGGGTCAAATCGCGGATGACCAAATTCAAATCCGAACGGACCACCTCAAAATGACGCGCTAGCAAACCTAAGCGCACGTTCAAAATGCGCAGCTTGAGGTTCTCTCGCACAAAGTAACTTTGGTCAGGAGCCAACAAACTGGCTTCGGGCCGATCCACGCGGCTGACCCGGATCAAACCCCGCACATCGTCCCACACCCCCGCCAAGGTGTGCTCCCACCAGCTCGCGCTGATCGCGCTGGCCCAAGTGCTCTCAGGTTTGACGGGGGCCGGCTTGTCCATCGCAGCCCCCCCCACCGCATTGAGCAAGGGCAAGTTGTCCACCGCGTTGACGAGCTCATCGAGTTTGATCAACAAGCTGGGGGTATCGGTCACTGCCGTGGCCTTGATGCGTTCAATGTCGCGTGCGACAGCGCGCAGCACTGGCGCCAACCGAGGTTGCGCCACCTTGGTCAAACGTTGTTCGGCTGATTTGAGGGCCGCTAGCAAAGGTTGCACACTGCCGGTGAGTTGCGACTGTTGCTGCGCCAAGCGAATCGCAGACTCAATGTCCACCACCAAATTTTCATCGCGCGAACGCGACAGGCTTTGCATCAGCTCTTCCAACTGACTGCGTTGCAGAGAGACCTCGCTGAGCTTGGCGTCCGTGACGGCCAAGCGCGCCGCCGTCTCGCGTGCCAACTCTTCGGCCTGTTTGGCGCTCAAACGCGCCTCCACCGCTTGGCTACCCGTGTCAGCACTTTGACGTGCCAACTGTTCTTGAATGCCCGACAACTTGAACCACATCGCCCCCACGCCCACAGCGCCGACGCATGCGAGCACAGCAATGCTGCGCGTCCACCAGGCTGAGGTCAATGACGCCACAACAGGCAAAGCCTGGTCAACCTCATGGGCAGCGTTGGGAGTGGCAGGGCTTAGGGGTGTTTCGACATGCTCAGGCTTCATGCCAATGATTCTAATGAGGCCAACACATCCGCCAACACTGGCCGCGCCACATGCACCTCACCAAAACCCAAGGCCTGTGCCGCTTGGGCGATACGCTCATGCGTCACGATGCAGCGTGCCCGAGTCCAGTCTTGACCAGGCAACCCATGTTTCAAATGGGCCACCGCCTGTGAACTGCTCAAACACCACACACTGCCATCACTTGCAGCTTGCGTCGCCTCCATACGTTGCGCGAGCGTCCAAACCGGCGCTTGGCGTTGGTAGGCCACCACAAAATGCACAGGCACATGGGCGGCTCTGAGCTGTTGCGCCAGCCAATCACGGCCAACGCCCTCATGATTCACGTCAGACGTCAGACCGCTGGCATCGCTGCCGCGCACGATCAGCACCGGCTGACCAGTCATCACCCCAGCATGCACCTGCTTCCAAAGGGCTTCCGAGTCGAACTGTCCAGCGTCCTCGGCAGGACTGTCGATCAGCGCAGGCGGCACACCTGCTTTGAGCAAGGCATTGCGTGTGCCTGGGCCGGTGGCCCAGCAGCGTGTGCCGAGTGCTCCCCACTGCACGTCGTCCGGTTGACGCGCAAAAAAGAAACGCACCGCAGGGGCACTGACAAACATCACTGCCTGCCATTGCGACCACTGGGACCAAGCCAAGTCAATCGCCGCCACATCGGCCACTGGCGCGATTTCAATCAACGGCAGCAAGCGAGGTTCATGACCCGCATCGCGCAACGCATTAACCCATGCAGGGGCATCGTTGGCTGGGCGAGTGATCCACACACGCATGGCGCGGTCTACCTGTCGGCTCACGCGGCGCCAAGCGCCTGTAACTGAGCGGCAACCGTTTCACCCAACTGTCGCGCCAAGTCCTGCGCATGGGGGTCAGCACTATCAAGAGGCTGCGCGCCTTCAGCACGCAACAAGACAGGCGCCCCCATCGGGTCCCCCCAAGCCGCTTGCAGATGCAGCACACCCTCACGCCATGTGGCGTGGGCAGCCAAGGGCATGGAACAACTGCCCCCCATGGTGCGGCTCACAGCGCGCTCAGCCGTCACAGCCAACCAAGTGGTCGCATCGGCCAGCGGTGCCAACGCTTGAGCGACTTCGGGGTTGGCACTGCGTACCTCAATCCCCAAAGCGCCTTGACCTGCGGCGGGCAGCATCTCTGTCGTATCAAAAATATGGCGAATGCGCGCCTCAAGGCCTAGGCGTTTCAAGCCTGCAGCAGCCAGCACAATGCCGTCATACAGGCCTTCGTCCAGCTTGCGCAGGCGTGTATCCAAGTTGCCGCGCAAGGGTTCAATCTTCAAATCAGGGCGCAAAGCACGCAACAACACGGTGCGGCGCAAACTAGACGTCCCCACCACCGCCCCTTCGGGTAAATCTTGCAGGCGCGCATAGCGCGATGACACCCAGGCATCACGCGGGTCTTCGCGGGTCATCACACACGCCAAATCGAAACCAGCGGGCAAATCCATCGGCACATCTTTGAGCGAATGCACCGCTAAGTTGGCACGCCCCTCTTCAAGTGCCACCTCCAGCTCCTTGACAAACAGGCCTTTGCCGCCGACTTTGCTCAACGAGCGGTCCAAGATCTGGTCGCCCTGCGTGGTCATGCCCAACAAGCTGACCGGGTGACCCAATTGCTCCAGCAAAGCCTTGACATGGTGGGCTTGCCACATGGCCAAACGGCTTTCGCGGGTGGCGATGGTGAGGGACGTTTCGGAAAATGACACGTTGGACACAGCTAAACCTCTCTGAGGGTGACAACTAGGCAAATGGTAGCAGCCCCCCCTAGGAGGTGACCCTGCCAAAGCCCTTATCGTGGCACCGATAAAATCAGCACCCTATGTCCTCCAAAAACCAACTCGATACAAAGTCCCAGGCCTGGTCGGCGCTGTTTTCTGAACCCATGAGCGAGTTGGTCAAGCGCTACACCGCCAGTGTGTTCTTTGACAAACGCTTGTGGCAAGCCGACATCACGGGCAGCTTGGCACATGCTGAGATGCTGGCCCATCAAGGCATCATCGCTGCGCAAGACTTGGCGGATATTCAGCGCGGCATGGCACAAATCTGGACTGACATTGAAACCGGTCAGTTCGAATGGAAGCTCGATCTGGAAGACGTGCACCTCAACATCGAGGCACGCCTGACCCAACTGGTGGGCGATGCGGGCAAACGCCTGCACACCGGGCGCAGCCGCAACGACCAAGTGGCCACCGATGTGCGCCTGTGGCTGCGCGGCGAAACAGACCTGATCATTGACTTGCTCAACGAGCTGCAAAAGTCACTGGTCTCCGTGGCCGAGAAAAACGTCGAGGTCATCATGCCCGGCTTTACCCACTTGCAAGTGGCCCAACCGGTGAGCTTTGCCCATCATTTGCTGGCCTATGTGGAAATGTTTGCGCGTGATGCCGAACGCTTTGTCGACGTGCGCGGCCGCACCAACCGCTTGCCGCTGGGCTCTGCTGCACTGGCTGGCACCACCTACCCGCTTGACCGTGAACGCGTAGCCCGCACCCTGGGCATGGTGGACGCCAATGGCGAGGCTCAAGTGTCACAAAACAGCCTGGACGGTGTGAGCGACCGTGACTTTGCCATCGAATTCACTGCTGCCGCGGCGCTGTGCATGGTGCACATCAGCCGTCTGAGTGAAGAGCTCATTTTGTGGATAAGCCAAAACTTTGGCTTCATCAAAATTGCCGACCGCTTCACCACGGGCAGCTCCATCATGCCGCAAAAGAAAAACCCCGATGTGCCCGAACTCGCCCGCGGCAAAACCGGGCGTGTGGTCGGTCACTTGATGGGCTTGATCACCTTGATGAAAGGCCAGCCCCTGGCCTACAACAAAGACAACCAAGAAGACAAAGAGCCTTTGTTTGACACGGTGGACACCCTCAAAGACACCTTGCGCATCTTCAGCGAAATGGTCGGCGGGCAAGTCAACCCGGCCACCGGACTGAAAGAAGGCGGCATCACCGTCAACCCCCAAGCCATGGAAGCCGCAGCCAAAAAAGGCTACGCCACCGCCACCGACTTGGCCGACTATTTGGTGAAAAAAGGGCTGCCCTTCCGGGACGCCCACGAAACCGTGGCTCACGCCGTCAAAGCTGCCACCAGCCACAACTGTGACTTGTCAGAGTTGCCGCTCAATGTGCTGCAAAGCTTTCACCCCTCTATCGAAAAGGACGTGTACGACTGCTTGAGCTTGCACGGCTCCCTCAACGCACGCAACACCCTTGGCGGAACAGCCCCTGTGCAAGTGAGGGCGCAGATTGCAAGGCACCACGCCCGACTGAGCTGAGACGCGCATCATGTGTCACCTCCGGCCACCTTCAACACCCGCCGAGTTGAAGCCATGACACAAGAAACCCGTCAACGCAGTGCCCTCCACGCCATTGCATTCTTTGAAGCAACCAAAGGCTTGGCCGCATCGGCAGGTTTGATTGGCGTACTTGACTTGCTGCACCAGGACGTCCGCGCAGTGGTAATGGCACTGATTGGTCGCTTTGGCCTAGACCCCGAAGCACACTATCCGTCGCTGCTGTTGCACTACGCCGAATTACTGCCCAACGCCGATGTTCACATGTTGGTGGCGTTGGGTTTGGCCTACATTGCACTGCGTTTTCTAGAAGCCGCAGGCTTGTGGCTTGGCAAGGCATGGGGCGAATACTTGGGCGCGTTATCAGGCGGTGTCTACATTCCTTTTGAGCTGATTCATCTTATTCACGAACCGTCTGTGCTGAACTTGTCCGTGGTGCTGGTGAATGTGCTCATCGTCGGCTACCTGACGCATGCTCTGTGGCAACGTCACCAACAGCGCGTGCGGCCATGACAGACATCCTCACGCTCACCATGAATCCGGCTTTGGATGTGCTGACCACTTATGACAAAGTGGAAAGCACCCACAAGATGCGCTGTGGTCCCACACTCAAGCATCCAGGCGGCGGTGGTGTCAATGTGGCACGGGTACTGCATCGCTTGGGTGCCTCGTGTTTGGCGGTGTATCCAGCAGGTGGTGTCACCGGGGAGCGACACCACCAACTCATGCGTGCTGAACAGGTACGCTGTCACATCGTGCCCATCGCACAAGAAACACGCGAAAGTTTTTCTGTCCACGAGCTCAGCAGTGGCCAAGACTTTCGTTTTGTCCTGCCAGGACCAACGATGACCGCGCTTGAGTGCCAAACTTGCTTTGACTTTGTCGCGGCTCACCTGCCCAAGCAGTTTTTGGTGTTGAGCGGTGGCTTGGCACCAGATGTACCCACCGACTTTTATGCCCGCTTGACCCAGCTCGCGAACGCCCAAGGACTGCGCGTGGTGTTAGACACCACAGGTCCCGCCCTAAATGCCGCATTGCACGAAGGTGTGTATTTATTCAAACCCAGTTTGCGCGAACTGCGCGATCTGACTGGCCAGCACTTGCCTGATGAAGCCTCGTGGAAATCGGCAGCACAACAGCTCATCCAAAACCATCAAACTAAAGTGGTCGCTTTGTCTTTGGGCGATCAAGGTGCCATGCTCATCACCGCCACACACGCTTGGCGTGCACAAAGTTTGAGTGTGAACGTACAAACCACCATTGGTGCTGGCGACAGCTTTGTGGCAGCCATGGTGTGGGGTTTGAGTCGAGGCCTGGAACTGCCTCTTGCCATGCGCTATGGCATGGCTGCAGGTGCCGCTGCGTTGCTATCGCCTGGAACTGCACTCAGCCAGGCGAGTGAGATCCATCGCCTGGTGGATCAAGTCACGCTACAAAGCATTTAAGGTTTGTGTTTTTTCCGCACATCAGCCAAATCTGCGCGATGTGACGACGATGCGCCATCCCACTTGAAAATTTCAGGATGTTTTTGCATCACATGTCGAATCACGTGACTTGACTCGATGGCCGTCAACCCAAACATTTCTCGCAATGCGTCTCGTGTGACGTAGCCACGCTCTGTCGCAACATCAAGAATCATTTGGAAGCTTTTTTTAAATTCGTTTTCTTCCATATTGAAAATTTAACTATTTGCAAATTTATTATAAATAAATATCTTATTAAAAATATACCAAAAATAAAGTAATTTTATAGTTTCTGTTAAATTTACAAACCTCAAGCACGCCTGTCTGCAAGACGTGCCAGTGGTGTTAAAAAATTTCAACGCCACTGTCTCATGCATCACAAGTCCAACGGCGTGTGACAGCTAGGATCCTGGTTTTAAGAATTCGGAGACCTCCATGCCCGTGATCACCAACATCGAAGACCTGCGCGTTTTGGCTGAAAAGCGTGTGCCGCGCATGTTTTACGACTATGCCGATTCCGGCAGTTGGACCGAAGGCACCTACCGCGCCAACGAAAGCGACTTCCAAAAGATCAAACTACGCCAGCGCGTGGCAGTGAACATGGAAAACCGCAGCACCGCCACCCAGATGGTGGGCGTCCCCACCAAAATGCCCGTGGCCATCGCACCCGTCGGCCTGACTGGCATGCAAAGCGCCGATGGCGAAATCAAGGCCGCACGGGCTGCCGAGAAATTTGGCATTCCTTTTATTTTGTCGACCATGAGCATTTGCTCCATCGAAGACATTGCAGAACACACCAGCACACCTTTCATGTTTCAGCTCTACATGATGCGCGACCGCGAAGCCATGGCCAACATGATTGAGCGCGTGCGCAAAGCCGGCTGTAGCGCTTTGGTGCTCACACTGGACCTGCAAGTGATTGGTCAGCGCCACAAAGACCTCAAAAACGGCCTCACTGCGCCACCCCGCCCCACCCTCGCCAACATCTTGAACCTGATGACCAAGCCCCGCTGGTGTCTGGGCATGGCGGGCACACGCCGTCACACCTTTGGCAACTTGGTGGGACACGTCAAAGGCGTGAGCGACATGAACTCGCTGGCCGCCTGGACCAACGAACAGTTTGACCCCCGCTTGTCATGGGCCGATGTGGCCTGGGTCAAACAGCAATGGGGCGGCAAGCTCATTCTCAAAGGCATCCAAGACGTGGAAGACGCCAAGCTGGCCGTGCAAAGTGGTGCCGATGCCATCGTGGTCAGCAACCACGGCGGTCGTCAGTTGGATGGTGCGCAGTCAAGCATCGAAGCCTTGCCGGCCATCGTGGCAGCCGTGGGCTCAGACATTGAGGTGTGGATGGACGGCGGCATCCGCTCGGGCCAAGACGTGCTCAAGGCCTGGGCCTTGGGGGCTCGCGGCACGCTGATTGGCCGGGCCATGGTCTATGGCTTGGGCGCCATGGGTGAAGAAGGCGTCAGCAAAGCGCTGCAAATCATTCACAAAGAACTGGATGTGACCATGGCATTTTGTGGTCACACCAACATCCAAAACGTGAACCAAAGCATCTTGCTGCCAGGCACCTTCCCCACCGCCTGAACACGCCAATCAGGACTTGGCCTTCTCGCTCCACAACTCGCCACCCGTGGCCCAGTCTTGGCGCTTGATGTCGTAAAACAAAATGTCCACGCCATCGGGTTGACCGCCTAAGACTTTGCAAGTCACCTCGGTGATGGCTTTGGCCAGTTCGCGCTTTTGTTCCACGGTGCGGCCTTCGAACAAATCAATGCGGATGGTGGGCATCTGAGACTCCTGGGGGTTTGAAATGGCTGCGATTATGCTTGGAGGCTTGTGACCTCTCCCGCCCCCGACACGCCCCGTCTGCGCCGCATCGCCCACCTCGACATGGACGCGTTTTACGCCTCGGTCGAGTTGCTGCGCTACCCCCAGCTCAAAGGCCTGCCAGTGGTCATTGGGGGTGGCCGTCGCCGTGAAGACGACGTGCTCGAGCGCTTGCGCAAGGCCTACCCCGACCAAGAATGGTCCGAGGACCGTTTGGCCGACATCCCAGTCGACTTCTTTCCGCGCATCGCGGGCTACACCGGGCGCGGCGTCATCACCACCGCCACCTACGCGGCACGGCAATTTGGCGTGGGCTCGGCCATGGGGGTGATGAAAGCCGCCAAGCTGTGTCCTGATGCCATCTTGCTGCCGGTGGACTTTGACCAATACCGTCACTATTCGCGCACCTTCAAAGCCATCATCACCGACATCGCACCCGTGATGGAAAACCGCGGCGTGGACGAGGTCTACATCGACTTCAGCGACGTGCCCGGCGGTCAACGCGAAGGCGGTCGTGTACTGGCGAGGCTGATTCAAAAAAGCATCTTCGATGCCACCGGTTTGACCTGTTCCGTGGGTGTGGCCCCCAACAAACTGCTGGCCAAAATGGCCAGCGAGTTCAACAAACCCAACGGCATTTCCATCGTGTACGACAGCGACTTGCAAGCCATGATCTGGCCCCTGCCCTGTCGCAAAGTCAACGGCATCGGCCCCAAGGCCGAAGCCAAACTGGCCACACACGGCATTCACACCATTGGTGACTTGGCCCAACGCGAACGCCAGTGGCTGGTGGAGCACTTTGGCAAAAGCTACGGCGCGTGGTTGCACGACGCGGCCCACGGGCAAGACGACCGCCCGGTCGAGACCGAGAGCGAGCCCGTGAGCATGAGCCGCGAAACTACCTTCGAGCAAGACCTGCACGCCGTGCGCGACCGCGAGGCGCTGGGTGCCATCTTCACCCGCCTGTGCGCGCAAGTGGCCGACGACCTGGCGCGCAAAGGCTATGTGGGCAAAACCATTGGTATCAAACTGCGTTACGACAACTTTCAAAGCGTCACCCGCGACCACACCTTGGCCACTTACATCGACCAAGCCGACGCCATCCGCCATGCTGCTGGCCAATGCCTGAAAAGGGTCGATCTATCGCGCCGCCTGCGCCTGCTGGGCGTGCGGGTGGGCTCGTTGATGAAGCGCGAAGACTGGCAGGGCCTCAGCGCCCAAGAAGCGGGCAGCCCCTATGAGGTGGAGACTCAGGCGGATTTGTTTTAGTTCGCTACTGACGCGCCGTGCGCACATTCGCCGGAGGCGACTGCGGATGGCTGGTACGCCAGGGGTTGATGTCTAGGCCTCCACGGCGGGTGTAGCGCGCATACACCTCCAAGCGCAGCGGTTGGCAGCGACGCCAAATGTCCATGAAGATGCGCTCCACGCATTGCTCATGAAATTCGTTGTGGTTTCTGAAACTCACGATGTAGGCCAGCAAACCGCCTTGCTCAATTTGCGGCCCGCTGTAGCGGATGCGCACACTGCCCCAATCGGGCTGGCCTGTCACCAGGCAGTTGCTCTTGAGCAGGTTGCTGGTCAAGGTCTCGGTCACCGGGGCTTCGTCAAAGTTGGCCCGCAAGAGCTCAGGTGCCGGTTGGTAGTGGGTGCATTCCAAATCAAGTCGGTCCAAGCTCAGGCCATCGAGTTCATGCACAGGTTCGTGGTCAAACTGCTCTGGCAACACCAGTTGCACACCCACCCCCGCCAACATGGGGCCGCCGTGCCAAATGGCCGCGCTCAGGTCATGGCGCAGGCGGGCCAGCAACTCGTGCGTGTCGCCCAAGCGGGTGTTGTTGAAGCTGTTGAGGTAGAGCTTGAACGACTTGCTCTCGATGATGTGGGTTGATTCGGCGGGCACCGTGATGCGCGCCAGCGCCACCTGCGGCTTGCCGCGCAAGTTGAGCCAACTCAACTCGTAAGCGGTCCACAGGTCGGCGCCAAAAAACGGCGCTTGACCCGCAATGCCAATTTCTTCGCGTTTGGTTTGACGCGGGATGGGAAACAGCAACGACGGGTCGTACTGGTCCACATAGGACGAGGCTTTGCCCAGCTGCGATTGTTCGGGGGTATTGCTCATGGGGTGTTCGGCACTCATCTCACATTCAACTCAGCTTGCGACGAAACACCAAACGGTCAGGCTCAGACACGGCGGCATCATAGGCATAGCCTTCCAGGTTGAAACCTTGCAAGCCTTTGGGTGTTTTCACTTGATGCGTGACGGCATAACGGGTCATCAAGCCACGTGCACGTTTGGCCAAAAAGCTGATGATTTTGTATTTGCCACCTTTGTAATCTTCAAACACACAGTCGATCACGCGTGCCTTCAGGGCCTTGCGGTCCACCGATTTGAAATACTCCTGCGAGGCCAAATTCACCACGATGGGTTCGCGGGCATCACCCAAGCGGGTGTTGAGGTAATCGGCAATCTGCGTGCCCCAAAATTTGTACAGGTTGTTGCCTTGGTCATTGGCTAAGGACGTGCCCATTTCCAAGCGGTAAGGCTGCATCCAGTCGAGCGGGCGCAACACGCCATACAAGCCACTCAGAATCGCCACATGGTCCTGGGCCCACGCCAAGTCTTTGGCGCTCAAGGTTTTGGCGTCTAAGCCTTCGTACACATCGCCATTGAAAGCCAACACGGCTTGTTTGGAATTCTTAGCCGTGAACTTGGGCGACCAAGCCTGATAGCGCGCCACATTCAGCGCAGACAAGGCATCGCTCAAGTCCATCAAGCTGGCGATGTCTTGGGGTGACTTGTCTTTCAAGATATCGATCAACGCCACCGATTGTTTGACAAACAACGGCTGCGTGTGCGGCACATCACCCGCAGGGGTGTCGTAGTCAAGGGCTTTGGCAGGAGACAGCAAGAACAGCATGGACAGCTCAAAAAAAGAAAGGCTTCACAGGGAAGCCTGAATTATGGCGGCGCAGCACCGACCGATGGCTGCGCGGGGACTTATTTCAAATCCCCCGCCAGTGACGCCAAAGTGTCCGCTGCCATCTGGGTATGTGCTGGGTAGTGGGTGTGGTCACAACCCAGTTTGACCGCAGCGCCTGCCTTCACCGCAGCGCGCATGGCAGGCGTGAGCTCAAAGCGCACGAAATGCACTGCCGATGTCTTTTCATCGTTCTCGCGGTCCAGGTCTTCGTCCGCAATGGCGTAGACACGCGGGGAGCCCTCGACCTCGACAAACATTCGGTCTTCAATACCGATCAGCCGGGCCAGCTCACGCTTGCGCTCGTGGATGTCGGTGTATTCAAGCATCAACGTGCCTTTCCAGTTGGAGCCACTGGGAAGCAAAGGCGCATACGCCTCAATCTCTTGCGCAATGCCCTCTTCTTCAAACACTTTTTCAATGCGCAACATCTCTTGAATTTGGTAGCGAATCGTGGTCTCGCTCTCAAATTGCAAATTGAGGTGCTCACCCAGCTGCACGCTACGCAGCCTGCGGTGGGCGATGACCTCTGGCTTGTGAACTTTGCGCCACTTGGTGTAGGCCTCTAAGGACATGAGGCTCTCTGGCGTGATGTATCCGGTCAATTGCATCGTCATGTCAATCCGTAAGCTTTGCGCACCAGCGTCAGTGGATGGTTCAACTCTGGAGACCCCAAACCATTGACCTCAAAACCTTGGGCAATGTGGTGCCCGCCCAAGGGACAGTCGGAGCTGATGTAGTCGGGATGGCTGCCATCTTTCATGGTGGCCATGGCTTTGAAGACAGGTTTGCCAATCTTCATCGAATAAGCATGCGAAGCTTTTTTCACGCCGTACGTACCCGCATGGCCCGAGCAACGCTCCACTGTGTTGATCTCGGTGTCTGGAATCATCTTGAGCATTTCTTCGGTCTTGCGGCCGATATTTTGCACGCGCCCATGACATGGAATTTGGTAACTCACTTTGCCCAGTGGTTGCACAAAATCTGTTTTCAACAACCCGTCGCGCTTACGCGCCATGAAGTACTCGAACGGGTCCCACATGTGCTGCTTGACCAACTGGGTATCGGCACATTCGGGGTACATCAGTGGAATCTCTTGCTTGAACATCAGCGCACAGCTGGGCACTGCCGCCATGATGGCGTAGCCCGCTTTCGCATACTCAACAAGCACAGGAATGTTGGCCTCTTTCGCCGCATGGACGGCGTCCAAATCACCCAGTTCAAGCTTGGGCATGCCACAGCATTTTTCTTTCTCGACCAAGACATACGGAATGTCGTTGTGGTCCAAGATTTTCAACAAGTCGTGGCCAATACCGGGCTCGTTGTAGTTGATGTAACAGGTGGCATAAACAGCCACCTTGCCCGGCGTCTTGGCACCGTTCACCACCTGTGTGCTTTGTGCCTCGTCCACGCTTGAGCGGAACTTGCGCGTGGCCAGCGAAGGCAACCAAGCGTTCTTGTCCACACCAGCCACCGACTCCAAGACTTTGCGGCCCAGTTGGCTGTGGTTGATCGCATTGACCGCCTGCACCACGATGGGAATGCCGGCCAAAGAACCATGCACATCGGTCGAGGCAAGCAGTTGCTCAGCCATGCCCACCTCGCCCTTTTTGAACTGGATGGCCTTGGCGCGCAACATGGTGTGCGGAAAATCCAGGTTCCAGGCGTGCGGCGGGGTGTATGGGCACTTGGTCATGTAGCACAGATCGCACATGTAGCACTGATCCACCACACGCCAGTAGTCTTTTTTGTCCACGCCATCGACTTCTAGCGTCGCGCTGCCATCCACCAAATCAAACAAGGTGGGAAACGCGCCGCACAGGCTCACACAGCGGCGACAACCGTGACAGATGTCAAAGATGCGCTCCAACTCCTGGACGCACTGCGCTTCGTCATAAAAGTCAGGATTGCGCCAATCAAGAGCATGTCGGGTGGGGGCTTGCAAATTGCCTTCGGTGGCCATGTGGGTCTCCTTCTCATCAAGCACACAGCGATTGCGGCAATGAGATCAATCCACCAGTTCGTTCAAGGCTTTTTGGTAACGGTTGGCATGCGAGCGCTCTGCTTTGGCCAGGGTTTCAAACCAGTCGGCGACCTCATCAAAACCTTCATCGCGTGCGGTCTTGGCCATACCAGGGTACATGTCGGTGTACTCATGGGTTTCGCCTGCCACAGCAGACGCCAGGTTTTGACGCGTTGAACCAATGGGTAGGCCCGTCGCGGGGTCACCCGACTGTTCCAAAAACTCCAGGTGTCCATGGGCGTGGCCTGTTTCGCCTTCGGCGGTGGAGCGAAACAGCGCAGCCACATCGTTCTGACCTTCAACGTCAGCTTTGTTCGCGAAATACAAGTAGCGACGGTTGGCCTGAGATTCGCCGGCAAAGGCGTCTTTCAAACATTGCTCCGTGCGTGAGCCTTTGAGTGCTGCCATGGGAATATCTCCTAAGGGTTGAACAAATGCTTTGACCATTGCTGTCAAAGACCGCTAAAGCGTAACGGTGTTTGACGCCTGCGACAAGAAGCGTCAGACCTAAACCCCGCTAGGTAGAATGTGATCACCTTATTTCCAGTCTCAAACGGCAGCTTTTTGGCTTGCCGTTTTTCATTTCCCAAAGCCGTGTCCATGAGCAATTCGTCCACCCCCAAAGCCGCACAACCAGGCCTAGAGAGCCTGTCCAAATCGTTCGAGCCCGCTGCGCTGGAAGCCCATTGGGGCCCCGAGTGGGAAAAACGTGGCTACGGCGTGGCCGGTTTTCGTGGCACCCAGGCTCCACAAGCAGGTGCACCCGCTTTTTCCATCCAGCTGCCACCACCCAATGTGACCGGCACCTTGCACATGGGCCACGCCTTCAACCAGACCATCATGGACAGCCTCACGCGCTACCACCGCATGATGGGCTTCAACACAGCGTGGATTCCAGGCACCGACCACGCAGGCATTGCCACCCAAATCGTGGTGGAGCGCCAGTTACAAGCCCAAGGCATCAGCCGCCACGACATGGGCCCGACGCCCGCCGAAGCACGTAAAAACTTTGTCTCCAAAGTGTGGGAGTGGAAAGAGCAATCGGGCAGCACCATCACCAGCCAAATGCGCCGCATGGGCGACAGCGTGGATTGGAGCCGTGAGTACTTCACCATGGACCCCAAGTTGTCCAAAACCGTGACCGAGACCTTTGTGAAGCTGTACCAACAAGGTCTGATCTACCGTGGCAAGCGTCTGGTCAATTGGGACCCGGAACTCATGAGCGCGGTGTCTGACTTGGAAGTCGAAAGCGCAGAAGAAGACGGCTCGCTGTGGCACATCCGCTACGACTTGGTCGACGGTCCACAAACCGTCAACGGCGAAAGCGTGCAAGGCTTGGTCGTGGCAACCACCCGCCCCGAAACATTGCTGGGTGACGTGGCTGTGATGGTTCACCCCGAAGATGAGCGCTACCAAGCCCTGATCGGCAAGCAGGTCAAACTGCCTTTGTGCGACCGCACCATCCCCGTCATTGCCGACGACTACGTGGACAAAGCATTTGGCACGGGCGTGGTCAAAGTCACCCCGGCGCACGATCAAAACGACTACGCCGTCGGTCAGCGCCACAAGCTCGACATGATTTGCGTGCTCCACCTCAACGCCACAATCAACACCAACGCCCCCGAAAAATACCGTGGCTTAGACCGCTTTGTAGCCCGCAAGGCTGTGGTGGCCGACCTCGAAGCCGCAGGTCACTTGGTGGAAGTCAAGAAACACAAACTCATGGTGCCGCGTTGCGCACGCACCGGCCAAGTGATTGAACCCATGCTGACCGACCAATGGTTTGTCGCCATGAACCAAGTGGGCAAGGGCGACGCCACCGGCAAGAGCATCACCCAAAAAGCCATTGACGCGGTGCAGTCGGGTCAGGTCAAGTTTGTGCCTGAGAACTGGATCAACACCTACAACCAGTGGATGAACAACATCCAGGACTGGTGCATCAGCCGCCAGCTCTGGTGGGGCCATCAAATTCCGGCTTGGTACGACGAAGACGGCCAAGTCTATGTGGCCCGCAACGAAGCCGAAGCGCAAGCCCAAGCTCCCGGCAAAACGCTCAAGCGCGATGAAGACGTGTTGGACACCTGGTATTCGTCTGCCTTGGTTCCCTTCTCCACGTTGGGATGGAGCGCCGACTCTGAGGGCGCGGGCGCTGGGGATGGCCGCAGCGACATTCTGAGCGAAGCGAAGAGGAGCAAGACCGTCTCCGGCGCCCACGACCTCGGAACCACTGAGAGCCCAACCAACGACTACGACCTGTACTTGCCTTCCAGCGTGCTGGTCACCGGCTACGACATCATCTTCTTCTGGGTCGCCCGCATGATCATGATGACCACCCACTTCACGGGTCGTGTGCCGTTCAAGCATGTCTACATCCACGGCTTGGTGCTCGATGCGCAAGGCAAAAAAATGAGCAAGTCCGAAGGCAACGTGCTCGACCCGGTGGACTTGATCGACGGCATCTCGCTCGAGCCTTTGCTCGACAAACGCACCCAGGGCCTGCGCAAACCCGAAACCGCACCCAAGGTGCGCAAGCAAACCGAAAAAGAATTTCCAGAAGGCATTCCCGCCTACGGCGCCGATGCGCTGCGCTTCACCTTTGCAGCACTGGCCAGTTTGGGCCGCAGCGTCAACTTTGACAGCAAACGCTGCGAGGGCTATCGCAACTTCTGCAACAAGCTGTGGAACGCCACCCGGTTTGTGTTGATGAACTGCGAGGGCCAAGACTGCGGTCTGAAAGAGCACACCAAAGCGGAGTGCGCCGCACCTGGCGTTGACACCGCAGGCAACGCGACTGCAGCAGGGCCGTTCCACGGCTACCTGTCGTTTAGCCAAGCCGACCGCTGGATCGTGTCGCAACTCCAGCGCGTCGAAGCCGAGGTGGCCAAAGGCTTTGCCGAATACCGCCTCGACAACGTGGCCAACACCGTCTACGACTTCGTCTGGAACGAGTTCTGCGACTGGTACCTGGAAATTGCCAAGGTGCAAATCAACACGGGCAGCGAGGCCCAGCAACGCGGCACCCGCCGCACCCTGATTCGGGTGCTGGAAACCATTTTGCGTTTGGCCCACCCCATCATCCCGTTCATCACCGAAGAGCTGTGGCAAAAAGTGGCACTGGTGGCGGGGCGTTTGCCTGCAGATGCAGCGCACGCATCTGTCAGCGTCAGCGCCTACCCGGTGAGCCAACCCGAGCGCATCGACGAAAAAGCCGAAGCGCATGTGGCGCGCTTGAAGTCTTTGGTGGATGCCTGTCGCAATTTGCGCGGTGAAATGAATGTGTCACCCGCCACCCGCATGCCTTTGTTTGCGTTGGCAAGCAACCCGCAAGATGTGGCCTTCATGCAGTCCGCCGCGCCCGTGCTACAAGCACTGGCCAAGCTCAGTGAAGTCAAGGTCTTTGACGACGCCTCCGCCTGGGGCTCCGCCGCACAGGACGCCCCAGTGGCCGTGGTGGGTGAACTGCGCTTGTGCTTGTTCATCGAGATCGATGTGGCCGCCGAAAAAGTGCGTTTGGGCAAAGAGGCTGACCGTTTGCAAAACGAGATCACCAAAGCCCACGCCAAGCTCAGCAACGAGGCCTTTGTGGCCAAAGCCCCTCCTGCCGTGATTGAGCAAGAGAAAAAACGCGTGGCCGACTTCACCGCCACCTTGGCCAAGGTGCAAGACCAGTTGCAACGGCTCGCCAAGTAAGCTTTGTAAAAAATCAGAGATTCGCATGAAACCAGTCTTGACCAAAGCCGTGTTCCCCGTCGCGGGCATGGGCACCCGTTTTCTACCTGCCACCAAAGCCAGCCCCAAAGAGATGCTGCCCGTGGTCGATAAGCCGCTGATTCAGTACGCGGTGGAAGAGGCTTATGAGGCGGGTATTCGTGAAATGATTTTTGTCACGGGCCGCAGCAAACGGGCCATTGAAGACCACTTCGACACGGCCTACGAGTTGGAAACCGAACTCGAAGCCGCGGGCAAACACGCCTTGCTCGAGGTGGTGCGCAGCGTACAACCCAGCGACATGCAATGCGTGTATGTGCGCCAACCGCGAGCCTTGGGGTTGGGTCATGCCGTGTTGTGCGCTGAGCACTTGGTGGGGGATGCGCCATTTGCAGTGTTGCTGGCCGATGACCTGATGCAAGGTCAGGCCGGAGGACCCGGCGTGCTGAAACAAATGGCCGAGGTATTTGCGCGCACCCGCTCGTCGGTGCTGGCTGTACAAGAAGTACCGCTCGACCATGTGCACCGCTACGGCATCGTGGCGGGCCATGACATGGGGCAAGGGTTGGTGGACGTGCAGCACATGGTCGAAAAACCCAAGGCCGAGGTGGCCCCTTCGCGTCTGGCCGTGGCGGGGCGCTACATCTTGACCCCTGCCGTGTTTGAACGCATCCGCGCGGGCGGACGTGGCGTGCAAGGCGAAATTCAACTCACCGACGGCATTGCCGGTTTGCTGGCCACAGAAAAGGTGTTGGCGTTTTCTTACGCAGGCAAACGTTATGACTGCGGCAGCAAGCAAGGCTTTTTACAGGCCACGGTCGAGTTGGCCTTGCAACACCCTGAGGTCGGTGCCGAGTTCCGCGACTACCTCCAGCAACTCAACGTCTCTTGAGCACGTGAATGAAGTCGTTGCCCGAGGTTTCTTGGGACACGAGTTCGTTACCCGTCTGCTTGGCAAACGCCGCAAAATCGCGCATCGACCCGGCATCCGTCGACGTGACACGCAGCAGCTCACCGCTTTGCATGGTGGTCAGTGCCTTTTTGGCTTTGAGAATCGGCAAGGGGCAATTCAGGCCACGGGTGTCGAGTTCTTGGTCAATGTGCATATCAAGTCAATCTAGGTTCAGTTTTTCACGCTCCGCCCACTCCATGAAGCGTGGCTCAATGCCTTGCGTACGCTGCCAATCGGCCATGGCGTAACCGGTGCCAGCAGGCCAACAAATCACATCTTCGGGGCGGTAAAGCTTGTACTCTACCAACTCTGGCGACAGTGCAATGTCACCATCCGCAACCGCATGGTAGGCAATGATGACTTGGTTCATGCGCTGAAAGTCATACACCCCCACCAAACTCAAGGATTCGGTCTGTAAGTGGGTTTCTTCGGCAATCTCACGGCGAATGCCATCTTCGGGTGATTCACCCGCCTCCATGAATCCGGTGATCAAAGCAAAGCGCCGCCCGGTCCATGCGGCATTGCGTGCCAGCAAAATTTGACCCCGGTATTGCACGATGGCCGCCAACACGGGTGTCGGATTGTTCCAGTGGGTCCAATCACAGGCGACACAACGCAAACGCTCGGTCAGCCCACCGTCTTCTTCTTTGGCAATCAGGCTCAGGGGTGTGGCGCAACTTGGGCAAAAACGAAACGCACTCATGCGGGAAACACACCGGTTGAGAGATACCTGTCCCCCCGGTCACAGACGATGAACACAATGGTCGCGTTCTCCACCTGCTCGGCAATGTGTTGCGCCACACAGCAAGCACCCGCTGCCGAGATGCCCGCAAAAATACCTTCTTCGCGTGCCAGCCGGCGACACATCTCTTCGGCATCGTCTTGGCTCACATAGACCAACTCGTCCACATGGCTGGGGTCGTAAATTTTGGGCAAATACTCTTGCGGCCATTTGCGAATACCCGGAATGCGTGAGCCTTCGCTGGGCTGTGCGCCAATGATGCGCACATTCGGGTTTTGGGTTTTCAAATAACGCGACACGCCGGTGATGGTGCCCGTGGTGCCCATGGCACTGACAAAGTGGGTCACACGGCCTTGTGTGTCTTGCCAAATTTCAGGGCCCGTCGTTTCAAAGTGGATGCGCGGGTTGTCGTCGTTGCCAAATTGGTCGAGCACACGGCCCTTGCCTTCACGCTGCATGCGCTCAGCCAAGTCGCGGGCGTATTCCATGCCGCCACTCTTGGGCGTCAAGATCAACTCAGCACCAAACGCCTTCATGGTCTGGGCGCGTTCAATCGACAAGTCCTCGGGCATGATCAACACCATGCGGTAGCCCTTGATGGCTGCGGCCATGGCCAGCGCAATGCCTGTGTTGCCGGAGGTGGCTTCAATCAAGGTGTCGCCCGGATGAATGTCACCACGCTCTTGCGCGCGCTGAATCATCGACAAGGCAGGTCGGTCTTTCACTGAACCCGCCGGGTTGTTGCCTTCGAGCTTTCCCAAAATCACATTGCCGCGCCGCGCGTTGTCAGCGGCACCAATACGCTGCAAAGCCACCAGAGGTGTTTTGCCAATCGCATCTTCAATCGTGGGGTACAAGTTTTTTTCGTTCATAGGCTTGGACTGTGCCATAATATCGGTCGTTCTCTCCAGTGCCCGGGTGGTGAAATTGGTAGACGCAGGGGACTCAAAATCCCCCGCCGCAAGGCGTGCCGGTTCGATTCCGGCCCCGGGCACCACTGGTAAACGTAGCGCAGGCCAAGCAGCCTGTTGGCTTTCAGAGAAACTCCATGAACGACGATTTCCCCGACTTCGTAGTACGCAGCGGTTCTGAGCACCATGTCTCGGTCTCCGAACACACTGGCAATGCCAAAACCCCGAAGAATGTTGTCGTTTCTCACCCCGAAGAAACACGTGAACGCAAATTAGCGTTTGACCACGTCCACGACGTCTCCACCGACACCGCACAAGACAAAACCCCGCAGCAACCCGCCAACGCTGTGGCAGTCCCCGCGTCAGACAGTGCCAAAGCCAACGTCTTGAACGTTCCCATCACGGTACTTGCCCCCAATAAGCAAGACGTGAACATCGACTCGATGCAAGACCATCGTCAAGCGATTGCGCAAGACGACCTGATCGGTACCAACCGTCAAACCACCGCGACAACAGCGCCGACCTCTGCCAACGTTCAAAACGTCAGCACAGAGGTCATCGCTGCTAACAAGCAAGCTTTGCCGACTGAAACGCTCAAAGACAACCTGCAAAGTCTCGGCAAGGGTCAGCTCGAGTCCGACAACCGACAAGCGGTCACGGGTGCTCCAACTGCCGGATCGAACGTTCAAAACGTTCCCGTCAACGAGGTGATCTCTGACAACAAACAAGGCATCCCCCAAGACACGCTGGATGACACGCGTGTCGTGATCGACACCGCAGGTTCTGAGTCCAATCGCCAAGCAGTGCCCACAGACGATGTCGGCATCAACCGACAAGCCCTGAGCAATGCAGTGTCTGCGCCAAACCGTCAACCAGGTCTGACCCAAGCATTCAGCACCAACGAGCAGCCGATCCCTACGCTCCAAGTAGAGGCCTATCCGACAGCTGTTGACCAAGGGGCGGCGCTGTCAGACAACCACCAAGCGATCGACGCAGAAAAAATAGCTGACCATTTGGAAAAGCTACCGAGCGCAAAGACTGCCCTCGCCCAGGTCCCATTTGCTTCTGACGAAGCCTCCCCTTCCAGCGCGGCTTCTCACGAGGCTGCCAGCAAAACAAACACCTACCCCACGCAGGGCTCGTCGGCAGACGCACCTTCTCACACAAACCTGACCGCTGAAGAAAAAAAGCTCAAGCATGAAGAAGCTGCGGCAGCATTTCAGCGTCGGTTATTGGGCATCAAGCACAACGTCGACAACCTGAATGACCGCTTGACTGACTTTGAGCAAAAGCTGCCTTGACGCGCCTCATGGCTTGTCGCGTGTTTGCTAAACACCGACACACACAATGATTACGATCAACGCCTGCCGCGATCGCAGGCATTTTTGTTTCTGGAGTCCCTTTGAGCCACCTCTTTTCTGAATTCACCCTGACCTCCCCACGCGGCCCCTTGACCTTGGCCAATCGCGCTGTGGTGGCCCCCATGTGTCAATACTCCGCCAACAACGGCCTCGCCACAGATTGGCACTTGATGCACTGGGGCAACATGCTCAACAGCGGAGCCGGCTTGTTCATCATCGAAGCCACGGCGGTGACCGCACGTGGCCGCATCACCCCTCAATGCTTGGGACTGTGGGATGACACCACGGCCGCTGCTTTGAGCAACACCCTGGATCGTGCTCGGCACTTGGCCCCCAAAGTGCCGGTGTGCATCCAGCTCTCGCATGCCGGGCGCAAAGCCTCAAGCTCTGCCCCTTGGGAAGGCGGACAGTTGCTGGATGCCGCTCACGGCGGTTGGCAACCCGAAGGCCCCTCAGCTCTTCCCCACTTGGCGCAAGAAACGCCGCCTGACGCCCTCAGCACACAAGGACTGGCAGACATCCAGGCCGCGTTTGTCAAAGCGGCACAACGCGCCGAAGCCATGGGCATTGAGGCCGTGGAGTTGCATGGTGCACACGGTTATTTGTTGCACCAGTTTTTGTCGCCCTTGTCGAACCAACGCAACGACGGCTATGGTGGCAACTTTGAAGGGCGTATTCGTTTTCCGCTCGAAGTGTTCCAAGCCGTGCGAGCCGCTTTCAAAGGCAGTCTGGGAATGCGCCTGTCTGCCACAGACTGGGTCGAAGGCGGCTGGACCCCCGAAGAAACTGCCGACTTGGCGTTGCGACTGAAGCAAGCCGGTGCCGACTTTGTGCACATCTCGTCGGGCGGCATCTCGCCACAACAAAAAATTGCCATCGGCCCTGAGTACCAAGTGCCCTTTGCCAAACTGGTCAAACAAAAAAGCGGACTGCCCACCATGACCGTGGGCCTCATCACAACACCGCAACAAGCCGAAGATATCTTGGTGCGTGGTGACGCCGACCTGGTGGCGCTGGCCCGCACCTTCCTCTACAAACCCCGCTGGATGTGGGAAGCTGCCGCTGCACTGGGCGGCACGGTCCAAGCCAGTCAACAATACTGGCGCTGCATGCCGCGTGAAGCACAAGGCATCTTTGGTGCCGTGCGCATTGGCCAACGTTGAAGCTTGAATCGGAGTTCTCATGACACACCCCCTGCCCCACACCACCCGCCAACCCACGAGCGATTTCACGCGCCGCGTCGTGTCCACACTGCTGGCGTCTGCCAGCTTATGCGCCATCGTTGCGTTACCTGCTCAAGTGCAGGCAGACACCTACCCCAGCAAACCCATCACCCTGGTGGTTCCTAACCCACCCGGCGGTTTGTTGGACACCTCGGCCCGTTTGCTCAGCGACCCACTGGCGCGCGCACTAGGCCAGTCGGTGGTGGTGGACAACAAACCCGGCGGCAGCGGCAACCTGGCTTACTCGCTGGTGGCACGCAGCCCGAAAGATGGCTACACCGTGCTGGTGTCTTACTCGGGTTACCACATTGCCAACCCGATCCTGATGGACAAGCTCCCCTGGGAACTCAAAGACCTCACGCCCGTGGGCTTGATCACCGTGGCCACCAACGTCATTGCGGTTCACCCTTCAGTGCCTGCCAACAACCTGAAAGACTTCATCGCCTGGGTCAAACAAAACCCCGGCAAGGTGAACTATGCGTCGCAAGGCAACGGCTCGGTGTCGCACATTGGCACCGAAATTTTCAAACAGCAAACCGGTATTGAGATGACGCATGTGCCCTACAAAGGCTCGGGCCAAGCCATCCAAGACGTGCTGGCGGGCCAAGTGCAAGTGTTCATCTCCACACCCCCTTCGGTGATGGGCCATGTGCTCAGCGGCAAGCTCAAAGCGCTGGCTGTCACTGGCAAAACCCGTCACCCCCAACTGCCGCAAGTGCCCACAGCGTCTGAGGCGGGCTTGCCCGGCTTTGAGCTGGAATCCTGGGTGGCTTTGTATGTAGCGGCAGGCACGCCCAAAGAGGTGGTGCAAAAGCTTTCGCAAGAAGTCAAGCGCAGCATGGAGTCGCCTGACACCAAGCAACGCGCCGATGCCGCCGGTGTGGAAGTGCGCTACCTCACGCCCGAGAACACCACCAAGCTGTTGGAACGCGATACCGCCAGTTGGGCCAAGGCCATCAAGGCGGGCAACATCAAGTTCGACTGAACGCGCGTCCTCACACCAAGCCGTCTTGTACCTGCGGGTAACGCAGTTGCAAGCGCAGCTCGCGCTTCATGCGGCGGTTGTCGAGTCGGCGTGACTCGCTCATGAAGCTCAGTTGCATCGCAGGCAATTCGATTTGAGCTTGCGCCCGGCTGATACGCGGTGGTTTGGGCAAGTTGTAGATCTGCGCGGCCAAGTCAAAGTAGTCGCCCATCTTCAGTTGGGCATCGTCGTTCACGTTGTAGCGCCGCTGTGTTTGGCCTCGCCACAGGGCCAGCTGGCAAGCACGCGCCAAATCGTCGGCATGGATGTGGTTGGTGAACACATCGTCTGGTGCCTCTAACACCGGGCTGCCACGCAGCAAGCGCTCACGCGGCGTGCCGCCTTCGCGGTCAGGCGCGTAGATGCCCGGAATGCGCAACACACTGGCCCGCACACCGGCACGCAAGCGTGCGAAATGGCGCACCCGGGCTTCAGCGTCCACGCGGCGCTGGGCACGCGGGGTGGTGGCGTTGAGCGCACGCGTCTCGCTCACCCAGTCGCCTGCGCAGTCACCATAGACACCGCTGGTTGAGCCATACACCACGCTGTGTGGCGCCGTGCGCAACAACAAAGCACGGGTAAGGGCCAAGGTGCGCGGGTCGGTGTGGCCCTGCAAAGGAGGTGGTGCCAAATGCAACACCCGCGTGGCCAATCCGGCCAAGCGCTTCACGCTTGCGGGTTGGTCTAAATTGCCCATCAAGGGCGTCACGCCCGCGGCACGCAAGGCTGGCACACGCGACGCGCTGGAGGTGAGCGCCAAGATGCGCACATGACGCTGGGTACGCGCCACACGCAGGCCCACGTCACCACAGCCCACGATGAGCAGCCGTTCACGGCGAAAGCGCGCAGGCAGCGCGCCAAGAGGGGTTTGGTTGGAAGGCAAAATACGCTTTGTAAAAGTTCAAGGATACCCAAAGATGAGTTTCAACATCACGGTCCAACCCAGTGGCCGCGCATTCACCGCCAACCCCGACGAAACCTTGCTCGCAGCTGGCCTGCGCCAAGGCATTGGATTGCCTTATGGCTGCAAAGACGGCGCCTGCGGCTCCTGCAAGTGCAAAAAAATCTCTGGCGATGTGACACACGGCACCCACCAAGACAAAGCCCTGAGCGCCGAAGAAGAAGCCAACGGCTTTGTACTGACCTGCTGCGCCAGCGCGCACAGCGATGTGGTGCTGGAGTCGCGCCAAGTGACCGAAGAAGGTGCCTTCCCGATCAAAAAAATGCCGGTGCGCGTGATTTCGCTGGAGAAGAAATCGCACGACGTGATGGTGGTGCAACTGCAACTGCCCGCCAACGACGTGATGAAGTTCCACGCCGGTCAGTACGTGGACTTCTTGTTGCGCGATGGCGACCGCCGCAGTTACTCCATGGCCAATGCACCCCACACCTTGGTGGCAGGCAGCCCCGCCATCGAGCTGCATATCCGCCACATGCCCGGCGGCAAGTTCACTGACCACGTGTTTGGTGCGATGAAGGAAAAAGAAATCCAACGCATTGAAGGCCCCCAAGGCAGCTTTTACTTGCGCGAAGACTCGGACAAGCCCTTGGTCTTTCTGGCCTCGGGCACAGGCTTTGCGCCCATCAAGGCCATGCTGGAGCACATGCAACACAAGGCCATCACACGCCCTGTCACGCTGTACTGGGGCGGCAGACGCCCCAGCGATTTGTACCTCAACGACTGGGTGCAAGCCCAGCTGGCTTTGATGCCCAACCTGCGCTATGTGCCCGTGATCTCGGACGCTTTGCCTGAAGACGCGTGGCTTGGCCGCACCGGCTTTGTTCACCAAGCAGTGTTGCAAGACACACCCGATTTGAGCGACTACCAGGTGTATGCCTGCGGTGCCCCCATCGTGGTGGACTCGGCGCGCAGCGCCTACACCGCAGCGGGCTTGCCCAGCGACGAGTTCTATGCCGACTCGTTCACCTCGGCGGCCGACAAAGTCACCGCCTAAGCTGCACCACCCGCCATGTTCCACCCATTGCACGCCCACACCCACGCACGCCCTCTGGCTCGTCTGCTGCTCATTTGGGCCGTGGGCATGACCGCGCTCAGTGGGTGGGCACAGAGCTTTCCCAACAAGCCCATCCGCTGGGTGGTGGTGGCGCCCGCGGGCTCGTCACTGGACGTGATTGCGCGTGCCATGCAAGAACACCTCAAAGACCACCTGGGCCAAGCCGTGGTGGTGGACAACAAGCCGCAGGCGGGCGGCACGCTGGGCACCGCCGAGGTGGCCAAATCGGCGCCCGACGGCCACACCTGGGTCATGTCGTACAACGGCCCGCTGGCCTTTGGCCCGCACCTCTACCCCAAGCTGCCCTACCAACCGCTGCGCGACTTGCAGCCGGTGATGATCACCACCTCGCAACCCAATGTGATTGCTGCCAACGCCCAGTTCCCGGCCAACACCATGCGTGAATTGGTGAGCCAGCTCAAACAGCACCCCGGCCAATACAACTTCGCCTCGGTGGGCAACGGCAGTGCGTCGCACCTGACGATGGAATACATCAAGGCCGTCACCGGCACCTTTGCCGTGCACATTCCTTTCAACGGCAGCCCGCCTGCCGTGCTGGCCACGGTGGCGGGGCAAACACAACTCATGGCCTCGGTGCCAACCGCGCTCACGCCGCAAGTCAAACAAGGTCGCTTGAAATACCTGGCCGTCACCAGCGCACACCGCTACGCCCTGCTGCCCGATGTGCCCACCGTGGCGGAGAGCGGCGTGCCTGAACTCAAAGGCTTTGAAGCGCTGGCTTGGAATGGCGTGTTGGTGGCTGCGGGCACACCGCGTGCGGTGGTCGATCGCATCAACAGCGCGCTCAACGCCGCCTTGAACGACCCCGCAGTGCGCGAACGCTTGAAGAACGCAGGCCTCGACCCGGTGGGCGGCACGCCTGAGCAGTTCACTCAGTTGATTGCCCAAGAGTCCGCAAAGTGGGCGCCCATCATCCAGCGCTCAGGCGCTCGCATCGACTGAGGCGGCTTGTGTTTCACACCTCGCGCCCTCGCCTGCACGTCATCACGCGGGCGCACCCACAGCACCCACCACAGCACCCACCACAGCCCCTTCAAGCACGCTCAAAGCTGCACCTGCTGCTCGCGCTGCTGCTGCCCATGGCGGTCATGGCCCAAGCCCCGAGCACCAAGCCCATCCGCTTGATCGTGCCCTACGCCGCAGGCGGTCCCATTGATGTGACGGCACGCGCCCTGGTCGAGCGCGTCAAAGACACCTTGGGCCCGGTGATCATCGACAACCGACCGGGCGCTGGCGGCAACATCGGCGCTGACGCCGTGGCCAAGGCCACGCCTGATGGCTCGGTGATCGGCATTGCCGCAACCGCCACCCATGCGGTGAACCCCTGGCTCTACAGCCGCATGCCCTACAACGCGGCCAACGACTTTTCGCCCATCACCCAAATGCTGCGCGTGCCCAACGTGCTGGTGATGAACGCAGCCACCGCCCAACGCTTGCAGATTGCCTCGCTGGCCGACTTGCTGCGCTACGCACGGGCCCATCCGGGGCAACTCAACTTTGGCTCGGGGGGCAACGGCAGCGCCGGGCATCTGGCGGGTGAATTGTTCAAAGCCCGCGCCGGCATTTTTGCGGTGCACATTCCCTACAACGGGGGCAACCCCGCGCAGCTGGCGCTGCTGTCGGGCCAGGTGGATTTCAACTTCGACAACCTGGCCACCGCAGCCCCCAACATCAAGAGCGGCAAGTTGCTGGCACTGGCCGTGACCACACGCCAACGCAGCCCCCACATGCCCGATGTGCCCGCCGTGGCCGAGACACTGAGCAACTTCTCGGTTGACACCTGGTGGGGCCTGGTGGCACCCGCAGGCACGCCCACAGCAGTGATTGAGCGCCTCAACCTCGCCTTCACCCAAGCCTTGAACGCGCCCGAAACACGGCAACGTTTCGCGGTGTTGATGGCCGAGCCTGCACCCAGCACGCCGCAGGCCTTTGGCCAGTTCATGGTGTCTGAGTTGTCGGCCTATGAACGGGTGGTCAAGGCCAGCGGCGCCAAAGTAGACTGAGCCCATGCCCACACCACCGCGCCACCCCGAACTGCACGCCCGAGAGGTGGAGCTCTTGCGACCTTTGCATTGGCTGGCGCTGGCGTGGCGCGACATGGAGCGCTGCCCCACGGCAGGCGTGATGCATGGCCTGATCTTGGCCCTCGTGGGGGGTGCCTTGTTTTGGTTTGCACGGCATGCGTTTTGGTGGCTGGCCGCCATGCTGTCGGTGTGCATGACCATTGCCCCCTTGCTCGCCTCGGGCCTGTACGACATCAGTCGTCGGCTAGAGCGCGGCGAAGACGCCAGCGTGGCCGACGCGTTTCGCATTTGGTTCAGCGGCGACCGCCGACTGCGTCAATTTGGCCTGCTGTTGGCGCTGACCAGCGTGGGCTGGCTGGTGTGCTCTGCCGCACTCATCCATTGGATGCTGCCCGCCAGCGTGTACTCGCCCGCCGACTTTGTGCGACTGGTGGTGTTGCAACCCAACTTTGGTTTGTTTGAGCTGTGGGTGCTCATGGGCGCGGTACTGGCCGCCCCCATGTTTGCCTCCACCTTGGTGACCATTCCCCTCTTGCTCGACCATCCCACCCTGAGCTTGCAACAAGCCATCCTCACCAGCTGGCGGGTGGTGGCCCTCAACCCCTTGGCCATGGCGCTGTGGGCGGCGCTGCTGAGTTTGTTCACCGCGCTGGGCATTGGGTCTGCCTTCTTGGGGTTGCTGGCGGTGGTGCCCATGTTGGGACACGCCAGTTGGCATGCCTACCGCGATTTGGTCAGCCATGACCCGGACGCGCATTGAGCGGGTATGACCGAAGAACAATTCGCCCAATTTGGCCTGACCTTCGGCGTGGGGGGCTTCATGCTCTACATGCTGTTCATCATTTACTCGTTGGCACGAGAGTCCAAAGCGGGCAAGTTCGGCACCTTTGTGCTGTTTTTGGTGCTGGCCTTTGGCATGATTGGCTTCATTGCCAAGCAGGTGCTAATTTGGATCATGACGCCTTGAGCGTCACCGCCCCCCACCCACACTCTCGCCCGACTCACTCACCCAAGTAGGCTTCACGCACCTTGGGGTCGTGCAACAAATCGCTGGCTGCACCGCTGAGGGTGATCAGGCCAGACTCCATCACATAGGCGCGGTCGGCAATGTGCAAGGCACGGCTGGCGTTTTGCTCCACCAGCAGCACCGTCACGCCTTGGGCCGACACCTCGTTCACCACCTCAAAAATTTTGTCCACCATCAAGGGCGACAAGCCCATCGACGGTTCGTCGAGCAACAAGATGTGGGGCCGACTCATCAGGGCACGGCCCATGGCCAGCATCTGTTGTTCGCCGCCCGACAAGGTACCCGCCAGTTGGTCACGCCGTTCTTTGAGGCGCGGGAAAGTGGTGAACACGCGTTCGATGTCATCGGTCACCGCAGCGGCGTCGCGGCGGAGGTAGGCCCCCATTTGCAGGTTCTCAAAAATCGTCATGCGGGTGAACACGCCGCGCCCTTCGGGCACCATGGCCAGGCCTTGTTGCACCAAGTCCCAAGGCCCCAAGCCTCGGATGTCTCGCCCCATCAGTTCAATCTGCCCACCCACCAAAGGCAGCAAACCAGTGATGGCTTTCATGGTGGTGGTTTTACCCGCCCCGTTGGAGCCGATCAAAGACACCAGCTCACCCGCGCGCACCTCCAAGCTCACGCCTTTGACGGCCTGAATGCCGCCATAGGCCACTTCGGCCTGGCGAACGCTGAGCAACACAGGGGCTGAGTCGTGGGCACGCATGTCAGTGGCCTCCTGTGCCCAAGTAGGCCTCGATGACCTGAGGGTCGCGTTGCACCTCGGCGGGCGTGCCCTGCGCGATCACCTTGCCGTAGTCCAGCACCGTCACGCGATCGCACAGGCCCATCACCAATTTCACGTCATGCTCAATCAGCAACACCGTGCGGTGGTCGTGGCGAATTTTGTCGATCAGCGCACGCAGCTGCACCTTCTCGGTGGCGTTCATGCCCGCAGCGGGTTCATCCAGCGCAATGAGTTGCGGGTCGGTGGCCAAGGCTCGGGCAATTTCCAAGCGGCGCTGGTCGCCATAGCTCAGCGTGCGCGCCTTGTAATGGGCCAAGGGGGCAATGCCCACGTAATCGAGCAGCTCGTGGGCGCGTTGTTCAATGGCGGCCTCTTCGGCCATGAAGTGGCGGGTTTTGAAGATCGCACCCAGCAAGCCAGAGCCCGTGCGCACATGGCGACCCACCATGACGTTTTCCAATGCTGTCATCTCAGCAAACAAACGGATGTTTTGAAACGTGCGGGCAATGCCCGCCTGTGCCACGCGGTGCACGTCCGTCGGTTGGTAGGGACGCCCCGCCAACTCAAAGCGCCCAGTGTCGGGCGTGTACAGCCCGGTGATGACGTTGAAGAAGGTGGTCTTGCCCGCGCCGTTGGGGCCAATCAAGCCATACACCTGACCACGCGCAATCTGCATGCCCACATCGCTCAAGGCCTGCAAGCCACCAAAGCGTTTGGAAATGCCCGACACCTGGAGCACCCAATCGGGCGACAGGGCCGATGGGGGCGACACCGCCGTCATGGCGGGCTGGGTCATGGCAAGCGTGGCCGACGTTTCATGTGTGGTTGATGTGGCAGTGGTCACGGCTTGGCTCCTGGCTGGGGCAGGTGTTGGCCGTGCTCAGGGCTGGGCCACAGACCACGCGGCCGCCACAGCATGACGCCCACCATGGCCAAGGCAATCAACAGCTGACGCAGGATGGCCGCGTCCAAACGACCATCGGTCATTTCTTGCAAGGGGCCCGCCACATAGCGCAGGGCTTCGGGCAAAGCGGCCAGCAACACAGCCCCCAAAATCACGCCGGGCAAATGGCCCAAGCCACCCAGCACCACCATGGCGACGATCATCACCGACTCCATGAGGCTGAACGACTCCGGCGAGATAAAGCCTTGGAAGGCCGCGAACATGGCCCCCGACATGCCGCCAAACGTGGCGCCCATGCCAAAGGCCATGAGCTTCAAGTTGCGCGTGTTCAAGCCCATGGCCTTGGCGGCAATTTCGTCTTCACGAATCGCCATCCAGGCGCGTCCAATGCGCGAGTTTTCCAGCCGGTGGCACACCACCACGCTCGCCACCACCAGGGTGAGGAAGAGGTAGTAATACAAGGTGACGCCAGGCAGTTCGATGAAGCCCAAATCCAAACGCCGCGACAAGGGATAGCCCCACACCGTGACCGCATCGATCGGCCCAATGCCTTTGGGTCCGTTGGTGATGTTGACGGGTTGGTCGAGGTTGTTCAAAAACACGCGAATGATTTCACCAAAGCCCAGTGTGACGATGGCCAAGTAGTCGCCCCGCAGCTTCAAGGTGGGCGCACCCAGCAGCACGCCAAACAGTCCAGCCAAGCCAGCGGCCAGCGGCAGCACCAGCCACAAACTCAGGTGCAGGCCTTGTGGAAAGAGTGCGGCCATGGCCGGAAAACTCTCCAGCAAATGCGGTGAGGCGAGCAGTCCATACAAGTACGCACCCACCGCAAAAAACGCCACATAGCCCAGGTCGAGCAAGCCCGCATAACCCACCACAATGTTCAAGCCCAGCGCCAGCAACACATAGAGCAACGACATGTCGGCAATGCGCACCCAGGCATTGCCAAAGCTTTGCAACACCAAGGGCAGCGCCAGCAGCAAGGCGGCCATGAGCCAGCGGTTCGACAGGTGACGTGTCATGCGCGGTCCGCCACACGCTCACCCAGCAAGCCCGAGGGTCGCAAGGTCAAGATCAAGATGAGCACCAGAAACGCCAAGATGTCGGTGTACTGGCTGCCCAGCACACCACCTGTCAACTCACCCAGGTAGCCCGAGCCGATGGACTCGATCAAGCCCAGCAACAAGCCGCCCACCACCGCGCCCGTGAGGTTGCCAATGCCACCAAACACAGCCGCCGTGAAAGCTTTGAGGCCGGGCAAAAAGCCCATCGCGTGCTGCACCGTGCCGTAGTTCGACGCCCACATCACCCCCGCAATGGTGGCCAGCACCGCACCAATGACAAAGGTGGCCGAAATCACCACATCGGGTTTGACGCCCATCAAGCTCGCCACGCGCGGGTTCTCGGCCGTGGCCCGCATGGCGCGCCCCAGCGACGTGGCATTGACCAACCACGACAGCACGGCCAGCGCCATGGCGGTGACCGCCAAGATCATCAGTTGGGTGGGCGTGATCACCGCGTCGCCAATGGGTATCGGCGTGCTGGGCAACAGCGTGGGGTAAGGCTTGTAGTTGGGCTTCCAGATGATCATGGCCAAGGTTTGCAGCAAGATCGAGATGCCAATGGCGGTGATCAAGGGTGCCAACTTGGGCGCGTTGCGCAATGGGCGGTAGGCAATTTTTTCAATCGCCAAATTCAAGGCCGCTGCGGCCACACAGGCCACCACCATGGAGAGCAACAAAATCACCCAACCCGGCGTGTTGGGCAACAAGGGCTGCAACCAACCGATCATCGACCAGCTGCACAACGCGCCCACCATCAACACCTCGCCATGCGCAAAGTTGATCAGGTTGATGATGCCGTAGACCATGGTGTAGCCCAAGGCCACCAGCGCATACATGCTGCCCAGCACGAGACCATTGATGACCTGTTGAAGCAAAACATCCATAGGGGTTCACTGACCTGCTTGTTGGTTTTTGTCACGCAACTGGCGCAACTTGTCGGCTATTTTGATTTCCAAACCGCGCTCTACCGGGCGGTAGAAGCCCGGATTGTGCAGCCCCTCAGGCATGTAGGTTTCTCCGGCGGCAAAGCCGTCTTCTTCGTCGTGCGCGTAGCGGTAGCCCTTGCCCCAGTCCATGTCTTTCATCATCTTCGTGGGCGCGTTGCGCAAATGCATGGGCACCGGGCGGGTGCCATCTTTTTTGATGAGCGCGCGCGCCTCGTTGTAGGCCTTGTAGACCGCGTTCGACTTGGGCGCCACCGCTAGGTACACCACGCACTCGGCCAGGGCCAACTCGCCTTCGGGGCTGCCCAAGCGCTCGTACACCTCGGCGGCGTCCAGCGCCAAACGCAGGGCACGTGGGTCGGCCAAGCCAATGTCTTCGCTGGCCATGCGAATCAAACGACGCGCCATGTACTTGGGCTCGGCCCCACCATCGAGCATGCGCACCAGCCAATACAGCGCGGCATCGGGGTCGGAGCCACGCACCGACTTGTGCAAGGCGCTGATGGTGTCGTAGAACTGTTCGCCGCCTTTGTCGTAGCGGCGCATGCGCTCGCCGAGCACACGCATCAACCAAACGTCGTTGATCTCTGGAAGCTTTTCACGTGTGGCCGCAACAGCCAAGGTTTCTAGGGTGTTGAGCAAGCGGCGGGCATCGCCATCGGCATAGGCCACCAAACGTTGGTGTGCTGCTTCGTCCAGGGCGGGCACCGCGTCAATGGCTTGCGCCTTGGCGATGATTTGGCCCAGGTCGTCCACGGACAAGGGTTGCAACACATACACCGCGGCACGCGACAACAAGGCCGAGTTCACCTCGAACGAGGGGTTTTCGGTGGTCGCACCAATGAAGGTGAACAGCCCCGACTCGACATGCGGCAAAAACGCGTCTTGCTGGCTTTTGTTGAAACGGTGCACCTCGTCCACAAACATGATGGTGCGCCGAGGGTCCAAGCCATCGCGCACGGCCACCGCCATCTCCACCGCTTCACGGATTTCTTTCACACCGCCCAACACCGCGCTGATGGACAAAAACTGTGCATCAAACGCATCGGCCATCAAACGCGCGATGGTGGTTTTGCCCACACCGGGCGGGCCCCACAAAATGCAGCTGTGTGGTTGGCCCGACTCAAACGCCACTCGCAATGCCATGCCCTCGCCCAGCAAATGCTGCTGACCAATGACCTCGCCCAAGATGCGTGGGCGCAGGCGTTCGGCGAGGGGGATGTGGGTGGAAGACACGTTGGGGAGGAGGAATCGGGTGATGGCCAAAGTGTAGCGAAGGGGGTCAAGCGGGAGAGGCTTGGCGGTTAAATGGGGCAGCCATGACCACGGGAACGGAATGGGGCCCTGCCGAGCGGTTCGTATCTGGGTCCGCGCCCACTAAGGCGCAACAAGGCCGTCATGCCCGTGCAAGAAAGCCGTCAACAGTGAATAACTCGCGCCTGCGAGTGCTTGACTACTTGGGAAGTCCCTGTGAAGGGTTAGGTCTCACTCGGCGGGCCACGCCCACTCCTTGATTGCCTGCACTGACTCGACTTGCAGCACCACCTCAGTTCTATGATGCCCAGTGTGGGCCAACAGGGGGATGCCTACTCACTGGGTCGCGAACATCTGAACCTCCTGTAGATCAGCCCAGTAGTACTGGGACAGCCATTCATACCGAACAGTTCTGTTAAACCGTTCGACATAAGCGTTTTGCTGCGGTTTGCCTGGCTGGATGTATTCAAACCGGATGCCCCATTGTTTGGCCCAGCACTGAATGCTGTTGCCCTTGTTCCAGCAGGGAGATGGCACCTGCACACTCTCCGCCGAGATGGTCGAGCAATGCAAAGTCGTTTTGGCCCGAGACATGCAGCTGCTGAGCTATGAGTTGGCGCATTTTTCCCTCGGGCAGTAGGCCCGCAAAGAAAGGGCGGCTCAGATGGTCATCAAAGGTGGCGGCTTGGAGTGGCAAGGCGCAAGAGATGGCCATGGCTTGGGGGTTTTGCAGCCACTCCTGCGCGTATTCAAAGCTGAGTCGTCCGTTGACCAAACCCAATGTGCCCACGGGTTCATTGAAGAGCCAGACTTTTAATTTATGCGGCATCTCTTGTGTTCTCATGTTCAGGTGATGTCAAACCCTCCACGTGGATCACCCCACCGAGAGAGGCGATCACGCGCATCACCGCATCGAGTCGCACAGTTGGTTTGCCAGCTTCTAACTCAACAATAAAGCGCACCCCCACGCCTGCTGTCAATGCCAGTTGGGGCTGTGTGAGCCGCAGATGTTTGCGCGTTGAGCGAATGGCTTGGCCCAGCTGTTGAGCCGATGTGATGGTTGTCATGCAATTTCCCGTTCGGTAAATTATCCGGGGGTTTTCTCTGCACGGCAAGAATATTTCCCGATAGGGATATAAGTGAATACTCACGCAAGCCGTGTCAGAAAAAATCCCGAACGGGAAATTATTATTCCCTTGCGTCCTTGTTTAAGTGATTCAACCTAGAAACGGCAGTCAACCCGTCGCTGCCATCGTCGCTGCCATCGTCGCTGCCATCGTCGCTGCCATCGTCGTTGGAGGTCTAAACGGGCCAATGATGGGGGCGATCTTGTCGGTTTGCCTGACTGGAAGGCAAGTCTCAGAGGCCATGCCCTCGCCCAAGCTGCTTGGGCGCAGGCGTTCAGCGAGGGGGATGTGGTTGGGAATGAGGAATCGGGTGATAGCCAAAGTGCAGCGAAGGGGTTCAAGCGGGTAATGCTTGGCGGTTCACATGTCCAAAAAAAGAACCTCATAAGGTACAATTTAAGTGTGTCTTCTTATAGAAAAATTCCAGCAATTTTTTATTGCACTGCGAGTGGCGATGAACCCGTCCGTGACTGGTTGAAGGGACTGGACAAATCAGATCGGCAGAGCATCGGGGAAGACATTGCATACGTGCAGTACAAGTGGCCGATCGGCAAACCAACCCAGCCGATATCGAGTTGGCAAACAAACGATTCAAGGAGTGGCAACATGGCCAAGACAACTAAGCCGAACCCCCATATGGGCAGCAGTTTTGATGACTTCCTCAAAGAGGATGGCATCTATGAAGAGGTACAGGCCCGTGCACTCAAGCGAGCATTGGCCGAGCAATTAGACGACGCCATGCAAAGCGGCAAGATCAGCAAAGTCAGCATGGCGCAACGGATGGCGACCAGCCGCTCCCAGCTTGACCGCGTGCTTGACCCGAGCAACTTGTCCATTCAGCTGGACACCTTGATCAAGGCGGCAAGCGCAGTGGGAAGAACGGTGGAAATTCGTTTGAAGACTACCCCCCAGCGAACGCGCGCTAAGGCAGCGTGAGCAAGATGCATCCATGAGGCTACACAGTGAAGTGAGCGACGGCGCATCCGACGTGCTGTTTCGGGTGTTGGGAGAAGCAGGCCGTCATACGCGAACATCGGTTGGCGTGGCCCAGTTGCCCAAGGGCGCGACCGTTGAACTGGATTTGATGGCAGCGATTTAGCTGAAAGGCCAGCCATGCCGAAGATTGACTACCGACTCAACACTGCGTTGAACACATTTGACATCATCCGTGTCTTCAACAACTCAGGCATCACACGCCCTACGCAAGATGCAGCGCGCATCGCCCTGATGTTTGCCAACGCCAATGTGGTGGTGAGCGCATGGGACGGCGACCACTTGGTGGGCGTGGCGCGGGCATTGAGCGACTTTTGTTATTGCTGCTACCTGTCTGATCTGGCCGTGGACCATGCCTACCAGCGCCAGGGCATCGGCGACGCCTTGATCACCCAGGTACGCCACGCCATGGGCGACGGGGTGTCGCTGATTTTGCTGTCCGCTCCGGGGGCTATGGGCTACTACCCCAAGGTGGGATTCACAGCGGCAGACAACGCGTTTGTGATCAAGCGCCAGGCTTGATCAAGCCCACCGCCTCAAACACCTCGCACCACGCAGCCAACTTGCACGTGAACGACCAGCTGGCATTGGCCGGGCTGGTGGAGGGCAGACGGTACACCGGCAGTCCCAAAGCCTGCGTGATGCGGGCATGGCGAAAGCTCTCGCCACCGTTGTGGGCAACGCCCGCCAAGGCCGGGCAACGCTGGCGCAGGCTGGGTAAATCGTTGACTTGGGCATTTTGAATTTGGCTGTCCAAGCTACCCTCACGCTCACACGCGGCGTACACATCCCACAGGCCCACGCCATGGGCGAGCAACCACTGAGCACGTGCGTCGTAGTGCTGCGCCAGCACAGCCGCTGGGTCGGGCGATAACAAGGTGGCCACGATTTTCCAAAAATGGTTCTGTGGGTGGCCGTAATACTGCTGAGCGCGCAGCGAGGCCACACCCGGAAAACTGCCCAACACGACCAAGCGGGTGTTGGCGCTGAGCAAAGGCGGCAGGCCTTGCAGCGTGGGCTGCGGCGTCGGGTGGCGTGTCATGGATAAAGGGCCACCAACGGCCAAGCTGGGCTGGGCTCAGGGCCGCACCACGTCCACGCCCTTGGGCGGCACAAAGTTGAACTGCGCCACACCCAGATTGGCAGGGTTGATCTCGAAGCGCTCAAAGCTCAGCACCGAGCGCTGACCCAAGGCGTCCAAGATGTCGAGCTTGTCCAAGGCTGTGCCCTGTGCTTGCACACGCAAGCCAATGCGCACCGACTGCAAGGCACTGTCGCGACTCTTGGGTGTGGCTTGCACCCACTGCAAGCCGTTGGCGTCGGGCTCGGCTTGCAAGGTGAATTCTTTTTGCAAGGCTGCCAGATCGGCGGCAGTGGCAATCAAGGCGGCGGGCGTGCTGCCCAAGGCTTGGGCTTGCTTGCGGGCTGTCACCTGGGCCAGGTCTGCGTCATACAACCACAAGGTTTGTCCATCGGCGACGATGGTTTGGGGAAATGGTTTTTGGTAATCAAAGCGAAAGCGCAAGGGCCGCACAAACGCAAAGCTGCCCACCGAGGTTTTGCTGCGCACCGCTTGGTCGGGCCTAGCCAGGGACGTCACCACCTGGGTGAAGTCGGCACGTCCACTTTGGGTGGTTTTCAAGAAAACAGCCAAGGTGTCTAGGCTGTTGGCATGCGCCACGCCGACGCACGCACACGCCCCAGCCAAAGCCCACCCCATCACCGCATGCAGGATCGCGTGTGTCCACCGCTTCAAGCTGCCCAGAGTCTGTGCGAGCGACACCTCAAGAGCTGGGTTATTCATGGCGAACAGTTGAGGTTTGTCATGCGGTGGAGGTGTGACGCTACTCATCACGCTTGGGCACCAAAATTTCGCGCTGGCCGTTGTTGCTCATGGCGCTGACCATGCCGGCTTTTTCCATGTCTTCCACCAAACGCGCGGCACGGTTGTAGCCAATTTTCAAGTGGCGCTGCACCAGCGAAATGCTGGCCTTGCGGTTCTTCAACACCACTTCGACGGCTTGGTCGTACATCGGGTCTTTTTCTGCGGGTGCGTCGCCAAACAAGTCGGGGCCGCTGGCATTGCCGTCCCCATCCACCGTGCCGCCTTCGAGCACACCCTCGATGTAGTCGGGCTCACCTTGGGTCTTGAGGTAGCTCACCACGCGGTGTACTTCCTCATCGCTGACAAAGGCGCCGTGGACGCGAATGGGCAGCCCGGTGCCGCTGGCCATGTAGAGCATGTCACCCATGCCCAACAAGGCTTCGGCACCCATTTGGTCGAGGATGGTGCGGCTGTCAATCTTGCTGCTGACCTGAAAGGCGATGCGGGTCGGGATGTTGGCCTTGATGAGGCCCGTGATCACGTCCACGCTGGGGCGCTGGGTGGCCAAAATCAGGTGAATGCCTGCGGCGCGGGCCTTTTGGGCCAAACGGGCAATCAGCTCTTCGATCTTCTTGCCCACCACCATCATCAGGTCGGCCAATTCGTCGATCACCACCACGATGTGCGGCAAACGCTGCAAGGGCTCAGGCTGCTCGGGTGTCAGGCTGAAGGGGTTGTAGATGAATTCTTCGCGCGCGGCAGCTTCGTCGATCTTGGCGTTGTAGCCCGCCAAGTTGCGCACACCCAGCTTGCTCATGAGTTTGTAGCGCTTCTCCATTTCGCCCACACACCAGTTCAAGCCCTGTGCGGCTTGGCGCATGTCGGTGACCACCGGTGCCAACAAATGCGGAATACCTTCGTAGACCGACATCTCCAGCATCTTGGGGTCGATCATCAACAAGCGCACGTCGCGCGCTTCGGCTTTGTAGAGCAGCGACAAGATCATGGCGTTGATACCCACCGACTTGCCCGAGCCCGTGGTACCAGCCACCAGCACGTGGGGCATCTTGGCCAGGTCGGCCACGACGGGGTTGCCGACGATGTCTTTGCCCAAGCCCATGGTGAGCATGGACTTGGCTTCGTTGTAAATGTCAGAGCCCAGAATTTCACTCAGGCGAATCGACTGGCGTTTGGCATTGGGCAACTCAAGCGCCATGTAGTTTTTGCCGGGAATGGTCTCGACCACACGGATGGACACCAGCGACAACGAGCGCGCCAAGTCTTTGGCCAGGTTCATCACCTGCGAACCTTTGACACCGGTGGCGGGCTCAATTTCGTAGCGCGTGATCACGGGGCCCGGCGATGCGGCCACCACCCGCACTTCGACGCCAAAGTCTTTGAGCTTTTTCTCGATCATGCGGCTGGTCATCTCCAGCGTCTCGGGGGCCACGGTGTCTTGACGCACCAAGGGGCCGTCGAGCAAGTCCACCTGAGGCAGGCGCGAATCCACCATCTCGGTGAACAAGGGCTTTTGGCGCTCTTTGGCCACGCGCGCGCTCTTGGGCACTTCGACCATTTCAGGTTCAATCACCACCGGCACGGGGTGGTGTTCTTCAATCTCGACGCGTTCTTCAAACACCACTTCTTCGCGTTCACGGGCAGCGGCTTGGCCATAGGCCTCGTCTTGTTCGCGCTCACGGCGCTCGCGCCAAGCCTCGATCCAGCCGTCGACCCAAGCCCCAATGTTCTCAGCGGTTTGGGCCCAGGAGAAACGAAACACCCAAGAGGCACCCACCACACCAAACACGATGAAGATCAAGCCCGAGCCATTGAAGCCCAGCCATTTCAAGCTGAATGGCCCCACCAAATAGCCCAACACGCCACCGCTCACATGCCCAGGCAAGCGATCTTCAAAGCGGTACAGACGGGTCCACTCCAAGCCCACGCTGGAGACCAGCAACAAGGCCAACCCCGCCCAAAATGCAAAACGGGTATGGCGCCAGCCTAAGTTCTCGGTAGGCGGGGCATCGTCTTCACGCAAACGTTCGGCCAAGGAGGCCAGCCAAGCCACCAGCGCAGCCACATAGCACCACCACACCGAATAGCCGAGCAAGAAAAAGCTCATGTCCCCCAACCAGGCACCCAAACGGCCACCGAAGTTGCGCACGCTGTTGCCTGTGCCTGAGGTGGTCCACGCAGGATCCAGCGGGTGATGGGTGAGCAGTGCCAGCAACCAAAACAGCATGAACACAAAACCGGCGGTGAGCGCGATTTCTTGTGCAAAGCGCCTGAATCCGGTGGGTTTGGCGTCGTCGTCGCCTCGGGTCGGACGACGGTCGTTGTTGAGGGTGTTGAGCGAATAGGTCATGTCAGATGGGAGAGCTTACCCGAGGGACGGCCCCACATCACGCAGGGCCTCGGCCGGGTTCTTACAATCTTGTCTTTATTGTCTCTTTCGATCGAGTTGTCACGATGTCTACCCCCCAACACGCCCAAGTTTTGATTCTCGGTTCTGGCCCTGCGGGCTACACCGCCGCCGTGTACGCGGCGCGCGCGAACTTGAAGCCCCTGCTGATCACGGGTATGGCCCAAGGTGGCCAACTGATGACCACCACCGAAGTGGACAACTGGCCCGCCGATGTGAATGGCGTGCAAGGCCCCGAGCTGATGCAGCGCTTCCAGCAACACGCTGAGCGTTTCAACACCCAGATCGTCTTTGACCACATCCACACGGTCGACTTTTCAAAGCGCCCCTTCACACTCACCGGCGACAGTGGTGTCTATACCTGCGACAGCCTGATCATTTGCACCGGCGCTTCGGCCAAGTACCTGGGACTGCCCTCTGAAGAGGCCTTCATGGGCCGTGGCGTGTCGGGTTGCGCCACCTGTGACGGCTTTTTCTACCGCGAGCAACCGGTCTGCGTGGTGGGTGGTGGCAACACCGCGGTGGAGGAGGCGCTGTACCTCTCCAACATCGCCAGCGTGGTGCACCTGATCCATCGCCGCGACAAGTTCAAGGCTGAAGCGATCTTGATTGACAAGCTGATGGACAAAGTGGCCGCAGGCAAGATCGTGTTGCAAACCCACAGCACCCTGGACGAAGTGTTGGGCGACGCCTCAGGCGTGACCGGTGTGCGCCTGAAAAGCACCCAAGACGGCAGCACCCGTGACCTGACGCTGCAAGGCTGCTTCATTGCCATTGGCCACCAACCCAACACCGACATCTTTCAAGGCCAGTTGACCATGAAGGACGGCTACATCGTCACCCAAGGCGGTTTGCAGGGTTTTGCCACCATGACCAGCGTGCCCGGCATCTTTGCGGCAGGTGATGTGCAAGACCATGTGTACCGCCAAGCCATCACCAGCGCCGGCACGGGCTGCATGGCCGCCTTGGACGCCCAACGCTTCTTGGAACAAGAAGGCGTTTGATAAAACGCTATAATTTCAGGCTTTGTTGAATATGGCCCCGTCTTTCAGATGGGGGCAAAGCTGCAAATGTCGGGTTACCGCCACCCTTTCTGGCGAGGTGAGGCGCTCGTGACAACGAGCTGCCGTATAGAAAATCATGGAGTGTCCACATGGCACGCGTATGTGAAGTAACGGGCAAAGGCCCGATGACGGGGAACAACGTTTCCCACGCCAACAACAAAACCAAGCGCCGGTTCTTGCCGAACCTGCAATACCGCCGTTTCTGGGTGGAGACCGAAAACCGTTGGGTGCGCTTGCGCGTGTCGAGCGCGGCTCTGCGCCTGATCGACAAAAATGGCATTGACTCTGTGCTGGCCGATTTGCGCGCCCGCGGTCAGGCTTGATGATTTGCGGGACAGACCGAAGCTTGCAAGCTCTGTCCTCAACTGACTAAATCAATTTAAGGAAACGATCATGGCATCCAAAGGCGGACGCGAGAAAATCAAGCTGGAATCGACAGCCGGCACCGGTCACTTTTACACGACCAGCAAAAACAAGAAAACCATGCCCGAGAAAATGTTGATCATGAAGTTTGATCCCAAAGCTCGCAAGCACGTGGAATACAAGGAAACCAAGCTGAAGTAATTCAGACTGGCCCAATAAAAAACCCGCTGATCGCAAGAACAGCGGGTTTTTGTTTGAAGGAGCGACGCTTAAGCGTGCACGGCACGCAATCGCACAGAGAACTCTTGCAACGCAGCAATGCCACTGTCTTCAGCGCGCTTGCACCAGGCTTGCAGGTCCAGCGCCAACTGGGCGCGGTTGTGGCCCGTGTTGAGCCACAGCTGACGCAGTTCTTCGCGCATACGCACCATCTTGTCTGCCACAGGCAGCACCGCACGGGCTTGGGCGAGTTGGGCCACCACCGCCGCAGGGATTTTCTCTGCATCACGGTGCATCCAGCGCTTGGCGGCAGCCAACACAGATTCGGCAGGCTTGGCTGGCAAGCTGGCAATCTCTTGCTGCATGGCACTGCGCAATTGGCGTGCGTAATTGGCCATCACTTCGTAGCGGTTGGCAATCACGGCTTCCAGAGTCTTCTCATCAGCCACAGGCTTGATGTCGCCAAACGCCAGCTTAGGAGGCGTTTTCTTGACCGTGGCCAAACCGAAAGTTTCCAAAATACGGATGTACGCCCAGCCCAGATCAAACTCATAGGGCTTGACCGACAGCTTGGCCGAAGTGGGGTAGGTGTGGTGGTTGTTGTGCAACTCTTCGCCACCAATGATGATGCCCCAGGGGGAAATGTTGGTGCTGGCGTCAGGGGCCTCAAAGTTACGGTACCCCCAGTAATGCGCCGCACCGTTGATGATGCCCGCGGCAGTGACAGGAATCCACATCATCTGCACGGCCCAAATGGTCAGACCGATGGCCCCAAACAAGGCCAAATTGATGATCAGCATCAGGGCCACGCCCTGCCAAGAAAAACGGGTGTAGACGTTGCGCTCAATCCAGTCGTCCGGTGTGCCATGGCCATAACGTGCCAGGGTCTCGAGATTTTTGGATTCTTTGCGGTACAGCTCAGCACCGGTCAGCAGCACGGTTTTGATGCCGTACACATGGGGGCTGTGCGGATCTTCGGCTTGCTCACACTTGGCGTGGTGTTTGCGGTGAATGGCGGTCCACTCTTTGGTCACTTGGCCCGTGGTCAACCACAGCCAGAAGCGAAAGAAGTGCGACACGATGGGGTGCAAGTCCAGCGCACGGTGTGCGGAATAACGGTGCAAATAAATCGTCACGCTGGCGATGGTGATGTGCGTCAACCCTAAGGTCACCAACACCACTTGCCACCAGGTCAGGTCAAGCAGGCCGTGGCCCAACCAAAACAGGGTTGCGTCAAGCCAAGGCCAATTGGGTAACAACATGCGAAGTTTCCAGTTTCAATGAATATTTGATAATTTTACTTGCGGGTCCAGGCGGCCGCAAAAAAGCCATCCGTGGCATGTAGATGGGGCCAAAGGCGCAAATACAAGCCATCTGGCGTGCAAAGAGAGGCGGCGTTTTCCACCTTCAGCTCGGCCAGGGTCTGGGCTGCCGACATCGGAACAAAGTCTGGGTGGGCGGCGCTGAAAGCTTGGGCAATGGCTTCGTTCTCTTCAGGCAACACACTGCATGTGGCGTACACCAGACGACCACCGGATTTGAGCAAGCGTGCGGCGCTGGCCAAAATAGCCGTTTGTTTGACGGTCAACTCGGCCACCGCTTGCGGGGACTGACGCCATTTCATGTCAGGGTTGCGGCGCAAGGTGCCCAGGCCCGAACAAGGCGCATCGACCAGCACACGGTCAATCTTGCCACTCAAGCGTTTCACCCGGTCATCACGTTCATGGGCAATGGCCGCAGGGTGCACATTGGAGAGCTTGCTGCGGGCCAAGCGTGGCTTCAAAGCTTCCAAACGGTGGGCGGAGGTGTCAAACGCGTACAACCGTCCAGTGCTGCGCATGGCCGCACCAATGGCCAGGGTCTTACCACCGGCACCGGCACAAAAGTCCACCACCATTTCGCCTCGCTTGGCGTCGAGCAACAAAGCCAAGAGCTGCGAGCCCTCGTCTTGCACCTCGATGGCACCACGGGCAAAGGCATCGAGTTGGCTCAGGGCTGGTTTGCCGTCAATGCGCAAGCCCCAGGGGGAATAAGGCGTCAACTCGGCCTTGATACCTGCCAGTTTGAGTTCATGCTGCACATCGCTGCGTTTGTCGGTGAAAGTGTTGACGCGCAAGTCCAGCGGAGCGGAACCATTGAGGCGCGCCACCAAGGGCCAAAACCCATCGCCCACTTGGGCTTTGAGCGGGGCCACCAGCCACTCGGGCAGGTTGTGGCGATGGCGCTCCATCAAATCGGCCGTTTGCACTTGGGCACAGGCGTCGAGCCAGACAATTTCTGGGTCGCTCAGGGCGCTCTTCAAAAAGTCGCGCGGACCCGAGCTGTCGGCTTTGCGCTTGCCGGGGGCAGGCTTGTTGCCAGGACCGCCTGCCGCCATCGGCGCTTGCTGGTCTAAGTGCTCCGCAAAGCCCAAAATGGCCAAGCGGCGCTCTTTGGGGCCAGAGCCTGAGGGTGCAAAGTGGTCGTAGCGCAATTTGTAGCGCAAGACGTTGTAAACCGTCTCGGCCAGAGCGGCACGCTCACGCGGGCCAAAGGCATAGGTTTTACGGTAATCACGGAAAAACTTAGAAACCACGGCGTCAGCCGGATGGTCAAACTTCAAGGTGAGGCGAACAAGCTCGGTACAAGCTTCTAACAGGGCTTTTGGGTGCATAGGGTGTATTGTCCCACCCATGAACGACCAAGACCTACCCCCTCTCGAAGAAACCCCCACCGGCCTGTACCGCCACTACAAAGGCGGCATGTACGAGGTGATTGGCACCGCGCGCCACAGCGAAACGCTAGAGCCCATGACGGTGTACCGCGCACTCTATGGTGCCCATGGTTTGTGGGTACGTCCAGCCACCATGTTCACCGAACAGGTGGTGATCGACGGCCTGCTGCAACCGCGCTTTCAGCGCGCCAACTGAAAAGGCCCTGAACTGAAAGCCCTGCGCTAGGGCGAACGGAGGGGCTGGCAAGGCCCTTCAGGCAAATACGCCGGCGGTGTCTTGCATTTGCGCCGAGACCTGGCCCAAGTGGTGCAGGGTGTCGCCAAAGCTCAGCTCAAGCTGCGTGAGCTTCTTGAAGTAGTGGCTCACGATGTATTCATCGGTCACCCCAATGCCGCCATGCAGCTGCACCGCCTGTTGGCCCACAAAGCGCATCGACGTGCCCAACTGGTACTTGGCACGCGCCATGGCACGGCGACGTTCGTCCTGCGGGGCGTTGAGCTTGAGGGATGCGTAGTAGCTCATGGAGCGGGCCAACTCCAGTTGCATCTTCATGTCGGCCACGCGGTGGCGCAAGGCCTGAAAACTGCTGATGGCCACACCAAACTGCTTGCGCATGTTCATGTACTCGACCGTGATAGCCACGGTTTTGTCCATCACCCCCACGGCCTCGGCACACACAGCCGCAATGCCAATGTCTTGCGCGTGCAGCAAAGCCGTCATGCCGTCGGCGGTCACCAAGGTGGCTGGCGTTTGGTGCAAGCTCAGCTCAGCCGCACGGCTGCCGTCTTGCGTGAGGTAACCCCGGGTCGCCACGCCAGCGGCGTTGCGCTCCACCAAATACAGCCCCATTTGGCCCTTAGCCATGGCAGGCACCAGCCACGCATCGGCCTGGTCACCCGCAGGCACCACGCTCTTGGCACCAGTCAAGGTCCACTGCCCGTTTTGCAATTCGGCAGTGGTCTGGCAATGGGCCAATTGGTAACGCGCGGCGCGCTCTTGATGCGCCAGCACCACCAAAGCCTCACCCGTGGCCACCTTCTCGCACCATGCCGCTTGCACCTCGGCAGGGGCATAGCCTGAGAGCACTGCCCCGGCGATCAAGGTCTGCGCCAAAGGTTCGAGCACGATGCCACGCCCCAACTCTTCCATCACCACCATGCCCTCGACTGGCCCCATCCCCAAGCCACCCAAGGCTTCAGGAATGTAGAGGCCGCCCAGCCCCAAATCGGTCAATTCGCCATAAGCGGCACGCGAAAAACCGCCCTCGGCCACCACCGCACGGCGACGCTCAAAGTCGTAGCCTTTGTCGACCCACTTGCGTACCGCATCACGCAGTTGCTCTTGTTCGTCTGAAAAATTGAAGTCCATGTCTGTTCCTTATCCGAGCACCACTTGGGCCACGATGTTGCGCTGCACTTCGTTGGAGCCACCGTAAATGGTGGTCTTGCGCATGTTGAAGTAGCTCGATGCCAGCGGCGCAGCATGCATGGCACCGCCCGTCCACAAGCCACTGAGCGCAGGGTCGCCCTGCCAGCCCGCCTCCATCGCTTCTTCGATGAACGGCACACTGGCAGGCCCAGCGGCCAGCATCATCAGCTCGGTGTAACGCTGCTGAATTTCGCTGCCTTTGATCTTGAGCAGGCCAGCGATGTCGAGCGTTTGTTTGCCCGACTTCTCGGCGGACAGCACGCGCAGCACCAGCATCTCCAGCGCCACCACATCCACTTCGAGCTTGGCAATTTCATCGCGAAAACGCAGGGCCTCCACACCGCCTGTGGCCGGGTCGTAGACGCCCTCGGCTTTGGCAATGCGCTTCAAGCGTTCCAATTCACGCTTGGCACGGTTGACGTCGGCAATGTTGGTGCGCTCATGCGCCAGCAAATGCTTGGCGTAAGTCCAGCCTTTGTTCTCTTCGCCAATCAGGTTTTCAACGGGTACCTGCACGTTGTCAAACCACACCTCGTTGACCTCGCACTCGCCGTCCAGCAGCTTGATGGGGCGCACACTCACGCCAGGCGACTTCATGTCAATCAGCAAAAAGGAGATACCGGTTTGCGGTTTGCCCTCGTTGCTGGTGCGCACCAGACAAAAAATCCACTCGCCGTATTGACCCAAGGTGGTCCAAGTTTTTTGGCCATTGACCACATAGTGGTTGCCCACACGCTCGGCACGCGTTTTGACCGAGGCCAGGTCTGAGCCGGAGCCAGGCTCGCTGTAGCCCTGACTCCACCACACCTCACCGCTGGCGATGCCGGGTAAAAAGCGCTGCTGTTGCTCGGCATTGCCAAAGGCCATGATCACCGGGGCCACCATGACCGGGCCAAACGGCACGATGCGTGGCGCGCCTGCCAACGCACACTCTTCTTCGAACAAATGTTTTTGCACCGCTGTCCAGCCTGGGCCACCAAATTGCTTGGGCCAGCCGTAACCCAACCAGTTCTTTTGGCCCAAAATTTTGGCCCAACGCTGCATGTCGTCGCGCGTCAAGCGCAAGGCGTTGTGCACTTTGTGCGAAATGTCAGGCGGCAAATTGGCGTGCACCCATGCACGCACTTCTTGACGAAACGCCTCTTCTTCGGGGGTAAAAGCCAAATCCATCGTGGTACTTCCTTCGCCAAAACGTGATTCCTCGTTTTTAGCACGACCGTGCGATTTTTTACCCCTGGATAATTCGGACCAGATGAAAAATATCGTGATCCTGATTTCTGGCAGCGGCTCCAACATGGCTGCCATCGTGCAAACCGCACAAGCCGAGCAATGGGCCAAGCACCTGAACGCGCGCATCAGCGCCGTCATCAGCAACCGCCCCAACGCGCCCGGCTTGGCCTTGGCCAAGTCCCAAGGCATTGCCACCGCAGTGGTCGAGCACACCGCTTTTGCCGCACACGCGCAACCACGTGAGGCCTTTGACGCCGCCTTGATGGCCGTGATCGACACCTATCAACCGCATCTGGTGGTGCTGGCGGGTTTCATGCGCATCCTGACCCCTGGATTTGTGACGCATTACGCCGGGCGTTTGATCAATATTCACCCTTCGCTGCTGCCCGCGTTCACGGGACTGCGCACCCACGAACGTGCGCTGAAAGCCGGTTGCAAATTCGCTGGGGCCACCGTGCACCGCGTGACCGCAGAGTTAGACCACGGGGAAATCTTGGCGCAAGCGGTGGTGCCCGTATTAGTCGGTGACACCCCAGACACCTTGGCCGAGCGCGTGCTGGCGCAAGAGCATGTGATGTACCCGAAAACAGTGGCGCAACTGCTGCAATAACTCAAGCCAAGAGCCGAGAGCTCTTGGGCACATGCGCCATCAAAAACTCCATCTGATCGGACAGGATGCGGCGGTTGCGCAAGATGAAGTCTTCCCACAGGCTGGGTACGTAAGGGGCATACAGCAAAGGCATATGCGCCTGTTCCGGCGTGCGGTTGCCTTTGCGGTGGTTGCATGACTTGCACGACGTGACCACATTCATCCAGTGGTCCATGCCTTGTTGGCCAAAGGGCCGAATGTGCTCACGCGTGAGTTCGGTGTCGTGAAAATGGTCGCCGCAGTAAGCACAAATATTGCGATCACGGGCAAACAACTTGGCGTTGGTCAGGCCGGGCTTTAAATCAAAAGGGTTGATGTTGGGCACACCTCGCGTGCCGATGATGCTGTTGACAGCAATCACCGACAACTCGCCCGTGATGGCATTGGTACCGCCATGAAACACCGCCACCTCGCCGCCAGACTCCCAGCGCACGTCTCCCGCTGCGTAATGGATGACCGCTTCTTCCAGCGAGATCCAGGATTGGGGCAGCCCCTGGGCCGAGAGTTTCAAGACCTTCACAACACACCTCCATCATTCGAGTTCAAAACACCGATTCGGAATGCACACGTCTATCAAGGACAATATACAGCGATTGCGTGTCAAGTCCTTGTCACGCACCAACTATTCAGCACCATGCAAGTTTTCAGAGGTTTTCACCACCGTGCGCTCGCACCTGCCTGCGCCCTGACCATCGGCAACTTTGACGGTGTGCATCGAGGCCACCAGGCCATGCTGGCCTTGCTACAAAACGAAGCCCGCCACCGGGGCGTGCCCAGTTGCGTGATGACGTTCGAGCCGCATCCACGCGACTTCTTCGCCCAACGCTTTCAACAGCCCGAACTGGCGCCTGCGCGCATCGCCACGTTGCGCGACAAACTCAACGAATTACGGGCCTGCGGCGTCGACCAATGCGTGGTGCTGCCTTTCAACCACGCCTTCGCTTCTCAACAACCTGAAGCTTTTATCCAGGACGTGCTGTGCCAAGGCCTGGGCGTGAAGTACGTGCTGGTCGGCGACGACTTCTGCTTTGGTGCCAAGCGTGCGGGCGACTACGCCATGCTCGATGCCGCAGGGGCGAAACTGGGCTTCGACGTGGCACGCATGAACAGCTACGAGGTACATGGCTTGCGCGTATCGAGTTCAGCCGTGCGGGATGCCTTGGCGCGGGGCGACATGCACGCAGCGGCTCAGTTGCTGGGGCGTCCCTACGCCATCTCAGGCCATGTGGTGCATGGGCGCAAACTCGGACGCGAACTCAACTGCCGCACCCTGAACTTGCGCTTTTCGCACTGGAAACCTGCTGCCAGTGGCATCTTCGTGGTGCGCGTCCATGGCCTGGGCGACACCACCTTGACCGGGGTGGCCAACTTAGGCATTCGACCCTCGCTTGACGCCAACGATGTGAACGGGGGCCGAGTGCTGCTGGAAACCCATTGCCTGGACTGGCCGACTCGCCTAGGCGACGAAGGGGGCTACGGTAAAATCATCCGCGTGGAACTGCTACATAAATTGCACGACGAGCGCAAATACGACGGTCTGGAAGCCTTGCAACAAGGCATACGCCAAGACTGTGAGGACGCGCGTGCCTGGGCCCTCAGCGCCCGAATTTGACGGGGCACGCCCGACGCACCTTGCCCCGCGTCTGTCCTTGAAGCCCTAAGCCCGCCCCTTCAGCGAGCCTTCGCCCAACCCGCCTTGCCCGATTTGAAACTGCCATGACCGACAAAACCGCCTCCCCCGACACACGCATCAACATGATGGACACGCCATTCCCCATGCGTGGCGATTTGCCCAAGCGCGAGCCCGGTTGGGTCAAGCAGTGGAACGAACAAGGTTTGTACAAAAAGCTGCGTGTGGCGCGCCGAGGCGCACCCTTGTTTGTGTTGCACGACGGCCCGCCCTACGCCAACGGCAAACTGCACATTGGCCATGCGCTCAACAAAGTGCTCAAGGACATGATCGTCAAGTCCAAGCAACTCGCGGGGTTTGACGCGCAGTACATCCCCGGCTGGGACTGCCATGGCCTGCCGATTGAAAACGCGATTGAAAAACTGCACGGACGCAAGCTCAGCCGCGATGACATGCAAGCCAAAAGCCGCGCCTTTGCCACCGAACAAATTGAGCAACAGCGCGAGGACTTCAAACGCCTGGGCGTGCTGGGCGACTGGGAGCGCCCCTACCGCACCATGGACCCAGCCAACGAAGCGGGCCAACTGCGCGCCTTCAAACGCGTGATCGAGCGTGGCTTTGTCTACCGTGGCTTGAAGCCCGTCTACTGGTGCTTTGACTGCGGCTCGTCTTTGGCCGAGTTTGAAATTGAATACGCCGACAAGAAAAGCGAAACCCTGGATGTGGCCTTCCAATGCGCCCAACCCGACCAGCTCGCCACAGCCTTCGGACTGCCCAAGCTCGACAAAGACGCTTATGCCGTGATCTGGACCACCACCGCATGGACCATTCCTGCCAACCAGGCTTTGAACCTCAACCCAGAGTTGACCTACGCCTTGGTCGACACCGAACGTGGTTTGTTGATGTGCGCCGAGTCCTTGGTGGCGAAATGTCTGGAGCGCTGGCAACTCAGCGGCGCCGTCGTTGCGACCACCTTGGGTAAAACACTCGACCACATCGCATTCCACCACCCGCTGTCACACGTGGACGCAGGCTACCAACGCACCGCACCGGTGTACCTGGCCGACTACGCCACCGCCGACGACGGCACCGGCATCGTGCACAGCGCCCCGGCTTATGGCGTGGATGACTTCAACTCCTGCATGGCGCACGGCATGAAGTACACCGACATCTTGAACCCGGTCCAAGGCAACGGCGCGTATGCCGCTGACTTCCCCTTGTTCGGTGGCCTGCACATCTGGAAAGCTGTGCCTGTGATTTTGGAAACCTTGAAAAGTGCCGGACGTTTGCTGGCCACACAAACCATCACCCACAGCTACCCGCATTGCTGGCGGCACAAAACGCCCGTCATCTACCGCGCCGCAGCGCAATGGTTCATCCGCATGGACGAAGGCCCAGGTGTCTTCACCACCGACAAAGCCCCGAAGACGCTGCGCCAACTCGCACTCGACGCGATCGAACACACCCAGTTCTACCCAGAAAACGGCAAAGCGCGTTTGCGCGACATGATTGCCAACCGCCCCGACTGGTGCATCTCGCGCCAACGCAGCTGGGGCGTGCCGGTGCCGTTCTTCTTGCACAAAGACAGTGGCGAGTTGCACCCACGCACCATGGCCATCTTGGACCAAGCGGCTGACATCGTGGAACAAGGCGGCATCGAAGCCTGGAGCCGCGTGACGGTGGAAGACATCTTGAACCAAGCGGGCGACGACGCAGCCCAGTACACCAAGAGCACCGACATCTTGGAGGTGTGGTTTGACTCGGGCTCGACCTTCCAACACGTGCTGCGCGGTAGCCACAAAAACGCCTATGACCGCGCGCCTTTCCACGCAGAAGGCCCCGAAGCCGACCTGTACCTCGAAGGCCACGACCAGCACCGGGGCTGGTTCCACAGCTCGCTGTTGTTGGGCTGCGCCTTGTATGACCGCGCGCCCTACAAAGGCCTGTTGACGCACGGCTTTGCCACCGACGGTCAAGGCCGCAAGATGAGCAAAAGCCTGGGCAACACGGTCGCGCCCCAGGAAGTCACAGAGAAGATGGGCGCAGAAATTGTGCGTCTGTGGGTGGCCTCCACCGACTACTCGGGTGACCTCAACATCGACGACAAAATCTTGGCCCGCGTGGTCGACGCCTACCGCCGCATTCGCAATACCTTGCGCTTTTTGCTCGCCAACGTGAGCGACTTTGACCCGGCACAAGACGCGGTAGCGTTTGACGATTTGCTGGAGATTGACAAGTACGCGCTGTCACGCGCCGCGCAACTGCAAGCCGATATCCGTGCGCACTTTGATGTGTACGAGTTCCACCCCGTGGTGTCCAAATTGCAGGTCTATTGCTCAGAAGACTTGGGAGCGTTTTACCTGGACGTGCTCAAAGACCGCCTGTACACCTCAGCACCTAAATCGCTGGCACGCCGCAGTGCGCAAACCGCGTTGCACCACATCACCCACGCCATGCTGCGCTGGATGGCACCGTTCTTGAGCTTCACCGCCGAAGAGGCGTGGGGTTTGTTTGGCAACTCCGAATCCATCTTCCTGGAAACCTTTGTAGATTTGGGTCAGGCCGACACCGCATTGCTGGCCAAGTGGGCACGCATTGGCGAGATTCGTAACGCAGTCAACAAAGACATCGAGACCGTGCGTGCTGATGGCAAATTGGGCTCGTCGCTGCAAGCCAACATCGCGTTGCAAGCCAACGCGAGCGACTACACCCTGTTGAGCAGTCTGGGTGAAGATTTGAAATTTGTCTTCATCACCTCCGCCATTGTCTTGACACAAGGCGAAGCCCTGGCCACCCAAGTGAGCGTGAGCTCCGATGCCAAATGCGAGCGCTGCTGGCACTACCGCGACGACGTGGGTCACGACGCAGCACACCCCACCTTGTGTGGTCGCTGCACCAGCAACCTGTATGGCGACGGCGAAGTACGCCACTGCGCTTGAAGCCTTTCAATCACACCTGACATATGACACGCCACCACACCCCGTCCCATTGGCTTTGGCTCGGCTTGGCCTTGGTGGTGGTGCTGGCCGACCAGTTCACCAAGGTGTTGATCGTGGGCCGCTATGGCTTGGGTGAGGGCTTTGCAGTCACCGATTTTTTCAACATCGTGCGTGTTCACAACGAAGGTGCTGCGTTTTCGTTTTTAGCCAGCGCAGGCGGCTGGCAGCGCTGGTTCTTTACCGGGCTCGGGCTGGTCTCGGCAGGCGTGATCGTGTGGATGCTGAAAAAACATCCCGGACAACAACTGTTTGGCTTGGCCTTGTCCTGCATCTTGGGTGGTGCGGTGGGCAATGTGATCGACCGCGTGCTCTACGGCTATGTGGTCGACTTCTTGGACTTTCACCACGCAGGCATCCACTTTCCAGCGTTCAACCTGGCCGACAGCGCCATCACCTTGGGCGCCGCCTGTTTGGTGCTGGATGAGGTGTTGCGGGTGCGACGTGGGCATTGAACCCACGCACGCCATCAAGCGCTGATGGCCAAGTGCGCGATGTAGGCTGAACGAGACTCGCCAAATGCCTTGGCCTTGGCATCCAAACGGGCCAGCACACGCTTGGGCAGCGTGATATTCACACGCTCGATCTCGTCGGACAACAAGGCCGGATCAATCTCTGCCACAGCCCAAACCCAGCCTTTGAATTCACGTTTTCTTTGCAACTGCGTGATCGAACTCGCAGCAGGAATGGTTTGTCCCAAATCCAACGCTGTTTCAATCCAAAGCTCAATCGCCTCTTTGGCATTTTCAATGGCCTCATCCATGCCGGAATCAGAGGCAGAAAAACAGCCCGGCAAATCGGGCACCACAACGCCCCACGAGGTCGTGGCGTTTTCAGGTTCAATGGCAATCGGGTACTTCATGGTGTGTTCTCGCTTTAAAAAAGCCCTGCTGTCACCAGCAGGGCTTTTTACCAACTCAGGTTGAACAATCAGATCACAGCGTGATGATGGTGCAACCGGTGGTCTTGCGTGCTTCCAAGTCGCGGTGCGCTTGGGCAATGTCGGCCAGCTTGTAGGTTTGGTCGATGTGGATCTTGACCTTGCCGCTGGTGACGGCTTCAAACAAATCGTCGGCCATTTCTTGCGTGCTCTCGCGAGTCACGATGTGGCTGAACAAGGTTTGACGGGTCACATAGATCGAACCCTTGTTGCCCAAGATGCCAGGGGCAAATGGGGGCACGGGGCCCGATGCATTGCCAAAGCTGGCCATCAGACCAAAGGGGGCGATGCAGTCGAGCGATTTGTCCCAGGTGTCTTTGCCCACCGAGTCATAGACCACTTTCACGCCTTTGCCGCCGGTGATTTCTTTCACGCGAGCCAAGAAGTCCTCGGTGGAATAGTTGATCACAAAGGCCGCGCCGTTGTCTTTGGCCAGCTTGCATTTGGCTTCGCTGCCTGCGGTGCCAATCAGTTGGTAGCCCAGGGCACGCGCCCATTGGCAGGCGATCAAGCCCACACCACCCGCGGCGGCGTGGAACAAGATGAAGTCACCAGCTTTCAAGCCACCTTGGGGCAAAGTGCGCTTGAGCAGGTACTGGGCCGTCAAGCCCTTGAGCATCATGGCGGCACCGGTTTCAAACGAAATGGCGTCAGGCAATTTGCACACGCACTTGGCAGGCATCACACGCACTTCGCAGTAGCTGCCCGAGGGGTGGCTGGCGTAGGCTGCACGGTCACCGACCTTCAAATGGGTCACGCCTTCGCCTACGGCTTCCACAATGCCGGAAGCTTCCATGCCCAAGCGAAGTGGCATGGGCGCGGCGTACAAGCCAATGCGTTGGTACACGTCGATGAAGTTCAAGCCAATGGCTTTGTGGCGGATGCGGATTTCACCGGGGCCTGGTTCGCCCACGGTCACATCGACCAATTTCATTTCTTCGGGACCGCCGTGTTTTTCAATGATGACTGCTTGGGTCATGGGATGAGCTCCTGAGGGGAATGGCAAAAAATTTAAGGTTCGGCATCCTGCCATGAAACGCCGTACCTCGGGTGTCACCTCGGTTATTCATGCTCGGTTAGAGTCCAGCCCATGCATTTTTCTGCCCAAGCCCTGACGCCGCGCTCTGCGGCGCTTTTGTTGATACCTCCACTCCTTTGGGCCGGCAACGTCATCGTGGGTCGCATGATCCACGCGATGATCCCGCCGATGACGCTCAACTTTGTGCGCTGGGTCTTGGCCGGGCTGCTGCTCTTGCCCTTTACCTACCAGGTGTTGCGGCGTCACAGCCCCTTGTGGTCGCACTGGAAGCGCTATGCCGTGCTGTCTTTCTTGGGCGTCGGCTGCTACAACAGCTTGCAGTATTTGGCGTTGCAAACCTCCACCCCCATCAACGTCACCTTGGTGGCATCTAGCAACCCGGTGTTCATGCTGGGCATTGGCGCCCTCTTTTTCAAACAAACCGTTCGCAAACGACAAATTGTTGGGGCCTTGTTGTCCATCACCGGCGTGTTGCTGGTGTTGTGCCGAGGCGATTGGCAAGCCTTGCTGCAAGTGCAGTTGGTGATGGGCGATGTGTTCGTGCTCATCGCCACCGCCTCATGGGCGGGTTACAGCTGGCTGCTGGCAAAAACCACCGAGCCCACCGAGGTGCGAAACGATTGGGCCAACTTCTTGATGGCACAAATCGCATTGGGGCTGGTGTGGTCAGGGCTGTTCACCGCAGGTGAATGGGCCATCACCGACGCGCACATTCTGTGGAGCTGGCCGCTGGTGGCTGCGTTGGTGTTTGTGGCCGTGGGCCCGGCCATGCTGGCCTACCGCTGCTGGGGTCTGGGTGTGCAACAAGTCGGGCCCAACATCGCGGGTTTCTTTGCCAACCTCACGCCCTTGTTTGCGGCCCTGCTATCTGTCTTGACCTTGGGTGAGTTGCCCGCTTGGTACCACATGGCCGCATTCGCGCTGATTGTGGGCGGCATCGTGGTGTCGTCGCGGCGATAAAAAAGCCCCTGATGCTTAGGCGCATCAAGGGCTGTGGGTCGAGCAGGTTTCTTTAGAACGTGCCGCTGTAGGCCCCGCCATCGGTCAACACGTTTTGTCCCGTGATGTACCCCGCCTGTGCCGAACACAAAAACGCACAGGTGTCGCCAAACTCCGAAGGGTGGCCAAAGCGCCCCGTCGGAATGGTTTTCTTGCGTGCTTCAGCCACTTCCTCAATCGACTTGCCCGTTTTTTCTGCCGCGCCTTTCAAGGTGGTGCGGATGCGGTCTGTGTCGTAGGCACCTGGCAACAAGTTGTTGATGGTGACGTTGCGTGACGCCAATTTAGGCTGGCGCGCCAAACCCGCCACAAAACCAGTCAGGCCCGAACGTGCGCCGTTGGACAAGCCCAACACATCGATCGGTGCCTTCACCGCGCCCGACGTGATGTTGACGATACGGCCAAAGCCACGCTCGGCCATGCCGTCTACCGTGGCTTTGATCAGTTCAATCGGGGTCAGCATGTTGGCGTCCAAAGCTTTGACCCAATCCTCACGCTCCCAGTTGCGAAAGTCGCCAGGAGGTGGCCCACCAGCATTGGTCACCACGATGTCAAAGCTTTTGCCAGGGCCACCCGCCACCGACCAAACAGCTTCACGCCCCTCAGGGGTTGTGATGTCCATGGGCACGGTCAAAATGGTGGTGCCAAATTTACGCAGCTCCACTGCAGCCGCGTTCAGCGCCTCTGCACCACGCGCCACGATCACCACGTTAACGCCTTCTCGCGCCAGCGATTGCGCGCAGCCCAAGCCCAGACCCTTGCTTGCACCACCCACCAACGCCCACTTACCTTTGAGACCTAAATCCATCACTTTGCTCCGTACTTTGAAACGATAAACACACCACTCAACACCAGCAGGGTTCCTAACCCAATCCACAGATTGAGTGGTTCATCCAGCACCATTACGCCCAGGGCAATGGTGGCCATGGGGCCGATCATGCCAGTTTGCGCTGTCAAGGCGGCACCAATGCGCTCAATGGCCATCATCACCATCAGCACCGGAGCCACGGTACAAGCCACCGCATTCAAGCCCGCCAGCCACAACACATCCACGGGCACATCGGCTGCCGACCAAGGGCGCAGCACCACAAACTGCACGATGCAACACACACAGGCCACACTGGTGGCCCATCCCACCAAGCGCATGGCGCCAATGCGTTGCACCCACTGACCGCTGTAAATCAAATACATCGCATAGGTCAGTGCACTGGCAAACACCAAGCTGCCGCCCAGCAGCACATCGGCACCCGCAAACGACAGTTCATGCGCAAACACGAGCAACACGCCGCTGTAACTCACTGCCATGGCCAACATGCGGATGGGTTGAATGGGTTTTTTGTACAACAGCCAACCGATCAACACCACCAGGGTGGGGTTGAGGTACAGAATCAAACGCTCCAAACTGGCGGTGATGTATTGCAACCCCAAAAAATCGAGGTAGCTCGACAGGTAGTACCCCACAAAACCCAGTGCAGCAATGCGCGCAGCGTCGGCACGGGTCAGCGGGTTGGCACGGGCATGCGCCTGGCGCTCAGACCACCAGCCCAGCAATAAGAAAAACGGCAAGGCAAACAGCATGCGGTACATGATGATGGTGACCGCATCCACGCCATAACGGTAAGACAGCTTGACGATGATGGCTTTGCCACTGAAGGCAATGGCACCTGCAGATGCCAGCAAGAGCCCCGGTACGCTGGGTTTGATGGTGTGTGGCATGCCTCAGAAAAAACGCGACAACACCACCGCCAAAGCCAAGGCTGCCAACACCACGGCGATGAACAACCAAAGGCCGTGTTTGGGCGCGGGCTCGTTGGACGTCACCACAGGACGTGGCGACAAATGCAACTTGGCCCTGAGCTTGCGCAGACTGGTTTGCATGATGGTTTGAAACAACATCAACGGTTCCTTGGGTTCGATGGCCCTCAAGTTTAATGGCCTGGGGATGACCGGTTTGTGTCGAGGTCAATTCGGGCGGTTGATACCATTCACCTATGTCTTCCCTCGAACTGACCCTGCTCTATCTCTGCGCCGCAGTCGTCAGCGTGGTGGGGTGTCGCTTGCTGAATTTGCCGGCCATGCTGGGCTACTTGCTGGCAGGTTTGGTGATTGGCCCCAATGCTTTGGCGCTGGCCAAAGACTCCACTGCCGTTGAGCACTTGGCCGAATTTGGTGTGGTGTTTTTGATGTTCGTGATCGGGCTGGAGTTCAACCTGCCCAAGCTCAACAAGATGCGCAAGGTGGTGTTTGGGCTGGGGCTCGGCCAAGTGGTGCTGACCTTGCTGGGCACCTGGGTGCTCAACCTGGGCATTGCTTGGTTGATGACACAACTCGCCCGCCCCTGGCATGTGAGTTGGCAAACCGCCTTGGCGATGGGCAGTGCGCTGGCCATGTCGAGCACGGCCATTGTGGTCAAGCTCATGGCTGACCGGGTGGAGCTTGAATCGCCACACGGCCAGAGGGTGATGGGCGTGTTGCTGTTTCAAGACTTGGCTGTGGTGCCCTTGCTGGTGCTGATTCCTGCGTTGGCCGACATGGGCGACAACAACTTGTGGCGCGCCCTGTCCATCGCCGCGCTCAAAGCCGCTGTGTTGGTGGGTGTGCTGCTGTGGGGCGGCCCGCGCGTGATGCGCCATTGGTTGATGCTGGTGGCGCGGCGCAAGAGCGACGAGTTGTTCATGCTCAACCTGTTGTTCATGACATTGGGGCTGGCTTGGTTGACGGAGTGGGCTGGCTTGTCGCTGGCCATGGGAGCTTTCTTGGCCGGCATGTTGATTGCCGAAACCGATTTCAAGCACAAGGTGGAAGCCGACATCCGCCCCTTCCACGATGTGCTGCTGGGCCTGTTCTTCATCACCATCGGCATGAAGCTGGACTGGGAGGTGGTGGTCGACAACTGGGCCTGGGTGCTAGGGCTCACCCTGGTGCCGGTGGTGATGAAAGCCGCAGTGGTGTTTGTGTTGGCGCGGCTGCACGGCGCAACGGCTGGTGTGAGCTTGCGCACCGGCATTTATTTGGCCCAGGCGGGTGAGTTCGGCTTTGTGTTGCTGTCTTTGGGTCAAGGCCACGGGTTGATCCCATCGGCTTGGATCAGCCCTATCTTGGCGTCGATGGTGCTGTCGATGATTGCCACACCTTTTTTGGTGATGAATGCTGACCGCATCGTCAGCCGCTTAGTCAGCACCGACTGGTTCGAACAATCGTTGGCCCTCACCGGCATGGCGCAGCGCACCTTGCAGACGGAGAACCACGTCATTGTGTGTGGCTACGGGCGCAGCGGCCACAACTTGGTAGACCTGTTGAGTCTGGAAGGCGTCGCGTATGTAGCGCTCGACAGCGACCCCGACAAAGTGCAAAGCGGCCGCAACATGGGCCACCATGTGGAGTTTGGCGATGCCACGCGCTTCACCAGTTTGATGTCTGCGGGCTTGGCCCGCGCCGCGGCGGTGGTGGTGACCTACCCCGACACCGCGTCTGCACTCAAAGTGCTGGCGTGGGTCAAAGAGCACGCGCCCCATGTGCCGGTGGTGGTGCGCACCCATGACGACAAAGACTTAGAACAACTGCGCGCCGCAGGCGCTGCCGAGGTGGTGCCTGAAGTGATTGAAGGCAGCCTGATGCTGGCCAGCCAGACCTTGGCCCTGATCGGCACGCCCCTCAAGCGGGTATTCCGCTTGGTGCAAGCGCAGCGAATGAGCCGCTATGCCCTGATGCGCGAGAGTCCCAAGCCTCAGGATGACGCTGCACCTTAACGTACACCCAGTGTCTGCCCTAGCGACCACCCTCACCTTTTTTTCCACATGACCCAATTTTTCGGACGGCGCTTGCGCCTGGCCCAACACCGCACTCACCGCGCCGCAGGCAGACTGCCGCGCCCCTTGCAGGGCATGCTTTGGATGATGGCCGGCGGCATGATGTTTTCCATGCTCAATGTGATTTCACGCAAGATGTCCATCGAGCTCGATGCATTTGAAACCCAGTTCTTGCGCTATCTCTGTGGCCTGCTGGTGTTGCTGCCTGTGGTGTGGCGATCGGGGGCTGCAGCCTATTGGCCCAAAGACATCAAAGGTCAGTTCTGGCGCGGCGGCGTGCATGCGGCGGGCCTGATGCTGTGGTTCATCGCCCTGCCGCATATTCCCATGGCCGACATGACGGCCATCAGCTTCACTGGCCCCATCTTCATCATGATCGGCGCAGCCTGGTTCTTGGGCGAACGCATGCACCGTGACCGTTGGATTGCCGCATTGTTTGGCTTTGCAGGTGTTTTGGTGGTGCTGCTGCCGCACCTCTCCAACAATGGCGGGGTGTACCACTTGGTCATGCTGTCGTCAGCGCCGGTGTTTGCGGCCTCGTTCTTGATCACCAAAGCCTTGACCCGTTACGAAAGCCCTGGGGTCATCGTGCTGTGGCAAGCCATCACAGTGGCCATCTTCAGTTTGCCCATGGCCGTGTTGCACTGGAAAAATCCCAGCGCCTGGCAATGGGCCAACTTTTTTGCCGCAGGCATCATGGGCACTGTCGCCCATTACTGCTTGACGCGCGCCTTCCACGTAGCCGACATCTCGGCCACGCAGTCGATGCGGTTCCTGGACTTAGTGTGGTCGTCACTCATGGGGTGGTGGGTGTTCACCGAGGTGCCCAGCGAAACCACCTGGATAGGTGCCTCGGTGATCTTGCTGTCCACGCTGTGGATTGCCCGACGCGAAGGGCAACGCAAGCCCATCGCCGCGCCCGAGCCTTGATCACTGGCCCATGACCACGCCTTCGCGGCGTGGGTCACTCGCGCCCACCCACACCGCACGCCCCTCGCGCGTCTGGCGCTGCAAGATTTGAGTGCCACTGGTGAGGTCGCGTGTTTGCACGTCACCGCCGCGTGCGCGCAAAGCCTCCACACTGGCAGCACTGAAGCGTTGTGTCTCCAACACCATGGGGCCACCGAGATTGCCAAAGTTGGGCAAGTCCACCGCCTGCTGCGGCGAGAGCCCCCAGTGCAGCACCCCCAGCAACACCTTGGCGGTGAAATGAATGATCATCTCGCCACCGGGGCTGCCCAGGCTCATCACCAACGCACCCGTGTCTTGGTCGAACACCAGCAACGGCGACATGGATGAGCGTGGCCGCTTGCGTGGCTCGACCCGGTTGGCCACCGGGCGACCTTGGACATCACGCGGCACAAAAGTGAAATCGGTGAGTTCGTTGTTGAGCAAGAACCCATGCACCATCTGGCGCGCGCCAAACGCACTCTCAATGGTGGTGGTCATGGCCACGGCACGTCCCTGCCCGTCCACGATGCTCAGGTGTGAGGTGCCGTACTCGGGCTGCACTGGGCTGGGCGCGTACTGGGTGTGTTCGTCCCGCACGGGGTTGCCGTAGGTGACCTGGGGCATGCGTGTGGGCCCAATCAAGGCTGCACGTTCGCGCAAGTAAGTGGGCTTGAGCATGTGCCGCCAATCGCCGCCGGGTGCCGCAACAAACGCAGGGTCTGCCACATACTGCGCGCGGTCAGCGTAGGCCAGGCGAGAGGCCTCGCTGTAAGCATGCAGCCACTCTGGTGTGGGCAGGCCATCGCGCAAGGGCGTGTCGGACACGGCCGTGTGCTGCAACAGTCCCAAGATTTGGCCAATGGCCAAGGTGCCAGAACTCGGCGGCGGAAAACCGCAAATGCGGTAGCGGCGTTGCATGGCAAGGTGCGCAAAGCACACAGGCTCGCGCTCCAGGGCTTGGTACTGCGCCAAGTCTTGCAGGCTCAAACGGCCTGGGTTGCTGGGGTGCTGCTGCACTTTGCGCACCATGGCTTGCGCCACCTCACCGGTGTAAAACGCTTGGGGCCCCTCGGTGGCAATGCGTTGCAGCAAAGCCGCCAAGGCCGGGTTGCGCAGCACATGACCCACGGGGTGAGGCGCGCCATGGGCTTGGTAAAAATAAGCGCGGGCCACCGGGTCCAGGCGCAGGTAAGCATCGGCTTTGAGTTGTGCATGCAAGCGCGGGCTGATGGCAAAGCCTTGCTGCGCCAAACGTATCGCAGGTTCAAACAAACGCGCCCAGGGCAACTGGCCATGACGTGCATGTGCCAGCGCCAGCATGCGCAACACACCCGGTGTGCCTACCGCGCGGCCGCCGACCACCGCTTGGTAAAAAAGCAGGGGCTGCCCTTGGGCATTGAGAAACAGATCTTCGCTCGCTGTGGCAGGGGCGGTTTCGCGGCCATCGAAGGCCTCCACCTGTGTGCCTTGGCTGTGCAGCAACAAAGCGCCACCGCCCAAACCGCTGGACTGCGGTTCGACCAAACCCAACACCATTTGCACGGCCACCGCCGCGTCCACCGCAGAGCCACCGGCTTGCAAGATGTCATAACCCGCCTGTGTGGCCAGCGGGTGCGCCGCCGCCACCGCCCAATGCGCACGAACCACCTCGGTCTTGTGTTGCAAGCCGGTGGCGATTTCTGGTTGCTCAGGCGCTTGCGCCAGCGCGGCGGGTGCAGCGCCCACACACAGCAAGCACACCAACCAGCCAACACCCAGGGCACGCCACGTTGGGCTGAGCTGACACGGGCTGTCACCGCTCAAAGCATGCATGCAGTGGGGCGTTGGCAATGTGAGCTTGTGTGATGGGCTTAAAAGCCTGCGGCCAAACCGTCACGGCGTGCGTCGCTGGCCACCACATAGCCTTCGACCTTGGGGTCGCCAGCGCGCCAGATGAACTGACCGGCCCCAAAGTCTTGGTAGCTGTCGTTGATCACCTCCACGCGGTGACCGCGTGCCTGCAAGCCCGCCACGGTGTCGTGGTTCAGGCTGGACTCGACGTTGATCTCTAGCCCCGCGTTGTAGCGCCAGCGCGGCGCGTCGCACGCCGCTTGCGGGTTTTGTCCGTAGTCCAGCATGCGCACCAAGGTCTGCATGTGGCCTTGCGGTTGCATGTTGGCGCCCATCACGCCGTAGCTCATCACGGGTTGGCCGTTTTGGGTGAGGAAGGCCGGGATGATGGTGTGGAAGGGCCGCTTGCCAGGGGCCACCAAGTTGGCGGGGTTGAGGCCCTGCGCATCCAGGCTGAAGCCGTGACCGCGGTTTTGCAAGCTGATGCCAAAGTTGGGCTCGACACAGCCCGAGCCAAAGCCCATGTAGTTGCTCTGGATGAAGCTGACCATCATGCCGTTTTCGTCGGCGGTGCTGAGGTAAATCGTGCCGCCTTTGACGGGGTTGCCAGCACCAAAGTCTTGCGCCTTCTTCATGTGGATGAGTTGGGCGCGGCTCTTCAAGTACGCGGGGTCCAGCATTTGGGCCGGGGTGACTTCCATCTGCTGGGGCTCGGCGACGTAGCGGTACACATCGGCAAACGCGAGCTTGATGGCTTCGATTTGCAAGTGCTGTGAGTCCACACCGTCCACCGCCAAACTGGCCACGTCAAAGTGCTCCAAGATGCCCAGCGCAATCAGCGCTGCAATGCCTTGGCCATTGGGTGGGATCTCGTGCAAGGTGTAGCCACGGTAGTTTTGTGCAATGGGCGTGACCCATTCGGCTTTGTAGTCTGCAAAGTCACGGGCGGTGATGCTGCCACCGTTGGCGGCGGCAAATTTCTCAATCGCATGTGCGATCTCACCGCCATAAAAAGCCGCCCCTTTGGTTTGCGCAATGGCACGCAGGCCTTTGGCCGCAGCGGGAAACTTGAACAACTCGCCCACATGGGGCGCACGGCCCCAGGGCAAAAAGTTTTGGGCAAAGCCGGGCAAGCCTTGCAGCTCGGGCGTGGCGGCGGCCCACTTTTGTTGCACCACCACGGGCAGCAAGTAGCCACGTTCGGCAATCTCGATGGCGGGTTGCAGCAGGTCTTCAAAGGGCAGCTTGCCAAAGCGCTCACTCATCGCCACCCAACTGGCCACGGCACCGGGCACGGTGACCGAGTCAAAGCCGCGCTTGGGCGGCGTTTTGGCATCAGCGCCGTATTTGCGCTGAAAGTATTCAGGCGTCCATGTTTGCGGCGCACGACCAGAGGCGTTCAAACCATGCAGTTCTTTGCCATCCCACAAAATGCAAAACGCGTCCGACCCCAAACCGTTGCTCACCGGCTCGGTCAAGGTGATGGCGGCTGCCGCTGCAATGGCCGCGTCCACCGCATTGCCACCTTGCCACAGCATGCGCAAGCCGGCCTGGGCAGCCAAGGGATGAGAGGTAGACACCACATTGCGGGCGAACACGGGCAAACGGGTGGAGGTGTAGGGGTTGTTGAAATTGAAGTTCATTTTTCTATTTACTCTGCGGTGATTTTTCTGTCGACGATGATCTTGCGCCACTTGGTGGATTCGCGTGCCAGCATGGCGCTGAACTCTGCGGGTGTGCCCCCGACGGGTTCGATGCCTAGGCGAAACAACTTGTCTTTGACTTCTGGGTCTGCCAAGGTGTGGTTCACGGCCGCATTGACTTTGGCCACCACCTCGGCGGGCAAGCCTTTGGGGCCATACAAGCCAAACCAGGTGTTCGATTCGTAACCCGGCACGGTCTCGGAGATGGCGGGCAAATCGGGTGCCAAAGGCGTGCGCTTGGCACTGGTCACGCCCAAAGCGCGCAAGCGACCATCACGCACATGGGGAATACCGCTGGGTAAAGAGTCAAACAGCACATCCAGTTTGCCGCTCACCAAATCGGGAATCGACAAGGCCGTGCCTTTGTAGGGAATGTGCACCACAAACAAACCGGTCTCCGCCTTGAACAGCTCGGCCGTGAGCTGCACGATGGTGCCGTTGCCACTGGAGGCGTAATTGAGTTTGCCGGGGTTGGCGCGGGCATAGGCGATCCACTCTTTCACACTGTGTGCGGGCGAGCTGTTGGGCACCAGCATGATGCTGGGCGCATTGCCCACATGAACAATGGGCGTGAAGTCGCGCACCGCGTCATACGGCAAGCGCGCGTTGAAGGCTGGCCCGATGGTGTGGGTGCTGGTGGTGGCCAGCAGCAACACATAGCCATCGGCGGGCGCTTTGGCGGCCAAGTCGGTACCTAAGGTGCCGCCAGCGCCTGGGCGGTTTTCCACCACCAGCGAGGTACCTAATTTCTCCGGCAACTTGATCGATAAAGCGCGCGCAAAAATGTCGGTGGCGCCGCCCGCCGGGAACGGCACGATCAGACGGATCGGTTTGTTCGGGTAGATTTGTGCCAGGCTAGGTAGGGCGCATGCAGCCAGCGCCAGTGCGGTGCACAGTCGCACCCAACGTGAAAGAGTCATGATCGCAAATCCTGTATGTGCTTAAGCTTGAAAGACCTTGTGGTGCAGACGGCGCATCGACCACCACACCGCAGCAGCCACCAACGGTAACGCACAAGCCGCCGTCAAATCGGGTGAAAAAGGCCAGCCAGAATGCACCGCGCCCTTGGCTAAATAACTCACCAAGCCCGTGATGTAGTACGTGATAGCGGCCACCGACAAACCCTCCACCGTGGACTGCAACTTGAGTTGCAAACCTTGGCGTTGGTTCATGGCTGCCAGCAGCGCTTGGCTGCTTTCTTGCTGCTCAAAGTCCACCCGCGTGCGCAACAAGTTGCTCATACGCGAGACCCGCTCGGACAACGCCGTTTGTCGCCGCGCCGCCCAGTCGCAAGTGCTGCGCGCAGGAGACAAACGTCGCTCCATGAACTCGCCGATGGTTTGCATGCCAGGCATGCGCGATTCGGCAATGTCACGGATGCGGCGATCGACCAACTCAAAATAAGCGCGGGTGGCCGAGAAGCGCGAATGGGTGGCCGCGTATTGACCTTCCACCTCACCCGCCAAACGGGTCAATCGGTCCAACAGACCTGCCTCGTGCTGGGTCTGGGCGCTACGCACCGCGTGGGCCAAGGCTGCCAGCTCACGCTCGGCATCGGCCAAGGCCGCAGATGCCTCACGGGCCGCCGGTAAACCCAGCAAGGCCGCCATGCGGTAGGTCTCGATCTCCAGCAGTTGCTGCACCAAACGTCCTTGGCGACGGGGCGACAAAGAGCCCGCCAGCAACACGATGCGGGAATACCCATCGGGGTGCAACTGAAAGTCGGTGTAGACCTCGCCATGGCCTTCGGCCACGGTAGATGCGACCAAGGTGTCCTCGTGCAGCATGCGCGGCAACATGTCATGCATGTCGTGACCGCCGGTGGCAAGCAACCACAAATGCAAGCGGGCCAAACACTGACCCGGCAAATCGGACAACCACTGCTGGGGCACGCCTTCAATCGCCGTGACCAGGTTGCTCTGCGTCAACATCTGCGAGGACCCCGCTCGCATGAACGTCCACGACACGAACTCGGTGTGCAATTCCCAGCGCAGGCGAAAGGCCCCCAGGTCCATGCGCACGTGGTTGGTGTGCACGTCGGGTGCTGGCAAATGGTGATCTCGCAGCAAACGCGCCAAATGGGCCCGACTGGCTTGGGCCGTGTCACGGTCAACCCACATCACCACGTGCGAGATCGCCAAGGGTGCGTGCATAGGTTCAGGCGGGCGTGCATGAACTTCGTTGTGCAATGCGAGGCGTTGCGAGTGATCCATCATGGGCAGCCTTTCTGTTTAGAAAGATTGTGTCGCAAAACTCAAGCCCTATGAAAAACGGCACCCGAAGGTGCCGTTTCAAGACAAGGCGTGAGCCCTGATCACTCTTCCACGAAGGCTTCTTCGCGTTTGGAGCGGATCGATGGCAACAGCACAATGATCAGCAGCAAGAGTGCAGCAGCCAACAGACCACCCGACAGAGGACGGGTCACGAACACCGACCAGTCACCGCGTGACAGCAGCAGGGCACGACGCAAGTTCTCTTCCATCATGGGGCCCAAGATGAAACCCAGCAGCAAAGGCGCAGGCTCGCAACCCAACTTCACGAACAGGTAGCCGATGAAACCAAAGGCTGCCACCAACCAGATGTCGAAGGTGTTGTTGTTGGTCGAGTACACACCAATGGCGCAGAACAACACAATGGCGGGGAACAAGAAGCGGTAAGGCACCGACAACAGCTTGATCCACATGCCAATCAAAGGCAGGTTCAAGATCACGAGCATCAGGTTACCAATCCACATCGAGGCAATCAGACCCCAGAACAACTCAGGGTTGCTGGTCATCACCTGAGGACCCGGCTGGATGTTGTGAATCGTCATGGCACCCACCATCAAGGCCATCACAGCGTTGGGTGGAATGCCCAAGGTCAGCAAGGGAATGAAGGAGGTTTGTGCACCGGCGTTGTTGGCCGACTCAGGTGCCGCCACACCGCGGATGTTGCCTTGACCGAAAGGAACTTCGCCAGGCTTGAGCTTGGTTTTCTTCTCAATCGTGTAAGCCGCAAACGCTGCCAGCAAAGCACCGCCACCTGGCAACACGCCAAGAATAGAACCCAAAGCCGTGCCACGCAGCACCGCAGGAATCATGTTCTTGAAGTCTTCCTTGGTGGGGAACAAGCCCTCCACCTTGGCAGTGAACACTTCACGCTCGTCTTCGGGTTGCGACAGGTTCGAGATGATCTCGCCGTAACCAAACACACCCATGGCCACAGCCACAAAGCCCACACCGTCGGTCAACTCAGGAATGTCAAAGCTAAAGCGCGCCACGCCAGAGTTCACGTCGGTGCCAATCAGGCCCATCAGCAAACCCAACACAATCATCGCAATGGCTTTGAGCAACGAACCCGAAGCCAACACCACAGCACCCACCAAGCCCAAGATCATGAGCGAGTAGTACTCGGCAGGACCGAACTTGAAGGCCAACTCGGTCAAAGGCGGTGCGAACGCAGCCAAGATCAAAGTACCCACGGAGCCAGCAAAGAACGAACCCAGACCAGCAGCAGCCAGTGCAGGGCCCGCACGGCCTTTACGAGCCATTTGGTAGCCGTCAATGGTGGTCACCACGGACGACGACTCACCCGGCAAGTTCACCAAAATCGCGGTGGTCGAACCACCATACTGGGCGCCATAGTAAATACCGGCCAACATGATCAGCGCTGACACAGGGGGCAGCGCATAGGTGGCAGGCAACAACATGGCGATGGTGGCGACTGGGCCGATGCCTGGCAACACGCCAATCAGCGTGCCCAAGATACAACCGACCAAGGCGTACATCAGGTTGATGGGCGTGAAGGCCACGCCAAAACCCAAAGAAAGGTTTGAAAGCAGATCCATTTTTTTATTCTCCCGACTCAACCAGTGATGAAGGTAGGCCACACCGGCATCTGCAGTTTGAGCAGAACGATGAACGCCAAGTAGCTGCCAACCGACAGAATGGTTGCAAGAACCAACACGTCTTTGAGGACGAAGTTTTCACCCGCTTTGCTGGCAATCAAAACCAAGGCATAAATCGCCATGATCAAGCCCATGGCTGGCAGACCGATGCTGGGCAGACCACCCAACAACACACCAAACGCCAAGTTAGAGCCCAAGATGTAAAAGATAGGCCGCCAAGCGAACTTGCCCACCTTGTCACCGTCTTCGGCGTGCTCTACCAGCGAATAAAAGATGATGAAGGCACCCAACACGGCCAGCACGATGCCCAACAACAACGGGAAGTACCCAGGGCCCATGCGAGCACCGGTACCCACGGAGTAATTCATGGCACCTACAGCAAAACCACCACCGACCAATGTGAACATTAGGCCGGAGAAAAAGTCTTTTTGACTTTTGATCATTTCTTCTCCTCAAAGAACAGCGAACATGGCGCGAATTGTGCGGGTCACAGTGCTTACACATGATGTGGGTTCCACCTACGCCCTGTCACGTCGGGAAACCGGGTAAACCCTGATCTGGTGCGGCTTGGCGCTCAGGGGCTCAAGGGTTTGAAGACACGCACCCATTTGGTCGCAGGCAATGGCCAACGGGCTTGGATGGCTTCCGCCCGGGCCATCAACTCGGCCCGCTTCACCACCTTGGGCGTGCGTTGCGCCAACACAATGGTGTTGCCCTCGCGTGTCGGCTTGAAAGCCCACAAGGCATCGGCGCCAAAGGCTTGTGCCATTTTTTCCACGCTCTGGGCAAAGCTGGAGCTGCGACCAAACAAATTCACCGTCATGCACCCGTCGTCGGTCAGCAAGCGGCGGCAGTCGGCATAAAACTCGGCGCTGTCGAGCACGGGTGAGGCGGCTTCGTGGTCGTAGAGATCCACCTGCAAGGCATCGATTTGACCTTGCCAATGGGCATGCTTGGCCACCTCGGCCGCATCGCCCAACACCACGTTGAGCTTGGCCGTGTCAGCGGGCAGCTTGAACCACAGGCGGCACGCCGCAATGACCTGCGGGTTGAGCTCGATGGCCGTGGTCTTCATGCGCAAATGTTTGTGGCAAAACTTGGTCAGCGCCGCAGACCCCAAGCCCAGTTGCATGGCATGCAGTTTGGCCACGCGGTCGGGCTCGACAAACAGCAGCCACGCCATCATGCGCTGCACGTACTCCAGCTCAATGTCGAACGGCTTGTCAATCAGCATCGAGCCTTGAATCCACTCGGTGCCCAGGTGCAAATAGCGCACGGGTCCGTACTCGGAAAAATTCACGTCGGGGAGCTGCTGCTTTTTATGGGTCGCCATGGGTATCTCGGATGTGTCGGTTTATTCGCCCATGGCTTCCACCACAAAGCGCACGCGTTGGTTGCCCTGCCACTCGTCGGCTTCCAGGCGAAAAGCCAAATGGGCAAGAGAGGGCAAAGGGTCAACCCGGCCAAACCATATGCCGTCCACCAGTTGGCCTTGGTGGCGCAACTTCAAGGCCAAGTGTTTCTCGCCCACCAGCCGCTGACCCAAGACCTCGACTTCTTCGCTGAAGGTGGGTGCCGCAAAACCTTGGCCCCAAACCTCACGCGCCAACGTATGGGCCACATCGTGGCGGCGGTACTCAGGCAGCAAGGGGCCATCGGTTTCCAGGCGGCGTTGCAAGGTGGCGGCATCGAGCCACTCCTGAGCCACCTGTTGCAAGGCTTCTTCGAAGGTGGCCAGGTGTTCTTCGTCCAGCGTGCAACCCGCGGCCATGGCGTGTCCACCAAAACGCAGCAACACACCGGGGTGGCGTTTGGCCACCAAGTCCAAGGCATCGCGCAAATGAAAACCTGGAATGGAACGGCCCGAGCCTTTGAGCTCATGACTTTTGCCATTCGCTTGGCTGGGGGCAAAGACAAAGGTGGGGCGATGGTGCAGGTCTTTGAGCTTGGAGGCCACGATGCCCACCACGCCTTCATGAAAGTCGGGGTCAAACACGCACAAGGCCGACGGCGGTTCTTCCTCGGGGTCGAACATGTCTTGCGCCAAGGCCAACGCTTGTTCACGCATGTCGCCTTCGATGTCACGGCGCTCTCGGTTGATGCGGTCGAGCTGGGTGGCCAGCTCGGTGGCGCGCGCCACGTCGTCGGTGCTCAAGCACTCGATGCCCAAGGTCATGTCCGACAGACGCCCCGCAGCGTTGATGCGCGGCCCTAAGGCAAAGCCAAAGTCTTGCGAGGTGCATTGCGCGCTCTGTCGGCCTGCTGCCACAAACAAAGCCGTCATGCCAACTGGCATGTGGCCTTTGCGCACACGCACCAAACCTTGCGCCACCAAACGGCGGTTGTTGGCGTCGAGCTTGACCACATCGGCCACAGTGCCCAGCGCCACCAGAGGCAGCAAACTGTCAAGCTTGGGCTGCGCCGCCAAGGCGAACACGCCACGCGTGCGCAGCTCAGACCGCAGTGCCAACAGCACATAAAACATCACGCCCACCCCGGCCAGGGATTTGCTGGCAAAGGTGCAGCCGGGTTGGTTGGGGTTGACGATGGCGTCGGCTTGCGGCAACACCGCAGCAGGCAGATGGTGGTCGGTCACCACCACTTGCAGACCCAGAGCTTTGGCCGTGGCCACGCCGTCCACACTGGCAATGCCGTTGTCCACGGTGATCAACACATCCGCACCACTGGCCTTGACGCGCTCGGCAATCGGTGGCGTCAGGCCATAACCATCCACCACGCGATCGGGCACGATGTACGACACATGACGTGCCCCCAACATGCGCAGCCCACGCAGCGCCACGGCACAAGCGGTGGCCCCGTCGCAGTCGTAGTCGGCCACGATGCACAGCCGTCGGTCGGCAGCCACCGCGTCGGCCAACAACACCGCCGCTTGTTGAATGCCCTTCAATCCGTCAGGGGACAATAAATGCGCCAGCGAGACGTCCATGGCGTGCGGATCGCTCACGCCACGTGCGGCATACAGACGCGCCAGCAGTGGGTGCAGGCCTGCTTGCTCCAAAGCCCAGACACTGCGAGGCGGCATATCGCGTGGAATCAATTGCATGGGGTCATTCTTTCGGGGCAGTCACCGCTAACACAGTGTCTAAGATGAGGGGCTTGAAGTGGCCACGTAAACGTTGCCACAAGCCTGGCTTGGCGCTGTCGTACACATGGTGCTCATGCTCGCCGCACAGCACCAACTGGGGCGTCTGCCCTTGGGACACCGCAGCCAGCAAGGGTGCAATGACCTCCGCGTCCACGCGCTGCCAGGCCTCTAGCCAGGCCATCAGGTCTTGTTGCATCGCGCTGTCGCGCAAGTGGTTCACCAAGTGCATGGGTACGGGCTGGTGTGCCAACGACACAGGCAACGCACCGGTGCCATGCAACCAAAACGAGTTGATGCTCACCGCACGGTGCGCGTTGACCGCATGGGTGTAGAGCAACATTTGCATCTCGTTTTGCAAACGTCGCAGCAACTTGGCCACCCCGCTCGGAGCGTCACCGCCCACCAGCCAGGGGTCGATGTTGCGACCGATCACGCGCTCGAGCGAGGCCGTGGGCACATCGGCCAACACAGGCGAGTGCACCAGCCAACGTCCCGGGACATCGCGGTGGAGCGTGAAGCCGTCTTCGGCAAAAAATGGGGCCATGGCGTTGAACAGCGCCGAGTCGGTGCCGTCATCGAGCGCCAGCTGTGCCGGGTGACCCAGGGTGACTTGACCATTGCTCACTTGCCAATTGCACAAGCTGATGAAGCCCCAGGCGGCGGGCGCCCCCGTGTCAGACGAGGCGACCTGTAGCCCAAGTTCAGCGGCGCGCTGCGCAGCCCAAGGCAGACAGCCATCGACCACGGGCCAGCCCAGGGCTTGGGCCTGAAGGCGCTCGTGCGGCAACGACAACGCAGCGGGTGCCCACCCTGTCGGCGGTTCTTGCACCACGACACGGCGTTGCGACTGCGAACCCCAAGCGCGCAGATTGGGCAGGGGCAGCGCATTGAGAACTTGCGCCAACGCGGCTTGTTCACTCTCGTGCACGGTCCACAAGGCATAGGGCAACACAGTGAGAGGGGCAACTGACGCAGGCAAAACAGAAGGCATGGGCGTGATTGTCTGTGATGTGATGACACAATCGCGCCTGACATGACTGCCCCCTCCCGAATTCCTTATGAGCTGCTGATTGGTTGGCGCTATACCCGCGCTGGCCGCTCCAGCGGACGCAATGGTTTCATCTCGTTCATCTCAGGTGTGTCCATGCTGGGCATAGCCCTGGGTGTGGCCGCGCTGATCATTGTGTTGAGTGTGATGAACGGTTTTCAAAAAGAAGTGCGTGACCGCATGTTGGCTGTGGTGGCCCACATCGAATTACTGGCCACCGACAGTGAAGGCTTTGCGGATGTGACGGGCTTGATGGCCCAAGCGCGCCAACACCCCTCGGTGCTGGCAGCCGCGCCTTTTGTGGCACAGCAAGCGCTTATGGCGCGTGGTGACGACATGCGCGGCGCCATGGTGCGTGGCATTGCGCCTGAACTGGAAACCCAGGTCACTGACTTCACCTTGCAATTGCCTCCGTCGGTACGCGATGCCTTGCAACCCGGCAGCTTCAACGTGGTGCTGGGTGGCGAGTTGGCACGCGCACTCGGCGTGCAAGTGGGTGACCGCGTGACGCTGGTGGCACCCGGCGGCCAGGTCACCCCCGCAGGCGTGATGCCACGCCTGAAACAACTCACCGTGGCCGGGCTGTTTGACTCAGGCCACTACGAATACGACGCCACGCTGGTGCTGCTGCACATTGACGATGCACAGCGCATCTTTCGCTTGACCTCGCCGAGTGGCGTGCGCCTGAAACTCAAAGACAGTCAACAAGCCCGCAGTGTGGCCTCTGACTTGGCAGCGCAACTGGGACCAAATGTGATCGTGCGCGACTGGACCCGACAAAACCGCAACTGGTTTGCGGCCGTGCAGGTGGAGAAACGCATGATGTTCATCATCCTCACACTCATCGTGGCGGTGGCAGCGTTCAACCTGGTCACCACCCTGGTGATGACGGTGACCGACAAGCGGGCCGACATTGCCATCTTGCGCACCTTGGGTGCGAGCCCGCGCAGCATCATGACCATCTTTGTGGTGCAAGGTGCCACCGTGGGCGTGCTCGGCACCTTGGCGGGCTTGCTGCTGGGCTTGGGCGTGGCCTTCAACATTGACGTCATCGTGCCCGCCATCGAAAACGCCTTGGGGGCGAGCTTTTTGCCGCGCGACATTTACCTGATCAGCCGCATGCCCAGCGACCCGCAATCGGCCGACATTTGGCCCATTGTGTTGCTCTCACTGGCCATGGCACTGGTGGCCACGCTGTACCCGAGCTGGCGCGCCAGCCGCATCAACCCTGCCGAGGCGCTGCGCTATGAGTGAACACAGCCAGATCGTCCCATCAGACCCCGTGCTGGTGGCACGCGCTTTGGGTCGACGCTTTCGCGAAGGCCCTTTGGATGTGACCGTGTTGCAAGGCGTCAACTTGACGGTCCATGCAGGCGAAACCTTGGCCATCGTGGGCGCATCAGGTTCTGGCAAAAGCACCCTGCTGCATTTGCTGGGTGGCCTGGATGCTCCCACCTCAGGCACCGTGTCTTGGTCAGGGCAGCCACTGCAAGGACTCAGCGTGACCCAGTTGGGCGTGTTACGCAACCAACACCTGGGCTTTGTCTACCAGTTTCACCACCTGCTGCCCGAGTTCAGCGCCCTCGATAACGTGGCCATGCCGCTGTGGATTCGTCGCCTAGACCGCGAAGCGGCCACGGTACAGGCCCAAGCCATCTTGCGTGCTGTGGGCCTGGGGGAGCGCTTGCACCACCGTCCTGCCGAGCTGTCTGGCGGTGAACGCCAGCGCGTGGCGATTGCCCGTGCATTGGTCACACGTCCCGCCTGTGTGCTGGCCGACGAGCCCACCGGCAACCTGGACCGCAGCACCGCCGACCAAGTGTTTGGCTTGATGCTGCAACTGGCCCGAGAGCAAGGCACCGCTTTTATCTTGGTGACCCATGACACCGCACTGGCCGCACGGTGTAGCCGCCAATTGCAGTTGAACCAAGGCCAGCTCGAAGACGAATTGAATTCAATCAAATAATTCACTTCTGTTAATTTGTAATACTTTTTATTGGTTTTTCTATACAATCCGCCACATGGACGGATTTCAAGACCATTACGCATTGCTAGGCGTGGCACCGACGGCGGAGCCCGACGTCATTCGTGCGGCTTATCGCGCCTTGGCCAAGCGTTACCACCCAGACCGCACGACAGGCCAACTGCCTGCCAGTGGTGAGCACATGGCCGAACTCAATGCCGCTTATGCCACCCTGTCTTCGCCTGAGCGGCGCTACGCCTATGACCAATGGTTGCGCCAGGTGCAGGGGCCTCGTGCCATCCTCCAGCCCGCTGCCCACGCTGACGACCCGCATGCCCTGTCAGACCACCACGGGGTGTTGACCACCTACGACCGTCGGGGTCGATTGCACGCCTACATCTGAGCGATCCTCCGCACCTGCGCTATGCGCTTGGCCTCGATAATCAAAGGCCATGTTCTGGATCGACACTCACTGCCACCTTGACGCTGCGGAATTCGCCACTGACCGCGCTCTGGTTCGGGCTCGCGCACGAGAGGAAGGCGTGACATGTTGCGTCATTCCCGCCGTACAAGCCGCTGACTTTGACGCTGTGCGCGCGTTGTCACATCAAGGTAGCGACGCATACGCGCTGGGCATTCACCCCCTCTACACGCCACAAAGCACGCTGAGCGATCTCGAACAAGTTGACCAGTGCCTGCATGCCCAACGTGACGACTGTCGTTTGGTGGCTGTGGGTGAGATCGGCTTGGACGGTTTTGTACCCACACTGAACACGCCAGAAGCTTGGCAAAAACAGCTGCTGTTTTACCGCGCACAACTCAAGCTCGCGCAACGCCACCAACTGCCGGTGATCTTGCATGTGCGTCGCTCGGCAGACAGCTTGCTCAAGAGCCTGCGCGACATCCCCGTGGTGGGTGGCGTTGCCCATGCCTTCAACGGCAGCCTGCAACAAGCGCAAGCCTTCATCGATCTGGGGTTTAAATTGGGCTTTGGCGGCGCGCTCACGTTTGACCGCGCCTTGCAGTTGCGCCGCTTGGCCACCGAGTTGCCGCTGTCGGCCATCGTGCTCGAAACAGACGCACCCGACATTCCACCGCACTGGCTGTATGCCACCGCAGCCCAACGCAGCGCCGGCCAGCCACAAGGTCGCAACACGCCGGCTGAGTTGCCACGCATTGCGCAAGTGCTGGCCGACTTGCGCGGCATGCCTTTGGCTGAGCTGGCACATGCCACCCGTGCCAATGCATGTGCCGCACTGCCACGCCTACAATTGAGCACGTGAGCACCTCCATCTTGAACGCTGATTTGCACTGCCACTCCGTGGTGTCGGACGGCACGCTCACACCCGAAGCGCTGGCCGCGCGGGCACATGCCAACGGTGTGGAGTTGTGGGCCTTGACCGACCATGATGAAGTCGGTGGCCAACAACGCGCCGCAGCCGCTGCCAAAGCGCACGGCATGAAGTACCTCACGGGCACCGAAATTTCTGTCACCTTTGCTGGCCAAACCGTGCACATCGTGGGCTTGGGCTTTGACGCCGAAGACGCACGCATCGTCGAGGGCCTGCGCCGTACACGCGGTGGGCGCAGTGAACGCGCCCAGGAAATGTCCGAAGGTTTGGCCAAGGTTGGCATTCGCGGAGCCTATGAAGGGGCGCTCAAGTACGTGGGCAACCCCGAGCTGATTTCGCGCACGCACTTTGCCCGCTTCATGGTGGAGACCGGCGTGTGCCAGGACACCTCTGAGGTATTTCGCCACTACCTGACAGAAGGTAAGCCCGGTTTTGTGCCACACCGCTGGGCCGCACTCAAAGATGCCGTGCAATGGATCACCGACTGCCAAGGCGTGGCGGTGATTGCGCACCCAGGCCGCTACAACTTCACCGCCAACGAAGAGTACGCGTTGTTCACCGAATTCAAGGCACACGGCGGCCAAGGTGTCGAAGTGGTCACGGGCAGCCACACACCGCCCGAGTACGTGAAATACGCCGACATGGCGCGTGAGTTCAACTTGGTCGCCTCGCGTGGCAGCGATTTCCACAGTCCCGATGAAAGCCGCATCGACTTAGGCACCCTGCCTTGGTTGCCTGGCCAGCTCACACCCGTGTGGGAGTTGCTGGCCCACCGCATCCAATGAAGGCAGGCGTTCATTCCCGTGTGCCATTGGCAGGCATGACCTACGCCATTTTGGCGATGGCTTGTTTTGCCGTGCTCGATACCACCAACAAATTTTTGATTGCCAGCGTGCCGCTGTTGATGGTGCTGTGGTTCCGTTACGCCTTTCAGGCGGTGGCGAGCACCGCCATGCTGTGGCCGCGCAGTGGCATGACCATGTTCCAAACCCAGAATTTCCGCTTGCAAATCGTGCGCGGTCTGTTGCTGCTGATGTGCAGTGTGTTGGGTTTTGCCAGTTTGAAATACATGCCCGTGGCCGAATTCACGGCCTTCATCATGCTCACGCCTTTGGTGGTCACGGCCTTGGCGCGCTTTGTCATGAAAGAACAGGTGTCGGTGTTGCGCTGGCTGTTTGTCAGCGGGGGCTTGCTCGGAGCTTTGCTCATCGTGCGCCCCGGCGGCAGCATGGACACCAGCCATGCATGGTTGCCATTGAGTCTGGTGGTCTCGAACGCTGTATTTCAAATTTTGACCAGCCACATGGCCAAAAGCGAAAGCCCCGTCACCATGCACCTCTACACGGGCTGGGTCGGTGCGGTGATTGCTTCTGGGTTGGTGGGCCTGGGGGCGTGGACCACGGACCTCACGTCGTTTGAATGGGCCCTGATGTGTCTGATTGGGTGCGCTGGCACCTTGGGTCACTACCTCTTGATTCTGGCGTTCTCGCGCGCGCCAGCGGCCAACGTGACCCCTTGTCTCTACAGCGGCATCGCCTTCGCCACTTTTGCTGGCTGGCTGGTGTTTGCCCATGTGCCTGATCATTGGGCACGCATGGGCATGCTGCTGATTGCCTTGTGTGGCTTGGGCGCAGCTTGGCTCAGCCAGCGTGAACACCAATCGGTTTGACATGGCCCAGTTTCTTCAAGTTCACCCCGACAACCCACAAGCACGCTTGCTCAAACAAGCGGTGGCCTTGCTCACACGCGGAGGCGTGGTGGCCGTTCCCACCGACTCCAGCTATGCCTTGGTGTGCCACCTCGATGACAAAGCCGCCGTTGAACACATGCGCCGCATGCGCCAAGTCGACGACAAACACCACCTGACGCTGATGTGTCGCGACCTGTCGGAATTGGCCAACTACGCACGGGTCGACAACCGTCAATACCGCCTGCTCAAAGCCGCCACCCCTGGGGCCTACACCTTCATCCTGGAAGCCACCAAGGAAGTACCTCGTCGGGTCAGCCACCCACAGCGCAAAACCATTGGCCTGCGGGTGCCGCAAAACCGCACCCTGCTCGACTTGCTGGCACTGCACGGCGCGCCTTTGCTGGCCACCACCTTGATTGCCCCAGGTGACAGCGACCCGATGAACGACGCCGAAGCGATTCGCGATCGTTTTGAGCACGATCTGGCCGCCGTCATCGATGCAGGGGCCTGCCCCTTGGCCCCTACCACCGTGGTGGACCTGACCTCGATGGACGGCGGGGGTGACCCCACCTTGATCCGACAAGGGCGTGGGCCGTTGAGCACGTTGGGAATGGATTAACACGCAAGTGTTCGATGCGACAATGAGTGTGTGAATTTTTCTGACCTGATTCAAACCGTTCTGATTTATGCCTTGCCGGTGATCTTTGCCATCACCTTGCATGAAGCCGCGCATGGCTATGTGGCTCACCGTCTGGGTGACAACACGGCCTGGATGATGGGTCGCGTCACCTTGAACCCCATTCCACACATCGACCCCATGGGCACTCTGGTGATGCCGGTGTTGTTGTTCCTCGCCACGGGCGGCAATTTTTTGTTTGGCTATGCGCGCCCCGTGCCCGTTCGCTTTGGCAACCTCAACCATCCCAAACGCGACATGGTGTGGGTGGCCTTGGCTGGTCCTGCCATCAATTTGGCACAAGCCCTGGTGTGGGGTATCGCTTTGTATCTGTGCGTTGGCATGGGCGTGAACGAGCGCTTTGTGCTGGAAGTGTGCAAAGCGGGCATCAAGGTCAATGCCGTGATGTTTGCCTTCAACCTGTTTCCCCTGCCGCCGCTCGACGGTGGCCGCATCTTGGTCGGCCTGTTGCCTTGGAAGCAAGCCGTTTGGCTGTCCAAAGTGGAACCCTGGGGTTTCTACATCGTGATGGCCTTGGTCGTGATGGGCGTCATCAACAGCTTGTGGATGGCCCCTTTGATGACCCTCACCTTTGAGTTGCTGAGCCTGTTGCTCAGTCCTTTGGAATTTTTGTTGAAGCCTTGATCTCATGAAAGAACGCGTTCTCTCCGGCATGCGCCCCACGGGTGCTCTGCATTTGGGCCATTACCACGGCGCCTTGAAAAACTGGGTGCGTCTGCAGTCCGAGATGGACTGCTACTTTTTCGTGGCCGACTGGCATGCATTGACCACCCACTACGCAAGCCGTGAGGTGATCGAGAAGAACGTCTATGAGATGGTGATCGACTGGCTGGCCACCGGGCTCGATCCCGAACAATGCACGCTGTTCTTGCAAAGCCGCATCCCCGAACATGCCGAGTTGTTCACACTCTTGGCCATGGGCACACCGCTGGGTTGGCTGGAACGTGTCCCCACATACAAAGACCAACAAGAAAAGCTCAAGGACAAAGACCTGACCACCTACGGCTTTCTGGGCTACCCGCTGCTGCAAGCGGCGGACATCTTGATCTACAAAGCCAAATACGTGCCCGTGGGCGAAGACCAAGCCAGCCACGTCGAATTGACGCGTGAAGCCGCGCGCCGCTTCAACCACCTGTATGGCCGTGAAATCAACGCCGAGGCCAAGATTGAAGCCAGCCTGGCCAAATTGCCCAAAGACAGCGTCAAACGTTTGGAAAAATCACGCAAGGCTTACCAAGAAACTGGCGACACCAAGGCCATGGAAGGTGCGCTGGGCTACATCGCCTCGGCACCTGAGCTCTCGGTCGAAGACCGTGAACGCCTGGAAGGCTACTTCAAGGGCACGGGCAAGATCGTGCTGCCTGAACCCCAGATCCTGCTGACTGAGGCCAGTAAATTGCCTGGACTGGATGGCGCCAAGATGAGCAAGAGCTACAACAACGCCATCGCCATCCGTGAAGACCGTGCCACCATCGAGCAAAAAGTCAAACGCATGCCCACCGACCCGGCGCGCGTCAAACGCACTGACGTCGGCAACCCTGAAAAGTGCCCTGTCTGGCAATTTCATGTGGTCTACGGCAACGAAGCACAGCGTCAATGGGTGTCGCAAGGCTGCACCACGGCAGGCATTGGCTGCCTGGAATGCAAGCAACCGATCATCGATGCCATCTTGCGCGAACAGCAGCCGATGCTCGAACGCGCGGAACCTTATATGAAGAACCCTAAAATAGTTCGTGATATCGTTGACGCAGGTACTGAAAAAGCACGTGTCACCGCCAAAGAAACCATGCGCGATGTGCGCGAGGCCATCGGTCTGAACTACTGAAAGCAGGAGAAGAAAATGAGTTTGTACATCATCGATGACCACCCACTGGTTCGCCAAGCGATAGCCATGTTGCTGCGCCGCATGAAACCAGCAGCCAAAGTGGTGGAGCTGGAAAAATTCAGCGAGCTGCAAGCCGCCATCATCAAGAACGGCACGCCCGAACTGTTCGTGCTCGACTTGCTGTTGCCCGGCGTCAAGGGCACGTCTGCGGTGAGCGAAGTCAAAGGCATGTACGGCGAAGTGCCTCTGGTGGTCATCTCGTCCATGCCCGCTGGTGAAGCCGAAGAAACCTGCATCGAAGCAGGTGCTGACCTGTACATCGAAAAATCAACCCCTGCGAACGAAATCTCGGCAGCCATTCAGGGCCTGTTTGCGGCAACTGACGGCAACCCGGACGAAGAAGTCGTGGTGGCCGGCGACACCAAGTTGTCCAAGCGTCAAAAGCAGCTGATCATCATGCTCGACCGAGGCTTGAGCAACCGCGACATTGCCACTGAGCTCGACATCAGCGAACACACGGTGAAAGTTCACCTGTGGCGTTTGTTCCGTCGTTTGAACGTCAAGAGCCGCACCCAGACGCTGCACTTTGCACGCATGAACGGCTTGCTGTAAACAGCTTCTTGGCCCCAAAAAAATCCCCCAGCACTGGGGGATTTTTTTATGACTTCACCAACACCAGCCTCAACGCAAGGTGTCTCTCACCATCAGGTTCAAGCCCGTGGTTCCTGGTTTGACTGGCGTCACGCTGACCCCCAGATCTCCAGGCTGTGCCACGGCTTGGCCACTCTTGGAGATACGCACGCGCACCGTCACTTCGTCAGCACCCGAGAGTTTGGCTGCCGGGTTCATGGCGGTGCTGTCATCGAGCACAAAGTCAAACGGCAACTTGGCCGCTGTGGTGCGCACAATGGCCAAAGGCATGCGCGAACCGGTGATAGGTGTGGCATACACAAACACGGTGTCCGTAGGTGCCACCTTGCCCACCAACTCACTGACCAAACTCACGCGACCACTGATGCTTGACGCTTGAAGCGCTGCATCGCGCTCGCTCACGCTGTCCGCACGCGGTGGGATGGGCGGCAAGCCCATCTTGCTGCGAGCCTGCGCAATGGCACGGTCCAGTTCGGGTGCATCGGGTGAGTCAGGAGACACCTCTTCGCGGGCACGTTCCCAAAAACGCAAGGCAGAACGGAAGTTTTCTTCGGCGTAGGAGGCGCTGCCCGCCAGCAGCAGGGCATTGAGTTGATGCGGATCGGCTGTCAACACCCGCTGAATGATGGCCCAAGGCTCACCGGTGAAGTTACCGCCATTCTTTTGGGCCAGCACTTCAGCGCGCTCAATCAGCACGTTGTCGTCATGGCTGAGTTCGAGCGCCTTGCGCAAGGCCTCGTCAGCCTCTCCCAAGAGGCCCAAGGCACGCTGTACGCGCCCCAGCATGACCCAACCGTCCACATTGTTGGGCTCATCTTGCAAGCGACGTGACAAGGCACTGGCCATGGAAGCGAGCTTTTCCGGGGTGACATCGCCTTCTGTGTCTGCGCCTTGTTGCAACGCCAAGGGATCCAAGGCCTGGGGTTGCCCCAAAACACCGTACATCACCATCGACAAAACTGGCACCAAAAAGATCACCGCAAACATCAACGCCCATGGTTTGCGCATGCTTGCCACAACCGCTGAGGTGGACGCAGACACGCGTTCCTCAGACAGCGCTTGCGGTTGGGCCAAAGCCTCAGGCCCCACGTCGTCCAACAAGCGCCGGGTCAACTCGTCGCGTCCGGCTTGCAGCTCTTCATCGTTCAAATTGCCCAAGGCGTGTTCGCGCTGCAAGTCGGCCAACTGGTCGCGATACACCGCGGCATTGGCTTGTGCGGGATGGTCCAGCGCCTGGGCAGCGTTCAACGTGGCACGTGCGCCACGCAACGCACCACGCCAAAGCGCCATGCACAACACAGCCACCACCAACAAGGTCAAGCCTGTGGCAGCAAAGATAAAAGCAAGCGCTGGCGTCACATCAATCTTTCAACAGTTGCTCAGCACGTGCACGATCTTCGTCGCTGAGTGCTTGGGGGTTGAGCTGGGCACGGCGCGCCTGCAAATAACGGCCTAAGAATAAAACCGCCAACAACAGCAATACAAAGGGGCCAAACCACAGCACCCACGTCAGGGGTTTGACTTCGGGGCGATACAGCACAAAGTCACCATAGCGCGCCACCAGAAAATCTTTCACCTCTTGGTCGGTCTTGCCTTGTCGAATCAAGTCACGCACCTCGCGGCGCAAGTCATCGGCCAACTCGGCGTGCGACGACGCCAGTGATTCGTTTTGACACACCAAGCAACGCAGCTCTTGTGACAGGCCGACCAGTCGAGCTTCGACCACCGGGTCTTGTGCCAGCGGTGCTGCCTCAGGCCCTGTTTGTGCGTGTGCACTCAGAGCGGCCACACCACAGGCCATGCAAAGCCAAAAATGTTGTAGCCAGCTCATGATTTATTCAGCGTGTCAATCAGCGGCATGATTTTTTCAGCCAGCAAGGCAGGGGTCACCGCACCCACATGCTTGAAGCGAATCACGCCGGTTTTGTCGATGATGTAAGTCTCGGGCACGCCATAGACCCCATAGTGAATGCCGACACGACCATCCAGGTCCATCACCGAATTGATGTAGGGGTTGCCATGGCGTTTGAGCCACACCTGGCTGCGCTCGCGCGCGACTTGCAGCTTGATGTCGAGGCTTTGTTTGGCAGCCTCGTCTTGCGGTTGAATTTCTTTGTAACTCAAGCCCACGATGGGCACGTTGTACTTTTGTGCAAAGGCCACCAGCACGGGATGCTCTTCGCGACACGCCACACACCAGGTGGCCCAGACGTTGAACATCCACACCTTGCCACGCATGTCGGCGGGCGAGAACGGCGTGTCACCGTTCAAGGTAGGCAGGCTGAATTCAGGCGCCGGTTTGTTGATCAGCGGCGACGGGATTTCACGCGGGTCACGGTTCAAGCCAATGGCCAAAAAAATCACCAAGCCCAGAAACAAGACCAAAGGAATCAGAAACTTCTTCATGACACAGCCTTGCGGTATCTGCGGTCCAAAGCGGCCAACACACCGCCCAACACCATCAGCAACACCCCGCCCCACAACCAGGGCACAAAGGGTTTGTAGTACACGCGCATGCTCCACTCGGTGCGCGCATCGTCCAACGCGTCGCCCAAGGACACATACAAATCACGCATAAAGCCTGAATCAATGGCCGCTTCGGTCATGGGCATGGCCGACGAGAAATAACGCCGCTTCTCGGGCTGCAACACCTCGACCACCTGACCCTCGCGCAGCACTTGCACATCGGCACGCACCGCCTTGTAGTTGGGCCCCAGCACTTCGGCCAGTTTGTCCAGGCGGAAGGTATATGGCGCAATCGTCACCACATCGCCCACGTGCATGCGCACATCGCGCTCCACCTCGTAAGACTTGACACCTGTGACACCGATCACCAGCACGGCCATGCCAAAGTGGGCCACTTGTTGCCCCCAAAACGACAAGCCAATGCGCCCTGGCTTGCGCACACGCGCCAACACTTGCTGCGCCGTGCCCAATGCCACCCAAGCGCCCAAGAACAAGCCCAGCACGGTGCCCGCAGACCAACCGCCCAAAAAGTAGGGCCAAACCAAGGCCACCGCCAACGCAGCCGCTGCCGTGAAGCGCAACTGGTGCGCCATTTCCGCCACGCGCGCCTCGCGCCAGCGCGAGATCGAACCCGGAATCATCAAGAACACCACCGGCACCAGCAGCGGTGCAAACACGGCATTGAAATAGGGCGGGCCCACCGACAGCTTGCCCAAGTTCAAGGCATCGATGATCAAGGGGTAGATGGTGCCCAGTAACACAGCCGCCGTAGCCACCACCAGCAACACGCTGTTGGCCAGCAAGAACGACTCGCGCGACACCAAGGCCATGCGCCCACCCAAGGTGACACGCGGGGCACGCCAAGCGAACAGGGTGAGCGACGACCCCACCACCACAGCCAGGAAGATCAGCACAAAAATACCGCGCTTGGGGTCTGACGCAAAGGCATGCACCGAGGTCAGCACGCCCGAGCGAACCAAGAACGTGCCCAACAGCGAGAGCGAAAACGCCGCAATCGCCAGCAGCACCGTCCAGGCTTTGAAGCTGCCGCGCTTTTCGGTCACCATCAGGGAATGGATCAAGGCCGTAGCCACCAGCCAGGGCATGAGCGAAGCGTTTTCGACCGGGTCCCAAAACCACCAACCGCCCCAGCCCAATTCGTAATACGCCCACCACGAACCCAAGCCAATGCCAAAGGTCAGGAAGGTCCAGGCAATCACCGTCCATGGGCGCGACCAACGCGCCCAGGCGGCATCCAAACGACCACTGAGCAAAGCAGCCACCGCAAACGCGAACGCCACCGACATGCCCACATAGCCCATGTAGAGCATGGGCGGGTGAATCACCAAACCGGGGTCTTGCAACAAGGGGTTCAAGTCCCGGCCATCCAAGGCCGCAGGCAACAAACGTTCAAACGGATTGGAGGTGGTCAAGATGAAGAGCAAAAAGCCCACCGAAATCAACCCCAGCACACCCAGCACCCGCGCCACCATGTCCAGCGGCAAGCTGCGCGAAAACAGCGCCACCGAGACCGACCACAGCGCCAGCAACAACACCCACAGCAGCAGCGAGCCTTCATGGCCGCCCCACACCGCAGCAAACTGGTAGGGCTTGGGCAACAAAGAATTGGAGTGTTGTGCCACGTACTGCACAGAAAAATCGTTGTTCAAAAAGCACGATGCCAAGGCACCAAAAGCCAGCGCCACCAACACGAACTGCAAGGCCGCCGTGGGACGCGCCAGGCTCTGCAAGCTGACTTGCATCTGCGTGCCGCGCACATACGTGCCCAGCAAGGGCAGCACGCCTTGTAGCAGCGCCACCACCGCCGCCAAGATCAGCGCGAAATGTCCGAACTCAGCGTTCATGGGGTAGCTTTCAGAGATTGAGCGGCTTTGGCAGCCGTGGCTTGATCGAGCGCATGTTTGGCTTCCGGTGGCATGTAGTTTTCGTCGTGCTTGGCCAATACCTCGCTGGCCACAAACACACCGTCGTCACCCAGCTTGCCTTGGGCCACCACGCCGCGGCCCTCTTTGAACAAGTCGGGCAACAGACCGACATAGGTCACGGTCATGTCTTGCGCGGTGTCGGTGATGACAAAACGCACGGTGTTGCCATCGCGCTGCAAGCTGCCGTCTTTCACCATGCCACCCGCACGGAAGGTACGCCCCTTGGGAGCCTCGCCCTGGCTGACCTGGGTCGGCGTGAAGAAGAACACCAAGTTGCTTTGGAAAGCATTCAACACGAAGGCCGCAGCGGCGGCCAGCACCACGATGCCTGCGGCAATCAGGGCAAAGCGTTTGGTTCTGGGTTTCATCACGACATATCCTCTGCCGGCAATTCGGCCAACACACGTTCGGCACGCAACTGCGCCAGCACCTGGCGACGCGCCACACGCGCTTGCAGCACTTCCAGCGCCAACAGGCCAAAAGTCACCCCCATGCTGCCCCACACATAAACGGCATAGCCGCCCATAGCCCAAAAATCAGCCCAACTGTTCCAGGTCATGACTGCACCTCCGGCAACTCGTTGACCCAGCTTGCATGGCGCTCACGCTGCAAGATCAAGGTACGCACGCGGTACAGCACCAGCGCCAAGGTGTAAAACCAAAACGCCAAGGCCATCAACAACATGGCCCACAGCATGACCGCCGCCATGGTGGGCGATTTGGTCAACGACACAGAAGCACCTTGGTGCAAAGTGTTCCACCACTTCACTGAGAAATAAATGATGGGCACATTGATGGCGCCCACGATGGCCACCAAGGCGCCGGCTCGGTCACCACGTCGCGTGTCGTCAATGGCCGAGGTCAAGGCGATGTAGCCGAGGTACAAAAAGAAAAGGATCAACTCTGAAGTCAGGCGCGCATCCCACACCCACCAGGCGCCCCACATGGGCTTGCCCCACAAGGCACCGGTCCACAACGACAGAAACGCAAACAAAGCGCCCGTGGGTGCCAGCGCACGCGTCATCATGCCCGACAAGCGTGTGTTGAAGGTCAAACCCAACACGCTCCAAAACGCCATGGCCAGGTATATGACCATCGACATCCAAGACGCGGGCACATGCACGAAGATGATGCGATAGCCCTCGCCTTGCTGGAAATCGGTGGGAGCCACCATGAAGCCCAACCACAGCCCAGCCCACAACAAGACCGATGCCAACACGGCCAACCACGGCCACCAGCGACCCGCCAAACCATAGAAAGTTTGCGGGGCCGCATAATAAAACCAGGGGGTGCCGGAGCGAGACTTATTGATCACCAATTGATTACAGCGCAATGCGCAAAAACAGCTAACGGCACAGAATACCAAACAGCCCATCGGTCCATGGTCTATAAGGTCATCACGGAGCTCACAGGCCCCATTCGCGCGAGGCCTTGATTTTAAGCGCCGCCCCAGACAGCCCTCAGCCTTAGCCCTCAGCTTCTTCTTTTGATGTGGGTCAAGCGGTCATGAGGCTTGGTATGACATCCTGCGAACACAACATTTCGTACCCAAGAGGCAAGACCATGACACACCCCAGCATCCGCATCATCCGAGAAGAACACGCAGCCTTGTCGGCCATGCTGCAGTCGCTGCGCATGATGCTCCAGCGCGGCCCCAAAGATGCGCCAGAAAGATTCTTTGATGTGCTGCGCAGCATGCTGTTCTACATCGACGAATTTCCCGAACGCTTGCACCACACCAAAGAATCGGCCTTGCTGTTTCCGGCTGTGGCCGAAAAATCACCGCAGTGCAAAGAGGTGATCCAGCAACTCGAGCGCGACCACACCAAAGGCGAAGCCAACGTACGTGAGTTGCAGCACCTGCTGCTGGCTTGGGAACTGCTGGGCAATTCGCGCCAAACCGCTTTCGAGTTGGCGACCAATCGCTTCATTGACTTCTACATGCAGCACATGCAGTTGGAAGAAACAGCTGTCATTCCCGCAGCACTCCAGGTGCTCAGCCCACAAGACTGGGAAAAACTCGATGCAGCGTTTGAGAAAAACTGCGACCCCTTGACCGGCAAATACCCACGCGAGCCCTTGTACGACCGCCTGTTCACCCGCATCACCATGAACGCCCCCGAAACCATTGGACTGGGCCGCGGTTGACCCCCTCACTCCAACGCAATGCGCAAGGCGGCGGAACAGGCCCAGGGACTGAAGAAGGTGGCGGGCAACAACATGGCCATCAAAATCGAGAAATGGGCCTGACTGCCCAAGCCACTGGCCTGCGCCTCGACAGCGCCCGCGCCAAACACCAACACTGGCACGAACAAGGGCAAGACCAGCAAGGACAACAACACCCCGCCTCCGCGCACACCCAGCGTCAACGCGGCACCAATGCCCCCCACCAACGACAGAATGGGCGTGCCCACCAACAAGGCCAAGGTGAGGGTGAGCAAAGCATCTGCGGACAGATCAAACTGCAAACCCAGCACCGGTGCCAGAAGTACCAAGGGCAGTCCGGAGACCAACCAGTGCGCCAGCATCTTGGCGCTCACCAAAACCGGCAAAGGTGTGGGTGACAAAGCCATTTGCTCCAAGGTGCCGTCTCGGTAGTCAGCCTCAAACAAACGCTGCAAGGCCAGCATGCTCGACAACAGCGCGCCCACCCACAACACACCCGGTGCCACCAGACGCAAGGTGTTGAGCTCGGGGCCAATGCCCAACGGAAACAAGGCCGCCACGACGACAAAGAAAAACACAGCGGTCAAGACTTCGCTTTTGCGGCGCATGGCCAGCAGCAAGTCCCGTCGTAGCACCGCAGCAAAAGCGGCCCCCGTGGTCGAACTCATGGAGCAGCCTCCAAGCGATAACGCTGCACATCGACCGGCGTGCCATCGGTGCGCACCAGATTGACCGCCTGATGGCTGGTGAACAACACCATGCCGCCTTGGGTCACATGCTCGGCCATCAACACCCGCAACGCATCCACCGCCTTGATATCCAGGGCCACAAAAGGTTCGTCCAGCACCCACAGCGGGGCCTGACTGGCCCACAAACGGGCCAAGGCCGTGCGACGTTTTTGCCCCTGCGACATGACACGCAATGGCAAATGCTCACGCCCACGCAAACCCATGCGGGCCAACGCAGACAGTGCGTCGGTCTGGCTCAACGCACGCCCGGCAACAGCCGCATCGGACAACAGGTTTTCCAAGGCGGTGAGTTCTTCTTTGAGTGAGAGCGCATGCCCCAAATAAAACAAGGCGGCGCGAAAGGCAGCGGGGTCGTCCCGGGTGGGGTGGCCCATCCAACGCACCTCGCCGGCATCAGCCGGCGACAAACCGCAAACGATGCGCAGCAAACTGGTTTTACCCACGCCGTTATCACCCTCCAAGTGCAGGGCTTGGCCGGCGTGCAGGTCCAAGTTCACCTCAGCAAACAAAGGTTTGTGGCCACGGGTGCAAGAGAGCTGAGACAAAGTCAACATGTGCATGCGCTCAGATGAAAGTGCCAGCATAGGTGATCACGCGTCCGCCAGTGCTCATCTTGAAACGCGCAATGCCCGCGCTGCGGATGGTGTTGACGCCACCCAAGTCCAGCAGGCGCACACCGCGTTCACGCAAGGCTTCGATGCCACGCCACAAAATCAGGTTGTGGGCATGCAGGTCACGACCCGCATCGCTGGTCCACCCCACGTGGTAGGTGGCGGCTTCGCCGTGGATCAAAAACATCATGCCCGCCACACGGTCACGGCCCACATCGGCTCGCACCGTCAGCATGGTTTTGCTGGGCTGCTGACGCGAAGGCACATACACATCAAAAAACGGCAAAGGCAAACCATGCAAACCACGCTGCTCGCGTTGCTGCATTTCAGCGTCTAGTAGCCAGCGGTACTGGCCCGCATTGGTGCCGACGCGGTGCACAGTCAAGGCCGAGGCCTCGGCCCCGCCCAGACGGTGACGCCAACGTTTGTCGAGTTGTGCACGCAACACGTCCATGGATGGCGTGAGATCGAGCATGACCGTGCTGTGCCCTGTCATCACACGACGCCAGCTGGAGAGACCCAACTCAGGTCCCTCAGGCTCTTCTGGCGTGATGGCCACCAAACGCAAGTTGCTCAAAGGAATGGTGCGACGCAAGGCTTGGTACACACGGCTTTTGTCGCCTCCATTCAAATCTTGCAACCACACCGGACCGCGCGAGCACAGCGCCATGCCCGCCATTTGCCCCAAGAATCGACGCACGATGAACTGCGCCAAAGCCACAGGCTTGCCATCTTGACTGACACAGGCGCGCAACACAGGCACACCCAAAGTTTTCATGGTGGAGCCATAGGCCCAGTCTTGCTGCAAGGGTGCCGCCGCACGGGCGTGCTGGGCATCCCAAAAGGCCATGTCCACCTGATCCCATTGAACGTTCATGCCTCTAGAATCCTCACACGCTTGTCACACCCACACCCATGCTGAACTTCCTGCGCGAACGCCGAAAGAAACAAACCGTGATGGGTCACCGTCTGGAAGAGCCCCGTCTGACGCTGCAAGCCGTGTTGTGGGCGCTGGTGTACCTGGGACTGCCGTTGTTGGCGTTGGGCACCTTGATTGACCTGCTGATACAAGCCATCACCGGCCACTGCACGGGCTTTTGGTGTGGGCTGTGAGCGGGCTGGGACCCACCTGCGGGGAGTGAACGGCACGGTGTGTTGACAAGGTCGATTGAAACGACAGGAATGATCGCACACGACGTCTGACCTCACTGTGCAGGCACCGTGCACGGCCCCTCAAACTGAAGACGTACCGTTTTGCCACGGTAGATGATGTCGTTGAAGGCGTACAGCGTCACCGTCTCGCGCTCAATCCGAATTTCTGACATCAAGCCGGTGAGCTGGTGTTTGCGCTGTGCCCCCATTTGCTTGGAGCTGGTGAGGTTTTTGCCCGCAAAGTCATCGGTGGTCAAACTGCTGGCTTGCACTTGGTAGAGCTTGGAGCCATTGACCTTGAGGAAAATGTTTTTGCCCAAGGACTGAATTTCCACCTCCACCTTTTCAGGTGGGATCTTGCGGTCGTCCAATGCAGGAATGACGCCCTCCACCTGGCAGGGCATTTTGAAGGTCTGCGCCGAAGCAGCCTGCACGCCGAGCACACACAGGCACATCACCACCAACGAACGTGGCCAAAACAAGGCGGCAAACATGGGCTTCATAAGTGCTTCTTGTGATCAATGCGCTGTGCGCGGTAAATGCCGGTATGACCTGAAAACAAATAGCTGCTGACACACGCGAGGGCGGCAAACACGCCCACCTCAGCGCCGAACAACTCCATGGCCATCAAGGTCGATGCAATCGGTGTGTTGGCAGCGCCCGCAAACACGGCCACAAAGCCCACGGCGGCCAGCAAGCCGAATGGCAACTGCAGCAAAGGTGCCAAAGCATTGCCCAAGGTGGCCCCGATGTAGAACAGGGGTGTGACCTCGCCGCCTTTGAAACCGGTACCCAGGGACACCACGGTGAACACCATCTTGCCCAACCAATCCCACGGGGCCAACGGTTGCTCAAAAGCTTGCACCATCACCGGAATACCCAGGCCAATGTAGCGCTCCAGGCCCCACAGCATCACCGCCGCAGCCACGACAACGCCACCGATGAAGGGGCGCATTGGCGCGTAAGCCACTCGCTTTTTCATGAACGCACCGAGTGCGTGGGTGCTGTGTGCAAAAGCTTGTCCGGTGAGCCCAAACAACGCACCCGCCAGCACCATGGCCAGCAAACCCCAAGCCGTCACTGCGGGCACAGAAGCCAGGGTGTAGACCGTGTGATGCACGCCCCACAGCAAGCCCACCTGGTCTGCCACCACAGCCGCCACCACGCACGGCAGCAAGGCGTCATAACGCAAACGGCCAATCGCCAACACTTCGAGGCCAAACACAGCCCCCGCCAAAGGCGTACCAAACACCGAGGCAAAACCGGCACTGATGCCGGCCATCAAAATCAAGCGCCGGTCTTGGTGCTTGAGCTTGAAGAGATGGGTCAACTGGTCAGCCAGCGCACCCCCCATTTGCACCGCTGTGCCTTCGCGGCCCACCGACGCGCCAAACAAATGCGAGACCACCGTGCCCCCCAACACCAACGGCGCCATGCGCAAGGGGATGATTTTTTGCGGGTCGTGGATTTCGTCCATCAACAGGTTGTTGCCGGCATCGACCGACTTGCCCCAAACCAGATACAGCCAGCCCACCGCAAAACCAGCCACCGGCAAAGCCCAGATGAGTCCAGGGTGAGCGTCGCGGGTGGTGGTGGCCCAGTCCAGTGCCCACAAGAAAAAGGCAGAAGCGCTGCCTGCCAAAACAGCCACGAAGGATGACAGCAACAGCCACTTGAGCAGTTGTGGCCACATCAGCCACCATTCGGGACGCTTCAAGTCAGCCATCCATCCCCCCCCAAGCCACAGACCTCGAAGACATCACGATGTGCAGGGCGTCTGGTGGGAGTGCGGTCCATATGGCGATGGATTCTAGCGATCACTCACTGAGCGACTCAGAGACCAGCGGCATTCCAGTCGGCTGCTGGCTGGCCAGGTTCGGGCGTCAAACCTGCCGCTTTGATGGCTTCAATCGCGCAGAACTCGTCTTTCTCAGACGCATCGCCGCTGATACCCACCGCACCAATGGCAATGTGCTCGCTGTTCAACAACAACACACCGCCCGGCGTAGGAATAAACCGGCCGTCTGAGGCTGCTGCCAAGGCGCTCTGAAAATTCGGTCGTGTCGCCGGACAGTTCGCAGCGTCTCCGATCAATTAAAAAGTTGTCTATACATCATCGGATTGCATCAGAATGTAGGCACATTCGAGGCAGATGGCTGTCTGACCGCCAACAAATAGCGCTCGGTCTCAACGGAGATGAGTTTGCTGCAACTCTTGAAAGAATTTTTACCATGATCGACCGTCGTACCTATCTCTGCACAGCGGCCGCGTTAGTCGCCTTGCTTTCAGTGACTCCCCTGTTTGCGCAAAGCAAATACCCGGCTCAACCAATAAAAGTCATCGTCGCATTGCCAGCGGGCGGTGGGGTCGACATGTTGGCGCGCACATTGGGTCAAAAGTTATCGGCCAATTTAGGGCAGCCGGTGATAGTGGACAACAAGGCCGGGGGATCTGGCCAAATTGGTATGTCTCAGGTGGCCAAGGCGCCTGCGGATGGCTACACAATCACCATCTCGCCACTTTCCTTTTTGGCGACCAATAAAAGCATCTTTAAATCACTGTCGTACGATCCAGAGACTGACTTTGCACCAATCACACGTTTGGTCACTCAGCCCATGGTCTTAGTGGTTAAGGACAAACAAAAATACCCCAACGCAGGTGCATTCGTAGCCGCCGCGAAAGCCAACCCAGGCAAGCTGACCTATGCCAGCTCTGGGGATGGCAGCCCACAGCATTTGGTCGGGCTTTTGTTCGAATCTAAGACCCGTACCAATTTGCTACATGTGCCGTACAAGGGCGGTGCTTTAGCGATCAATGATTTATTGGCTGGCACAGTCGATAGCGTGTTTGCGGTGATGACCGAAGCCATGCCGCACATCAAGGCTGGCACCTTGCATCCGCTTGGTGTGATGGGTCAAAACCGCTCACAGCTGTTTCCGCAAGTTCCGACTATGCAAGAACAAGGTCTGGCTAACCTGAGCGTGGAGTTATGGATCGCCATGCTGGCACCCGCCAATACACCTGCACCCATCATCAATCAGCTCAATCGCGCAGTAAGGGATGCATTTGATCCGGAAATGAAAGCCAAATTGGCAGAAACCGCGATGGATGTGGCGACAACCAGTCCGGAGGAATTGCGCCAGATGATTTCCCGCGAGATCAAGCTACACAGTGAATTGCTCAAAGGGGCAGGTTGGGTGCCGCAATGATCGAGCCTGACCCTATGGGCCTAAAGATGCTCTGCGAAACCCTGGTCAGCGCGTGCTCGCGGTAGTACAGCCGCCCCAAGTGCAACCAATAAGTGGATGAATCAGGGATAGAAACAAAAAAGCGCCCGGAGGGCGCTTTTTTGTTTACTGGCGGAGCAAGAGGGATTCGAACCCTCGATACGGCATAACCGTATACCGGATTTCGAGTCCGGCGCATTCGACCACTCTGCCATCGCTCCTGTGTTCGAAGCCGATATTCTATCTCAGGGGCGACGCGCGCCGGTGCTGCCCAAGGGTTGCGCTACCGCGCCAGGCGTTGGTGTGGATAGGCCGCCCGTTGGGCTGATGGTGATGTGTGCCACCACGTTGCTGAACAAGCCCCCTTCGTCCAACTCCACCGTGGCCGAGCGGTCGCCACGCGTGAACACCAACAGGTTTTTCTTGCCACGCACAGCCGCCACCAAGGTCCAGCCTTGACGTGGAAACTGATCGGCAAAGAAGTTGTAACTGGCTGAAGCATCGGTGGGTAACTCCACCACGGCACGCCCCATCCAGTTGTCACCCACGCCAAAAATCAGAGATTCGGGTCCTCGCATCTTGCTGCCCACCGGCAGGGGCGTGCGACCGAGTTGGTCCACACCCAATCGCGCCGTGGTGCTGTCAGGGCCATTCTCAAGGCTCACCGACGGCGCGGTTGAGCTGCACGCCACCAAACCGACCGCCAAGCAAACCATGAGGATGTGTTTCATGCGCGCAACTCCGTGATGCCACCCATGTAGGGGCGCAGCGCCTCTGGCACGCGGATGCTGCCGTCGGCTTGCTGGTGATTTTCAAGCACCGCCACCAAAGTGCGGCCCACGGCCAAGCCAGAACCATTCAAGGTGTGAACCAATTCGTTTTTGCCTTGTGCATTTTTAAAACGCGCTTGCAAGCGGCGTGACTGGAAGGTTTCGCAGTTGGACACCGAGCTGATTTCACGGTACGTGTTTTGCGCGGGCAACCACACCTCCAAGTCGTGAGTTTTGCTGGCACCAAAGCCCATGTCGCCCGTGCACAGTGCCATCACGCGGTAGGGCAAACCGAGCTTTTGCAAAATGGCTTCGGCATGGCGCGTCATGTCCTCCAAAGCCGCGTAGCTTTGGTCCGGATGAACAATTTGCACCATCTCCACTTTGTCGAACTGGTGTTGGCGAATCAGGCCACGGGTGTCACGCCCTGCACTGCCCGCTTCGGAGCGAAAGCACGGGGTGTGTGCCGTCAACTTGATGGGTAACTCGCTCTCGGCCACGATGACGTCGCGCACAAAGTTGGTCAAGGGCACTTCGCTGGTCGGAATCAAATACAGCGCGGTGTTCTCACCACTGGCTTCGCCATCTTGACCGCCTTTTTTGGCGGCAAACAAATCTTCTTCAAACTTGGGCAACTGACCCGTGCCTTTGAGGCTTTCGGCGTTGACGATGTAGGGGGTGTAGCACTCGGTATACCCATGCTCCTGGGTTTGCACATCCAACATGAACTGCGCCAAGGCGCGATGCAAACGGGCAATCGGGCCCTTCATCACGGTGAAGCGCGAGCCTGAGAGCTTGACGCCCATTTCAAAGTCCAGGCCCAGCGGTTCGCCCAAATCCACATGGTCTTTGGGCGCAAAGCCCAAGGGCGTGGGTTGGGTGCCTGTGGGGCTCCAGCGGCGCAACTCCACATTGCCGTGTTCGTCAGTGCCCACGGGCACACTGTCGTGCGGCAGGTTGGGCACCGCCAGCAACAGGGTTTGCAATTCGGCTTGCAGCGCATCCAGGCGCACGGCCGAGCTGTCGAGTTCGGCTTTGAGGTCAGCGACTTGCGCCATCACCGCATCGGCGTTTTCGCCTTTGGCTTTGAGCTGCCCAATTTGTTTGGACAAGCTGTTGCGGCTGGACTGCAATTCCTCGGTGCGGGTTTGCAGCGTCTTGCGCTCGTTTTCAAGCGCCTGGTAAGCCGCCACATTCAGAAAAGCTTGTGGGTTTTTGCGGGTTTCGAGGCGGGCGATGACGTGGGGTAAATCGCGGCGAAGCAGGGTGATATCTAGCATCCCGCCATTGTAATGAGGCCTACTTCAAACCTTTGGGCAATGGGAACTTGATGGTTTCTTGCACGCCATCCAAGGTGCGCACCGAGAGTGCGCCCAAGGCGCGTATGCGGGCAATGACTTGTTGCACCAAGATGTCGGGGGCTGACGCACCGGCGGTCAAACCAATGTGGGTCTTGCCGACAAACCACGCCTCTTGCAACTCGCCGGCGTTGTCAACCATGTAGCTCTCGGCACCGTAGCGTTGTGCCACATCGCGCAGGCGGTTGCTGTTGGAGCTGGTGGGGCTGCCCACCACAATGACCAAGTCGACTTGCGCGCTCAAGAGCTTGACTGCGTCCTGACGGTTTTGCGTGGCATAGCAAATGTCTTGCTGCTTGGGTTGGCGCACATGAGGAAAGCGCGCGGTCACCGCACGGCTGATCTCTGCCGCATCGTCGACGCTCAAGGTGGTTTGGGTCACCACGGCCAAGCGCTCGGTCTGGCTGGGTTGAACACGGGCCACATCGGCCACATCTTCCACCAAATAAATGCCACTGCTCAACTGGCCCATGGTGCCTTCGACCTCGGGGTGGCCTTTGTGACCAATCATGATGAATTCGTAGCCCTCTTTGTGCAGCTTGGCCACTTCCACATGGACCTTGGTCACCAACGGACAGGTGGCATCAAAGACCCGAAAACCCCGTCGCTCGGCCTCTTGCTCAACCGACTTGGGCACGCCGTGGGCGCTGAACACCAGGGTGGCACCAGCGGGCACGTCGTTCAAGTCTTCGATGAAGATGGCACCACGCTGCTTGAGGTCTTCCACCACAAAGGTGTTGTGCACGATCTCATGACGCACATAAACGGGAGTGCCAAATTTTTGCAAGGCACGATCAACGATTTCGATGGCACGGTCCACCCCTGCACAAAAGCCACGCGGCTCGGCCAATACGATGTCTTGCAGCGTGTTCATAAGATGCCGATGACCTGCACTTCAAAGGTCACGGGTTGACCTGCCAGCGGGTGGTTGAAGTCAAACAACACTGCGTCATCGCTGACCTGTTGCACAGCACCTGCGAATGACCCCTGGCCATTGGGCGCTGGGAACTGCACCACATCGCCCACAGCGTATTGCTCGTGCGGATCGCCCAATTCTTTGAGCAGGCTCTTGCCCACCCATTGCTGCATGTCGGGGTTGCGTTCGCCAAACGCCTCGCCAGTGGCGAGTTCAAACGTGGCACGCACGCCCTCGGCCAAACCCATCAGGCGAAGCTCCACCGCAGGCGACAACTCGCCGGAGCCCAGCGACAAGGTGGCTGGTTTTTCGGCGAAGGTGTTGATGATGTCGCCTTGCGGTCCCGAAAGCCGGTAGTGCAAGGTTAAAAACGAGCCGGGGCCGATGGTAGGGTGGTCGGTGGAGTGAGGTGCAGACATGGCCTCCATTGTAGAAACCTCCAATCCCACACCAGGAGATGTGTTTCATGACCGACTCGATGCACATGCGTGACCTGCCCGCAGAGATGCGCCCCCGCGAGAAACTGCTCACACACGGCGCCACGTCGCTGACCGACACCGAATTGTTGGCGCTGCTGCTGCGCACGGGCATTCCCGGTAAAAGCGTGTTTGTGTTGTCGCAAGAGTTGTTGGCACGCTTCAATGGATTTGCGGGTTTGATCCATGCCAGCGCTGCCGAGCTAAAAACCTTCAAAGGCATGGGGGGAACGGCCAAACGGGCACAGTTGGTGGCGGTGCTCGAAATTGCCCGACGCGCCTTGACGCAAGAATTACGCGAAACCACGGTCATGAATTCGCCCAAGGCAGTGAAACAATACCTGCAACTTGAATTGGCCCAACTCAAACACGAGGTGTTCGCTGTGTTGTTTTTAGATGCGCACAACCGCTTGTTGTCTTACCAGCCCATGTTCCGGGGCTCGCTCTCACAAACCACGGTGTACCCACGTGAGGTGGCCAAAACCGCCTTGGCGCTGGGTGCCGATGGTGTGGTGCTGGCACACAACCATCCCGGTGGCACGGTCAAGCCCTCGCAAGCCGACTTGCAGCTCACGCGCACCCTGCGCGAAGCGCTGGCTTTGGTGGACGTGGCGGTGCGCGACCACATCATCGTGGCGCAGGGGCAATACCTCTCCATGGCAGAAGAAGGCTTGTTGTGAAATCCAAATCCTTGCAAGACCTGGGGGCCATTCGACAAAAAATCAACGATGTGGCACAAGCCGCCGCTTTGGCTGAACTGGCGCGCCGCGAAGCAGAACGCCGGGCCGAGGCCGAGCGCCACCTGTTTGCCCGCGCCGTGGGTGCCGTGCAACCCCTGCCCGTGAAAGAGCGGGTACATATTCCGCCATACCGCCCCACGCCGCGTCCGCTGCAACAAGACCTGGACGATCAAGCGGCCTTGGTGGAGAGCATGAGTGACGAGTTTGACGTGAGCACGCTGCTCGACGTGGACGACCAGTTGAGCTTCAGACGCCCGGGCATTGGCACCGACGTCACGCGCAAACTGCGCAAGGGCGAATGGAGCATCCAAGGTCAGCTTGACCTGCACGGCCTGCGCAGCGACGAGGCGCGCACGGCGCTGGGTCAGTTCATTCGCGACGCCAAGCGCATGGGCTGGCGCTGTGTGCGGGTGGTACACGGCAAGGGCCTGGGATCGCCCGGCAAAGAGCCAGTGCTCAAGTCCAAAGTGCAGCGGTGGTTGGTACAAAAAAACGAGGTGCTGGCCTTTGTACAGGCCAAGCCTTCAGACGGCGGTGCCGGGGCCTTGGTGGTGTTGCTCGCTCCAGGCAACGCTTGAGAGCACAGCGGTCACGCTGGGATGGCCATGGGCCATTGGCCTCAGGCTAGCCGTGCATCACACGCCTTGGTTGCGCATCCAGTCGGCGGTTTGAAAGAAACTGTTTTTCAAGCGCTCGCGCAAGTCAGCGGGCACATCGGTTTCTCCCATGGCTTGGTCCATGCACGCCAGCCACTGGTCGCGCTCTTGGATGCCGATGGTGAACGGCATGTGGCGCATGCGCAGGCGCGGGTGGCCAAACTGCTCGGTGTAGTGCTGCGGCCCGCCCAGCCAGCCGCACAAAAACCAAAACAGGCGCTGGCGGGCGTTGTCCAAATTGGGGCCGTGCGCCGCACGCAAGGCGGTGTAGCCGGGCTCCAAATCCATCAGGTCGTAAAAGCGCTCGGTCAGCGCCTTGACGCGCTCTTCCCCGCCAATCCACTCGAACGGGGTGTCAAAAGGAGGTTTGTCTTCAATCTGCATAGGCTCTATTGTCGATGCGCTCACACCGCGGCTTGGCGCAAGGTCTGTACCACTGGACGGCGCAGCACATCGCGCAAGCCCCACCAGCCTGCAGCCAGCGCCAGCAAAGCGCCTGTCGCCGCGCCAATCAAGGGCACCCAAGGGCTCGGGTTCCAATTGAATTCAAAGGTGTAACGCGCCAAACCCCAGCCCAAGGCCATGGCCACACAAGCGGCCAAGAACCCCGCCAAAGCACCTACCCCGGCCAACTCGGCACGCTGCACCCGTGCCAGCAAGTGGTTGGATGCGCCCAGCGCACGCAACACCGCGTATTCGCGGGCACGCTCTTCACGCGTGGCTGTGACGGCGGCAAACAACACCACCAGCCCTGCCGCCAGGGTGAACAAAAACAAAAACTCCACTGCTTGCACCACTTGACCCAGCACCTGTTGCACCTGGTTCAAGGTCGCCCCCATGTCCACATTGGTCACGTTGGGAAAGCGGCGCACCAGCTGGTTGTCAAAACTCGCGCTGTGGCTGCGATCAGGCAGCAGTGCAGGTGGGGGGGCACGAAATGCGGCGATGTAGGTAAGCGGCACATCGGCCATGCGGCTGACCGGGTACATGACAAAGAAGTTGGCACGCATCGAGGTCCAGTCGACCCGCCGGATGGAGGTGATGCGCGCTTCATGCAGCACCCCCGCCATGTCAAAGCGCAGCACGTCACCGAGCTTCAAGCCCAGGGTTTTGGCAATGCCTTCTTCCACGCTCATGGCGTTGGCTTCTTCGGGCACCCAGGCGCCCGCCACGATGGTGTTGTGCGTAGGCGCACGCGAGCTGTAAGACAGGTTGAACTCGCGGTCCACCAAGCGCTGCGCGCGCTCATCTTTGTAGTGCTCGGGCACCACGCCCTGCTGGTTGATGGCCACCAGACGTCCCCGCACCATGGGGTACCAGTCGAATTGGCGCACTCCGGCATCGCGCAAGGTTTGTAAAAATTCGTCGGCCTGGGTGGGCTGGATGTTGATGACGAATCGGTTCGGGGCATCGGCAGGCGTGGCATTGCGCCAACTGCTAACCAAGTCGGTGCGCAACAACACCAACAGTGCCAGCGCCAACAAGCCTACCGCCAAGGCACTCACCTGCACCATGGCATACACAGGTCGGGCACTGATTTGCCGGGTGGCCAACATCAACCACGGTGGGGCCGTGCCTTCGCGCACGGTGCGACGCAGCAGCCACACAGCCAGCCACGCCATGCCCGCAAACACAAGCACAGCACCCGCAAAACCACCCACCACCATCAGGCCCAATTTGACATCGCGACTCACAGCGACCAGCAACACACCAAAACCCAACAGACCCAGGGCCCAGACCGACAGCGTGGTGGCCTTGAGCTGGCCCACATCGCGACGCATCACACGCAAGGCGGGCACGCTGGCGAGTTGCAACACCGGTGGCAAGCCAAAGGCCAGCAACAGGGTCAAGCCCGTGCCCAGACCATAGACCACAGGCCACACACTGGCGCCAGGCAAGGCGGTGTCGACCAGCCCGGCCAGCAACTGCACAAACAACAGATGCACGCCATAGCCCAGCGCCAAACCCAGCAAACTCGCCACGCTGCCCACCCACACAAATTCCAGGCTGTAGGCCAGCGCAATGCGTTTTTGGCTCAGGCCCAGCACACGCAGCATGGCGCAGTCGTCGAGGTGGCGTGCGGCAAATGCACGCGCCGATAACGCCACCGCCACCGCACTGAGCAAAGCCGCCAGCAAAGCCACCAAATTCAGAAACTTGCCTGCACGGTCCAGGGTTTGACGCATTTCAGGACGTCCTGCCTCCAGCGACTCCACGCGCACGCCACGCACCTCGGGCTTTTTGGATTCAAGCGTGGCCCAGTCGTTGAAGCGCTGCACCACCGCCGCTGGCCCGACCACCGCGTAGCGCCAGGTCACCCGACTGGCGGGCTGCACCAAGGCGGTGGCCGCCAGATCGGTGCTGTTCATCAGCACACGTGGCGCAAAGCTCATGAAGCCGGCACCACGGTCGGGTTCTTGCATCAGCACACGGCTGATGCGCAAACTGCTGTTGCCCAGCATCAGACGGTCTTGGATATTGAGCCCCAAGGCTTCCAGCACGCCCAGCTCCACCCACACCTCGCCTGGGGCGGGAATGTCAGTGGCAATGACTACATCGGCACGGGCACCGCCCCCAGAGCCCGTCGCGGCACCTTGCACCAAGGCCGCTTGGGCTTGCGCCAGGCTTGCGCTCACCTTGAGTTGCCCGCGCAAGGGGTAGCCCGTCTCGACCGCTTTGAGGGCCACCAAGCGGCTTTCACCGCCTTGTGCTTGATCGGCGCGCGCCATGGTGGGAAAGCTCAGTGTGGTGACACCCTTGAGGCCCATGGCCCGCGCATAGGTGACGATGTGTGCAGGCGTGGGCGTGTCGCTCACCACCACCGCATCACCGCCAAGCAACTGCCCGGCGTCACGCTGCAAACCCGCGTTCATGCGGTCGGCCAAGAAGCTGACCGAGCTCAAGGCGGCCACCCCCAAGGCCACGGACACCATCAGCAGGCGCAACTCGCCCGCACGCGCATCACGCCACAAGCTGCGCCACGCGATGGACCACCAAGCACCGCTGTGCGTCGTGTGCGTTGAACTCATGCCGCCTCCCTGCGCTGGGCCAAGCTGGGGTCGAGCTGCACACGCTGTGGCGCGGTGTAGACCAAGAAGTGTTTGTTGGTGGCACGGCCCAAAGTGCACAGCCCCAGGCGCTCGGCCAGGTCGTAGCCCATTTGCGTGATGCCACTGCGCGAGATGACCACGGGCACCCCCATCTGGGCCGACTTCAGCACCATCTCGCTGGTCAGGCGACCGGTGGTGTAAAAACTTGATGCAGGGCCCGACACCACGCCATGCATCCACATCCAGCCCGCAATGGTGTCAATGGCATTGTGGCGACCCACGTCTTCCACAAACACCTGCAAAGTTTCGCCATCGAACAAAGCACAACCATGCACCGAGCCAGCCGATTTGTAAGTGCTCTCTTGCAGACGAATGGCGTTCAAGATGGCGTACAGGCGGGCTTGGCCCAACTGCGCATCGGGCAGCACCAGGGTGTCGATCTCGTCCATCAAGTCACCAAACACACTGCCTTGTCCGCAACCGGTGGTGACCACGCGGTGTGCAGTGCGCGCCTGGATATCGGCAATGCCCGCATGCGTTTTGACAGCGGCCACGCCAGCGCCACCCTCACCCGCGTCCCAATCGACCGTGATGGATGCCACCTCATGAGCCGCGCCCACCAAACGTTGGTTGCGCAAATAGCCCAGCACCAGCAACTCGGGGTGCGCGCCCAAGGTCATGAGGGTGACGATCTCTCGCTTGTCCACATACACCGTGAGCGCACGCTCAGCCGGAATAGACGCCATGCTGCGCTCCCCATGCTCGTTGAGCACGCTGACCTCGCGGGTCAAGGGCGTTTGGGCTTGGGTGAGATGGGGAAGGTTCAAAACAACAGACATAGGTGCAGGCTACAACAAAACGGGCCGCCACCCACAGGTGCGGCCCGATGCACAGCCAAGCTGTGATGGATTTAAGATTTTTTGGCGGGAGCAGCAGGAGCGGCGGCAGGTGCAGCGGCGGCGGCTACAGGGGCCGCTTCAGGCGGTGTGTAGACAAACTTGCCAGGGTCCGCACAAGGCGCGGTGGCGACAGGCTTGCCGGCTTTGGACTTGTTGGTCTTTTGCACATGAGCCGCCACTTTGTCTTGCGACTTGCACAGCAAGTAGCCGTCCACCTTGCCTGCATGTGCCGTCTTGGCGGCGGCTTCGGCGGCTTTGGCCTTGGCTTCGTCGCTGGGCGCAGGTAACTTGGCCAATGCGCCAGCACTCAGGCCAGCCAGGATGAGTGCAATGAGGTTTTTGTTCATAGAAATTCTCCTGAGATCAAGCCTGTGCCGTCGAGCCAGGTGCTTCGGGGCTGCGGTGCGCAGGAATTTTGCCTGCTTGGATGTCGGCATGCCAAAGTTCGTGGTGTTCTTTGGCCCAGGTTTCATCCACATAGCCGGTCTTCATGGCTTTGTAGGCGCCTTCCATACCGATGGTGCCAATGTAGATGTGTCCCATGAACATGGCCATCATCAACACCGTGGCCACGGCGTGGACCATGTGCGCCACTTGCATGGTGCCGCGTTCGTAAATCAAGCCAGGGACGATTTTGTCAAGCACGAAACCTGACGCCACCACCACCGCACCCAAGAAGAACACGCCACCCCAGAACACCAGTTTTTCACCCGCGTTGAAGCGGTGTGAGGGCACTTCGTGACCGCTCAAAATACCGCCGCCTTTGAGCAACCAGTTCAGGTCGCCTTTGCGTGGCATGTTGTCTTTCAAGAAGGTGACGAACACCACCACCAAAGACACAGCAAACAACGGCCCCGCAAAGTTGTGGGCGTTTTTCAGCAAGTAGGTGAGCCAACCAAACAAGGTGTCACCGATGATGGGTTGCAACACAAACTTGCCAAAGGCCATGGTCAAACCAGAAATGGCCAACACCACAAACGCAATCGCGTTGGCCCAGTGCGCGGAGCGCTCGAACGGGGTGAAGCGCTCGATCTCGCGACCCGTGGGCTTGCCGTGCATGGCAATCGCGCCCTTGCGCCAAAAGAAAACGGCAATCGCACCTGCCACAATCAACAGCAACGAACCACCATAAGGAATCAGCCACTGGTTGCGCACTTGTCGCCAAGCCTCACCCGCATTGGTCACACGCGATCCGGGATATTGCACAAAGGGCTGAATCAACACACCTGCTTCAGGCGCGGTTTCTTTGGGCAAGCTGCTGTAGCCTGCAACCCCTTTGCCCACATCACGCCACATGGGCGCGTTGTTGCCTGGCTGCACTTTGCTGCGCTCAGCGTTGGTTTGGTCAGCGTAACCAGGTGCATCGCTGGCGTCGGGTTTGACGTCTTGGATGTTGACGCTCTGCACGGCAGGCGCTGTGGCAGCGACAGGTGCTGCCGCTTTGTCTTGCGCGTCGGCTGACAGTGCAAGCACCGTCAACACCGCACACAACACCGATTGAATAGAACGTGACATGGTGTGCCCCTGGTTCACGGTGCGCGTGTGTTGTCGTTCATGCCATATTGCGCGCGCGCACGCAGGTGCTGCTCCCAGCTGTTCTTGTCACCGGCTTGCCAGCCTGGTGCCACGAAGGCGTTGGTCACACCGCTGAAGGCGGTGGCGTCATTTTTGGTGCCCAGGGTTTGTGGCTTCTCACCACAAGCGCTCAAGCCCGCCACGCTGGCCACAGCCAACACGGTCAACAGCGAAGTACGCGACATCATTTTTTGACTCCTTCAGCAGCGAGTTTTTGACCTGCTTGTTTGGAACCATAAGCAGTGCCCCAGCCCCACACTTCAGCACCCTTGTTGCGTTTGACCACGCGGTTGCGGAAGATGTCGGCCACCACGTCGCCGTCACCGGCGAGCAGGGCTTTGGTCGAACACATTTCAGCGCACGCTGGCAGCTTGCCTTCGGCCAAACGGTTGCGACCATATTTTTCAAATTCGGCTTGGCTGCCGTTGGCTTCTGGACCACCCGCGCAGAAGGTGCACTTGTCCATCTTGCCGCGCACACCGAAGGTGCCCTGCGAAGGGAACTGAGGAGCACCAAAGGGACACGCGTACGAACAGTAGCCGCAGCCGATGCAGACGTCTTTGTCGTGCAGCACGACGCCCTCGTCGGTTTTGTAAAAACAGTTGACGGGGCACACCGCCATGCAAGGTGCATCGGAGCAGTGCATGCAGGCCACCGAGATCGACTTTTCGCCGGGCACACCGTCGTTCAAGGTCACCACGCGGCGGCGGTTCACGCCCCAAGGTACTTCGTGTTCGTTCTTGCAAGCGGTCACGCAACCGTTGCACTCGATGCAACGCTCTGCGTCACAGATAAATTTCATGCGGGCCATGGTTGTTGCTCCTTCAAGCGCGTTCGAGGTTGCAGACCGTGGTCTTGGTCTCTTGCATCATGGTCACGCTGTCGTAACCGTAGGTGGTGGCGGTGTTGACCGCCTCGCCACGCACAATGGGCGCGGCCCCTTTGGGGTAATGCGCCAGCATGTCGGCACCTTGCCAACGACCCGAGAAGTGGAAAGGCATCCACACCGTGCCGGTATCGACACGCTCGGTCACCAAGGCCTGCACATTCAGACGTGCGCCCGTGGGGCTATGCAGCCACACACGTTCGCCGTTGCGAATGCCGCGATCCGCCGCCGTCTTGGGATGCACCTCGACATAGGCTTCCTGTTGCAACTCAGCCAGCCAGGGGTTGGAACGGGTTTCTTCGCCACCGCCCTCGTACTCGACCAAACGGCCCGAGGTGAGGATGAGCGGGAACTTCTCGTGCACCTTGTCGGCCACGTTTTTGTCTTGCACGGTTTTGTACAAGGTGGGCAGGCGCCAGAAGGCTTTCTTGTCGTCGTGCGTGGGGTACTTGGCCACCAGGTCAGGACGCGTGCCATACAAAGGCTCGCGGTGTTGCGGGATGGGGTCTGGGAAGTTCCACACCACAGCGCGGGCCTTGGCGTTGCCAAACGGGTGGCAGCCATGGTTTTGCATGAACACGCGGATCATGCCGCCTGAGTTGTCGGTCTTCCAGTTCTTGCCTTCAGCCAACGCCTTTTCGGCATCGGTGAGTTCATCCCACCAACCCAGCTTCTTGAGCAGCACGTGATCAAGCTCGGGGTAGCCGGTGGTGATGTCAGCACCTAACGAATGAGAGCCGTCTTCAGACAATAGGTTCTTGCCTTCACGTTCCACACCAAAGTTGGCGCGGAAGTTACCGCCGCCGTCCATGACGTGCTTGGAGGTGTCGTACAGGTTGGGCGAGCCAGGGTGCTTGAGTTCAGGTGTGCCGTAGCAAGGCCAGGGCAGACCGAAGTAGTCGCCGCCGAAGTCGTAACCGGTTTCTTTGTCTTTGCCACCCTTTGACTTCAAGGTCTTGACGTCAAACAAATGCATGTTGCGCATGTGCGCCTTCAAGCGCTCTGGGCTTTGGCCGGTGTAGCCAATGGTCCAAACCGACTTGTTGATTTCACGCAAGATGTCTTCCACCATGGGCTCGTCCATGCCGTTGACTTTTTGCAGCTTGTAGTTCTTGACCAGCTCCTTGCCAAAGCCGAGTTTTTCGGCAAATTGGTACATGATCATGTGGTCTGAACGGCTCTCCCACAGGGGCTCGATCACTTTCTCACGCCATTGCAGCGAGCGGTTTGAGGCCGTGGCCGAACCACTGGTTTCAAACTGTGTGGCCGCAGGCAGCAGGTACACCGCGCGGTTGGGGTTGAGGTCTTCAGCCTTGCCGGGCATGGCCGCCATGGCCGCCGTGGCGGAAGGGTAAGGATCGACCACCACCAACAAGTCGAGCTTGTCCATGGCGCGCTTCATGTCTAAGCCACGGGTCTGCGAGTTGGGTGCATGACCCCAGTAGAAAACGCCGCGCAGGTTGCTGTCTTGGTCGATGAGTTCGTTCTTCTCCAGCACACCATCGATCCAGCGCGAGACGGTGATGCCAGGCTTGCTCATCATGCCGGGGTTGGCAAAGCGGCCTTTGATCCACTCAAAGTCCACGCCCCAGGCTTTGGCAAAGTGCTTCCAGGCACCTTCGACCAAGCCGTAGTAACCGGGCAATGAGTCGGGGTTCGGGCCCACATCGGTGGCGCCTTGCACGTTGTCGTGGCCGCGGAAGATGTTGGTGCCACCGCCCGATTTGCCCACGTTGCCCAAAGCCAATTGCAAGATGCACGACGCACGCACGATGGCGTTGCCGGTGGTGTGTTGGGTCTGACCCATGCACCACACGATGGTGCCGGGACGGTGCTCGTTCAACATGGTGGCGATCTTGAGCAACTGGTCTGGCTTGACGCCGCAGACCTCTTCCACTTTGTCGGGCGACCATTTGGCCAGCACTTCTTCCTTGACCTTGTCCATGCCGAACACGCGGTCGTTGATGTATTTCTTATCTTCCCAGCCGTTCTTGAAGATGATGTGCAACAGGCCAAACAGGAACGCAATGTCCGAGCCCGAACGGATACGCACGTACTCGTCAGCCTTGGCCGCTGTGCGGGTGAAGCGTGGGTCGACCACGATCATCTTGCAACCGTTTTCTTTGGCATGCAGCATGTGCAGCATGCTCACAGGGTGAGCTTCGGCAGCGTTGGAGCCGATGTACAGAGCGACCTTGCTGTTTTGCATGTCGTTGTACGAGTTGGTCATGGCGCCATAACCCCAGGTGTTGGCCACACCGGCCACGGTGGTGGAGTGGCAAATACGGGCCTGGTGGTCACAGTTGTTGGAGCCCCAATAGCTCACAAACTTGCGCAGCAAATAGGCTTGCTCGTTGTTGTGCTTGGAAGAGCCAATCCAGTAAATCGAGTCAGGACCGCTGGCTTTGCGCAGCTCTAGCAACTTGGCGCTGATTTCGGTCAGGGCCGTGTCCCAGCTGATGCGCTCGTACTTGCCGTTGACCAGCTTCATGGGGTAGCGCAGGCGGAATTCACCATGACCGTGCTCACGCAGGGCCGCACCTTTGGCGCAATGTGCGCCCAAGTTGATGGGGGAGTCGAACACAGGTTCTTGACGTACCCACACACCGTTTTCCACCACAGCATCGACCGCACAACCCACCGAGCAGTGGGTGCACACCGTGCGTTTGACTTCAATCTTGCCCGTGCCGTTGCCTGCGGTGGCATTGGCTGCATCGGCTGCATCGGCTTTTTTCACCAAACTCAATTGGGTGGCGGCCAAGCCAACCCCCACACCCAGACCGGAACGGCGCAAGAAGCCACGACGATCCAAAGTAGGCAACGCTTGCGACAAACCGCGCTGCAGGCGGTCGACCAAGCCAGAACTGCCAGACTGGGCAGCGTCAGATTTACGGGTCAGCAACATAGAGGTACTCCTGCGAATTCGGTTCAGGTCACTCAGACGCGGGTGGTCTGGTAGTAGCGCTTGACGTGTTCGCTCAAGCTGTAACCACCGCCGTTTTCAGGCGCAGGCTTCAAGGCGGCCACTTCGGTGGGAAGGTTCACGCGGGGCAGTGCAGTGACCGCAGCAGCGGCAGCACCCGCCGCAGCGGCACCCATAAAAAATCCACGGCGCGACGCCTGGGTTTGTTCTTTTTTCATGTCGATCTCCTCGTCTGGTCGTGGATATGCACGACATTGCATACTGTAATGGTTCTAGAACCAAAGTTGGTAAGTAATAACGTCATGCCCCATCCCGTTGATGGGGTATCGGCTGAACGCGAAATTATTTCTAAGCCTTTTGACTGAAGGCTTCACGCCAACATGTCAAAGCCTTGGGTCTCGACGCTGACAAAGGCGCGCGTGAGTTCAGCCAAGGCGGCGTAAAAACGCGCCCGTGGATTGGCTTGCAAGACATCGCACAAACCCAACACCCAGGCCTGAACATGGGCCGCAAAGAACTTGGCTTGTTGGGTCAAGTTAGAAACCGCGACATCATCACCCGCCACCAAAAAACGCATGACTTCCATGAGGTAAGACACATGGTCTTCGGTCTCCGACATGGAGGCTGCATCGCGCGTGAGGCCCAAAGCGGCCAGATCGGTGCGCAGTTGCGCCAACGGCTTTTCGTTCAGGAAACCGCTCAGGTAATGCGAGGCATACACATACACCTCGGGCTTGCCGACGCCGCCAAACAAGGCCTCGTGCTCGCGCTGGATGCTGGCGTCGTCCATGTCGCGCGCCGTGCCCACCAGGGCGCGCCAAGGCTCTTCTAAAAACCCGCCGGAGGCAGGCGCTTCGGTGGCAGCCACACGCAACTGCGCCAACAAGGCAGGCGCAGGCGAGGCGTAAAACAGCTCGGCGATCAGTCCGTACAACTCGGCACGGGCAGTTTCTTCGTCAAGGGCGGAAGACAGATGGGGGGCTGTTTGGGTCATCAGATTTTTTGCTCGTCACCCGAGGAATAAATGTCAATCACACGGCAGTCGCCGCACATTTTGAGGCGCTCCAGCGCCGCGCCTTGGAACATCGAATGTCCCGCCAGTTTGGCCATCATGGCCTCAATGCCCTTGAGCGTGCCAAAGGGTTTGCCACAACGCACACAGCCATAGGGTTGGGTTTCGTTGAGCACGCGCAGCTCTTTGCGTTGTGCGGTCAGCAACAAGCGCGGCACCAACTGCAAGGCGTTTTCAGGACAGGTGGTGACACACAGGCCGCATTGCACGCAGTTCTTCTCAACGAAGCGCAGTTGCGGGGCTTGTTGGTTGTCTTGCAAGGCATTGGCCGGGCAAGCGCTGACGCAACTCATGCACAAGGTGCAGCTGTCTTTGTTCACGTCCACCGAGCCAAACAATGCGCCATCGGCGGGCAGGCTCAAGGCCTCAGGTGCCGTGTTGGCTTTCAAAGCAGGTGCATGCTCCAACAAGTGGTCGACCAGCAAGCTCAAGCTGCTGCGTTTGTCATTCATCAAGGCAAAGGTGGCCACAGGCAGGCGTGAGCGCAGACGCTGTTTGCCACTGCACACACGTTGCAATTCGGCATCCAGCTCCAGCGCCTGCGTGGCATGCACCAGTTGCAACACGGGTTGGCCAGGCAAGGCATAGCCCAAACCTTCGAGCATGGCCTGGGCTTGGTTCATTTGGGCTTGCAAGCCATCGGCGTATTGCGGTGCTTCTTCGCGGGTGACCAACACCAAAACTTGCGCAGCGCCGTAAGCCAGCGCGGACAGCCACACGTCCAGCCCCAGGCTGGCGGTGTGCCACAGCGAGACCGGAATCACATGCGCGGGCACGCCCTGGGCCAGCTGCAACTGGGCCGCACGGCCCAGCTCATGCACCAAGGCAAGACCCGCCTCTTGGCTGTGCAACAGCAACACGGGGTCTTGGCCACCGGCCTGTTGGTAAGTGCTCAGCAGGGTTTTGAGTTTCACACCCTGTTCAGGCGCACTCGGGTAGGCATAGCTCAAAGCGCCCGTCGGACACACCGTGGTGCAGGCACCGCAGCCCACACACAGGTTGGGGTTGACCTTGATCTGTTGACGCGCGGATTCAGAGCTGATCGCTTCAGCCGAGCAGATGTCCACGCACGCCCGGCAACCCACTTGCTCGTTGCGGCTGTGTGCGCACAGCTTTTGTTTGTAGGCAAAGAAACGCGGTTTTTCAAACTCGCCCACCAACTCGCGCAAGCGCAGCAAGGTGGCCGCATCGGCTTGGCGGAAATAACCTTGCGGCAGCGCGTGGCGGCTGAAGGCGCTGTGTGCGCGCAAGTCGAGCACCAAGTCAAAGTCGGCCGTTTCTGGCGCGGCCTCACGCTGGAAGTTGATGGCGCCCACCGCACCGCAGGCGGTCACGCAGTCGCGGTGTGACTGGCACTTGCTCAGGTCAATTTGGTAGTCCAAGCCAATGGCTTGTTCTGGGCAAGCCACCACACAGGCGTTGCAGCGGGTGCACATATCCAAGTCGATCGGGTTGTTGCTGGACCAGGTGAGTTTGAACGCGCCCAACCAGCCCTCCACGCGCAGCACCTGCCCGCCCAAGACGGGGTAGCGGCGACTTTGTGCCCCCCCCGCCTCGCCTGGCCCTTGGGTAAAAAGAGTGACGTTGAGCACATCCGAGAGCAAGGCCGCCGCTTGTTCAGCCGCATCCAGGGCGCCAATGATCAGCAAGCGCCCCGCACTCTTGAAGGTGACGGTGGGCACGGGCTCTGGCTCTGGCAAATGCGCGGTGGCCAGCAGTGCGGCGATTTTGGGCGAGGCTTGTTTGGCGTCGCGGCTCCAGCCGCCGGTTTCGCGGATGTTGACAAACTTGATGACCGAAGTTTTGGCTTGCGCTTGCGCAGCCAAGTCACCAAACAAGCGCTGCTCTTGCGTGCACGCCACCACCACCTCGTCGGTGGTGCTTTGTACCGCGTTGAGAAAAGCGCCCGCTTCACGACGGCACAGGGCCGTGTGCAAGGTCAGGTCTTCATGCAGGCTCTGGCCCAGTGCTTTCGGGTCGAGGGGTTGGGTCTGGTTGCAGTCGCAAATCAGCGTGGTCATGCGTGGTGGTGTCGGTGGGTGAAAGGGTTTGGGCAGGGACGGACTGTGCCACGAGTTGAGGTGGGGCGTCTGCGGGCGTTTGGGTTTCTTCGTCAAACAGGTTCAAAAACTTGGCGCCATTCATTTGACGCAGCATGGCCAGAGGAATTGGGTCGGGTTGACCGTAATCGTCGATGTACACATCCATGCGGTCCATCACATTGAAGTGAGGATCGGTGAAGAGTTTTTTCATGGCTGCGTTTTTCACGTCCGACGTGACGCCACGGGCCATGAAGGGTGTGTAGTCAGACTCGGGGGTGAGTGACTGCACATCGTCCAAGGTGGGCGCAGGCGTGGCAGGCGTGGCAGACGTTTGGGTCTGCGGGTCAGGCGTTGGATCGTTGAGTGTTTGCACGGGCGTCACCACCCGCACGCTGGCGGGCACCGGGTCAGCCACAGGTTTGCCTTCGCGCACCTCGGCCTTGCGGCGCGACCAACGGCCTAAGAAGCCAGCGGGTGTGTCGTCATTCGCCATGTGTTCCCCCATTGCCTGAACCCGGCCCGCCACCACGCAATTTGCTGGTGCTCACCGCCGCTGGATTGCCAAAGCGGTCTTGCAGAGGTTTGAAACTGTCGGGACGTCTGCGGCGCTTGACCTCGGCGACCCAGTGTTCTTCGGCAAATGCGGCCATCCAGGCCACCACCTCTTCGGGAGCAGCGATCTGGTCAACGTTTTCTTGCGCATCCAACCAACGGCCCGCGTCGTGGTAACTCAGGCTCACCATGGTGGGCACCGCCATCACCTGGTCACTGATGGCAGGCTCTTCTTCCATGCGCCACAAGACAAACCAGCACGGTGCGGGGGTGGTGGCGTTGAGGTAGTAGCCTTCGGCGTCGTCGCGAAACAGTTCAACCTTAAAGCCTGGGTGCAGCCACAGTTGCTCGTCGTCGGTGTGACGCAAACAACGCGGTGCGCTGCCAAAGTGCTGCGCGTGTGGCGTGAGGTCGTGGCCCAACACATCGTGCAAGACCCAACGCCAGGGCTGCCACTGGCTCATGGCACCGGGCACACGTTCACGACGCATGACCACGGCAACTTGCAAACTGGGACGAGAATTCATGCGGCGATGTTAGCGGGCCAGCCATACCCCGCGCCACCCTAGGCTTGCTCAGTAGGTCTCTAAATGCAAGCGCCCTTCACGCTTCAAGGCGGGTGCCACGTTGTCCCAGCCTAGGCCAGCTTCGTTGGCAATGTCACGCAAGGTCATGACCACGCCTTCTTCCATGCTCTTCAAACCACACACATAAAAACAGGTGTTGGGGTCTTTGAGCAGGTGCGCCAAATCGGCGCTGCGCTCGCGCATCAGGTCTTGCACATAGCGTTTGGGTTGACCGGCTGTGCGTGAGAAAGCAAAGTGGATATCAATGAAGTCTTTGGGCAACTTTTGCAAGGGGCCAAAGTAAGGCAACTCTTGTTGGGTGCGAGCGCCAAAGAACAGCATGAGCTTACCGCCTTCAAACTTGCCGCTTTGACGCAAGCGACGACGCCACTCGGTCATGGCACGCATGGGCGCACTGCCCGTACCCGTGCAAATCATCACGATGTTGGACTTGGGGTGGTTGGGCATCAGAAAGCTGGCACCAAAGGGGCCAATCACCTGCACGGCGTCGCCGGTTTTCAAGTCACACAAGTAATTGGAGGCCACGCCTTGAACCGCCTGGCCTTGGTGGTCTTCCACCACCCGCTTCACAGTGAGCGAAAGGTTGTTGTAGCCAGGCCGCTCCCCGTTGCGTGGACTGGCAATGGAGTACTGACGCGCATGGTGGGGCTTACCCTGGGCGTCTACGCCAGGCGGGATGATGCCAATCGATTGGCCTTCCAACACTGGGAACGGCATGTTGCCAAAGTCCAGCACGATGTGGTGGGTTTCGTTGGCCGTGCCAGCCTCGTTGACCTGCACATTGCCCACCACTGTGGCCATCACGGGCGCTTTGGGACCATGCAAGTTGGTGTACGGATGGGCGGCCGACCAAGGCGGGGCGGTGGCGCCGAATGCACCCGAGTTGAACGCAGTGCCCTCACCCGCAGTGGCCGTGGCAGAAGCCACCGATGCCGCACTGGGGGTTGGTGCAGCGTCTTGCGCGCTGACGTCACCCCCCATGGCCGCAAGCTCGGCCTCGCTCAACGCTGTGGGTAACTCATCCCAACCCAGTTGTTCTTCGACGCTGTACGCAGCAGCTTTGGGCATGGTGCGCCAGTTGTCGATCGACCCCGTGGGACAAGGCGGCACACAGGCCATGCACAGATTGCATTTGTCTGCGAGCACCACATAGTTGCGGCTGTCGTGCGTGATGGCCCCCACCGGACAAGTGGCTTCGCAGGTGTTGCATCGGATACAGATCTCGGGATCGATCAGATGCTGCTGAATGAGTTCGGTGGTGGCGTTCATGGCATGAATTAAAGCGCAAATCAATCAGTTGAAACGGACGTAGTCAAAGTCCACCGGTTGACGGTTGATGCCCATGACAGGCGGCGCAATCCAGTTGGCAAATTTGCCCGGCTCGACCACACGACCCATCAAGCTGCCCACGTAGGCACGGTCTTCGGCGCTTGGCAGCCACTCGCCCACTTTGGCGTTCCATTCGGCTTCGCTCACCACACGACCATCCGGCGACACCTTGGTGCCAGACAGAGCACCGATGTTGCGGTGGAAAGCCTTGTGTGGCACGGTCAGCTTGAACGGAATGCCCGCCTTGGTGATGACGCGGTTCCAGCGCTCCACGCCACCCACAGAGTCGGTGATGTAGTCGTCACGCAGCACCTCGTTCAAGGCGTTGAGCATGGGCACTTCTTTTTCAATCAGTTTGTCACCTTCCACCACCAACACCTTGTAGTGCTCGCCACGCAGGGTGTGGTCATCCGTGCGTTTGCCTTCTTCGTAACGGCCTTTGAGACCCGAGCTGTAGAAGGTGGCCGCGTTGGACGATTGGTCAGCGCCAAACAAGTCAATGGTCACGCTGAAGTGGAAGTTGATGTAACGCTGGATGGTGGGCAGGTCAATCACACCCGCTGCACGCAGCTTGCCCACGTCGTCGGTCTTGAGCTGGTTCATCATGTCCACTGTGCGCTGGATGACGCGCGAGATACCGCTCTCACCCACAAACATGTGGTGGGCCTCTTCGGTCAGCATGAACTTGGTGGTGCGTGCCAAGGGGTCAAATGATGACTCGGCCAAAGCACAGAGCTGGAACTTGCCATCACGGTCGGTGAAGTAAGTGAACATGAAAAAGCTCAGCCAATCGGGCGTCTTCTCGTTGAAGGCCTGCAAGATGCGGGGGTTGTCGGCGTTGCCACTGTTGCGCTCCAACAAGCCCTCGGCTTCTTCGCGGCCGTCTTTGCCAAAGTATTTGTGCAGCAAATAGACCATGGCCCAGAGGTGACGGCCTTCTTCCACGTTGACTTGGAACAGGTTGCGCAAGTCGTATTGGCTGGGCGCGGTGAGCCCCAAGTGACGCTGCTGCTCCACCGACGCAGGTTCTGTGTCGCCTTGCGTGACGATGATGCGGCGCAAGTTGGCGCGGTGTTCGCCAGGCACGTCTTGCCAAGCAGCTTCACCCTTGTGGTCGCCAAAGTGAATCTTGCGGTCTTGCTCGGCAGGGTTCAAGAAAATGCCCCAGCGGTAGTCGGGCATCTTGACGTGCCCAAACTGGGCCCAGCCTTGTGGGTCCACGCTGACCGCCGTGCGCAGGTAGACATCAAAGTCTTGCGAGCCGTCTGGGCCCATGTCGTTCCACCAATTCAGGTAGTTGGGCTGCCAATGTTCGAGCGCACGTTGCAGCGTGCGGTCTTCGGACAGGTTGACGTTGTTGGGGATTTTTTCGCTGTAGTTGATGGCTGACATGTGGAACTCCTGGTTAGACCTTGCAGATGAATCGTAGATAACAGGCTTAGACGCGGTTCAAGTCAAAGGCGGCTTTCTCGCCTTTGCCGTAGACCTTGAGGGCACCCTTTTCGCCAACGGCGTTGGGGCGGTTGAAGATCCAGTTTTGCCATGCCGACAGACGTCCAAAAATGCGGGTTTCCATCGACTCTTTTTGGCAGAAACGCAAATTGGCTTCGAGGCCCGTCAAGCTGTCGGGCGACATGGCAGCACGCTCTTCCACGGCGATGCGGATTTCATCGGCCCAGTCGATATCGTCGGGTGCTGCGGTGACCAAGCCCAGGGCCAGCGCTTGGTCCGCATCGAGCATTTGACCCACTGCTGCGCGCACGTGTTCCAGCGGCGTGACTTCTTCGTAAAAGCGGCGTTGCAAACGCGACTGGTGGTTGACCATGGGGAAGTGCCCAAAGTTGAGCTCGCTCAAGGCCATGCGTGGCGCTGTGTCGGGCGAATCAGGCAAGGCCAGCATGTAGGTGCGGTCAGCGGCAAATGCCAACTCGGCCAAGGTGCCGACAAAGCAAGAGCCTTCATCCACCAGCGCAAACAAAGAGCGGGACGACACGTCAATGCGTGCCAAGGTGCGGCGCAGCATGCCCAGTGTTTCGTTGACCAGCCAGTGGCTTTGGTGTTGTGCCAGCACGGCATCAGATTGCAGCGCCAGCTGCGCGTCACCAGCGGTGCGCAGCAACCAAGTGCCCACATCGAGCTCGTTGGTGCGCATGCTCAAAATGGCGTCGTCTAACTCGCGCGCCATTTGCAGTGGGTACCAATGGATGCCAGCAGCCTCAATACCTTCCACCGTTGTCGGGACCGCCACCTTGGGCGCATGCACGGTGAAAGTGGCTGTGCGCTTGGCGCGGTCAATCGCCACTTGCACGTACTCATAAGTCAGCGCATCCGCAGTCACGGTTTTGTTCAAAGGTGTGAGCTTCACGCCTTTGCCTGTGGCGGCGGCACCTGGGCGTTTGCTGCTGGCCGCGTATTGGTCGGCACGCGCTTGCACGGCTTCGGCAAATTTGGCGGGCTTGGCAATTTCATCCACCAAGCGCCAGTCCACCGCACGTTGGCCGCGCACACCTTCCACGCTGGTGCAAAAAATATCGGCATGGTCGTGGCGGACCTTGCGTTTGTCGGTCACGCGGGTCAGACCACCCGTGCCGGGCAACACGCCCAGCAACGGCACTTCGGGCAAAGACACGCTGGAGGAACGGTCGTCCACCAACACAATGTCGTCACAGGCCAAGGCCAACTCGTAGCCGCCGCCGGCACATGCGCCATTGACCGCGGCAATGAACTTCAGGCCATCGTGGCGACTGGAGTCTTCGATGCCGTTGCGGGTTTCGTTGGTGAACTTGCAGAAGTTGACTTTCCAAGCATGCGTGGACAGGCCCAACATGAAGATGTTGGCGCCAGAACAGAAGATGCGGTCTTTCAGACTGGTGACCACCACGCTCTTGACTTCGGGGTGTTCAAAACGGATGCGTTGCAGGGCATCGTGCAACTCAATGTCGACGCCGAGGTCATACGAGTTGAGTTTGAGCTTGTAGCCCGGGCGAATGCCTGCGTCTTCGTTGATGTTGAGCTGCAAGGTGGCGGTTTCGCCTTCAAACTTCATGTGCCAGTGCTTGTACTGGCTGGGGTCTGTTTGGTAGTCGACGGTGATGGCGTTGCTCATGTGAGGTGTCTCCGGTGAGTGGCTGGGCGATAGGTGCTTGAAATGCATTGATGTGCATCATATTGCATGTTTTGAATTATCGCAAATGCATTTTTATGCATGTTTACCCTGAATATGACAAAGCACAGGCACCTTGTCTAAGGTTCCTTGACTGTCAATGATTCGAACGAGAGTAGGTACTTACAGTGGCAACTTGAGGGCTTGCCGGATTTGGGTACGGAGCGCCAAAAAGCTGTCATCCAGGGGCTGAGCGCTGGTGTCAAACGTCAAATCAGCCTTGGCGTAAAAGGCTGAGCGGCCCTCCAGAATGCGCTTCAAATCTTCCAGCGCTTCCGGGCTACCAGCCATGGGCCGCATGTCGCCTTGGGCAGCCACCCGCCCTAGGTGGTCTTCGGGCTTGGCCTGTAGCCACACGGTGAAGCAATGCGTGAGCACTTCGTTGAAGGTGGCAGAGTCCGACACCAAGCCACCCGGGGTGGCAATCACGACCTCGGGGTAAATTTGAATCGCCTCTTCCAAGGCCCGTCGCTCATAACGGCGGTAGGCGTTGGTGCCATACAGGTTATGGATTTCGCTGATGCTGCAGCCGGCAAACTTTTCGATGTCACGGCTCAGCTCAATGAACGGAAAGCCCAAATCATCGGCCAAGCGCTGGCCGAGGGTGGACTTGCCAGCACCGCGCAAGCCCACCAGGGCAATGCGGTTGCTGCGTGCTTTTTCATCCCCATGGCTGCCAAACATCTCACCCAGTTGCAGGCGAACACGGCGCAGTTCAGCCTCGTTGCGGGTGCTCAGCAGCTCACGAATCAGCAGCCACTCGGGCGACGAGGTGGTCACATCACCCAACAACTCAAAAATCGAGCATTGCAAGGCTTGTGCGACCTGCAACAAGATCAGGATGGAGGCGTTGCCGGTGCCCGACTCTAGGTTGGCCAGGTGCCGCTCCGACACATGAGCCGCTTGCGCCACCGCGCGCCGCGTGAGTCCACGACGCGCACGCAAGGTGCGCACGCGCTCACCCAAGGTGGTGAGAAAAGGGTGGCGGTTGGTGTCGTCGTCTGCGGGTGACATGCCTGCACTTTAATGCAATTTCGAATCGAAATGCACGATAGTGCAGTTGCGCTGCATCAAATAAAGCTCAGGTGTCTTTGGAGATTTTGATGCTGGGGAACTTGGACGAAAAGTCTTTGGCCTTGGCCGCAATCTTCAAGGCCACCTGACGTGCCACAGCTTTGTAGATACCCGCCACTTCACCGTCGGGGTCAGCCACCACGGTCGGTTTGCCGCTGTCGGCTTGCAAGCGGATTTGCATGTTCAAGGGCAAAGCACCCAAGTAGTCCATGCCGTATTGCGCGGCCATTTTCTTGCCACCGTCGGCACCGAAGATGTGTTCGATGTGGCCGCAGTTGCTGCACACGTGAACCGCCATGTTCTCGACCAAGCCGAGGATGGGTACGCCCACCTTCTCGAACATCTTGATGCCTTTTTTGGCGTCCAGCAGCGCAATGTCTTGTGGCGTGGTGACGATCACCGCACCTGTCATCGGCACGCGCTGGCTCAGGGTGAGTTGGATGTCGCCGGTGCCGGGGGGCATGTCCACGATCAGGTAGTCCAGGTCTTTCCAGTTGGTTTGGCGCAGCAACTGCTCCAAGGCTTGGGTGGCCATGGGGCCGCGCCAGATCATGGCTTCGTCTTGGTCGACCAAAAAGCCAATCGACATGACTTGCACGCCATAGTTCTCCAGCGGGTCCATGGTCTTGCCGTCTTCGCTTTCGGGACGCCCCTCAATGCCCATCATCATGGGTTGGCTAGGGCCGTAAATGTCGGCGTCGAGCAAACCCACTTTGGCGCCTTCAGCCGCCAAGGCCAAAGCCAGGTTGGCGGCGGTGGTGCTTTTGCCCACGCCACCTTTGCCAGAGGCGACGGCGATGATGTTTTTGACTTGTGGCAACAGCTGCACACCGCGCTGGGCCGCATGGGCCACGATCTGGGTGGTGATGTTGACCGACACATTGCCCACACCGGCCACGCTTTTGGCAGCGGCAATCAGGTGCTTGCGCATGTCGGCCACTTGGCTCTTGGCCGGATAGCCCAGCACCACGTCAAACGACACATCGTCACCTTGAATGTGCAGGTTTTTGAGCGCCTTGGTGCTCACAAAGTCTTTGCCCGTGTTGGGGTCGAGCACGGTTTGTAGGACTGCATTCAGCGCCTGCTCGGTCAATGCCATGGGGGAGATCTCCAAATATGAATGCGCCAGAGTCTAGCGAACTAAAATTAGTCCCTTCCCCCCAAGGTCTTCCTCTTCATGTCTCAGCGCCAGCTCTTTGTCACCACCGCCCTGCCCTACGCCAACGGCAACTTTCACATCGGCCACATCATGGAGTACATCCAGGCCGACATTTGGGTGCGCTACCAGCGCATGCAGGGCCATCAGGTCGATTTCGTGGGTGCGGACGACACCCATGGCGCCCCCATCATGATTGCCGCAGAGAAGGCTGGCATCACGCCGCAGCAGTTTGTGGCCAACATTGCGGCCGGTCGCAAGCCCTATCTGGACGGTTTTCACATCCAGTTTGACAACTGGCACAGCACCGACGCACCGGAAAACCATGAACTGGCGCGCCAGATTTACCGCGACCTGAAAACCACCGGGCTGATCGAGACGCGCACGATTGAACAGTTCTTCGACCCAGAGAAGAACATGTTTTTGCCAGATCGCTTCATCAAAGGCGAATGCCCCAAGTGCCATGCCAAAGACCAGTACGGCGACAACTGCGAAGTGTGTGGCGCGGTGTATGCCCCGACCGACTTGATCAACCCGTTCTCGGCTTTGTCGGGTGCCAAACCTGAGCTCAAAAGTTCAGAGCACTTTTTCTTCCAACTCTCCGACCCGCGCTGTGTTGAGTTTTTGCAAAACTGGACCCAAGACGGCAAGCTGCAACCCGAAGTGGCCAACAAGGTCAAAGAGTGGTTCAGCGTGCGCACCAACCCTGACGGCACCACCAGCGAAGGCTTGGGCGACTGGGACATTTCACGCGACGCGCCCTACTTCGGCATCGAAATTCCCGATGCACCCGGCAAGTATTTTTATGTCTGGCTTGACGCCCCCGTGGGCTACCTGGCCTCGCTCAAAAACTTGCTCGACAAACGCGGCGTTGACTACGAAGCCTACATGGCCAACCCAGCGCTGGAGCAATACCACTTCATTGGCAAAGACATCGTGACCTTTCACACCTTGTTCTGGCCAGCCATGCTGCACTTCAGCGGCCGCAAGACACCGACCAATGTGTTTGTGCATGGCTTCTTAACGGTCAACAACGGCGAGAAGATGAGCAAGAGCCGCGGCACGGGTCTGGACCCGCTCAAGTACTTGAGCCTGGGCATGAACCCGGAGTGGCTGCGCTACTACTTGGCGGCCAAGCTCAATGGTCGCAACGAAGACGTGGACTTCAACCCCGAAGACTTCATGGCCCGTGTGAACTCTGACCTGGTGGGGAAGTTCATCAACATCGCGTCCCGCTCGGCAGGTTTCATCACCAAGCGTTTTGCCGGTCAGCTGGGTGCCGTGTCATCTGACGGCGATGCGCTGCTGAGCCACCTGAGCGATGGCCTGACTCCGATTGCGGCGCACTATGCCGAGCGCGACTTTGCCAAAGCGCTGCGCGAAGTCATGCTGTTGGCCGACCGCGTGAACGAATACGTGGACACCAACAAGCCTTGGGAGTTGGCCAAACAAGAAGGCATGGAGGCACGCTTGCAAGACGTGTGCAGCACCTGCATCGAGGCCTTCCGTCTGTTGACCACCCTGCTCAAACCCGTGCTGCCGGCCCTGGCCAGCCAGGTAGAAACTTTCTTGAAGGTGGCGCCGTTGACATTTGCCAATGCCGCACAGCCCTTGGGCGCAGGACACACGATTGGCGAGTACAAGCACCTGATGCAACGCGTGGACGTGAAGATGCTGGATGCACTGTTCGAACCCCCGGCCGTGGTGGAAGAAAAACTCACCCCCGGCGGCGGTTCAAGAGCCCCCACGCTCGGCACTGACGTGTCCTCGCTGCCCCCCGAGGGGGCTGGACTCGCCTTGGGGCGGCCAGGTGGCGAGTCCATCGCCCCCACCATCTCCATCGACGACTTTGCCAAGATCGATTTGCGCATTGCACAGATCGTGAACTGCGAAGCGGTGGAAGGCAGCACCAAGTTGCTGCGCCTCACACTCGATGTGGGCGAGGGCAAAACACGCAACGTCTTCAGCGGCATTGCCAGCATGTACAAGCCCGAAGACTTGGTGGGCAAGCTCACCGTGATGGTGGCCAACTTGGCACCACGCAAGATGAAGTTTGGCGTGTCAGAAGGCATGGTGCTCGCGGCCAGCCACGCCGACGAAAAAGTTGAACCGGGCATCTACGTGCTGCACCCCTGGCCAGGCGCTAAACCCGGCATGCGGATTCACTGAGCCCCATGTTTCCACTCATTCGCGGATGGACGAGCGTGGTGCGCTCATCCCAGGCCAACGTCAGGTTGGGGGCCGTGTTGAGTTTTGTTGCCGGGGCTGCCAATGCGGGCGGTTTTTTGGCGGTGGGGCGTTACACCTCGCACATGACAGGGGTCGTGTCGTCAGTAGCCGATGACATTGTGCTGGGGCAGTTCGCGCTGGTGGCTGTGGGCCTGGGCAGTTTGTGTGCGTTTTTGATGGGGGCCATGTGGACCGCCATCTTGGTCAACTGGGGCTTGCGCAAGCAACTGCGCAGCGCGTACAGCTTGCCCTTGGTGGTGGAGTCGGTGGCGTTGTTGGTGTTTGGGCTGTTTGGTGCTGCCATCAGTGGCTTTGCCAGCCTGTTCTTGCCACTCACCGTGCTGCTGCTGTGCTTCATGATGGGTTTGCAAAACGCCGTGATCACCAAGATATCGCACGCCGAAATTCGTACCACCCACGTCACCGGCTTGGTGACTGACCTCGGCATTGAACTGGGCAAGTGGCTCTACGTCAACCGACTCAAAGGACCCAGCGATGTGCGCGCCAACCGCCAACGCTTGCGCCTACAAGCCTTGCTGATTGCCTGCTTTTTTGTCGGTGGCTTGTCGGGTGCCTGGGGCTTTAAGGCCTGGGGGTACATCACCACACTGCCTTTGGCGGTGTTGCTGTGGACCTTGGCCATGCGCCCGGTGTTGGACGACATTCGTCAATGGTGGGAGGCAACTGCATGAAGGCGACATCGTTTTTCTTTCGTCCCCGTGTGCTCGATGCGCTGCAAGGCTACAACCGTGAGCGCTTGATGCAAGACGTGGGCGCAGGCCTGACCGTCGGCGTGGTGGCACTGCCACTGGCCATGGCGTTTGCCATTGCGTCGGGGCTCAAGCCGGAAGCGGGTTTGTTCACCGCCATCATTGCGGGATTTTTGATCTCGGCCTTGGGCGGCAGCCGGGTACAAATTGGTGGGCCGGCGGGGGCCTTCATCGTGATCGTGTACGGCATTTTGGAACGCTATGGTCTCGCCAATTTGATGATCGCCACTGCCATGTCGGGGCTGATGTTGCTGGCCATGGGCGCTTTGCGTTTGGGCACCTTGATTCGCTTCATCCCGGTGGCGGTGGTGATTGGCTTTACCAACGGCATTGCGGTGCTGATCATGGTGTCGCAAGTCAAAGACTTCTTGGGCCTGCAGGTGGCCAGCGTGCCCGCCGATTTTTTGGGCGTTTTGACCACCTTGAGTGCCAACCTGCACACCGTGAATGTGCAGGCGCTGGCATTGGCCAGCCTGTGCTTGGGCGTGTTGGTGGTGTGGCAGGTGCTATTGCCTCGCCTGCACGCGCACTACGCCGTGAGCAAAAAACTCTCCATCGTCCCAGGGTCTATCGTGGTGTTGGTGGGGGCGACGCTGGCCATCACTTGGCTGGGCTTGGACGTTGAAACCATCGCCTCACGCTTTGGCCGCATTCCCAACGCCTTACCCGCCTTTCAACTGCCCACCTTCAGCTGGGAGACGGCCAAGTTTTTGCTGATCCCGGCCACGACCTTGGCCCTGCTGGGCTCGATTGAGTCGCTGCTGTGCGCACGCATTGCAGACCAAATGATGGCGGATTCGCCCTATGGCGACCACCACGACGCCAACCAAGAGCTGATGGCCCAGGGCATTGCCAACCTGGTGACACCTTTCTTCGGTGGCATGCCCGCCACCGGCACCATTGCCCGCACCGTGACCAACGTGAAAAACGGTGGCAACAGCCCCGTCGCGGGCATGGTGCATGCCCTCACCTTGCTGGCGATCATGTGGTTGGCCGCCCCCTTGGCAGGCAGCGTGCCGCTGGCCGCGCTGTCAGCGATTTTGATGTTCGTGGCTTGGAACATGGGCGAGTGGCGCGAGTTTGTGCACCTGCGCCAATTCCGCATGCCCTATCGCGTCTCGCTGATCGCTGTGTTCTTGCTCACAGTGATGGTGGATTTGACCGTGGCGGTTGAGGTGGGCCTGATGGCCGCGTGCTTGACCTTCATTTACCGCATCTCCAGCTTGACGCGCGCGGAGCAGGTGCAGGCACAGCACTTTCCGATGCTGGCTGGCCTTGAAGCCGAAGTGCAGGCCCACCGCTTGTACGGTGCCTTGTTTTTTGGTGCCGTGAAACTGGTGGAAGCCATGCAAGACCAGTTGCCCCGTCGCGCGTTGGTGCTGGATTTGAAAAACCTGATCTACATCGACTCCTCCGGTGCCGACGCCTTGTTGGCCCTGGCACGGGCCTGTCACAAAAAGCAGGTGCGCTTGATCGTGTGTGGCTTGGGCCACCAGCCCCTGGACATTGCCCAACGCAGCGGTCTGCTGGCCTTGGTGCCGCCCGCCGACTTGGCGGCTGACTTGGCCCAAGGCCTGGCACTGGCCACAGGTCGGTAAAATCATTGCAATTGAAGGAAACAAGCCCCATGTCTATTTTTCAGCGTGACCACTACACCTCGGAAACCACCCAGTTCATCGAGCAGCTCAAGGCCCAAAAGCCCCTGCTCGAAGCGCAGCAGCGTGAGGGCCGTGCCTTGTTGTGGGACAAAGCATTAGACCGTGACGTGCAAGCCGAGTTCGGTGAAGCACGCGTGGCACAAAAGCCCTACGTCTACCAAACCAACGCCTGAGCGTTGCGCTGTCTCTAACCCCAAACGGTTTTGGCGTGAACCCCTCCGACACCACGCTGCCTGAAGCGGCAGAGTCACCTGCGGTCATGCCCGAGGTGGTGGACCACGTGGCTGTGGCCAAGCTATATGGCGAACCTCTGTTCGCCATGCCGCACGACCTGTACATCCCACCCGATGCGCTGGAAGTTTTTCTGGAGGCCTTTCAGGGGCCGCTGGATTTGCTGCTGTACCTCATCCGCAAACAAAACTTCAACATCCTCGACATCCCCATGGCTGCGCTCACGCGCCAGTACCTGAGCTATGTGGAAGAGATTCGCAACCGCAACTTGGAGCTCGCCGCCGAGTACTTGCTGATGGCGGCCATGCTGATTGAAATCAAATCACGCATGTTGCTGCCCCCTAAGAAAGTGGCGGAAGGTCAAGAGCCTGAAGACCCACGTGCCGAGCTGGTACGTCGCTTGCTCGAATACGAGCAAATGAAACTGGCCGCAGCCAAGCTCAACGAAGTGCCGCAGTTTGGTCGCGACTTTTTGCGCGCACAGGTCTACATTGAGCAATCGTTGCAACCGCGTTTTCCTGAAGTGCATGTGGTGGAGTTGCAGCAAGCCTGGGCCGACATTTTGAAGCGGGCCAAGCTGGTGCAGCACCACAAGATTTCACGCGAAGAGTTGTCGGTGCGCGAACACATGAGCATCGTGCTGCGTCGCCTTCAAGGTCAGCGTTTTGTCGAGTTTGAAAAACTCTTCGACCCCAGCCAGGGCGTGCCCGTGCTGGTGGTGACCTTCATTGCCTTGCTCGAACTGGCCAAAGAAACCCTGATCGACATCACCCAAGCCGAGGCCTTTGCGCCCATCTACGTGCGCCTGGCCTACACCCCGAGTTGACGCTGCCCACATGGGCGCTTCTTGCCAACATACCCCATGAGCCACACCACCAACGCCACGCCTTACGGCACCTTGCCCCCCGCCTCTCCGGTGTCCGCACGCAAGCCCATCAGCCTGCCGCGCTTGAACGAGATGCGCGCACGCGGCGAAAAAATTGCCATGCTCACGGCCTACGACGCCACCTTTGCCGCCGTGGCTGACGCAGCGGGTGTGGAGTGCATCTTGGTGGGCGACTCGTTGGGCATGGTTTGTCAAGGCTTGGCCAGCACCGTGGGCGTGTCGCTGGAGACCATGCGCTACCACGTGGAGAGCGTGGCGCGTGGCTTGCAACGCGTACAAGGCACCGCCTGGATCATTGGCGACCTGCCCTTTGGCAGCTACCACGCCTCGCGCGAAGAGGCGCTACGCAGCGCCTGCGTGCTGATGCAAGCGGGCGCCCACATGGTCAAACTCGAAGGTGGTGGCTGGACCACCGAGACCGTGCGTTTTTTGGTGGAACGCGGCATTCCGGTGTGCGCGCACTTGGGGCTGACACCGCAAACCGTGCACGCCTTGGGCGGCTACCGCGTGCAAGGCCGTGGCGACGAAAGTGTCAAGCAACTTCGCCAACACGCACTCGAATTACAAGACGCAGGCGCCACCATGTTGGTGCTGGAGATGGTGCCCGAGGCACTGTCCACCGCACTCACACAGGCACTGCCGCGTTGCCACACCATCGGCATTGGGGCGGGCAACGGCACCGCAGGCCAAGTGCTGGTGATGCACGACATGCTGGGCGTCAACCTGGGCAAAAACCCAAAGTTTGTGCGTAACTTCATGCACGGCAGCAGCGGTGTGCAAGAAGCCATCGCCGCCTATGTGAAAGCCGTCAAGGATGGCAGCTTTCCCGTCAACGCCAAGCACGCTTGGTAAGGAGCACCCCTTGCAAATCATTCACACCATTGCAGACTTGCGCCGCACCTTGAAGCCCGCCACGCTGCGCGCCTTTGTGCCCACCATGGGCAACCTGCACGACGGACACCTGGAGCTGATGCGCATGGCACGCCACACCGTGGATGCGCGTGCGGGTGGGCCTGGCGCCATGACGGTGGCGAGTATTTTTGTCAACCGCTTGCAGTTTGCACCGCACGAAGACTTTGACAGCTACCCCCGTACCTTTGAGCGCGACTGCGAACTGCTCGCCGCCAACGGCTGCGACGTGCTGTTTGCCCCGTCCGAGAAAGACCTGTACCCCGAACCTCAGGTGTTCAAGGTGCACCCGCCAGCCGAATTGGCCGATATGTTGGAAGGCGCTTTTCGCCCCGGTTTTTTTGTCGGCGTGAGCACCGTGGTGCACAAGCTGTTCAACTGCGTGCAACCCGACATCGCCGTGTTCGGCAAGAAGGACTACCAGCAGCTGATGGTGATTCGCCGCATGGTGCAACAAATGGCCTTGCCCATCGACATCATCGGCGGTGAAACGCGTCGTGCAGCCAATGGCTTGGCCCTGAGCTCACGCAACGGCTACCTGAGCGAGGCTGAATTGACCGAAGCTGTGCAGCTCTCACTCGCCCTCAAAAGCCTGGCTGCTGCGGTTCGAGACGGCAACGCCAAAGGGGCGCTTGATGTGGCTGTCGCCGAAGAAGCAGCCATGCAAGCGCTGCGCGCGCGCGATTGGGTGCCCGACTACCTGACCGTGCGCCGCCAGCACGACCTGTCGCCCATCACCGGGCCCTGTGCAGAGCCGTTGGTGGTGTTGGGTGCGGCCAAGTTGGGTAAGACGCGGTTGATTGATAACTTGGAGGTTTGAGGGGTCCTAAGGTGGCACCATCGGAAAGCTACCAATCTTGGGTATGGCGCGTTAAATTCTTCATTGTTTGGCCTAGTGACTTGCCGTTAGGAATTGGATTGGGTGAAGGGGCAGGCTTCACTGATCGAGGTCACGCTTTGCTTCGGCAATGAAGCTTTTCAACGCTCGATCTGTCACTGCGTAGTCATGGTCAAGATAGTCGTGCCACATGATGATTCCCTTTGTATCGCCAAGTTCGGCTTCGTAGTTTGTGACGATTTTCAGCGCAAGCTCGGACAGTGAGAAGCTCCCAATCTCGGCAGCACGACGAATCTCTTCTCGTGCTTCCTTGGCTAAGGTACGAAGCTCTATGTTTCTTTCCTCCAGTACCTCGCGGCCCTCATAGACCGCGTCTAGATTCTCAGAGGAGAACCTCTTGGCCTTGTGAAAAGCCTCAATCACACGTTCATAAGCAACGGCCTTACGATCCCAGAGACGCTCGGCCCGGAACTTTCTTTGGGAGAGCCTTATCGTGAGCCATGTGCTGAACACGGCGATGACGAACGTGCTAAGCGCCTGCAAAAGGATAGTTGTGACGGATGCCACCATATGAAGCCCAACGTAACGTATTGCGCAAAACCTGTGTGATAAAACAAACGGCAATATCTTCCACAAATCCGATAAAGACTGGGCTAATTGACAACAGCCTTAACAGCACAAGTACGAGCCTGTCTGCAAACGCTCTCGACAAGAACACTTGCGCCACATCAATTGTGGCTAAATTTATTTTTTATTTTATGATTCAATTTTAATTCAAAATTTCACTCAAAAAGACCCTATGTCCACCCACGCCGAACTCCTGCGCCTGCGCCTAGCAGAAGGCCCCAAGTCGGGCACGCAGATGGCAAAGGAAATTGGCATCAGCCAGCCCACAGCCACACGTGCGCTGGCGGCCATGGATGACGAAGTGATGAAGATCGGGCAGAAAAAAGGTTCCCGCTATGTGCTGCGTGACACAGGCCGTGGTTTTGGCGATGTGCCCGTGTTTCGTGTGGATGCCAATGGCAAGCTCAAAGCGCTGGGCGTGCTCACACCCGTGCGGCCTGATGGGTTTGTGTTCACGCAAGCCGATGGGTTGCAGGTGCACAGCGACGGCTTGCCATGGTGGCTGCTGGACATGCGGCCTCAAGGCTACTTAGGCCGCGCTTACGCGGCGCGCTACGGTGCCTCCTTGGGGCTGCCAAGCACACTCAAAGAATGGACCGACAGCCACGCCGTGCGTGCCCTGCTGGTACATGGGCACGACTTGGTGGGAAACCTGCTCCTAGGCAGCATTGCACGCGACAAGTTCATTGCCATGCCGGAGCCCGTGTGCTTGACCCAGACCAACAAAGCGCAGGCCTACGCCAGCATGGCCGTAGGTGCGTCGCAGGGTGAGTCACCCGGTTCTTCTGCGGGGGGCGAACAGCCGAAGTTCACCGCCTACGCCGAAACAAACGAAGGCCCCCAGCATGTGATGGTGAAGTTCAGCGAAAAGCTCCCTAGCCCGGTAAGCCAACGCTGGCGAGACCTTTTGTTGGCTGAGCACATCGCGCTCACCACCTTGCGTCAAGCGGGTATGGCTGCCGCCCAGTCTTCTGTGGTGGACTTTGAGGGCCAACGCTTTTTAGAGGTGGCGCGCTTTGACCGCGTGGGCACGTTGGGCCGCAAGGCCGTGGTGTCGCTGGCCGCTTTAGATGCAGAGTTTGTGGGTGCCGCGCACCATCCTTGGCCGGTGGTTACGCAGCGACTGGCAGCGCTGGGCGCGGTCACACCCGAAGCAGCCGAGACCGCCGAAGTGCTGTGGGCGTTTGGGGCTTTGATGGGCAACACAGATATGCACGCAGGCAACTTGTCGTGGGTGTCTGAGCATGGCAGGCCTTACAGCATCGCCCCTGCTTACGACATGACGCCCATGGCCTTTGCGCCCAGCAGCAGCGGCAAGCTGCCCGACACAGTACCAGCGATCACGCTGCATGCCAGCGTTCGCAACGACCATTGGCGCACTGCACAAGCGATGGCGCAAAGTTATCTGGCGGCACTGCGTGCAAGCAGTCAATTCAGCGCTGACTTTGAAATTTGTATCGATGCACTGGCCGCGCATATGTACAGCGCCAGCAAGCAGATTGCGCGGTTGGCTTGACAGACAAGCTCGGGTGCGCTTTCAACTACTTCTTAACGCTTTTACTCGCCTTTGGCCCCGCGCCCCATCAACAGAGCCACAGCTTGCTGCGGGTTGATCTGGCCATCGAGCAAGGCCACCACAGCTTGTGCAATGGGCATCTCTACACCCAAGGCACCGGCCCGCTGCACCACGGTGCGGGCGCTGTACACACCTTCGGCCACATGGCCCAACGAATCCACCGCTTGTTGCAAGCTCAGGCCCTGGGCCAGCGCCAAACCCACTTGGCGGTTGCGGCTCAAATCGCCCGTGGCGGTGAGCACCAAGTCGCCCAAGCCCGACAGGCCCATGAAGGTTTCGGTCTTGGCACCCAAGGCCAACCCTAAGCGGGTCATTTCAGCCAAACCACGGGTGATCAGGGCCGCACGGGCGTTGAGCCCCAACTGCAAGCCGTCGCACAAACCGGTGGCTATGGCCAAGACGTTTTTCACCGCACCACCGACTTCGACACCTACGATGTCGTCGTTGGCGTAGACCCGCAAGCTGCTGTTGTGAAAGGCTTGCACCAAGCCTTCGCGCACATCCGCATACCCACTGGCGGCCACCAAGGCAGTGGGCTGGCCACGTGCCACTTCTTGCGCAAAGCTCGGCCCACTCAAGGCCCCTCCGCGCAAGGCGGGTGCCACCTGGGCACACACCTCGTGGGCCATACTGCCCACCCCGTTCGGGGCGGCCTCAAAGCCTTTGCACAACCAAGCCACAGGCACCTGTGCGCCCAACAAAGGCGCCAACTCAGACAGCATACCGCGCAATGCACGCATGGGGGCCCCAATGACCACCAAGTCTTGTGTGGTGACCCAGGCGCCCAAAGCTTGTGAAGAGATCTGCAAACCCGGGCTGAACGGCATGTCGGGCAAGTAGCGTGCATTCACACGGGTGGTGTGCATGGCTTGCGCTTGGGCCGCATCACGCGCCCACAAGGTGACGTCATGTTGATGGCCCGCATGGATGGCCAAGGCAGTGCCCCATGCACCTGCGCCCAAAACGGCGATTTTCATCGCGGTCTATCGGTCAAAGATTACTGTGCCGCAGCTTGTTGCTGCTCGTACATGGCCTGGAAGTTGATTTCCGCCAAGTGCACAGGTGGGAAGCCAGCGCGTTGAATCACATCGGCCACGTTGCCACGCAGGTAGGGGTAGACGATTTGCGGACAAGCAATACCCACCACAGCACCCATTTGGTCTTCCGGCAAGTTGCGGATTTCAAAAATACCGGCTTGCTTGGCTTCCACCAAAAACACGGTTTTGTCTTGCAGCTTGGTGGTCACGGTGGCGGTGACGGTCACTTCCACCACGCCGTCGGCCACTTGTTCCATGCCAACGCCCAACTGAATGTCCACGGAAGGCTGCTCTTGTGACGTCAAGATGGCGGGTGAGTTGGGTTGCTCCAACGACAGGTCTTTCAAGTAGACGCGCTGAATTTGGAACACGGGGGTGAGGTCGTCAGACATTTTTTTCCTTGTACAAAAAAGCCCGCGTCGGCGAACACCGAAGCGGGCAGCAAATCGGGATGGCGCCGATTATGTCAGCTCAAGATTGCAGCAAAGGCACCAAACCGCCTTGGCTGTCGAGAGCGATCAAGTCGTCACAACCGCCCACGTGGGTGTCGCCAATGAAGATTTGAGGGACGGTGCGTCGACCCGTCAGGTCCATCATGCGCATGCGCTCGTCAGGGTTGGTGTCGACACGCACTTCTTCGATATGTGCCACGCCTTTGGCTTGAAGAATTTGTTTGGCCCGAACGCAGTAAGGGCAAACAGCGGTGGTGTACATCTTGACGGCTTGCATGAGGGTCTTTCTTTAAAAATTCAAGCTTTGGTGACGGGAAGATTAGCTTCTTTCCAAGCTTTCAGCCCACCTTGCAACGAATGCACCTTCTCATAGCCCAGTTTTTGTGCCACAGCCTGGGCGCGTTTGGAGCGGACGCCCGAGGCGCACATCATGATCAACGGCACGCTTTTGTTCTTGACCACGGCGGGCAAACGCGCTTCCAGTTGGTCCAGGGGCACATGCACAGCACCCGACACGTGACCAGCGGCAAACTCGTCGTCGCCACACACATCAATGACCACGCCTTTTTCGCGGTTCATGCATTGCACCGCTTGCGTAGGCGACAGGCCAGAGCCCGCTGCATCTTGCACCACGGGCAGCAGCAAAAAGAAGCCGCTGGTCAGCGCAACAGCAATCAACATCCAGTTGTCGAGGATAAATTTCACGGGGGGTCCAGTTCAGGAGAAGTTGTAGTAAAAAAATCAGTGTCAGGACGGCATTCTAAAATCAGCCCACTCCTTTAGCTGACTTTGTTTCAAAACACCCTATGTACAAGCTCGTTTTAATCCGCCACGGCGAATCCACCTGGAACCTTGAAAACCGCTTCACCGGCTGGACCGATGTGGACTTAACCCCCACCGGCATCGCCCAAGCGCAAAACGCGGGTCGTCTGCTCAAGGCGGAAGGTTTTCAATTTGATGTGGCCTACACCAGCGTGTTGAAACGCGCCATCCGTACCCTGTACCTGGCGTTGGAAGAAATGGACTGCACCTGGCTGCCCGTGGTCAAAAGCTGGCGACTCAACGAGCGCCATTACGGCGGCTTGCAAGGTTTGAACAAAGCCGACATGGCCAAGCAGTACGGCGAAGACCAGGTGCTGATCTGGCGTCGCAGCTATGACACGCCCCCACCGGTGCTAGAAGCCACCGACCCCCGCAGCGAACGCAGCGACCCGCGCTACGCCAAGCTCGCGCCGGAACAAGTGCCGCTGACCGAGTGTTTGAAAGACACCGTGGAGCGCGTGATGCCGTTCTGGAACGAATCGATGGCACCGGCCATCAAGGCAGGCAAACGGATTGTGGTGGCCGCACACGGCAACTCGATCCGCGCTTTGGTGAAGTACCTGGACAACATCTCCGACCAAGACATCGTGGGGCTGAACATCCCCAATGGCATTCCCTTGGTGTATGAGCTTGACGAGAACCTCCAGCCCATTCGCCACTACTACCTGGGTGACGCACAAGCCGCCGCCAAAGCGGCTGCCGCAGTGGCCTCACAAGGCAAAGGCTAATTACCTGCCAGACACAATGCGCCGTGCGGGCGCGTTGTATATTGAGCCTCTCTTACATCACGTCTACACGCAAGGGCACCATGGGCCACAAACTCAAGATCGCAGGTTGGATCACCGTCGGGGCATTGACCGGGGCACTCACCACCGTGTCACTGCAAACCACGGCACGCGCCAACATGGCACCACTACCGCTGGAAGAGTTGCAACAACTCGCCGCTGTGTTCAGCATGGTCAAGAGCGATTACGTCGAGGCCGTGGACGAGAAAAAACTCATCAACGACGCCATCACTGGCATGGTGGCCAGCCTGGACCCACACTCGCAGTACTACGACAAGAAAACTTTCAAAGAGTTCCGCGAAGGCACCACGGGTCGTTTTGTGGGCGTGGGCATTGAGATCACCCAGGAAGAGGGTCTGGTCAAGGTGGTGTCCCCCATCGAAGGCTCCCCAGCTTTCCGAGCTGGCATGAAGTCGGGCGACCTGATCACCAAGATTGATGACACCGTGGTCAAGGGCCTGTCGCTCAATGACGCCGTGAAACGCATGCGCGGTGAGCCTGGTACCAAAGTGCTGTTGACCATCTTCCGCAAAGACGAGAACCGCACCTTCCCTGTGACCATCGTGCGCGAGGAAATCAAAACTCAAAGCGTCAAGGGCAAAGTGATTGAGCCTGGGCTGGGCTGGATTCGTTTGAGCCAGTTCCAAGAACGCTCGGTAGAAGACTTCACCAAAAAACTCGAAGAGATTTACAAGCAAGAACCCAAGCTCAAAGGCTTGGTGCTTGACCTGCGCAACGACCCAGGCGGTTTGCTGGATGCTGCAGTGGCCGTGTCGGCTGTGTTCTTACCAGAGAACGTGACCGTGGTATCAACCAACGGTCAAATGGCTGAAAGTAAATTTGCCTACAAAGCCTCGCCCGAGTTTTACCGCCGTGGCAATGCCGACCCGATTGCCCGCCTGCAACAAAACACCAAAGGTATTTACAAAAATGTGCCGCTGGTGGTGTTGGTGAACGAAGGCTCGGCTTCGGCCAGCGAGATCGTGGCAGGTGCGCTGCAAGACCACAAACGCGCCACCATCATGGGCAGCCAAACCTTTGGCAAGGGCTCGGTGCAGACCGTGCGCCAGTTAGGCACAGACACTGCCCTGAAGATCACCACCGCGCGCTACTACACCCCCAGCGGACGCTCTATCCAGGCCAAAGGCATCGTGCCCGATGTGCTGTTAGATGACACCGCAGAGGGCAGTCCGTATGCCATCTTGCGCATGCGTGAGGCCGACCTCGACAAGCACCTGCAAAGCGGCCAGGGCAATGAAGCCACGAAAGAACAAGAAAAAGAGCGCGAAAAGGCGCGTGAAGAAGCCATCAAGCGCTTGGAAGAAGAGTCCAAAAAACCCAACAGCGAACGCCGCCCGCCCGAGTTTGGCAGCGACAAGGACTTCCAGTTGCAACAGGCCATCCAGCGTCTCAAAGGACTGCCTGTGTTGGCTAGCAAAACACAAACCGAGCGCCCTCCTGTCGTGGAAGCCAAAGACAAGTGACACACGGGTGAGCCTGCCGTGAACGACGACCAACTGCTGCGCTACTCGCGCCACATCCTGTTGGATGACCTCGGTGTGGAGGGCCAACAACGCTTGCTCGACAGCCATGCCTTGATCGTCGGCGCAGGTGGGCTGGGCTCTCCAGTGGCGATGTATCTGGCGGCATCGGGTGTGGGCCACATCACGATTGCTGATCATGATGTGGTGGACCTCACCAACCTGCAACGCCAAATCGCCCACACCACCGAGCGTGTCGGCATGAGCAAGGTGGCCTCGGCCACCCAAGCCATGCAGGCCTTGAACCCCGAGGTGCGCGTGAGCGCTTTGGCACACAAGCTCGACGCCACAGAACTCGACGCCTTGGTACCCACCGTGCAAGTGGTGGTGGACTGCTGCGACAACTTCGCCACTCGCCAAGCGGTGAACGCAGCCTGCGTGAAACACCGCGTGCCCCTGGTGTCGGGCGCGGCAATTCGCATGGACTCACAACTGGCGGTGTACGACGCACGCGACGCCAAGTCGCCCTGTTACGCCTGCATCTTCCCGCCCGACGAAGCCCCTGAAGAAGTGCGTTGCGCCACCCTGGGGGTGCTCGCGCCTTTGGTAGGCGTGATCGGTAGCTTGCAGGCCATGGAAACCGTCAAATTACTGGCGGGGTTGGGTTCACGCCTGACGGGCCGTTTGCAAATGCTCGACGGACGCAGCCTGGAATGGAACGAGGTGCGCTTGCAGCGCAACCCCAGCTGCCCGGTGTGCAGCCACGCCCATTGAATTGACGCGTCAAGGGCAAGCGCCAAAGCGCTTCCTGAACCAACGTGGCGGCATGGCACGTGGGTCTGCAAACAAGCCCCTGCGTTGCCCTTGTGCCTGCATTTGTAAAGCGTCATACACGCCCGCCTGCTGCTGGTAGCTGTACGACCACGCATGGCCTTGCGCCACCATCCAAGCCCCCACGTCATGGCCCTGGCGTGACAGCTGCGCCAGCAAGCGCCCATAGGTGTCGCGGTGGTGGCCCAACACCTCGACCGTTTGGCCTTGCAACAAAGCATGCAAGGCATCACGCGATTGAGGGCCCCAGGTTTGGCAAATCTCTGGGGCGTCAATACCCAGCAAGCGCACCTTGTGCACCTCACCTCCTTGGACCGACTGCACCCACACGGTGTCACCGTCGCTGACATGCGTGACCACACCGACCCAAGCTCGCTCAACGCTGGCCAGCGTCACCCCCGCCCATAGGCAAACCACGCCCACGCAGGCGCGCAACCGATAGAGAGTTCTGAGTTTTTGCATCACGACATATTGGACGCCATTGACCACCGAAGATTTGGCAGCGTCGCTCACAGACATCGAGAGGCAGCCGTTGATACAGCCCCCAGTTAGGATCGACCCATGCGTGATTTGAAACACTGGTTTCCGTTTTTAAACTGGCCTCGCCCTACCCCACAACTGCTACACAGCGAGGCCTTTGCCGGCTTGAGTGTGGGCTTGATGGTCATCCCACAAGGCGTGGCCTATGCCGCGCTGGCGGGCATGCCCTTGATCACGGGCATTTATGCCTCGCTCATTCCGGCGCTGGTGGCGGTGCTGTTCAGCGCGTCAAGCCGCTTGTCGGTCGGGCCCACCGCCCTCACCGCCATCTTGGTGTCGGCTTCGCTCACAGGCATGGCCGAGCCGGGCAGCGCCGAGTGGGTCAACCTCACCGTGTGGCTGTCGCTGATGACGGGTTTGCTGCAAGTGGGCTTGGGGTTTGCGCGTTTTGGCTGGCTGTTGAATTTGGTCAGCTCCCCCGTGTTGATGGCCTTCACGCAAGGGGCAGGTGTGCTGATCATTGTCTCGCAACTGCCCGCGCTGCTGGGCCTCACGCACGGTTGGTCATCGCTGTGGCAGCCGCAGCACATCGACGGGGCCAGCTTGCTGTTTGGGCTGGTGACCTTGGTGCTGCTGGTGTGGGCACGCCGCTGGCGCCCCACGTTTCCCACCGTGCTGGTGGTGGTTTTAGGTGCTGCGGGTGTGAGCGCTGGGCTGAACTTACCGGCCCAAGGCACAGCGGTGGTGGGTGCCTTGCCGCAAGGTCTGCCCAGTGTGTACTGGCCCACGGTGTTGGACTGGGAAACCTTCAAACACTTGGTGTTGCCCACGCTGGTGATCACCCTGGTGAGCTTTTTAGAAACCGCCTCGAGTGCCAAGGTCGACAACGACCGCAGTGGCAAACGCTGGGACCAAGACCAAGACCTGATTGGCCAAGGCTTGGGCAAAGTGGCCTCGGGTTTGTGTGGCGCGTTTCCCACCAGTTCTTCGTTTTCGCGTTCGGCCTTGAATCTGTACGCAGGCGCACAGTCTGCGTGGGCGACGGTGTTTTCTGTCGGCGTGATTTTGCTGATCTTGCTGTGGTTCACCTCGGTGCTACAACCCGTGCCGCAGTCGGTGTTGGCAGCGATTGTGGTGGCGGCCGTGATGGGGTTGATCAAGCCACGCGCGTTTGTGAAGCTGTACACCATCAACCGAGTCGAAGCCGCCACGGCGGTCGTGACCTTGGTGATCACCCTGCTGTCGGCGCCGCGTTTGTATTGGGGCGTGTTGGCTGGCATGCTGATGGGCTTGAGCCACTTCTTGCACACGCGTTTGCACCCACGCATCATCGAAGTGGGCTTGCATGCCGATGGCAGCCTGCGCGACCGCCACTTGTGGAAACTGCCCCCCTTGGCCCCACAGCTCTATGCCCTGCGCATGGATGCCGAGTTGGACTTTGCCGCGGCCAGCTCATTGGAGAGAGCGGTGGTGGAGCACCTGAGCCACCACCACGACGTGCATCATGTCTGCCTGTTTGCCCAGCCGATCAACCGCATTGACGCCACGGGTGTGGAGAGCCTAGCCAAGCTCGAAGCCATGCTGGCGGAGCGATGCATCACCCTGCACATCAGCGGCATGAAGCTGCCCGTCGAAACCGTGTTGCACCGTGCAGGCTGCTTGCAACCCCACGCGGGCTTGCGCATGTACCGCACCGATGCAGAGGCGATTCATGCCTTGCAGCGGGTGGATGACTTCACCGAAGAGTGGCACATTTGACACCATGATACTGTATTTAAATACAGTATCATGGGCAGATGCTCCGCACCCTCTTCGTCGACTTCAACAGCTATTTCGCCTCGGTTGAGCAGCAGCTCAACCCTGCACTGCGCGGTCGGGCAGTAGGCGTGGTGCCCGTGATGGCCGAGACGTCGTGCTGCATTGCAGCCAGCGTGGAGGCCAAGACGTTTGGCATTCGCACCGGCACCGGCGTAGCCGAAGCGCGCCGCTTGTGCCCCGACATTCACTTTGTGCTGGCCGACCACGCCAAGTACGTGGAGATTCACCACCAGGCCGTGGCTGCCGTTGACCGCATCGTGCCAGTGCGACAGGTGCTGAGCATTGACGAGATGGAGTGCGAGTTGACAGGCCGCTGGCGCGAGCGTGACCGCGCTGTGGCCCTGGCGCAGCAAGTGAAGGCCGAGGTGCAACGCACGGTGGGCGAATGTTTGCGCAGCTCAATTGGCATTGCGCCCAACACCATGCTCGGCAAGTTGGCATCTGACATGCATAAGCCCAACGGATTGACGGTGATTGAACTGCACGAGTTGCCTGAGCGCTTGTACCCGCTCAAGCTGTCTGACATTCAAGGCATTGGCCCACGCATGCGCGAGCGTTTGGCACGCTGCGGCATTGAGTCGATGCAGCAGTTGTATGCCGCCCCGCGCAATGTGCTGCACACCGCCTGGGGCGGTTTGGCGGGGTCAGACATGTACGACAAGCTGCGTGGTCAGTGGTATGGGCCACGCGAAACCGTGACGCGCTCGCTCGGGCATTCGCATGTGTTGCCGCCTGAGCTGCGCAACCCGCAAGGGGCATGGCAGGTGCTGAACCGCCTGACGCAAAAGGCGGCCATGCGGCTGCGCAAACAAGGTTTTTATGCCACGGCCATGCAGGTGTTTGCACGTTGCGCCCACCGCTGGCAAACCGAGCCGGGTGGCGAGCGCTACACACAGATGGGTGAAACACAAGACACCGCCACGCTGCTGCATGCCCTGGAGCAACTGTGGTTCAGTGGCTTGCATCGTTTGCCCCGTCCCCTGGCCGTGGGGGTGCAGCTGTGTGGGCTGGTGCCCGCGGCGCAACACACACCCGATTTGTTTGACGCTCCGGCGTTTGAGCTTGGCGCGGCACCGGGACACACCGGGCAAAACCGCGCCGTGCAGCGTGACCGCACTCGCCTGATGGCGGCAATGGACATCTTGAACCGCACGCATGGCAAGAATGCGGTGTACTTTGCCAGCGCACACGAGGCGCTGGACACCGCGCCGATGCGCATTGCCTTCAATCGAATTCCTGACCTGGAAACCGAGCGCTGACGCACAGGCAGCTCAGGCGGTGACGATCCACCCCTCCAGCGGATCACACGCAGGCAAGCCATAGTGCGGGTGCCCTGCTTCGTGCTGCGTCTGAGCCCATGCAGCTTGCACCATGCACAGCACAGCATCCAAGCTGTCGCCGGAGGCGTCGTCTACCAAGGTGTCGTGTTGGGCGTGGGTGAGTTTGAGGCGAAGACCCAAGCGGGTCTGGCCCAACTCCAGGGCCTGCAACAGTTGCTTGCGGGCAATCAAGCGCTCAGGGGTTTGCTTGGCTTTGTCGTCGCTTTTGTAGCTGGTATTGCCAATCAGCTCTCGCGCCAACAAGCCAGGGTAGGCCTCCAAGGCAATGCGTCGCTCTACAGATGGGTGACTCACGGGGGCAGGCACATGCAAGCGTGGCACACACACACCAGCTTGCATGAGCAAAGGCACACCGGCGTGCAGCATGTAGGCCACAGGCGGGTTGACCCACTTCATGGAAGGGCTGGAGCCCGCCGGTATGTCAGTGGCGCGATGGGCAAATTTGCCGCCCACAGGGCGTGCATCGCAAAAGGCTTTGAAGGTCGCGCGGATGTCGGCACGACTCAGGGCGGCATAGTGCTGCATGCAGGCTTGCCAATCGGTCGGCCAGCCCAAGGTCTGCACCAGTTCACGCGGCAAGCCAAAAGGCAAATCAAAACCACCCACCCAAGCCTGCGGTTGTTGCAGCCAATTGGCAAAGTCTGGCAGGGTGTGCAAGCGCACCAGCTCGCGCAACTGAACCCGACCTTGCGCCACATGGCCCAGGGCCAACACGATGGGTTTACGTGGAGAGGGGCTGCTGCTGAAGTCGCAGCCCAGCAAAACAGGCGAGGCACTCATGCCGGCCAAACTGCAAGGCGTGTTCAGGCGCGGCCGACGATGGACGCGGTGGCCATCAACTCTTCCAGCAGCGCAAACGACACTTGGCCCGACACGCCGTAGGGGTCGAGCTCTGCGGTTTCAGAGTACTTGAGCACGATGGAGGGGTTGAGTTTGTCCAGTCGCACCTGACCCATGGTCCATCCACCAAAACGGCGTTCGCTGATTTCTTGGTAACTGAGCAAGACCACGTCTTTGTGACGCTCATCGCGCACGATGTGGGTATAGAGCGCGTTGACTTGGTTGCGCCCGCCCTCAATGGCTTGCAGGTAAATGCCCCCGCCATAGCACAACACACCGGTGATGCCGTTGCCAAGATTGTGGTCACGCGCACTGGCCAAGATGGACTCGGTGGCTTCGGGCGACTCAGGGTGCACCGCACGGCTCACATACAACAAACGAACCAGCATGGCATCAGTCCTTTTTAGGAATCAGAGACAAAAACTCACGGCGCAAGTTGGGGTCTTTCAAGAAAGCACCGCGCATGACCGAGTTGATCATCTTGCTGTCCATGTCTTTGACACCGCGCCAAGACATGCAAAAGTGGCTGGCTTCCATGACGATGGCCAAGCCATCGGGCTGTGTTTTTTCTTGGATCAAGTCAGCCAGTTGCACCACAGCCTCTTCTTGAATTTGAGGACGCCCCATGACCCATTCGGCCAAGCGCGCGTATTTAGACAAGCCGATCACGTTGGTACGTTCGTTGGGCAACACACCAATCCAGATCTTGCCGATCACCGGGCAAAAGTGGTGGCTGCATGCGCTGCGCACGGTGATGGGCCCGACGATCATCAACTCATTGAGGTGTTCGGCGTTGGGGAATTCGGTGATGGCAGGAGCCGTGAGGTAACGCCCCTTGAAGACTTCTTGCAAGTACATCTTGGCCACACGACGGGCAGTGTCGCCCGTGTTGTGGTCATGCTCGGTGTCAATGACCAGACTGTCGAGCACGCCTTGCATCTTGATTTCGACCTCGTTGAGCAAGGCCTCCAACTCACCAGGTTGGATGAACTCGGCAATGTTGTCGTTGGAGTGGTAGCGCTTGCGCGCGGCGGTCAAACGCTCGCGAATCTTGACCGAAACGGGCGTGCCTTCGAAGGTGTCTTTCTCATTCATGGCGAGCATGGTAGCAGCGAACGTAAAGCCCCACAGTCAGTACCGCTTGCCCGTCAAAAACACCCCAAAGCGCAAGACCAAAGAGGCCATCATGTCCACGGCGCGCTGCCACCAACCACGCTGAACATAAGCCTGTGGATCGACCTTGACGGAACCTGTGTCCATGGCATCCACCACACTGGCTTGCAGGGTTTGGGCCAACGTGGCATCACGCACCACGACATTGGCTTCACGCGCCAGCAGCAAACTCAAAGGGTCGAGATTGGACGAGCCCACCGTGGCCCAAACCCCATCGACCACGGCCACTTTGGCATGCAAGAAGCTGGCGTGGTACTCATAAATCTCTACCCCTGCCGCCAACAGCTGGCCATACAACTGACGAGAGGCGTGGTAAGGCAAAAAGTACTCGTAGTGCCCTTGCAGCAGCAAGCGCACACGAACACCGCGCTGCGCAGCCATCACCAGGGCACGACGCAAGCGCAGCCCCGGAAAGAAATAGGCACAGGCCAGCACAATGTCTTGGTGTGCCACACCAATCGCTTTGCGGTAAGCGCGCTCTATGTGGACACGGTGGCGCACGTTGTCACGCAACACCAGTTGCGCGGTGCCTCGGGTTGACAACTGCACGGTCTGATCAGCACTCAACAAAGCATCCAACGCGCCCACCACATCTTTGCTGCGCAATTCGCGCACGGCCTCCAAGCGTGACCAAAGCTGTGTCATGGTGTCGTGCACGGCGTCAACCAAAGGCCCCCGCAGGCTGACCGCGTAATCCAGCCTGGCCACTGCCAGCAAGCCCTTCACATGTGGGTCCAAGAAGTCATCGAGGATGTTGATGCCGCCACAAAAAGCCAGCTCGCGGTCCACCACACACAGCTTGCGATGCAAACGTCGCCAGTGGCTGGGTAGCCACAAGCCGCCGCCACTCAAGGGCGCATACACGCGACATTGCACCCCCGCGCGTTCAAAGCGCTGGCGCCAAACTTCAGGCAGCTCGCGCGTGCCCACGCCGTCGACCACCAAGCAGACAGACACCCCGCGCGCTGCTGCACGCACCATGGCATGTGCAACGTCTGCCGCAGCGCCCGCCGTGTCAAAAATATAGGTCTCCAAACGCACTTCGTGTTGGGCGCTATCCATGGCCTCAATCAGTGCAGGGAACAAGTCCACCGCACCACGCAGCAAGCAAATGTCGTGTGCCGCGTGTTGTTGCATCAGGCAGCATCCCAGGCAAATTCGACCAACAAGGGCAGGTGATCTGACATACGGGCCCAGATGTTGCCTTGTGGCGTGACGCTGTTCACAGCCTGCACGCCCCGCGCATACACGTGGTCCAGTTGAACCAATGGCAAACGTGAGGGATAGGTCGGTGCCGACGCACCCAGGTGCCCTTGAAACCCGAATTCAGCCATCATGCGAGACACCGTGTTGCCCCAATCGTTGAAGTCGCCCGCCACCAGCACCGGCATGTCTGCGGGAACCTCGCGTGCGATGTAGCTTTGCAATTGTTTGACCTGCCGCACGCGACTGGCAGGCAACAAGCCCAAATGCACCACGATGACATGCACATCACGCGTTTGAACTTGCAAGGTGACGTGCAGCAAACCACGCTGTTCAAAGCGATGGTCAGACATGTTTTCATGGCTGTGGTCGACCACAGGCCAACGGCTCAACAACGCGTTGCCATGTTCACCGTGCTTGGTGATGGCATTGGTTCGGTAGATCGCGGTGTAACCCTCGGGGGCTAAAAAATCTGCTTGCCCCATGTCAGGCCAATGCACAAAGCGGCGTGCATGCAAGCGGTTGAAGGCTCGCACCTCTTGCAGGCACACGATGTCTGCATCGAATTGCTCAACCGCATGGCCAAGGTTGTGAATCTCCAAACGACGTGCTGGCCCCAAGCCCTGCACACCTTTGTGAATGTTGTAAGTAGCGATTTTGAAGGTTTTCATGAATATTCAATGATATATATCAAATAAATAATAATTAAAGAAATTGATACAATTTAATTAATTTGTGTTAAAAATCAGAAATGAAAAAAGCTTTACATTTCATATTCGGTACTGTTTTTACCATTTTTACTGAAAACTCAAGGGCTGAGCCCCCCGAGCATAAATGGTCTACCAGTGTCGGAATGAACCATTACAAAGAACCCGAAATGCAACTGCATGGACCTGAGCTGGGGCTACACGTCAGAACACTGAGCCTGGGCAAACAGGCGGGTTTGCTTGGCGAAGGAGACTTGTTTGTCGGTCAGCAACATTACAGCAGCGACAAAACGGGCGCCATGGATCGTGTCATCAACATTGAGTCGCGCTGGCGCAGCATGACCCGTGTGCTGCCCGGCACAGGCAATACCGAGGGGTTGTATGCGGGCTTAGGCATCCACACCTTGTGGAACGATTTACGCGGCACGACCAGCACAGGCAGCGCAGGTTACGAACGACAAGCGGTCCAACTGTGGTTGCCTCTGCGTTGGGTGAGCAGCAACGCGTGGCAAATAGACACCGGCATCTTGTTACGTGGCCAGCACATTTCACGTTTGTCAGAAACCGGCAATGGCAAGCAAGACGTGACCAACACCCAAAAACATGGCACATACGCGCAAATCAGTTGGGACTACAGCCTGGACTCGCGCAACGTGGTCACACCTTACCTGCGCTACACCCACTTGGCAGACTCCGACCAAGTGATAATGAACGGAAAGTATTGGTATGAACCCGACAGCAAACGCTGGCAACTGGGTCTGACTTGGTACTGGAAGAACACCCCCTAGAAATCTCCCCCTTTTGACAGACCCCTTATCTTTGAATTGGCGCGCTGAAAGCGGCGCACCAGCCCCCCGGCGCGTGGTGCTGGCAGACGACACCCTCAATGCAGATGCGGCTTACCGTTTGGCCTGTGAAGGCACGGGTTTGTTATGGCAAGGCGACTTTCACAACGCGCGCCAACTGCTGCAAGCCTTGGTCAGGCGCGCGGACCGCAAGCCACGCAAAGCCGCCAAAACACCAGTAACACACCCCACAGCCGCACAAAGCTTTCACTTGCACCGCCAAGCCTTGGGCCAACGCGCCCGCACACTGGGCATGGTGCTGGTGCCGCTCAACGCTGACTACAGCATTCCCTTGCGCCGCGCACCCGACTTGCGCGTGGCCTGCCAAGAAGCCTGGGGGCCAAGCAACGGTAAAGGCTGCATGGTGTCATTGCGCGAACTCTTAGGCGTGGTGGGCGCGCACGAGTGGCGCAAAAAAGGCGTAGAAATTACGGCCTTGGGAGAGCCTCCCAACAACCGCATCCACCCCTATTACGGCGTGTTCTCCCCCATCCGTGGCGAATATGTGGACTTGGTGGCCAACACCCCACTGCCCGACACGCAATTGGCATTTGACATTGGCGTCGGCACCGGTGTGTTGTCTGCTGTGCTGGCACGACGCGGCGTGCGGCGTGTGGTTGCCACAGACCAAGACCCGCGTGCACTGGCTTGTGCCCGTGAGAACTTGCAGCGCTTGAAGGTGACGCAGGTTGAACTGCTGCAAACAGATTTATTTCCCCCAGGCCAAGCACCCTTGGTCGTGTGCAACCCACCTTGGGTGCCCGCGCGACCTAGCTCGCCCATTGAACATGCGGTGTATGACGAAGGCAGTCGCATGCTACGAGGCTTCTTGGCAGGCTTGCGCGAACACCTGACGCCACAAGGCGAAGGTTGGCTCATCTTGTCCGACTTGGCAGAGCACCTGGGCCTGCGCAGCCGTGAAGAGCTGCTGGACTGGATCACACAGGCCGATCTGCAGGTGCTGGGACGGCACGACATTCGTCCACGCCACAGCAAAGTGATGGACACCAGCGACCCGCTGCATGCAGCCAGGGCCCAAGAAGTTACTTCGCTTTGGCGCCTAGGTAGCGCCGTTTGAGCCAGGGCCAAAAGCCTTGGTCTTGACCGGGTGTGGTGGTCTGTACCCACAGCTCTTGTTGGGTAAATTCTGAATGTTTCTTATGCGCCACGGGTGCAGGCTTGAGGGCCATCAACACAAATTGGCAAACTGCATCGGTATACGGTGCAGGATGCTCAGCACCGGCAACTAAAAACAGCGGACTGCCCGGCAACACGCGCTTGATTTCGTTGAGTTGCTCTCGCGTACACACCGCCGACTCACCGCCATAAATCCAACGTACCGGGCCATTGAAGGTCTCTAAGAGATGCGCAAAGTGCATGCCCTTCCAGTCTTTCTTGTAGGGCAAATCAAAGTGCGTGCTCGATTGCACAGCCTCCACTGACCCAACTGTCACGTTCAGTTGTTGTGCCAGCTCGTGCGGTGCGGGCATACGCCCTCCTTGCTTCATGCTGCCGTACAAACCGTAGATAGCCATCCAATTCAAACTCAAGCCAATGTCGTTGAGGAACAAGCCTTTGATTTGCAACTGCGGGTCTTGCGCCAAGTACATGGCCAAGATGCCCCCCATGCTGGTGCCCAGCACCTCGATACGAGGCACCGGTGCGCCATCTGGCATCACCACCTGGCGCATAAACTGCGCCGTATCTTGCAAATACACCGACATCGCATAGCCGCTGTCGTGGGGCAAGGGGTCAGAGTCGCCCCGACCGCAATGGTCCAGGCTGATGACACGCAAATCGGGAATCGTCTGCGCCGCGCGCAGCAAAGGCTCAAACGTGGTGCGGGTTTCCAGCAGACCGGGCAAGCACAACAGCACCTGCGTGCTGTTGGCGTCACCGACGTCGCTGTAAGCCAGTCGACGTTTTGTCGGTAGCAACTGGCTGAACTGGGTAGGAAGAGATACGGTGGTCATGGATAGGTCATCCTAGTCCATGCTGTTGTCTCAACAAAGGCAACTTGTTGAATAGGATCACACCATGCCGACATCCACCATGAATACCTCTTCTTTTTTGCTGCAAGCACACCACTTGAGCGGCGGACCTGCAGGCTTGTCCATCATTGAGCACCTCAACTTCAACTGCCCCCCAGGTGTGAGTTGGATTTGCGGCGACGAAGGCACTGGCAAAACCACGCTGCTGCGGTTGTTGGCTGGTGATATGCCGCCAACCAGTGGCTCGGTGACGGTGCCCGCCGGTGGCGTGTTCTGGACTGACCTGCAAGCAACCGCACATGACCACACCACCGTGCAAGCCTGCTGGGATGCGCTGCGCAAGCGCTACCCCAACTGGAGCGACGCATTGCAAGACGAGTTGGCACACGCGCTGGACATGCACACACACCGCCACAAACGTTTGAACATGCTGTCCACAGGCAGCCGGCGCAAAGTGATGGTGATTGCCGCGCTGACATCGGGGGCCACCGTCACGTTGCTGGATCAACCGTTTGGCGGGCTTGACCTAGCGTCTATTCGTGTGATCAAAGACTTCTTGCGTGAGGCTGCTGATCACCCCCACCGCGCGTGGCTAGTGGCCGATTACGAAGCACCGCGCGATGTACCACTGGCGAGTGTGCTGAATTTAGACGCGACGTTGTAAACCACAAACAGGACTCGCCAACAAAAAAGGCGCTGAATGAACTCAGCGCCTTTTTGTTGGCACCGAAGTGCCTGCCTATCAAGGCCTATGAAGCCTTCACTGCGTCCACATTGCGCAAGCGAATGTGCAATTCGCGCAACTGTTTTTCGTCCACCGGGCTTGGCGCTTGGGTCAGCAAGCACTGCGCACGCTGGGTTTTGGGGAAGGCAATCACATCGCGGATCGACTCGGCACCGGTCATCAAAGTGACGATGCGGTCCAAACCAAAAGCCAAGCCACCGTGTGGCGGTGCGCCGTATTGCAGTGCGTCGAGTAAGAAGCCAAATTTCAGCTGGGCTTCTTCAGGCGTGATCTTCAAAGCATCAAACACTTTTTGCTGCACGTCCGCACGGTGGATACGCACTGAGCCGCCGCCCATTTCCCAACCATTCAACACCATGTCGTAGCCCTTGGAGATGCACTTCTCGGGCGCGGTGACCATCCAGTCTTCGTGGCCATCTTTGGGTGCCGTGAAGGGGTGGTGCGTGGCGGTGTAGCGCTGGGCTTCTTCGTCGAACTCGAACATGGGGAAGTCAACCACCCACATCGGGGCCCAACGGTCTTCGAACAAACCGTTTTTCTTGCCGAATTCGCTGTGGCCAATTTTGATGCGCAGCGCACCGATGGCGTCGTTGACGATCTTGGCCTTGTCGGCACCAAAGAAAATCAGGTCACCGTTTTGTGCGCCAGAGCGTTCCAGCACGGCGTTCAATGCTGCGTCATGGATGTTCTTGACGATGGGCGACTGCAAACCGTCACGCCCTTTGGAAAGGTCGTTCACGCGGACGTAAGCCAAGCCCTTGGCACCATATATTTTGACGAACTCGGTGTAGGCATCAATCTCGCCACGGCTGATGCCGCCGCCTTCTGCCGAGCCATGGGGCACGCGCAGGGCCACCACGCGACCACCCTTCATGTTGGCGGCGCCAGAGAAGACTTTGAAGTCCACATCGCCCATCACGTCGGTCACTTCTGTGAACTGCAACTTGACGCGCAGGTCTGGCTTGTCCGAACCGTACAAGTGCATTGCGTCGGCGTAGGTCATGACGGGGAACTCGCCCAGGTCAACGTTGATGGTGTTCTTGAACACCGTGGTGATCATGCCTTGGAACATGTCACGGATTTCTTGTTCGTCCAAGAAGGACGTTTCAATATCGATCTGGGTGAATTCAGGCTGGCGGTCAGCGCGCAAGTCTTCGTCACGGAAGCATTTGGTGATTTGGTAGTAGCGGTCGTAGCCGGCCACCATCAACAACTGTTTGAACAACTGGGGCGACTGAGGCAGCGCAAAGAACTGGCCGTCGTGTACACGGCTGGGCACCAAGTAATCGCGTGCGCCTTCGGGCGTGCTCTTGGTGAGCATGGGGGTTTCGATGTCGACAAACCCATTGGCGTCCAGGAACTTGCGCACTTCCATGGACACGCGGTAGCGCAGCATCAGGTTGTTTTGCATGTAGGGGCGACGCAGGTCGAGCACGCGGTGCGTGAGGCGCGTGGTCTCCGACAGGTTGTCGTCGTCGATTTGGAACGGGGGCGTGACCGATGCGTTAAGCACGATCAACTCATGGCACAGCACTTCAATCTTGCCGCTTTTGAGGTTGTCATTGGTGGTGCCTTCAGGACGCGAACGCACCAGGCCCTTGACCTGGATACAAAACTCGTTGCGCACGTCTTCTGCCACCTTGAACATGTCAGGACGGTCGGGGTCGCACACGACTTGCACGTAGCCTTCGCGGTCACGCAAATCGATGAAGATCACGCCACCGTGGTCACGACGGCGGTTGACCCAGCCACACAGGCTCACCGTTTGGCCAGTCAGGGCTTCGGTCACCAGACCGCAATAGTGGGAACGCATTGCCATGTTCAATTACTCTTTGTTTGAATTGGAGGGGTACCGGGCGACACAGCGCCCATCGAGATCACATAAGTCAAGGCTTCGTCCACGCTCAGGTCAAGCTCTTTGACCTCCGAGCGCGGCACCACCAAAAAGAAGCCACTGGTGGGGTTGGGCGTGGTGGGCACATACACGCTCACATAGTCGCCAGGCAGCTTATCGGCAATTTCACCGGTGGGAGTGCCTGTTTGGAACGCAATGGTCCACACCCCTGCACGCGGGTATTGCACCAACAAGGCTTGCCGAAACGCATTGCCATTGCTGGAAAACAAGGTGTCCGATACTTTTTTGACACTGGTGTAAATGGACTTGACGATTGGGATGTGGGTGAACAACTTGTCCCACTGCTTGACCCACCAGCGTCCTGCCACGTTAGACACCAAAGCCCCGGTGATCAGCAACCCCAAAAACACCAGCACCATGCCCAAACCGGTGATGTCACGCAGTTCAACCAAAGTCTCGTGTGACACCAAGGACGACACGGTGTTGATGAACATGCCGTCCATCACACCAACCAACCAAGTCAGCACCCAGACCGTGATGGCCAAAGGCGTCCAGACCAACAGGCCGGCGAGCAGGTATTTTTTAAGTGGCATGGTGTGCGTGGTGGTGAAGGTGCAAAAAGTTCAATGGCAGGCGCACGAAGCGCCACAACCACCAGCAGCAGCCGGCGCGCTGGCAGCCGTGCTGTCGCCCGAACTGGGGGCTGCTGAGGGTGCGGCCGAGGTATCAGCGCCGCCAGCAGGTGCAACCGGAGGCGCAGAAGTGCCGCCCGAGCCGCCTTTGAAATCGGTGGCGTACCAACCTGACCCTTTGAGCTGAAAGCCCGCAGCGGTGAGCTGTTTGGTAAACGTAGGTTTGCCGCACTCTGGACAATCGGTCAGAGGGGCATCAGAGATTTTTTGCAAAACGTCCTTGGCATGGCCGCAGGACCCGCATTTGTAGGCGTAGATAGGCATGGCTAAAGGATGAGTAAAACCCGTAATTATAGGCGGTGGCCCTGTCTTCAAGCCCCCCAGCACACAGGCGCAGGGCGCCACGCAAACTGGCTCAGGAGGTCACCAGTTTGTGGTGACTGGCGTGGGCGTTGCGAATGGTTTGTGGCCCCAAAGACCCCCCGAGCATGCCCACCAAGCTGGCCATCAGCCCCGCCAGTTGGGCCGGAAACTGCAGACCTGCAGGGGTGAACATGAACAAGCCCCAGGTCAACAAGCCCAACACGATGGCAAAAACCGCCCCCTGAGTGGTGGCACGCGGCCAATACAGGCCGAACACCAACGGCACGAAAGCTCCCACCAACGGCACTTGGTAGGCCCCAGACACCATTTCATAAATCGAGGTGCCTTGCATCGCAATGGCATAGCACAGCACCAACACGCTGAACACCAGCACGGTCACCCGCATGGCGCGCAACTCTTGCTTGTCGCTTTGGTGAGGATGGAACTGACGCCAAATGTTTTCGGTGAAGGTCACACTGGGCGCGAGCAAGGTGGCCGAGGCACACGACTTAATGGCAGATAGCAAAGCCCCGAAGAAGAGCACCTGCATGACAAACGGCATGTGCTCCATCACCAAAGTGGGCAACACTTTTTGCGGGTCTTGTGCAATCAAGGCCGCGGCCTTCTCGGGCATGATGAGCATGGCGCTGACCACCAAGAACATCGGCACAAACGCAAACAAGATGTAGCAAATGCCCCCAATCACCGGACCGTGGGTGGCGGCCTTGACGCTGTTGGCAGACATCACGCGTTGAAACACATCTTGTTGTGGAATCGATCCAAACATGATGGTGATGGCCGCCGCGAAGAAAAACACCAGGTCTTTGAAATTGGGTTCTGGCCAAAACTTGAACATGTCTTGGCTGATGGCCAGGGCCACCACCTTGTCAGCGCCCCCCGCTTGATCGGCCGCAAACACCGCCAGAATTGACAGCCCCACAACCAAGATGATCATCTGAATGAAGTCGGTGATAGCCACCGACCACATGCCACCAAACAAGGTGTATGCCAAGATCGACACCACGCCGATCACCATGCCGAGGGGAATGCTGATGACCTCGTTGGACAACACGTTGAACACCAGTCCCAGCGCGGTCACTTGTGCCGACACCCAGCCCAAGTAACTGACCATGATGATCAATGAGCACACCACTTCGACCGTACGTCCGTAACGCTCACGGTAGTAATCGCTGATGGTGAGCAAGGTCATGCGGTAGAGCTTGCCCGCAAAAAACAAGCCCACCAAGATCAGACAAAACCCAGCACCGAAAGGGTCTTCCACCACGCCGTGCAAGCCGCCATTGACAAACTTGGCGGGAATACCCAGCACGGTTTCCGACCCAAACCACGTGGCAAAGGTGGTGGTCACAATCATGGCCAGCGGCAAGTGACGCCCTGCAATGGCAAAGTCGGCCGAGTTTTGCACCCGCTTGGCGGCCATCAAACCGATGGCGATGGTGACCAACAAGTAGACGATGACGAGTGTGAGCAACACGGGTCAAACTCCTTTTGAAAACTCAAAAATGCGGATGTAGGCGAACCAGAAATTGCATGGCAAGCAAGCCAGCCACAAAACCCACGCCGCACCACATCAAACGCTGCAACAGGCGGTTGGTGCGACGTTGTTCGTTGATCAGCGTTTGCAATTGTGGGTTGGCATCGCTTTGGCGATGTTTCAAAAAGTCATGCACCAGGCGCGGCAACTCTGGCAACAGCTTGGCATAACGCGGCGCCTCCGCCACCAGTTGGTCCCACAACTTTTTGGGCCCAACTTGCTCCAACATCCACTTTTCCAGGAATGGTTTGGCGGTGCTCCACAAGTCCAACTCGGGGTCGAGCTGTCGCCCCAGGCCTTCGATGTTGAGCAAGGTTTTTTGCAACAACACGAGTTGCGGCTGAATCTCGACATTGAAACGACGCGAGGTTTGGAACAAGCGCATCAACACCATGCCCAAAGAAATTTCTTTGAGTGGGCGATCAAAGTACGGCTCACACACTGCTCGAATGGCTGACTCCAGTTCGTCCACACGGGTGTCCGCGGGCACCCAGCCCGACTCCACGTGCAGCTCGGCCACACGCTTGTAGTCGCGGCGAAAGAAAGCGGTGAAGTTTTGCGCCAAGTACTCTTTGTCAAACTCTGTGAGCGTGCCCACGATGCCAAAGTCCAGCGACACATAGCGCCCAAAAGTGGCCGGGTCAATGCTGACTTGAATATTGCCCGGGTGCATGTCGGCGTGGAAGAACCCATCGCGAAACACCTGCGTGAAGAAGATGGTCACGCCATCGCGCGCCAGCTTCGGAATGTCCACCCCGGCCTCACGCAAACGATCAACTTGGCTGATGGGCACGCCATTCATGCGCTCCATCACGATCACGTCGGTGTGGCAGTAGTCCCACAACATCTCCGGAATCAACACCAGGTTGAGGCCTTCCATGTTGCGGCGCAGTTGCGCGGCATTGGCGGCTTCACGCACCAAGTCCAACTCGTCGTGCAGGTACTTGTCAAACTCAGCCACCACCTCACGTGGTTTCAAACGCTTGCCATCCGCCGACAAGCGATCAACCCAACCCGCCATCGTGCGCATCAAGCTCAGGTCTTTGTCGATCACCGTGAGCATGCCGGGGCGCAGCACCTTGACCGCTACATCACGCAACTGTCCATTGCGCTCTTTGGCGACAGCAAAGTGAACCTGGGCAATAGAAGCACTGGCCACCGGCTGATGGGTGAACTCAACGAACACATCCGCCAAGGGGCGCCCAAAGGCGCGCTCAATGGTGGCCACGGCCACGCTGGATGGAAACGGCGGCACGCGGTCTTGCAACAAAGCCAACTCGTCGGCAATGTCTGGGGGCAACAAATCGCGTCGCGTAGACAACACCTGGCCAAACTTCACAAAAATGGGCCCCAGTTGCTCCAGCGCTTCACGCAAACGCTGACCGCGCGGTGCCCGCAGATCACGCCCGACCGACACAATGCGCGCCAGCAAGCGCAAACCGGGTGTTTGAAAACTGGTCAACACCAGTTCGTCTAAACCGTAACGCAAAACAATAAAGACGATGTACACACCGCGAAACAAACGTGTCATGACGGTGCCTTCGGTGTGGTGCGTTGTTGCACAAAGTCACGCAAAGCGCTTACCGCACGACGGCCTGTTTGCACCAAGGTGTGGGCTGGTGCATCGCCAATGAGGCGAGCCAAATCTTCTTCCGGATCCCAGCGCACATGGTCGATGAGCCAATTCACCTCGGCTGCGAGTTGCACATCCCCTTCGATGCGAATCGCTGGTTTGTCACCTTGCAGCACAGTACGGGCCAACGCAAAAGGAGAGGTCTCGCTGACACGCAACACCAAGTCAGGCGCTTTGGCAGGTTGATCAGCAAGCGCTAGGTCCAGCAAGCCTGCTGGGGTGAATTGGCATTGAAACACTTGATCGCGCCAATGCAGTTGCACGCTGCGACCGCGTTGGCGCTGCAAACGCTCACGCGCCGCAGGTTCTTGCATCAACACATGGTTCAAGAACAACACCACCCGCTGTTGCAACTCTTGCACCGCCCAAGGAGGGGGCGTCAAAGCTTGAGGTAAGTCTGCGGGAAGGTTGGCGCGCAGTTTGTCTGCGGCGTCACTCAACCAAGAAAAAGGGGACTGTGTGGCCATAGTCCCCAATTATTCCTTGTATTTGCACGTCACTCAGACGGCAGGGTAATCACGCCCGTTATTGAAGCGCTTGAACGCCTGCCACCAACCAACCCAAGCTGCCGTCTTTGGGCTTGGTCATGTTCCAGACTTCGCGGAAGGGGGTGGGGCCCGCAGAAGGCTCTTCACGGATGAGACCAGAGAACTCAACACTGGCCATGTAGAAGGCGCCCGCCTCTTCAATACCCAGCAACTGTGCATCCAGCATCACCACTTCGGTATGGTTGGGCTGACCGCTGGCGGTGGTTTCGCGCTCGGCCAATTGCGCTTTGATTTCTTCCACCATGCTGTCAGTCATCATCGAGCGCAAAGTGCTCACATCGGCACGGTCCCAGGCTTGCTGCAAGGTATGAAAGTTTTGTTTGGCCGCGTTCACAAAACCCACGGTGTCAAAGTCGGCCGGAATGCCCCAAGTCTGACTGCCTGCCAAGCCAGAACCAATGACGGCACCAGAACCTGCGGCACCTGGTGTGTAACGGGGGTCGGTGTCCACTGGGCGAGCCGAGGCATCATTGCCTACGTTTTGTGGGTTGTACTGCGGCATGGTGCGTGGCTCCACAGGAGCGCCAGCACCTTCAAAAGCATAGGGGCTGGTGTTGGCAACCGCAGGTTGGCGACGACGCATGACCATGCCAATCACCATCATGACCACCATAGCGATCAAACCAAACATCAAGAACTGCCCAAACTCAGCACCCAAGCCCATGGAGTGCGCGAGCCAAGCCAAACCCAAACCAGCAGCTAAACCACCCAACATGGCACCCCAAGGTTTACGTTGGGGTTGCGCCACTGGTGCAGGAGCAGCAGGTGCGGCAGGTGTCGCCGCAGGCGCAGCGTTTTGTGTTGGCGTGGCAGGCTTGGCCGCTTCACGTTGTGTGACTTGGTTGGACTGTTGACCGACAGATTTACCACCGCCCAAACGCTTGGCAGCATCGGCTTGCAAACTTGTCAGGGCCAAAGCAATGACCAACACCGTGGACCAAATTTTCATTTTCTTGTCTCCAAAAATTAGGATGCGCTCAGCACTTGATTCCAACATGAAGTGCCACAACCCCGGCGCTCATGTTGTGAAAGTCCACATGGCCAAAGCCATTTTGTTTCATAAGGGATTTCAATTCCTCTTGACCAGGGTGCATGCGAATTGATTCGGCCAAATAGCGGTAACTGGCATCGTCACCTGCGACCAACTTGCCGAGCTTAGGCAAGATGTTGAAGGAGTACCAGTCGTAGGCTTTCTCCAAGGGCTTGGCCACTTTGGAGAACTCCAGCACCAACAATTTGCCGTTGGGTTTGAGCACGCGGCACATCTCTTTGAGTGCTGCATCTTTGTGCGTCATGTTGCGCAAGCCAAAGGCCACGCTCACCACATCAAAGTGGTTGTCAGGGAAAGGCAGTTTTTCGGCATCGCACACCAAGGTGGGCAAGACCGCCCCGTGGTCTAGCAAGCGGTCACGCCCAGTGCGCAACATGGCTTCGTTGATGTCGGTGTGCACCACGCGACCGGTTTTGCCTACTTCTTTGGCAAAGGCCATGGCCAAGTCGCCGGTCCCCCCTGCAATGTCGAGCACTTGGTGGCCTTCGCGCAGGTCAGCCACCATCACGGTGTAGCGCTTCCAGACACGGTGCAGTCCCATGGACATCAGGTCGTTCATGACGTCGTACTTGGACGCCACCGAATCAAACACGCCACGCACATGACGGGCTTTGTCTGTTTCGTCGACCGTTTTAAAACCGAAGTGGGTGCTGCTCATGGTTGTCAATGTTATCAGTGTGAGTGGCCGCAACCGGGACCTGCTGCCTCGGGCATTGGGGCATCACGCGTGACGCCTGCTTCGCCCAAGCGGCGCTCGTAATCGGCCCACAGTTGGTCTTGCTGGGCGCCCAAAAAGTAGAGGTACTCCCACGAAAAGATGCCCGTGTCGTGACCATCGCTGAAGGTGGGTTGCACAGCATAGTTGCCGATCGGTGCCAGCTCGGTCAAGGTGACATCGCTCTTGCCGGTTTGCAACACCTCTTGGCCAGGCCCGTGGCCCTGCACTTCAGCCGAGGGACTGTAGATCCGCATGAGTTCAAACGGAATGCGAAACGACGCACCATCCGAAAAGCTCACCTCCAGCACACGGGTGGCCCCATGCACCGTGATATCTTGCGGGATGGGGGTGTTTTTGTCTAAACCAGCCATGTTTATTCTCCCGCCTCAGACCAACACGCGCTCAATGCCACCGGCATTGGCTTGGGCCACATAGGTGGGCATCCACTGTTCACCCAAAATCTTGCGCGCCATCTCGACCACGATGTAGTCGGCTTCGAGCAAACCGTTTTGCAGGTCATCACCATAACGGGTCAGGCCTTGCAAACAGCTGGGGCAGCTGGTCAAGATTTTGACGTTGCCCGTGGCATCGCCCGTGATGGCACGCAAGGCGGTTTCGTCTTTGCGAATTTCTTCTTCCTTGCGAAAACGCACTTGGGTGGCAATGTCTGGACGAGTCACACCCAAAGTGCCCGACTCGCCGCAACAACGGTCGCTCTTGAGCACGGTGTCGCCCACCAACGACTTGACCGTTTTCATCGGGTCTTGCTGTTTCATCGGGCTGTGACAGGGGTCATGGAACAGGTAGGCCCCTTGCTGGCTGGTGTCGAGCGTGATGTTCTTCTCCAGCAGGTACTCGTGGATATCAACGATGCGGCATCCTGGGAAGATTTTGTCGAACTCGTAGCCCTGTAACTGGTCGTAACAGGTGCCACAGCTCACCACCACCGTCTTGATGTCGAGGTAGTTGAGCGTGTTGGCAACACGGTGAAACAGCACACGGTTGTCGGTGATGATTTTTTCAGCCTTGTCAAACTGCCCGCTGCCGCGCTGCGGATAACCGCAGCACAGATAGCCGGGTGGCAACACGGTTTGCACACCGGCATGCCAGAGCATGGCCTGCGTGGCCAAGCCCACCTGGCTGAACAAGCGCTCTGAGCCACAACCTGGGAAATAGAACACAGCCTCGGTGTCGGAGGTGGTGGTCTTGGGGTTGCGGATGATGGGCACGTAATCTTTGTCTTCAATGTCCAACAAAGCGCGGGCGGTTTTCTTGGGTAAACCGCCTGGCATTTTTTTGTTGATGAAGTGAATCACCTGCTCTTTGATGGGCGCAGCCCCCACCGTGGCTGGGGGTGAATTGGTTTGTTTGCGCGCCACCAGTTTCAGCACATCGTGGGCCACACGTTGCAGCTTCATGCCCACACCCACCATGCCGGCACGGACCAACTTGATGGTTTCCGGGTTGGTGGCGTTGAGCATCAACATGGCAGCCGCATTGCCAGGACGGAAAGTCTTTTGACCCATCTTGCGCAACAAGTTGCGCATGTTCATGGACACATCACCAAAGTCAATATTGACCGGACAAGGTGTCAAACACTTGTGGCACACGGTGCAGTGGTCAGCCACGTCTTCAAACTCTTGCCAGTGCTTGATCGACACACCACGGCGGGTTTGTTCTTCGTACAGAAAAGCTTCTGCAAGCAACGACGTCGCCAAAATTTTGTTGCGCGGGCTGTAGAGCAAATTGGCACGTGGCACGTGGGTGGAGCACACTGGCTTGCACTTGCCGCAGCGCAAGCAGTCTTTGACGCTGGCGGCAATGGCCCCAATGTCAGACTGCTGCATGATGAGGGACTCATGCCCCATCAAGCCAAAGCTCGGGGTGTAGGCCTGGCTCAAATCAGCGTGACGCAGATTGGCATCAGTGTCGTTGTTGCGCAGCAGTTTGCCTTTGTTGAATCGTCCTTCGGGGTCGACACGTGCTTTGTAGTCGGCAAAAGGTTGCAACTCGGCATCGGTCAAAAATGCCAGCTTGGTGATGCCAATGCCGTGTTCGCCCGAAATCACGCCATTGAGCGAGCGTGCCAAGGTCATGATGCGCGCCACGGCTTCATGCGCGGTTTGCAGCATGGCGTAGTCGTCGCTGTTGACGGGGATGTTGGTGTGCACATTGCCATCGCCCGCATGCATGTGCAAGGCCACCCACACGCGCCCCTTGAGCACGCGTTGGTGAATGGCGTTGCACTCTTCCAAGATCGGCAAGAAAGCCGCCCCGGTGAAGATGTTTTGCAACACAGCGCGAATCTGGGTCTTCCAGCTAGCGCGCAAACTGTGGTCTTGCAAGGGCACGAACAACGCGTCGCAATCGTGCAGCCACTGCTGCCACAGTCCACGCACCTCGGCAATCAGCGAGCGGGCTTGCGTGACACGGTCTTCAAGCAACTCGGGTGAGGCGATGTCCGCCGCGTCGTCGGACTTACCCAAAGGCAGGTTGCCACGGGCAAAGAATTCGTCCAACGCATCGCACAGGGCAATCTTGTTGCGCAACGACAGTTCGATGTTGATGCGCTCGATCCCGTCGGTGTATTCGGCCATACGGGGCAGCGGAATGACCACGTCTTCGTTGATCTTGAAGGCGTTGGTGTGGCGGCTGATGGCAGCGGTGCGTTTGCGATCCAACCAGAATTTTTTACGCGCTTCGGGGCTGATGGCCACAAAGCCTTCGCCGCTGCGCGAGTTGGCCAAGCGCACCACTTCAGAGGTGACGCGCGCCACCGCATCGGCGTCGTCACCGGCGATGTCCCCAATCAACACCATCTTGGGCAAGCCACCGCGTTTGCTCTTGGTGGCATAACCCACCGCACGCAAATAGCGGTCATCCAAATGTTCCAGTCCTGCCAACAACACGCCACTGCGCTTTTGCTCGGCAAACATGAAGTCTTTGATGTCCACAATGCTGGGCACTGCGTCTTTGGCGTTGCCAAAGAACTCCATGCACACCGTGCGGGTGTGCTGGGGCATGCGGTGCAAGATCCAGCGCGCGCTGGTGATCAAGCCGTCACAGCCTTCTTTTTGAATGCCAGGCAAGCCGCTCAAAAATTTGTCAGTGACGTCTTTGCCCAGACCTTCTTTGCGGAACGAGGGTCCCGGAATGTCCAAGCGCTCCTGACGAATCGGGGTTTTGCCATCGGCCTCGAAATACTGCAAGTCAAAGCTGGCAATGTCAGCGTCGTGAATCTTGCCCAGGTTGTGCCCAACGCGGGTGACTTCGAGCCACTGCGCATCGGGGGTGACCATGCGCCAGCTGGCCAAGTTGTCGAGTGCGGTGCCCCACAGCACGGCTTTTTTACCGCCCGCATTCATGGCGATGTTGCCGCCAATGCACGAGGCCTCAGCGGAGGTGGGGTCAACGGCAAACACAAAGCCGGCGCGCTCAGCGGCATCGGCCACGCGCTGCGTGACCACACCGGCTTCGGTCCAGATGGTGGGGACCGGATGGCCTACACCTGGCAAGTCACGCATATCCACGGACGACATGGCTTCGAGCTTTTCGGTGTTGATGACCGCGCTCTTCCAAGTCAAAGGAATCGCGCCACCGGTGTAGCCCGTGCCGCCGCCACGTGGGACGATGGTGAGCCCTAGATCAATACAGTCTTTGACCATCTTGGCCATTTCGGCCTCGGTGTCAGGGGTCAACACCACGAAGGGGTATTCCACCCGCCAGTCGGTGGCGTCGGTCACATGCGACACACGCGACAAACCATCGAATTTGATGTTGTCAGAGGCGGTGTGCTTCTTGAGCAAGCGTTCAGTTTTTTTGCGCAAAGCGGCAATCGCTTCAAATTGAGCGTTGAAGCTTTCAATGGCACGCGAGGCGGCCACCAGCAACTGCCCCACCGAAGCATCACGTTCCGCGTCTTCATTGGGCGTGCGGCGACGCTCCACTTCACCCAAACGATGGTGCAAAGCCTCTACCAGCTGGTGGCGACGCTTGGGGTTGTCCAGCAAGTCGTCTTGCAGGTAGGGGTTGCGTTGCACGACCCAGATATCACCCAACACCTCGTAGAGCATACGGGCCGAGCGTCCGGTACGGCGTTCCTGGCGCAAGCGCAGCAGCAACTCCCAGGCCTCGGCACCCAGCAGACGCAGCACGATTTCGCGGTCGGAAAACGAGGTGTAGTTGTAAGGGATTTCGCGCAGCCGTGGACTCTCTTCGGCCATGGACAGCAAGTGGTTCAGCGAGGTAGGAGCGTTCATTTTGGAGGGTGCGCGAGAGGGGTTTGAATGTTACCGCAGGGTATCTCCCTACGGGTTGTGCGCCATTCAGCGACGCCAGGCTTGGCACATCAGCCATTGGGTGCTGGCAGACACCAGCACCAGGGCACCCCAAGTAACCATCTTGCCGTCCACGCCCCACAGCGCCAGCCCACCCAACAACACGGCCACACCCAACAAACCGTTGGTTAACACTTGCGCACGCATGGACCAAGGCGCTTTGGGCAGGCCCACACGCACCATGGCACGCGCACACAGCGCGCACAGGAGGGCCAAACACCAGGCGGGTGCCATGAAATTGAGGACGTGGAAGAGTTGCTCGTAAGGACCCATCGGTAAATTTTATAATCGACAGTTATGGCAGTCTGGGCTCTTGGCCTCAATCACAACACAGCCCCGCTGGATCTGCGGGGTCGCTTCGCCTTTGCGGTCGATCAAATGGGCCCCAGCCTCACCACGCTGCGCAACACCTTCAGCGGCGAGAGCGAGGTGGCTATTTTGTCCACCTGCAACCGCACCGAAATTTACGGGGCAGGCACGCACCACCAAATGCAACAAACCCTGGCATGGCTGGCCCAATCGGGCGGCGTGCCCATGGCTGCCCTGCAAGGCCACACCTATGAACTGATGGAGAGCGAAGCAGCACGCCATGCGTTTCGCGTGGCCAGTGGCCTGGATTCGATGGTGTTAGGTGAACCACAAATCTTGGGCCAGATGAAGGACGCGGTGCGTGCCGCCTCTGAAGCCGGCGCCCTGGGCACCACCTTGAACCAGCTGTTTCAACGTTCATTTGCAGTGGCCAAAGAGGTGCGCAGCTCGACCGAAATTGGCGCGCACTCCATCAGCATGGCGGCGGCGGCGGTGCGTTTGGCAGGGCAGCTGTTTGAAGACTTGGCTCAAACCAAAGTGCTATTTGTGGGAGCAGGGGAAATGATTGAGCTGTGCGCCACTCACTTCGCAGCCAAGCAACCCAAGTCGTTGGCCATTGCCAACCGCACCCTGGAGCGTGGCGAAAAACTGGCCCTGCAATTTGGCGGCGAGGTGATGCGCTTGTCTGACCTGCCTCAGCGGTTGCATGAATTTGACATCGTGATCAGCTGCACCGCCAGCACCCTGCCTTTGATTGGCTTGGGTGCCGTAGAACGGGCCCTGCGCCAGCGCAAGCACCGCCCCATGTTCATGGTCGATCTGGCCGTGCCACGTGACATCGAGCCTGAGGTCAAGTCACTCGAAGACGCCTACCTCTACACCGTGGACGATTTGTCAGAGGTGGTGCAAACTGGCCAAGCCAACCGCCAAGCAGCGGTGGCCCAAGCCGAAGCCATCATCGATGTGGGCGTACAAAACTTCGCCCATTGGCTGGAGCAACGCAGCAACGTACCGCTGATTCAGCAACTCAACGCCCAAACCGACGAGTGGCGAGACGCCGAACTGGCCCGTGCTCGCAAACTGCTGGCCAAAGGCGATGACGTGGAAGCCGTTCTTGAAGCCCTCTCGCGGGGCTTGACCCAAAAAATGCTGCACGGTGCCATGGCCGAATTGCATGCAGGTGACGTCGAGTCACGTGAACACGCACGCCAGGCCATTGAGCGCTTCTTTTTGCGCAGCAAGCCATGACCTCCCATGTTCATCACCCCATCCGTGCGCCTGCCCTGCCTTGGGTGACGGCAGCCTGATGCCATGAAAGCCTTTCTGCGCGCTCAACTGGAGCGCTACGCGCAACGCCTGGCTGAGCTGGACTTTTTGTTGTCGCGTGAAGACATCATGAAGGACATGACGCAGTTCTTGGCCTTGTCGCGCGAGCACACCGACGTCACCGCAACCGCCGGGCGTTATGCACGCTACCAGCAACGTGAATCTGACCTGCACGCGGCGCAACAAATGCTGCAAGACGGTGCCGATGATCCCGACATGCGGGCCATGGCAGAAGAAGAAGTCACCCACGCCCAAGCCGAGTTGACGCAGCTAGAAACCGAGTTGCAGCGCATGCTGCTGCCCAAAGACCCAGATGATGCACGCCCCGCTTTTTTAGAAATTCGCGCTGGTACAGGTGGCGATGAGTCGGCCCTGTTTGCTGCCGATTTGCTGCGCATGTACACCCGCTACGCAGAGCGTCAAGGTTGGCGCAGCGAACTGGTCAGCGAATCGGCCAGCGACTTGGGCGGCTACAAAGAAGTGGTGGTGAGACTGGAAAGCCCCAGCGGCACAGACGGTGTGTATGGCCAGCTCAAATTCGAATCGGGTGGCCATCGTGTGCAGCGTGTGCCCGCCACCGAAACCCAAGGGCGCATCCACACCAGCGCCTGTACGGTGGCGGTGATGCCCGAACCCGATGAAGCACAAGCGGTGAAGATCAACCCCGCTGACCTGCGCATCGACACCTACCGTGCCAGCGGCGCGGGCGGCCAGCACATCAACAAGACCGATTCGGCGGTGCGTATCACCCACTTGCCCACCGGCATCGTGGCCGAATGCCAAGACGGACGCAGTCAACACAGCAACAAAGCCCAAGCCCTGCGGGTGTTGACAGCACGTATCCAAGAAAAAGAACGCAGCGAACGGGCGGCCAAAGACGCAGCGTTGCGCAAAGGACTGATTGGCAGCGGCGACCGAAGCGATCGCATTCGCACCTACAACTTTCCGCAGGGACGCTGGACGGACCATCGCATCAACCTGACGTTGTACAAGCTCAACCTGATCATGGAGGGCGATTTGGCTGAGCCCTTGCAGGCCTTGCGGCACGCCCATGAAGCCGAGCAATTGCAAGCACTGGACCCGGGCACGCCATGACGTCAGCGAACGTTCAAAGCGCCCTCACCTGGGCTCAACAACAAGGCGTGACGCGTCTGGAAGCCCAAATGCTGTTGTTGCACAGCGTGGGCCGTGACTTGCATGACAGGGTTTGGCTACTCAGCCATGACACCGAAACCCTCGATCCCCTTGCGCACCTGGCTTTTCAGGCGCAGGTGGCGCGCCGCTTGGCGCACGTTCCGCTGGCCTACATCACCGGTCAGAAAGAGTTCTTTGGCCTGTCTTTGCAAGTGGATGCGCGCGTGCTCGACCCCCGCGCGGACACCGAGGTGCTGGTGGAATGGGCCTTGAGTTGCTTGGCCGATATTCCCTCCCCCCAAGTGGTGGACTTAGGCACAGGTAGTGGCGCGATTGCACTGGCCCTCAAGCACAGTCGCTCTGAGGCCCAGGTCTGGGCGGTTGACCTGAGCGCTGACGCCCTGGCTGTGGCACAGGCCAATGCCGATCGGCTGGCCCTGTCTATCACTTGGCGCCAAGGCGCGTGGTGCGCGCCGCTGGGCGAGGCACAGTTTGACGCCATCGTATCTAACCCACCTTATGTGGCGGACCACGACCCGCACCTAGAGCACTTACAGCACGAACCCTTGCAAGCCCTCACTTCTGGCCACGACGGCTTGAACGACATTCGACAGATCGTGCAACAAGCGCGCGCTCATTTGCGCCCCGGCGGCTGGCTGCTGATGGAGCATGGCTTTGACCAAGCCTTGGCCGTACATGATCTGCTGCTCAACGCTGGGTTTGAACAGGTGCAAAGCCGCCCTGACCTTGCGGGCATCTTGCGCTGCACCGGCGGGCGCTGGCCGACAATGAAATAATCTGGTTTTAGTTTGGAGAGTGACGATGAGTGATGTGCAACAACGCATTGATGACCTGGTCAAAAGCAACGAGGTGCTGCTTTTCATGAAAGGCAGCGCCAGCTTCCCGATGTGCGGCTTCTCGGGCCGTGCGATTCAAATTTTGAAGGCCTGCGGTGTTGAGCCCAAAGCCATCAAAACCGTGAACGTGCTGGATGACGCCGAGATTCGCCAAGGCATCAAGGAATACAGCAACTGGCCCACCATTCCGCAGCTCTACGTCAAGGGCGAGTTCATTGGCGGCTCAGACATCATGATGGAGATGTACGAGTCGGGCGAACTGGCCAAAGCCTTGAACGGCTAAAACATCACCTCGCTAGCGAGGCCGCCAGGCCTTGCTGGCTGACAGCACCGCCGTGGGGTAAGCGCTTTGCCCACGGCTGCCGTTGTAGCGGCTCAGTGCCAGCGCCAAATCACCGTGCTCCAAGTTGAGGTAGTGGCGCAAGATCACGCAACCAAAGCGCACATTGGCCTGGGCATGGAACAGCTGACTGGCATCGCCGTCTGACAGCACACGCGTCCAAAACGGCATCACCTGCATGTAGCCACGCGCGCCTGCCCTGCTGATGGCAAATTTTCGAAATCCGCTTTCCACCTGAATCAGCCCCAGCACCCAGGCTGGGTCGAGTCCTGCACGCTGGCTCTCGTACCAGACGGTGTGCAAAAACTCGCGTTGCAAGCTGTCGGCATCCAATTCATGGTTGGGTGTGGCAGAGCTTTGCCCGACGTTTGTCTGGGCGCGCGCACTGGGCGAGCCTCTCGGACGCAGACGCTGTCGCAACACGTTTTGGGTATGCGCCAGCCAGGCTGCAAAGGTTTGCTCAGACTGCACGTCAGTGTGCACAAGTTCAGGTGGGCCTTGCTGCGTGACCGCAGCACTCAAGGCGGTGCGCACTGCGTCAGCCAGCGGTTCTTCACGCTGGGGACCGGCTTGGGCGCACAAAGCCGACAGGGCCAATACGAGAGGGAGCAGTACAGGACGGGTATTTTTCACTCGGTCAGTTTACGCAGGGCATCGTCATATGGCTCAGATGCGAGAACAATGAACACCAACCTTGACCATATTTACCCAGATCAACGCCGTTACTTGCAGCAGATTGCAAAGCAGATAAATACAGAACAGTACAAAATTGCCTTCACCAATTTTCCCGCATAGGAGCTTCTTATGAATCGCATTGGGTTTCTTGTAAGTCTGCTGCTGACCATCAGTTCTGCACACGCAAACGATGCATTGCCGATTTTTGACGCGCACCTGCACTACAGCCACGATGCGTGGGAGCGGATTTCGCCTGAAGAGATCGTGACCATGCTGCGCAAGAACGGAGTACGCCGTGCCATGGTGTCAAGTTCAAGCGATGAGGGCACGCAAAGGCTGTATGCGCAGGCACCTGACTTGATCATTCCTGCATTGCGGCCCTATCGCAATCGCGGCGAAACCAGCACTTGGTTCCGCAGTGACACCATGGTGGCGCACCTGGAGGACCGGCTCAAGCGCTACAAATACGCCGCAATTGGTGAGTTTCATATCTTTGGTGCTGACATGGATTTGCCCATTCCACGGCGCATGGTGCAGTTGGCCAAGGAGCACCAGTTGTTCTTGCATGCGCATTCAGATGCAGATGCTGTCACACGTATTTTTCAGCAAGACCCCGATGCGCGGGTGCTGTGGGCGCATTCGGGTTTTGATACGCCCGCCAAGGTGCGCGAGATGTTGCGCAAGCACAAACACCTGTGGGCCGATTTGGCGTTTCGCAGCGATCATGGCAACGGGGGCAAGGTAGACCCCGAGTGGCGTGCAGCGTTCATGGAGTTTCCTGATCGGTTTTTGGTGGGCACTGACACCTACACGCCGGAACGTTGGTTGTACGTACCTGAGCATGCGCGTTGGTCACGCCAGTGGTTGCAAGACTTGCCACCGCCAGTGGCAGAGCGCATTGCCTACAAAAATGGTGAAGCCTTGTTTGGCCAGATGGTCAAGCCATGATTGCCCCATCCAATCGGGCGGTTGCAACACTTGGCTTGGTACTGCTGTGCTGGGCCAATACAACGTATGCAGGGTGCGAGAAGGGGCCTGACATACAAGTGGCCCAGTCAGGTGAATTGCAAGTGGCGTTTCGCACCACGCCCTCTCCCGTGAAAGTGGGGCAACCTTTTGGGCTGGTAGCAGAGGTGTGTGCGCCACCCGGCGTTGTGGTGTTTGACCTGAAAGTGGATGCGCTGATGCCTGCGCACAAGCATGGCATGAACTACCGGCCCCAGGTGTCGCGCGGCAGTGGGGATCAGTTCCAGGTCACTGGTTTGTTGTTTCACATGCCGGGTCGCTGGCAATATGTGTTTGAGGTGCAAACGTCCAAAGGGGGCGAGACGCTGCGCTTGGATGACAACCTGCGGTAAGGCCATCATGAGCTATGGTTTCTCTGCGCGAATGAACGGCTTGTGGTGGGTATGGCTACTGGTGGCGTTGGTACCTGCGACGCATGCCGCGCCAGCATTCACGCAGGAGGAACGGCAGGCCATCTTGTCGCATGGTCCCTGGCCTTTGAAGCGCGAAAACGATGCATCCAACCGCGTCTCGGGCCAGCCAGCAGCGATTGCGCTGGGCCGCGCACTTTTTTTTGAGGCGCGTCTGTCACCAAGAGCGGACATGTCATGTGCCAGTTGTCACCAACCCGCCCGAGGCTTGGCGGATGGTTTGCCACTGGCGAAAGGCGCTGTCGGTCAATCCCCCTTGGTGCGTCATACGCTAAGTCTGTGGAATGTGGCGCACACGTACTGGCTAGGCTGGGACGGCGGTTCGGACAGCCTGTGGTCGTTCGCGCTTCGGCCTTTGTTGAGCCCTCAGGAGATGGGCGCCACTGCGACGCATGTGGCTGACCTGCTGAGAAGTGATGCCACGCTGGCGCACCAGTACCAACAGGCATTTGGCGTGACACAGCTGTTGCATCCATCGCTCAACGACGCTGATGAGATGCGGCTGGTCAATGCAGCCAAGGCACTGGCGGCCTACATGGAAACCTTGCAGTCAGGCAAAAGCAGCTTTGACCTGTTGCGTGATGCGCTGGCACGCCATGACGCGCGCGCCGCCGCACGTTACCCACCAGCAGCAAGACGGGGCTTGTCGATTTTCATGGGCAAGGGCCAATGCCATGTCTGCCATGTTGGTCCCATGTTTTCGAATGGCGAGTTTCATGACGTGGGGGTACCGTATTTTGTGGCGCGCGGACAGGTGGATGCAGGTCGCCACGCAGGTGTTCGCTTGGTGCGCGAGGACGCGCACAACCGTCTGGGTATCTGGTCTGACGACGTCACACGCGCTTCAGGAGAGCGCACCCGGCACTTGACGGAGCATCACAGCCAATTTGGTCAGTTCAAGGTGCCGTCGCTGCGCAATGTGGCGCGCACGGGGCCCTATATGCACAACGGCAGTCTGGCCACTTTGCAAGATGTGGTGAAACACTACTCAGCACTCAACGAAGAGCGGTTACACCAAGATGGAGAAGCTTTGCTCAAACCCCTGCACTTGAGCGCGCAGGAGGCACATGACTTGGTGGCGTTCTTGGAGACTCTCACCAGTTTGGAGCTATCCCCTCCGAAAGCTATTGATCGCCCCAAGCGACAAGCATCGCACCGATAAGCTATTGCGCAATATCGGAGAAGGACACGCTTGTCACACGCTGAGTTTGGCTTTCACAAAGGCCAGTACATCAGCAGCGGGCACTTTGGTGGCTTCAGGGTCTCGGCGGTTTTGGTATTCCACCAAGCCGTCTTTGAGGCCTTTGTCGCCGATGGTCACGCGGTGCGGTACGCCAATGAGTTCCCAATCGGCAAACATGGCGCCAGGGCGCTCGCCACGGTCGTCCAAGATAACGTCCACACCAGCAGACATGAGGTCTGCATAGAGCTGTTGGGCAGCGGATTTGACCTCTGCACTGCGGTCCATGCCGATGGGGCAGATCACCACCGTGAAGGGGGCAATGGCGTCGGGCCAAATGATGCCGCGCGCGTCATGGTTTTGCTCAATGGCAGCCGCTGGCAAGCGGGTGATGCCAATGCCGTAACAGCCCATCTCCATGAACTGTGGTTTGCCGTTTTCGTCCAGGAATGTGGCGTTCATGGCTTGGCTGTATTTGGTGCCGAGGTAGAACACATGGCCCACTTCGATGCCACGCTCAATGGCCAACACACCTTGCCCGTCGGGGGAAGCATCACCAGCCACCACGTTGCGCAGGTCGGCCACGAGGCTGGGCTCGGGTAGGTCACGGCCCCAGTTGACGCCGGTGTTGTGAAAGTCCACCTCGTTGGCTCCACACACCCAGTTGCTCATCACGGCGACGTCGCGGTCTGCCACCACTTTGAGAGGCTGTTTCAAGTTGACGGGGCCTAAGTAGCCGGGCTTGCAGCCAAAGTGGCCGTCAATTTCGCCAGCGGTTGCAAAACGGAAACCACCCTCAAAGCCGGGTAATTTGCCCACTTTGACTTCGTTCATGTCGTGGTCGCCGCGCAAGAGCAAAAGCCACACTTGCGACTTGACGACTTCGCCTGTGTCGTTGAGCGTGTCCGTCGCCAACACCAGCGATTTGACGGTGGTGTTCAAGGGCACATTCAACAAAGCCGCCACGTCTTCGCAGGTGCTTTTGCCTGGGGTGGCGGTTTTGGTCAGTGCTTGCGACGCAGCACCACGGGCTTGCGCGGGTGCCAGGGCCTCGGCCTTTTCCATATTGGCGGCGTAGCTGCTGGTGGGGCAATAGACGATGGCGTCTTCGCCTGTGGCAGCGATCACCTGAAATTCTTCACTCAAGTCGCCACCAATGGCACCACTGTCTGCAGCCACGGCACGGTATTGCAAACCGAAGCGGTCAAAGATTTGACGGTAGGCCTGCGCCATGACTTGGTAGCTGTCTTTGGCAGCGGTTTGGTCGCGGTCAAAACTGTAGGCATCTTTCATGATGAACTCACGCCCACGCATCAGGCCAAAGCGGGGACGGCGTTCATCACGAAATTTGGTCTGAATTTGGTAGAAGTTTTTGGGCAACTGTTTGTAGCTGCGCAATTCTTGGCGAGCAATGTCAGTCACCACTTCTTCGCTGGTGGGCTGAACCACGAAGTCGCGACCATGGCGGTCTTTGATGCGCAACAACTCAGGGCCCATCTTCTCGAAGCGTCCGGTTTCTTGCCACAACTCCGAAGGTTGGACCACGGGCATGCTGAGTTCAACCGCACCCGCGCGGTTCATTTCGTCGCGCACGATGGCCTCCACCTTGCGAATCACACGCAGGCCCATGGGCATGTAGTTGTAAATGCCAGCGCCCAGTTTCTTGATCAAGCCCGCACGCATCATGAGTTTGTGGCTCACCACTTCGGCGTCGGCGGGGGCTTCTTTGAGGGTGGAGATGAGGAACTGAGAGGCTTTCATATCGGCACAAAAATACGTGATGTCAGAGGGAAATCAGGGTGAGTCCTGAGGTGTGCACAGCAGCTCTGTGCATAATGGACTCAGTTTAAAAAATTTGAGGTTTGATTATGCTTGACCGAGAAGGGTTCAGACCCAACGTCGGCATCATCTTGCTCAACCAGAAAAATCAGGTGTTTTGGGGCAAGCGCATACGCACCCACAGTTGGCAGTTTCCGCAAGGCGGCATTGATCGAGGCGAAACCCCCGAGCAAGCCATGTTCCGCGAACTGCACGAAGAAGTGGGGCTCAAACAAGAGCATGTGCGTATCGTGGCCCGAACCCGCGACTGGTTGCGCTATGAGGTGCCAGACCGGTTCATCCGACGCGATGCGCGCGGCTTTTACAAAGGCCAAAAGCAGATTTGGTTTTTGCTGCAATTGATGGCGCCCGATCATTCATTGAACTTGCGCGCCACCAACCATCCCGAGTTCGACGCTTGGCGCTGGAACGACTACTGGGTGCCACTGGATGTGGTGGTGGAATTCAAACGTGGGGTGTACGAAATGGCGTTGACCGAGCTGTCACGTTATTTACCGCGCCAAGAAGGCCGCAACCGCTATTTGCGCGGAATGAATCACATCCAGCAAGAAATGAATGTGGGCACGAAACAATTTGGCATGTCCATCAGCATAGAGTTGCCACCGGGTGCCAGTTTCGACCCAGACCCTCAGTCTGCACTCAAACAAGGTGATTGAAAAAACTGCGAAGGCCTCAGGCCTTCGTGCCGACTAAGCTCAAACGAGTTTGGTGAGCACCAAGTTGTCGCGGTGCACCATCTCGGCCTCTGCCACATAGCCGAGCAGTTGCTCCACATCCGCAGAGGGCTTGCGGCACAACAAGCGTGCTTCAGCCGCAGCGTAGTTAGCCAGGCCACGGGCCACTTCGTGACCATGAGAATCCAAGATGGCGATCACTTCACCGCGTGAAAAGTCGCCATCCACACCCGTCATGCCAATCGGCAACAAGCTCTTGCCCTCATGCTGCAACTTACCCACAGCGCCATCGTCGATGGTGACGGAGCCGCGCAGTTGCAGGTGGTCGGCCATCCACTGCTTGCGAGCTTGTTGCTTTTGGGTCGGTGCGACCAACAAGGTGCCGATCGCCTCGCCTTGGGTCAAACGAACCAAGGCATCGGGCTCTCGTCCCCAGGCGATCACGGTAGAAGCACCCGAACCTGCAGCGCGCTTGGCAGCCAAAATTTTGGTGATCATGCCACCTTTGCCAATGCTGGAGCCAGCGCCTCCGGCCATGTCTTCCAGTGCAGCATCTCCTGCGCGGGCTTCGTGCACAAACGTGGCAGCTGGGTCGCGGCGTGGATCAGCGGTGTAAAGACCTTTTTGATCGGTCAAGATGATCAAGGCATCGGCCTCTACCAAGTTGGCCACCAAGGCGCCCAAGGTGTCGTTGTCACCAAATTTGATTTCGTCGTTGACCACGGTGTCGTTCTCGTTGATCACCGGCAGAACACCGTGGGTCAACAAGGTCAGCAAGGTGGAACGGGCGTTGAGATAACGCTCGCGGTCCGCCAAGTCGGCATGGGTGAGCAAGACTTGTGCAGAGCCCAAACCGTTTTCGCGCAGCTTGGTTTCGTACATCTGAGCCAAGCCCATTTGCCCTACGGCAGCCGCCGCTTGCAGTTCGTGCAACTCATGCGGACGGCTGGTCCAGCCTAAGCGCTTCATGCCTTCGGCAATGGCACCGCTGGAGACCATGATGACCTCTCGGCCATCGCGCACCAACACGCCCAGTTGACGGCACCACTCACCAATCGCGTGCTCATCCAAGCCACGGCCTTCGTTGGTCACCAGGCTAGAGCCGACCTTGACCACGATGCGACGCGCGTCGCGTAACAAGTGGGTAGAGGTGTGGGTCATGTGAATGAAAGTTAGACCGCGGGATCGACAAAGCGCGGGTCGACATACTCCGGTGGCTGTTCCGACACCTGTTGCGCTTTGATGTGCTTGTAAATTTCTTTGATCAAAGGTTCGCATCCCTCGCGCGTGAGCGCTGAAATTTGAAACACAGGACCTTTGTACTTGAACCGTTTGACGAAGTCAGCCACCACCGCTTCGCGTTCATCAGCGGGCACCATGTCGAGCTTGTTCAAGACCAGCCAACGTGGCTTGTCATACAAGGCTTTGTCGTATTTTTTCAGTTCTGCCACGATGGCTTTGGCTTGCTTGACCGGATCCACACCGTCATCAAACGGTGCAATGTCCACAAGATGCAGCAACAAACGTGTGCGCTGCAAGTGACGCAAGAACTGATGACCCAGTCCGGCACCATCGGAGGCACCTTCGATCAACCCCGGCACATCGGCCACCACAAAGCTCTGCTCTGGCCCCACACGCACCACGCCCAAGTTGGGATGCAAGGTGGTGAAGGGGTAATCGGCAATTTTTGGACGGGCGTTGGAAATGGCGGAGATCAGCGTGGACTTGCCGGCATTGGGCATCCCCAACAAACCCACATCAGCCAACACTTTGAGCTCTAGTTTGAGTTCCTTTTTTTCACCCGGCCAGCCCGGCGTTTTTTGGCGGGGTGCACGATTGATGGCGCTTTTAAAGCGCATATTGCCAAAGCCGCCATCGCCCCCTTTGGCGATGGTGATCACCTCGCCGGGAGTGAGTAACTCGTACAACACATCGCCAGTTTCAGCGTCAGTGATGATAGTGCCCACGGGCATTTTGAGCGTGATGTCTTCCCCAGCGTGTCCAAACATGTCGGACCCCATGCCGTGTTGCCCACGCTTGGCTTCGTGACGGCGTGAAAACCGAAAGTCAACCAGGGTGTTGAGGTTCGGGTCTGCGACGGCAAACACGTGGCCACCTCGACCACCGTCACCGCCATTGGGGCCACCAAACTCTTTGTACTTCTCATGGCGAAACGAGACACAGCCGTTCCCCCCATCACCAGCGGCAATGTCGATATAGGCTTCGTCAACGAATTTCATGGATGTCTTAAAGTAGTAAAGCCCCGACAGGTCGGGGCTTTGTCACAAGTCAGTTCGATGGAATCAAACGGGTGTGATGTTGACCATGTGCTTGTTCAAAGCGCCTTTGACGCCGAACGACACGTGGCCGTCCACCAAAGCGAACAAGGTATGGTCTTTGCCCACGCCGACATTGGTGCCGGGGTGAAACTTGGTACCACGTTGGCGCACGATGATGGCGCCTGCAGTGATCAATTCACCACCGAACGCTTTGACACCGAGCATTTTGGGCTTGGAATCGCGCCCGTTTCGCGTAGAGCCGCCGCCTTTTTTCTGTGCCATGTCAAATGCTCCTTAGCCGTTGATGGAAGCAATCTGCAATTCAGTGAATTGCTGACGATGCCCTTGGCGCTTTTGGTAGTGCTTACGACGACGCATTTTGAAAATGCGCACTTTGTCGTGCTTACCGTGAGACAACACTGTGACTGTGACAGTTGCGCCGGACACCAAGGGTGTGCCGATCTTGAGTTCAGCGCCGTTACCGACTGCCAACACTTGATCGATCACAATCTCTTGGCCAACGTCCGCAGCAATCTGTTCTACTTTAATTTTTTCGCCAGCAGCAACACGATACTGTTTGCCACCGGTTTTTATGACCGCGTACATGTAAGACCTCTAGATAAAATCTGAGTGAACTCTGCGGACGGATTTCCGCAGAGCCAAAAATTATAGCAGCTCTCTGCCTCTTGTGCAGATCAACTAGGCTACGCGCAGTACCATCCCTATAATCAGTAAGCTTTTCATTGGTTTAAGGCCCTACTTGTCGACAGCACCCTCCTCCGCTTTGTCCCTGATTTCTGCCGATATGGCAGAAGTCGACCGCGTCATCGCCCAACGCCTAGATTCTGGCGTGCCATTGGTGGGGCAAGTTTCTCAGTACATCATTTCCGCCGGTGGCAAGCGCATCCGACCTGCGTTGCTATTGTTGATGGCCGGTGCCATCGGCTACACAGCCTCGCAACGCTTTAATTTGGCAGCCGTGGTTGAATTCATTCACACAGCCACTTTGCTGCACGACGATGTGGTAGACGAATCTACATTGCGACGCGGCAGGCCTACTGCAAACGAGTCTTTTGGCAACCCCGCCAGTGTGCTAGTAGGTGATTTTTTATATTCACGCGCTTTCCAAATGATGGTCGATTCAGGCGAAATGCGCGTCATGGAAATATTGGCCGATGCGACCAACGTGATCGCAGAGGGTGAGGTCATGCAATTGATGAATATGCATGACGCATCCTTGGATGAAGCTGGCTATTTGCGCGTCATTCGCTCGAAAACAGCCAAGCTCTTTGAAGCCAGCACCCGCCTAGCCGCAGTGATTGCACAGAGCTCACCCGAAGTGGAGGCCGCATGTGCCGAATACGGACAAGCTCTGGGTACGGCATTTCAAGTGATTGACGATGTGCTGGACTACGATGGCGATGCCCAAGAATTAGGAAAAAATTTGGGGGATGATTTACGCGAAGGCAAAAACACCTTGCCGCTGATCATTGCCATGCAGCGTGGAACGCCACAAGAAAAAGAAACCATTCAACGCGCTATTGAAAATGGCGAAATGGATGGTTTGGACGAAATTATTCAAATCGTTCGTCGCACAGGTGCGCTAGACGCAACCCGGGCCGCTGCAAGCGCTGAAGCAGAACGCGCCATTGCGGCGCTGGGCATATTGCCGAAAGGCCCCTATCAAGAGGCCCTACATGATTTGGCGGCCCAGTTACTGGACCGCCGGAGCTAGTTATTCTTGGGGTGTGGCTGCCACAGCGATCAACGCCGAATCCAAGGTACCGGAAGCCTTCAAAGCTTGCACCCAAGACGGGGAAACACCACGGCCCGTCCAAGTCTGCTCGGGATTGGCAGGATTGCGGTATTTAGGCGCTACTTTCTTACCTGCCAAAGCTCCTTTTTTGGCAACGCGAACAGCTTTGACCTTGGCGGGTTTGACAGTACCCATGGCTTTTGCAATATCAGCAGCAGTGATACCCGCCTCTTTTGCCATTTGAACAATTTTGCCCAGCACTTTGTCATTTGTTTTTGCCATCAAAGCTTTTTCGCGCTTTTCCAAAATTTCACGGTCTTTGCGCAATTTGGCCAATTGAGCGGCTATGGTGGTACGTGCCATGAGTGATCTCCAATAAAAAAATAAATATATATTTAGATTATATACATAATATTTAATTATTCAATAAGATAAAAACCAGCATCAACACCAATGAATTGAATTTAATTCATTGGTGTTGATTTAAAAAATCAGACAAAAATATATCTAACATGGAATTTAAATATCATTTTTGAAAATATGCCATGTCGATAGATACGGGCATGCGGATACAAATACATGCTGTCAGTTACTCAACCACAAGTCGGCAAGGAGCTTTGATATTTTTTTCTTCGCGCTTTTCTTCGCAATATTTCATGGCACGTCGCTCTCCCTCCGCTGACATTTTGATGTGAATCGAACATCGAAAGACCATTTTGTCGCCATCGCTGTGGCTATCAAATGCCGCGGCACAGTGGCTCATTTCCGTCATTTCAGGTTTGAGTTCTTTCCAAACAGAACGCAACGGGTCGGGTAATTCTTTCAGAGGTATGGTGGGGAAAGGTCCTGCATGAACAATACCTACAAGTGAGAAAGCCATCGTCAACGCTGTCAGGAAACGCAAAGCAACTCCTTGGATTGAATGAAAAACGTAATTCATATCTACCTCTTGGTATTTTGTTAAGCCTTATAAATTTTAGGGCCTGGTCTAAGCAGGGTGTGCCTTTAACCTTCTGAGATTGATCGACATCAACTCGCTCAAAGCCAAATACGACTTTGGGTTGATCCGCAAAGTCCTAGCGAGAGAGCGCCCGTGCCATCGCATGCGTTTGTTAAAATTATTCCTGTGAGGTCATGCAGTTCACCTTGCAGCAGACATCGGGGTGTAGCTTAGCCTGGTAGAGCGCTACGTTCGGGACGTAGAGGCCGGAGGTTCGAATCCTCTCACCCCGACCAAATAGTCAAACAAATCCCCTGTTGCGTAAAGGCCAGGGGATTTTTTATGTGAGGTCCACTCGCTCCGCAGCAGCGGTCTGGGCTGAAAAATTCTGTATCACCGATTCAGAATTTGCATGCCAACTCCACCCAAAACCGTGCCGATGTCACCAGACGGCCCAGCAGTCAAAGCACTGGATGATTTGTTCCAGCAAGCATTGCTCAAAGGCGCCTCAGACATTCACATTGAAACCGGAGAAACCGATTTACGCGTTCGCTTTCGCATTGATGGTCTTTTGCGCGTAGTGGCTACGCCGCCCATGAGCTTGCGCGATGCGCTGGTTTCACGCCTCAAAATATTGGCGCGCATGGACATCGCCGAAAAACGATTGCCTCAGGATGGACGAATTCAATATTCCCAGGCAGGGCAATTGGTGGATTTGCGAGTGAGTTCGTTGCCGACTATCCACGGTGAAAAGATGGTGGTACGAGTTTTAAATTTCAGCAAGAAACGACCCAACTTGAGCGATTTGGGTTACGAGATTGATGATCAGGCTCGCTTGTTAGCTGCCATTAAAAGCCCGCACGGTATGGTGCTCATGACAGGCCCGACAGGTTCGGGCAAAACGCTCTCACTCTACAGCTGCCTGGAGTTGTTAAATCGACCAGAAGTCAACATCTCCACCGTAGAGGATCCTTCTGAAATACACCTCCATGGCGCTAATCAGGTCAACATCAATGAACGTGCTGGACTGACTTTTGCACACACTTTGCGAGCTTTGATGCGACAAGACCCGGACGTGATCATGGTGGGAGAGGTTCGTGATTTGGAAACTGCCGAGATTGCCATTCAGGCTGCACAAACCGGGCATCTCGTCTTGTCGACTTTGCACACCAACGACGCCCCAAGCACCTTGGCTCGTTTACGACATATGGGCGTAGAGCCGTTCAATGTGGCAGCGAGCGTGGTGTTGATCACCGCGCAACGCCTGGTCAGACGATTGTGCGAAGCATGCAAAGCGCCCATGGAAGCGTCGCAGACGCAGTTCATTCGGGAAGCATTGACTGCAACACCTCAAACCATGTTTACCCTGGAAGATATTCAAACCCGTCCACTCTTCAAAGCCGTGGGATGCGATGCGTGCGATCAAGGCTACAAAGGACGTGTCGGTATTTTTCAAGTCATGCCCATCAGCGATGCGCTGCAAACCCTGATTTTGGACAACAGCGATGGACAGGCCTTGTCAGCACAAACTGCACGAGAGGGCATCCGCAACTTGCGCCAAGCCGGTTGGCTCAAAGTCTTGCAAGGCCTCACCTCGGCTCAAGAAGTCATGGCCTTGACGCACCATGGCTGATCCCGTCTTTCTTTGGCATGGCCATGACCGCGAGGCCCGCTTGGTCAAGGGCAAGATGCAAGTAGCGACCAAGCAAGAAGTTATTGCCCAACTGCATGCGCAACGCATACGCCCAACACATGTGCGTCGTGAATTCAGTTTGCCCAACTGGTTAAAAACCAGCCCACGCATACGCCCAACAGAGATCACGCGACTGACGCGCCAGCTGGCCACCCTCTTGCAGTCGGGCGTGTCATTGCTGCAAGCGTTCGACATCATTGCGCGGGGGCTGCGTCGCCCGGCCATCAAAGCATTGGTTCAAGATTTGCGACATCAAGTGGAAAGTGGCATGGCTTTGAACCACGCACTACGCCGTCATGTGGTGTTTGACCCTTTGTTTTGCAACTTGGTCGCTGCCGGTGAAATGTCGGGCATGCTCGACACCATGCTGAGTCGCTTGGCACAGCATCGCGAAAAATCAGACGCCTTGCGCACAACCCTGCGTTCAGCTTTGGTCTATCCATGTGCGGTGCTCGTGATAGCCTTGGCCGTCATGGTATTTCTCTTGTCGTTTGTGGTGCCTGCGTTTCAAAACATCTTTGCGTCGTTTGACGCAGAGTTACCCGCATTGACGCGTGGTGTGATCAAACTCAGCCAGGTCTGGCAGCAACACGGGGGAATACTTGTTGTTTTGTGTGCTTTAGTGATTTGGGGGACACAGCATCTGGTGCGCCATCGTCCCACACTGACATGGCATTGGCATGCCCTTGCACTGCGACTACCCGTGCTGGGCCGCTTGGTTCACCATGCCTGCTTGGCACGCTGGACACGCACACTCGCCACCTTGTTTGCAGCAGGTATCACGCTGACAGATGCACTGGAAGCCATCCAAGGTGTCACCGGGCATCTGCATTACCAGGCTGCCACTCAGTCGATTCGTGATGAACTGATGCACGGCAGCTCGCTGGCCCAAGCCATGAGTAAAAATGGGCGTTTGTTTTCACCAATGACTGTGCAAATGTGTGCCATTGGTGAAGAGTCTGGCTCGCTCGATCAGATGCTGGACAAAACCGCCACTTACTATGAGCACGAGGTGAGTGCCGCCGTGGCGCGCTTGTCCACGCTGCTGGAACCATTCATCATGGTGGTCTTGGGTGTGCTGATTGGTGGCATGGTGGTGGCCTTGTATTTACCTATTTTTCAACTGGGACAAGTGGTGTGACAGAACTTAATTTTGGATCAGGTGTTTTGGTCGTCATCTTGGGCATCCTCGTCGGCAGTTTTACGAATGTGCTCATTCATCGGCTGCCCCTGATGGTGATGAACCCCGTGGAATCAACACACGACGCTGCACCACGCTATGACATTTGCCAACCCGCATCACATTGCCCGCAATGCCACACGCCCTTGCGGGCGTGGCACAACATTCCACTCTTGAGCTTTCTCTGGCTCAGAGGACGTTGCAGTTTTTGCCAGCATCCCATTGGCTGGGTGTATCCAGCCATTGAAGCCGCAACAGGTTTGTTGTGGCTGGCCTGCGCCTGGCGCTGGGGCTTGACCCTCAACGCCTTGTGCTGGGCCTGGTTTGGCACCAGCTTGTTGGCCATGGCTGTGATCGATTGGCAAACGACATTGCTGCCCGACGACTTGACCCAAACCTTGCTATGGGCAGGGTTGATCGCCAGCGCCAATCACTGGGTCGCAATGCCGCTTGAAGATGCCGTCTGGGGCGCTGTGGCCGGCTATGCCTCGCTGTGGTCGGTTGCCTATGTCTTTGAGCAACTCACACACAAAGAAGGCATGGGAGCAGGTGACTTCAAACTACTGGCGGCACTGGGGGCTTGGCTTGGCCCCCTGGCTCTGATTCCCCTGGTGTTGTTGGCCAGCACCGCAGGAGTTGTGGTGGGCTTGGTACTGAAAACACACAACAAATTGCACGAAGGTGGCTACCTGCCATTTGGTCCGTTCCTCGCTATCGCTGGAGGTCTATTGGCGTTTTGCGGCAGTGAACGTGTCATGCGCTTGATCGGTTGGTAAGCAGGCCCCATCATGCCCTCCATCACAACCGCCCCTCTTCATTCAGTTCGCATTGGACTGACCGGTGGCATTGGCAGTGGCAAAAGCACAGTCGCTCAGATGTTGCTCAAGCGCGGCGCAGCTCTTGTGGATGCAGATGCCATTGCCCGTCTTGTGACGGCACCGGGAGGTGCTGCACTTGTCCCGATCAGCCAGCAGTTTGGCGCTCACTTTCTCACCGCTGAAGGCGCATTGGACAGGGACCAAATGCGTGTCCTCGTGTTCAACGACCCTCATGCCAAACGTGCGCTGGAAGCCATCATTCATCCCTTGGTCGCACAAGAAACCGAGCGTCAAGCAAACGCCGCCCTTGCAGCAGGTCGTCATACGGTGGTGTTTGATGTGCCTTTGCTGGTGGAGTCAGACCGGTGGCGTCAGCGGCTTGACCGCGTGTTGGTGGTGGACTGCCTGGTGGAAACACAAATTCAACGTGTCATGGCTCGCAGCGCCTTAAGCCAAGAGGCTGTACAACGCATCATCGATACTCAGGCCAAGCGACCAGCGCGTCTGGCTGCGGCAGACTGGGTGATCTTCAATGAGAAACTTAGCTTGGATGAGTTGCACGCAGAGGTTCTGAATTTGCCTCTGTAACCCAGGCGACTCTGCTCAGAAAACGAGATTTCAGAGGGTATGATCCATGCTGTCCAAAACGGCCCTCCGATCTATTCGTTTTACTGCGTGATTCTGTACGAACATCCCTTCAACGAACGTGTGCGCACCTATCTGCGCCTGGAACACCTGTTTCAGCGTTTCGAAGAACTGACCACACGCAACCACCCGGTGGACAACCACTTCGCGCTCACCACGCTGTTTGAGTTGGTTGAAGCAGGAGGCCGCACCGACCTCAAGTCAGACATCCTCAAAGACTTAGATCGTCACAAACAAATGTTCAATGGCCTGCGTGGTAACCCTTCGGTATCAGAACAGGCTTTGGACCAATTGCTCTATCAACTGGACCGCTGCTTTGATGCCATGAACAATGCCGTCGGCAAAATCGGTCAGTCCGTGACCGACAACGAATGGCTGACTGCCTTGCGCAACCGAGTGGCTATTCCCGGTGGTACCTGCTGCTTCGACCTGCCCGCCTACCACGCATGGCAACAACAAAGCGGTGACGCACGCCGTACTGATATCTTGCGTTGGGCCGAGAGCTTTCAACCGATGAACGCCTCCGTCAAGCTGCTGCTCACCTTGATGCGCGACACAGGCAACACGCAAAAAATGATGGCCATGGGTGGTCAGTTTCAACAGTCCCTCGCGCAGGGCAAGTTCCAACTCATGCGCGTCGCCATTGATCCCGCCCTGGGTCTGATTCCAGAAATTAGCGGCAACCGCTTGATGATTTGGGTGCGCATGATGCGCCAAGACGGCGATGGCCGTTTGCAACCCAGCACCGACGATGTGCCGTTTGAAATGGCCTTGTGCGTTTGAGCCATGAGCACCGAGGTTCGCATTGTCAAATGTCCGCAGTGTGGCGGTCCTAGCCGGTACGAAACGGCCAACGTCTACCGACCTTTTTGTGGCGAACGTTGCCGCAATATTGACCTGGGTGCCTGGGCCAACGAAGAACACCGCTTGCCCGATCAAACGCCGCAAGACGATGCGGATTTCGAAAACACGCCCCTGCAGTAAGCGCTGGGTGAGTTAACCCTTGGCAATCACGCCTTGTGGGTGGCACCCACAAACTGGCGCTCTTGCGCGAACCACTGCAACACCGGCACCGTGCCTGGCAACACAGGCGCCACCACCACAGGCAATTGCTGCCACGCAAAGCTCTGGGCTTCGCGCATTTGGAGCTCCCCCGTCCAATGGGTGACTTTGCAAAAGTTCAATTGCACCAAGGCATGCGGGTAGTCAATCACTTCGGTCTGCCATGGCTGGCAGTCGGTAATGGTGATACCGATTTCCTCTTGCAGCTCACGGCGCAAAGCCTCGGCCACCGTTTCACCCGCTTCAAGCTTGCCACCCGGAAACTCCCAATAACCAGCATAGGCCTTACCGGGCGGACGGGTGGTCATCAAAAACGCATGGTCATCACGAATCAGCACACCCACAGCCACTTGCACCAAGCCACGCTCCACAGAACGGGGTTGGTCTGCATCGACCACACGCACATGCGGAGATGTCATGATGTCGCGTCAAGCCTGGGCATGTTTGCCCGCGTAGTCACGGGCAAACTGGTAAGCCACGCGCCCACTGCGTGAACCACGCTCCAAAGCCCACACCAGGGCTTCTGGTCTGGCGCTTTCCACTTGCGCAGAAGGCACGCCAAACGAAGACAGCCACTGCGCCACGATGGTCAAGTATTCGTCTTGGCTGAAAGGATAAAAGCTGACCCACAAGCCAAAGCGCTCAGACAACGAAATCTTCTCTTCCACACCTTCGCCCGGGTGCACCTCACCGTCGTCGGTGTGGGTGTAGGTGAGGTTCTCTTTCATGTATTCAGGCAACAAATGGCGGCGGTTGCTGGTGGCATAAATCAGCACATTGGGCGTTGCTGCTGCCACCGAACCGTCCAAGATGGACTTGAGGGCTTTGTAGCCAGGCTCACCATCTTCAAAGCTCAGGTCATCACAAAAAATCATGAACTTCTCTGGTCGTGTCGACACCACATCAATGATGTCAGGCAAGTCCGTCAAGTCGTCTTTGTCCACCTCAATCAGTCGCAAGCCGCGCGGCGCGTACTCGTTCAAACAGGCTTTGATCAGCGACGACTTACCCGTGCCTCGCGCGCCCGTCAAGAGCACGTTGTTAGCCGGCAAACCATTCACAAATTGCTCGGTATTGCGTTGAATTTTTTCTTTCTGTCCATCGATCTCTTGCAGATCTTTCAGCCCCAAGCTTGCCACATGACGCACGGGCTCCAAGCTGCCATGGCCACTGCTGCGCTTGCGGTAGCGATAAGCCACACTGGCTGACCAATCAGGTGCCGACAAAGGTTGGGGTAACACGGACTCAATGCGTGCCATCAGGGCTTCGGCGCGTTGCACCAAACGTTCAAGGGGGTGGTTCGACAAATCGTTCATTTCAGCTTCGGTAATCGGCATTGATGGTCACGTACTCATGGCTCAGGTCACACGTCCACACGGTGTCGGTGGCGTTGCCACGCCCCAGCACCACACGGACGGTGATTTCGGTTTGTTTCATCACACGTTGACCGTCTTCTTCGCGGTAGCTTGGGTGACGGCCGCCCTGAATGGCCACATGTACATCGTCTAAGTACAGGTCAATGCCTGTCTGGTCGAGATCAGCAATACCGGCATAACCAACAGCCGCCAAGATGCGGCCCAAATTCGGGTCGCTGGCATAGAACGCCGTTTTGACCAAGGGTGAATGTGCGATGGCATAAGCCACCTGACGGCATTCGGCGCCATCACGGCCACCCTCGACCTGAATGGTGATGAACTTGGTCGCGCCTTCGCCATCGCGCACGATGGCTTGTGCCAACTGGCGCGCCACCTGCAGCATCGCCTGGAACAAGGCCTGACCTTCTGGGCTTTGCAGGCTGGTGATCGGTGCATGAGGCGCCTTATTTGTAGCAATCACCACAAACGAATCATTGGTCGAGGTATCGCCGTCCACGGTCACTCGGTTGAACGAGCCTTCCGCCAAGGCCAAAGACAGCTCTTTCATCAACTCAGGTGCGACACATGCGTCCGTTGCCAAAAAGCCCAGCATGGTGGCCATGTTGGGACGAATCATGCCAGCGCCTTTGCTGATGCCTGTGATGCTGACGGTCGTGCCGGCCAGCTGCAACTGGGTGCTGGCGGCTTTGGGCACGGTGTCCGTGGTCATGATGCCCTCAGCAGCGTCTACCCACTGCTGAGAGCTGGATGCGTGACCTGCGGCCGCAATGGCTGCGGGCAAACCCGCCATGATGCGGTCGTGCGGCAGCGGCTCCATGATCACACCGGTCGAAAACGGCAACACCTGCTCTTGTGCAATATCCAGTGCTTTGGCCAAAGCCACGCAGGTGGCACGTGCACGCACCAGCCCAGGCTGACCCGTGCCAGCGTTGGCATTGCCCGTGTTGATGAGCATGGCACGTATCCCTTGTCCCGAAGCCAAGTGCTCACGACACACTTGCACAGGCGCGGCACAAAAACGGTTCTGGGTAAACACGCCACTGACCGACGCACCTTCGTCGATCAACACCACGGTCAAGTCTTTGCGATCGGCTTTGCGAATGCCAGCTTGTGTGACGCCAATGCGCACACCGGCAATGGGGTGCAAAGCCGAAGCAACTGGGGGAATCAAATGAACAGGCATAAAGATCAGGCCAATTGGCCGTGGCAATGTTTGTATTTTTTGCCGCTGCCACAAGGGCAAGGCTCGTTGCGACCCACCACCGGCACTTGAGCTGCAAAGGTCTGAGGATCCGCCGTGGTCTCGGCGACACCCGACTCATTGGGCGCGGTATACGTCACGTTGTGCAAACTTTCGGCACGATCTTCCAGCTCACTGGCAGCTTGCTCAATTTGCTCGGTCGATTCGATCTTGACCGTCATCAGCACACGCGTGACTTCGTTTTTGACGGCATCCAGCAACTGACCAAACAACTCAAACGCTTCGCGCTTGTATTCTTGTTTGGGCTGTTTTTGGGCATAGCCGCGCAAATGGATGCCTTGACGCAAGTAGTCCAAAGCCGCCAAGTGCTCGCGCCAATGGCTGTCGATGTTTTGCAACAAGACCACGCGCATGAAGGGCGTGAACTGGTCGATGCCCACACGCTCCACCTTGACCTGGAAAGCGGCGTGTGCCGCCGCAATTACCTGCGCCAAAATATCTTCATCAGTGATGGCTGTGGCTTTTTCAATCTCTTGCAGCAATGGCAGGTCAATCTGCCACTCCTGTAACAAGGCGCGTTGCAGCCCTGCAATGTCCCATTGCTCTTCCACCGATTCATACGGCACAAATTGACGGACCAAATCCGTGAAGCAACCTTCACGCAAACCCGCGATTTGAGCCGTCAAATCGGTCGCATCCAAAATGTCGTTGCGCTGCTGGTAGATCACGCGACGCTGATCGTTGGACACATCGTCGTATTCCAACAGCTGTTTGCGAATGTCAAAGTTGCGTGCTTCGACTTTGCGTTGGGCGCTTTCAATGCTGCGTGTGACGATGCCGGCCTCAATGGCTTCGCCTTCAGGCATCTTCAAGCGATCCATGATGGACTTGACGCGCTCACCCGCAAAGATGCGCATCAAGGCGTCATCCAAGCTCAGGTAAAAACGCGAAGAGCCTGGGTCACCTTGTCGGCCTGAACGCCCACGCAGTTGGTTGTCAATTCGACGTGACTCATGGCGCTCGGTGGCGATGATGCGCAACCCACCCAGTGACTTCACCATCTCATGGTCTTTGGTCCACTGCACGCGCAAAGCGTCAATTTTTTGTTGCTTGGCTGTGGCGTCAAGGCTGTCATCCGCCTCCACCTCGGCAATCAGCTTCTCCACGTTGCCACCCAACACAATGTCGGTCCCGCGACCGGCCATGTTGGTGGCAATGGTGATCATCTTGGCACGGCCTGCTTGCGCCACGATGTCAGCCTCGCGCGCGTGCTGCTTGGCGTTGAGCACTTGATGGGGCAACTTGGCCTTCTCCAACATGCCCGCAATCAACTCCGAGTTTTCAATCGAGGTGGTGCCCACCAGCACCGGTTGACCGCGCTCGTAGCAGTCGCGGATGTCGTCAATTGCAGCTTTGTACTTTTCGTCGGTGGTCTTGTAGACACGATCGAGTTGGTCATCGCGACGGCTGATGCGGTTAGGTGGCACCACCACAGTTTCAAGCCCGTAAATTTCTTGAAACTCATAGGCCTCGGTATCGGCCGTCCCCGTCATGCCGCCGAGTTTGTTGTAAAGGCGGAAATAGTTCTGGAATGTGATCGATGCCAGTGTTTGGTTTTCCGCTTGAATCTCAACCCCTTCTTTAGCCTCCACCGCTTGGTGCAAGCCATCGCTCCAGCGGCGTCCCGACATCAGGCGTCCCGTGAATTCATCCACAATCACAATCTCGCCACCCTGGTTCACATAGTGCTGGTCGCGGTAATACAGGTGGTTGGCACGCAGCGCCGCATACAAGTGATGCATCAGGCTGATGTTGGCGGGGTCGTACAACGACGCACCTTCAGGCAACAGCCCGCGGCTGGCCAAAATGCGCTCGGCGTTTTCATGGCCCTGCTCGGTCATGAAAACCTGGTGCGACTTTTCATCGACCGTGAAGTCACCCGGTGTGATGATGCCCTCGCCAGTGCGTGGGTCTTCTTCACCAATTTGGCGCGTCAGCAGTGGCACCACTTGGTTGATCGCCACATACAGCTCGGTGTGGTCTTCCGCTTGGCCACTGATGATCAACGGCGTACGTGCCTCATCGATCAAAATCGAGTCCACCTCGTCTACGATGGCGTAATTCAGGCCGCGTTGCACACGGTCAACCGGTTCGTACACCATGTTGTCGCGCAAATAGTCAAAGCCGTATTCGTTGTTGGTGCCGTAGGTAATGTCTGCACGATAAGCCGCTTGCTTTTCTTCGCGCGGCATTTGCGGCAGGTTGATGCCTACCGACAGCCCAAGGAAGTTGTACAAGCGCGCCATCCATTGCGCATCACGGCTGGCCAAGTAATCGTTCACTGTCACCACGTGCACGCCTTGTCCGGACAGTGCGTTCAGGTAAACCGGCAACGTCGCAGTCAGAGTTTTGCCCTCGCCCGTGCGCATCTCTGCAATCTTGCCTTGGTGCAAAGCAATACCGCCCACCAGTTGCACATCAAAGTGGCGCATTTTCATCACACGCTTTGACGCTTCACGCACCACGGCGTAAGCCTCTGGCAACAAAGCATCCAGCGTCTCGCCACCTTGGACACGTTGTTTGAACTCATCGGTCTTGGCTTGCAACGCCGTATCGCTGAGTTGCTCTAAGCCGGGCTCCAAAGCGTTGATTTGCGCGACGGTTTTACGGTACTGCTTGAGTAAGCGCTCATTGCGACTACCGAAAATTTGGGTGAGGAAATTGAAAGCCATGCGAGCGCTGCGGCGACCTCTCTCTCATGCAAGACAGAGAGCCGCTTGATCCTTTGTGAAAGGCTGGATAGAAGCGGCGAATTTTAACCGTGCGCAGCCCCATAATTGGTCCATGGCCACCCGAGAACCACCTCATCCTGACACCCTTGCAGCTTACCGAGCCCTGGGATACAGCACAGCGCCAAAAACACGCACCATCTTGCGTGGCAGAGCCCAAACCCTGGAACAAGTTGTCGACTCGGCGCCCGGCTTGGCTCAACTCTCCGCCATCGCTCGCGATAACCAAAACAGATTGCGCGCTATCGCACCTTTGCTGCCTGTGTCCTTGCGTAGTTTGGTGCAATCGGGCTCAGTGGAAGGCGACACGTGGTGCCTGTTGGTACCCAACAGCGCAGTTGCAGCCAAACTGCGCCAAACCTTGCCCGCCTTGTGTGCACACCTGCGCACCAAAGGCTGGAATGTCACCACGATTCGTGTGAAAGTGAAATCACCCACTTGAATGGAAAAAGCCCACTGGGCTTGCGCACAGCGGACTTTTGTATGGTGCCGATTGTCGGATTCGAACTGACGACCTACCGCTTACAAGGCGGGTGCTCTACCAACTGAGCTAAATCGGCATGGTCATTATTTTAGCCTCGAAGAAGGCTGTTTTTTATTTCACACGCGTGAGAGTTGGGCGTCCGCTGGGAGATGTGGGATGTGGTGGCTCGTCACCATCGGCAGAAGACGCCTCTGCATGACTTGCATCGACAGCACTCAGTCCAGTACGGACAGGAGAAGTGGCTGTCTGCACAGGCGCGTCATCTGACTTCGCCACCGGCATCGGAAACGCCATACCCTGCCCGTTTTCTCGGGCGTAGATAGCCAGCACGCGACTCACAGGCACGACGATTTCACGGGCAGTACCCGCAAAGCGGGCCTTGAATTCAATGAACTCATTGCCCAAGGTCATGCTGCTGGTGGCGTCATAACTGACGTTCAACACAATCTCGCCGTTCTTCACATACTCCATAGGAACTTGCACCGTCTCGTCCACCAACACCGCCACATAAGGCGTGAAGCCGTTGTCGGTGCACCACTCGTGCAAAGCACGCAGCAGATATGGACGAGTCGATGAAGCGTCGGGCGTATTCAGCATGCCAATTACTTGCGCATCACTTTTTCAGACGGCGTCAATGCTTCGATGTAGGCAGGGCGCGAGAAGATACGTTCCGCATATTTCAGCAACGGCGCAGCGTTCTTTGACAGCTCAATGCCATAGTGATCCAAGCGCCACAGCAAGGGGGCAATGGCCACATCCAGCATCGAGAAGTTATCGCCCAACATGTACTTGTTCTTCAAGAAGACTGGCGCCAATTGGGTCAAGCGGTCGCGAATGTGCGCGCGCGCCTTTTCCAAAGCCTTGTCATTGGCCTTGGCCACACGCGACTCCAGCGTCGACACGTGCGTGAACAGCTCTTTTTCAAAGTTCAGCAAAAACAAACGCACGCGTGCGCGGTCCACGGGGTCACCGGGCATCAGCTGAGGGTGGGGAAAGCGCTCATCGATGTATTCATTGATGATATTTGACTCGTACAAGATGAGATCACGTTCAACCAGGATAGGCACCTGGCCGTAGGGATTCATAACGTTGATGTCTTCGGGTTTGTTGTAGAGATCCACGTCACGAATCTCAAAGTCCATGCCTTTTTCAAACAGGACAAAACGGCAGCGATGAGAAAAGGGACACGTGGTTCCCGAGTAAAGCACCATCATGATGGGCAGCTCCTAAAAATCAAAAAGAGTGACAGGCTGACCTGTCACTCCGCGGGGTGATGACAGGTGCAAACCCATCACCGAAGTTATGTGATTACTTGATGTCTTTCCAGAACGAAGCGTTCAGGCGCCAAGCAATGAACATGAATCCAACCAAGAACAGCAGAACCCACACACCAATGCGAACACGGGTATTTTGAGCGGGCTCAGCCATCCATTGCAAGTAACCCACCAAGTCACCCATGGCCTGGTCGTACTGCAACGGCGTCATGGTGCCGGGCGTGACTTGTTCCCAACCTTTGAACACATGGACGGTGTGACCGTGTTCTTCATGCTCTTCATAGATAGGACGACGTACGCCTTGCATCTCCCACAGAACGTGGGGCATGCCCACGTTGGGGAACACCAAGTTGTTCCAACCCGTGGCTTTGGTTTCGTCACGGTAGAAAGTGCGCATGTAGGTGTAGAGGTAATCTGCACCCGTTCCGCCATGACCTGCACGTGAACGTGCAATCACGGTCAAGTCAGGAGGGTTGGCACCAAACCACTCTTTGGCCTGCTTGGGATCAATGTTGGACTTCATGGTTTCACCCACTTTGTCAGTGGTGAACAACAGGTTGTCTTTGATCTGCTGCTGGGTCAAACCGATGTCGGTCAGACGGTTGTAGCGCATGAACGCTGCCGAGTGGCAGTTCAAGCAATGGTTCACAAACAACTTGGCGCCGTTTTGCAAGGCCGCCAAATCATTGGTTTTATTGGGCGCTTTGTCCCACGCAATGGTGTCGCCACCTGAAGCCTGGGCACCGGTGACCACACCGAGAACCAGAGCCAAGCTGAGAAGAATTTTTTTCATGGTGAATGTGCTCCGTGAATCTCAGTGAGGGGCAAACGTCACACGGTCAGGGACCGGCTTGGTCTGGCCCAGGCGACTCCACCAAGGCATCAAGAAGAAGAAACCGAAGTAGAACAGGGTGCCCACTTGGGACACGCGCTCGCCAATGGCTGACGGAGGTTGCACACCCAAGTAAGCCAGCACCACAAAGTTGATCACAAAGATGCCGTAGAGGTACTTGTGCCAATCAGGACGGTAACGGATCGACTTGACGCCGCAGTTGTCTAACCAAGGCAGGAAGAACAAGATGACCACAGCGCCACCCATCACGACCACACCCCAGAACTTGGCGTCGATCGACAGCATCATCAACACCAAGGCCACCGCACCACCAACGACCACACCTTTGAACAAGACAGACAGCTTGGTACGAGTCACGCCCAGTACGGCTCCTGCCAATACGCAAGCGATCAAGGCATACATCATCTCGCTGGTGATGGCACGCAGCATTGAATAGAAAGGCGTGAAATACCAAACGGGGGCAATGTGCAACGGGGTCTTGAGCGGGTCTGCTGGAATGAAGTTGTTGTATTCGAGGAAGTAGCCACCGAATTCAGGTGCAAAGAAGATGATCGCAGTGAACACCAACAAGAAACCGCTCACGCCCAAGATGTCGTGCACCGTGTAGTAAGGGTGGAATGGAATGCCGTCGAGTGGGTGACCCTGCGCATCTTTCGGTGCATTCGGACCCTTGATTTCTACGCCATCTGGGTTGTTCGACCCCACTTCGTGCAGAGCGATGATGTGTGCCACCACCAAACCCAACAGCACCAAAGGCACTGCAATCACGTGGAAGCTGAAGAAGCGGTTCAGGGTGGCATCACCCACCACATAGTCACCACGAATCAGCAAGGCCAGATCTGGACCGACGAAGGGCACAGCAGCAAACAAGTTCACGATCACCTGTGCGCCCCAGTAGGACATTTGGCCCCAAGGCAACAAGTAGCCCATGAAGGCTTCTGCCATCAGGCACAAGAAAATGGCACAACCAAACACCCACACCAGTTCGCGGGGTTTGCGGTACGAACCGTAAATCAGGCCACGGTACATGTGCATGTAGACCACGATGAAGAACGCCGAAGCGCCTGTGGAGTGCATGTAGCGAATCAGCCAGCCCCAGGGTACATCACGCATGATGTACTCAACCGAGCCAAAGGCCAGTGCTGCATCAGGTTTGTAGTGCATGACCAAGAAAATACCGGTCACGATTTGGATCACCAGCACCAACAGTGCGAGCGAGCCAAAGAAATAAAAGAAGTTGAAGTTCTTCGGCGCGTAGTACTCAGACAGGTGCTCTTTGTACATCTTGGACGCCGGAAAACGGTTGTCCACCCAGTTGAGCAGTTTTGCGCCAGCACTGGCGTTGGGAGAGATTTCTTTGAATTCAGCCATGGTGTGTTGTCCTATCAGGCTTTCTTGTCTTCACCGATCAACAACTTGGTGTCGGACAGGTACATGTGTGGCGGGACTTCGAGGTTGTCAGGTGCAGGTTTGTTCTTGAACACGCGACCGGCCATGTCAAAAGTCGATCCATGGCAAGGGCACAAGAAACCACCTTGCCAGTCGTCTGGCAATGAGGGCTGTGCCCCCAACGTGAACTTGTCCGAGGGCGAGCAGCCCAGGTGTGTACAAATGCCCACACCGACAAAAATTTCTGGCTTGATCGAGCGTGCTTGATTACGTGCGTATTCAGGTGTGAATTCCGCAGGCTTGCGCTCTGACTTGGGATCTGCCAGCTGTGATTCGGTCTTGTTCAGACTCTCCAGCTGTTCAGGCGTGCGTTTGACAATCCAAACGGGTTTGCCGCGCCATTCCACGGTCATTTTTTCACCGGGCTTGAGGGCTGAAATATCAACTTCCACAGCCGCGCCGGCGGCCTTGGCCTTCTCGGAGGGTTGGAAGGTACTCACGAAGGGGACGGCAACTGCTACGCCGCCCACTGCACCCGCGCAGGTGGATGCAATCAGCCACGTGCGTTTGCTGGTGTCTACTGGGGTGTCACTCATGGAATTCCTCAAACAATTGTCACTGGTTGGGTTAACAGCGAATTGTAGCTGACCAGTATGCGGTCACTTCCCGCGCGCGAGCATCATTTGCCAGATGCAAGCTTTGCGCTATGCTGGAATTTGACAACCCTTCACCCTCATTAAGGATTCGATATGCTGAAAGAGTTCAAAGCCTTCGCCATCAAGGGCAATGTGATGGATTTGGCCGTTGGCGTCATCATCGGCGCGGCCTTCGGAAAAATTGTGGACTCCGCAGTGAATGACTTGATCATGCCGATCATCTCGGCCTTGATTGGCCGGCTTGATTTTTCCAACTTTTTCTTAGCCCTCGGCACGCCACCCGCCGGCACCCCCATGACGCTTGAGGCCCTCAAAAAAGCAGGCGTTCCGGTATTTGCTTACGGCAACTTCATCACGGTTGCCGTCAACTTTGTTTTGTTGGCCTTCATCATTTTTGTGATGATCAAGCAAATCAACCGCCTCAAAAACGCCGAAGCCCCTGCCGCACCACCCGCCACCCCAGAAGATGTGTTGCTGCTGCGTGAAATCCGCGACAACCTGCGCGAACGTTGAAACTTACGCCTGAGCGCCGCCTCCAGCCAAGCGGCGCGCCATGGCCAAAGCCTCCAACAAACTGGCCGGGTCTGCCCGCGCTGTCCCAGCCAAGTCAAACGCCGTACCGTGATCAGGGCTGGTGCGCACCAGCGGCAAACCCAACGTCACGTTGACCCCCTGCTCAACCCCGAGATACTTGACGGGAATCAAGCCCTGGTCGTGGTACATCGCAATCACCACATCAAACTCGCCAGGTTGACCGTCTTTGGCGCGAGCTCTCATAAAAATCGTATCCGGCGCAAACGGGCCACTGACGTGCAGGCCTTCGGCACGGGCTTGTTGCAGTGCAGGCACGATGATGTCAATCTCTTCACGCCCCAACAACCCACCCTCGCCTGCATGTGGATTCAAGCCTGCCACCCCCATGTGCGGCGCGCGCCCCGTCGACGCCAATTGCGCTGCATGCGTGATGCGCAAGGTTTGCAAAATATTCTCTACGGTCACCGCCTCAATGGCTTGACGCAAAGGCACATGGATGCTCACCAGGACGGTGCGTAACTCGCGATTGGCCAGCATCATGCGCACAGGCATATCGTCCACCGACACACCGACATGCGCGGCTGCACAGGCTTGCAACATTTCGGTGTGTCCCGGAAACGGCACGCCGGCCGCAGACAAAGCCTCTTTGTGCAAAGGAGCCGTCACCATTGCCGCCAACTCGCCTCGCAAAGCCGCTTGCGCGGCCCACACCACCGCATCAGCAGCCAGCGCGCCAGCGGCCGCACTGATGCGGCCCCAAGCGGGTAACTGGGCCGCGTCAAAGGCTTGACCCACCTGCAACACCGGCAGGGTCAGGGCGGGCAAAGTTGAGGGCAAGTCAGACAAGCCCGACAGCGGCAGCAACGTGACGCGCACAGTGCCAGGGTTGGTTCGAGCCAACACATCCACAGCACGCTGCATCACGGCCACATCGCCAACCACCACACACCCTTGCACTTGTTGCGGCGCATCACGGTAAGCCAGGGCAATGATCTCAGGGCCTATGCCCGCGGCATCCCCCACGGTGATGGCAATTGGCTTGAAAGCGGTGGCCATCGTCAAGCCGGGTTGTCGATGTCGATGAACTGGTGCGTCAGCCCCAATTGCGCTGCCACATGGGCTGCGACCGCAGGCGCACCATAACGCTCCGTCGCATGATGGCCACAAGCCAAAAAGCTCACACCCGTCTCACGCGCCAAGTGCGCCTGAGGTTCAGAAATTTCACCGGTGATGAAAGCATCCGCACCCGCCGCAATGGCCGCTTCAAAAAAACCTTGCGCCCCACCCGTGCACCAAGCAATACGACGGATAGGACGATTGACACCCGACACCACCAACGGGGAGCGTTGCAGCACCTGAGTCAAGGTGTGGGTCAGATCATCGACCGAAGCAAATGCTTGCCCATCCGCACGCTCACCCCACAAGCCAAGATCTTGGTCACCAAATGTGCCTTGCGCCACCAGCCCCAGACGTTGCCCCAATTGCGCGTTGTTGCCCAATTCAGGATGCGCGTCCAGCGGCAAGTGATAGGCCAACAAGTTGATGTCATGGGCCAGCAGCAGCGCCAAACGTTGCTTCATCCAGCCTGTCACAGAACCATCTTGACCACGCCAAAACAAGCCATGGTGCACAAAAATCGCGTCGGCTTTGACCTCAATCGCAGCCTCAATCAAGGCCCGACTGGCGGTGACGCCTGAGACGAGGTGCTTGACCTGGGCTTTGCCCTCAACCTGCAAGCCATTGGGGCCGTAGTCTTTGAACCGCGTAGGCTGCAACAAGGTGTTGCATGTATCAACCAGCAAGGTCCGCGTCACGCCATGCGAAGAACTCATCGCGGTGCTGCCTTGGTTTTGGGGCGTTGCGCTGGGGTCACATCCAAACTCAGGGCTTGGTTGCGACGCATCACGTCAAGCTTGGCCGACACTCCCGGCGTCAGCGCTGCAATGCGCGTCAACAACTCGCCCACATTGCGCACGGGCTCCCCTGCCACACGCACCAACACATCGCCAGGACGCAAACCAGCTTTCGCCGCTGGTCCGTTTTGCAACACCCCAGTGATGAGCACGCCGGTCGCATCTTTCAACCCAAAAGTCTCTGCCAACTCGGGGGTCAGTTCGTTGGGCTCAACGCCAATCCAGCCACGCATCACCTGACCATCGCGCACGATGCCCTCCAACACTTGACGCGCAGTCGACACGGGAATGGCAAAGCCAATGCCCATGTTGCCGCCAGAGCGCGAATAGATGGCGGTGTTGATGCCCAACAAACTGCCATTCACATCCACCAGCGCTCCGCCCGAATTACCTGGGTTGATGGCGGCATCCGTCTGAATGAAGTTCTCGAATGTGTTGATGCCCAGTTGGTTGCGACCCAGCGCGGACACAATGCCACTGGTCACTGTTTGACCCACCCCAAAGGGATTGCCAATAGCCAGCACCTTGTCGCCAACCTGCAAGGTATCGGAATTGCCCAGCGTGATCACAGGCAAACGATCCAACTGGATACGCAAAATGGCCAGGTCTGTCTCTGGGTCGGTGCCGATCACCGTGGCGCGGGCGTGGCGGCTGTCGCTGAGGGTGACTTCAATTTCCTCTGCCCCTTCCACCACGTGGTTGTTCGTCAGTATGTAACCCTCGGCGCTGACGATGACGCCACTGCCCAAACCCGCTTGCGGCGTATCGTCTTCACGGTCACCGTAAAAGAACCGGAACCATGGGTCGTTTTGTTGCGGGTTTTTGGCGGCTGCCTGGGTGGTGGCAATGCTCACCACCGCGGGTGCTGCACGCTTGGCTGCCGGGCTCAGGCTGCCCGGCATCACTGCCCCAGCGGGCAATGGCGGTGCCTCTTGCAAAGTCACACCCACCATGCGTGGCACTCGACTGAGCCACTCAGGTTTGAGTGTGGCGACGACAAACCACAGCGCTAGCGCCACCGTGACCACTTGTGAAAAAAGCAACCAATGACGTTTCATGGAGCTCTCTGGGTACGCTCACTCAGCGTCTGGCGCTGGCGCTTGCGTGTGCTTGATAAAAATCTGTGCGGCCCAAATGCCAATTTCGTAGAGCACGCACATCGGAATGGCCAAAGCCAGCTGCGACACCACATCAGGTGGGGTCACGATGGCCGCCACGATGAACGCCAACACCACAAAATAAGAACGAAAGCCTTTGAGCTTTTCAATGCTCACCACATTCATGCGTGCCAACACGATCACCACAATCGGCACCTCAAACGCCAAGCCAAACGCGATGAACATGGTCATCACAAAACTCAAGTAGGCCTCAATATCAGGTGCGGCCGTGATGCTTTTAGGCGCAAAGCTTTGGATGAACTTGAACACCTGACCAAAGACGAAAAAGTAACAAAAGGCCACGCCGATCATGAACAGCACCGTGCTCGACACCACCAACGGCAACACCAGCTTTTTTTCGTGGGAATACAAGCCTGGTGCCACAAATGCCCACACTTGGTACAACACCACCGGCAAAGCCAACAGAAATGCCGCCATCAGCAAAATTTTGAGCGGCACCAAAAATGGCGAAATTACCGATGTCGCAATCAAAGTGGCGCCAGCGGGTAACTGCGCCACCAAAGGTGCAGCCAACAAGTCGTACAACTCAGCAGGTCCAGGGAAAATCGCCAGCACTGCGCCTGCAATCGCCACTGCAATGGTTGATTTGACCAACCGGTCACGCAGCTCAATCAGGTGTTGAACAAACGGCTGCTCGGTGCCAGCCAGTTCGTCTTGGGAAGGGGTATCAGACATCAGGCCTCACAGCGGGACGAAAGCGCGCCACACGGGCTGCGCTGGAAAGGGCCTTGGTGCGCACGCCTTGGCGGGCTTTGTACCACTGGGGCACGCTACCGCGTTTGAGGCGCCACTTCTTACCGGGGTGCTGGTAGCTCAGGGGCGGTGTTTCCAGCGGGGTGTATTCGTTGCCCGTCAAACCTGCGGTGGTGTCGGCCCAGTCTTTTTCAAAATCGCTGGTCGCCGTTTGCACCGAGTGCTCCACATCACGTGCCGCACTCTCCACCGTGTCTTTCATCTTTTTGAGCTCGTCGAGCTCCATCGACCGATTGACCTCGGCTTTGACATCGGCCACATAGCGTTGCGCCTTGCCGATCAACGCGCCCACCGTTCTTGCCACGCGTGGCAACTTCTCGGGGCCGATGACGATCAACGCCACGGCGCCGATCAGCGCAATTTTGGAAATACCAAGATCAATCACAGCAAACGATCAATGTGCATCAAGACTTTTGCTTGGCTTCAACGTCGATGGTGGTCTTGTCTGCCGCAGCCGCAGCGTTGACTTGCGCAGCAGGCTTGTCTTCAGGCGTCGAGCCTTCTTTCATGCCGTCTTTGAAGCCTTTCACAGCCCCGCCCAAATCACCGCCCAAATTTTTGAGCTTCTTGGTGCCAAACACCATGATGACGATCAACAACACGATCAGCCAGTGCCAAATTGAAAATGAACCCATGTCTTTCTCCTTGAATACGGGGAATTCTAATCAGCCACGCAACCACGGGCGCGGCCCACCCATGACATGCCAGTGCAAATGGTGGACTTCTTGCCCACCTTCAGCACCGGTGTTGGTCACGATGCGAAAGCCGCCCTCCGGATAAGGACGCGCGCCTTCTTGCAAAGCCAGCTTAGGGGCCAGCAACATCATGCGCCCCAATAAGCCCTCATGCTCAGGGCCTACGTGCGCCATGGAGGGGATATGCAGCTTGGGAATCATCAAAAAATGAATGGGTGCCCAAGGGTTGATGTCGTGAAAGGCAAACACCTCATCGTCTTCATACACTTTGCGCGAGGGAATTTGGCCCGCAATGATTTTGCAAAAAATACAGTTGTCACTCGTCATGCTGATCACTTTAAAGAACGAAATCATCCATCGGCTGCTGCTTGTTCATGCGAACCAAACCCCGCACGATGCGGTAGAGAAACCAAATTGAAATCAAGGCCCAGGCCATCCAGCCTGGAAAAAAGAACAAGAACCACAGCGGTGCCGTGACCACATACAAAGCCGCCACCCACAGCACTGTGCGAATGCGGTAGCTGAAGTGAGAAGCCTGCCACGTACCCTGGGCGTCTTCCTTCTTCACCATATCCAAAATCAAGGCCACCACCAGCAAAGCAGGCCCCACCTGAGCGCCCGGAACCACCGCACTCACCGCCACGATCAAGTGCAGCACGTAGCTCACCAGACTGATGGTCTGGACCGAGTCGTTCTGTGCGGAGGTATCAGGCGGCAGTGCCATGGCGTGCGTCATTCGCCCGTCTGTTCGCGTGCCTGGGCTTTGCGCAGGGCCTTCTCTTCCAGACCGCTCAGCCCTTCACGGCGTGCCAATTCGTTCACCACATCGGCAGGCGTCAAGCCATAGTGGGCCAAGGCAATCATGCTGTGGAACCACAAATCAGCCACCTCGTACACCAGTTTGGCAGGGTCACCGCCGTGGTCCACATCTTTGGCGGCCATCACGGTTTCAGTGGCTTCTTCGCCAATTTTTTTCAAAAAAGCATCTGGCCCTTTGTGCAGCAAGCGTGAGACGTAGCTCTTCTCAGGGTCGCCCCCGTTGGCGGGTTTGCGGCTTTCAATCACTGCCGCGAGGCGTTGCAAAGTGTCTAAATTGTTGACGTCGGTCGAACTCATGGCGGTCATTTGTAAATCGATTCGGGGTCTTTGAGCACGGGCTCGCAGGCTTGCCAGTCGTTGCCTTCTAGGCGTTGAAAAAAGCAACTGTGTCGCCCAGTATGGCAGGCTATGCCCGGGGTATGGCCCAGCTGTGTCACGCGCAGCAACACCACGTCGTTGTCACAGTCCAGGCGAATGTCATGCACCGTTTGCACATGGCCTGACTCTTCGCCTTTGAACCACAACTTGTTGCGCGAGCGGCTGAAGTACACCGCACGTTTGAGCTCCGCTGTTTTTTGCAGGGCCTCACGGTTCATCCAGGCAAACATCAGCACATCGCCGCTGTCGTTTTCTTGCGCGATGACGGGGACCAAGCCCTTGTCATCCCATTTGATTTTTTCTAGCCAATTCATAAGGGGTGATCTTAGGACATTGGCCGGCATTGCCTTTGCGGTGCCGAATGGATGGACGCCATGCCCACCACAAAAAATCACTGCATGGAGTGAAGACCAATCATGTTGCCTTCTGTATCCACGACAAGCGCAATATGGCCATACGGCCCAATGGACATCTTGGGCTTTTGAACCGTACCGCCCGCTTTGGCGGCTTTGTCAGCCTCTACGGCGCAATCAGCGCACTTGAAATACACCAGCACACTGTTGGCCCCCGAGGGGAAACCAGGCATGCGAACCAGTGCCCCAGAGGCACCGGAAGTGGCCATGTCCATGGGGAAAGCCCACATCTCAAGCTCTGGGTTGTCGAGCTGAGACAGCGTGGTGTCAAACACCGCCTCGTAAAACGTTTTGGCGCGTGCCATGTCTTGCACATAAATTTCAAACCAGCCGACGGGGTTATTCATACGTTTTCCTTTCGAAGTTGAGGTTGACTTACGGTGACGCTGTTGAGTGGCATCAACAATGATTCTCTATTTTTTTGAAGGTCGCGGGTGAGATGAATTCAACGTTCAGAAAACGCCAATTGCGTGCCAAGACCGGCAAATGCCGCCGCAAAAGTGCGGCGCAAATAAGCTTGGACGCGCGGAAACTCAATGACCGACTTGCGAAACGCATGCGCTAACAAGCCATAAACGACGAATACGCCAAAAGTCATGACCATGAAAACGCCGCTTAGCCCCATGAGTTGCAGCAGCGGTGCTACGCCATCTGGCTGTATGAACTGTGGCAGAAAAGCCAGAAAAAAGATGGTCAGCTTGGGATTGAGAATATTGAGCAAGAACGCTTTGGTGACTAAGCCCAACGCACCACCATCGGCCCGAATGGGCTGTACGGTAAACGCAGATTGGTCACGCCACGTGACCACCGCCAGATAAAAAAGATACGCAACACCTGCGTACTTAAGAAGCTGAAAGGCAAGCGCACTCGTATGCATGACAGCGGCCAAGCCCAACACGGTGGCCAACAAATGCGGAACGATGCCCAAAGTGCATCCCAAAGAAGCAAGGACGCTCGCACGACGCCCTTGCGACAAGCCTGTAGAGACAGTGAACACAACCCCGGTGCCGGGTATGAGAACAACGATGAGCGATGTGATCAAAAACTCGGTGGTGAGCATGTGAAGCGCCTTTGTTTCAGCAAATGATTGGGCCTTAAATTCTTCATCTGAAAGCGTTGAAAATGCAAGCCCATCGCTGGTTTGGAGTTCTGTCGCAGTCTAATCTCCTGCTAGCAAGCCGCACCCCAGCCAAGCCACCAGAGCGAAGGAGCAACTGACACCCAACTTCCGTTCCCGTTGTATCGCACCATCCCCGTCATGCCTTTGTAAGAAAGACGTCAACAGTGAATAACTCGCGCCTGCGGTGCTTGACTACGTGGGAAGTCCCTGTAAGGGGTTAGGCGTCTCTCACTTGAAGGGTTCGTAAAGTATCCAGCCCTCCTGCTTGTTCCCGCGCATGAGGGCCTGGCCCGCGTGGAGCTTCGGGTCAAACGCATGGTGGAAACTGGAATCTGAAAGGACGCCGAGTTCCTGCTCGATGAATAGTGCGACGAGTTCTTTCAAGAGAGGCATGTCGGACTCCAGGCGCCTGCGTTCCGCGTACTCGTCTGGATTCACGAGGGGTGAGCTATGAGCATGCGCCACCGCGCATCGGCCTTGAACGTAGAGGTAGTTTCCGATGTCGTGATGCGTCTTGCGAAGTTCAGTCAGGCGGTCTACAGCGGGGTTGTACCAGAGGCGGTGAATATTCGAGTTGATCCACTGTTCTTGTCCCGCACCAGCGCCAAACCTGATGTTGAGTACCTTGAACAGGCTCAGGAATGCAAAGGGAACGGAGTTGACCGAGAGTCCTTCGCGGTAGAGGGCCAACGCGAGTTCGGCGTCCTTGGACAGGTCGGTTGGCAGGTAGATCATGTGAGAGGGTTCTACCGTGGCCCAGGGGCTACGACCGAAGCGTCCCTGCCCCAGCAACCCAGGGCGGCCGGGCATGTTTGATCCTGAATGGAACAGCTCCACGACTCCGCCGCGCCAGGACCATGCGAGACGGCTCAGGAATCTCGACAACACCGCGCCGCCTTCCTCGAAGGTTGTTCCGTGTGGTGCAAGGAGAGACGCGCGGCATGCCAAGTCGTCCGTTGGCGGGGATAGGACGATCAGCCACCCGTCGAACGGCAGACCCACCGCCGTATTTGGCCAGGAGAAGTGAGGGACAACTGCAACGTCGCACCAGAGCATTTGTGGGAGGAGTAAAGGTGTGGCCTGAGACGCCTAACGAATGAAAGGGACTTCCCCGTCCCAAGCGAGCCGCCCCCCGTCAGGGTTGCGGTTTACGGCAACAAAGTGCCACGATGGAGAGGTAAATCTTTTCATCAACTCACTTTTTTTCTGGAAGGGGAAGTCATGGCAATCCTAACTGTTGGAATTGATCTCGCCAAAAACGTCTTTGCTGTGCATTGCGTCGATGAAACAGGCAAACCTGCCCTGGTACGCCCAGAAGTACCACGCGGCAAACTCATAGAGCTTATTGCACAGTTGCCGCCCTGCCTGATCGGCATGGAGGCCTGCTCCGACGCCCACCACTGGGCACGCGAGTTTGCTCAGTCGGCCACACCGTGCGCTTGATGGCACCGAAGTTCGCGGCCCCCTACCGCCTCTCGGGTAAACGCGGCAAGAACGACGCCGCAGACGCGGCAGTCATCTGTGAGGCGGTGACCCGCCCCTGCGCACCTTGCTTACCATGGGTGGCAAAGCGGTGCTGGCGGCGGCCAAGAACAAAACCGACCCAGTGAGTCGCTGGGCGATTTCGGTGCAAGCGCGCCGGGGCTACTGGAAGGCGGTGGTGGCCATTGCGGCCAAGAATGCGCGCATTTGCTGGGCGATGTTGCAACGCGGTGATGCGTTCAAGCTGCCGGCATAGACAGCGTCGTCAGTCAATGACTGGGATTGCAGTTGTAGATGTCACCGTGTGATGACTGTCGTTGATGAGTGAAAGGTTTGGACCTGCGCCGGGGAATGCTCGTTTAGCTAAAGGAGGTCAACCGGGTGAGAAATCACCCAGAGCCTCGACTAACGAATGGAGCCCTCGGCGCGCGTCTTTCATCAGGGTCCGCTGCAAGCAACGCAGCCTCGTATGACCGTTTGTAGTTTCGCCGTCCACATGCCTTCATCTCAATAGGCAACGACAAGAAGCACACAGTGATGCAGGAAAGAAGTGAAGTCAAGTTTCGTGGTCAATCGCTGCGCGATTCAACCACGATGGATTTCTGTTTGACAACCATGGGGAAGCCCTTGTAGTCAAAGCTCAGGGGCGCGCCGCTTGCGGCGCGTCCCTTGGAGCGCAATGTTAGATTCTTACGTCATAACTAAATTCACCGCGTTTCCGCAATACACACAAGAGTCGAGCGAAGTTTCGCAACGTCGTTATTGAGTCTTTGGCGAAGACTGTTGGTATTGATACGGAGGCACCAGAGTGGGATAGATGGATTGGCAAGCTTGATTTGGCGTCGTAGAGACATCTGAGTGAGTCGGTCGGCAGCCATTTTCCTTGGCTGCTTTCTCCGTTTCTAAAAATGAACATATGGCCAAGGGGGACGAGGCCATCGGCGTAGCGAAAGAATGAGTTCTCCTCACTCGAAATGACCCTCTCAAGTTCGGCTCGGTCATCTAATAAGGCTATGCCACCATATGCGTATCTATGAATAGTGATTTCGTCCAGAAAGTTCGTAATTCGCACCGCTATGCCAACACCCGAATAGTCCCCGTGCAGAGGACAATCCAGAACCAAATCTGAGGGCGAGATGTTGACGCCGTTGTCTAGGCAGATAGTTGTGCCTTCGGGGTACTTGAAAATAGATTCACTAGTATCTAGATACTCGACGCTTTTGGTTCTTATGCGACTAATTGCATCTTCAAGAGCTATCTCAAAGCCTTCACTTGGGCCGACCGTCTGTGTTGGAATGCCCCCGGCACTGCGATTTCCATAGATGGTATTTAGTGGCCCGTGAAGAGATCCTTGGATCGGAGAGATGCTGAGCTGGAGATCACATTCTTGTGAAATACTTGCTCGATTTTTCAACAATATCTTGGATTCAAGAACGCAACTATCTGGATTTCGAAGTTCGTCCAGAAAATTACTAGACCAAGTCAATTCAGCACAAATACTGTTGTTCAACTGTGCCAATAACGCGGCATCATCGCCCGTGTGGAAAATTCCCTTCAGTGCAGCTTTTACTCCTTCAGCTAAGAGTCTTCCGAGCAGGACTTCCGGTAGTGGCATAGGTGATCCTAAGAATCTAACGAATGAAAGGGACTTCCCCGTCCCAAGTGATCCGCGCCCCGTCAGGGTTGCGGTCAACGGCAACTGAGTGCCACGATGCAGAGGTCGTACTTTTCATCAACTCACCTGTATTCTGAAAGGGAAGTCTTGTAAATATCGTAACCGTTGGCATCGATTTGGCAAAGAACGTTTTTGCCGTGCATGGTGTGGATGAGGCTGGCAAACTCGCGCTGCTTCGGCCCAATGTGCCACGCGCCAAATTGCTTAAACTCCTCGCCTATTTGCTGCCTATGCCTGATCAGCATAGAGGCCTGCTCCAGCACCCACCACTGGGCACGCAGTCTGGTCGAGCGGCGTGGCTACTGGCGGGGGCCATTGTGGCCATTGCCGCCAAGAACGTCCGCATGTGCTGGGCGGTGCTCAAGCATGGTGAAGGGTTCAAGAAGCCAGCTTGACCGCGCACACCGACAACGCTGACCACCACAAGAACATGCCACCACAGATCAAAACTTCAGCCGCGTGAAGGCTTGTCGTTGATGTGTAAAGGTTTGGACCTGCACTGGGGAATGCTCGATTAGCTCAAGGGGATACAAGGCAGGCCACTGCCCCCAAGCCCGACTAACGAATGGAGCCCCCAGCGTGCGTCTTTCATCAGGGTCGGCTGCAAAGATGCAGCAATAGTGACTGTTTGTAGTTACGCCGTCCGCACCGTTTGCATCCAAACATCAACACCAACATTCAGCAGGCGAATCGCAGATCTGGATTGAAAAACCGAATTCACATGCCTGGGTCAATTGCTTGCAAAGTTGGGGAAGCCCTTGTAGCAGAGGTAAGCCGCGCCCGACTGCTAGGCAGCTCCCGTACCCTTTGGATGCAGTCGCTCCTCCAGCACGGCTCTCGCAGTGTCAAATACCTCTCCGAATAACTCAGCGTCACTCAGCCGACGCTTCGGAATCTCATACTCGTTCGCAATCTGGATGACCATCTTTTCGAAGAGACTGCTGATCAAGTAGTGATAGCTTTTAAGAAATTCAGAAGCATCCGCAGATGCTGACTCCTGAAACTCAATTGTGTGGACGGTCTGTCTTTGCAGGGCTTTGAACATTGCGACCGCATGTTCGTACCCTGCCTTGTCCAAGAGGCCCTGGATGTACAAGGCTGCGGCTGCTGAGCGACGTGCATAGCCGTATGACATTTTTATGAGTGGGGTACTGCCCATGATCGCCTGGCTAGAGTGACCCAAGTCGTCGTTCACGTTCCAGAACACAAAGCCTGTGTCCATAGTCTTCGTGACGACACCTAGCAAACTCACCTCAGGTAAAGGTTCATTCTTGAAGAACAACTGCCTACTCCTTGAAAAACTAGTGAATCGCCCCGTGTTTTGAGGAGGCTCCAACCTTTGAGAAGATGGAGCTATGAGCAAATCAAATCGTTTTTCCCCCGAAGTGCGCGAACGCGCTGTTCGCATGTTGCAAGAGCATCGTGGCGAATA